>NZ_BAAGUN010000002.1:688757-710802 GCF_054781375.1 Jatrophihabitans fulvus
GAGACGGCTTCACGAGACGGCTTCACGAGACGGCTTCACGAGACGGCTTCACGAGACGGCTTCACGAGACGGCTTCACGAGACGGCTTCACGAGACGATGAGGAGCCGGCGTCGCCACGCCGACGCCGAGCCATGAAGATCGCTCGGGGCCCGCTGACGGCATCGGGGCCACGCCGCGAACGGGTCTCGTGAAGGGGTCTCGTGAAGCCCTCTCGTGAAGGGGTCTCGTGAAGCCCTCTCGTGAAGAGGTCTCGTGAAGCCGTCTCGTGAAGAGGTCTCGTGAAGCCCTCTCGTGAAGGGGTCTTAATTGTTTCGGCAAGGGTGTGCTCCACCCCCGGTCGACGGGGCGGCCCGGCGCGGGCTCCAGGCTGGGCGGCCCGGTACGGGCTTCAGGCTGGGCGGCCCGGTACGGGCTCCAGGCTGGGCGGCCCGGCACGGACTCGGCGCCGGCCGGCCGGATGGCGGGCATTTCCGCGTCGGTGTGCGCGTCGCCGGGCGCGCCGAGCCGGGCGCGGGCGACGATGCCCATAGCCTGGTGAGGATGGCCACCTATGTCGCGGTGTTCGCGCTCGTGCTCGCCTACGTCGCCCTCGTGGCGGCGTACATCGCGCTGCGCACGCTCGCCAAGCTGCGGCGCGCGACCCGCGTGCTGGCGAAGGGCGCGCGGGGCGAGGAGAACCACACCTCGCTGATCGAGACCAGCCAGCAGCACGCCGAGCGGCTCGACGTCGTGTCCGACGAGCTCGAGGCGTTGCGGGGTCACCTCGAGACCATGCTGGGCGCCCGTCCCGGCGACGCTCCGGGCGCCCTGCGCAACATCGCGTTGGTGCGCTACGACGCGTTCGGCGAGATGTCCGGCCGCATGTCGTTCTCGCTCGCGCTGCTCGACGAGAAGGGCGACGGCGTCACGCTGAGCGCGATCGCCGGCACCGGCGACACCCGCGTCTACGCGAAGGGCGTCGCGAACGGCAAGGGCGAGCACGAACTCTCGCCCGAGGAGCAGCAGGCGGTGTCGGCGGCGCTCGCGAAGCGCCGCAGCCTGCTCGCCCGCCGCCCGGCCGCCCGCGCCTCCTGACCCGGGCCGCACCGCCGGTCGCCGCTACGCTGCCGCGGTGACGACGATCGCCTTCCTCGGCCCGGAGGGCACGTTCGCGCACCAGGCGCTGCGGCAGCTGCCGGTGTCCGAGGGAGCGAGCCTGCTCCCGCTGAGCAACGTGACGCTCGCGATCGACGCCGTCCGCGCCGGACAGGCCGACTCGGCGCTGGTGCCGCTGGAGAACTCCGTCGAGGGCGCCGTCCCGGCCACCCTGGACGAGCTGGCGTACGGCGAGCCGCTGATCATCGCCGAGGAGACCTACCTCGGTGTCTCGTTCGAGCTCATGTCCCGTCCGGGCACGGAATTGGCGGACGTCCGCACCGTCGCCACCCACCCGCACGCCGAGGCGCAGGTGCGGCGCTGGCTGATGGCGAATTTGCCCGGCGCGTCCGTGGCGCCCGTCGGGTCGACCGCGGGAGCCGCACAGGACGTGGGCCGCGGGGAGTACGACGCCGCCGTCGGCGCCGCGGTCGCGGGCGAGCTCTACGGCCTGCACACGCTCGCGCACGACATCGCCGACAACAACGGCGCCGTCACCCGTTTCGTCCGGCTGACGCGGCCGGGCCCGCCACCGCCGCCCACCGGCAACGACCGGACGTCCGTCGCCGCCCGGCTGCGCGAGGAGCACGCCGGCGCCCTGCTCGAGATGCTGAGCGAGTTCGCGAGCCGCGGCATCAACCTGACCCGCATCGAGTCCCGCCCCGACCGGCTGCGCCCGGGCACCTACTCGTTCTCGATCGACGCCGAGGGACACCTGGCCGACGAGCGCGTCGGCGACGCGCTCGCCGCCCTGCACCGGGTCTGCGCCGACGTGCGCTACCTCGGTTCGTACGCCCGGCGCGACGGCGCCCAGGGGCCGGTGCCCACCGGACGGCACGACGCCGACTTCGCCGACGCGCGGGCGTGGCTCGCCGCCGTGCGCGAGAAGGGCGCGTCCTAGAGGTAGAGGCCGGTGTTCGCGTCGTTGCGCTCGGCCGCGACGGCGTGCAGGTCTCGCTCGCGCAGCAGCATGTAGTCGTCCCCGGCGATCTCGACCTCGAAGCGGTCGTCGGGGCTGAACAGCACGCGGTCGCCGGTCTCCACCGCCCGCACGTGGTTGCCGACCGCGAGCACCTCGGCCCACACCAGCCGCTTGGACACCTGCGCGGTGCTCGGGATCAGGATGCCGCCGCTGCTGCGCCGTTCACCGTCCTCGCGCGTCTCGCGCACGAGCACCCGGTCGTGCAGCATCTTGATCGGCAACCCGCTCATGGTCACCAGCGTAGGAGGTCGAGCCCGTCCGTCCCGGCGGGCCGACCGACGAGCGCGACGGCGTCCGCCTGCGGCACGTCGCGGCAGCGCACCGGCGCACCGTCGACGAGCAGCGGCAACCGGGCCGTGGCCCGTCCGACGTAGGCCAGCGGTTCGACCCGGCGCCCGTCGTCGACGATCTCGACCGAGCCGCTGCGCACGGTCGCGAGGTCGTAGCGCACGCCGCGGCCCTCGCACGCGTCGAGCGCGGCGACCTGGTCCTCGGCGGCCCACCAGACGGCGTGGACCTCCTCCGCCCCGGGCAGGGCGGCGAGTGTCGCCGGGCGCTGGTCGTCGACGACCCGCAGCCCGGCCGCCCAGACCGCGGCCAGCCCACGGCACCGGACACGGTGCACGACGACGGGGCCGGGCAGGGCGCGCGCCGTCCGCAGCCACGCGATCTTGGACGGGCACGCGTTCGACCCGTACGCCAGCACCGGACGGCGCCGCGCCATCGGCACGGCGCCGCGCGCGGCGAGCCACGCGTCGGTGTCGTCGGGCAGGGGCACGAGCGTGTCGTCGACGTCCTGCACGAACGAGAAGGGCGGACGGGCGCCCGGGTACGGCCTCGCCGGGTAGGCGGCCGCCGTCAGTGGAACTGCGGGATGATCAGCCACAGCCCGTAGAGAACCGCACCGCCGCTGGCGACGAAACCCAGTCCGGCCAGCAGTGACCCGGCCAGCCGCGGCTGTGACGCGGTGACGCCCGGGGCACCGTCCGTCACGGCGGCCCGGTCGTGGCCGCGGGCCATCGACAGGCCCACGACGGCGAGCGAGAAGAGGACGACGACGGCGAGCCCGAACAGCAGGCTGACGCCCGCGACCTTGCCGAGCGCTTCCCAGTCGACGAGCGGCTTGGTCTCACCGGCGGCGAGCAGGTGCGTGGCGCTCATGCGGCGGCTCCGGTCAGTTCGCGCTCGGGTTGCGCGGCGGCTTCGTCGTTGACGTTGTGCGGGTTCACCGGGTTGCGCCGGGAGCGGTAGGCGATGAAGGCGACGGCGCCGACCGCCACGAGCGCGACCAGGGCGATGCCTCCGTTGCCGCGGCTCGCGAGCTCACCGGCGAGGGCGCCGATGACCGCGGCGACGGGCAGGGTGAACAGCCAGCCCAGCGCCATGCGCCCGGCGACGTTCCAGCGCACCTCGGCCAGTCGCCGTCCGACGCCGGAGCCGAGGATGCCTCCGGACACGACCTGGGTCGTCGAGAGCGCGAAACCCAGGTGCGAGGACGCCAGCAGCACGGCGGTCGAGGCCGACTCGGCGGCGAACCCCTGCGGCGACTCGATGTCGGTGAGGCCCTTGCCCATCGTGCGGATGATGCGCCAGCCGCCCATCGCCGTGCCCAGCCCGATGGCGAGGCCCGCGGCGAGCACCACCCAGAACTGCGGACCGGTTCCGGTGCTCTGGTGGCCGTTGATGATGAGGACGAGGGTGATGACGCCCATCGTCTTCTGCGCGTCGCCGGTGCCGTGGGCCAGCGAGACGAGCGACGCCGACACGGTCTGGCCGTGGCGGAAGTACGTCCGAGCGGTCTCGGCATCCGACCGGCGGGTGATGGTGTAGGCCGCGTAGGTCGCGAGCGCCGCGATCAGGCCGCAGATCACCGGGGAGAGCACCGCCGGCAGGATGATCTTCGACAGCACCGCGTCGAAGTGCACGCCCGCCGAGCCGACGACGACCCACACCGCGCCGATGAGCCCGCCGAACAAGGCGTGCGAGGACGAGGACGGCAGCCCCAGCAGCCAGGTGACGAGATTCCAGAGCACCGCGCCGATCAGGCCGGCGAAGATGATCGCGGTGCCGTTGACGCCGGGGTCGGACAGCTTCGCGTCGTCGACGATGCCGCCGGAGATGGTCTTGGCGACCTCGGTCGACAGGAACGCGCCCGCGAGGTTCAGCACGCCCGACAGCAGGACGGCGACCCGCGGCCGCAGCGCGCCGGTCGCGATGGAGGTCGCCATCGCATTGGCCGTGTCGTGGAAGCCGTTGGTGAAGTCGAAGGCCAGCGCCGTAGCGATGACGACCACGACGAGGAACGACACGTCCATCGGTTCTCCGAATTTGTTCGCGGGGCTTACAACCCCCGATGTGTCCCCACTGTGCGGATCGCGGGCAAGGCGTAGGCAACGGGAAGGCGAACACCAGGTGAACGAGCGACGCCGGGGCGCATTCTGTCTGACTTGTCCGGATCGCGAGGCATCGCCCGCTAACGGAAGGGCAACGCCTGCGCCGAGAGGTCCCTTCCTGAGCGACGGCTGGGGATAGGCTCCCGCGTCATGGCCGCCCGGGGGCTGTCGGCGCGATCCCGCCTCCGTCCCCCGTCCGGCGCATCTGCACCACCTGCACCAACTGCCACGAGCACACCCTCGAAAGGGAGACGCATGGGATCTCGGATCCGAAGGACGATCACGGTGGGCATCGCCGCCGGCGCGCTGATCGCGCTGGCCGCGTGCGGCGCCGGCAAGAACGATGATAAGTCGGACGCACCCTCCGGCAGCGGCGGGGCCGGCACCGGCTCGGGCGCGTCGACCGGCGGCGGCAAGCCGATCACCATCGGCACCACCGACCAGGTGACCGCCCTCGACCCGGCGGGCTCGTACGACAACGGTTCGCTGCTGGTCGAGACGCAGGTGTACCAGTTCCTGATGGACGTCCCCGAGGGCGGCAAGACCCCGCAGCCGGACGCGGCCGAGAAGTGCGAGTTCACGACCCCCACGAAGTACACCTGCACGCTGAAGCAGAACCAGAAGTTCTCCAACGGCGACGTCATGACCGCCAAGGACGTCGTCTTCTCGTTCCAGCGCATCGTGAAGATCAACGACCCGAACGGCCCGTCCTCGCTGCTCGGCAACATGGCCAGCGTCGCGGCGCAGGGTGACGACACGGTCGTGTTCACGCTGAAGAACGGCAACGACCAGACGTTCCCGTACGTCCTCGGCACGTCCGCCGGCCCGATCGTCGACAGCAAGGTCTTCCCGGCCGACAAGCTGCTGACCGACGACAAGATCATCGGCTCGGGTCCGTACAAGATCGCCTCGTACACCAAGAACCAGCTCGTCGGCTTCGAGGCCAACCCGAACTACGGCGGCGACAACAAGCCGAAGACGTCCAAGATCTCGCTGAAGTACTACACCGACGCGAGCAACATGCGCCTGGACATCTCCCAGGGCCAGATCGACGTCGCGTGGCGCAGCCTGCTGCCCAGTGACGTCGAGGCGCTGAGCAAGGACAGCAACGTCAAGGTGCTTACCGGCTCCGGCGGCGAGATCCGCTACATCGTCTTCAACCTCAAGACGATGCCGGGCAGCAACGAGGCGCAGAAGAAGGCCATCCGTCAGGCGGTCGCCTACTCCGTCGACCGGCAGTCGCTGGCGCAGAACGTCTTCGACGGCACGTTCCAGCCCGCGTACTCGATGATCCCGAAGGGCATCAAGGACGCGACCGAGCCGTTCAAGACCACCTACGGCGAGAGCCCCGACAAGGGCAAGGCGACCGACGTGCTGAAGTCGGCCGGCGTCTCCACCCCGGTCTCGCTGAACATCCAGTACACGACCGACCACTACGGACCGAGCTCGGCCGACGAGTACGCCGAGATCAAGCGGCAGCTCGAGGGCACCGGCCTGTTCAAGGTGTCGATCAACGGCACGTCGTGGGACAGCTACAGCGACGAGCGGGTCAAGGACTCGTACCCGATCTACCAGCTCGGCTGGTTCCCCGACTTCGTCGACGCCGACAACTACCTCGGCCCGTTCCTCTCCGAGGGCAACTTCGTCAACGCCCACTACTGCGACAAGGGCGCGAAGAACCGGCCGTGCGACCAGGACGGCATGCTGCCACTGCTGTCCAAGGAGCAGACGACGTCGGGCAGTGCCCGCACCACCGTGCTCGACCAGATCCAGACCAAGCTCGCCACCGGGACGCTGCCGCTGCTGCCGCTGCTGTCCGGCAAGCAGGTCGCGGTCACGCACGGCGACGTCAGCGGCGTCCAGGACACCCTGGACCCGACGTACAAGTTCCGCATGTGGCTGTTCAGCAAGAGCTGACGACCTGATCGACGTCCGCCGGGCGCGCGGTGACCCCGCGCGCCCGGCGCGACTGTGTCAGCCCCTCACCACCAGCGTCGAAAGGGCCACAACCGCATGGCCGCAGGCACCAAGGCATCGTCAGGGTCGCTGCGCACCTACCTGATCACCCGGCTGCTGCTGGTGATCCCGATGGTGTGGATCCTCGTCACCCTCGTCTTCATCGTGATGCGGGCGATCGGCGACCCGATCAAGTCCAAGTACGCCGGACAGCTGCCGCCCGAGGAGATCGAGCGCCGCCGCGCCGCCGCCGGGCTGACGCGGCCGATCCTGTCGCAGTACTGGGACTACCTCACCGGCATCGTCCGCTTCGACTTCGGCACCACCATCACCGACAACCAACCGGTGAGCGATCTGATCATCACGCGCGGGGCCGCCACCCTCGAACTCACCTTCTGGGCGTTCCTGGTCGCGCTGCTCATCGGCATCCCGCTCGGACGGGTGGCCGCGCGTCACCGCGACAAGCTGCCGGACGTCGGGCTGCGCCTGTTCGCGATCGTCTGCTACGCGATCCCGGTGTTCTTCCTCGGCCTGCTGCTGCAGCTGCTGTTCGGGCAGGTGCTGGGGTGGCTGCCGACCAACAGCCGTGCGAGCTCGGACGTGCAGCAAGCGCTGGAGACGGTCGATCCGAACACCCACATCTACATCATCAACGCGATCCTCTACGGCGACCCGTCCTACGGCTGGGACGTCATCGAGCACACGATCCTGCCCGCGATCACCCTGGGCCTGCTGACCGGCGGCATCTTCATCCGGCTGGTGCGGGTGAACCTGCTGCAGACGCTGCGCACCGACTACGTCGAGGCGGCGCGTGCCCGCGGCGTCCGCGAGGGACGGGTCGTGCGCAAGCACGCGTTCAAGAACGCGCTGATCCCCGTCGTGACCGTGATGGCGCTGCAGTTCGCGACCCTGCTCGGCGGCGCGGTGCTCACCGAGAAGACGTTCAACTGGCCGGGGCTCGGGTTCACGATCGCCCAGTACCTCGACGAGAAGGACTTCCTCGCCGTGCAGGGCATCGTCGCGTTCATCGCCGTCGTGGTCGCGATCGTCAGCTTCCTGATCGACGTGATCACCGCGATCGTCGACCCCCGCGTGAGGTACTGATCATGGCCAACATGTCGCTCGAGCAGACCGAACCGGGCGCCGCGCCGGTCACGCGTCGCCGCGGCCGCATCCCCGGCCTGGCGACCATGCGCCAGACCAGCGGGTTCCAGCGCGGCGTGCTCGTCTCCGGCCTCGTCCTGGTCGGCATCTTCGTGATCATGGCGCTGTTCGCGCCGCTGATCGCGACGTACGACTTCGACGCCTCGTCCGACGGCGACCGCCAGTTCATCAAGAACCAGCCGCCGTCGGCGGACCACTGGTTCGGCACGACCAACGGTCGGACGGACGTGTTCTCCGAGGTCATCTACGGCGCGCAGACCGCGCTGCAGGTCATCGTGCTCGCGGTCGCGATCTCGCTCGTGATCGGCGTGCCGCTCGGATTGATCTCCGGGTACATCGGCGGCTGGCTGGACCGGCTGCTCGTGCTCGTCACCGACGCACTGTTCGCGTTCCCGTCGCTGCTGCTCGCGATCGTCGTCTCGACGACGGTGTCGACGGGCCAGAGCACGCGCTGGGCAGGCATCCTCGCCGCGGCGATCTCGATCACCGTGGTGTACGTACCGCAGTACTTCCGCGTCGTCCGCAACGCCACCGTGGCGGCACGCGAGGAGAGCTACGTCGAGGCCGCCCGCGCCATCGGCGCCCCACCGCGGGTGATCATGATCCGTTACATCTTCGGCAACGTCGTGCAGACCGTCCCCGTCATCGCCACCCTCAACGCCGGCGACGCGATCCTCACCCTCGCCGGCCTCGGGTTCCTCGGCTACGGCATCGAGCCGACCGCGGCGCCCGAATGGGGACGCCAGCTGAACGTGGCCTCGAAGCTGCTCGCGAACGACGACTGGTGGGGATCGGTGTACCCCGGTCTGGCGATCGTGCTGATCGTGCTGGGAGTGACGCTGGTGGGCGAGAGCCTCAACGACGTGCTCAACCCGGTGCTGCGCACGCGCAGGATCTCGCAGGTCGTGCTGCCGGCGTTCGGCGCGAAGACCACCGACGGCGCGGACGTCCCCGCCGAGGGTGCGGACGTCCCCGCCGAGGGTGCGGACGTCCCCGCCGAGCGGCCTGCCGACCCGACCCGGAAGGAGCTCCGATGAGCGAGCCGGTTCTCGACGTCAAGGACCTACGGGTCTGGTACGCCGGCAGCGGCGGGCCCGTGCGTGCGGTCGACGGCGTCGACCTGACGCTGCAGGCCGGCGAGGTCGTCGGCCTGGTCGGCGAGTCCGGGTGCGGCAAGTCGACGCTCGGACGCGGGCTGATGGGTCTCACCCCGCCCGGCGCGGCGGTGGGCGGTCGCATCACGTTCGACGGCACCGACCTGTTGAGCCTGCCCACGAAGCGGCGGGAGCGGCTGCGTGGAGCGGGGATGGGCCTGATCTTCCAGGAGCCCATGACCCGCCTCGACCCGCTGATGAAGATCAGTGCCCACTTCGACGAGGCGTTGAAGACGCACACGAAGCTGTCGAAGAAGGACCGCAAGCGCCGCGCGCTCGAGTCGTTGCGCGCGCTGGGAATCCCGCCCACGCGCTACCGCAACTACCCGCACGAGTTCTCCGGCGGCATGCGCCAGCGCATCATGATCGCGCTCGCGCTTGCCCTGCGTCCGAAGTTCATCGTGGCGGACGAACCCACGACGGCACTCGACGTCCTCGTCGAGGCGCAGATTTTGCGCATTCTCGCGGATATTCGCGCCGAGTTCTCGCCGGCGATCCTGCTCATCACGCACAACCTCGGCATCATCGCCGAGGCCTGCGACCGCGTCGCCGTGATGTACGCAGGGCGCATCGTCGAGCAGGGTCCGGTCGAGGCGGTGTTCGCGAACCCGCAGCACCCCTACACCCGCGAGCTGCTGCGCTCGACGATCTCGCTCAAGACGCAGGAGCTGCACTCGATCCCCGGCGCGCCACCGGATCTGGTGTCGCCGCCCCCGGGATGCAACTTCCACCCGCGGTGCCCGTCCGCCATGCGGGTGTGCCCGACGAAGGACCCGCGGCCGCGACAGCTCGACCAGCAGACGGTCGAGTGCTGGCTGCACGAGACGTTGTCCGAGGCGGACGCCGAGCCGCTCGCCCTCGCGGAGGTGTCCGTTGCCGACGAAGCCTGATCTGACGAAGTCCGCCGCCACTACGGACGCCGACGCGTCGCCGCTCATCGAGATCAGCGACCTGCACGTCGAGTTCGCGATCCGCACCAACGCCCTGTCGCGGCTGGTCGGTGGTTCCGCCGGCACGGTGCGCGCGGTCGACGGCGTCAACCTGAACCTGGGTCGCGGCGAGGTCGTCGGCGTCGTGGGCGAGAGCGGGTCGGGCAAGTCGACCCTCGGACGGGCGCTACTGGGCCTCGTGCAACCGACCCGCGGCTCGATCCGCTACGACGGACGGGAGATCGCGGGGCTGGGGGAGAAGCAACTGCGGCCGCTGCGTCGCAAGCTGCAGATGGTCTTCCAGGACCCGCACGCCTCGATGAACCCGTCGATGACCGTCGGACGGGGCATCGGCGACGCGCTGCGCATCCACGGCCTGCGCCCGGACGACCGGCGGCAGGCGGTGGCCGAGGCGCTCGAGCGGGTCGGACTCGCGCCGGCGGCGCGCTTCATCGACAAGTACCCGGCCGAGCTGTCGGGCGGCCAGAAGCAGCGGGCGGTCATCGCCCGTGCGATCGCGCTGGGACCCGAGCTGCTCGTCGCGGACGAACCGATCTCGATGCTCGACATGTCGGTACGCGCGAAGATCCTCGGCCTGATGGACGAGCTGCGCCGCGACCTCGGGCTGACGTACCTCTACATCACCCACGACCTCGCGTCGGCACGGTTCTTCTGCGATCGCGTCGCGATCATGTACCTCGGGCGCATCGTCGAGATCGGCCCGGTCGAGCAGATCTTCGACGACCCGCGGCATCCGTACACGAAGGCGCTGCTGCGGGCGGTGCCCGACCCGGACCCGTCCCGCTCGGTGCCGCGCGAACTCCCGCGTGGTGAGATCCCCGACGCCGCCGCCGCGCCGCTCGGGTGTTCGTTCCACCCGCGCTGCCCGCAGGCGTTCGGACCGTGCGGGTGGGAGAGCCGCGATCTGCGCATGGTGCTCGAGCAACGCTGGACCGACGTGCCCGCCGAGCAGTTCGAGACCGAGTCCGGGCTGGTGCGCGACGGGGCGAAGTTCGCGACCGCGACGTCCGGCACGGGCGTGCAGGTGCACTCGTCCGACCCGGCGAAGCTGCTCACCGTGCTCCAGTCGGAGCGGGACACCCGGCCGGACGAACCCCTCTGGACGGGCGTCGAGTCGATGTCCGCGGGCCACGGCGGAGTCGAGCTGACCCTCGCCGAGCGGCACGACCCGGCGCTGCTTCCCGTCGAGGGTTCGGACGTCTCGGTGGCGTGCCACCTGTACCACGACCCGCGAGCATCCGACTGACCTTGATAGGAACGGCGACTCAATCCTCGGGGGTGGATCGTCGACTGCCGAACCCGGCGTCGCGGAGAAGGTTGGCGATCCACGGTTTCAGTTCCTCCGGCGTGATCTCACGCAGTGAGCGGTCGGGCTCGTCGTAGGTGTTGTCGAGTTCGGCGAAGAACCGCAACATCCGCTCCATCGCATGGTCCGAACCGACAGTGATCTCGTCAGACGAGAACATCTCGCGGAACCGTCGGTCGAACACCGCGAAGGGCACACGTCCGTCGAGGAATCTGCGCAGGAGATCTGCATACGGCTCGACGGCGCCACGGAGACTGCCGCAACACCGGTTCCCCGCAGTCATCGAGCGGCGCGTGACTCCGCCAGGTCACGACGCAGGCGCGCGACGCATTCGAGCGCCCGAGGGCGGTGTTCAGCCAGGAGGGACGTGAAGAGGACATTCTCGAGCTCGTTCTCGGCCAGATCCACGAGATCGAAGACGGGATCGCTTTCGTCGTCCCTGTGAGCCGCCAGAATCTCCTGGAACTGTCGCTGGAGTTCTTCGACGCTGGACCGGTTGGCTTCGAAGGTGGCGATGGCGTCCACCACATCGACGGTCCACTGCGGCTCGCACTGGTTCATCGACGCGTCCTCATCACGGTGACCACAATTTTACCCTCGGTGACGACCCGCAGACCGTCGACGTCGTAGGCGAGCCGACGTTCGCCCAGTGGGCCCCTCGTAACCGTCCGCTTTCCGTGCTTGATGACCTCCTCGACGAAGGCGGGCGGAACGCTGCGCCCGCCCTCGACTGCACCAGGTGTCAATTCTCGAGGTTGCAAACGGTCGACCGCGTGCCGGGTGTACAGGCGGTTTCCGATCCTCGCGTACTCGCGTCCATTCCGCACGACCTTCGGATAGTTCGCCCACGTCGTCCAGGGGTACTTCGGCGTCGAGCCGCTCAGCCGCAGGATCGCGCCCAGGTCTTTGAACTTGCTTCCAGCCCTCGCCAGCCCACCGGCCGCTGATCGTCCAGCGCGCCCGAGCGCGGGCAGGGCGCCGACTGCCCTGACCTTCGCGTAGGACACCTGAGCATCGACGAGGACGGCCAGCTCGTCGTACACCTTGACCGCGCTCGCCTTGACCGCGCGGATGGCGTCCTCGACCACCCTGCCGGCGGCGCGGAGCTTCTCGATCAACCCGCGGATGACGACGACGGCCTTGGCGATCCGTGCCGCTTGCGCGACCTGGGTCGGTGCCTCGGCGGCGCCGAAGCTGAAGATGCTGCCGATCGCGCCGAGCACCTGCAGTCCGGCGCTCTCGCCGGCCAGCCACGCCAGCTCGCTCTCGATCTCGCTGTGGCAGTGATCGAGGTGGTCGGCGTAGTCGTTGCACGCGCGGCCCAGCGCCCAGTGGGCGTCCGCCAGCTCGCTCAGCCGCGACGAGTAGCCCTGGCACACCGTGGCCATGTCGTCCGCCTCGGGCAGGCCGTGGGCGGTGAAGGGCCGCACCACCCCGGAGATCAGGCACGTGCTGGTGCTGAGCGCGCTTCCGCATCGCGTCCACACCTGTCCGGCCGATCGCAGCCGGTCGACGTCCCCGTTGGCCAGACGTACCCGACGGTGTGCTCGACGATCCACCAGCCGGTCGGACCGTCGTCGCCACGCGAGCCGTTGGCCGTCGGCGGCTGCGTCGGTGTGCCGACCCTTGTGAAGCACGGGACACCCGCAAGCAGTGCGCCCGACTCGTCGAGGTCTGCGCGCGACGCGGTCGACGCCCGCTCGGCGTCGGCATAGTTCCGCGCCGACTGCAGGAACATCTGCGACAGCGCGGTTCCGCCGTTGAGGGCGTGCGCGGTGGCCCGCAGCACCGTCCACGCGGCGTCGTCGTAACCGGTCGACCACGCCTGGCCGGACGGATCGGTACCGGCCATTCCGCCCGCGGTCGCCAGCGTCGCGGTCAGGTCGTCGAACGCGGTGTCGACCGGGTTGACGATCTCGTTCCAGACGGTGGTCGACGCCGCGACGAAGTCCTCGACCTCGACGTGCAGTCGAGTCACTGCGACCACATCTGGACGTTCGCGCGGACGGCGGCCGTGTAGTTGGCGTCGGCCGTCCGCGCGATCGAGTGCAGGGTCGCGAGCGCGTCGCGCATCTGCCGGGCGCCGGCCGTCCACTTCTGGTGCGCCTCGGCGTGCAGGCCGGCGGCACTGCCCTGCCAGGTGGCATGCAGGCGCTTCATGCGAGCGTCGACTGCGTCGTCGACCCGTTCGAGTTCGCGCTGCGTCACGGTCATGCGGTCGATCAGCTGGGTGAGCAGCTCGAGGTCCACTGCGAAACTCATGCGATCTTCCGCAGATCGGTCGTGATGCCGAGTTCGTTGCTCTCGTACTCGCGCGCGGTGACACCGAGCGCCTGCGCCATCTGCTCGAGCCCTGCGATGACCGACCGCGCCCCCTCGGACCACTCCTGCCACCCGCGCCCGAACGCGGAAGCCGCCTGCCCCCGCCACCCGTGACCGAGCAGGTCGTCGGCGGCGGCCTGCAATCGCGCCAGCTCGGCGCGTGCCTCGGTCACCTCCTCGGTGACCACGGCCTGGGCGGCGAACAGTTCCGTCGGGTCGACCTCGTAACCGGACATGCCGGGCAGGGTAGGCAGATCCGCGCGGTCCCCGCCGACGATCGGGCCTTGCCTGTGGACAACTCCGGTCGGCGGCGTCAGTAGCCTGATGACGTGCTCGATCTCAAGCAGTTGCGCGACGACCCCGAGGCCGCACGCGCGTCCCAACGCACCCGCGGCGCCGACCCGGGACTCGTCGACGCCCTGCTCGCCGCCGACGACCTGCGCCGCGCCGCCGTCGCGCGCGCCGACTCGCTGCGGTCCGAGCAGAAGGCCATCAGCAAGCAGATCGGGCAGGCGTCGCCCGAGGACCGTCCGGCCATCGCTCACCGCGCGAAGCAGCTCAAGGAGGACGTCCGCGCCGCCGAGGCCGAGCAGGCAGACGCCGACGAGGCGTTGCGCGCGGCGCAGTTCGCCGTCCCCAACATCGTCGAGGAGGGCGTGCCCGAGGGCGGCGAGGACGACTTCGTCACCCTCGACACCGTCGGCACGCCGCCGGCCGTCGAGAACCCGAAGGACCACATCGAGATCGGGTCGGCGCTCAAGGCGATCGACACCGAGCGCGGCGCGAAGGTGAGCGGCGCGCGTTTCTACTTCCTCACCGGCGTCGGCGCGCAGTTGGAGTTCGCGCTCGTCAACCTCGCGATGCAGCAGGCCACCGAGGCCGGGTTCACGCAGGTGATCGCGCCGGCGCTGGTGAAGCCCGAGGTCATGGCCGGAACCGGCTTCCTCGGCGCGCACGCCGAGGAGGTCTACCACCTCGAACGCGACGACCTGTACCTCGTGGGCACGTCCGAGGTGGCGCTCGCGGGCATGCACTCCAACGAGATCCTCGCCGAGCTGCCGCTTCGCTACGCGGGGTTCTCGTCCTGCTTCCGCCGCGAGGCCGGCTCCTACGGCAAGGACACCAAGGGCATCATCCGCGTCCACTGGTTCGACAAGGTCGAGATGTTCTCCTACGTGCGCGTCGACGAGGCGCGCGACGAGCACCAGCGGCTGCTGGCGTGGGAGCGCGAGTTCATGGACAAGCTCGAGTTGAGCTACCGCGTCATCGACGTCGCGGCCGGCGACCTCGGCTCGAGCGCGGCGCGCAAGTTCGACATCGAGGCGTGGTTCCCGAGCCAGGGTGCGTACCGCGAGCTGACGTCCACGTCGAACTGCACGACGTTCCAGGCGCGACGGCTCAACATCCGCACCCGCGGGGAGAAGGGCACCGAGCCGGTGGCGACGCTCAACGGAACGCTGTGCGCGGCCGCTCGCACGATCGCCTGCCTGCTCGACCACCACCAGCAGCCGGACGGGTCGGTGTACGTGCCCGCGGCGCTGCGGCCGTTCCTCGGTGGGCGCGAACTGCTGACCGCCCCGTGATCAGACTCGTCGCGACCGATCTCGACGGCACGCTGCTCAACAGCGAGGGACGCGTCTCCGCCCGCAACCGGGCCGCGCTCGACGCCGCGCTGGAGGCCGGGTTGGTCGTCGCCTTCGTGACCGGACGTCCGCCGCGCTGGCTCGACGACCTGCTCGAGGAGACCGGTCACCAGGGCGTCGCGGTCGGCGCGAACGGCGCGGTGCTCTACGACCTCGCCACCGAGCAGGTGCTGGTCGAGCACACCATCGCGCCCGAGGTGATGCGCGACATCGCCGTGGCGCTGCGGCGCGAGTTCGAGGCCGTGACGTTCGCGTCCGAGCGCGGCCACGGGTTCGCCGCGGAGCCGGAGTACACGCACGACTGGCAGGTCAACCCGCTCGTCGACCGCCGCGGGGTGCCGATCCCGCCGCCGCGCATCGGGCCGCTCGACGAGGTCGTCGCCGACCCGGCCATCAAGCTGCTCGCCAAGGACCGGTCCGCCGACGCCGACGCGTTCCTCGCCGCCGCCACCGAGGTCGTCGGCGACCGCGCCACCCTCACGCACTCGTCCTCGTTCGGGTTGCTGGAGATGTCCGCGCCGGGCATCACGAAGGCGACCGGACTGGCCGACCTCGCCGAACGGCACGGCATCGCGCCGCACGAGGTCGTCACCATCGGCGACATGCCCAACGACATCCCGATGCTGCAGTGGTCGGGGCACTCCTTCGCCGTCGCCAACGCGCACCCGGCCGTCAAGCAGGCCGCCCGAGCGGTCACGGTCAGCAACGACGAGGACGCCGTCGCGGTGCTGATCGAATCGGTGCTCGCCGAGCGCGACTGAGTGGCACCTTCCGCGGTTGACTGGCACGGTCCGGCCTTGACTGGATGACATCAACTCGCCAGCGAACCACCGAACCTGCCAGTCAACGGGGGAGGTCGGGTCAGGCCGGCGGGGCGAGGCGGGATCGGATGATCTTGCCGGACGTCGTCTTGGGGAGCTCGTCGACGAACCACACCCGGCGCGGGTACTTGTAGGGCGCCGTCTCGGCCTTCACGTACGCCTGGAGTTCGGCCGCGAGTTCGGCGGACGGCGCGTGACCGTCGCGCAGCACGACCGCCGCAGCGACGATCTGACCGCGGTCGGGGTCGGGCACGCCGGTGACGCCCACCTCGCGGACGGCCTCGTGGCCGAGCAGGGTCGACTCGACCTCGGCCGGTCCGATGCGGTAACCCGCGGAGATGATCACGTCGTCGGCGCGGGCCTCGAACCACAGCCAGCCGTCGTCGTCGACGCGGACGTCGTCGCCGGTGTGCCACCGACCGGGGCCGACCTCGTCGGACTCGTAGCCGAGGGAGAACGCCGGTAGCGTCGCCGGGTCGACGGTCAGCTCGCCGTCGACGATCTCGACCTCGACGCCGGGCAACGGGCGTCCCATCGAGCCGGGCGGCGCCGACTCCCCGGGCGGTGTGCCGGTGACCTGGCCGGTCTCGGTCTGCCCGTAGCCGTCCGAGATCTCGAGTCCGGTCTGGTCGCGCCAGGCGTGCCAGGCCGGAACCCCGAGCGGCTCGCCGGCCGTGACCAGCCGGCGCAACGACGGCAGCGCTCCGATCGGCCCGTGCCCGGCGATCAGCCGGTACTCGGTCGGGGCCATGCACAGCACGTTCACCCCGAGTCTGCGGACGGTGTCGAGCCGTCCGTCCGGGTCGAAGCGGCGGTCCTGCACCACGGCGGCGGCGCCGCACCACCACGGCGCGACGAACGCGTTGCGCGCCGACTTCGACCACCCCGGCGCGGCCGTCGACCAGACCAGGTCGCCAGGTTGCGCACCCAACCAGGTGGTCGCCTGCAGCTGCTGTCCCCACACGAACCGTTGCCCGTGGCGGACGAGTTTCGGCTCGCCGCTCGTGCCGGAGGTGAACAGCACGAACGCGGGATCGCGGTCCTCGAGCTCGGCGTACGGCGGCGCGTCGCGCGCGTCGAGGAACGAGTCGTCGGGCAGCCACCGCACCGGGCACGGCGGTCGCGCTCCCTCGACGACGGCGCGGTTGCGTTCGTCCGCCACGACGAGGGCCGGACGGGCCCGCCGGACCCGCAGTGCGACGTCCTTCGCGCGCAGCTGCTCGCTGCACGGCAGCAGTGGTGCGCCGAGGCGCAGGCAGGCGAGCGTCAGGGCCACCTGCTCGACGCCGTTGCCGGTGAGCGCCAGAACGACGTCACCACGACCCACGCCGTCCGACGCGAGCAGCGCGGCCACCGAGCCGGCACGCTCGACGAGTTCGCCGAACGTCCAGGACCGGTGACCGTCGTCGACCAGGGCGAGCTCGTCCGCCGGCTTCGCCGCGACGTAGTCGCGCACCCAGTTGGGCACGGTGCGTTACAGGTACTGGCCGGTGCCGCGACCCGAGTCGTCGCCGTCCGCCTGCCTCGGCATGATCATCTGCCCGTCGGGCCCGACGACGATCTGCCGCTGCCCGCCACCGCCCGGTTCGACCGCGCGGCGGCCCATCATCTGCTCCAGCTGCTGCCGGGCCTGGGCCTGCTGCGCGTAGAGGGCGGTCTGGATGCCGTGGAACAGGCCCTCGAGCCAGCCGACCAGTTGCGCCTGCGCCACCCGCAGCTCGGCCTCGGACGGCACCTCGCCGCCGAACGGCAGGCTCAGCCGCTCGAGTTCCTCGCGCAGCTCGGGCGCCAACCCGGTGGCCAGTTCCTTGACCGACGACTCGTGGATCTCGCGCAGCCGCTTGCGGCCGGCCTCGTCCATCGGCGCCTGGCGCACCTCCTCGAGCAGCTGCTTGATCATCGTGCCGATGCGCATGACCTTGGCGGGCTGCTCGACCTGGCCCGTAATGTCGTCGATGTCGCTACGGTCGGATTCGTCGGGCCGATCGGCCGGGGCAAGCTCCTTCGATTCCTTGCTCGACGAGTCCTCGCCCGGGGCTTCGGACGACGGGGTGAATGCGGGATCCTGGGAACCATCGGTCACCAGCCCAGTCTGCCCGGGCGCTGTGACTGACACACACAGGGATGACGGAGGGGTGGCAAGCTCGTGAGGGTGATCGGGGTCGACGTCGCGCGCGTGCGAGGCCTCTATCCCACCCTCGCCACCCGCACCGCCCAGCTCGAGGGCGGGTTCGCGGCACTGCAGCCCGAGTCGGTCATCCGTTCGATCATCGCCACGCTGCGCGCCGCCCCGGCCCAGCCGGGGTCGCGCAGCACGCGCTCACAGCAGTCGGCCACGCGCGCGCTGCGGGCGCGGCGGGCGGTCGCCGATCTCGTCGCCGCCCGCGCCGAGGACGTCGTGCTCGGGCAGAGCACCGCATCGCTGCTGCAACGTTTCGCCGTGCTGTTCGCCGGCGACTGGCAGCTCGGGGACGAGATCGTCCTCAACCGTCTCGACGGCAACCAGCTCACCGAGCCGTTCACGCGGGCGGCGAAGGTGCGCGGCGGGGTCGTGCGGTGGGCCGAGGTCGACCTCGACACCGGCGAGGTGCCCTCCTGGCAGTACGACGACCTCATCGGACCGCGCACCCGCGTGGTCACCGTCTCGCTGGCCAATCCGGCCACCGGCATGGTGCCCGAGGTGCGGGCCATCGCCGACCGCGCACACGACCACGGCGCCCTGGTCGTCGTCGACGCCGGCGTCGCGCCGGTCTACGTGCCGCTCGACCTCACCGAGTTCGGCGCCGACCTGCTCGCCATCTCACCCGCCGTCTTCGGCGGCCCCACCGCCGGCGCCGTCGTCACCCGCCCCGGCCTGGTCGACGAGCTGCGCGCGAGCGACGACATCCCGTCCGACCGCATCGAGACGCAGCCGCTGCCCGTCGAGTTGCTCGACGGGTTCGCCGCGGCCGTCGACCACCTCGCCGATCTCGACGAGCACGCCACCGGCACCCGCCGCGAGCGCCTCGAGGCGTCCGTGGCGGCGTCCGCGGGCTGGACCGGCGAGCTGTACGAGCGGCTGCACACCGAGCTGGCCGAGCTGCCCGGCGTCACCGTGCTCGGGTCGGCCGACCGCGTGCTGCCCGTCGCCGCGTTCACCGTCGCCGGGTACCGCCCCGACGAGGTGGGCACGCACCTGCAGCGTCACGACGTGTCGGTCTGGACCGGCGCGTCCGGTGTCGACGAGGTCCTGCGTGCCTTCGGGGCGGACGAGCTGGGGGGCGCCGCGTTCCTCGGTCTGATGCCGCACACCAGCGGCGCCGAGGTGCAGCAGTTCCTGGACGCGATGCGGGCGCTCACGCCCCGCTGAGCGCGTCAGCGCACCTGCAGCAGCACCTTGCCGATGTGCTCGCTCGAGTCGACGAGCCGGTGCGCCTCGCCCGCGTCGGCGAACGGCACGACACGGTCGACGACCGGACGGACCTGTCCCGCCTCGATCATCGGCCACACCGCGTTCTGCACCTCGCCGACGATCGCCGCCTTCATGGCCGCCGGGCGCGCTCGCAGCCCGGCCGCGTGCACGGTGGCGCGCTTGCCGAGCAGCGTGCCGATGTTGAGCTCGCCCTTCACCCCGCCCTGCATGCCGAGGATGATCAGCCGTCCGCCGGTGGCGAGGGCGTCGACGTTGCGGGACAGGTAAGACGCGCCCATGTTGTCGAGCACGACGTCGGCACCGCCGTGCTCCTTCAGCACCTCGACGAAGTCCTCGTCCTTGTAGTTGATCACTACGTCGGCGCCGAGCTCGCGGCAGAAGTCGAGCTTGCGCTGCGACCCCGCGGTCACGAACACCTGGGCGCCCCGTCCGGCGGCCAGCTGGACGGCCGCGGTGCCGATGCCGCTGGACCCACCGTGGACGAGGAACTTCTCGCCCGGCTGCAGCCGTCCGGCCTCGGCGCCGAACACCATCGACCAGACGGTGCACATGACCTCGGGCAGCGCGGCCGCGTCGACGAGTCCGACACCGGACGGCAGCGGCAGCAGCTGTCCGACGGGGACGGCCACCTTCTCGGCATAACCCCCGCCCGAGAGCAGCGCGCAGACCTCGTCGCCGACGTTCCACCCGGCGACGCTGTCGCCGATCGCGGAGATGGTGCCGGAGCACTCCAGGCCGAGGATGTCGGACGCGCCCGGCGGCGGCGGGTAGTTGCCCTGCCGCTGCAACAGGTCGGCACGGTTCACCGCCGACGCGGCGACGTCGACGATCACCTCGTCCGCCTTGGGCTGCGGGTCGGGAACGTCCCGCACCTCGAGGACCTCGGGTCCGCCTGGCTCCGTGATGACCACCGCGCGCATGAGTCCCGACCCTAGGCCGTCCCGGATCCGAGACGCCCGACAGGGCGCGTGGCGGCGGACGGACGGCAGGCGCGAGAGTGTCGGGATGGAGCGTGTCGCTGTCGGTACCGGTCCGCTCACCGAGGCGGACGTCGTCGCCGTTGCCCGGCAGGGCGCGGGGGTCGAGCTGACCCCCGAGGCCCTGGACGCGATCGCGGCCTCGCGCCGCGTCGTCGAGGCGTTGGCGGACGACGTCGAGCCGCACTACGGCATCTCGACGGGCTTCGGGGCCCTGGCCACCAAGCACATCCCGGTCGAGCAGCGCGCGCTGTTGCAGCGCTCGCTGATCCGCTCGCACGCGGCGGGCAGCGGCGACCCGGTCGAGCACGAGGTGGTGCGTGGGCTCATGCTGCTGCGACTGTCGACGCTCGCCACCGGGCGCACCGGGGTGCGGCCCGAGACGGCGCAGGCCCTCGCCGGGCTGCTCGACGCGGGCATCACGCCGGTCGTGCACGAGTACGGCTCGCTGGGCTGCTCGGGTGACCTCGCGCCGCTCTCGCACGTCGCACTCGCGCTGATCGGCGAGGGATTCGTCGACGACGCGGACGGTGCGGTCCGCCCCGCCGCCGAGGCGCTCGCCGCGGCCGGCATCGAGCCGCTGACGCTGGGCGAGAAGGAGGGCCTGGCCCTCATCAACGGCACCGACGGCATGCTCGGCCAGTTGCTGCTCGCCTGCCACGACCTCGACCTGCTGCTGCGGACGGCCGACGTCACGGCCGCGATGAGCGTCGAGGCGATGCTCGGCACGTCGGCCGTCTTCGCCGCGGACCTGCAGGCGCTGCGGCCGCAGCCGGGGCAGGGCGTCTCGGCCGCCAACCTCACTGCGCTGCTGGCGGGCTCGCCGATCATCGCGTCGCACGCCGGTCCCGACTGCGTCTACGTGCAGGACGCCTATTCGATGCGGTGCGCGCCGCAGGTCGCCGGCGCCGCGCGTGACACGCTCGCCCACGCGCGGACGGTCGCCGGGTACGAGCTCGCGTCCGCGGTCGACAACCCCGTCGTCACAGCGGACGGGCGGGTCGAGTCGAACGGCAACTTCCACGGCGCACCCGTCGCCTACGTGCTCGACTTCCTCGCCATCCCCACGGCCGACGTCGCCTCGATGAGCGAGCGCCGCACCGACCGGATGCTGGACGCGTCCCGGTCGCGCGGTCTGCCGCCGTTCCTCGCCGACGATCCCGGGGTCGATTCCGGCCACATGATCGCGCAGTACACGCAGGCCGCGCTGGTGTCCGAGCTCAAGCGGCTCGCGGTGCCGGCGAGCGTCGACTCGATCCCGTCCAGCGCGATGCAGGAGGACCACGTCTCGATGGGATGGGGCGCGGCCCGCAAGCTGCGCCGCGGCGTCGACGCGCTGACGCGGGTGCTCGCGATCGAGCTGCTCACCGCCGCCCGCGCGCTCGACCTCCGGGCTCCGCTCGAACCCGGACCCGCTACTGGCGCAGTCGTGTCAGCGCTGCGAGAGAGCGTCCCGGCGCCCGGTCACGACCGCTTCCTCGCCCCCGAGATCGAGGCCGCCGTCGACCTCGTCCGCTCGGGACGTGCGGTCGCCGTCGCCGACGCCGCCCTGCCCGCACCGCTGCGCTGATCCGTCGGCCGGCGGCGCGCCGGCTCGAGGACTCGCTGCGTCGATCCGTCGCGTTCTGCTGCTGGGCACCTCAGTTCTGCAAACAATTGAGACCGCTTCACGAGACCGCTTCACGAGACCGCTTCACGAGACCGCTTCACAAGACCGCTTCACAAGACCGCTTCACGGCGGGACTCGAGGCGTTCGTCCGGCTCCGGGCGCGATCTTCATGGCCCGGCGGCGGCATGGGGACGCCAGGCCCTCGACGTCGGCGGACGACT
>NZ_BAAGUN010000003.1:0-478506 GCF_054781375.1 Jatrophihabitans fulvus
CACGAGTGGGCTTCACGAGTGGGCTTCACGAGTGGGCTTCACGAGTGGGCTTCACGAGTGGGCTTCACGAGTGGGCTTCACGAGTGGGCTTCACGAGGTCGGCCGCCGACGTTGAGGGCCTGGCGTCGCTGTGCCGTCGCCGGGCCATGAAGATCGCGTCCGGAGCCGGCCGCTCGCGCCGAGCGAGCCCTGAAGGGGTCTCGTGAATGGGTCTCGTGAAGCGGTCTCGTGAAGCGGTCTCGTGAAGGGGTCTCGTGAAGGGGTCTCGTGAAGGGGTCTCGTGAAGGGGTCTCGTGAAGGGTCCTCAATTGTTTTCGCGGAAGCTCCGCGACGCCGGCAGGCGTGCCGGCCCCCGGGCCGCCCGACGTCGTCGCCCTCGCGCGAGACAGGGACCCACCATCCCTGCCTCGGCGCACGCGGCGCGGGCACAGTCGAGGACATGACACAGACAGAAGACGTGACACAGACATCTGAACTGCCGGGCGGGACGTACCGCGTGGGCGACCTCGACCTCACCCGCGTCGGCTACGGCGCCATGCAACTGGCCGGACCCGGCGTGTTCGGCCCGCCGAAGGACCGGGACGCGGCGATCGCGGTGCTGCGCGAGGTGGTCGCGCTCGGCATCACCCACATCGACACGTCCGACTTCTACGGCCCGCACGTGACGAACGAGATCATTCGCGAGGCCCTGCACCCGTACCCGGAGACCCTGCACCTCGTCACCAAGGTCGGCGCGCGGCGCGACGAGCAGGGCAACTGGCCGCACGCCCGGTCGCCGCAGGAGCTCACCGACGCCGTCCACGACAACCTGCGCAACCTCGGCCTCGACGTGCTCGACGTCGTCAACCTGCGCATGGGCGCCCCCGAGGGACCCGAGCCGGGCTCCATCGCTCGGGAGTTCGAGACCCTCGCCGAACTGCAGCAGCAGGGCAAGATCCGCCATCTCGGCGTCAGCACGGTGAACGCCGACCAGGTCGCCGAGGCGCAGTCGATCGCGCCGGTGGTCTGCGTGCAGAACATGTACAACATCGCGCACCGCGAGGACGACGCGCTCGTCGACGACCTCGCCCGGCAGGGCATCGCCTACGTGCCCTACTTCCCGCTCGGCGGGTTCTCGCCGCTGCAGTCCGAGACCCTGGACGACATCGCCGCGCGTCTGGGCACGCGGCCCATGGCGGTGGCGCTCGCCTGGTTGCTGCAGCGCTCGCCCAACATCCTGCTGATCCCGGGCACGTCGTCGGTCGACCACCTGCACGAGAACGTCGCCGGCGCCGGCCTCGACCTGCCCGCCGAGGTGATCACCGAACTGGACGCCATCGGCGGGTAAGCACTGCCGCATGGGGTGCACCACGCTGTTGGCCGCCGTGCTGATGCTGGCCGTCCCCGCGTCGATCGCCCCGGCCAGTCCGGTCGGGGCGTTCGTCGTGCTGGCGCTGCTCACGGGCGGCGCGTGCGCGCTGGTGGCGTGGCGCCGTCCCGACGGGCGGACGCGGGTCTGGTACCGCCGCGTCCTCGGCGCGGCCGCGGTGTACGCGGTCGTCGTCGGCGTCATCGCTGCCGTCGTGTAGGGGCGAGGGCAGAATCGGGGGATGACCGACACCGACGGCGCCTCGAACCCCGACCCAGCCGACGTCATCGTGGTGGGGGCGGGCCTCGCCGGCCTGGTGGCCACCTACGAGCTCACGCAGGCGGGCCGGCGCGTGCTCGTGGTCGAGCAGGAGAACCGCGCCAACCTCGGCGGGCAGGCGTTCTGGTCGCTCGGCGGCCTGTTCCTCGTCGACACCCCCGAGCAGCGCCGCCTCGGCGTCGAGGACTCCCTCGAGCTCGCCCGCCAGGACTGGTTCGGCAGCGCCGGGTTCGACCGCCCGGTCGACTACTGGCCGCGCGAGTGGGCCGAGGCCTACCTGCGGTTCGCCGCGGGGGAGAAGCGGCAGTACCTGCACGACCTGGGCCTGCGCATCACGCCGGTGGTCGGGTGGGCCGAGCGCGGCGGGCACCTGGCCACCGGGCACGGCAACTCCGTGCCGCGTTTCCACCTGACGTGGGGCACCGGCCCGGAGGTCGTCCGCATCTTCGCCGAACCCGTCCTCGAGGCCGAGAAGCGCGGACTCGTCCGCTTCGCCTTCCGGCATCGCGTCGACGAGATCCTCGTCGAGGGCGACCGGGCCGTCGGCGTGCGTGGCGCGACGCTCGCCCCGGACGACGCCGAGCGCGGCGTCGCCTCCAACCGCGACGTCACGGGGGAGTTCGAGCACCGTGCCGCGGCCGTCGTCGTGACGAGCGGCGGCATCGGCCACAACCACGAGCTCATCCGGAAGAACTGGCCGGTGGACCGTCTCGGCAACCCGCCCGAGACGATGATCTCCGGCGTGCCCGCGCACGTCGACGGGCGCATGATCGCGATCAGCGAGAAGGCCGGCGCGCACGTGATCAACCGCGACCGCATGTGGCACTACACCGAGGGCATCAACAACTGGGACCCGATCTGGCCCGACCACGCGATCCGCATCATCCCCGGGCCGTCGTCGCTGTGGTTCGACGCCAACGGCGACCGCCTGCCGGCGCCGAACTTCCCCGGCTTCGACACCAACGGCACGCTCAAGGCGATCCTCGCGACCGGTTACGACTACTCGTGGTTCGTGCTCACGCAGACGATCATCGAGAAGGAGTTCGCGCTGTCGGGTTCGGAGCAGAACCCCGACATCACCGGCAAGGACCTGAGACTGACGCTGAAGACCCGCGTCAGCAAGGGAGCCGCCGCGCCGGTCGAGGCGTTCAAGGAGCACGGCGTCGACTTCGTGGTCGCCGACGACCTGGCCGGCCTCGTCGCGGGCATGAACAAGATCGCCCGCGGACCACAGCTGGACGCCGACCACCTCGAACGGCAGATCGTCGCGCGCGACCGCGAGCTGACGAACAAGTACGGCAAGGACCTGCAGGTCATGGCCATGGACAACGCCCGCCGCTACCTCGGCGACAAGGTGGCGCGGGTGGCCAAGCCGCACCGCATCCTCGACCCGGCGCACGGCCCGCTCATCGCCGTCCGGCTGAACATCCTCACCCGCAAGACGCTCGGCGGGCTGGAGACGAACCTCGACTCGCAGGTCATGCGCGAGGACGGGTCGGCCTTCCCCGGCCTGTACGCGGCCGGCGAGGTCGCCGGCTTCGGCGGTGGCGGCGTGCACGGGTACAACGCGCTCGAGGGCACGTTCCTCGGCGGCTGCATCTTCAGCGGACGGGCCGCCGGGCGCGCGCTCGCCCGGGACCTCGCGTGAGGCCGCTCGACCGGCCCGGACGGTTCCTCGACGTCACCGTCGACGGCGAGCGACGCCGGGTGCGGGTACGCGACGACGGTCCGCGCGACGCGCCCGTGCTGCTGATCGTCCACGGCTTCACGGGGTCGAGCGACTGGTGGGACGTGCCCGCGGCGGCCCTCGCGACCGACCACCGGGTCGTCCGCTTCGACTTGCTCGGACACGGCCTGACGGGCGGACGGTCGGCCGACGCCCCCGCCCAGACCGAGGTGGCCGTCGCCGTCCTCGACCGGCTCGGACTCCAGGACGTCACCGTCGCCGGGCACTCCTTCGGTGCCGACGTCGCCGCCGCGCTGGCCGAGACGGACGACCGCGTGGTCGCGGTCGCGCTCGTCTGCCAGGCCCCCGACTACTCGGACGCGACCCTGCCCCGCGGCAACCTGCTCATGACCCGCCGCGTCGTCGGACCCGCGCTGCTCGCCACCGGCCACGGGCTGGCGAGCGCGATCGGCGGGGTGTCGCGGGTGATCCGGCGCCCGTCCGACCCGCGCACGCAGCGGCTCGTCGGCCTGGCGATCGCCGACTTCCGCGCGGTCGACGTCGCGATGTTCGTGACGGTGCTGCGCACCCGTCCGGACCGGCTGGCGCAGCGTCCGCTCGACACCCAACTGCGGGCGGCGGGCAAACCCGCGCTCGTCGTGCTGGGCGGTCGCGACGGGTTCTACGGCGATCGCTCGGCGTCGCGGTACCGCGCGGCGGGGGCCCGCGTCGAGGTCGTGCCCGACAGCACGCACTCGATCCAGTACGAGCACCCGGACGTGATCACCCGGTTGTTGCGCGAGTTCGTGTCGTCGCGGGTAGGACGGTCGGCGTGACCGCCGCGATCGATCTGTTGCTGGACGCGTATGGACGGGTGCGCGAGCGCGTGCACGCCGTGCTCGAGGACGCCGACGAGACCGTGCTGACCGCGCGCCTCGATCCGGAGGCCAACACCGTCGGCTGGCTGGTCTGGCATCTGCTGCGCGTGCAGGACGACCACGTCGCCGGCGTCGCGGGCACCGAGCAGGTGTGGACGTCGAAGGGCTGGCACGAGCGGTTCGGGCTGCCGTTCGCGCCCGAGGCACATGGCTACGGGCACAGCAGCGACGACGTCGCGCAGGTGCGGGACGTGCCCGTGGCCGACTTCCGGGGCTACGCCGACGACGTGCTCGACGCGACGGAGGCGTACCTGCGGACGCTGCGCGACGACGACCTGGCGCGCGTCGTGGACGAGAACTGGGACCCGCCCGTGACCCTGGCGGTGCGGTTGATGAGCGTGGTCGACGACGATCTCGAGCACGCCGGGCAGGCGGCGTTCGTCAGAGGCGTGCTGCGGCGGCGGTGACGTGGTCGAGATCGGCCGGGCCCTCGTACCAGGCCGGCACCGGGTACCCGCGCATCCAGGGCAGCTGCTGCCAGCCGTCGGTGAAGCGGGTCGGTTCGTCGTTCCCGTGCCAGGCGAGCACGGCCCGCTCCCGCCCGTCGGCGTACATGACGGCGTGCGCCCCGTGATGTCCGGCGAGCAACTGGCACCGGCCGCCGGCCCCGGGCGCGCTGCCCGTGGGGGTGAGCAGGCCGGTGCTGCACCGCATGTCGACCGGGTTCGGCGCCGGCACCTCGATGCGGCGCTCCGGCATCGTCAGGCTCATGTCGATCACGTAACCGGTGTGCGCGACCGCCAAACCACCGGGTGGGGTCCACAGCGAACCCCTCTCCCGTCACAATGAGCACGCGCGAGCAGAAAGGAGCACCCGTGCTCGACGACATGCCCGACACGGCCGCCCGTCCCTCGGTCCTCACCGACGCCACCGGCGCCACCGACGCCACCGACGCGTCCGAGGACACCGTCGATCTCGGCGACCACCAGGAGACGTTCTCGCTCCTCGGCCAGCTCGCTCGTGCGCTGCACGTCACGTCCGACGAGCTGCAGCCCACGCTCGACGCGATCGTCCAGGCCGCGGTGCGAACGGTGCCCGGGACGGACGACGCGGGCCTCATCGTCGTCCGGCGCGGCGTGCTCGAGCCGGTGGCCACGACCGGCCCGAAGCCGTCCGTGCTCGACGAGCTGCAGCTGAAGGTGGGCGAGGGTCCCTGCTACGACGCGGCGTCGCTGCAGGAGGTCGTGGTCGTCGCCGACCTGCACCGCGACGGCCGATGGCCCACCCTGCAGCAGGCGGCCGCCGAGCTCGGCGTGGTCAGCATGGTGTGCCTGCCGCTGCGGGTGGGGGAGCGCACGACGGGCGCGCTGTCGTTGTACAGCGCGCGCGAGGCCGTGTTCGACGACGTCGAGCTCGAGTTCGTGAAGCTGTTCGCCACGATGGCGGCGCTCGCGTTGGCCGAGGCGCAGCGCGCCGCGCAGCTGCGCACCGCGATGACCAGCCGGGACGTGCTCGGGCAGGCCAAGGGCATCCTCATGGAACGACTGCGCATCGGCGCCGACGAGGCGTTCCGCCGGCTGTCGGAGGCCTCGCAGATCACCAACACGAAGGTCGCGACGGTGGCCGATCACCTCGTGCAGACGGGCGAACTGCTGGAGCCGGGCTCCCGCGCCCGCTGACCGGCTCGCACGGAAGTGCGAGTAAGGTCGGGTTAGGTCCAGCAGCGGCCGACCTGCAGATCGTCCGGAGTTACCCGTGTCGCTGACCCTTCCCGTCACCACCGCCAACGAGATCGTCCGATTCCTGCTCGACCGCATCGACGAGGACGACGACGAGTTGCGTCGCCTGAGCCGTCAGGACGCCAAGACCGACATCTCGGCCGACGGCCTGCGGGCCACCGAGCGACTGCGCGCGGAGATCATCGCCAAGCGCCACGTGATCGGCGACCTGCAGCAGCTGCTGGTGCTGCGCGACCTTCCCGCGGAGAAGACCGTGCGCGACGCCGCCATCCAGGCGCTGCGCGCGCTGGCCGCGCCGTACGCCGAGCACCGCAGCTACCGCAGCGAGTGGCGGGCGCCCAAACGCCGGTGATCACGGGGCCCCGGGCCGTTGCGGCCGGGGTCGTCCGCCGTTCTCACACCCCGGCCTCAGTGCGAACCCGCCAGCCGCATGGCGACAAGCCAGGTTGCGGGCCACATACTGGTCCGGATTGATGGTGCCAGCGGTCGTGACCCCGACGGCCGTTGCGTTCCGATGCCGACGAGCCATGCTCGGCCGACGACCGGGGTAATCCCGGTGCCCGCCAGCGCCGGGCTCGGAGGTGACTGGGGTTGGGGATGCCGATCGCCGCGACGGGAAGCGACGACAGGCAGGGTGCGGACCGCTTCGAGTACGCGACCACCGACCCGGACGCCGCCAAGGACTTCCTGGACAAGGTCTTCGCGCCGCACGAGCCGCAGATCACCGGGTCGGCGGAGAACTTCCGCTTCCGGGTCACGTCGGTGGCCCTGGACGGGTTCCGTATCCAGTCGCTCGAACACACCATGCGCACCCGCGCCACGGTGGTGCCCAGCGGTTCCGTCGCCGTGGCCCACCTGCTCAGCGGCAACCTCGAGATCTGCCACCGCGACCGCGAGACCGTCGTGCAGCGCGGTGAGAGCCACCTGGTGCAGGCGCACGCCGACGTCGACGCCGTCTGGGAGGACGTCCGGGTCGGCCTCGTGCGCTTCAGCCTCGGCGAGATCGAGACGATCGCCGCCGAGCAGTGGCACGTCGACCCTGCTTCGCTGCGCTTCCTGCAGTCGCGGCCGGTGAGTCCCGAGGCCGAGCGGTACTGGCAGGCGACCGTCCGCTTCGTGAACCGCGAGGTGCTGCCCAACCCGTACGCCGTGACCAGCCCGATCGTCCAGGGCTCGGTCGGGCGGCTCCTGGGCATCGCGCTGCTGCACGCCTTCCCCAACACCGCCACCTCGGGCGACTACGCCGTGGCCCCCAGCACCGAGTCCGTGCCGCCGGCGGCGCTGCGGCGCGCGGTCGACTTCATCCAGAGCCACGCGGGCGAGCCGATCACCATGAGCGACATCGCCGCGGCCGCCCGGGTCACGCCGCGCTCGCTGCAGCACGGCTTCCGGCGGTTGTGGAACACCACGCCGACGGCCTACCTGCGCTCGGTGCGACTCGAGCGGGCCCACCGGGAGCTGCAGGCGGCCGACCCGAGCCGGGGCGACACGGTCGCCGCCGTGGCCGCCCGCTGGGGGTTCGGCAACGTCGGACGGTTCGCCGCCCGCTACCGGGAGCGGTACGGCCACGCGCCGCACGAGGTCCTGCGGACGTAGCTCCCGTCCGGAAGACTTCCGGAAATTTCCCGCGTGTTCCGTATTGTCCGATTTCGACCAGGTATGGCAGGGTCTAGACCACTTCCCAGCCACCCCACTCGATCGGACGGGACACCGGATGAAGACCAAGCTCCTTGCGTTGGCCGCACTGGCCGCCGCCACCCTGACCGTCGGCGCGGGCGCGACCGCGCCCGCCGCCCAGGCCGCCCCGGCGAAGCCGAACATCATCGGCGGGTCCTCGGCGTCGGTGCCGTGGGAGGTGCAGCTGATCTTCGAGCAGGGCGGCGGCACCTACGGCTGCACCGGCGAGCAGCTCAACGCCAGCTGGGTGCTCACCGCGCTGCACTGCGCCGACGGCACCACGGCCATGGACGTCTACCAGAGCAACAGCACGACCAATCGCGGCCCGGCGCACGCCGTCGACGCGCTGTACTACGCGCCGAGCGGCGACATCGCTCTCGCACACCTCGCGTCGCCCGCGTCGCTGTCGAGCTACGCCCCGCTCAATCTGAGCTACGGCGCGCGCTCCTCGGGCACCGGCACCGTCATGGGGTACGGCGCCCGCGCCAACGGCGCCCAGTCGGACGGTCTGTACAAGGCGTCCGTCAGCCTGACCGGCGGCAGCACCGACGCCTACGGCGGCAACGCCCAGCACGTGACCGGCATCGACGGCGCGTCCAACCACGGTGACTCCGGCGGCGCGCTCGTCGTGAACGGCAGCGTCGTGGGCGTCTGCTCGACCGGCGACACCGCCGACCCCGGCTCGAACATCAACGCCGGCTCGAACTACGCGATCCTGAGCCAGAGCGGCAGCTGGATCTCGAGCACCGCGGGCGTCTGACCCGCACCGCGGTTCACTCCGCGAGCATCGTTCCCCGACAGCCGGCCGCCCCGCAGGAGCACGCGTACAGCGCGCGCTCCTCGGGGTCGGCCGGTTCGTCGATCACGAGGTTGTAGTCGATGAACAGCTCGTCCCCGGCGCGGATGTCGCGCACGGTGCGGACGAGCACCTGCTCGCCGTCGCTCTCGGTCTCGCAGTTCGGGTCGCACCCGTGGTTGATGAAGCGGGCGGTGTTGCCGTTGGCGCCGCCGTCGATCACGGTTCCGTCGCCCAGGTCGAAGTAGAACGTGTGGCCTGCCGTGCCGGCCGCCTCGTGGTCGGCGCACGCCTGCTCCCAGCTGATGCGCTCGCCCGCGTACTCGAGCAGCACCCGGTCGGCGGGCAGATCGGTCAGTGCGAAGACGCCGAGGCCGTGCACTCCGGAGTCGCGGACCTCCAGCGGCTCGAGGGTGCTGTCCGTGCTGCCGGCATCACGTCGTCGTCTCGTCACCCCTCGATCCAATCACCGACGCCGATCGTCCGGTGTGCCACGCTCGGCATCGTGCCCACGCTGACGAACGACGAACTGCTCACGACCACCCGCACCGTCCGCAAGCGGCTGGACCTCACCCGCCCCGTGCCGATGGCGCTCGTGCGCGAATGCCTGGAGATCGCGCTGCAGGCTCCGTCCGGCTCGAACCGGCAGGGCTGGCACTGGCTGGTCGTCACCGACCCCGAGAAGCGGCGGGCCGTCGGCGAGATCTACGGCGAGGTGACCCGCCGCTACCTCGCGTCGGGGGCGTCGGCCGCGAGCCTGCACCCGGGCGACGCCGAACGCCACGCGGTGCAGCAGCGGGTCGGCAGCAGTGCCGCCTGGCTCGGTGAGCACATGGGCGAGGTGCCGGTGCTCGTCATCGCCGCCATCGAGAGTCCCGAGCTGCCGCGCGGCAACCAGGCCGGTCTCTGGGGCTCGCTGCTGCCGGCCGTGTGGAGCTACGCGCTCGCCGCCCGCGCCCGGGGGCTCGGCACCGCGTGGACCACGCTGCACCTGCAGCGCGAGCGCGAGGTCGCCGACCTGCTCGGCGTGCCCGAGGGCGTGCACCAGGGGGCGCTGATCCCCACCGCGTTCTACACCGGGGAGACCTTCAAGCCGGCGCCGCGCGTGCCGCTCGACGAGGTCCTGCACGTCGACGGCTGGTGACAGACTCGGACCGGACGAGAGACGAGGAGAGGCATGGCGACGCGAGGATTCGTCGGACGGGCACGCAACGCACCGGACCGGCGCCTGCCCCCCGGGCAGTACGACGTGGGCGACGAGTGGCCGGTGCTCACGGCCGAGGCCACCCCGCGCTTCGACCCCGACCGCTGGACGATGACGGTCGACGGCCTGGTCGAGAACCCGCACACGTGGACGTGGGCGGACGTGCACGCGCTGCCGCCGTCGGAGTACCGCGGCGACATCCACTGCGTCACCACGTGGTCGAAGTTCGACACCCGCTTCGGCGGGGTGTCGGTCGACGTGCTGCTCGACGCGGTGCAACCCTCGCCCGGGGCCGCGTTCGTCCTCGCCACCTCGACCACCGGCTACACCACCAACCTGCCGCTGGAGCACGTGCGCGGCGGCAAGGCCTGGCTGGTCTGGACGTACGACGGTCGCCCGTTGCCGCGCGAGCACGGCGGGCCGGTGCGCCTGCTCGTGCCGCACCTGTACTTCTGGAAGAGCGCCAAGTGGGTCACGCAGCTGACCCTGCTCGAGCACGACCAGCAGGGATTCTGGGAGCGCAACGGCTACCACGACCTCGGCGATCCGTGGCAGGAACAGCGGTACCAGGGTGATTGAGTTCGGTTCTCCTACCGGCGGGTCGTCGCTGCCGCAGAGCGTGAAGCGGACGGCGACGGTCACCTCGGTGGCGCATCCGTCCGACCGCGCGGTCGTGCTGCGCCTCGCCGTGCCCGACCGCGTCGACCACCTGCCCGGCCAGCACTACGTCATCCGGCTCACCGCACCGGACGGCTACGTGGCGCAGCGGTCGTACTCCGTCGCGTCGGCGCCGTCGGACGACGAGGTCGAGTTCTGGATCGACCGGCTGCCCGACGGCGAGGTGTCGGGGTTCCTGGCCGACGTCGTCGAGGTCGGCGACCAGCTCGACGTCCGCGGGCCGATCGGCGGCTGGTTCGTCTGGGACGGCGTCACGCCGCTGCTCGGCGTCGCCGGCGGCTCGGGTGCGGTGCCGTTCGCCGCGATGCTGCGACACGCGCGCCACACGGGGACGACCGATCTCGTCCGTCTCGCGCTGTCGGCGCGCACCCGTGCCGGGCTCCCGTACGCGGACGAGTTCGAGGCAGCGGGCGCGCTCGTGCGATTGACCGCCGACGGCCACCGGTTCGCCGCGACCGACCTGCTCCCGCTGCGCGGGAGCGGGCAGACCCACCTGGTGTGCGGCTCGACGGCGTTCTCGTCCGCAGCCGTCGGCTGGCTGCAGGAGCTCGGTGTCGCGACGAACACCATCCGCGTCGAGAGCTTCGGCCCGTCCGGCTGACCGTCAGAGGGCGGCGGCCAATCGGTGGTACGCCGCGTTCCAGCGCAGCTCCTGCCGGAACCGGCGCGGGTCGGTGTCGGCGTCGATCATGGCCAGCTCGACTCCGGTCAGCTCGGCGAACTGGTCCGCGGTGGCGGCGTCGACCTGCGTGCTCAGCACCGTGTGGTGCGGACCCCCGGCGGTGAGCCAGCACTCCGCCGAGGTCGGCAGGTCGGGCTCGGGCTCCCACACCGCGGCCGCGACCGGCAGTGACGAGAGCTGCTCGTCCGGCGCGACGACCGTGATCGCGTTGCCGACGAGACGGAACCGTTCGCCGAGGTCGCACATGCCGACCACGACGGCCGGTCCCGGGGCGGCGGTGAAGCGCAACCGCACGGGGTCCTCGCGGTTGCCGATGCCGAGCGGGTGGATCTCGACCGACGGACGGCCGGCGGCGATGGTCGGGCAGACCTCGAGCATGTGGGCGCCGAGGATGCGCTGCGGGCCCGGGCCGAGGTGGTACGTGTAGTCCTCCATGAACGAGGTGCCGCCGGGCAGTCCCCGTCCGATGGTCTTCATCGTGCGCAGCAGCACGCTGGTCTTCCAGTCGCCCTCGCCGCCGAAGCCGTAGCCGTCGGCCATGAGCCGCTGCACGGCGAGACCGGGCAGCTGACGCAGGCCGCCGAGGTCCTCGAAGTTGGTGGTGAACGCGCGGAACCCACCGTCGTCGAGGAAGCCGCGCAGGCCGGCCTCGATGCGCGCCGCGTAGCGCAGCGACTCGTGCCGGTCGCCACCGGCGCGCAGCTCGGGAGCGACGTCGTAGACGTCGGCGTACTCGGCCACCAGCTTGTCGATCTCGGCCGGCTCGACGGCGTCGACCCGCGCCACGAGGTCGTTGACCGCGTACGTGTTGACCGAGACGCCGAACTTGCGCTGCGCCTCGACCTTGTCGCCCTCGGTGACGGCGACGTCGCGCATGTTGTCGCCGAAGCGGGCGAGCCGCAGCGAGCGCAGGTCGGCGATGCCGAGAGCGACCCGGGCCCAGCGTCCGACGGCGGTGCGGGTACGGGGGTCGGTGGCGTGGCCGGCCACGGTCACCCGCGGCACGTGCAACCGGGTCTGGATGTAACCGAACTCGCGGTCGCCGTGCGCGGCCTGGTTCAGGTTCATGAAGTCCATGTCGATGGTCGACCACGGCAGCGCCTGGTTGGCCTGCGTGTGCAGGTGCAGCAGCGGCTTGCGCAGTTCGTCGAGCCCGGCGATCCACATCTTGGCCGGGGAGAAGGTGTGCATCCACGCCACGACGCCGATGCAGTTCGGGTCGGCGTTGGCCGCGGTCATCACGGCCCGGATGCCGGCGTCACCGGTCAGCACGGGCTGCCACACGACCGGCAGTGGCACCTCCGACGCCTCGTCGAGATCGGCGGCGACCCGCTGCGACTGCTCGGCGACCTGCGCGAGCACGTCGTCGCCGTAGAGGCCCTGGCTGCCGGTGAGGAACCACAGGTGGGGGGCGTTGCTGGTCATGGGGAATCCCTCCCGGCTCAACGGCCGTAGACGTTCTGGTAGCGGTCGTACAACCGGTCGACGGCGGACGCCTCGATGGGCAGGGGAGTGCCGAGCTGGCGGGCGATGTGCACGGTGCGGGCGACGTCCTCGCACATCACGGCCGCCTTGACCGCCGCGCGGGCGTCGGGTCCGACGGTGAACACGCCGTGGTTGCGCATGAGCACGGCGGGGGACCGGGACCCGGCCAGCGTCTCGACGACGCCGCGTCCGATGCTGTCGTCACCGATGAGCGCGAACGGCCCCACCGGGATCGGGCCGCCGAACTCGTCGGCCATCGCGGTCAGCACGCACGGCACCTCCTCGCCCCGCGCGGCCCAGGCCGAGGCGTAGGTCGAGTGCGTGTGGACCTGTCCGCCCACGTCGGCACGGTGGCGGTACACGTACGCGTGCGCGGCCGTGTCGGACGAGGGCGAGCGGCTGCCGTCGACGAGGGTGCCGTCGAGGTCGCAGACGACCATCGCGTCGGCGTCCAGCTCGTCGTACGAGACACCGGACGGCTTGATGACGAACAGGTCCGCGCCGGGCACCCGGGCCGACACGTTGCCGGCGGTCCAGACGACGAGTTCGTAGCGGACGAGCTCGGCGTGCAGGGCGGCGACCTCGGCCCGCACCCGGTGCAGCACGTCCGCGTCGACGGTGGCGGTCACGCGTCCTCCGTGGGGTGGTCGGTCGACGCGGCGGCCGTGTCGGAGTACGCCTCGCGGCGCAGCCGGTGCAGGCGGTGCATGACGCCGTCGTCCGTCCGCCCGAAGTGGTCGGCGAGCGCGGCGTACTCCGCGTAGAGCAGGTCGTAGCGATCGGCAGCGCGTTCGTCCGGGATCCACGCCCCGGTACGCCGCCGGCCCATCGCGCGGGAGGCCGCGGCGATGTCGGGGTGCCCGCCGGCGGCGACGGCCGCGAACATCGCCGACCCGAGCGCGGGTCCCTGCTCGGACTCCAGCAGCGACAGCGGCATGCGCAGCACGTCGGCGTAGATCTGCATGACGAAGTCGCTCCTGGTCAGGCCGCCGGCGACGACGAACTCGGTGACCGGCACCCCGGCGTCGCGGAAGGTCTCGACGATGGCCCGGGTGCCGTAGGCGGTGGCCTCGACGAGCGCCCGGTAGACGTCCTCGGGCCTGGTCGCGAGGGTCTGCCCGACGACCAGGCCGGACAGTTCGTGATCGACGAGCGGCGAGCGGTTGCCCGAGTGCCAGTCGAGGGCCAGCAGCCCGTGCGCCCCGACCGGTTGGGCGCCGCCCAGCTCGGCGAGCAGGTCGTGCACGCTGCGTCCCTCGGCGGCGGCCCGTTCGACGTAGGCGGGCGGCACGCACTTCTCGACGAACCAGCCGAAGATGTCGCCGACGCCGCTCTGGCCGGCCTCGTACCCCCACAACCCGGGGACGACGCCGCCGGCGACGACGCCGCACATGCCGGGCACCTCGCGCAGCACGTCGGAGTTCAGGATGTGACACGTCGACGTGCCCATGATCGCCACGAGCCGGCCGGGCTCGACCGCCTGCGCCGCGGGGGCGGTGACGTGGGCGTCGACGTTGCCGACGGCCACGGCGATGCCCTCGGGCAGCCCGGTCCAGGCGGCGGCCTCGGCGCCGAGCCGGCCTGCCGCGGCACCGAGCTCGCCGATCGGGTGATCGAGCTTCTCGTCGACGAAGCCGGCGAAGCCCGGGTCGAGTTCGGCGAGGTAGTCACGCGAGGGGTAGACGCCGTCCTGGCGGATGCCCTTGTAGCCCGCGGTGCAGGCGTTGCGCACATATTCGCCGCACAGCTGCCAGACGATCCAGTCGGCGGCCTCGACCCAGTGCCGCATGGCGTCGTAGACCTCGCGGTCCTCGTCGTAGACCTGCAGCGCCTTCGCGAACTCCCACTCGGAGCTGATGAGCCCGCCGTAGCGCGGCAGCCACGGCTCGTCGCGCTTCGCGGCGAGCGCGTTGATGCGGTCGGCCTGCGGTTGCGCCGCGTGGTGCCGCCAGAGCTTGACGTACGCGTGCGGACGGTCGATGAAGGCGTCGAGCTCGCACAGCGGGGTGCCGTCGGCGGTCGTGGGCAGCACGGTGCAGGCGGTGAAGTCGGTGGCGATGCCGACGACGTCGCCCGGGTCGCAGCCCGCGGCGGCGAGCGCGGCCGGGACCGCCTGCTGCAGCACGTCGCGGTAGTCCTGCGGCACCTGCAGCGCCCAATCGGGCGGCAGCCGCCGGTCGCCGGACGGCAGCCGGTCGGTCAGCACGCCGTGGGCGTAGGGGTGGACGGCCGAGCCCAGCTCGGCGCCGTCGGCCACCCGCACCACGACGGCGCGGCCCGACAGCGTCCCGAAGTCGACGCCGACGGTCAGCGCGCCCGGACGTGCGCTCATGGTTGCGCCCTCACATTTCTGTTATCGCAAACAGTGGTCGCAGTCTAGGCGTGGGGCAGGGCCTGTCAAGGACGTCGCGCCATCCGTTCGCAACGGGCGATCCGGCGTAGCGACAGGCCTCTAGGGCGCGGGGGTGTCTCCAGAGGCCTCGAGGTACCGATGGTGTAACGAGCCCGAAACTTGTCCTTGACAACGGCCGCGCGGCGCTGGATGTTATCGCTCACCAACACCCAGGCACCGTCCGACGTCCGCCGCCGCGAGTGTGGCGACCAGAACCAGATGAGGACCATTCCATGATCAGGTTGTCCACGCGCGGTACCGCCTCGGCCTGCGCCGCGGTCGCCGCCCTCGCGCTCATGGCCGGCTGCACCACCGGCGACACCGGTGACGGCGGCGGCGGCAGCGGCAGTGCCGCGCCGTCCGGCTCGCAGGCGGCCCAGCAGTCGCTGGGCGCCTCGCAGAACGGCGTCCCCGCGGCGATCGTCGCCGCCGGCGGCACGCAGCTGCTCACCACCCCCAAGCCCGAGGGCGTCTCGGCGCAGTACGGGCCGATGTGCAAGGCGTCGCAGCTCGGCATCGGCAAGATCGACTTCAAGAAGGACACCATCGGCTGGGCGCAGTCGGAGAAGGAGGCGAACCCGTTCCGCATCGCCTCGACGAAGTCGCAGATCCAGGCCGCGAAGCAGAAGGGCTGGAAGCTGCTGACGACCAACGCGCAGTCGAACGTCCAGCAGGAGAACAGCGACATCAAGGGCATGATCGACAAGGGTGCGAAGGCGATCATCTTCTCGCCGATCAACTCGACCGGCCTCGGCGACGCCATCGCGTACGCCAAGAAGAAGAAGGTCGCGATGATCCCGGTCGACCGCAACATCACCGGCGTCAAGGGCTGCCAGAGCGTGGGCCCGCAGCTCGGCTCCGACTTCGTCGAGCAGGGCCGCCGCGCCGCCGACGCGATGATCAAGGCGACGGGCGGCAAGGCGAACCTGGCGATCCTGCTCGGCGCGTCGGGCGTCAACGTCACCGACGACCGCACCGCGGGCTTCCTCGACCAGCTCAAGGCGAAGAAGGCCAGCGGCATCAAGGTGATCTTCCAGCAGACCGCCGACTTCACCCGTGAGAAGGGCCAGAGCGTCACCGAGACGCTGCTGCGCGCCCACCCCGAGGTCGACGCGATCTACGCCGAGAACGACGAGATGGGCCTGGGCGCCCTCGCCGCGCTCGAGGACGCCGGCAAGGCCGGCACCGACAAGGTGCACATCGTCTCGATCGACGGCACCAAGGGTGCGGTCCAGGCGATCGTCGACGGCAACTTCGACGCCGTCATCGAGTCGAACCCGGCGTTCGGCCCCGCCGCGCAGGCCGCCCTCGTCGAGTACGTGAACGGCGACGGCGCCCCGGCTGTCACCATCACGACCGACAACCAGTACGACAGCAGCAACGCCAAGCAGGCCCTGGCCAGCGGCACCGCCTACTGACGGTCCGGCCCCACGGCCCCCCGACCCCGGCGCCGTCCCCACGGAAGCCGCGGGACCAGGAACCGCGCCGGCCCGGCTGCCCACGAGGCCCGGGCCGGCGCGCGTCCGATCGGCACGGCACGGCACGGCACGGCACGAGAGGAGCGAGACATGACGCGAGGTGTCACACCGGCACTGTCCGTCCGGGCGTTGAGCAAGAGCTTCGCCGGTGTGCAGGCGCTGCGGGAGGTCTCGCTCGACCTCCTGCCGGGCTCGGTGCACGCCCTGGTCGGGGAGAACGGCGCGGGCAAGTCGACGCTGATCAAGCTGGCCACCGGCGTGTACACGCCCGACTCCGGCACCGTCACCCTGGACGGCGCGGACGTCGAGTTCTCCTCGCCGCGCGCCGCGCAGCAGGCCGGGGTGGCGACCATCTACCAGGAGGTGCACCTCGCCCCGCAGCTCTCGGTCGCGCGCAACTTCTTCCTCGGACGCGAGCTGAGCCGGCTCGGCATGCTCGACCTGCGGCGCATGAACCAGCAGTCGTCCGAGCAGCTGGACCGACTCGGCATCGCCGTCGACGTCCGCCGCCCGCTGGGCGAGCTGGGCCTGGGCATCCAGCAGATGGTCGCGATCGCGCGGGCCGTGTCGACGGCGGCCCGCGTCGTGATCATGGACGAGCCCACGTCCTCGCTCGAACCCCGCGAGGTCGAGAAGCTGCTCGCCGTCGTCGACCTGCTCAGGGCCGACGGCGTCGCCGTGCTCTACGTGTCGCACAAGCTGGACGAGGTGTTCCGCGCGTGCGACACGATCACGGTGCTGCGCGACGGTGCGCTCGTCTGGAGCGGGCCGACCGCCGACACCAACCGCCGCCAACTCGTCTCGCGCATGCTCGGGCGCGACGCCGCCGAACTCGACGACGGCCACCTGACCCGGCTGGCCGGGCGTCCGCCGGTCGCCGACGCGCCACCGGTGCTCGAGGCGAACCACCTGAGCCGCAAGCTCGTGCTCGACGACGTGTCGGTCCGGGTGCGTCCGGGAGAGGTCGTCGGCCTGGCGGGGCTGCTCGGCTCGGGCCGGTCCGAGACCGCGCGCGCCCTGTTCGGGGCCCTGCCGCTCGACTCCGGCACGATCACGATCGACGGACGGCCGGTGGGCCGGCAGACCCCCGCGTCCCGGCTGCGGCGCGGGGTGGCGTTCCTGCCCGAGGACCGCAAGGCCGACGGGATCATCCCCGACCTGTCCATCCGCGACAACATCGGTCTGGCCGCCCTGCCCCAGCTGACCCGCGCCGGGTTCGTGAGCCGTTCGAAGCTCGACCAGATCGTCGACGTCTTCTTCCGTCGCTTGCGCATCAAGGCCTCGAGCCCGCGCCAGAAGGTGTCCGAGCTGTCGGGCGGCAACCAGCAGAAGGTGCTGCTGGCCCGGCTGCTGTGCCTGAACCCGAAGGTGCTGTTGCTCGACGAGCCGACCCGCGGCATCGACGTCGGCGCGAAGGCCGAGGTCCAGGGCCTGGTCGCCGAGCTCGCCGAGAAGGGCATGGCCGTCGTGCTCATCAGCTCGGAGCTGGAGGAGGTCGTCGAGGGCAGCGACAGCGTCGTCGTGCTGCGCGACGGCGCCCAGCTCGCGTCCCTGTTCGGTGACGACATCACGGAGGACCACATCATGGACACCATCGCGGGCGCCGCCGCCGAGAGCGCACCCGCCGGCGCGGCCGAGGTGGCGCGGTGACCCCGGCCGAGGCGACCGGCTCGCTGACCAAGGCCACGACGGCGCCGCCGGCCGCGCCGGACGGCGGTGCGGCACCGCCGTCCCGCCGGGTGTCCGTCGGGTCGGTCGCCACCTGGCTCCGCGACCGCGGCGTCTACGTCGCGCTCGCGCTGCTCGTGCTGTTCAACGTCGTCGCCACCAACAACTTCGTCACCCTCGAGACCATCCAGCTGCTCGCGGTGCAGGTGACCGTCGTCGCCATGGTGTCGCTGGGCATGGCCCTGGTCATCGGCACCGGTGGCGTCGACCTGTCGGTCGGCGCGGTCATGGCGATCGCCGCCGCGATGACCGCCAAGGCGTTCACGCCCGACGGGTTCGGCCTGCCGATCGGTGTGGCCATCGTAATGGCGGTGGTGCTGGCCACTGCGGTGGGGGCGTTCAACGGTCTCGTGGTGGCCGTCGGACGGGTGCAGCCGATCGTCGCGACACTGGCGATGCTCGTCGGCGGTCGCGGCATCGCGCTGGTCATCACCGGCGGCGCGCTGGTCGAGCTGTTCCCGCCGTTCTTCGGCACCATCCGCGAGTCGAAGTTCCTCGCCCTGCCGGACATCTTCTGGCTGGTCGTGGTCCTGGCCGTGCTCGCAGCCGTGCTGCTGCGCCGCACCGCGTTCGGCTTCCGGTTGCTCGCGGTCGGCGGCAACCTGCGGGCCAGCCGGCTCGCCGGTGTGCCCGTGCGCCGCACGCTCGTCACCGTCTACGCGATCTCGGGACTGCTCGCGGGTCTCGCGGGGGTCATCAGCACCGCGCGCATCCGCGCGGCCGACCCGTCGTATGTCGGTTTGAACATCGAACTGACTGCCATCACCGCGGTGGTCATCGGCGGCACCCTGCTGACCGGCGGGCGGGTGCGGGTACTCGGCACCATGGCGGGCGCGCTGCTCATCCAGGTGCTCGAGAACACGCTGGTCTCGCACGGCATCCGCGACTCCGTCGCGCGCATCGTCGAGGCCCTGATCATCATCGCGGCCGTGCTGCTGCAGCGTCCCTGGAGGAACCGATGACCGAGATGCGCCCGGTGGAGCTCGACGGCGACCGGCCGGTCACCACCCCCGCCGACAACGGCGGACGCGAGGCGGCGCTCGCCCGCGGCCGCAGCGTCACGTCCCTGTTGCTGCGCAACGGCGCGGTGGTCGCCCTGGCGGTCGTCGTCGTGCTGGGCGTGGTGATCGTGCCGACGTTCGGCTCGGCCGACAACTTCCGCAACGTGGCGCTGGCGGCGTCGTTCCTGGCCATCATCGCGGCCGGGATGACGTTCGTGATCATCAGCGGCGGCATCGACCTGTCGGTCGGGTCGACCTACGCGCTCGCGGTGATCCTGAGCGCGCAATATTCGATCTACGGCTCGGCTACGGCGATCCTCGTCCCACTGCTCGCCTGCGCGTTCGTCGGCCTCGTGCAGGGCCTGATCATCAGCTACACGCGGCTGCCCGCCTTCATCGTCACGCTGGCCGGTCTCGGCGGGGTGCGCGGCATCGTCTTCTTCATCACCGACGAGGGCAACGCCGTGCCGCGCGTGCCGGGCGACAAGGCGTTCGAGGCGCTGGGCACCGGTGCGCTGGCCACCATCGGCACGCCGGTGTGGATCGCACTCGTCGTGTTCGGCCTCGGCTGGGTGCTGCTCAACCGCACCGCGTTCGGCCAGAACATCCAGGCCATCGGCGGCAACCAGCCGGCGGCCGAGCTCATGGGCCTGCCGGTGCGGCGCTCGACCACGCTCGTCTACGTCATCAGCGGCGTGTGCGCGGCACTGGCCGGCATCCTCACCACCGCGCAGAGCGGCGGCGGTCAGGAGGCCCGCATCGGTGACTCCTACGAGCTGCAGGCGATCGCGGCCGTGGTCATCGGCGGCACGCTGCTCGCCGGCGGCGTCGGGTCCATCCTGGGCACGCTCGCGGGCATCAGCCTGCTGTTCGTGATCCAGAACCTGATCGTGCAGGGCGCGAACCTGAACTCCTACGTGCAGCAGGTGGTGTCGGGTGCGTTCCTGCTCGCCGTGGTGGTCGTGCAGGCGACGATCAGCAGGCGGACGGCGCCGCCGGGCACCTAGGGTGTGTGCTGACGATGCCCGGCGCTCGAGGCCCGCGGCACGAGCGTCGCCGGGATCAGCACCGAACGCACCGGCGCACCGGGCGTCTCGATCTGCTCGATGAGCAGTTCGAGACCCGCCCGTCCGACGGCGGCGAAGTCCTGGTGCACGGTGGTGAGGGGCGGCGCGTAGAACGCCGACTCGGGCACGTCGTCGAAGCCGACCAGGCGCACGTCCTCCGGCACCCGCCGGCCGTGCTCGCGCAGCGCCCGGGCCACGCCGAGCGCCATGTGGTCGTTGGCGGCGAAGATCGCGTCGCAGTCGGGGATGCGGGCCAGCATGCGTCCCGCCTCGTAGCCGGACGCCGGGCTCCAGTCGCCCCGGGCCACGGGCGGCGCCTCGGCACCCGCCTTCTCGAGGGTGTCGCGCCACCCCGCCTCGCGGGCCCGGCTGTCGTTCCAGTCGGCCGGGCCGGCGACGTGCCACACCGTGTCGTGCCCGGCGGCGAGCAGGTGCTCGGTGGCCAGCACGGCGCCGCCGTACTGGTCGACGTTCACCGAGGCGCCGCGCGCGTCGGGCAGGCCGTCGACGGTGACCAGCGGGGTGCCGCCGGGCAGCAGCGTCGAGGCGGTGGCCACCGCGGAGTCGAGGGGGAGCACGGCGAGCAGACCTGCGACGCCCTGGCCGAGCAACCGGTCGATCGACTCGCCGACCGCGGCCTCGTCGAAGTCGACGAGGTGGTCGACCGAGAACGACATCGAGGCGGCGCGGGCGGCCCGGCTCAGGCCGTCGACCATCGACGACGGTCCGTAGAGCATCGAGCTCGGCGCGATCACACCGATGACGTTGCTGCGTCCGGTGGCCAGCAACCGGGCGGACATGTTGCGCCGGTAGCCCAGGTCGATGATCGCCTGCTTCACCTTGGCGCGTGTCGCGGGCGACACGTGCGGGTGATCGTTGAGCACCCGCGAGACAGTCTGTGCCGAGACCCCGGCGCGCGCGGCGACGTCCTGCAGGGCGGGGGGCCGGTTCACCGGGTCAGGATAGCCACGTTGTGACGAGTTGGGAGCGTTGGACAAATCATGTCGGAATTCGACAACGGCGGACCGGTGCCGCCGCAGGTGATCGGCCTGGAGGCACACGGCCACCGGGCCCACGTCGGCCTGCAGGGAGCCGCGCTGCACGCGCTGTGGCACGACGGCCGGCGCCTCGTGCACCGCGCGCCGGGACGCGTGCCGGTGCCCCCGTTCGCCGGCGCCGCGCTCGCGCCGTGGCCAAACCGCATCGCCGGCGGCCGCTACGACTTCGGCGGTGAGACGCACCAGCTGCCGGTGACCGAGGTCGCCACCGACACCGCGCTGCACGGCCTCGCGTTGTGGGAGCGGTGGGACGTCGTGGCGTGCGAGCCGGCGTCGGTCACCCTCGGGTACACGATCCTGCCGCGGCCGGGCTACCCGTTCACCGTCGAGGTCCGCGCCAAGTACACCCTCACGACAGACGGGCTGACGGTCGGGCTGGCCGCCCGCAACGCGGGCCCGGACGCCGCGCCCGTGGGCCTGTCGACCCACCCGTACCTGACCGTCGGCGACGGCAGCCGGCTCGACGACTGGACGCTCGAGCTGCCCTGCGAGCGCGTGGTGCTCACCGACGAGCGGCTGCTGCCGCGCGAGGTGGTGCCGGTCGCCGACGCGGGCCTCGACTTCCGGGTCCCCGTCCGCCTCGGCGACACCTCGCTCGACCACGCGTTCGGCGGCGTGACGTTCGCCGACGGCCACGCGGCGGCCACGCTCACCGGCCCGGACGGCCGCGGCGTGCGGGTCGGGTGGGACACCCGCTGCGACTGGGTGCAGGTCTACACGCTGCACGCCCCGGGCGACCCGATGCACCGGCGCGCGGTCGCGCTCGAACCCATGACGTGCGCGCCGGACGCGTTCAACTCCGGCGCCGGCCTCGTCGTGCTCGACCCGGGCGACTCGATGTCGATGGCGGCGACGATCGGCGCCGTCTGACGGACCGGTCGGGCGGTGCGCTACGTCTCCAGCTCGAACCACACGGTCTTGCCGGGCTCGCTCTCGTGCGGAAGCACACCCCACTGCGACGACACCCGGTCGACGATGAGCAGGCCGCGCCCGCCCGGGGCGTTCTCACCCGGATCGAGCGGCCGGGTGGGCGGCAGCGAGGGTCCGCGGTCGCTGACCTGCACGCCCAGGCGCGGCGGGTCGAGGCGCAGGCGCACGGTGATGGCCGGCAGGCCGTGACGCACGGCGTTGGTCACCAGCTCGCTGACGAGCAACTCGGCATCGGCGACGACCTCGGCGGGCAGGTCGTCGGCGTGCTCGTCGACGAAGCGCCGGGCTATGACGGGGGCCGTGCTCGTGGCGTCGAGCTCGATGCTCACGTCCTGGGGTTGTTCCACCTCCACGGTGTGCCCACGCCACACGACCGGGGCGTCACCGGGGCGGCTGTGCTTCGCCCGGCGGACGATCACGGTGCCGCAGCCGGACGGCGAGCAGCGCGACGTCGTCCTGGGGCGCGTCGGGCATCAGGCCCGCGAGCAGCCGGTCGCACAGGGCGGACAGGTCGAGGCGGCCGGCGAGCAGTTCCGCGGACAGCTGCGCCACGGCGTCACGCAACCGGCCGAGACCGTCCTCCATGTCCTCGTCGCGGCGCTCGACGAGGCCGTCGGTGTACAGCAGCACCACCGAGCCGGGCGCGAGCAGGCGTTCGCTCTGAGTGCGCGCGGCGTCGGCGCGGAACCCGAGCAGCAGCTCCGGCCGCGGGGTCTCGAGCCACTCGACCCGGCCGTCGGCGGTGACGAGCAGCGGTTCGAGGTGCCCGGCGTTGGACCAGCGCAGCCGGGTGTTGCCGTCGTCCAGGTGGTCGAGCCGGGCGACGATCGCCGTCGCCGTGGCGGGGAACCGGAAGGACTGCATGGTGTGATCGACCCCGCGCAGGATGGCCGCGGGCCCGGCACCGGAGACGGCGATGCCGCGCAGCACCGAGCGCAGCTGGCCCATCGTGGCGGCGGCGGCGACGTCGTGGCCGCTCACGTCGCCGATCGTCACCACCGTCGCGCCGTCGTCCTGGACGAACGCGTCGTACCAGTCGCCGCCGATCTGCGCCCCCTGCGCGGCGGGGGAGTAGCGGACCACGATCTCGCTGTGCTCGGGCTCGACGGGCGCCGACAGCATCGAGCGCTGCAGCGTCTCGGCCAGCTCACGTTGCTGGCGGTACAGCCGGGCGTTGTCGAGCACGAGCCCGGCGCGCGCGGCGACGTGGTGGGCGCTGACCACGTCGGCGGCCGCGAAGTCGCCGCGGTCGGCCCCGTTCGCGAGACTGACCATGCCCACCGGCCCGGCCGGCCCGGTGAGCGGCAGGATCAGCACGGCGTCCGGGGCGAGCCGGTCGAGCAGGTCGCGCGCGCGGGTGGGGCCGAACATGCGGCGGACCTGCGCGGTCGCGTCGCGGGGGATGTGCTGCGGACGGCCGGTCTCGACGACGGTCACCACGACGTCGTCGTCCGCGAGCTCGTCCAGGCGCGAGGTGGCGTACTCCGCGGCGACCGGCTGCAGGGCGGGGTCGCGGTGCCGCACGCCGATGGCCCGCAGCCCGTCGCGGCTGCCGGGCGAGGCCATGTCGTCGACGAGGGTCACGACGCACCAGTCGCACAACGTGGGTACGAGGAGCCCGGCGAGACGTGCGGCGGCCTCGCGGTGGTCGAGGGTGCCGACCAGGTCGATGGTGATGCGGCTGAGCAGGTCCGCGCGCTCCGCGGCGTTCGCCGCCTCCTGTTGCACGCGGCGGCGGGTGGTGACGTCGACGAAGTAGACCGCGAGCCCGTCCGGGGTGCGCGAGGCCCGCACCTCGTACCAGGCGTCGAGCGGCTCCGGGTAGTAGGCGTCGAAGGTGACCGCCTCGCCGGTGTCCATGACCTGCCGGTAGTGGGTCTCGAAGTCCGATCCGTTCGCGGCGGGGAACAGGTCCCAGATCACGCCACCCAGCAGGTCGTCCCGGGTGCGGTCGAGCAGCTTGGTCGCCTCGGCGTTGACGTAACGGAAGCGCCAGTCGGTGTCGAGGGAGAAGAACGCGGTGGTCATCGATTCGAGCACCGCTGCGACCTGCGCCTCGGCGGCGCGGCGGTCGGTGGTGTCGTACGCCGCGCCGATGAGGCGGACGGCGGTGCCGTCGGGTCCGGGCAGTGCCTCGCCGCGGGCGCCGATCCAGCGCTGGCTGCCGTCGGGCAGCAGCAGCCGGTATTCGGCGTCGAACACCCCGACCGCGGCGATCGCCCGGTCGAGGTCGGCGGTGATGCGGGGCAGGTCGTCCGGGTGCAGGCGGGCGTTGAACGCCTCGATCGACTCGGTGAACGTCTGGGGGTCGTAGTCGAACAGCGTCATCAGCCGTTCGTCCCAGACGAGCCGTCCGCTGACGAGATCCCAGTCGAAGGTGCCGATGCCCGCGGCGTCGAGCGCCAGCTCGTACAGCGCGATCGGTCTGTGCGGTGGCGGCACGTCACCACCTTCGGGTCGGCGGACGGCCTGGGCTCGGCCGTGCGACCACGCTACCGTCCGGCCTCCGGAGCGGTCAGTGCGCTCGTGAGCACGGGCAGCGGCATCGGCGCGTCCGTCTGCAACAGCCGGCGCAGCGCGTGGGTGTCGAGATGGTCGGCCACCAGGTCGGCCATGACGTCGAAGCGGCGCCGTCGCACCGCGGCGAACTCGACGTCGGCGGCGACGGTGACGTCACGGCCGGTGCGGGCGGCGAGGTCGGCGAGGAACGCCCGCCGGAAGGCGTCGTTGTCGAACACGCCGTGCCACGTGGTGCCGCGCACCGCTCCGTGCTCGCAGCCGTCCAGGAAGGGCGTGCCCCCGCGCACGGCGACCACGCCGTGGTGGATCTCGTACCCGGCCACGGGCGCGCCGAGCGCGTCGCCGTACGACCAGCGCAGCGTCTTCTCCCGTCCGAACTCGACGTCGCACGGCAGCAGGTCGAGGCCCGCGACGGTTCCGGCGCGGCTCTCGACGTCGTCGACGATCGTGCGGGCGAGCATCTGGTAGCCGCCGCAGATGCCGAGCACCGGACGGCCGGCCGCGGCGCGCGCGGTGACGGCGTCGGCGAGGCCGGTGCGGCGCAGCCAGTCCAGGTCGCTCACGGTGGCGCGCGTGCCGGGCAGCACCACGAGGTCGGCCTCGGCCACGGCGTCGGGCGAGGTCGTCAGCGACACCGCCACGCCGGGCTCGGCCGACAGCGCGTCGAGGTCGGTCACGTTCGACAGGCGCGGCAGTCGCACCACCGCGATGCGCAGCGAGTCGCGGCCGAGCGGAGGCAGGGCGGTGCGGGGGCGCGAGTCGAGGTCGAGCGAGTCCTCGGCGTCGAGCCACAGGTCCTTCTGCCACGGCAGCACGCCGTAGGTCGGCCGCCCGGTGAGCGCAGCGAGCTGGTCGATGCCCGGTCGCAACAGCCGTTCGTCGCCGCGGAACTTGTTCACGACGAACCCGGCGACGTGGCGCTGGTCGTCGGCGTCGAGGACGGCGAGCGTGCCGAACAGGGCGGCGAACAGGCCGCCGCGGTCGATGTCGCCGACGACGATCACCGGCAGGCCCGCGCGCCGGGCGAGCCCCATGTTGGTGATGTCGCGCTCGCGCAGGTTGATCTCGGCCGGGCTGCCGGCGCCCTCGCAGATCACGGCGTCGAAGCGGCCGCGCAGCTCGTCGAGCGAGGCGGTCACCGCCTCGAGCAGGCGGGGCTTGTAGGCCTGGTAGTCGAGGGCGCCGACGTCGCCCACCGGCCGTCCGAGGAGCACGACCTGCGAGCGGGTGTCGCTGCCGGGCTTGAGCAGCACCGGGTTCATCACGGCCTCGGGCTCGATGCCGCACGCCGCGGCCTGCATCGCCTGCGCGCGCCCGATCTCGGCGCCGTCGCGGGTGACCGCGGAGTTCAGCGCCATGTTCTGGGCCTTGAACGGCGCGACGCTGACGCCCTGACGCGCGAGCCAGCGGCACAGGCCGGCGGTCACCACGCTCTTGCCCGCGTCGGACGTCGTGCCCGCGACGAGCAGCGCCCCGCTCATGCGCGTGCCCGCGCGATCAGCGCCGCGGCCACCGCGGCGCCCGCGGTCACCAGCTGCAGCAGGCGCACCGCCCGTCCGATGTCGTCGGGGTTCGGGGCGCGGCCGTCACCCATGACCGGACGGTCGTCCGTCCGCCCCTCGTACACGTTGGTTCCGCCGAGCCGCAGGCCGAGCGCACCGGCGAACGCGGCCTCGCTCATGCCGCTGTTGGGGCTCGGGTGTGCGCGACCGTCCCGGCGCGCGGTCGCGAGCGCGGTGGCGGCGGAACCGCGGACGAGCGGAGCAGCCACCGCCGCGAGCAGCGCGGTGAACCGCGCGGGCACGAGGTTCGCGACGTCGTCGAGCCGTGCGGACGCCCAGCCGAAACGTTCGTAGCGCGGCGAGCGGTGACCCACCATCGCGTCGAGCGTGTTCGCCGCGCGGTAGGCGAGCAGGCCGGGGACACCCGCGACCGCGCCCCACAGCAGCGGCGCGACGACCGCGTCGCACGCGTTCTCGGCCACCGACTCGACGACCGCGCGGCTGACGCCCGCCTCGTCGAGCACGGACGTGTCGCGCCCGACGAGATGCGTCAACCGCTGTCTCGCAGCGGGCAGGTCGCCGGACGCCAGTCGGCGGTGCACCGCGAGCGCCTCGTCGCCGAGGGTGCGCGCGCCCAGCACGGCCCAGGTCGCCGCAGCGGTCGCGGCGGTACCCCGCAACCGGGACCCGAGCAGCCCGGCTGCGCAGACGCACACGGCGGCGAACAACGCGCCGCGCACCCGGTCGTCCGCGTAGGTCGCGTTCTCCAACCGACTCGCAGCGGTACCGAAGAGGGCCACGGGATGACCTCGCCGGGGGTCGCCGATCGCGCGGTCGGCGGCAACGCCGAGCAGCAGCCCGAGCGCCGTGCTCACCCGGTGCGCCCGGCGTCGTGCCGCACGGCCAGCGCGGCGAGCAGCATCTGCGCGGCGAGGCAGGCGCCGACGCCCTCGCCGGCGCGCAACCGGACGTCGAGCAGCGGTTCGAGCCCGAGCTCGACGAGCACGGCACCGTGGCCGCGTTCGCGGCTGCGCTGCCCGGCGACCAGCGACGCGCGGACGGCGGGTTCGAGGCGCACCGCCAGCAGCGCCGCGACCGAGGTCGCCAGGCCGTCGAGCACGACGGCCGCACCGGCACCGGCGGCACCCAGGGCCACGCCGGTGAGCACGGCGAACTCGGGTCCGCCGAGGGCGGCCAGCGCGGCGAGCGGGTCGGTCGGCCCGTCCGCACGGGCCACCGCCGCGGACACGACCTCGATCTTGCGACGCAGCATCGCGGTGTCGGCTCCCGCGCCGAGCCCGACGAGCTCGTCGGCGGGCCGGCGCAGCAGCGCGCTCGCCAGCGAGGCGGCCACCGTCGTGTTGCCGACGCCGACCTCGCCGAGGCAGACCAGACCGTGCCCGGCGGCGGTGCGGCCGAGTTCGCGTCCGTGGTCGAGCAGCTGCCGCACGTCGCCGGGGTGCAGGCCGTCGGTGGCGACGAGGTCGCCCTGCGCCCGGGTCGTGCCCGGATCGGCCACCACGAGCCGCAGCCCGGCCGTCCGTGCGGTGACGGCGGCGAGCGACTCGCCGGCGGCCGTCGCGGCCAGCACGTCGTCGACCACGTGGTCGGCGTACGCCGAGACCCCGTGCCGGGTGACCGGGTGGCGTCCGGCCGCGAGCACGAGCGTGCCCGTCCGCGGCGCGGGCGCGGGCAGGGCCAGCACCCGGTCGACCGCGGTGTCGAGCACCCCGAGCGCGCCCGGCGGGGCGAGCAGGTCGTCGCCGCTGTCCCGCGCCGCCACCACCGCGGCCGGCGGCGGCGCGAGATGCGACGGCGGGGCCTCGGGGGCGTGGTCGGACGGCCACCGTTCGGTGACGATCACGTCGTCGAGCGCCAGCCGCGACGACCAGCCGCGCCGCTCGAGCCCGGGTTCGGGCGGGCGCTCGTCGGGCCAGCCGAGGCACAGCCAGCCCAGCGTCTCGACGCCGTCGGGCAGGTCGAGCAGTCCGGCGAGGTCGTCGGGACGGAACAGCGTCACCCATCCCATGCCCAGCCCGGCCGCGCGGGCGGCGAGCCACATGTTCTGGATGGCGCAGGCGCAGCTCCACAGGTCGGTGTCGGGGAAGCTCGCGCGGCCGAGCACGCCGGCCGCGGCCGTCCGCCGGTCGCACGCGACCACGATGCCGACGGGCGCCTCGCGCAGGCCTTCGAGCTGCAGGTCGAGCAGCCGCCTGCGACGGTCGGGCGTGAGCTGCTCGGCCTGCCGCAGCCGTTCACGGTCGCTCATCGCCGCGGCGCGGTCGCGGCTCGCCTGCTCGCGCACGACGACGAACCGCCACGGTTGGGAGTGCCCGACGGACGGTGCGGTGTGGCCGGCGGCGAGCACGTCGCGCAGCAGCGAGTCCGGCACCGGGTCGGGACGGTAGCGGCGGATGTCCCGTCGCGCGGTGAGCACCGCGTCGAGGGTCGCGCGCACGTCGTCGCCCATCGCCCAACCGGACGGGTCGGCGGCACGCTCGCCCGCGGAGGTCCGGTCGCCGACGGTGGGGACGGGCCGCGGCCACCGGTGATCGGGGTCGGCCACACTCATGGCGTGATCCTTCTCGTGCGGCACGGTGAGTCCGAGGGCAACCGCGACGGGCTCGTCATGGGCCAGCTCGGCGACTTCGCGCTCACCGACGCCGGACGGGAGCAGGCGGTCGCGGCTCGTGAAGCCATTCGCGCGTTTCTGCGCGAACGCGGCCTCACGCTCGACGGCGTCGTCGCGAGCGACCTGCGTCGGGCTCGCGAGACCGCGGAGGTCGTCGGAACCCCGGTCACCCTCGACCCGCGGCTGCGCGAGTGGCACATGGGTTCGGTGCAGGGGCTGTCGAAGGCGGACGCGTACGCGGCCGTCGAGGGGCTCGACTGGTCCGACCCCGACGCGCGCCCGGGCGGCGGCGAGTCGGCCCGCGAGGTGGCCGGGCGCATGAGCGCCGCGCTCGCCGATCTCGCCGGGCGAACGGCTGTGGCCGTCAGCCACGGTGACGCGATGCGTACCGCGCTCAACGCCTGGTGCGGCCACGAACCCGCGCAGGGGCCGTGGATCGCGATCGGCCGCGCCGCGGTGTTCGCGCTGCCCGAGCCGGGACGGTACGAGGTCGTCACCGCAGGCACATCCCCGCCAGCGTGACCGCGGTGGCGGTCTCGATGACCGCGCCGTAGACGTCGCCGGTCGTGCCGCCGAAGCGCCGTGTGGTGTGCCACCGCAGCGCGAACGCGACGACCAGCGCGACGAGCTGGGCGAGCGGCCACCGCCACCAGCCGGCGTCGACGGCGACCGCGAGCAGACCGCCGACGACGAGCACGGCGCCGGCCGCGACGGCCTGCAGCGGCGGTGCCGCCGCACCGCGCACGAGGGCGCCGAACCCGTCCGGACGGGCGGGCGGCGCGGACGTCGCCTGCAGCGCCGCGACCCGTCCGGTGGCGGCCGCGACGGCGAGCGCGGCGCACCCGGTCCAGACCCCGTCGAGCGTCGCGAGGGACGCCACGTCGGCGAGCAGCACGAGCACGAGGGTCACGACGCCGAACGGGCCGATGTCCGACTGCCGCATGATCTCGAGCGCCCGGGCGGCGGGGGCACGGCTGCCGAGCCCGTCCGCGGTGTCGGCGAGGCCGTCGAGGTGCAGGCCGCGGGTGAGCAGGGCGAGCGCGGCGACGGCGAGCACCGCGCCGAGCAGGGTCGCGTGCGGCGTCGCGGCGGCGACGGCGGTGAGCGGCAACCCGGCGACGGCGCCGAGCGCGAGCCCGACGACCGGCAACCACCGCAGCGCGCGCCGCCCGTCGCCGTCCGCCCAGGTGCGGGCCGGCACGGGGACGATCGAGAACATGCCGAGGGCGGTGATCACGCGAGCCGCCGCGCGATGCCGGCGGTGACCAGGTGCACCTCGTCCGCCACGGCCGCGAGCCGCTGGTTCAGCTCGCCGAGCACGTCACGGAACAGCCGTCCGGACGGCGTGGCCGGCACGATCCCGGACCCGACCTCGTCGCTGACCGCGACGACGTCGCGGGCCGCGGCGAAGGCGTCGACGAATGCGCCGACGCGGGCGTCGAGTGCCGTGCGGTCGCCCGACTCCCAGACCCCGGTCTCGTCCATCGCGCGGGCCAGCCAGGTGGTGACGCTGTCGACGAGCGCGAGGCCGGGCTCCGCAAGCACGGCCGCGAGCTCGCCGGTCTCGACGGTCCGCCACGAGTCCGGCCGCCGCTCGCGGTGCTTCGTGACCCGCTGCTGCCACTCGGCGTCGTCCGGACGGTCGGGTGCCGTGGCCACGTAGGTGACCCGGTCGGACGCGGCCGCGAGCGACTCGGCGAAGCGCGACTTGCCCGAGCGGGAACCGCCGAGCACGAGCACCCGCCGGGACGTCGCGGGCCGGTGGGTGGCGTCGACGACGAGCACCGCCGGGTTGCTCAGGCCCGCCCGCGCCACGGCGTCGGCGAACCCGTCGAGCGTCGCGGTGACGTGCCGCTGCGTCGGCAGGCTCGCATCGGCGATGCAGGCGCACGGCGCGTCGCCGGGCACGCCGTCACGCCGCAGCCGTTCGACCATCGCGGTCAGGTGCCGCATGCCCATCAGCACGACGATCGTCGTGCCGGAGCGGGCGAGTGCGGTCCAGTCGAGCCGGTTGGCGGGGTCGTCGGGAGCGAGATGTCCCGACACCACCGAGAAGCCGACCGCGCCGACGGTCGAGGTCAGCGGCACGCCCGCGAGCACGGCCGCGCCCGTGGCGCTGGTGACGCCGGGCACGACCTCGACGGGCACGCCCGCCTCGGTGCACGACGCGACCTCCTGCGCACCGTGCGCGAACACGAACGGGTCGCCGCCCTTGAGGCGGACGACGTGCTTGCCGGCCCGGGCGCGCTCGACCATGAGACCGGCGATCTCGTCGTAGGTGAGCGTGCGGCGGCCGGGCGCGCGGGCGGCGTCGATGCGCTCGACGTCGGGTCCGAGCCGGTCGAGCAGCGAGGTCGGGCCGAGCCGGTCGTAGATGACGACGTCCGCCGCGAGCAGCCGGTCGAGGCCCCGCACGGTGATGAGGTCGTCGGCGCCCGGGCCGCCGCCGACGAGGGTCACGTGCCCGGTCACGACGCGACCTCCCGCAGGGCGGCCGCGAAGGCGTCCGACACCGCGTCGTCGCGGACGGCGACGCGGATCCATTCCGGTCCGAGGCCGGGGAACGTGTCACCGCGGCGGACGGCGAAGCCCCGGTCGAGAAGTCGCCGGCGGGCGTCGGGCCACGGGGTGCGGATCAGCACGAACGAGGCCCGCGCGGGCGTCACCAGGTCGAATTCGCGCAACTGTGCGCAGAACCGCTCGCGCACGCCCGCGAGCGCGGTCGCCCAGGCGGTCGCCTCGGCCACGGCCCGGGCCGACGAGCACGCCTCGGCCGCGACGAGGGCGGGCGTGCTCACCGCCCAGTGCGGCTGGGCGTCGCGCAACCGGTCGACGAGGTCCGGGGTGCCGAGCACGTAGCCGGTGCGCAGGCCGGCCAACCCCCACGTCTTGGTCAGGCTGCGGACGACGACCACGCCGCCGAGGTCGCAGAGGTCGCCGCCGGCCAGCGAGTCGGGCTCGCCGGGCACGCAGTCGGCGAACGCCTCGTCGACGACCAGCAGCCGTCCGGGGCGGACGAGCGCCCGCAGCGTCGCGGCCGGGTGCAGTACCGACGTGGGGTTCGTCGGGTTGCCGATCACGACGAGGTCGGCGGATTCCGGCACGAGCGCGGGCTCGAGTGTGAACGGCGGGGCCAGTACGACCCGGTCGACCTCGTGCCCGGCGGCGCGCAGCGCGAGCTCGGGTTCGGTGAACTGCGGGTGCACCACCACCGCGTGCCGCGGCCGCAGCGCCCGGGCGAGCAGCACGAAGGCCTCGGCCGCGCCGGCCGTGAGCAGCACCTCGTCGACACGACGGCCGTGCCGGGCCGCGACCGCCGCGGTGGCGGCCGTCGCGTCGGGGTAGGCCGCGAGGTCGACGTCGCGCAGGAGGTCGGCCAGCCACGCCGGCGGCCCGCCGTGCCGCACATTGACGGCGAGGTCGACGAGCCCGGGCACGACGTCCCGGTCGCCGTGGTGCCGCAGGTCGAGGTCCTGCACGAGACTCACGCCGTCACCCGCACCCGGTGGCGGCACGCGGCGAGGAACCGGTCGGCGATCTCGGGCCGCCCGGCCCAGTTCAGGTGCAGGTACGAGGCGTGCACGTTGCGGCGCGCGACGCCCTCGGTGACGTCGGCGGTGCGGGTGGTCCAGGTCCAGGCGGCGTCGGTCTCGCCACTGCGGACGACCGCGGTGCGGTGGAACTCGTGCCCGCGCACCGGCGTGCCCGCGTCGGCGAGCACCGAACCGGACGCCGCCACCGCCTCGCGGTAGCCGAGGGTGAGCCGTCCGGTCATGGCGGTGTCGACGTCGAGCACGCCGCACATCTCGTGGTCGTCCAGCGTGCGTCCGAGATAGAGCAGTCCTGCGCATTCGGCGGCGACCGGCACGCCAGCACGGGCCATCGAGGCGATACGGGCGCGCAGCGGCGCGTTGGCGGCGAGATCGGCCGCGTGCTCCTCGGGGAAGCCGCCGCCGATGACGATGCCCGCGACGTCGGACGGGAGGTCCTCGTCGGTCAGCGGGTCGAAGGGGACGACCTCGGCGCCGCGGGCGCGCAGCAACTCGGGCTGCTCGGCGTAGCCGAACGTGAACGCGGCGCCCGAGGCGACCGCGACCCGCACGTCGGGGCGGGGGAGTTCGACCGGGGCGGCGTCGATGTCCAGGGGCGGCGCCGTGCGGGCGATGCGCACGACGGCTTCCAGGTCGACGTGCCCGCGGACGGTCTCGGCCAGCTCGGCCACCACGTCGAGCGCGGCGGCGCTGCGCTCGGCCGCGGGCACCAGTCCGAGGTGGCGCGACGGCACCGACAGCGAGGGTCGCCGCGGCACGCAGCCGAGCACCGGGATGCCGAGCGGCACCATCGCGTCGCGCAGCAGCGCCTCGTGGGCGGGGGAGCCCACGCGATTGCAGATCACTCCGCCGAGCCGCAGCGCGGGATCGAAGGTGGTGAAGCCGTGCACGACCGCGGCCGCCGAGCGGGCCATGCCGGACGCGTCGACGACGAGCACGACCGGCGCCTCGAGCAGGCGCGCGACGTGCGCGGTCGACGCGAAGTCGCGCACCCCCTCGAGCGGCGTCGACGCCCCGTCGAACAGCCCCATGACCCCTTCGACGACGGCGACATCGGCCGTCCGGGGGGTCGTCGCGCCGTGCACGAACAGCTCCCGGATCCGTCCGGTGCCGACCAGGAACGGGTCGAGGTTGCGGCCGGGACGCCCGGCGGCGAGCCCGTGGTAGCCGGGGTCGATGTAGTCGGGACCCACCTTGTGCGGCGACACCTCGAGCCCGGCGCCGCGCAGCGCGCCCAGCAGGCCGGTGGCGACCGAGGTCTTGCCCTGGCCGCTGCCCGGGGCGGCCACGACGACGCGGGGGAGGGTCACCATTCGATGCCCCGCTGGCCCTTCTGTCCCGCGTCCATCGGGTGCTTGATCTTGGTCATCTCGACGACCAGGTCGGCGGCCTCGATCAGGTCCGGGTGGGCGTCGCGTCCGGTGATGACGACGTGCTGCCGCCCGGGACGCTCGCGCAGCGCCGACACCACGTCGGCGACGTCGATCCAGCCCCACTTCATCGGGTAGGTGAACTCGTCGAGCACGTAGCAGCCGAACCGTTCGTCGGCGAGGTCGCGCTTGATCTGCTCCCACCCGTCGCGCGCGTTCGCGGCGTGGTCCTCGGACGGTCCGCGCTGGATCCACGACCAGCCCTCGCCCATCTTGTGCCACGCGACCGCGCCGCCCTCGCCGGTCTCGTCGTGCAGCCGGCCGAGCGCGCGGAACGCGGCCTCCTCGCCGACGCGCCACTTCGCGCTCTTGACGAACTGGTAGACGCCGATGTCCCAGCCCTGGTTCCAGGCGCGCAGCGCGAGCCCGAACGCGGCGGTCGACTTCCCCTTCATGGGGCCGGTGTGCACGATCAGCAGCGGACGGTTGCGCCGCTGCCGTGTCGTGAGCCCGTCGTCCGGGACGCTCTCGGGAACCCCCTGTGGCATCAGGCGGCCCGCGCTTCCCGGACGGCGGCGGCGAGCCGATCCGCGGCCAGTTCGCCCAGCGGCAGCAGCGTCGCCTGCAGGGCGGTCGCGAGCGCACCGGCGAGGCCGAGCCGCACCGGACCCGACTCGCAGTCGACCACGATCGAGGTCACGCCCTCGCGTTGCAGCAGCGCCGCCGCGCGGGCGGGGTCGCCGCCGGACGTGTGCCGCCCGTCGGTCACGACCACGAGCAGCGCGCGCCGTTCGGGGTCGCGCAGCCGCTCGCGCCGCAGCACGGCCAGCGACTCGAGCAGGCCCGCTTCGAGCGGCGTCCGTCCGCCCGTCGCCATGGACGTCAGCCGGGCGGCGCCGGCCTCGACGGACGAGGTCGGCGGCAGCAGCGTCTCGGCGCCCGCGCCGCGGAACGCGACCATGCCCACCTTGTCGCGGCGCTGGTAGGCGTCGAGCAACAGCGAGAGCACCGCTCCCTTGACCGCGGTCATGCGCCGACGTGCCGCCATCGACCCGCTGGCGTCGACCGCGAACAGCACCAGGTTCGACTCGCGTCCCTCGGTGCGGCTGTCACGCAGGTCGGTGCGCTGCAGCACGAGCCCCGCACCGGTGCGCCCTCGGGCGAGCTGGTGCGGTGCGGCGGCGGCGAGCGTCGCGGGCAGGTGCACGCGGCGCACGTCGGCGCCGGCGGGGCGGGCGCCCAGCACCCGTCCGGTGTCGGTCTCGGCCCGCGAGCGGCGGCCCGCCGCGCCGCGTCCGACGCCGGGCGCCTCGAGCCGGCGCACCCGGAAGGCCTCGCCGACGGGCGCCTTCTGCTCGCTGCCGCCGCCGTTGCCGGAGGCGGCAGGTGCGGACGGTTCGGCACCGTCGCCGGGTGCGGCCGGCTCGTCGGACGGGGTCTCGGGCGCCCCGCCCGGCCCGTCGGGCGGTGGCTCGTCGTCGTCCGGTCCGCTCAGCGCGTCGTCGAGCTGGTCCTCGTCCAGACCCGGTGCGTCGAAGGGGTTGCGCCGGCGCCGGTGCGGCAGCGCGAGCCGCGCCGCGACCCGGATGTCGTCCACGGTGACGGCCGTGCGCCCGCTCCACGCGGCGTGCGCGACGGCGGTGCGGGCGATGACGATGTCGGCGCGCAGGCCGTCGACGTCGAAGGCCGCGCACACGTCGGCGATACGGGTCAGCGCCTCGTCGTCGAGCACGATGCGGGCCAGCGCCTCGCGCGCGTCGGTGATGCGCTGCGCCAGCGCGCGCTCGTCGTCGGCGAACCGGGCCGCGAACGTCTCGGGGTCGTCGTCGAACGCGAGCCGGCGGCGCACCACCTCGGCGCGCTCGGCCGACTCGCGCGGTGCGGCCACCTCGACGGTGAGCCCGAAGCGGTCGAGCAGCTGCGGGCGCAGCTCGCCCTCCTCGGGGTTCATGGTGCCGACGAGCAGGAACCGGGCCGCGTGCCGCACCGACACCCCGTCGCGCTCGACGTAGTTGGTGCCGAGCGCGGCGGCGTCGAGCAGCAGGTCGACGAGATGGTCGTGCAGCAGGTTGACCTCGTCGACGTACAGCACGCCCCGGTGCGCGGCGGCGAGCAACCCGGGACGGAAGTCGGTGACACCGCGGGTCAGCGCCGACTCGATGTCGAGCGAGCCGGTGAGCCGGTCCTCGGTCGACCCGACGGGCAGTTCGACGAGACGGGTCGGACGCGTCTCGGACCCGCCCTCGTGCGGACCGTCCGGGCACGTCGGGTCGGGGGCGGACGGGTCGCACCCGAACCGGCACCCGGCGACGACCTCGACGGGCGGCAGCACCGAGGTGAGCGCGCGCACCGCCGTCGACTTCGCGGTGCCCTTCTCGCCGCGCACGAGCACTCCGCCGATGGCGGGGGAGACGGCGTTGAGCAGCAGCGCGAGCCGCATGTCGTCCATCGCCACCACGGCGCTGAAGGGGAACTGCGTCACGACCCTGTCTCCACTACTGGCACCCTGTGCCCATGCTCCCGGCCGATCGCGCAACCACGCGTGCGGCGCTCGACGCGGCCTCGGCCGCCGGTGGCTACTTCGCCGTCGCGTCTTCGGACGCCGACTGGCGCCCGCTGCACGAGCTGATCACGGACGCCGGCGTGCTGCTCGAGCGGGTCGGCGTGGCCCGCGACTTCCTCGTCGCGCGCACGGGCGGCGACGTCGAGCTGCGTGCCTGCGCGTCGATCAACGCACTGGGGTTCACGAGCCGGCTCGTCTCGCCGGCGCTGGCGACCGCCACGCTCGGCGGCGTCGTGCCGCGCCTGACCGTCGACGCGATCGGCTGGCAGGCCGTGCCGGGCGGACCCGTGCCGCTCGCGATCGCCGACGTCACCGGGGTGCGGGTCGCGACGGCCGACGAGGCCGCGGACGCGATCGCCGGGCTCGTGCTCGAACCCGTCGTCCGTCCGGTCGTCTCGGCCTACCGCGACCGGTTCCGGCTCTCGCCGCGGACGCTGTGGGGCAACGTCTCGTCCGCCCTGAACGGTGCGGCCGGCATGCTCTCCGGCGCCCGGACCGTGCTCGACCCGGTCGACGTCGTGGCCGCGCTGCTGGACCGTGCGCCGCTGGCCCGCACCGGACGGTACGAGCCGTTCGACGGACGGCGTCACTTCGTGCGCCACAACTGCTGCCTGTTCTACCGCGTGCCCGCGGCCGGTCGGTGTGGCGACTGCGTGCTGGTGCCGGAGGTGGCGCGCCACGACCTCTGGCGCGCCACCGGCTGACGACAGCGTCACGAGAGGACGGGATCGGCCTGTCGCTCGACGACCCGGCCCGGGGCGCGGCCCAGCAGGCGCTCGGCCAGCGGCGCGAAGACCAGGCCGATCGCGGTCCACAGCACGAGCTGCGCACCCACCGAGTAGAGCCGGAACGAGAAGAGCAGGTCGGCGTCGAACCCGGGGAACGCGATCGTGCCGTCGGGCGCACGCAGCGGCAGGGGCGTCTCGCTGCCCACGTCGCCGTACCCGGCCGCACGATTGGCGGCCAGCTCGCCGGTCGAGGGCAGCAGCATCATCACGACGCCGATGGCGACGACGAACGCGGCGCCGGCGAGCAGCGCCGACGTCCAGCCGCTGTAGCGGCGGTGCAGACGGCGTCCGAGCACGACGGCCCCGACGAGGAAAACCACCGAGCACGCCGTCATCACCAGGAAGAGCGCCCCGCGCTGCTGCACGGTCTCCTCGTGCCCGACGGCCGGCGGGTTCGCCGGGTACTTGAGGAACGGGACGAGGAAGAAGCCGAGGAAGCCGCCGGCGGCGACGAGCAGCGCGAGCGGGCGCGGCTGCAGCCGGCCGACCCGGCCGAGGCAGATCGAGTACACGACGGCGAAGAACGCGCCCATCGCGAACCCGAAGGCGACGATGCCGACGCCGAGGCCGAGGTTGCCCTGGACGGCGCGGCTGAACAGCTCGTGCTCGTGCTCGTGACCGCCGGCCAGGCCGGCGGCGGCGTCGAGCCGCTCCTGAGCCTCGTGGCGGCCCGACTCGTAGTCGATGGCCGACTGGATCTTGGGTTCGGCGAAGATGCGCGCGAAGACGAAGGCGAGAACGCCGCCGACCAGGCCGGCGATCATGCCCCGCGCGACGATGCGGGATTCCATGTGCTGTCCGCTGCTGGTCAGTGGCAGGGGAAGCCGAGGAAGTGCCGCGCGTCGTGCACGAACTCGTGCACCGCGGTGTTGTTGCCGAAGACCGAGGTCATGCTCTGGTCGAGGCCGACGAAGTAGTAGACGACCAGGCCGAACAGCGCGACGGCGGCGAGCTGCAGGATCGCGCGCGGCAGCGAGACGACGACGGGGGTCGCGGGCGCGGACGGGGTCACGGTGCTCATGAGGAGCCTCCTCAGGGGATCTTGCGTCCCCAATCGACGGGCAGCGGCTGCAGCGCCTGACCTGACTCACCCGGTGACCCGGGCTCACAGTGGCGCGACCGTTCCGGACTCTCACCGGATTCCAGCGCTGCAGTGCGTCGCTCACCCTAGGGGCACCCACGTCGGGTGGGCAATGAGGGGTCGCGATGCGGTGCGGCACACTCGTGCGGTGCCGCCCACCGCCACCGACGTCGTGACCGTGGTCGGGGTGGGCGCGTCCGGCGCGGACGAACTCGGGGCGTCGGCGCGTGAGGCGTTGACCTCGGCCGACGTGGTCGTCGGCAGCGAGCGCCAGGTCGCGCTCGTTCGCGACCTCGTCGCCGGCGAGGCCGAGATGTTGCCGTCGCCGCTGCACCCCGGGCTGGACGACCTGCTCGCGCGGCACGCCGGACGCCGCGTGGTCGTGCTCGCCAGTGGCGACCCGATGTTCTTCGGCATCGGCGCGACCCTCGTGCGGCTGCTGGGTGCGCAGCGCGTGCACGTGCTGCCGGTGCCGTCGTCGGTGTCGCTCGCCGCGGCCCGCCTCGGCTGGTCGCTGCCCGACGTCGCCGTCGTGAGCGCGGTCGGACGCCCGCTCGCCACCCTGCGTGCGGAACTCGCACCCGGACGTCGCGTGCTGGTGCTGACCCCCGACGCCCACGGCGGACGCGACGTGCGGGCCCTGCTCGACGACGCCGGGTACGGCGCCAGCGAGGTCACCGTCCTCACTCGACTCGGTGGTCCGGACGAGACGGTCGGGCCGGTGACCGATGCGCACGACCCACTCGCGGTCGTCGCGGTCGAGTGCCGTCCCGACGCCGGACGGGAGGCGTGGTCGCGCACGGCCGTGCTGCCCGACGAGGCGTTCGAGCACGACGGGCAGCTGACCAAGCAGGAGGTGCGCGCGGTGACTCTCGCGGCGCTGCGCCCGCTGCCCGGCGCCTACCTCTGGGACGTCGGCGCGGGCTCCGGCAGCGTCGGCATCGAGTGGCTGCGCAGCCACCCGTCCTGCCGTGCGAGCGGCGTCGAGCCGCGAGCCGAGCGGCGCGAGCGCATCGTCCGCAACGCCGAGCGGCTCGGCGTCCCCGCGCTCGACGTCGTCGCGGGCAAGGCTCCCGACGCGCTCGCAGCGCTCGCCACCCCGGACGCGGTCTTCGTCGGCGGTGGGGTCAGTGCACCCGACGTGCTCGCGACCTGCATCGCCCGGTTGCGCCCCGGTGGCCGGCTCGTCGCCAACGGGGTCACCGTCGAGACCGAGACCCTTCTCGCCGCCGCGTACCGAGACCACGGCGGCACGCTGACCCGCCTGCACGTCGAACGGGCCTCGCCGGTCGGCGGCTTCACCGGCTGGCGTCCCGCCATGCCCGTCACCCAGTGGAGCTGGACCAAGCCATGATCCACTTCGTCGGCGCCGGTCCCGGCGCGGCCGACCTCATCACGCTGCGCGCGCAGCGGCTGCTCGCGTCGTGCGGCACCTGCGTGTACGCCGGATCGCTGGTGCCCGACGAGGTGCTGTCGCACTGCGCGCCCGGCACCCGCCTCGTCGACACCGCCGACCTCACGCTCGACGAGATCGTCCGCGAGCTGGTCGAGGCGGACGCGCGCGGCGACGACGTGGTGCGGCTGTGCTCGGGCGACCCGTCGGTGTTCAGCGCGGTGGCCGAGCAGCTGCGCCGCCTCGACGCCGCGGGCGTCGCCTACGACGTGACGCCCGGCGTGCCCGCGTTCGCCGCCGCCGCCGCCACCCTCGCCCGCGAGCTCACCGTGCCCACGGTCGCGCAGAGCGTGGTGCTCACCCGTTGGGCGCAGCGGGCGACGCCGATGCCCGCGGGCGAGGACGTCACCACCCACGCCACGCCCGGCACCACGCTCGTGCTGCACCTGGCCGTGCAGGCGATCGACGAGATCGTCGCGCAGCTGGTGCCGGTGTACGGCCCCTCGACTCCGGTCGCCGTCGTCGCGCGGGCCAGCCGCGACGACGAGCTCGTGCTGCGCGGCACCCTCGACACCATCGCGTCCCTGGTGCACGAGGCCGGCGTCAAGCGCACCGCCGTCGTGCTCGTCGGCCACGCCCTCGGCACCGACGGCGCCGACAGCCACCTCTACTCGGCGGAGCGGGAACGAGAGACGGGTCAGCGCGGCTCGTAGGCAACGCCGAGTTCGGTTGCAGCGGCGAGCGTCCGCTTGTCGCGAACCCAGATGCGCGTTCCCGCCGCCAGCGCCGCGGCGAGCAGATGCATGTCGACCCACCCGATGCCGCGCCCGAACAGCATGTGCGCCTCGATCATCGCGAGTACCTCGGAGTCACTGGCTCCGCGAATCGCCGGCAGCAATCCGAGATCTCGCAGCGTCGTCGACCGGTCGCTCAGGTTGCCGACCGCCAACTCGCCGATCACCGCTGGATGCATTCGCACGGCGCCGGCAGTCAGCAGTGCCACCAGATGCTTTTCGCTGGCGTGGAAGTGATCGATCCAGACGGACGTGTCGACCAGGATCACGGCGACGCGGTCGGGTCATCCCGCTCGTCGTCCGGTACGACGAGGTCGGGCATGGTGCCACCGAGCGCGATGAGCCGCCGTGCGGCATCGGCGGCAACCACCGAGCGCAGCGCCTCATTGATGAGGGCGCTGTTCTCCTGCGTCCCGGTGATCTCTCGCGCCCGTGCGAGCAGATCGTCGTCCAGCGTGACCGTGGTCCTCATGGAGCCAATGGTACATCAAAATACGCACTGATGATGCGCTCGATGATTCACTCGGCGGAGCGCGACCGCCGCAGCAGGTAGGTGTCCATGATCCAGCCGTGCCGTTCGCGCAGTTCTGCGCGAAGTCGCTCGATCTCGGGCGCGACGTCGCCGAGCCGGCCCGCGACGATCACCTGGTCGGGCGTGCTGAGGTAGGCACCCCAGAACACCTCGAGGTCGGGATCGAGCCCGGCGGCGGTGAAGCCGGCGTCGAGCATCACCACCGCGCTGTCGAGCCCGTCCGGCAGGCCGTCGGCGATGCGCCGCGCCGGGGTGATGTGGATCGGCTCGCCGATGCGGTTGAGCGGGATGCGGTGTGCGGCGGCGAGCGCGTGCACGCTCGTCACGCCCGCGATCACCGAGTGCGTGAACTCGTGACCCGCCGCGTGCATGTCGTCGATGACCCGCAGCGTGCTGTCGTACAGCGCGGGGTCGCCCCAGACCAGGAACGCGCCGACGCCGTCGTCCGCCAGTTCGGACGTCATCGCGGCCGCGAACCGCTCCGCGCGGGCGGCGTGCCACGCCGCGACAGCTGCTTCGTAGTCCGCCGGCCTGCGGTCGCGGTACGGCTCCTCGATCTCGACGACCCGGTACCCGTCCGGGTCGGTGACGTGGCGGCGCAGGATCTCGTCGCGCACGTCGAGCAGCCCGCTCTTCGCCTTCCCCTTGTCGACGACGAAGAACACGTCGACCCGGTTGAGGGCGTTGACGGCCTCGACGGTGATCTGGTCGGGGTGACCCGGTCCGATGCCGATCACGAGCAGTTCGCGCACGGCCCTAGTGTCACGGACGTGCGGATCCTGGTGCTCGGGGGGACGGGCGAGGCGCGTGCCCTCGCCGCGCGTCTCGTCGCGGACGGCGTGCCCGTGACCAGCTCGCTGGCCGGGCGGGTGACCAACCCCGCACTGCCGGTGGGCGAGGTCCGCATCGGCGGTTTCGGCGGTGCGGACGGTCTCGCGACCTACCTGCGCGAGAACAGTCCCGACGCCGTCGTCGACGCCACGCACCCGTTCGCCGCCACCATCACGGCCAACGCCGCGCGCGCCTGTGCGGCCACCGGCACGCCGCTGGTCGTGCTGCGCCGGCCGGGCTGGACCGAGCGTCCGGGGGACGACTGGCGACGCGTGCCGACCGTCGTCGACGCCGCTGCCGTCGCCCGCGACAGCGGCCCGGGGACGGTCTTCCTCACCACCGGACGGCGCGACCTCGCCGCCTTCGCCGCGGACGCTGACCACGACTACGTGGTGCGCACCGTCGACCCGCCCGACGTCGCGATGCCGCCGCGCACGACGCTGCTGCTCGACCGCGGCCCGTACGACCTCGACGGCGAGCGCGCGCTGATGCGGGCGCACGGCGTCCGCCTGCTCGTCACGAAGGACAGCGGCGGCGCGCTGACCGTCGCCAAGCTCGACGCCGCCCGCGAGCTCGGCGTGCCCGTGGTCGTCGTCGACCGGCCGCCGCCGCCCGACGGGGTCGAGGTGGTCGCGTCGGTCGACGCGGCGCTCAGTGCGCTGCCGGGTACCGCCGCGGGGTGAAGACCTGCCGCTGCCCGTCGACCTCGAACGTCCGCGTCTGCGACGAGCCGACGATGAGCAGGCAGCGCATGTCGACGCTGTCGAGGTCCAGCTCGCCCAGCGTCGTGATCGCGATCGACTCGGCGTCGTCGCCCACGGCCCGTCCGACGACGACGGGCGTCTCGGGGGAGCGGTGGCGCAGCAGCACGTCGCGGGCGTCCGCCAGTTGCTGCCGGCGGGTCTGCGACGCCGGGTTGTAGATCGCGATCGCGAGGTCGGCGCGGGCGGCGGCGTCGAGGCGGTCGGCGACGACGTCCCACGGCTTCAACCGGTCCGACAGCGAGATGACCGCGTAGTCGTGGCCCAGCGGGGCGCCGGCCCGGCTGGCGACGGCCTGCGCGGCGGTGAGTCCCGGGACGATCGACACCGGGACGGACACGCCCGGCGCGCTGGCGGCCTCGAGCACCGCGCTCGCCATCGCGAACACGCCCGGGTCGCCGGACGACACGACGGCCACGCGGCGTCCGCGGCGGGCGAGGTCGAGCGCGAAGTCGGCCCGCTCGCCCTCGACCTTGTTGTCGCTGGCGTGCCGTCGCTGCCGCGCGTTGACCGGAACGCGGTCGACGTAGGTCGAGTAGCCGACGATGTCGTCGGCGGCGGCGAGTACGGCCGCGGCCTGCGGCGTCATCCAGTCGCGCCCGGCCGGGCCGAGGCCGACGACGTCGACGCGTCCCTGGGTCTGCTCGGGGGCGACGGGCTCGCGCGCCGACTGCGCCGCCTCGTGCCCGGGGACGATCACCAGCGACATGTAGGGCACCGTCGACGGGTCGACGTCGCCGGCACGCTCGGTGCGCTGCGTCGGGTGCGAGGCCCGCTCGACGTAGAACGCGTCCTCGCTGCGGCCGGCCTGCTTGAGCGCGGTCTGGATGCCGTCGAACGAGCGGCTGACCTTCATGATCGCGGCGGCGTCGGTGTGGGCGAGGCGTTCGGCGAGCACCTCGGACGGCAGCGTGCCGGGCAGCACCGTGAGCACGTCGTCGCCCTCGACCAGCGGTTGTCCCAGGGCGGCGGCCGCGGCGGAGATCGACGTGATGCCGGGGACGATCTCGCAGCGGAAGTGCGGGGCGATGCGCTTGTGCATGTGCATGTACGAGCTGAAGAACAGCGGGTCGCCCTCGGCCAGCAGCACCACGTCGCGGCCCGCGCGCAGGTGCTCGGCGAGCCGCTCGGCGGCCTGCTCGTAGAAGTCGGCGATGGCGCCCTCGTACCCGCCGGGGTGGTCGATCGTCTCGGTGGTGACGGGGTAGACGAGCTGCTCCTCGGTGCACCCCTCGCGCAGGTACGGCGCGGCGATGCCGCGGGCGATCGAGCGGCCGTGGCGCGCCGAGTGGTAGGCGACGACGTCCGCCGACCCGATGAGGCGGGCGGCCTTGACGGTGACGAGGTCGGGGTCGCCGGGTCCGAGCCCGACGCCGTACAGGGTTCCGGGTGTGGGGTCGGCCATCACTCCTCCTCGCTCGCGATCGCATTCACGGCCGCGACCGTCATGGCGCTGCCGCCGCGACGCCCGTGCACGACCAGGTGCTCGAGCCCCGAGTCGGCAAGGGCGGCCTTCGACTCGGCGGCACCGATGAACCCGACCGGGATGCCGATGACGACGGCCGGACGGGGTGCCCCGGCGGCCACCATCTCGAGCAGTCGGAACAGGGCGGTGGGTGCGTTGCCGATCGCGACGACGGACCCCTCGAGCCGGGGCAGCCACAGGTCGAGCGCGGCGGCCGACCGGGTGGTCGCCAACTGTTTCGCGAGCGCCGGCACGGTTGGATGGTCCAACTCGCACACCACGTCGTTGTTCGCGGGCAGTCGCGAGCGGGTGATGCCGGACGCCACCATCTTGGCGTCGCAGAGAATCGGCGCACCGTCGAGCAGGGCCTTGCGGGCTGCGCTCACCGCGTCGGGCGAGTAGCCCACATCGCCGACGAGATCGACCATCCCGCACGAGTGGATCATGCGGACGACCACGCGCGCGACGTCGTCGGGCAGGCCCGTGAGGTCGGTCTCCGCGCGGATGGTCGCGAACGAGCGACGGTAGATCTCGGCGCCGTCGGCGACGTAGTCGTAGCTGGTCTCAAGCATGGGCGGGTTCCGTCCGGTAGCCGGTGGCGGTGGCGATCAGGGTGACGTCGACGTCTGCGGTGCGGCCGCAGCAGCGCTCGCAGCCGGCCCAGTGCAGCCGGGCGCCGGGATGGGTGCCGAGGTGCCGCTCGGCGTCAGCCTGCACGTCGGCCAGCGCCTTGGCGCAGCGCGGCCGTCCGGCGCACGCCGACACCAGCCGCCACGGCGAGTCCGGCTCGGTGACGAACCCCGCCGCGGACGGGTCGGCGGACGGCGCGACCGGCAGCACCAGCGAGCGCCACGGTGTCACCCGCACCTCGTCGGCGTGCCCGGCCAGCCACCGCGCCTGTTCGGACGTCACCCGCCCGAGCGGCGGCGACACCACGAGACCCGCGCCGACCGGCCCGAGAGGCGGGGCGCCGGTCGGGGGCAGCGACCACGTCCGCTCGGCGACCGGACGGCGCCAGGCACCGTCCGACGACGCCAGGAACGCCCGCGCCGAGTCGATCATCGCCGCAGCGACGTCTTCGGGGACGTCCGCCGACGAGACCACGGTCAGGACATCGGGTCGCAACCCCGCGACGTCGCCGCGGCCGTCGTCGAGGCCGAACAGGAACCGTCCGCTGAGCTCGTCGAGACCCGGTTCCGTCCGCAGGGCGACGTCCAGGGCCCGGACGAACGGCACCAGCGACAGCGGCGTGTCGATGCCCGCGAGCGCGGAGGCGAGCACGTTGCGCACCTGGTCGCGCGACGGCGTGGGCAGCAGCCCGGCGGCGGCGACCGCGGCCTCGAACGCGGACGTTGCGGACGCCCGCAACCCCCGCACCTGGACGTTGCCGCGCGAGGTCAGCTCGAGCCGGCCGTCGCCGAACTCGTCGGTGACGTCGGCGAGCCCGCGCAGCTGCGTGGCGTCGAGCAGGCCGCCGGGCAGGCGCACCCGGGCGAGGCGCCCGTCGGCCGCGTCGAGGGTGCGCAGCACGCCCGGGCAGCGGTCGTCGGTCGGCACGGCGGCGATGGTAACCACCCGCACCGGCCACGTGCGGGGTCGTTGTGAGAGGCTGCGCACGCATCGGGTCGCAGGAAGCTGGTGAGAGTCCAGCGCGGTCCCGCCACTGTCAGCCGGCCCCGGCCGGCGAGCCAGAGACTGTTCCGGTGCGCCATCGCCACCATGCCGGGGCGCGGAAACTCCGGCCGTGAGGAGTACCGCCGTGATCGTGCTGCTGTCGACGTCCGACACCGACCTGCTGTCCGCGAGGGCGAGCGGCGCCGATTACTGGCTGGCCAATCCCGCCCGTCCGAACGGCGGACCCGACCACACGAACTTCGCCGAGACGATCGAGTCGGCCGACCTGATCGTGGTGCGGCTGCTCGGCTCGCCCGAGGACCTCTGCACCGGCTTCGAGCGCATCCGCGCCACCGGCAAGCCCATGATCGTGCTCGGCGGCGAGACCCAGCCGAACGCCGAGCTGATGGCGCTGTCGACCGTGCCCGTCGGCGTCGCGGCCGAGGCGCACCGCTACCTGGCCGAGGGCGGCCCGGCGAACCTGCGCAACCTGCACGCGTTCCTGTCCGACACGCTGCTCATGACGGGCGAGGGCTTCGACCCGCCCGCGCCGATGCCGTCGTGGGGCCACCTGACGCGCGCCGCGTCCGAGGTGGACGGCCCGACCGTCGCCGTCCTCTACTACCGGGCCCACGAGCTGTCGGGCAACACCGCGTTCGTGCACTCGCTGTGCGACGCGATCGAGCAGCAGGGCGGACGTCCGCTGCCGCTCTTCTGCTCCTCGCTGCGGACCGCCGACCCCGCGCTGATCGACGCGCTGCGCCCGGCGGACGCCGTGGTCGTCACCGTGCTCGCGGCCGGCGGCACGACCCCCGCCGCGGCACAGGCCGGCGGGGCGGACGAGGACTGGGACGTCGGCGCGCTCGCCGAGCTCGACGTGCCGCTGCTGCAGGGCCTGTGCCTGACCTCGTCGCGCGAGGAGTGGAGCGAGTCGGACGAGGGGCTGACGCCGCTCGACTCGGCGAACCAGATCGCGATCCCCGAGTTCGACGGACGCATCATCACCGTCCCGTTCTCGTTCAAGGAGATCGGGACGGACGGGCTCACCCGCTACGTCGCCGACGCCGAGCGGGCGTCCCGCGTGGCGGGCATCGCGGTGAAGCACGGCCGGTTGCGCCATGTGCCGAACGCCGAGAAGCGCATCGTGCTGATGCTGTCGGCGTACCCGACCAAGCACGCCCGCATCGGCAACGCGGTCGGCCTCGACACCCCCGCCTCGACGGTGTCGCTGCTGCGCGAGCTGCGCGCGGCCGGCTACGACATCGGCGACGAGCTGCCGCTCGAGGGCGACGCGCTGATGCACGCGCTCATCGCCGCCGGCGGCCAGGACGAGCAGTGGCTCACCGAGGAGCAGCTCGCCGGCAACCCCGTCCGCATCGACGGCAACGCCTACGCCGCCTGGTTCGGGACGCTCGACCCGTCGCTGCGCGAGGCCGTCACCCAGCACTGGGGCGCGGCGCCCGGCGAGCTCTACACCGACCGCGGCGACATCGTGCTGGCTGCGCTGCGCAGCGGCAACGTCGTGGTGATGGTGCAGCCGCCGCGCGGTTTCGGCGCCAACCCGGTCGCGATCTACCACGACCCCGACCTGCCGCCGTCGCACCACTACCTCGCCGCGTACCGCTGGGTGCGCGACGAGTTCGGCGCGCACGCGGTCGTGCACGTCGGCAAGCACGGCAACCTCGAGTGGCTGCCCGGCAAGAACGCGGGACTGTCGGCGGCGTGCGCCACCGACGCCGCCATCGGTGACCTGCCGCTCGTCTACCCGTTCCTCGTCAACGACCCGGGAGAGGGCGCGCAGGCCAAGCGCCGCGTGCACGCCACCGTCGTCGACCACCTCGTGCCGCCCATGGCACGGGCCGAGAGCTACGGCGACATCGCGCGTCTGGAGCAGCTGCTCGACGAGCACGCCAACATCGCGGCGATGGACCCGGCGAAGCTGCCGGCGATCCGGGCGCAGATCTGGACGCTCATCCAGGCCGCCAAGCTCGACCACGACCTGGGACTCGACGACCGGCCGCACGACGCCGAGTTCGACGACTTCCTGCTGCACGTCGACGGCTGGCTGTGCGAGATCAAGGACGCGCAGATCCGCGACGGCCTGCACGTGCTCGGCCTCGCCCCGACCGGAGAGGCGCGGGTCAACCTGGTGCTCGCGATCCTGCGGGCGCGGCAGATGTGGTCCGGCGCGCGGTCGCTGCCCGGCCTGCGTGAGGCGCTCGGACTCGTCGAGGGCGCCGGTGTCGACGCCGACGCGCACGAGGCCGAGGCGCGTGCGCTGGTGCAGGCGATGGAGGACGCCGGCTGGGACGCCGCGCACGTCGACACCGTCGCGGACGGCGCCGTCGCCGAGGTGCTGCGCTTCGCGGCCACCGAGGTGGTGCCGCGGCTGGCCGGCACGGCGGACGAGATGACCCACACGCTGCACGCGCTCGACGGCGGGTACGTGCCCGCCGGTCCGTCCGGCTCGCCGTTGCGCGGGCTGGTCAATGTGCTGCCGACCGGACGGAACTTCTACACCGTCGACCCACGCGCCGTGCCGTCCCGCCTGGCCTGGGACACCGGGCAGGCGATGGCCAACTCGCTGCTCGAACGGCACCTCGCCGACACCGGTTCGTATCCCGCGTCGGTCGGGTTGTCTGTGTGGGGCACGTCGGCCATGCGGACGTCCGGCGACGACATCGGCGAGATCTTCGCGCTGCTCGGCGTCCGCCCGGTGTGGGACGAGGCGTCGCGCCGGGTGTCGGACCTCGAGGCGATCCCGCTCGACGAGCTCGCCCGGCCGCGCATCGACGTGACCGTCCGCATCTCGGGGTTCTTCCGCGACGCGTTCCCGCACGTCGTCGCGATGCTCGACGACGCCGTCCGTCTGGTCGCCGGTCTCGACGAGCCGGACGAGCAGAACTTCGTTCGCGCGCACATGCGCAAAGACCTGGCCGACCACGGGGACGAGCGCCGCGCCACCACCCGCATCTTCGGGTCGAAGCCGGGTGCCTACGGCGCCGGGTTGCTGCCGCTCATCGACGCGCGCAACTGGCGCGACGACAACGACCTCGCCGAGGTGTACGCGGCGTGGGGCGGCTACGCGTACGGACGGGGTCTCGACGGCCGCGAGGCCCGCGGCGACATGGAGACCGCCTACCGCCGCATCGCCGTGGCCGCGCACAACACCGACACGCTCGAGCACGACATCGCCGACTCGGACGACTACTTCCAGTACCACGGCGGCATGATCGCGACCGTTCGTGCGCTGACCGGGCGCTCGCCGAAGGCGTACATCGGCGACTCGACCCGTCCCGACTCGATCCGCACCCGGACGCTGTCGGAGGAGACCGCCCGGGTCTTCCGGGCCCGCGTCACGAACCCGCGCTGGATCGACGCGATGAAGCGCCACGGCTACAAGGGCGCGTTCGAGCTCGCCGCGACCGTCGACTACCTGTTCGGCTACGACGCCACCGCCGGCGTCGTCGAGGACTGGATGTACGAGAAGCTCGCCGACAGCTACGTGCGCGACCCCGAGACGCGGGCGTTCTTCGAGAAGTCGAACCCCTGGGCGCTGCACGGCATCACCGAGCGCCTGCTCGAGGCCGCCGACCGCAAGCTCTGGGACTCACCCGACCCCGACACCCTCGACGCGCTGCGCCAGGCCTACCTCGACACCGAAGGCGACCTCGAGGACCGCTGACTCAGCGGCCGTTGACGTCGACGACGTTCAGGCCGATCCCGCGCCAGGCGGTCAGCAGTTGCTTGTCGCCGCTCGCCGCGACGGTCTCGTCGTCCATCACCGCCTCCGCGCCGGCGCCGTGTGTCGCGTCGTAGCCGCGCAGTACGTGACTGGCGGCAAACGTCGCCGCCCGGCGAATCAGGGCGTCGTCGACGTCGATGATCTGCACCTGGCTCCAGGCGTCGTCGAGCACGCGTAGTGCGTCGCGATGCTGCGCCGCCGTCAACCGCTCGAGCCGATGAGCCTGGGCCAGTGCTGCGGCGGCCTCGACATAGGCGATACGCACGGTCACGACATCGTCCGCGTCGTCCCACAGCCGCTCACACGTCTCCGACGCCGGTTCCTCGATCAGCAGCGGGATGAGAGCCGATGTGTCGAGGTAGACGATCACCGTCTTTGCTCGGCGACCAGGTCGCTCACGGTCCCGGACGCTCGGATCCGCCGCCCGGCGGGCCGTTTGCGCTGAGGCGCACTCTCGATCCGGCCTTCGGCGATCAAACGCTCGAGGGCGGTGGGCACCCCGATCGGGACGATGCGTGCCACCGGGACACCGTGGTCCGTCACGGTGAGGGTGTGGCCCGCGCGCACCTCGGCGAGGTGCTTGCTCAGACCGTCGCGCAGCTCACGCACACCGATGCTCATGGACTCCTCCTGTGTGGGCACAATCAGCATAGCTGTTGTGGCCACACGAGACGGATCGACGCGGCCGGGTCCACGTCATCGCCGTGCGCGCGAGGAGCGCTGCGCCGCGCGGGCGGGGGAGCGGTCGTCACCATCGCCTCGGTCATGGGCCTCGGCGGCACCGCCCACTACGCGCCCTACGTCACGAGCAAGTGGGCGCTGCGCGGCCTCACCCGCACCGCCGCCCTCGAGCTCGGGCGTGACGGCATCCGCGTGAACACCGTCCACCCCGGCGTCATCGCGACCCCGTTCATCACCGAGCCGGCCGCCGGTGCCACCGCGGCGATCGCCGACTTCTACTCACCCGAGCCGTTCGCGGTTCCGCGGCTCGGCGAGCCCGAGGACGTCACCCGGCTGGTGCTGTTCCTCGCGTCGTCCGACGCGTCGTTCGTGACCGGCTCCGAGTACGTGGTCGACGGCGGCCTGCTGCTCGGGCCCGCGTTGCAGCCGGACGCCGCGTGACCACGGACCCGGCCGTCGGCGTTGACTTCAAGCGCTTGAGGTCTGCCACGCTCGATTCATGACCGCATTCACCATCCAGGAGGTGTCGCGCCGCAGCGGCCTGCCCGAGCCCACGGTGCGGTACTACGAGCAGGTCGGCCTCATCGGGCCGATCGAGCGCGACGAGCAGTCGGGTCACCGCCGCTTCGGCGACGACGACGTGCAGGACCTCGAATCGCTGGCCTGCCTGCGCGCCACCGGGGTCGGCATCGCCGACATGCGCGCCTATCAGGCCAACCGGGCACGCGGTCGCGAGGCGGCGGGCGCGCAGCGCGACCTGCTGCTGCGTCACGCCGAGCGCATCGAGGCCGAGATCGCCGCACAACGCCGGCGGCTCGCCTACCTGCGCGCGAAGGCCGCGATGTGGGACGCCCGCGATCGCGGTGACGCCGCCGCCGAGGCCGAGGCCACCGAGCAGGTGCTGCTCACGATGGCCGGGTTGGCCCGATGACGCCGACGCTCGTCACCGGCGGCAGCGGCTACGTCGCCACCCACCTGATCGCGGACCTGTTGCGCGAGGGTCACGAGGTGCGCACGACCGTCCGCTCGCTGTCCGGTGCGGACGAGATCCGCGCCGCGGTCCGTCGCGGCGGCGCCGACGACGCCGGGCTGCACGTCGTCCGCGCCGATCTCTCGTCCGACGACGGGTGGGCCGACGCGCTCTCCGGCGTGACCGACGTGCACCACGTCGCGTCCCCCATTCCGGCGGCGCAACCGTCCGACCCGGACGAACTGATCGGGCCGGCCCGCGACGGCACGCTGCGTGTGCTGCGGGCCGCCGTCGCCGCGGGCGCGCGCCGGGTCGTGCTCACGTCGTCGTTCGCTGCGGTCGGCTACTCGCCCAAGACCCCGCCGGAGTTCACCGAGGACGACTGGACCGATCCCGACACCCCCGGCCTGCCGCCCTACCCGCGCTCGAAGGCGATCGCCGAGCGCGCGGCGTGGGACGTCATGGCCACCGACGGCGGCGACACCGAGCTGGTGGTCGTCAACCCGACGGGCGTGTTCGGGCCGACGCTGACCACGCGGCTCGGGTCGTCGATGCAGCTGGTGAAGGCGATGCTCGACGGCACGATGGCCGTCGCTCCGCGCGCCCGCTTCGGCATCGCCGACGTCCGCGACGTCGCCGACCTGCACCGGCGTGCGATGGCCTCGCCCGCGGCGGCCGGCAAGCGGTTCCTCGCCGTCAGCAATGACCCGGCGACCAACTTCCTGGCGTTCGCTGCCGTGCTGCGCGAGCACCTCGGCGACGTCGCGTCCCGCGTGCCGGTCGAGGAGGCGCCGGGGGAGGACCGTCCCGCGCCGGTGATCCACAACGACCGCGCCCGGACAGAACTGGGCTGGCAGCCCCGTCCGTCCGTCGAGACGATCGTCGACACCGGACGGAGCCTGCTCGAGCTCGGCCTGCTGCCCCCCGGGCCGGGCGCCTGACCGATCGGCCAGGTCCGGGCCCGGCCGTCGGGTTGGACACGACGACACCTCGTGTCACTTCGGAATATTCGCAGATTCGGGTCGGGGCTCGCATTGCGCCCGCAGCTGCGGATCAACTGCTTCCCTGATCCGTGCTCCATACCTCCCGGTATGCCAGGCCGACAGCGCATTCGCGCGACATCGAGGTGACGCCGCAACCCGGCGATGTCGCAGGTCCGTTTCGCCCGTGTTCAAGTTGTATTGCGGGCAATGCGGTGGTTGGTTGCGTGATGAACCACGCGGTTCAGCGGCTTCGGTTCTGAACCCGGCCCCGGCGAGAGGACCCCATCGCATGACGTCCACACGCGCCCGCTCCGGCCACGACGACGACCGTCCCCGGCCCTACCCGCGCCCGGCGCCCCATCGGCCCGAGGCGCCCGCCGAGGTGACCGGGCCTGCGCGCCGCAGCGTCCTGAGCTGGGCCATCGCGGCGCCCACGCTGATGGTCGGCACCTCGCTGCTCGCCGGCACGGTCGGCGCCGAGAAGGCGTCGGCCGCGATCCCCGCGGTGCCCGAGCCCGCTGACGCGTTCGACCTCGGTGACCTGCAGGACCTCGCGGCCCTGCCGACGTCCAACCTGATCACCATCACCGTCGACACCGCCGGCCTCGCCCACTTCGCGATCCCGCGCGCCGAGGTCGGCCAGGGCATCACGACGTCGACGTCCATGATCATCGCCGAGGACCTGGACATCCCGATCGAGCACGTGCGGGTCACCCTGGCGGACGCGCGGCCCGAGCTGCTGTTCAACCAGCTGACCGGCGGTTCGAACACGACCACGTCGACGTACCAGGCCATCCGCACGGCGGCGTCGCTGGCGCGCGAACGGCTCGTCCAGGCCGCCGCGGCGCAGTGGAAGGTCGACGCCTCGACGCTGCGCACCGGCAACGGGTTCGTGCTGGGCCCCAACAGCCGCAAGGCCTCGTACGGGTCGCTGGCCACGGCGGCCGCGGCAACGAAGACCGCGGTGCTGCGCGGCACGTTGAAGACTCCCGGACAGTTCACCGTGCTGGGACGTCCGCACAACCGGGTGGACGCGCTCGCGGCCGTGACCGGCAAGAAGAAGTTCACGCTCGACCTCGAGGTGCCCGGCGCGCTGCCGACGATGGTCGCGCGGCCGCCGACACTGAACGGCAAGCCGGTCGCGATGTCCAACCTCGCGCAGGTGAAGGCCATGCCCGGCGTCACCGACGTCGCGAAGATCTCGACCGGCTGGGCGATCCGCGCCAAGACCTACGGCCAGTGCATCGACGCGATCCGCGCGGTCAAGGCGTCCTGGACGGCGGGCACCGCCGGCACGAAGTCCGACGCCGACGTCATGCGCGAGCTCGACGCCGCCGAGCTGCCGCTCGTGGTGCCGCAGGTGCCGCTGCTGACGAAGACGGTCGAGGCCAAGTTCCGCTTCAACTTCCGCAGCAACTCGCCGTTGGAGACCGGCGCCGCGATCGCGAGCTACACGCCCGACGGCATCGAGGTGTGGAGCTGCCTGAAGGTGCCGCTGGTGTTCCAGGACGACGTGGCGAAGAAGTACGGCTTGCCGCTGGACAAGGTGAAGGTGCACGTCACCACCGGTGGCGGCTCGTTCGGACGCCACCTGTTCAGCGACGCCGCGCTGGAGGCCGTGGAGGCGTCGAAGGCGTTCGGCAAGCCGGTCAAGCTGATGTGGAGCCGCACGGACGACTTCCGCCAGGGACGGGTGCACCCGGCCGCGACCTCGCGGGTGCGGGCCACGTGGCTGGCCGGCAACGTCCTGACGTACGAGCAGCGGCACACCAGCGTCTCGACCGACTTCGGCCACGGCCTGGGCGAGATGCTCTCGGCGCTCGCGTCCCGGCTGCCCTTCGCCGGCAACTACTCGATCGCGCAGAGCATCTTCCTGCTCACCCAGACGGTGTCGTACGACTACGGCGTCACGACCCAGCTGCTGAACGAGGTCGACGCCGGCTTCAACACCGGCAGCATGCGCAACATCTACTCGCCCGACGCGCGCACCGCGCAGGAGCTGATCACCGACCAGCTGGCGAAGCTCGCGGGCAAGGACCCCTACAAGTTCCGCCGCGAGTTCGTGAAGCACCCGCGCGGCCAGGCGGTGCTCGACAAGGTCGCGCAGGTCGGCAACTGGGGACGCGCGATGCCCGCCGGCACGGCGCAGGGCATCGCGGTGCACAACGAGTACAAGGGCTGGTGCGCCTGCCTCGTCGAGATCGACACCCGCACCTCGCAGACCGGACGCAAGATCGAGGAGGCCTACACCGGTCCCCGCGTCACCAAGGTCGTGTTCGCGGTCGACGTCGGCCTGCCGCTGAACCCGAAGGGGCTCGAGGCGCAGATGCAGGGCGGGATCATGGACGGCATCGCGCAGACGCTGACCTCGAGCCTGCACCTGAAGGACGGCTACTTCCTCGAGGGCTCGTGGGACAACTACTACTACACGCGCCAGTGGAACGTCCCGCCGCAGATCGACGTGATCATCATGCCGCCGACCGGAGACGAGCCCGGCGGTGCCGGTGAATTCGGTGTCGCTGCGTCGATGGCGGCGACGGCGTGCGCCTACGGGCGTGCCGTCGGCACGATGCCGACCACGTTCCCGATCAACCACGCGGACGCGCCGTCGCACTTCCGGACGATCCCGACCGTCCCGTCCACCCCGCAGAGCCCGACGGACGGGCTCACCACCGACATCAGCCGCTGACAGGAGACGACATGCCTTCACACACCTTCGTGCTCAACGGCGAACGCGTCACCGTGAACGTCGAGGACGACGTGCGGCTGCTGTGGGTGCTTCGCGACGTGCTCGGCGTCACCGGCCCGAAGTACGGCTGCGGACTGAACGTCTGCAAGGCCTGCACCTCGCACGTCAACGGCAAGGCGTTCAACCCATGCTCGGTGCAGGTCAAGGACATCGAGGCGGACGACGAGATCACGACCATCGAGGGCCTGCCCGCCACCGTCGGCAAAGACCTGCACCCGATGCAGGAGGCGTGGCTCGACACCGACGTAGCCCAGTGCGGCTACTGCCAGCCCGGCCAGATCATGAAGGCCGTCGCCCTGGTCACCGAGGTGAAGAAGTCGGGACGGTCGATCACCGAGGCCGACCTCGACGAGATCCGCAACGTCTGCCGGTGCGGCACCTATCACCGCGTCCGCGAGGCGGTGCAGGCCGGCGCCGCACGCATGTGACCTACCGGTTGGGGTCGTCCAGGACGTCACGCCACGAGTGCTGCGGGTCGAAACCGACCATCTCGCGCGCCTTGTCGATCGAGTAGAAGGTCTCGTCGCGGCCCAGCTCCTTGCGGACCTCGATGCCGTCGTAGAACCGCTCGCGGATCTCGTCGGTCGTCGCCGCCACCGACATGTCGGCGTTGGCGACGTTGAAGACCTCGTAGCCGAGGCCGTCGGTCTCGAGGCAGCGCTGCGTCATCTGCCCGAGGTCGCGGACGTCGATGTAGGCGAACACGTTGCGCCGCCGCAGCGCCGGGTCCTCGAGGAACGCGGGGAACTTCTCGGCGTACTCGTGCGGCTCGATCACGTTGTTGATGCGCAGGCCGTAGATGTCGAACCCGGTGCGCGCCTGGAACGACCGCGCCGTGACCTCGTTGGAGACCTTCGAGGTCGCGTACGCGTCCTCGGGCACCGTCGGGTGCTCCTCGTCGACCGGCAGGTACAGCGGCCTGCGCTCGCCCTGGGCGAAGCAGATGCCGTACGTCGTCTCCGACGACGCGAAGATCACCTTGCGGACGCCCAGCCGGGTCGCCGCCTCGAGCACGTTGAACGTGCTGACGGTGTTCGTGGCGTACGTCTTGGCATCGGACGTCAGCAGGATCGCCGGCACCGCCGCGAAGTGCACCACCGCGTCGTAGCTCGGCTGCTCGGGCAGGTCCAATTCCGCCTGCGTCGCCAGCCCCGCCATCGCCGAGTACACCTCGCCGGCGTCGGTCAGGTCGATCCGCAGGTCCTGGACGTCCGGATGCTTCAGGGGGACGAGGTCGGCGTTGGTGACCTGGTGACCCTGCTCGGCGAGGTACGGGGCGACGTACTTGCCGGCCTTGCCGCTGCCGCCGGTGAAGAAGATGCGCATGCGCCAGTCCTACCCGTCAGTGCAGGTGTTCGCGCAGTGGGCTCGGCGACGTCAGCTCTGGACGGTCGGTCGAATGGTGATGTCGCCGATCTCGACGTCGTGCGGTTGGTCGATGGCGAATGCGATCGCAGCGGCCACGCTCTCGGCCGGGATCGCGACTCTCTCGGCGTTGAGCCGGGCCTGCTCGCGCACCTGCTCGTCGTCGATGTGGTCCGCGATCTCGGTGCGTACGTAACCAGGTGAGATGGATGTCGTCCGCACCGTGCCGTCGGTCGATTCCTGCCGCAATGCTTCCAGAGCGGTGCGGACGGCGTTCTTCGTGGCCGCGTAGGCGGCTTGAGTCGGTACGATTTTCAAACCCGATGTCGACACGGTGGTGACCAGGTGCCCCTCGCCCTGTCGATGGAATACCGGCAGCGCTGCGGCGATCCCGTGCAGGACCCCGCGCAGGTTCACGTCGATCATCGAGGTCCAGCCATCGAGGTCCAGCGCGCTCATGGGGCTGATCCGCGCGAGGCCCGCGTTGCTCACCAGCACGTCCATACGCCCGAACTCGCGGACGGTGTCGTCGACGAATTTCTCGACATCGAGCCGCTGCGTCACGTCGAGTCGGCATGTGAGCGCCCGACCCCCACGCTGCCGGATCTCGCTCGCGAGCGCGTCCAACCGGTCGGTCCGGCGGGCGCCGATGCTGACGGCGGCCCCCTTGTCCGCCAGCAGTCGCGCGGCGGCGGCACCGATGCCACTGCTCGCGCTGGTGATGGCGACAACTTTGCCGTCGATGGTCTTCGTCTTCCCACTCTCGTCAATGTAAGTGGCCTATCACTCAGTAGTGTAAGAGGCCTATCACTCGCAGAACCCACGAGGGTGTGACGATGCCCGACAGACCGTCCGCGCCGTACCACCACGGCGACCTGCGCTCGGCGCTCATCGAGCAGTCGTTCGGGCTGCTGCGCGAGACGGGTCTTGCAGGGTTCTCGGTGGCGGCGTTGGCTCGCCGACTCGGCGTCAGCACGGCTGCTCCGTATCGACACTTCTCCGACCGCAGCCAGTTGTTGGCGCGGGTCGCGGAGCAGGCCGCTCGAGAACTCACGGCAGCGATGCGCTCCGCGGTCGACGCGGCCGGGCCCGACCCGGTGAAGCGCTTCGCTGTCACCGCCGCCGTCTACGTGACGTTCGTCAGCGAGCGGGGCGCCGGCCTGGAGCTCGTGTTCGCTCCGGCATTGCGGCACCTGCAGGATCGCCAACTCGCCGAGGCAGGTCGTGAACTGATCGGCCTGCTGCGAGAACTGGCCGACGCGGCGACCGGCGTCGGCTCCGCCGAAGGACTGAGTCTCATCGAGGCCCACCTCGCAATGGCCCAGGGATTCAGCACGCTGAACCGCGACGGCTTTCTCGATCAGGCCCGGCACAGCACGGTGGCGGTCGCCGATCGTGCGCGACAGGCGAGCGAAGCTCTCGCGCGCGGAAGCAGGCTGTGAGACCCGCCGGCGTCGTGGTCAGGGCAGGCGGTGGCTGTCGAGGACGGACTCGATGCGGGCCAGCTCGGCGCGCAGTTGCTCGGCCCGGGCCTCGGCCTCGACGCGCGCGGCGTCGTTGACGGCAGCCACCGCCTCGTCGAGCGAGGGCACCTGCAGCAGGCCGGCGACCGCCGACACGACGCCGGGGTTGACGTCGACGTTCTTGGCGACCGACTTGGCCCCGCGCTGCGCGCTCACCGTCCACGAGGTGCCGGCCGACTTGAGCGTGATCGTGACCGAGGCGCCGGGAGCCGTCTTGCGCCCACCGCGCTTCGCAGTCGTCTCGGACGCGGTCGGTCGGCGCGCCGCGGAAGCAGCGGGAGCAGCGGGCGCCGGGGCAGCGGGCGCAGCGGGGGCAGCGGCGGCTTTGCGCCGGGGCCTGGCCGGACGCGCGGCAGCGGCCGGCTCCGGCGTCGCGCGCGTGACCGGCGCCGTCTCGCGCCGTCGCGCGGGTGTCGCACCGGCACGAGCCGGCGTCTTCTTGGACGCTCGCTTCGCCGGAGCGTCCTTGCCGCGCGACAGTTCGCGGGGTGCGAAGCGCAGGTCGTCCGTCACGCCGTCGACCTTGACCCGCACGGTCACGTAGTCGTTGCCGTCGACCGCCGGGTCGCCCACGGAGCGGACGGCGCCGGTGTCGAACTGCGGGCCGGCGATGCGCACCCGCGGCGACTTGCCCGCGCTCACCTCGTCACGCAGTTGCGCTATCTGCTCGTCGGTCAGTCCTGGCGCCATGCCGCCAAACTAGATCACCCTGCAGACAACCCCGTCCCCGCGGCAGCACGTCTCGTCAGAGTGTCGTGATCAGGCCGCCGTCGATGACGAAATCGCTGCCGGTGACGTTGGCGCTGCGGTCGCTGGCCAGCATGAGCACGAGATCGGCGATCTCGTGCGGATAGGTGAAGCGTCCCGTGGCGGCCTGTGCCGCTTGCCGTTCGGCGACAGCGTCCGCATCGGTGCCGGTGGCGCGAGCGACGGCGGCGGCCACGCCGTCGTCCGCCAGCCAGAGATCGGTCGCGACGGGGCCGGGGCTGACGGTGTTGACGCGGACCGTGGAGCCGAACTCCTTCGACAGCGACTTGCAGAGGTTGGTGAGGGCGCCCTTCGCCGCGCTGTAGTCGATCACGCCCGGGTCGGGCAGGAAGGCATTGACCGAGCTGATCGTGACGATGGCGGCGCCGGGACGTGTGGTGAGGTGCGGCAGTGCGGCCCGCATGGTGCGGACGGCCGCCATGAAGTTGATCGTCAGCCCCCAGTCCCAGTCCTCGTCGGTCAGAGCAAGGAACCCGTCCAACCGCGGACGCACCGCTCCGACGTTGTTGACCAGGATGTCGACGGCGCCGAACGTCTCGATCGCGTGGCGGATCAGGTCGTCCGGACCCGACGGCGTGGTGAGGTCGACCGCCACGGACGCGACCTTCCCGCCGGCGGCGAGCGCGTCGAGTTCGGCGCTGCCGGTCAGCGCGCCCGCGACGACGGACACTCCCTCGTCGACCAACGACCGCGTGATCGCCAACCCGATGCCCTTGCTCGCGCCGGTGACCACTGCGACCTTGCCGGACAGGTGAAGGTCCATGTCAGAAACCCTGCTTCTCGAGCCACGCGAGGCTCGCTGCGGCGACGTCGCGCCAGCCGTGGTCGATGGTGAGCGAGTGCCCTCGGTCCTCGAACTCCAGCAGGTCCGTGACGGCCTCGGTGTGGCGGTACTGCTTGAGGGTCGCTCGGGTGACCGCCTCGGGCACCGTGTGGTCCTTGCCGCCCATGACGAGCAGCAGGGGTCCTCGGCTCTGGTTCCCGGTGTTCACCTTCGCGGGGGAGTGCGGGTTGAAGTTCGCCGCCGCCGCCTCGAACAGCGGCTTGCCGGGCGCCGGGATCGCCCAGCGCTCGAACAGCTCGTCCGACTCCTCGGCCGGGATCGCATTGCCGAACGCGAAGCGGAACTGGTCTGCGGTGAGAGACACCGCGTGGTGCCTGTTGCCGGGGTTCTTGAAGACGGGCAACGTGGCGCGCAGCGCCGAGAGGGGGAGCGGGAGCACGCCCTTGATCTGGGCGGCGTCGATGGCCACGGCAGCGGCCGCCAGGTCGTCGCCGAGCAGGCGCTGCGCGATCATGCCGCCGAACGAGTGTCCGATGACGATCGGCTTGGTGGGCAGCGCGGCGATCACGCCGGCGTAGTGGTCGACGACCTCCTGGATGCCGTGGTCGGCGATGGCCTCGGGGTTCGCGCGAGCGTGCGACACGGTCTCGGGAACGCCCGGCCAGCCGGGCGCGCTCACGTCGAACCCGGCGCCGCCGAACAGGTCGAGCCACGGCTGCCACGACGTGCTGTGCAGCCACAAGCCGTGGATGAAGACGATGGGCGGTCGTGCGGTCATGCGCTGCTCCCTGGGCGAGTGCGCGGAGCATCTGTCGCGCCGCGTCCGAATGTAGATAGATCGCTCTACCTACTGAATCGGTAAGCTAGGGGCAGCCAGGCGCCGTGGCAAGAGCCGACGCCAGCCACGTGACGATCGAAGGGGTGTCGGGCACCGGATGTCAGGTTCAGAACGCCGACCGTCCGCCGCGCGGGAGCGCATTCTCACCAGCGCCGACCGGTTGTTCTACGACGAGGGCATCCACGCCGTCGGCATCAACCGCATCGTCGCGGACGCCGGCGTCACGCTGGTGACCCTGTACCGGCACTTCCCGTCCAAGGACGACCTAATCAAGGCCTACCTGCAGCGGCGGGCGCGTGCCGACCGCGAGCAGGTCGAGGGCCGCATGGCTGCCCTGCCCGACGACCCTCGGCGCGTGCTGTCCGAACTCGCGACCGCGCTCACCGAGGACAACTTCGCCGGTGTGCGACGCGGTTGCCCCTTCATCAACGCCTCCGCGGAGTTCACGGGTGGACACCCGGCGCGCGTCGAAGCGGGGGAGATCCGGGCGTGGATCGTCGAGAGACTCGAACAGCTGTTGACGCAACTCGGACACCGCAGCCCGCGCGCCACGGCCCAGCAGCTCATGATGGTGCGCACTGGCGCGGTCGTGTCCGGTGCTCTCGATCAGGACGACGAGCTGAACGCTCACTTTCTCGACTGCTGGAACCGGCTGATCGACGACGGGCTGCCGAACCCGGCCTGACGGCGCGACCAGGAGGATGTCCCGCGCTTTCAGCAGCGCTCGATATCCGTCGTTATGCGCGGCTAGTTGTCGTGACCCGGGACGTTGTTGACGGCGTGCCTGCTTGAACGTGGGAGGACCTCCTGGCGGAGTGGATGTGTCTGGCATCAACCCGCAGGAGGTCCTCGATGGTTCACGCTAATGCCCGCACCACCGTTCATGCCCGTCGTCTGATGGTGGAGCGTGTCGCGGCCGGTTGGCCGCCGGCTCATGTCGCCGAAGGGCTCGGCGTCTCGCGGGCGACGGTGCACAAGTGGGTGCGTCGCTTCGCCGAGGGCGGCCAAGCGGCGCTGGCCGATCGCTCGTCGCGACCGCATCGAATGCCTGGGCGCACCCCGAAACGTCTCGAACAGCGGGTGCTGGCCGCCCGTCGCCGCCGCCAGCGGGGCGCGGTCGTGCTGGGCGCCGAGCTGGGCCTGAACGCCTCCACCGTCGGCCGGATTCTGGCCCGGCACCGGGTTGCGCACCTGGCCGCGATCGACCCCATCACCGGCGCGCGGGTTCGGGCGTCACGGCGCAGCGAGAACCGCTACGAACACCCCACACCGGGGGCGATGACCCACGTCGACGTCAAGAAACTCGGCAAGATCCCGACCGGCGGCGGATGGCGGTTGCACTGTCGCGAGGCGACCGTCGCCCACAAACACAAGCGGGTCAAGATCGGATACGACTTCGTCCACACCGCCATCGACGACCACACCCGCCTGGCCTACTCCGAGATCCACAACGACGAGAAAGACGCCACCGCCGCCGGATTCCTGCACCGCGCGCTGGCCTGGTTCGCCGCCCACGGCATCACCGTCGTCCGCGTGCTCACCGACAACGCCCTCGTCTATCGCCACGGCACCGAATGGGGCGCGGTCTGCACCGCCTGGCAGCTGCGACGGCGCTTCACCAAACCCGGCTGCCCCTGGACCAACGGCAAAGCCGAACGCTTCAACCGCACCCTGCTCCAAGAGTGGGCCTACGCCCGCCCCTGGACCAGCAACCAGCTCCGCCGCCGCGGTCTTGACCGCTTCCTGCGCTACTACACCACTCGACGCGGCCACTCCGCCCTCGGCGGCCGACCACCCATCAGCCGGCTCGCCGCCTGACACAACGTGTCAGGTCACGACAGCTAGTCCGTGCGGCGAGACCGAACGGCCTCGAAGTGTCAGACCCTGCGGCTAAGTTCTAGCTCGACGACGGGGGGACGCGGATGACCTTGACGACCACAGATCGGGCGCGGCTGCTTTCACAATGGATTCGGCCGTCCAGCGCGGACGAGCAAACGCAGCAGGACCGGGCGAAGCGGATGGTTACTGATGCTGTGAAGGCACACGCGCCCCTCAGCGGCGCCAATCTGTACGTGTACGCGAAGGGGTCTTACGCCAATAACACGAACGTTCGGCGGGACAGCGACGTCGACATTGTCGTCGAGTGTCAGGACTGCGCTTACTACGATTTCCTGCCCGGGGTACGGGCTGCAACCCCGACGTTGACGCCGTACGAAGGCGACTGGACGCCCTCCAAGTTTCGCGCAGAAGTGACTGCCGCTATCAACAACGCCTTCGGAAGATCGAACGTTACGTCCGGCACGGTCGCTCTTGCCATATCGGCTGTGCCGGGAAGCCGGCCCAGCATCGACGTCGTTCCTAGCTTCGACTACTTCCGATACGACGATCCGTATCGCACCGTCTCGCATCGAGGAAGCTGCGTGTTCCCGACCTCTGGAGCCAAGATTGTCAATTGGCCGGACCAGCAGCTCACAAACGGCCGCGCTAAGAACCAGCGCACAGGTTCGCGGTACAAGAATTACGTCCGAGCCCTGAAGAACGCGGAAAATTTACTGGCAATAGCCGGAACGATCTCGGCGAAGCCTTCGTATCTCATGGAATGCCTGGTCTGGAATGTAAGTGACTGGACGCTGAAATCCGGCACGCTAGACAACGGTTTCCGCGCCACGCTCGTGGAACTTTGGCAAGGGCTCAAGGACGATGGAGGTTGGGAGAATTGGACGGAGCCTAACCAGCTCAAGTACGTCCTGCGTGGTGGGCAGAAGTGGTCACGAGCCGACGCGAAGGAAGTCGTGCTCGAGACCTGGCGCTACTTGGACTACTAATGGCCAGACCTGCTAACACCGTGCGGCTCACGGCGACGCTCGTCGGCGTGGCGTATGCCGTGGTCTTGTATCTGAGCGGCGTTCACCTCCAAGACGGCTGGCGCAAGGCCGTCGGTTATCTGCCCACCCTTGCGACGTTGGCACTCGCGTTGTGGGACGGGTACGCCTGGCACCTGCCGGGGATTCAGCGGCTGTCAAAGCGACCCTGGGTGGCGGGAACTTGGAGGGCCACACTCTCGCCGACTTCGGCCAGTCACATCCCTACTGGCGGTAACCGCGGGCCAGTTGAGGCTTACGTGATCATCAAACAGTCGTTCTGGTTTACATCCGTTCGCCAGTACACCGCCGAAAGTCGAAGCGAGTCGATTGCCTCGGTGTGGGCCGAGTCGGGTGGCGAGTACCGGCTGATCTTCATGTACGGCAACCGGCCGAAGCAACAGCTCGAGTCTCGAAGTCGACCGCATCTGGGCACGTCGTCACTTGATGTTGTAGGGCTGCGTCCGATGACGATGGCCGGGGAGTACTTCACCGATCGATACACCAAAGGCGACATAACCTTGGCTTTCGTCGATCGCCAGACGGGTTTGGGTGACTTCACATCCATTCAAACACACGTTGCTGGCTCATAGTCGGCGGGCACGGACCCGCGTCAGCCTTCGCAACGGAGATTAACGCGGAGTGCGGCGATTGGAAGCACATCGATCTGCGGCTGGACGGCGCCTGCTCTGAGCGTCCGACAGAGCGTGCGCGTGCTTCGATGGGGGCACGGCGGACCTCGCTGTGCTTGGGGCGGTGCCGCAGGCGCCTGGCCAGGTGCGGCGTGCCGGGCACCTGGCCCGGGATGGTGCGAGGATGCTGCGATGGCCACAGCACACGGCGGCATCAGTCACGGCCCGTCAGACGGGACGTTCAGCACGAGCTTTGACTCTGCCTGGCTCTCATTGGTGTGCGGACATTGCGGAACCAGCGTCCCGGCGGCCGTCATCGCCCACGACGGACCAAATCCGTCGACCCTTGGGGGCGAGGTCTGGTTTCGCTGCTCGAACTGCCGCCACGCCTCAGTAGTCAGTGACGGCAGGCAATACCCGGCGGTAGCTTTCGGCGATGACATCAGCGGAGTTCCGGCCGACACGTACGACGCCTATATGGAGGCTCGGCGTTGCACCAGCGTGAATTCATGGTCCGGCTGCGAGATGATCTGCCGCAAGATCTTGATGCACGTCGCAGTCGACAAAGGAGCGAAGACAGGCGACAACTTCGCCGCTTACGTCTCCTACCTCGAGAAGAACGGGTTCGTGACTCCGCCCATGAAGCCGTGGGTCGACATCATTCGTAAGCGCGGCAACTCGGCGGTGCACGAACTTCCTGCCACAACCAAGAAGCAGGCGGAGGGCATCGTGCTTCTGACTCAACACCTGCTGCGCAACGTGTACGAGATGGAGCATCTCGCGCAACAGTTTGCGCCGCCGCCGGCGCCGTAGGAACCTCGCGTGCCGCCCGCTGACTACTACGACCATCAGCTGCTGATTCAGACGATCGGCGTGATCGTGTCGGCCGCAACCGGGATCGTCGCTGCGGCACTCGGCGTGCGCGCGATCGTGCAGGATCGGCGCACCCGCAACCGAGCGCAGCTCGAGCGGGCGCGGCAGGTCGTTGTCGAGTTCGTTCCCGTCGCGGACTCCATTCGAGCGGGCGCTGTCAGGGTGTTCGACGTACCCGGTTTTGAAGTCGCGAACGGGTCCGACCAGGCCATCACGAACGTGCAGCTCAACGTCGACTTCTACACGAGCACGGCGCATCCCGATCCGATGCGGTGGAGGTGGAAAGCTCCTGAGGACAACGGCTGGTACGGGTACGTGTTCGGTGGCAACGCGAAGACGCGCGTCGGTAACGCCAAGCTCGTCGGCGCAGGCACGACTGTCACGATCAGTCAGCTGCGAACGCAGGACATCAAGCTGATCTTGCGATGGCGGGATGGTGCCGGCACTGACTGGGTCCGCGTAGACAACGGCGACCCGCAGGGCGCTTCCGAGCGGAAGTAGTTCCGGGGTCACCGGCTGTCAGGTTCCCGATCGTCAGCCGCTTCGTGGTGGTCGTGTTGTCCTCGTTGCGGGTGTGAACGTCGACGAACCCCTCACTAGGGGCGATGACGACGGACTCGAGCCGGCCGCCGAGGTCGTTGAGGCCGAGCGCGGACAGCGCCTTCCCCAGCGCGGACTTCGTGAGCCGGTCCTTCTCGACGGGTCTGGCGTGCTCCGGCGGCGTTGCGATCGGTTCGCTCATCTTTTCCACCCTCCCTACCGTCGAGCGGCGGCGGTACGTTCCCCCGATGGGTGAGCCAGAAATGACGACATGCGAACAGTGCGGCGCTGCGTTGGTCGATCGCGCTTTGCACAACCGATGGCACGCAGACATCGAGGAGCGCATCAGGAACGTCGACGTCAACCTGACCGACGAGCTGCGAGCTCTCGGCCAGCGGACTGTCGCGAAGGCCGATTTCAACAAGCTGGACCGCAGCCACGAGGGCGTGTGGCCGGCGATCGACAAGATCCGCTCTGAGGCTGGCTTGCCCGAGCGGAACAGCACGCAGAGCTAGCCGCCGCCAACGAACTTCCCGCGCGGCGGCTTCCCGTCGGCGACCCGGTTGCGGTCGTCACCCGGCCAAGTAGCCCTTCACGTCCTGGAACCACTGCGCCGCCGTGCGCTTCGCCTTCTCGGGCGGCATGTGCTTCGCGAGGTGGTGGTATAGCTCGGTCCAGGTGTTCCACCGTCCGCGGCCCCTGCCGGTGGTCCAGTAGCGGTGGAACACGGCCCCTTCGGCGCGTGTCGGGTCGGCCACGATCCACCCCCCCGGGAACGACGAAACCCCGGGCCGATTCGCAGTCAGTGAGGGCTTCACCTTTGGGTTCCGGGCAGACGCCCGCCATGCCCATGAAAGTAGTTTCGTCGCGGCGCAAGTCACCGCCCGCGGTCGGGACCTACGACTGGGGCGCCTCGCCCTTGTTGTTGAGCAGCGGAACGGGTGGCACGCCAGCGTCCTCGATCAGCTTGAGCAGCTCCTGCACGGCCGGGTCGTCGCCCCCAATATTTTCTCGGTTCGAGATGCTGCGGATCAGTTCGCGAATGCGGTTGGCGAAGTCCGGGCGTCGGTCGATCGCGGCGCTGGCGCCCTGCATGAGGTGCTGGCCGGAGTAGCCGGGCTGGTCGTCGTTGGTCATGCGTGGACGCTACGCCGGGACGTCGCAGATGTTGCCCCACTGTCGGCCTCGGCGGTCCTGATGCGCTTGGTGCTTCCCGAGCCTGACGCAGTCCCCCATCCAGAAGCACCGCCTTCCGCACAGAATCGGCGTTATGCAGCGCAGGGAAGACCGCGCTGGCTTAGCAGGACTGCACTAGTCCCACGTCGAGGTCTACTTGGCGCGGGCCGGCGGCCACCTTCGCAAAAGCAGTCGGCCGACACCTTCGCGCTGCGCGTGAATGGTGCCGGCCGATCAGGACCTGGGTGCCCCCGGCAGGATTCGAACCTGCGCCACCGCCTCCGGAGGGCGGTGCTCTATCCCCTGAGCTACGGGGGCCAAACCTGAACGAGCCTAGCAGCGGCCCGTCCGGGGTCGACCGTCAGGCAGGCGGCGGCAGCGGAGTGCCGCCGAGCTGGCGCAGCAGCTGCTCCATGTAGACGATCTCGGACGACTGCGCGCTGATCATCGACTGCGCGAGATCACGCACGTACCGCTGCGAGGCGTGCTCCACCGCATACCGCGCCATGGGCAGCCCGCCCTGGTGGTGGTGGATCATCAGCTGCAGGAAGAGGATGTCCAGCGCCTTGCCCTTGAGCTTGACCAGCTTGTCCATCTGCGCGGCGGTCGCCATGCCGGGCATCAGACCGTCCGACCCCATGGACATGTGGTCGTGACCCATCCAGCCCATCTGGTTCTCGTTCGTGCGGCCCTTGCCCCAGTTCTGCAGCCAGCCGGCCATCTGGCCGACCTGGAACTGCTGCCCGGTCTCCATGTCGGTTGCGAGGATGCGCAGCGTGCTGTTGCTGGTGCCGTCGCGCTCGATGCCGGCCATGGTCACGGCCTGCACGTGGTGGGTCGTCATGTCCTGCGCGAACCCGACGTCGACGGCATTGGGGTCGGTCGACGACGACGAGTCGGTGCCGCGCAGCAGCCACCCGCCTCCGGCGGCGATGACCAGGGCCGCGACCGCGATGACGACGATCAGCACCCGGCGCAGGCCGTTCGGCGCGGACGCCGGCTGCCCGCCGTCCTCGGTGATCTCGCGGTCCTCGGTGAGCGTCACGGTCCGTCCTTCGGGTCTCCGAACGAGCTCGGCTTGTCCTTGAAAGTGGGTTGCGAGCAGGTGGCGCCGTACTCGGGCGTCGTCTTCTGGTTGTTGTCGAGCACCTTGATGAACTGCGCGATGCGCGGGTCGCTCGCGCTCGACACCTTCAGCTGGTAGCCCCACGCCTGCAGCGAGATCGGCGTCTTCAGGCCCGGGTACGGCGACATCGCCATGCGGTCCTTGCCCGCCACGTAGCTCTTCAGCTTCGCCAGCTGCGCGCCCTTGACCTGGTTCGCGTTGTAGGTGATCCAGATGGCGCCGTGCTCGAGCATGTGCACGGCGTTCTCGTTGGCGATCGCCTTGCCGTAGACGGTGCCGGCGCAGTCGGCCCAGTAGGCGTTGTGGTCACCACCGGTCGGGGGAGTGGTGTCGTACTTGATCGTCCCCTGCTCGTGGTTGTGGTTGCCCTGCACCCGGTAGGTCACGCCCTTGATGGCCGCGGCGGCCGCCAGCTCCGGCTGGCGGTACGGGTCGGACGTGTCCACCGGCTGGCCTCCGGCCGAGGTGCCGTCGAAGTCGTCCGACCCCGGGCGCGTCGCGATCACGACGACGACGACGGCCGCCGCGAACAGCACGACCGCGATGGTGGTGGCGATCAGGCCCCAGGGAGTCTGCTTCTGGTTGACGATCGACTTGGGCTTCTTGCGGTTCGGCGGACGGCCCCCGGCGGCGGCCGGCTTCGCCGCACTCTTGGCGGCGGGCTTCGAGCCGGAACCGGCCGGACGCTTCGAGGTGTCGACGCCGCGCGAGGAGCCGGGCTTGGACGGGCCGCTCTTGGCGCCGCCACCACCCTGCCGGGACCGGTTCGCGGGGCGGGTGCTGCCCCCGGACTTGCCCGACGGGCTGGACTTGCGCTCGGCCATGGTTCGCCTTCTGTACGGGGCTCTGGACGCCACCCGGGGGTGACCGGCCGCCTGCGTCGCCCGCGGCGCCTGAAAGGGGCTCGAGACGCACGAACGGTGCGGGGCCGACCTCCGAGTGTAGGTGCAGCCGGTATGAGGTGGCGCTGTGGCGAGCTGGGAGCCGCCGGTGCGCGGGCGGTCCGCCGATCACCCGCGGTGCGAAACGGCAGGCCCCTCGCCCCTACGATTACCCGGTGACCCCTGCCGATCTCGCCGCGGTCGTCCGCGCCTGCGTGGCCGCCGCGATCGACGCCGGCGACTTCGCGGGCACCGTCCCCGACGACGTCGTCGTCGAACGACCGAAGAACCCCGAGCACGGCGACTACGCCACCAACGTCGCCCTGCGCCTCGCCAAGCCCGCCGGCAAGCCGCCCCGCGAGGTCGCCGAGGCCCTCGCCGCCCGGCTGCGCGAGACGTCCGGCATCGAGAAGGTCGACGTCGCGGGTCCGGGCTTCCTGAACGTCACGCTCGCCACCGGCACCCTGGGCGCGCTCGCCCGCACGATCGTCGAGGCGGGGACGGCCTACGGCCGCACCACCTCGCTCGACGGCACCCGGGTCAACCTGGAGTTCGTGTCGGCGAACCCGACCGGTCCCGTCACCCTGGCCAGCGCCCGCTGGGCGGCGGTCGGCGACTCGATGGCCCGCCTCCTGCAGGCCGCGGGCGGGTCGGTGAGCCGCGAGTACTACTTCAACGACCACGGCAACCAGATCGACCGGTTCGCCCGGTCGCTGCTGGCCCGCGCCCACGGCGAGCCCACTCCCGAGGACGGCTACCCCGGCCAGTACGTCGACGAGGTCGCGTCCCAGGTCGTGGCGGCCAACCCCGGCGTGCTCGACAGCCCGCGCGACGAGGCCCAGGAGACGTTCCGCCGCGACGGCGTCGACATCATGTTCGGCGAGGTCAAGCGGTCGCTCGCCGCGTTCGGCGTCGAATTCGACACCTACTTCCTCGAGAGCTCGCTGCACGACTCCGGCGCCGTCGAGAAGGCGGTCGACATCCTCAAGGAGTCGGGCCGGCTCTACTTCGACGACAACGCCTGGTGGCTGCGCTCGACCGAGTTCGGCGACGACAAGGACCGCGTCGTCATCAAGAGCGACGGCAACCCCGCGTACGTCGCCGGCGACCTCGCCTATTTCCGCGACAAGCGCAGCCGCGGGTTCGACCTGCTCATCTACATCCTGGGCGCCGACCACCACGGCTACATCGCCCGGCTGAAGGCCGCCGCGGCCGCCTTCGGCGACGACCCCGCCGTCGTCGAGGTGATCATCGGCCAGATGGTGCGCCTGGTGAAGGACGGCGCCCCCGTCCGCATGGGCAAGCGAGCCGGCAACATCATCACGCTCGACGACCTCGTCGACGCGGTCGGCATCGACGCCGCCCGCTACTCGCTGGCCCGCTCGGCCATCGACAGCTCGCTCGACGTCGACCTCGACCTGCTGTCGAAGCGCTCGAACGAGAACCCCGTCTTCTACGTGCAGTACGCCCACGCGCGCACCTGCAACGTCACCCGCAACGCCGAGGCGCACGGCATCGCGCTCGACGAGTTCCAGCCCGACCTGCTCACCAACCCGGCGGACGCCGCGCTGCTCACCGCCCTCGGCGAGTACCCGCGGGTGCTCGAGGCGGCCGTCTCGCTGCGCGCTCCGCACCGGGTCGCGCACTACCTCGAGAGCCTCGCGGGCACGTTCCACCGCTGGTACGACACGGACGAGTGCCGGGTCACGCCGCGCGGCGACGATCCGGTGACGGCCGCCAACCGCACCCGTGCCTGGGTGAACGAGGCCACCAAGGTCGTGTTGTCCAACGGACTCGCGCTGCTGGGCGTCACCGCCCCGGACCGGATGTGATCGCGCGATGACCAGGGCCCATCCCGCCGGACCCCGCTACGGCGAGGTGCTGCCGCACGGCGCGCCGCACGAGCGCCCGTCCGACGTCAACGCGCTCGACCCGGCGATCTGGCCCGAGTCGGCCGCCCGTGTCGACGGTGAGCTGCAGCTCGGCGGCGTCGGCGCCACCGCGCTGGCGGCCGAGCACGGCACGCCCGCCCTCTTGCTCGACGAGGGCGACGTGCGCGCGCGGGCCCGCGCCTATTCGACTGCCTTCCCGGGCGTCGACGTCTACTACGCCGGGAAGGCCTTCCTCTGCACGACGGTCGCCCGCTGGATCGCCGACGAGGGGCTCGGCCTCGACGTCTGTTCCGGGGGCGAGCTGCGGGTCGCGCTCGCGGCCGGCTTGCCGGCCGAGCGCATCGAGATGCACGGAAACAACAAGTCGGCGGCCGAGCTCACCCGCGCCGTCGAGTCCGGCGTCGGGCTCGTCATCGTCGACTCCTTCGACGAGATCCACCGGCTCGCCGCCGTCGCCGAGACCGCGGGTGTCGTGCAGCGGGTTCTCGTCCGCCTCACCGTCGGCGTCGAGGCGCACACCCACGAGTTCATCGCCACCGCCCACGAGGACCAGAAGTTCGGGTTCTCGATCCGCGACGGCTCCGCCGCCCGCGCGGTCGCCGCGGTGCTCGCGTCCGGCTCGCTGAAGCTCGCCGGCCTGCACTCGCACATCGGCTCGCAGATCTTCGAGACGGCCGGGTTCGAGGTCGCCGCCCACCGCGTCGTCAGCTTCGCCGCCACGATCCGCGACGTGCACGGTGTCGTCGTCGAGGAGATCAACCTCGGCGGCGGCCTCGGCATCGCCTACGTCGCCGGCGACGACCCCGAGACGCCCAAGCAGATCCTCGAACGGCTCACCGGCATCGTCGAGGTCGAGTGCGCGTCCGTGGGGCTGAAGCCGCCGCGGCTGTCGGTCGAACCGGGCCGCGCGATCGTCGGGCCGGGCGGTGTCACCCTGTACGAGGTCGGCACCGTCAAGGACGTCACCCTCGACGGCGGCGCGCGCCGCCGCTACGTCTCGGTCGACGGTGGCATGAGCGACAACATCCGCACCGCGCTCTACGACGCGAGCTACACCTGCGTCGTCGCCAACCGCGCGTCCGTCACGCCGCCCGTGCTCACCCGCGTGGTCGGCAAGCACTGCGAGAGCGGCGACGTCGTCGTGCGCGACGTCTGGCTGCCGGGCGACCTGCGCCCCGGCGACCTGCTCGCCGTCGCCGCCACCGGCGCGTACTGCCACAGCATGGCCAGCAACTACAACCACGTGCCCCGTCCGCCGGTCGTCGCGGTCGGCGGCGGCACGTCACGGGTGATCGTCCGCCGCGAGACCGAGGACGATCTGCTGCGCCTCGACGCGGGGGTGTCCGGTGGCTGATCCGCTCAAGGTCGCCCTCCTCGGCTGCGGCGTCGTCGGCAGTGAGGTGGTACGGCTGCTCGAGGAGCAGGCGGACGACCTCGCCGCGCGCGTCGGCGCGAAGCTCGAGCTGGCCGGCATCGCCGTCCGCCGTCCGGCCCGCCACGCGGACGTCCCGCAGCACCTGCTCACCACCGACGCGGCCGCCCTCGTCGCCCGGGACGACATCGACGTCGTCGTCGAGGTGGTCGGTGGCATCGAACCCGTCCGCACCCTGCTGCTGAGCGCGCTCGACTCGGGCAAGGCCGTCGTCAGCGCGAACAAGGCACTGCTCGCCGACGAAGGGGCGACCCTGCACGACGCCGCCCGGCGCAGCGGTGTCGACCTCTACTACGAGGCCGCCGTCGCCGGCGCGATCCCGCTGCTGCGCCCGCTGCGCGAGTCGCTCGCCGGCGACCGCATCACCCGGGTCATGGGCATCGTCAACGGCACCACGAACTTCATCCTGTCGCGCATGGACGCCACCGGCGCCGGCTTCGACGAGGCCCTCGCCGAGGCCACCGACCTGGGCTACGCCGAGGCCGACCCCACTGCGGACGTCGACGGGTACGACGCCGCCGCCAAGGCCGCCATCCTCGCCGGGTTGGCTTTTCATACCCGCGTGACGATGAGCGACGTGCACCGCGAGGGCATCGGCGAGATCACCGCCGCCGACATCGCCAGCGCGAAGGCCATGGACTGCACCGTCAAGGCGCTCGCCATCTGCACCCGCACCACCGCCGACGACGGCACCGAGTCGGTGTCGGTGCGCACCCACCCGGCGATGATCCCGCGCAGCCACCCGCTCGCCGGGGTCAACGACGCCTTCAACGCTGTCTTCGTCGAGGCCGAGGCGGCCGGATCGCTCATGTTCTACGGACGTGGCGCGGGCGGCGCTCCGACCGCGTCCGCCGTGCTCGGCGACCTCGTCGCCGTCGCCCGCAACCGGGTCAGCGGCAGCCGCGGCGCGGGCGAGAGCGCCTACGCCGACCTGCCCGTGCAGCCGATGGGCGAGGCGGTCACGCGCTATCACGTGGCCCTCGACGTCGCCGACCAGCCCGGCGTGCTCGCCGGGGTCGCGAACGCCTTCGCCGAAGAAGGCGTGAGCATCCAGACCGTGCGCCAGGAGGGACGCGGCGACGCCGCCACCCTCGTGCTCGTCACGCACCCGGCGCGCGATGCCGCACTGGCGCGCACCGTCGAGAAGCTGGCCGGCATGTCGCTCGTGGGTCGCGCCGCGAGCGTCATGCGCGTCGAAGGCATGACGGGGGAGTGACCCGCGCAATGACGCGACCAGTGATCCAGCGGGGCACCACCCCGGGCTGGCCCGGCCTCATCGAGGCCTACCGAGACCGCTTGCCGGTCACCGACGCCACACCTGTCGTCACGCTGCACGAGGGCAACACGCCGCTGCTGCCCGCGCCGGTGCTGTCCGAGCGCACCGGCTGCGAGGTCTACCTCAAGGTCGAGGGCGCGAACCCCACCGGGTCGTTCAAGGACCGCGGCATGACGATGGCCATCTCGAAGGCTGCGGAGGAGGGCGCGCAGGCCGTCATCTGCGCCTCCACCGGCAACACGTCCGCCAGCGCCGCCGCCTACGCGGTGCGTGGCGGCATGACCTGCGCGGTGCTCGTGCCGCAGGGCAAGATCGCGCTCGGCAAGCTCGCCCAGGCGCTCGTGCACGGCGCGCAGCTGCTGCAGGTCGACGGCAACTTCGACGACTGCCTCGAGCTCGCGCAGAAGCTCGCCGTCGACTACCCGGTCTCGCTCGTCAACTCGGTGAACAAGTACCGCCTCGAGGGCCAGAAGACGGGCGCGTTCGAGGTGTGCGACGTGCTCGGCCGGGCCCCGGACGTGCACTGCATCCCGGTCGGCAACGCGGGCAACATCACCGCCTACTGGATGGGGTACCGCGAGTACGCCCGCGACGGCGTGGTGCCGTCCACCCCCCGCATGTTCGGCTTCCAGGCCGCGGGCGCCGCGCCCATCGTGATGGGCGCGCCCGTCACCCGTCCGACGACGATCGCGACCGCCATCCGCATCGGCAACCCGGCGTCGTGGTCGCTGGCCGAGCAGGCCCGCGACGAGTCCGAGGGCGTCATCGAGGCCGTCACCGACAAGCAGATCCTCGAGGCCTACCGCCTCATCGCCCGCAGCGAGGCGGTCTTCGTCGAGCCCGCCTCGGCCGCGAGCGTCGCCGGCCTGCTCATGACGGCCGCCGTGGGCAATATCGCGCCCGGTTCGACCGTCGTCTGCACCGTCACCGGCAACGGCCTCAAGGATCCCGACTGGGCGATCTCGGGAGCGCCGAAGCCGATCACGGTGCCGGTCGACGCCCACGCCGCCGCCGTCCGCCTCGGCCTCGCGTGACGTCCCGGTTCGTCGAGGGGACGGTCCGGGTCCGCGTTCCCGCGACGAGCGCCAACCTCGGGCCGGGTTTCGACGCGCTCGGACTGGCCCTGACACTGCACGACGACCTCGTCGCGCGGGTGACGGACGGCGGCCTGGCCGTCGACGTCCACGGCGAGGGCGCGGGGCAGGTCGCCCAGGACGAGTCGCACCTCGTCGTCCGCGCGATGTACGCCGCGTTCGACCTGCTGGGTGGCCCGCCGCCGGGATTTGCGCTGCACTGCGAGAACCGCATCCCGCACAGCCGGGGGCTGGGATCGTCCGCCGCCGCGATCGTCGGCGGCCTGCTGCTCGCCCGCGCGCTCGTCGTCGACGGTGACACCGCCCTCGACGACACCGCGGTGCTGCACCTCGCCGCCGCCCTCGAGGGGCACCCCGACAACGTGGCGCCGTGCCTGCTGGGCGGGCTCACCATCGCCTGGACCGCCACCGGCGGCGGCGCCCGTGCCGTGCGCCGCGAACCCGACCCCTCGATCGTGCCCGTGGTCATGGTGCCGCCGTTCGCCGCGTCGACCGCGCAGGCGCGCGGCCTGCTGCCCGCCCAGGTGCCGCACACCGACGCCGCCTTCAACGCCGCCCGCTCGGCGCTGCTCGTCGCCGCGCTCACCGGCACCCCGCAGGCCCTCGTCGACGCCACCGAGGAGCGGCTGCACCAGCAGTACCGCGTGCCCGCGATGCCCGAGTCGGCTGCGCTCGTCGCGTCGCTGCGGGCGGACGGCCTGGCGGCCGTGGTCTCCGGCGCCGGACCCACCGTGCTCGTGCTCGCCCGGGGCGAGGTCGAGGCCGAGCGCGCCCGCCGCGCCGCGCCGCCGGGGTGGGTCGTGCCGCCGGTCGCCGTCGACCTGCTCGGAGCGCACGCCGCGACTGCCGGGAACACGCCGGACGGCCCTGGTGTTGCTGCCTCCAGAACGAGCGTCTAGGCTCGTCCTCGTCAGGCGTCGAGCCGAGATCATCCGGCTCACAGTCCCACCCTCGCGGTTTCCCGGACTCTCGCCCCTGCGCAAACACCTGCAGCGCTAGCTCCGGACCCCATCGTCGGTGTGCCTGACAGATCATGACCGGCCGTGCAGCACCGCAGGCGTGCGCCGGCCCCCTCGGAAGGATCCGATTCATTTGACCGACACCGAGCAGCAGACCCTGCCCACCCCGGACGCGGAATCCCCGTCCGACGGCAGCGCTGCCGGCCGTGGAGCCGCCCGTACCGGCCGGCCCGCCGCCAAGCGAGGCTCCCTCTCCTCGAAGCTGCTGCCCGAGCTGCAGCAGATCGCGGGCGGCCTCGGCATCGACATCAGCAAGAAGAAGAAGAGCGACCTCGTCGCCGCGATCCAGGCCGCGCAGGGCGGCGGCCAGTCCGCCCCGTCCGCCCCGTCCGGCCCGTCCGGTGACGGCGGCGGACGCTCCCGCGCCCCCAAGGCCGCCGCCGAGACGGCCGCGCAGGCGCCGACCCAGGCCCAGCCGCCGGCGTCGTCCGCCCCGGCCCGGACCACCCAGGCTCCCCAGGCGTCCGCCCCCGCGATCGAGGCGTCCGCCCCGCCCGCCCAGGACACCGAGCAGGGCGGCCGCCGCCGCGAGCGCAACCGCCAGCAGGAGACCGCCGGCGACCAGAACGCCAACGGCCACAACGCGAACGGCCAGAGCAACGGCCAGAACAACGGCCAGAACAACGCCCAGAACAACGGCGGTCAGCAGAGCAACCGGCAGAACGACCGCGGCAACGACAACCGTGGTGACCGCCAGAACGACGGCAACCAGAACCGCCAGAACGACAACCGTGGTGACCGCCAGAACGACGGCAACCAGAATCGCCAGAACGACGGCGGCAACCAGAACCGCCAGAACGACGGCGGCAACCAGAACCGCCAGAACAACCAGAACAACCAGCAGAACAACCAGAACAACAACCGCCAGAACGACAACCGCAACGACGACGACGACGACGGCAACGGCCGTCGGCGTGGCCGCCGGTACCGCGACCGCCGCGGCCGCACCCGCGATCGCCAGGGCGGCGGCCAGGGTGGCGGCGGCAACGATGCCGAGCCCACCGTCAACGAGGACGACGTGCTCGTCCCGATCGCCGGCATCGTCGACTGCATCGAGGACAAGAACACCTGGTTCGTGCGCGTGGGCGGCTACTTCGCCACCCCCGACGACGTGTTCATCTCGACCGCGCTGGTGCGCAAGCACGGCCTGCGCCGCGGTGACGCGATCACCGGCGCCGTCCGCCAGCCCCGCGAGGGCGAGCGCAAGGAGAAGTACAACCCGCTCGTCCGCGTCGACACGCTGAACGGCGGCGACGCCGACGGCCGCGCCCGCAAGGAGTTCACCCGCCTGACTCCGCTGTACCCGCAGGAGCGGCTGCGCCTCGAGACCGAGCCGCACCTGCTCACCACCCGCGTGATCGACCTCGTCATGCCGATCGGCAAGGGCCAGCGCGCGCTCATCGTGTCGCCGCCCAAGGCCGGCAAGACGATGATCATGCAGGCGATCGCGAACGCGATCAGCACGAACAACCCCGAGTGCCACCTGATGGTCGTGCTCGTCGACGAGCGGCCCGAAGAGGTCACCGACATGCAGCGGTCGGTCAAGGGCGAGGTCATCGCCTCGACCTTCGACCGCCGTCCGCACGACCACACGATGGTCGCCGAACTGTCGATCGAGCGGGCCAAGCGGCTCGTCGAGATGGGCCACGACGTGGTCGTGCTGCTCGACTCGATCACCCGTCTCGGCCGCGCCTACAACCTCGCGGCCCCGGCCAGCGGACGCATCCTGTCCGGTGGTGTCGACTCGACGGCGCTGTACCAGCCGAAGCGGTTCCTCGGCGCGGCGCGCAACATCGAGAACGGCGGCTCGCTGACGATCATCGCCAGCGCGCTCGTCGAGACCGGTTCGGCCGGCGACACGGTGTTCTTCGAGGAGTACAAGGGCACCGGTAACGCCGAGCTCAAGCTCGACCGCAAGATCGCCGACAAGCGCGTGTTCCCGGCCGTCGACGTCGACCAGTCGTCGACGCGCAAGGAGGAGATCCTCCTGTCGCCGGACGAGCTCGCGGTCACGATCAAGCTGCGTCGCGTGCTGCACGCGCTCGACTCGCAGCAGGCGATCGAGCTGCTGCTCGACCGGCTGCGCAAGTCGCGGACGAACTTCGAGTTCCTCATGAACATCGCGAAGACGACCCCGGGGCAGGACGACCGGTAGCGTCTCGCCGGTGCGCAGCTTCCCGCCCGGCTTCCGTTGGGGTTCGGCCACCGCGTCGTACCAGATCGAGGGCGCTGCCCAGGAGGACGGCCGTGGGCCGTCCATCTGGGACGCGTTCAGCCACACGCCCGGGCGGGTGACCAACGGCGACACCGGCGACGTCGCGTGCGACCACTACCACCGGGTCGCCGAGGACGTCGCGCTCATGGCCGAGCTCGGCCTGCCCGCGTACCGGTTCTCGGTCGCGTGGCCGCGCATCGTGCCGACGGGCGCGGGGGCGGTCAACCAGGCCGGGCTCGACTTCTACTCGCGTCTCGTCGACGAGCTGCTCGCCCAGGGCGTCGCGCCGCTCGTGACGCTGTACCACTGGGACCTGCCTCTGGCGCTCCACGAGCAGGGCGGTTGGACGAATCGCGACACCTCCCAGCGCTTCGCCGAGTACGCCGGGATCGTCGGACGGGCCCTGGGCGACCGCGTCGGCCAGTTCACGACCCTGAACGAGCCGTGGTGCTCGGCGTACCTGGGGTACTCCGCCGGGGTGCACGCGCCCGGCCACACCGACCACGCCGAGTCGCTCACGGCGGTGCACCACCTGAACCTCGCGCACGGCCTCGGCGCCACCGCCCTGCGTTCGGTGCTGCCGGCCTCGGGCGAGGTGTCGGTGACGCTGAACCTCGCACAGGTCGAGCCGTACGGGGAGGGCGACGACGACGCCGTCCGCCACGTGGACGGCCTGTCCAACCGGGTCTTCCTCGACCCGATGCTGCGGGGCGAGTACCCGCAGGACGTGCTCGACGACGTCCGCCACATCACCGACTTCGGCTTCGTGCGTGACGGCGACCTCGCCGCGATCAACGTGCCGATCGACTTCCTGGGCGTGAACTACTACACGCCCACCGTCGTCACCGCGAACGCAGGCCCGGCGGCGCAGGCCGTTCGTCCGGCTGCCGACCCGGGCGCGGGCGACGCGCCGTCGCCGTACCCGGGCAGCGACCTCGCCCTGGCCATGCCGCAGCCCGGCCCGCACACCGCGATGCACTGGCGCATCGAGCCGGCCGCCTTCACCCGCCTGCTGCTGCGGGTGGCGCGTGACCACCCCGAGGTGCCGATCGTGGTCACCGAGAACGGCGCCGCGTTCGACGACGTGGTCGAGGCCGACGGCTCCGTCCACGACGCCGACCGGGTCGACTACCTGCGTGGTCACCTCGGCGCCGTGCTCGACGCCCTCGACGGCGGTGCCGACGTCCGCGGTTACTTCGCGTGGTCGCTGATGGACAACTTCGAGTGGGCGCACGGGTACGGCAAGCGCTTCGGCCTCGTGCGGGTCGAGCGGCCCGGCGGGTCGGACGAGGCCGATCAGCGGCGGACGGTCAAGGATTCCGGCCGCTTCTACGCGGCCGTGGCGTCGGCGAACGCCCTCGACTGAGTGCGTCCGCTCGAAAGCGTTTTCGGTCCGACAACAGGGCCGAAGGACCCGAGGTGGCGGGGCCGGACAACGTGGACCTGACGACGAACGCACCGAAGAAACAACATCTTTGTAACGTCCCCGAACCAAAAGGTTGTGGCAGCCCTGAGAGATGTGTCAGTGTGCCGCGGACCACACGACTCTGCGTGACGGATCCTCCGTCGCCCAGCAGACCCGCGGGAGACACATCGATGAAGATCACGAGGCCGGTCACGGCCTTCGTCGCGGCCGTCCTGGCCGCCGGCGCGCTGGCGGCGTGCGGTAGCGACAGCGGCGGCGACGGCGGCGGCGGAAGCAAGGCGCCGAGCGACGGCGGCACCGGAAGCAGCAGTGGCGGCATCAACCTGGCCGACCAGCCGAAGAGCACCATCAAGGCCGTCACGATGAGCGGCGACTGCGCCGACTACGGCCAGTACGGCAAGTACTCCGGCAAGAAGGTGACGATCTACACCTCGATCACCGCGCCGGAGATCGACTACCACATCGACGCGATCAAGCAGTTCGAGAAGTGCACCGGCATCGACGTGCAGTACCAGCCGAGCAAGGAGTTCGAGGCCGCGCTGACCACCAAGGTCAACGGCGGCAACGCTCCCGACATCGCGCTGTTCCCGCAGCCGGGCCTGCTGCAGAGCTTCGCGACCAACGGCAAGCTCAAGCCGGCCACCCAGGAGCTCACCAAGCTCGCCCAGAAGAACTGGGTGTCGTCGTGGCTCTCCTACGGCACCGTCGACGGTCTCTACTTCGGCGCCCCGCTCGGCGCCAACCTGAAGTCCCTCGTCTGGTACTCGCCGAAGTACTTCAAGAAGTGGGGCTACAGCGTCCCGACGACCTTCGACGAGCTCGAGAAGATGTCGGACAAGGCCGCCGCCGACGGCAACAAGCCGTGGTGCCTCGGCATCGAGTCCGGTGACGCGACCGGCTGGGTCCTCACCGACTGGATGGAGGAGCTCATGTTGCGCATGTACGGCGCCGACGTCTACGACCAGTGGACGCAGCACAAGATCCCCTTCAACGACCCGAAGGTGCTCGCGGTCCTGAAGAAGGTCGGCTCGATCGTCAAGAACCCGAAGTACGTCAACGCCGGCATCGGTGACGTGAAGTCGATCGCCACCACGCCGTTCCAGAAGGGCGGCCTGCCGGTCGCCACCGGCAAGTGCGTCTTCCACGCACAGGCCAACTTCTACGCCGCGAACTGGAACAAGGGCACCAAGGTGGCCGAGGACGGCGACGTCTTCGCCTTCTACGAGCCCACCATCAGCGACAAGTTCGGCAAGGTGACCGAGGTCGGCGGCGAGTTCGTCGGCGCCTTCGCGAACCGTCCCGAGGTCCAGGCCGTGCAGCTCTACCTCGCCAGCGGCGAGTGGGCGACCACGAAGGCCAAGCTGAACGCGGCTGCCAACACCTCCGGCTGGGCGACGTCCAACCGTGCGGTCGACAAGTCGGTGTTCAAGGACCCGATCGACAAGCTGTCGGTCGACATCCTCACCGACCCCAGCTCGACGGCCCGCTTCGACGCCTCCGACCTGATGCCGGCGGCGGTCGGGACGAGCTCCTTCTTCAAGCAGATGACCCAGTGGATCCTCGGCAACGTCAGCGACCAGCAGGCGCTCGACAACATCGAGAAGACCTGGCCGAAGTAATCGTCCGGTTCCACCTCCGGATCCGCTGATCCGGACCCTGCTCCACCCGGACGGTCGGGCAGCTCCCCACGGAGCTGCCCGGCCGTCCGACCCTGTGTCGGCGCCCCGGCGCCCCGGCGCACCACCTCATCCTTCTGACGCGCATCCCTGGAACAACGGGAAAGGGACCCACGTGGACTGGTTGTACGACCTCGCCCACTCGACCTCGACGTTCGGCAAGATCTCGTTCGCGGTGCTGGTGGTGGCGCTGTTCTTCGCCGTCCTGGGCATCCTGTTGCTGATCGTCGATCGCGCGCCGCGGCGCGGACGCGAGCCCATCCAGGCCTTCGTGTTCCTGCTGCCGGCGCTGGTGCTGCTCGGCATCGGGCTCGTCGGGCCGATCTTCCGTACGGCGGTCTCGTCGCTGACGTCGGCGTCGCGCAACCGCCCCGACTGCGTGCCGCGCCCCAGCGACCCCGGCCGCTGCGTGCTCGACAGCGGCGGCAATTTCACGTTCGAGCACTTCAAGTGGGCCTTCACCGACGACGGCGCCCTCGAGGCGCTGCGCAACACCCTCCTGTGGACGATCATCACGCCGATCGTCGCCACCCTCATCGGCCTCGGCTACGCCTACGCGATCGACAAGATCCGCGGCGAGGCGTTCGCCAAGGCCCTCGTGTTCCTCCCCACCGCGATCTCGTTCGTCGGCGCGGCGTTCATCTGGGGCCTGATGTACCAGCAGCCGACCGAAAACGGCGCGTCCGGTCTGGTCAACGAGGTGCTGAACTGGTTCGGCCTCGGTCCATTGGGATTCCCGACCGACGGCGGCTTCAAGCTCACGATGCTGATGATCATCGTGATGATCTGGATCCAGGCCGGGTTCGCCACCGTCGTCCTGTCGGCCGCGATCAAGGCCGTGCCGGCCGAGCTCGCCGAAGCCGCCAAGATCGACGGCTGCACCAACGGCCAGGCGTTCCGCCGGGTCGTCATCCCGAACATCAAGCCGACCCTGATCGTCGTGCTGGTGACCATCTCCGTCGCCACGCTGAAGGTCTTCGACCTGATCCGCACGTTCGGTGCCGACAAGTACGACGGCGACACGCTCGCCAACCTGATGTACACGACACTGCTGATCGGCGGCGTCGACGAGAACAGCATCAGCGTGCACAGGTCGTCCGCGCTGGCAATGGTGATCCTGATCCTGGTCATCCCGTTCGTGGCCTACCAGGTGCGGCAGATGGTGAAGGCGAGGGCCCGGTGAGCCGGCCGATCACGTCCCGCCCGCAGCCGCACCCGTCCGAAGGAGTCGCACGATGACCACGGTGATCGATCCGACCGGCAACGCGCCGACCCCTCCGGAGGGTCTGGGCCCCCAGGAGCCGACCACGAAGGTCGGCAAGACCGCGGCGGCGCTCAACAACCCCGTGGCCTCGATCATCGCGCTCGTCATCGGCATCCTCTGGACGATCCCGACGATCGGCCTGCTGGTGCAGTCGTTCCGCGACAAGGAGGCCCAGGACACCAAGGGCTGGTGGACCTTCAGCGGCCTGACCCTGGACAACTACGAGACGGTCACGAGCGGCGCGAAGAACATCCTGCCCAACGTCGTGAACTCGATCGTCATCGTCATCCCGGCGGCGCTGATCCCGATCGCGGTGGCGGCGATGGCGTCCTACGCGCTGGTGTGGATCGACTTCAAGGGCCGCGACTGGGTCTACGTGGCCATCTTCGCGCTGCAGATCGTGCCGCTGCAGGTGGCCATCGTGCCGTTGCTGCGCTTCGTGGTGAACGGCGTGCACCTCGGCGGCGTCACGATCTTCCCGGCCACCGGCCTGGCCGGCACGGTCGGCGCGGTGTGGCTCGCGCACGCCTGTTTCGCGCTGCCGCTGGCCATCTTCCTCATGCACAACTTCATGTCCGAGATCCCGAAGGACCTGCTCGAGGCGGCGCGCATCGACGGCGCCAGCCACGGCCAGATCTTCCGCACGATCATGCTGCCGCTGCTTCGCCCCGCTCTCGCGGCGTTCGGCATCTTCCAGTTCCTCTGGGTGTGGAACGACCTGTTCGTCGGTCTGGTGATGTCCGGCGGCGACCCCGGCATCTCGCCGATCACCGTCGCGATCAGCGGCCTGCAGAACAACACGTCCGGCGCCGGCGGCGAGTCCGTGCCCGCGGCCGCGTTCCTGTCGATCATCATCCCGCTGGCCGTGTTCATCGCCCTGCAGCGCTACTTCGTGCGCGGCCTGCTGTCGGGCAGCGTCAAGGGGTAGGGCACACAGCCGAGCATCCCGGCATTCCGACCATCCCGGTCGTCGCACCCGAATCGTGACGGCCGGGATGCTTGCTGCCGTGGGGCTGCCCGGTTACGTTGCGATTGAGGGCATGTGAACCACGGCATAACGGGGGGAACAACCCCTTGCGTCGATGCCGGTCGGCGACCCGATCGCAGAAGAGGGGCACAGTTTCCATGAAGCGCAACTCCCGCACGACCTTGAGGGCGGGGGTGGTCGCGATCATGGCTGCGTCGGTGCTCAGTGCCTGCGGTGGCTCCGACGGTCCACCCACGATCACCTGGTTCATCAATCCCGACAGCGGCGGCCAGGCCCAGCTGGCCAAGGAGTGCACGACCGCGGCCAAGGGCAAGTACCAGATCACCACGCAGACCCTGCCGACCGACGCGAGCGCGCAGCGCCAGCAGCTGGTCACACGGCTCGCGGCCAAGGACTCGTCCATCTCGCTCATGAGTCTCGACCCGGTCTTCGTGAGCGAGTTCGCCGAAGCCGGCTTCCTGGCGGACGTGCCCTCGCAGTACAAGTCGGAATTCACGCAGAACATCGTCAAACCCGCCGTCGACGCCTCGACGTGGAAGGGCAAGTTGGTGGCCGCGCCGTTCTGGGCGAACACGCAGCTGCTCTGGTACCGCAAGTCGCTGGCCAAGAAGGCCGGGCTCGACATGTCGAAGCCCGTCACCTGGGACCAGATCATCGACGCGGCCAAGAAGGAGGGCAAGACGGTCGGCGTGCAGGCCAAGCTGTACGAGGGATACGCCGTCTGGATCAACGCCCTGATCGAGGGTGCCGGCGGCAAGATCATCGAAAGCCCCAACGGCACCGTGGCCAAGAACCTCAAGCTCGGCCTGGACACCGCCGCCGGCAAGAAGGCCGCCGCCGTCATCCAGCGACTGGCGTCCGACAAGGTCGGCGGCCCGGCGCTCTCCTCGACCGACGAGGCCGCCGCGCTGGGCCTGTTCGAGCGGCCGGCCACCAGCATGTTCATGGCCATCTGGCCCTACGTGTGGGGCGCCATGAAGGCCGACAAGGTGAAGTTCCGTGACTCCGACGTCGGCTGGACCTACTACCCGGAGACGGTTCAGGGCAAGCAGTCCCGCCCGCCGTTCGGTGGCATCGAGCTCGGCGTCAGCGCCTTCGCCGACAACCAGAAGTTCGCCTGGGACGCGATCAAGTGCATCCGCACCGCCGACCACCAGGCGGAGTACTTCCTCGGCTCCAGCAACCCGCCCGCGAACACGAAGTCCTTCGACGACCCGAAGGTGCGCAAGGCCTATCCGATGGCCGATCTCATCAAGCAGTCGTTGCAGCGTGCCGCCCCGCGCCCGCAGACCCAGTACTACGGAGACCTGTCGTCCGCGCTGCAGCAGTCGTTCAGCCCGCCGCAGTCGGTGACGTCCTCGACGCCCAAGGACGCGCAGACGTTCATCCTGCAGGTGCTCAAGGGGGAGAAGCTGCTGTGACGACCACACTCGAGAAGCCGTCGTCGTCCCGCCCGGCCGACGAGCCGAAGAAGAAGTCGAAGCTCTCCGACCGCGCGCGGCAGGAACGCAACCTCGGCTGGAAGCTCGCCGCGCCGGCGTTCGTCGCGATGATGCTCGTGGTCGGCTACCCGATCCTCAACGCGCTGTACCTGTCGTTCTTCAACTACCGGCTCACCGACCCCAACGGGCGGGCGTTCCTGTGGTTCAAGAACTACGCGGTGATCCTGGCCGACTCGAAGTGGTGGGACGCCGTCCTGGTCAGCACGCTGATCATGGTCATCACCGTCGCCATCGAGTTCGTCCTCGGCATGGCGCTGGCCATGGTGATGAACAAGATCGTGATCCCCAGGCGGACGCTGCGCACGATCGTGCTCATCCCGTACTCGATCATCACCGTGGTGTCGGCGTACGGGTTCCTGTACGCGTTCGACCCGAACACCGGCTTCATCAGCAAGTGGCTGCACTGGATCACGTTCGGCGGGTTCGACGCCAACTACGACTGGTACGGCGGGCACTGGTCGTCGCTGATCGCGATCATGGTGTCGGAGATCTGGAAGACGACGCCGTTCATGTCGCTGCTGCTGCTCGCAGGGCTGGCCCAGGTGCCGGGCGAGCTGCAGGAGGCGGCCGAGGTCGACGGCGCGACGTTCTGGGAGCGCTTGTTCCGGGTCACGCTGCCGTCGATGAAGGCGGCGATCATGGTGGCACTGCTGTTCCGCGCCCTCGACGCGTTCCGCATCTTCGACAACATCTTCATCATGACCGGCGGCTCGCAGGACACCACCTCGGTCGGTGTGCTCGCCTACAGCCAGACCATCACGCGCAGCCAGATCGGCCTGGGCTCGGCGATCTCGATCCTGCTGTTCATCTGCGTGATCATCATCAGCACGGTCTTCATCAAGTTCTTCAAGACCGACCTCGCACGCGTGAGCGGAGACTGACATGGCCGCCGACATCTCACCCAAGGCGAAGGCGTGGCTGGCCGTCGCGGCCGTGCCGATCATCCTCTACACGCTGGTGCCGATCGGCTGGCTCGTCTCGCTGTCGCTCAAGCCGAGTTCCGAGATCACCGACCGCCGGTACATCCCCAGCACGTTCAGCTGGGAGAACTACAAGTACATCTTCACCGGCGGCGGCAGCGACATCTTCGTCCCGGCGCTGATCAACTCGATCGGCATCTGCCTCATCGCGACCCTCATCGCGGTCATCCTGTCGGCGTTCTGCGCCTACGGCATCGCCCGGCTCGACTTCCCCGGCAAGCGACTGGTGCTGAACGCGGCCCTGCTGACGGCGTTCTTCCCGGTGATCAGCGTCGTCACCCCGCTGTTCAACCTCTGGCGGGAGATCGGGCTGTACAACACCTGGCCCGGCCTCATCATCCCGTACCTGTCGCTGACGCTGCCGCTGTCGATCTGGACGCTGACCGCGTTCTTCCGGCAGATCCCCTGGGAGATGGAGCAGGCCGCTCAGGTCGACGGCGCCACGAGCTGGCAGGCGTTCCGCAAGGTGGTGCTGCCGCTGGCGGCACCGGGCGTCTTCACGACCGCGATCATCGCGTTCTTCACCGCGTGGAACGACTTCGTCTACTCGACGTCGCTGTCGTCGACCACGGGTGAGGCCGGCAAGTTCAACGGCTCTCAGACCGTGCCTGCCGCGCTGAGCCAGTTCAGCGGCCCGTCCCAGTTCATCCCGCCGACGGGGTACGTCGCCGCGGCCTCCATGGTCGTGACGGTCCCCGTCGTCATCCTCGTTCTCGTCTTCCAGAAACGCATCGTCGCGGGCCTCACCGCCGGTGCCGTGAAGGGTTAGGTGCAACCGTGTCCACGATCGAGATGAAGCACATCACCAAGATCTACGGCGACGGGTTCAAGGCCGTCACCGACGTCAACATCGACGTCGCCGACGGCGAGTTCCTGATCCTCGTCGGCCCGTCCGGCTCGGGGAAGTCGACGCTGCTGCGCATGATCGTCGGCCTGGAGGACATCTCCGGCGGCGACATGATGATCGACGGCAAGCGCGTCAACGACCGCGCGCCGCGCGACCGCAACCTGTCGATGGTGTTCCAGAACTACGCGCTCTACCCGCACCTGACCGTCTTCGAGAACATCGCGTTCCCGCTGCGGCTGTCGAAGAACAAGATGGACGAGTCGAAGATCAAGCAGATGGTCGACGACATCGCCGACGTCCTCGAGCTGCGCGAGCACCTCGAGCGCAAACCGGCGAACCTGTCCGGTGGCCAGCGGCAGCGTGTCGCGATGGGCCGGGCGATCATCCGCAAGGCCGACGCGTTCCTGTTCGACGAGCCGCTGTCGAACCTCGACGCCAAGCTGCGCGGCCAGATGCGCACCGAGATCGCGCGCCTGCAGCGGCGCCTCGGCGTCACCACCGTCTACGTCACCCACGACCAGACCGAGGCCATGACGCTCGGCGACCGCGTGGCGCTGCTGCGCCGCGGCGTGCTGCAGCAGGTCGCCAGCCCGCGCGAGCTCTACGAGCAGCCGGTGAACCTGTTCGTGGCCGGCTTCATCGGCTCGCCGCCGATGAACTTCCTGCCCGCCACCGTCGGCGACGGCGTGCTCGAGATGCCGTTCACGAACATCCCGATCCCGAACAAGGTCGCGACCCGCAAGAAGAAGGGTGACTTCGTCGTCGTCGGCGTGCGTCCCGAGGCGTTCGAGGACGCGAACCTCGTCGAGGATGCGCAGCGTGGCAAGGGCATCGAGTTCAGCGCCGGCGTCGACGTCACCGAATGGCTGGGCAACGAGAAGTACGCCTACCTGCCCTTCGAGCCGAACTCCGACGTCCAGGCCGCCCTGGACGAGCTCGACCGCGAGCTCGACGGCGAGGCGATGCGCACGCAGCTCGTCGTCAGCCTCGACGGCGCCAGCAAGGTCAAGCAGGGCGACGAGGCGCGGCTGTGGTTCGACCCGGCGTCCGTGCACGTCTTCGACCCCGAGACCGAGGAGAATCTGACCCGGGACGAGGAGAAGGCGCAGCAGATCGCGAAGGAGTCCGAGGAGGACCGCCGCCGCGAGCTCGAGCGCGCGCAGCAGCGGCAGGAGCCCGCGAACGCCTAACGGTCGAGCACCAGCCACATCGCCTGGTAGGGCCCGAGCCGCACGTCGCCGTCGACGTCCGGCTCGGGCACCCGTCCGGTCATCCGGTCGAGCGCGCCGCCCAGGCCCGCTTCGGCGATGCGGTGGAACGGCCACGTGCGCGGCGACTCGCTGACGTTGAACAGCAGCAGCATCAGTTGCTCGGGGTGGTCACGACGCACGGTGAGTACGGCGGGGTCGCTCGGCTCCAGCACCTCGCTCGCCGTCGCCGCGTGCAGTCCCGGCAGTGACGCCCGCAGCCGCACCAACCGCTGCAGCCCGGCGAACACCCGTCCGGCCGGGGTGGTGAGGTCGCTTCGGCGTTCCTGCGCGACGCCATCGAGCACCGGACGGTGTGCCCAGCGGTTGTCGGCGGCATGGTCGGGCTCGTCGGCCCAGTGATCGTCGTTCGGCTGCGCGAGCTCGTCGCCCATCCACAGCACCGGCACGCCGCCCCAGCCGAGGACGATCGCGTAGGCGAGCAGCACGCGCGCGACGGCGACGTCGACGCCGTCGGCATCGCCGTCCGACAATGCCTTCTCGAGGCCCGCGAGCGACGCCGTCATGCCGCTGACCCGCCGGTCTCCGGTGGCGGGGTTGGCCTGGAACACCAGCCCGCGCGCGAAGGACGGCTGGTAGGCGCCGGTGTAGAAGTCCGAGAGGAACGAGCGGTGTGCGAAGCCGTTCAGTCCCACGGCGGCGGCGTCGGCGTCGCCGATGGCCCAGCCGATGTCGTCGTGGCAGCGCAGGTAGCAGATCCATGCCGTCGTGCTCGGCGCCGGCGGGAGCGAGCGCAGGGTGTGGGTGGTCAGCCGCACGTCGCGGGTGGCCAGCATCGACCAGATCTGCACCATGAGCACGTTGTGGTACGCCAGGTCGCTGACCTTGCCGTGATGGCGTCCGGTGCCGAGGTAGTGCACGAGGTCGTCGGGCGCGACGATCGCCTCGGCCTTGAGCAGCACGCTCGGGCACGCGATGCGCAGGACGGCCTTCAGGGCCTGCGTGATCGCGTGCACCTCGGGCTGGTTCTGGCAGTTCGTGCCGAGCCGCTTCCAGAGGAACGCGATCGCGTCGAGGCGCAGCACGTCGACGCCGAGGTTGGCGAAGAACAGCACGAGGTCGACGAACTCCTCGAACACCGCGGCGTTGGCCCAGTTCAGGTCCCACTGGAAGGCGTTGAACGTCGTCCACACCCACGCGGCGAGCTCGTCGTCCCACGTGAAGTTGCCGGGCGCGAAGTCGGGGAACACCTCGGGCAGCGTCCGCTCGTAGGCGTCCGGCCCGGTGCGGTCGGCGAAGACGTGGAAGTAGTCGCGGTAGCGCTGCTCACCGGCACGGGCGCGGCGCACCCACTCGTGGTCGTCCGCCACGTGGTTCAGCACGAGGTCGAGCACCAGGCTGACGCCGTGGTCGTGCAGGTCGCCGGCCAGCGCGGCCAGGTCGTCGACGGTGCCGAGGTCCGGACGCACGGTGCGGTAGTCGCTCACGGCGTAGCCGCCGTCGCTGTCGCCGTGCGGGTGGTCGTGCGGCAGCAGCAGCGGCATCAGGTGCAGGTAGGTGACGCCGAGCTCGGACAGGTACGGGATCTGTGCCCGCACCCCCGCGAGGTCCCCGCCGAAGCGGTCGGCGTAGGCGGCGTACCCCAGCATGTCCGGGCGCTGGAACCAGTCGGGACGCAACGTCCGCTCCTGGTCGCGACGGTGCAGCGCGGGGGAGCGGTCGGCGTAGGCGCGCGCGGCCGCCGCCAGCACGCGGTCCTCGAGCCCGGCGTCGTGCGGGTAGACGGCGTGCAGGGCGGCGCGCAGGTCGGGCGACCAGCGTTCGGTGCGCACGCCGAACAGTTCGCGCCGGTCGGCGGACGTTTCCTGCAGCGCGCCGTCGACGTCCGGGTGCATCCGACGATCCTTCCATCCGCCCCGGGACGATCGGGAATGCCCGGGGCCGGGAGTCGGTTAGACTGCACGATCGGCGCGCGTGCGCCGACATCACCACCCGGCGCCGGTTCACCGCCTCGCGATCCCGCAGTGCGGACCCGGAGCCTCACGACGAGGGAACCAGAGACATGCGCGAAGGCATCCACCCCGACTACGTCGTCACCCAGGTGACCTGCTCCTGCGGCACGACGTTCACCACCCGCAGCACCGCCAAGAACGGCGTCCTGAACGCCGACGTGTGCTCGGCCTGCCACCCGTTCTACACGGGCAAGCAGAAGATCATGGACGTCGGCGGCCGCGTCGACAAGTTCGAGCGCCGCTACGGCAAGCGCGAGCGCACCACCAAGTAGCTTCACCGCAGGCGCCCGTCCCCGCTGGGGGCGGGCGCCTGTGTCATGTCGAGCGAAGGGGAGGGCCGGCCGTGTCCGAGTTGGGCAAGTTGGCCGAGTTGCTGGCCGAGTACGCGGACGTCGAGAAGCAGCTCTCCGACCCGTCCGTGCACGGCGACGCCGCGCTGGCCCGCCGCCTCGGACGCCGGTTCGCCGAGCTGGCGCCCGTCCGCACCGCCTCGGACGAGCTGACCGCCACCCGCGACGACCTCGCCGCGGCCCGCGAGCTGGCGGCCGAGGACGCGTCGTTCGCGGCCGAGGCCACCGCCCTCGAGGCCCGCATCGGCGACATCGAGGCACGGCTGCGCGAGCTGCTGCTGCCGCGCGACCCCAACGACGGCAAGGACGTCATCCTCGAGATCAAGGCCGGCGAGGGCGGCGAGGAGTCGGCCCTGTTCGCCGGCGACCTGCTGCGCATGTACCTGCGCTACGCCGAACGCCAGGGCTGGCAGACCGAGACCCTGGACGACGAACCCACCGACCTGGGCGGCACGAAGTCGGTGACCGTGGCCGTCCGCGCCCGCCGTCCCGACCAGCAGGTCTGGGCCCGGCTGAAGTACGAGGGCGGCGTGCACCGCGTGCAGCGGGTGCCCGCCACCGAGTCGCAGGGCCGCATCCACACGTCCGCGGCCGGGGTGCTCGTCCTGCCCGAGGCCGAGGAGGTCGACGTCGACATCGACCCCAACGACCTGCGCATCGACGTGTACCGATCGTCCGGGCCCGGCGGGCAGAGCGTGAACACCACCGACTCCGCCGTCCGCATCACCCACGTGCCCAGCGGCACCGTCGTCAGCATGCAGAACGAGAAGAGCCAGCTGCAGAACCGTGAGGCCGCCATGCGGGTGCTGCGGGCGCGGTTGCTCGCCGCCGCCCAGGAGAAGGCGGACGCTGCCGCCTCGGACGCCCGCCGCTCGCAGGTGCGCACCGTCGACCGGTCCGAGCGGGTGCGCACGTACAACTTCCCGGAGAACCGCATCAGCGACCACCGGGTCGGGTTCAAGGCCTACAACCTCGACCAGGTGCTCGACGGCGCCCTCGACGACGTGATCGCCGCGCTGCAGCACGCCGACACCGAGGCCCTGCTCGCCGGGACGAGCGACTGACCCCCCGGGACCTGCTCCGCGACGCCACCGCCCGGCTGGCCGCGGCCGGCGTCGACAGCGCCCGCGTCGACGCCGAACTGCTGCTGGCCGCGGCCGTGGGCACCACCCGCAGCGGGCTCGTGACCCTCGACGCGGTCGACCCGTCCGCCGCGCAGCGTTTCGAGGCCTGGGTGGCGCGGCGCGCGGCACGCGAGCCGCTGCAGCACCTCACCGGACGCGCCCCGTTCCGGCACCTGGAGCTCGCCGTCGGACCCGGGGTGTTCGTGCCCCGCCCCGAGACCGAGCTGCTCGTCGACGCCGTGCTGCAGCACCTGCGGTCGGCGCACCACCCCCTGGCGGTCGACCTCTGCGCCGGTTCGGGCGCCCTCGCCGCCGCGATCGCCGACGAGGTGCCCGGGGCCACCGTCGTCGCGGTCGAGAACAGCCCGGACGCCCTGCCGTGGCTGCGCCGCAACGCCGGCGACGGCGTCGCCGTGCTCGACGCGGACGTCCGCGACGACCAGGCCCTGGCCGGGTACGCGGGCCGCGCCGACGCGGTCGTCAGCAACCCGCCCTACGTTCCGTCCGCGTCCGAGGTGAGCCCGGAGGTCCGCGCCGACCCGGCCGTCGCGGTCTTCGGCGGCCCGGACGGCCTCGACCTGATGTCGAGCGTCATCCGTGCGGCCGCACTGCTGCTCCGGCCCGGGGGAGTGGTCGCGATCGAGCACGACGACACCCACGGCGAGGCCGTCCCCGGGCTGCTCGCAACCGACGGACGCTTCGCCGCGATCACGGCGCACCGGGATCTCGCGGGTCGTCCGCGGTACGCCACCGCCGTCCGCAGCGGGGCTTGAGGCAGGATCACTGCCGTGGCCCTGTTCTTCCACACCGACGACCCCGACGTCCGGGCGGACGCGATCGAGACGGCCGCGCACAGCGTGCAGGCCGGCGAGCTCGTCGTGCTGCCCACCGACACGGTCTACGGCATCGGTGCCGACGCGTTCGACGCCGTCGCCGTCACCGACCTGCTGCGCGCCAAGGGGCGGGGTCGGGACATGCCCGTCCCCGTGCTCGTCGGCTCCTGGTCGACCATCGACGGGCTGGTGACGGCCGTCGACGAACGCACCCGTGCGCTGGTCGAGGCCTTCTGGCCCGGCGCGCTCACGATCGTCGTGACGCACGCACCGTCGCTGACCTGGGATCTCGGCGACTCGCGCGGCACGGTGGCGCTGCGCATGCCGCTGCACCCGGTCGCCATCGAGCTGCTCGAACAGACCGGGCCGATGGCGGTGTCGTCCGCCAACCGCTCGGGACATCCCCCGGCCCGCACCGCCCGCGAGGCCCGCGACCAGCTGGGGGAGGACGTCGCCGTCTACCTCGAGGACGGGCCCGTGGTCGGCGAGGGGGTCGCGTCGACGATCGTCGACGTCACCGAGGCGATCCCGCGCGTGCTGCGCGCCGGCGGGGTCTCGCTCGCGCAGTTGCGCTCGGTGGTGCCGGACATCCGGTCGGACGAGCCGGAGACCCCCGCCGACCAGGCGCCCCGCGCGCGTCCCCGCCCCGGACCCGGGAGCGGCCGCCCCTGATGCCCACCCATCCGAGTCTCGAGTACCTGCTGATCGGGTGCATAGGCGCGCTCGTCACCTTCCTGCTGGTGCCGATCGCCCGCCGGGTCGCCATCCGCTCGGGGGCGCTCGCGGCACCGCGGGACCGGGACGTGCACGCGGTGGCGACGCCGCGCATGGGCGGGGTCGCCATCTTCGGCGGGTTCGCGCTGGCGCTGTTCGTCGCCACGCGGCTGCCGACCCTGAACCAGGCGTTCAACTCCGGGCCCGAGATGGGACGGGTCGTCGCCGCCGGCGCCCTGATCTGCGCCATCGGCGTGATCGACGACCGCTGGGAACTCGACTCGCTGACCAAGCTGGCCGGCCAGGTGCTGGCCTGCGCGCTGCTCGTCAACCTCGGCGGTGTGCAGCTCGGCTACCTGCCCAACGTGTTCGGCGACGGCACGTTCATCCTCGGCCAGGACCTCTCGACGCCGATGACCATCCTGCTGACCCTGGCGACGATCAACGCGATGAATTTCATCGACGGGCTGGACGGGCTCGCCGCGGGCGTCAGCGCCATCGCGGCCGGGGCGTTCTTCCTGTACTCGTTCCACCTCAGCGAGCAGGGGTTCCAGGCCGACGGCGCGGCCTCGACGCTGCTGGCCGCGGCGCTGGCCGGCGCCTGTGTCGGGTTCCTGCCGCACAACTTCAACCCCGCCCGCATCTTCATGGGCGACTCGGGTTCGATGCTGGTCGGCATGATGCTGTCGGCGTCCGCGGTCACCGCGACGACGACGTCCGACCCGCAGGCGTTCGAGAAGAACACCCCCGGCTCGCTGGCGCTGTTCCTGCCGCTGCTGGTGCCGCTGTCGGTGCTGGCGCTGCCGTTCGTCGACCTGCTGCTGGCGATCGTGCGGCGGGTGCGCAAGGGACGCTCGCCGTTCGCGCCCGACAAGCAGCACCTGCACCACCGGCTGCTCGAGATGGGGCACAGCCACCGGCGCGCGGTGCTGCTGCTGTACTTCTGGTCCGCGCTGATCGCCTTCACCGGCGTCGGCCTGTCCTACGGCGACGGGAGGGGCCTCGTGCTGACGGTGCTGTCCGTGGCCGCCGCGATCGGCCTGCTCATGCTGTTCGTCCCCAAGGTGCAGCTGCGCTCCCGGCGCCGCCCGGCGAAGAGCGACGCGCCGTGAGGGCGCCCCGCGACCTGTCCGTGCCCGACCGCATGCCGGTCGCGCGCAATCGCGTCCTCGGACGGCCCACCCGCTCGACCTGGCCGGCACTGGCCCTGGCGGCCGCGCTCGGCGCGGGACTGTGGGCGTTGTTCGGCGACCCGCCCGGCCGCGCCGTCGGCAGCTACCTGGCGGCGTGGGCGGCGGTGGTCGCCTGCTTCGGCATGGCCACGATGATGATCCGCATCGCCAGCCGCATCTCGCCGGGGACGATGTTCCTCGCCGCGATGCTCAGCTACGCGTTCACCATCGCCGTGCTGTCGTTCGCGTGGCTGCTCGCCGACCCCGCGAAGGTCGACGGCGCGGCCGTGCTCACCGGTGCCGTGGCGGCGGTCGTCGTCTGGGTCACCGGCGTCGTCCGCAACGCCTGGGTGCGCTGAGCCGCCGGTGACACAGGCCCGCGCGCGACGGCCCGGGCCGCCGCCGGGAGTGTCTCAGCGCTTTGTTACGCTCGCCGCAACGCGATGAGTCCGAACCCCACCTCTCCTCCACCCGGCGAGCAACCGCCGGAGGGCGATCCCTGGGCGGCGTTCGGGTACCTGGTTGCCGGCGTGGCGTTCTACGGCGTCATCGGGTACGTGCTCAGCGTCTGGCTCGATGCTCCGTGGTTGGTCCCGGTCGGGATCCTCGTCGGGGCGGCGTTCGGTGTGTACCTCGTGTTCGCGCGGTACCGCTTTCGCGGCGTTCCGGGTGACACCGGCTCGCGTCCGGGTCGCACCACCGGCGCGAGCACCGGGCGCGCCACCCAGCAGTCCACAGACAGAACGACCCCGATCGACCACGATCGGCCGGCCACGGGACACGACCCCGGGTCGTCGGCCGACCGCGATGACCGAGGAGTTACATGACCACCCTCCTGGTGGCGGCCGAAGGCGGCGGCGAAGGCTTCACCGCGCCCGGCCCCTTGGAGTTCTTCCTCCCGGACTTCAGCGACAACAGCTGGAACTCCGACTCCTACGTCCCCGTCCTCACCAAGCCCGCGGCGCTGCTCGTGCTGGGCGCGATCCTCACGTTCGTGTTCCTGCGCAGCACCAGCAGCAAGCGTCGGCTCGTGCCGACCCGCTGGCAGTACATCGGCGAGAACGCCTACACCCTGGTGCGCAACGGCGTTGGCCGCGACGTGCTCGGTGGCAGCGACTACATGCGCTGGGTGCCGCTGCTGGTGACGCTGTTCTTCTTCATCGTCATCAACAACCTGTTCGGCATCACGCCGTTCCTGATGTTCCCGTCGTTCTCGCGGGTGAACTACGCATTCGGTCTCGCGGCGATGGTGTGGATCATCTACAACGTCGTCGGGATCATGGACAAGGGCCCGCTGGGCTACCTGAAGTTCGTGACCGTGCCGTCGGGCGTGCCGAAGTGGCTGCTGCCGCTGATCGTGCCGTTGGAGTTCCTGTCGAACATCATCGTCCGGCCGATCACGCTGTCGCTGCGACTGTTCGCGAACATGTTCGCGGGCCACCTGCTGATCATCCTGTTCGCCACCGGCGGCGCCTACCTGCTGCTCGACGCCGAGGGTCCGGTCGTGAAGCCGGCCGGCGTGCTGGCCTACCTCATGGGCATCGGCATCGGGTTCCTCGAGGTCATCGTGGCGACGCTGCAGGCCTACGTGTTCACCCTGCTGACGGCGAGCTACATCGCCGGCGCCAAGGCCCACGACCACTGAGCCGGCGCACGACAACGACTTCTCGTCCTACCGCACCACCTCACACGGTCATCTGACCGCGACGAAAGGAAGAAAGCACATGGGCGGCACGCTCAACATGGTCGGCTACGGCCTGGCCGCGATCGGCCCGGGTATCGGCGTGGGCATCGTCTTCGCCGCGTACATCAACGGCACCGCACGCCAGCCGGAGATGCAGAGCCGACTGCAGACCATCGCGTTCCTCGGCTTCGCGCTCTCCGAGGCGCTCGCCATCATCGGCATCGCGCTCGCCTTCGTCCTCAAGGCCGGCAACACCACCTGATCGACGTCCGGACCGTTCCGACTCGTCCGCGATCGTCAGCACGATCGATGGTGAAGGAGTAATCGATGACGCACCACGTACTCGCAGCCGAGGAGCCGAACCCGCTCGGCTTCGTGTGGTCCGAGTTCGTCCTCGTGCTGATCATCTTCGCGATCCTCTTCTACCTGGTCCGCAAGTTCGTCGTCCCCAACTTCGAGAAGACCTTCGCCGCTCGGCGTGAGGCCATCGAGGGCGGCATCGAACGTGCGGAGCAGGCGCAGGAGCAGGCGCAGCGCATGATCGAGCAGTACCAGGAGCAGCTGCGCGAGGCCCGAGTCGAGGCCGCGCAGATCCGCGAGAACGCGCGCGCCGAGGCGCAGCGCACGATCGAGGAGCTGCGGCAGCAGGCGCAGGAGGAGTCGGCCCGCATCGTCGCCCGTGGCGAGGAGCAGCTGGCCGGGCAGCGCACTGCGATCGTGCGCGAACTGCGCGCCGAGGTCGGCATGCTGGCCGTCGAGCTGGCGGAGAAGATCGTCGACGAGCGACTGGCGGACGACGCCCGGGTGTCGGCCACGGTCGATGCCTTCATCGCCGGCCTCGAGGCCCGCGACCGCGCCGAGACCGACTCGTCGTCGGCTCAGTGAGCGGGTCGTCATGATGCACGCCGCCAGTCGCCGGGCCCTCGACGAGCTCCGTCGCGTCGAGCACGAGGTGTTCGAGGGACGGGTCTCCTCGGAGTCGCTCGGACGGCTCGCCGACGAGCTGTACGCCGTGGCGCGGTTGCTCTCCGCGCAGCCGAAGCTGCGCCGCACCCTCGCCGACCCGGCCGCCGAGTCCGACCGGCGCAGCGACCTCGCCCAGCAGCTGTTCGGCGGCCAGGTCGAGGCGAACACCCTCAAGGTGGTCAAGGCCGCCGTCGACCTGCGGTGGTCGACACCGTGGGACCTCGCCGACGCTCTCGAGAGCGCCGGCGATGACGCGGTGTTCCGCGCCGCCGAGAAGGACGGCACCCTCGACACCGTCGAGGACGAGCTGTTCCGCCTCGAGCGGGTGCTCGACGCCAACGGCAACCTGGTGGCACTGCTCGACGAGCAGGCCGTCGACGGGTCCCGCCGCGTCGAACTGCTCGACAGCATCGTCGCGCAGAAGGTCTCGCCGCTCACGTTGGCGTTGCTGCACAACGCCGTCCGCAGCGGCCGCAAGCGTAGTGTCGTGCTCGCGATCGACGACCTGCTCGAGGCTGCCGCGAAGTGGCAGGAACGCTCCGTCGCCCGCGTCACCTCGGCGGTCGAGCTCTCGTCCGAGCAGGTCGAGCGCATCACGTCCGCGCTCAGCGACCTGTACGGCCGTCCCATCTCCGCACGCACCGCGATCGACCCGTCGGTGCGCGGCGGGCTCGTCGTCCGCGTCGGCGACGAGGTCATCGACGGCAGCGTCGCCAGCCGTCTGGCCGCCGCCCGGGCCGCGCTGAGCGGCTGACCCCGATCCCCACACTCCTGAACGCCCCGTACCGAACGAATCGAAGAGGACACCCATGGCAGAGCTGACGATCTCCGCCGACGAGATCCGTAGCGCGATCGAGGGCTACGTCTCGTCGTACACCCCGAAGGCCTCCCGCGAGGAGGTCGGCGTGGTCGCCGAGACCGGCGACGGCATCGCTCGCGTCGAGGGCCTGCCCAGCGCGATGACCAACGAGCTGCTCGAGTTCGAGGGCGGCACGCTCGGCCTCGCGCTGAACCTGGACGTCCGCGACATCGGCGCGGTCATCCTGGGTGACGCCTCGCAGATCGAGGAGGGCCAGCCGGTCAAGCGCACCGGCGAGATCCTCTCGGTCCCGGTGGGCGACGCCTACCTCGGCCGCGTGGTCAACCCGCTCGGTGTGGCCATCGACGGCGCGGGCGAGATCGAGTCCGACGAGCGCCGCGCGCTCGAGCTGCAGGCGCCCACGGTGGTGCAGCGCAAGGAGGTCCGCGAGCCGCTGCTCACGGGCATCAAGGCGATCGACTCGATGACCGCCATCGGCCGCGGCCAGCGCCAGCTGATCATCGGCGACCGGCAGACGGGCAAGACCACCGTCGCCCTGGACGCGATCATCAACCAGCGCGACAACTGGAAGACCGGCGACCCGAAGCAGCAGGTGCGCTGCATCTACGTCGCGATCGGCCAGAAGGGCTCGACGATCGCCGCGGCGCGCAACACCCTCGAGGAGGCGGGCGCGCTCGAGTACACGACCATCGTCGCCGCCCCGGCGTCCGACTCGGCCGGTTTCAAGTACCTCGCGCCCTACACCGGCTCGGCCATCGGCCAACACTGGATGTACCAGGGCATGCACGTCCTCATCGTGTTCGACGACCTCACCAAGCAGGCCGAGGCCTACCGCACGGTGTCGCTGCTGCTGCGCCGCCCGCCGGGCCGTGAGGCCTACCCGGGCGACGTCTTCTACTTGCACAGCCGGCTGCTCGAGCGCTGCGCGAAGCTCTCCGACGACATGGGCGGCGGCTCGATGACCGGCCTGCCGATCATCGAGACCAAGGGCAACGACGTGTCGGCCTACATCCCGACCAACGTCATCTCGATCACCGACGGCCAGTGCTTCCTCGAGACCGACCTGTTCAACGCGGGTGTCCGTCCGGCGATCAACGTCGGCATCTCGGTGTCGCGCGTCGGTGGTTCGGCGCAGCCCAAGGCGATGCGTGCCGTCGCCGGCCGCCTGCGCGTCGACCTCGCGCAGTACCGCGAGCTCGAGTCGTTCGCCGCGTTCGGTTCCGACCTCGACAAGGCGAGCCAGCAGCAGCTGGCCCGCGGCGCCCGGCTGGTCGAGCTGCTCAAGCAGCCCGCCGCCTCGCCGTTCCCGGTCGGCCGCGAGATCGTCTCGGTCTGGGCCGGTACCTCGGGCAAGCTCGACGACGTCGAGGTCAGCGAGATCCGGCGCTTCGAGGGCGAGTTCCTCGACTACGTGCAGCGCAACGCCGACGGCCTCTTCGAGGAGCTGGCCGCGGCGAAGGGCTTCGACGACGCGCACGCCGAGCGTCTCGGCGGCCTGCTCGACGACTTCAAGAAGGAGTTCCAGCCCGCGGACGCCGACAAGGCCGAGGGGTCGGACAAGAAGACCTCCACGCAGAAGTCCGCGAAGTAGGTCCACCAGCATGAGTGCTCGCACCCGGACGACCAGGCAGGAGGCGTAAATGGGAGCCCAGCTCCGCGTCTACCGGCGCCGCATCCGCTCGGTCAACTCGACCAAGAAGATCACCAAGGCGATGGAACTCATCGCCGCCTCGCGCATCGTCAAGGCGCAGGCGCGGATGAACAGCGCCAAGCCCTACGCCAAGGAGCTCAGCCGTGCCCTGCGGGCGCTGCTGAACGACACGACGCTGACCCACCCGATGCTCACCGGCGTCGAGAACCCGCGCCGCGCGGGCATCGTGGTCATCACCAGCGACCGTGGCCTGGCCGGTGGCTACAACGCCAACGCGATCCGACGGGCCAACCAGCTCGCGGCCGAACTCGAGGGCGACGGCAAGGAGGTCGACCGCTTCGTCATCGGACGCAAGGGTGTCGGCTATTTCCGGTTCCGCAACATCGAGCTGGCCGGGTCGTGGACCGGGTTCTCCGAGCAGCCCAACTTCGCCGACGCCCGCGGGGCGACCGAGGCGGTCACCGCCGCTCTCGAGGCGACCAGCGAGGGCACGGTCGGTGGGCAGTCGGACGACGACGAGGCCGCCACCCCGGAACGTCCGGGCATCGACGAGCTGTGGCTCGTCTACACCAAGTTCGTCAACTCGGTCACGCAGTCGCCGGTGGCGGTGCAGATCTCGCCGGTCAAGCAGGCGACCGACGGTGACGACGAGAACGACGAGGACGACGACACCGAGGACGAGTCGGACGGCCCGCAGCCGTTGTACGACTTCGAGCCGGAGCCGTCACGGCTGATCGCGGCGATCCTGCCGAAGTACGTCAGCTCGCGGATCTTCTCCGCGCTGCTTGAGTCTGCGGCGTCCGAGTCGGCGGCCCGCCGGCGCGCGATGAAGTCCGCCAGTGACAACGCGACCGAGCTCATCAAGACCTTCACCCGGCTGGCCAACGAGGCCCGCCAGGCCGAGATCACCCAGGAAATCAGCGAGATCGTCGGCGGCGCCGACGCGCTCGCCTCGACAGGGAGCGACGAATGACCGCTGTACAGGACGAGAAGTCCACCACCGAGGGCGGGACGGCCTCCGGCCGCGTCGTCCGCGTCATCGGCCCCGTGGTCGACGTCGAGTTCGGGCGCAACACCATCCCCGAGCTCAACCAGGCGCTCACGACCGAGATCGAGCTGGGTGAGCTGTCCAAGACGTTGACCCTCGAGGTCGCGCAGCACATCGGCGACGACATGGTGCGCACGATCGCGTTGCAGCCGACCGACGGTCTGGTGCGCGGCGCCGCGGTCACCGACACCGGTTCGCCTATCACGGTGCCGGTCGGCAACGGCACGCTCGGCCACGTGTTCAACACGCTCGGCCAGCCGCTGGACGTCAAGGCCGAGGACCTCGACATCAAGGAGCGGTGGTCCATCCACCGCGAGCCCCCGGCCTTCGACCAGCTCGAGTCCAAGACCGAGCCGTTCTGGACCGGCATCAAGGTCATCGACCTGCTGACCCCCTACGTGGTCGGCGGCAAGATCGGCCTGTTCGGCGGTGCGGGCGTGGGCAAGACGGTGCTCATCCAGGAGATGATCTACCGCGTCGCCGAGAACTTCGGTGGTGTGTCGGTGTTCGCCGGTGTCGGCGAGCGCACCCGCGAGGGCAACGACCTCATCGCCGAGATGACGGAGTCCGGTGTCATCGAGAAGACCGCCCTGGTCTTCGGCCAGATGGACGAGCCGCCGGGCACCCGCCTGCGTGTCGCCCTGTCTGCTCTGACGATGGCGGAGTACTTCCGCGACGTGCAGAAGCAGGACGTGCTGCTGTTCATCGACAACATCTTCCGGTTCACCCAGGCCGGTTCCGAGGTGTCGACGCTGCTCGGCCGCATGCCGTCCGCGGTGGGCTACCAGCCGACCCTGGCCGACGAGATGGGCCAGCTGCAGGAGCGCATCACCTCGACGCGTGGTCACTCGATCACCTCGATGCAGGCGATCTACGTGCCCGCCGACGACATCACCGACCCGGCGCCGCACACCACGTTCGCCCACCTCGACGCCACCACGACGCTGTCGCGTCCGGTGTCGGAGAAGGGCATCTACCCGGCCGTCGACCCGCTCGACTCGACCTCGCGCATCCTGGACGCGCAGTACATCGGCCAGGAGCACTACGACGTCGCGCAGCGCACCAAGCAGATCCTGCAGCGCTACAAGGAGCTGCAGGACATCATCGCGATCCTCGGCATCGACGAGCTGTCCGAGGAGGACAAGGTCACGGTGCAGCGGGCGCGGCGCATCGAGCGCTTCCTGTCGCAGAACACCTTCGTGGCCGAGCAGTTCACGGGCATCCCGGGTTCGTTCGTGCCGGTCGAGGAGACCGTCGACGCGTTCAAGCGGCTGACCGCGGGCGAGTTCGACGAGTACCCCGAGCAGGCGTTCTTCATGTGCGGTGGCCTCGAGGACCTCGAGCGCAAGGCCGACGAGCTCAAGAAGGCCTGATCCACTCATGGCGACCATGCACGTGGAGCTCGTCTCCATCGAGGCGCCGATCTGGTCGGGGGAGGCCACGGCCGTCTACGGCCGCACGGTCTATGGCGAGATCGGCATCCTGCCGGGGCACTCGCCCCTGCTGGGCGAACTCGAGCCGGGCTTCCCCGTCCGCATCGAGGCCGAGGGCGGCGAGACGATCAGCGTCGCGGTGCACGGCGGATTCCTGTCCGTCCGCACCGACGGCGTGTCGGTCCTGGCCGAGCAGGCCGAGCTGTCCGACGACATCGACGTCCAGCGCGCCCGGCAGGCGCTCGACTCCTCCGACGGTGAGGACGACGAACCGGCGCGGCTGAGGGCGATGTCGCGGCTGCGCGCCGCCGGCGAAGAGGTCTGACGCACGCCGTGTACCGCCACCCGCAGCACTGCTGCTGACGACCATGCACACCGTCGACGTCGTTGCGGTGTGCGTGGTCGTCGTGCTGCTCGTCGCGTTCGCGGCGATCCTGGCGCGGCAGCGGCACATGCTGCGCGCCTCCGGTGCCGTGCCCCTGGCCGTCCTGCGCGGCCAGCGCTGGATCTACGGCATCGGCCGCTACCAGGGCACCGAGTTGCGCTGGTACCGCGCGCTCGGCATCGGCACCTCGCCCTCGCGGGTGCTGCGCCGCGGCGAGGTCGAGGTCCTCGGACGGCGCTCCCGCACCGAGGCCGAGGCCAAGCAGCTTCCCCCGTCCGTGGTGGTGGTCGACTGTCGAGTCGAGGGTGAGACCGTAACCCTCGCGTTCGGCGACTCCGCCTACACCGGCTTCGTGTCGTGGCTGGAGTCCAGCGCCCCGCGGGCGTAGCCCGGCTCTGCAGACCCGGACGGCGCGTGGCGCCGTCGGGCACGTGCCACGTCAGATCCGCACCCAGGCGCGGTAGGCGTGGTGGTCCGACCCGTTGCGCCACAGCCGGTGCGCGAGGCTGCGATGCGCTCCGCGGGGCGCGTAGAGCTGATCGATGGGCGTCGGGTCACCCGTCCGCACCCGGAAGCGTGACAGGCCCGTCAACGGAACCCCGGCGCGGCTGTTGTAGTCCCCGACGGCGAGCACCGGCCAGCCGTGGGCTCGCAGTTGCCGCACGACCTTCTCCAGGACGTCCTCGTGCCGGTACCAGCGGCCGCGCCGCTCGGCGTGGGACGTGAACGCGTGCGAGATGAAGTGCGTGTTGACGAAGGCGATCGTGCGGCCGGTGGCGCGCACCCGCAGCACCACGTACGTCACCCAGCGACTGGGTGTCACGTGCGCCTGCCCGCTGTGGGTGAACACGGCGCGGGCGTACCGCAGCGTGAACAGCGAGCGCCGCCACGAGATCGAGTCGGCGGCGGCGGAGACGTCGCGCGGCACGTAGTGCGCGAAGCCGGGCAGCGAACGCCTCATGCGCGCGATGTCGTCCGCCCCGTCGAGTTCCTGCCAGCCGATGATGCCGGCGAAGGGCGTGTACCCCGACGTGCCGTGCAGGGTGTTGTGGGTGCCGATCCGGAAGCTGACGTGCGCCGGACGGGCGGCCGCGGGCACCGCCGGGACGACCACCGCGAGAGCGAGAAGTGCAACAACGACATATCGGACTATCCGTGACATGCCGCCACAGTGGCGAGCGCAGGTCGATCGGCGGCGACGTCCGGGTTAACCCACGAGGACGGTCGGGCGAGCGCTCAGCGTTCGCCGCCGGGCTTCCACAGCACGTCGCCGTCGGGGTTGGCGACCCGGCCGAGGATGAACAACAGGTCGGACAGCCGGTTGAGGTACAGCAGCGCCTCGCGGTTGGTGTGCTCGGCGTCGGCCTCCCACAGCGTCCAGGCGGCGCGCTCGGCGCGGCGGGCGGCGGTGCGGGCGACGTGCAGCAGGGCCGCACCCGGCGTGCCGCCCGGCAGCAGGAAGCTGTCGAGCTTGCGCAGCTCGGCGTTGAACTCGTCGCACCAGCCCTCGAGCCGGGCGGTGTACTCCGCCTCGATGCGCAGCGGCGGGTACTGCGGGTCGGGCACGACCGGGGTGCAGAGGTCGGCGCCGGCGTCGAGCAGGTCGTTCTGGATGGTGCGCAGCACGGCCGCGACCCGCTCCGGCAGGCCACCCAGCGCCAGCGCCACGCCGATCGCGGCGTTCGTCTCGTCGCAGCAGGCGTACGCCTCGACCCGGGGGTCGGTCTTGTGGACGCGGGACATGTCGCCGAGGGCCGTCGTCCCGTCGTCGCCCGTCCGCGTGTAGATCCGGGTCAGATGCACCATGAGGCGACCCTAATGCGCGAACTAGGCTGGTCGTCGTGCAAGTACTGCGGGTCACCGGTGGCGCCCGCCTCGACGGCAGCGTCGAGGTCGTGGGAGCCAAGAACAGCGTCCTCAAACTCATGGCGGCAGCCCTGCTCGCGCCGGGGGAGACCACCCTGGGCAACCTGCCCGCGATCTCGGACGTCACGATCATGCGGCAACTGCTCGAGGGCATGGGCTGCACGGTGACCGAGTCGGCCGACGGTGCCACCGACCGGGTGACGATCACGACGCCCGAGGTGCTGCAGTCCGAGGCGCCGTACGAGCTCGTCCGCAAGATCCGCGGGTCGATCTGCGTGCTCGGGCCGCTCATCGCGCGCACCGGGGGCGCGAAGGTGGCGTTGCCCGGCGGCGACGCGATCGGCACCCGGCCGCTCGACATGCACTTCGCCGGGCTCGAGCGCATGGGCGCCGAGATCAGCATCCAGCACGGTTTCGTGGTCGCCGAGGCCCGCGACCTGCACGGCGCGTCCATCTGGCTCGACTTCCCGAGCGTGGGTGCCACCGAGAACATCATGACCGCGGCGGTGCTGGCCAACGGCACGACGGTCATCGACAACGCCGCCCGCGAGCCCGAGATCGTCGACCTGTGCCGCATGCTCGTGGCGATGGGGGCGCAGATCGACGGCATCGGCACCTCGACCCTCGAGATCACCGGGGTCGACGGGCTGCACGGCACCACCCACGACGCCGTCCCGGACCGCATCGTGGCGGGCACCTGGGCGATGGCGGCGGTCGCGACCCGCGGCGACGTCACCGTCCGCGGCGCCAAGGCCGACCACCTGCGCATCCTGCTGGACAAGGTCACCCAGGCCGGCGGCGAGGTCGAGGTGCAGGCCGACGGCTTCCGAGTGGTGCAGCCCGACCGCCCGAAGAGCTTCGACGTCGTGACGCTGCCCTACCCGGGCCTCGCGACCGACCTGCAACCGCAGGCGATCGCCGCGCTCTCGGTGGCCGACGGCACCGCCATGATCACCGAGAACCTCTTCGAGGCGCGGTTCATGTTCTGCGACGAGATCGCGCGCATGGGCGCCGACGTGCGCACGGACGGCCATCACGCCGTCGTGCGCGGCCAGGAGCGGCTGTCGGGCGCCCCGGTGCGGGCCACCGACATCCGCGCGGGCGTCGGTCTCGTCATCGCCGGCCTGGTCGCGGAGGGCGTCACCGAGGTCGCCGAGATCCACCACATCGACCGCGGGTACGTGCGCTTCGAGGAACAGCTGCGCGGGCTCGGAGCCGACGTGCAGCGGCTCGAGTCGACGACCTTCGGGTCCTGAGCCGGGACTAGCCGCTCAGGAGCCGAGCGCCACGTCCTTGGGCTCGGCGTCCTCGCTGCCGGTTAGCACGGTGCCCGCCGCGCGGTGCCGCTCGCGGCGGTCGTACATGGCCTTGATGGCAGCCAGGGCCACGTAGTACAGCGCGCTGGCCAGCAGCACGACGATCAGCCATGTGGGCATGTCGGGGTCGGCGAGCACGTCCGGGTTCTCGTCGTAGAGCACCGCCCCGACGATGAGCCCGCCCAGCCAGCCGGTGGCGGCGAGGGCGGTGACGGGCCTGAAGAACTTCGCGCGGACGATGTGCGGGTAGGGCATGTTCGACAGCTGCAGCACCGAGAACACGATGGTGATGACGGCGCCGACCCACGTGTTCGCACCCACCAGCCACAGCAGCGGGCCCACCATGTTCCACGCGGCGGGGAAGCCGCGGAAGAAGTTGTCGTCGGTCATCATGTCGGTGCGCGAGAACCAGATCGCCGAGGTCAGCACCATGAGCCCCAGCACGGCCAGGCCGAACCAGTTGTTCGGCACGACACCGAATTGGTACATGAACGCCGCCGGGACGATGACGCAGCAGACGAAGTCGATGATGAGGTCGAGCACGTAGCCGTCGATCTGCGGCAACCGCTCCTTGACGCCCAGCGCCCGGGCCACGGGCCCGTCGACGCCGTCGATGATGAGCGTGGCCATCAGGTAGATGATCGCGAGGTCGGGGCGGCCGTCGAGCACGGCCTGCAGCGACAGGGCGCCGAAGACGACGCCGATCGTGGTGAAGATGTGCACGGCCCAGGCCTGGCCGCGTTCGGCACGGGTGCACGACAGCGGCGGGTGCGGCGAATTCACCACCAGAACCCTAGCCTCCGGTGGTCTCAGCCGTGCAGCAGCAGCCGCGCGGCGTCCACGTCACCGTGGAAGACGAGCACGTCGAGGCGCCCGTCGCGGCGTTTCGACATGGACGACCGGATGCCGGCGTCCTGCAGCGTGGCGCGCTGCCGCAGCGCGTCCTGCCGGGACAGGCCGCTCTCGATGACCGACAGCAGCCCCAGCGCGGACGACTCGGACGCGTCAGGCGGCAGCTGCGTGATGCGGTGCTTGCGCGACGGCTTGAACACCCATCGCAGGATCAGGCCGAGCGCCAGGACGACGAGAACGGCGGCGATGCCCGAACTCGGATTGTTGCCCATGCATTCATGGTGCCTGAAATGTGGCGTCTCCGCGAAGCTGCGGTTGCGAAGTCCGCCACGTCCGGGAGGCACGGACACCGTGTCGCGCCTATGGTCGGTGGGTTGCCGACACCGGAGGTGCCGCAGTGCCGTTCCCGACCGACGACCAGCGTGACCGCCCCTGGCTCATGCGCACGTACGCGGGCCACTCGTCCGCGGTCGAGTCGAACAAGCTCTACCGCCGCAACCTGTCGAAGGGCCAGACCGGGCTGTCGGTCGCCTTCGACCTGCCGACGCAGACCGGTTACGACCCGGACGCCGAACTGGCGCGCGGCGAGGTCGGCAAGGTCGGCGTCCCGGTGTCGCACGTGGGTGACGTGCGCACGTTGTTCGACGAGATCCCCATGGAGCAGATGAACACCTCCATGACGATCAACGCGCCGGCGATGTACATGCTGGCGCTCTACCTGACCGTCGCCGAGGAGCACGGCGCCGACTTCGCGAAGCTGTCGGGCACCACCCAGAACGACATCATCAAGGAGTACCTGTCGCGGGGCACCTACGTGTTCCCGCCCGCGCCGTCGCTGCGGCTGATCACCGACATGATCGCCTACACCGTCGCGAACGTGCCGAAGTGGAACCCGATCAACGTCTGCAGCTACCACCTGCAGGAGGCCGGCGCGACGCCGGTGCAGGAGGTCGCGTTCGCGCTCTGCACCGCCATCGCCGTCCTCGACTCGGTCAAGGAGTCCGGGCAGGTGCCGGACGAGCAGTTCGGCGACGTCGTCGCCCGCATCTCCTTCTTCGTCAATGCGGGCGTCCGCTTCGTCGAGGAGCTGTGCAAGCTGCGCGCGTTCGGGCAGCTGTGGGACGAGATCACCCGCGAGCGCTACGGCGTCGAGAACCCGAAGCACCGGCGGTTCCGCTACGGCGTGCAGGTCAACTCGCTGGGACTCACCGAGGCGCAGCCGGAGAACAACGTCTACCGCATCCTGCTCGAGATGCTGGCGGTGACGCTGTCGAAGGACGCGCGCGCCCGCGCCGTGCAGCTGCCGGCCTGGAACGAGGCGCTGGGCCTGCCCCGCGCCTGGGACCAGCAGTGGTCGCTGCGCATGCAGCAGGTGCTCGCGTTCGAGTCGGACCTGCTCGAGTACGACGACCTGTTCGCGGGCTCGCACGTGGTCGAGGCCAAGGTCGCCGAGATCAAGCAGGGCGCGAAGGCCGAGATCGAGACCATCCTCGGCATGGGCGGCGCGGTCGCCGCCGTCGAGTCCGGCTACCTCAAGTCGGCGCTGGTGTCGTCGCTCGCGCAGCGCCGCCGCCGGCTCGAGTCCGGCGAGGACACCGTCGTCGGCGTGAACAAGTACACCGAGACCGAGCCGAACCCACTGCAGGGTTCCGAGGACGGCGGCATCCTCACCGTCGACCCGGCCGTCGAGCAGTCGGCCAAGGACGCGATCGCCGCGTGGCGCAAGGACCGGGACGCCCTCGAGGTCGACGAGGCGCTCAACGCCCTGCGCGACGCGGCCAAGACGGACGAGAACCTGATGGCCGCCTCGATGCGCTGCGCGAAGGCGGGCGTCACCGTCGGCGAATGGTCGGGCGTGCTGCGCGAGGTGTTCGGCGAGTACCGCCCGCCGACCGGCGTGTCCGGCGCCAGCGGCGGCGGCCACGAGGGCTCGCTGAGCGACGTGCAGCAGCGCGTGCGCCGGCTGGGCCAGGACCTCGGCCGTCCGCTGAAGTTCCTCGTCGGCAAGCCCGGCCTCGACGGGCACTCGAACGGCGCCGAGCAGATCGCCGTCCGCGCGCGCGACGCCGGCTTCGAGGTCGTCTACTCCGGCATCCGCCTCACCGCCGCGCAGATCATCAGCGCCGCCGTCGAGGAGGACGTCGACGTCGTCGGCCTGTCGATCCTGTCCGGCTCGCACCTGTCGGCGGTGCCCGAGGTCCTGAACGGCCTGCGCGAGGCGGGCCTCGACGACGTGCCCGTCATCGCCGGCGGCATCATTCCCGAGCGCGACGCCGCCGTGCTGCGCGAGCAGGGCGTGGCCCGGGTGTTCACGCCGAAGGACTTCGAGATCACCGACGTGCTCGGCCAGATCGTCGACGCCATCGAGGAAGCCCGCGCCTGACCGTCACGACCACGAGTCCAGCTTCGGACGCTCGACCTCGCCCCAGTCGCCCACGACGACGGCGGCCAGGAAGCCGAGATCCCCGACCGGACCGTTCGGCCTGACGACGACGGACGAACTGGTCCAGCGCCGGTTCGCGCGTTCCATCGTGACCAGCACGGTGCCGTCGTCGTCGGTGAGCACCGTCTGCCGCGGCCACACCTGATCGCGCATGTGCAGGCGGCGGCCGTCGGCCAGGACGATGCGCCGGCGTCGAGCGCTGAACGCGGCGGTACGCACGCGGAGGACGAACGCGCCCGTCCCGTCCAGCACGTCGTAGCGTCGCCGGAACGGCCGCGGCCGCCCTTGGCAGAGCAGTCGGTTGTCGGTCGTCCACACGTCGTACCGGCGACCCGACCGCACCGCGACGAACGCCAGCAGACGACCCGCCCCGTCCGTGATGCCGCGGCGGCGCTCGCGCCCGGGCCCCTGCTCGAGGTCGCCGAAGACGAGGGTCATCAGTTCGCCCGCGCCTGCTTCACGAGGATGCGGTTGGACTCGACGATGCCCACGACGTGCGCGAGCGTCAGCGCCGGGTCGGCGACCTGCACCGCGTACGCGTCCGGGTGGAACGACCAGAAGCCGGCGGTCGCGTCGATGTCGAGCACCACCCGTCCGGACGCGTCGGTGACGTTCCAGTCGCGGCTGGGCCACGGCTCGCCCCGGAGCTCGAACTCCGCACCGGTGCCGAGGGTGATCGTGCGCTTCTTGCTGCTCCAGAAGCTGCCTGCCAGCTCGATCAGCACGTTTCCGGAGGCGTCGGTGACGTCGAACGCCTGCGACATCGGCACGGCACGGCCCTCGCACAGGACGCTCCCGTCCGCGGCGTAGGCGGTGAACTTGCGCGTCCAGAACGACGGTTCGATGCGCGCGACGACCGCGCCCTGCACGTCGTACACGGGGAAGGCGCCGTTCTCCCGCTCGTCGACGAACCCGTAGATCTCGAGTGATTCGCTCATGCCTTCGGTTCTACCGGTGCTCCGGCCGCCTGTCGCCGGGAACGACTCCCCTCCGGGCGCCGGGTAGCCTCGCGCCGTGCGTCTCGTGATCGCCCGGTGCAGTGTCGACTACGTCGGACGGCTGACCGCTCATCTCCCGCTCGCCAAGCGGCTGCTGCTCGTCAAGGCGGACGGGTCGGTGCTCGTGCACTCCGACGGTGGGTCGTACAAGCCGCTGAACTGGATGAGCCCGCCCTGCACCCTCGTCGAGGGCGACGACACCTGGACCGTCACCAACAAGGCGGGCGAACAGCTCATCGTCACCCTCGAGTCGGTCGAGCACGACTCGGCGCACGATCTCGGTGTCGACCCGGGACTCGTCAAGGACGGCGTCGAGGCGCACCTGCAGAAGCTGCTCGCCGAGCACATCACGACCCTCGGCGACGGGTACCGCCTCGTGCGCCGCGAGTTCCCCACCCCGATCGGACCGGTCGACATCCTCGCCCGTGACCCCGGCGGCATGTCGGTGGCCGTCGAGATCAAGCGGCGCGGCGAGATCGACGGCGTCGAGCAGCTCACCCGCTACCTCGACCTGCTCAACCGCGACCCGTTGCTGTCGCCGGTGCAGGGCGTCTTCGCCGCACAGGAGATCAAGCCGCAGGCGCGCACGCTCGCCGAGGACCGCGGCATCCGCTGCGTCGTCCTCGACTACGACGTCCTGCGCGGCATCGACGACCCGAGCGCGCGGCTGTTCTGACACCATCCGGGCCATGGCAGCTGCGAACCTGGTGACCGTTGAACCCGGTGACACCCCGGGCGTCCGCGTGCTGACGCTCGACGACCCCGACCGCCGCAACGCGATGTCGCCGGCGCTGAAGACCGCTCTGGCGGACGCGGTGCAGTCGGTCGCCGAGGACGCGGACGCGCGCGTGCTGGTCGTGACCGGCGCCGGTCCGGCGTTCAGCGCCGGGGCGGACCTGCCGGCGATGTTCGGCGGGGCCGGCGAGCGCCCCATCGCCGAGATGCGCGCACGACTGTCCGACATCTACGACAGCTTCCTGCGCGTGCGTCGGTTGGAGATCCCAACGGTTGCGGCGGTCAACGGCGCCGCTGTGGGCGCGGGCGTCAACCTCGCGATGTGCTGCGACGTGCGCGTCGCGGGTCCGAGGGCCAAGTTCGGCATCACGTTCGCCAAGCTCGGGCTCCATCCGGGCGGCGGGTGCACCTACTTCCTCGTCCAGGCCCTCGGACGGCAGCGCGCCACCGCGATCATCCTCGACGGGGCCACGCTCGACGCCGACGAGGCCGAACGGCTCGGGCTCGTGCTCGAGGTCGTCGACGACCCGCTCGCCCGTGCTCTCGAGCGGGCAGGGGAGTGGGCGGCGCTGCCGCCGCCGCTTGTCCGGGACATGAAGCGCGCGATCGCGTCGGCCGCCGCGAACGACTTCGCCGGCACCCTCGAACTGGAGACGTGGGCGCAGGCGGCGTCCACCCGCGACAACCCGCAGCTCGACGCGGCGATCGCGCGGTTCTCGTCGCGCTGAGCCCGCCGTAGCCCCGTTGACACCCGCGGCGCGCCGGGCGAGGGTGAAACGGACGAAACGGGAGATTCCATGCGCGCACGCCACCTCGCCCAGGTCTGCCTCGCCGCGGCGGCCGCCGCCGTCGTCGCCGTCCCGGCCACGGCCGAACGGCCCACCGCCGCGCCGAAGGCCCTGACCGACACCACGGTCGCCGGCATCGACGTCGACCGCGCCACCGTGCCGCAGCTGCAACGCGCGATGGACAGGGGGCGGCTCACGTCCGTTCAGCTCACCCGCTTCTACGTGAAGCGCATGGAACGCTTGAACCCGAAGCTGCACGCCGTGATCACCACCAGCCGTTCGGCGTTGGACGAGGCCAAAGCCGCCGACCGGGCGCGAAAGCGGGGCGACCGGCGTCCGCTGCTCGGCATCCCGATCCTCGTCAAGGACAACATCGACACCACCGGCATGCCGACCACCGCGGGCTCGCTCGCGCTTAAGGGCAGCACGCCGCCGGACGCGTTCATCGTGAAGCGCCTGCGCGCGGCGGGCGGGTTCGTCATCGGCAAGGCGAACCTCTCGGAATGGGCGAACTACCGCGGCGAGCAGAGCTCGTCCGGGTGGAGCGCCGTCGGGGGCCAGACCAACAACCCGTACGCGCTCGATCGCAATCCGTGCGGCTCGTCGTCCGGCTCCGCCGTGGGTGCGGCCGCCGACCTCGCCACCGTCGCCGTCGGCACCGAGACGGACGGCTCGATCGTGTGCCCGTCCGGCCAGAACGGGGTCGTCGGCGTGAAGCCGACCCTCGGGCTCGCCAGCCGCAGCGGAATCGTGCCGATCTCGGCGCAGCAGGACACCGCCGGCCCCATCACCCGCAACGTCACGGACGCCTCGGTCGTGCTCGGCGCCCTCACCGGCGTCGACAAGGACGACCCCGCGACCGCCGACCAGCGCGGCCACGTGCGCCGCGACTACACCGGCGCCCTGAAGGCGACCGCGCTGAAGGGCGCCCGCATCGGGGTGTGGCGCGAGGGGAACGTCGGCGTCAGTCCCGAGACGGACGCGATCATGGCGCGCACGATCGCCCGGCTGACGAAGTTGGGCGCGACGGTCGTCGACCCGGCGGACATCGCCATCGACGCCGCCTACGACCCCGAGAACACCGCGCTGCAGTACGAGTTCAAGCACGACATCCGCGCCTACCTCGCCGGGACGGCGCCGAAGTACCCGAAGACGCTCGCCGACCTGATCCGCTTCGACCGGCAGCACGCCGCCCGGGAATTGAGATGGTTCGGTCAGGAGATCTTCCTGCAGGCGCAGCAGCGCGGCCCGCTCACCGACCCCGAGTACGTCACCGCCCGGCGGACGGCCACGGACACCGCCCGCAAGGCCATCGACTCGGTGCTCGCGAAGTACCGCCTCGACGCGGTCATCGCGCCGACCAACTCGCCGGCCTGGACGACCGACCTCGTGAACGGCGACCACTTCCTGCTCGGCTCGTCGACCCCCGCCGCCGTCTCCGGCTACCCGAGCGTCACGGTGCCCGCGGGGTACGCGTCGGGGCTTCCCGTCGGCGTGTCGTTCCTCGGCGGACGGTGGGACGAGGCCGGGCTGCTCGGCCTCGCGTACTCCTGGGAGCAGGCCACGCGCGTCCGGGTGAAACCGACCTTCCGGGCAAGCATCCCGTAACGGAATCACGACGGTTTAGCACCTGGCCCCAGCAGGGCATCGATACGCCGACGAAAGGCGGTCGATGACGATGACGTCGGACGAGCACGCCCACCAGCCGGACGCAGTACCGGACGCCGAGCCCGAGCTGCCGGCCTCCGGTGGTTCGCGCTTCACAGGGCGCATCAGCGCGCAGTTCGCGAAGCGTCCGGCGCTCGCCGTCGGGTCCGCCCTCGTCGTCGTGGCGGTGGCCGCCACGGCCGCGGTCGGCCTCGTCGGCGCCGTCGGTGACAAGCCGGCGGATGCCGCGGGCAAGCCCGCGTCCCAGACGCAGAACTCGGCGCTGCAGCCGGTCGGCGACCTGCTGCGGGGCGACAACGACCTGCCGCGGCCCGCGCTGTCGGGCGACCAGGGCGACGCGGGCGTGCCCAAGGGCACCCCGCCGCGCCCGACGACGCCAGTGAAGAACCCGCCCGCGGACGCCGGTCAGGTGAGCACCTACGGCGGCGGTCCCGGCACCCTGACGCCCGTCGGTATCGCGACGCTGGCGATGGCGGCCGGATGCTCGGCCGATTCCGCCGCGATCGCGACCGCGGTGGCCATGGCGGAGTCGGGCGGCAGCCCGTCCGCCCAGGGCGACACCACCCTGATGGACGGCACGTGGGACTGGTCGGCGGGGCTCTGGCAGATCCGCGGCCTCAAGGCCGAGCGGGGCTCCGGCTCCGTGCGTGACTCCATCGCCAACCACCAGCCGGCCAAGAACGCGGCCGCCATGTACGCCATCTCCAGCGGGTGCACCGACTGGAACCCGTGGACGACCTACACCCGCGGCACGTACCAGTCGTTCCTGGCGATCGCCCAGCGCGCCGTCGACTACGTCGTCGGCTACCAGCGCTCCCATGGCGGCAAGCTGCCTGCGGTCGCCGCTCCCGACCCCAACGCGACCATTCCCGTCGGCACCGGCACCGGCACGGGCCCGCAGGGCGGCGCCACCACCGGGGCCGCGGCCGCCGGCCGGTCGTCACGTCCCGCCGGCAACGGCAAGTCGACGGCGAAGAAGAAGAAGAAGCCGTCCGCCCGCACGTCCACGGCGCCCCGCAAGGGCTCCGGCGGAACCGGCGGTGGCGGTGGCGGTGGCGGTGGGGCCGCAGGCGGTGGGGGAGCGACGACCCGCGCCAACCCGCTGCCGTCCTCGACTGCGAAGCTGCCGATCGAGCTGCCGACGAAGCTGCCGACGAAGCTGCCCACCAAGCTTCCGACCAAGCTCCCGACGAAGTTGCCCACCAAGCTGCCCACCAAGCTGCCGACGCTGCTGCCGTCGTCGTTGCTGCCGCTCCCGCTGCCCCCGCTTCCGGGCCTCGGGTGACCTCCGTCCCGCCGGAGACGTCCGGCGGGCGATATCCGCGACGGTGGCGTTAGGGTCCCGGGCATGGCACGAGACTTCCGGCAGGTCGGCGTGGTCGGACTCGGCACCATGGGTGCCGGCATCGTCGAGGTGTTCGCCCGCAACGGACTCAGCGTGGTGGCCCTCGAGAAGGACGACGCCGCGCTCGAGCGGGGCCGGGGCCACGTCGAGGGTTCGACGGGCCGCGCGGTGCGCCGCGGCAAGCTCTCGGAGGCCGACCAGCAGGCGCTGGTCGAGCGCATCAACTTCACCACCGACCTGTCGGCGCTGGCCGAGGCCGACCTGGTGATCGAGGCGGTGCCGGAGCACCTCGAGCTGAAGACGGCGATATTCGGCGAGCTCGACAAGGTGTGCAAGCCCGACACCATCCTCGCCAGCAACACCTCCTCGCTGTCGATCACGCAGATCGCCGTCGCCACCGGGCGTCCCGGCAAGGTCGTCGGCATGCACTTCTTCAACCCGGCGCCGGTCATGAAGCTCGTCGAGGTCATCCGCTCGGTCGTCACCGAGCAGGAGGTCGTCGACGACGTCGAGGCCCTCGTGCAGCGGCTCGGGAAGGTCGACGTCACCGTCGGCGACCGCGCCGGGTTCATCGCCAACGCGCTGCTGTTCGGCTACCTGAACCACGCGGTGTCGCTCTACGAGTCGCATTATGCGAGCCGTGAGGACATCGACGCCGCGATGAAGCTCGGCTGCGGCCTGCCCATGGGACCGCTGGCCCTGCTCGACCTCATCGGCCTCGACACCGCGTACGAGATCCTCGACACGATGTACGCGCAGTCGCGCGACCGGCTGCACGCCCCCCGCCCGATCTTCAAGCAGATGATCATGGCCGGGTTGCTCGGACGGAAGTCGGGCCAGGGCTTCTACACCTACGAGGAGGCCGGGTCGCCGCAGGTCGTCGACGACGCCCTCACGCCGCCCGCCACGCTCGACGCCGACGGCGCCCGCACCGTCGAGAAGGTCGGCGTCGTCGGCTCCGGCACCATGGCCAGCGGCATCATCCAGGTCTTCGCGCAGGCCGGTTACGACGTCACCTTCGTCGCGCGCAGCCAGACGAAGATCGACGGCGTCATCTCGGGCATCACCAAGGGCCTCGACAAGCAGATCGCGCGCGGCAAGCTCGACGAGGCCAGGCGCGATGCCGTTCTCGGCAACATCACCGGCGCCGGCTCCCTCGACGCCCTCGGCGACGTCGACCTGGTCGTCGAGGCCATCGCCGAGGACCTCGCCGTCAAGCAGGCCACGTTCGGTGCGCTGGACGAGATCTGCAAGCCGGGCGCCGTCCTCGCCACGACGACCTCGTCGCTGCCGGTCATCGCGATCGCCGCGTCGACCTCCCGTCCGCAGGACGTCATCGGCATGCACTTCTTCAACCCGGCCGCGGTGATGAAGCTCGTCGAGGTGGTCTCGACCGTGTCGACCGCACCCGAGGTCGAGGCGACCGTGCTGGCGGTCACCGCCAGCATCAAGAAGCACGCCGTGCGCTGCGGCGACCGGGCCGGCTTCATCGTCAACACGCTGCTGTTCCCGTACCTCAACGACGCGATCAAGATGCTCGAGGCGCACTACGCGACCGCCGACGACATCGACGCCGCCATGAAGGTCGGTTGCGGCTACCCGATGGGGCCCTTCGAGTTGCTCGACGTCGTGGGCAACGACGTCTCGCTCGCGATCCAGCGCGAGCTGTTCCGCGAGTTCCGCGACCCGGGCTTCGCGCCCGCCCCGCTGCTCGAACAGCTCGTCACCGCCGGTCGCCTCGGCCGCAAGACCGGCAAGGGTTTCCGGGATTACTAGGAGCCGCCGGCGGACGTGCCGGTGCGTGAGCGGTGCGGACGGGCCAGCCTGCGCCGCTTGACCACCTCGTGGTACTCCTCGGCGATCTCCTCCGCCGTCGGCGCGTCGTCGTCACCCGGATCGCGCGGGTCGTGCTTGTGACACACCGTGTAGCTCGTGCCCTCCAGCTCCACCCGTCCGACCCGCCAGCACCACCGGGCGTGACAGACGCGGGAGCGGTACAGGCCGATGACGCTGCCGACGATCGCGAACTCACCGAGGTCGGACCCGAAGCCCGACCAGAACCCGTACCAGGTGCCGGTGGTGTCGTTGCTGCCGGTGACCGTCAGGAACCAGTCCCAGAGACCCATACCTGGCTGCTACCCGTCCCGCCCGACCGGCGGACCGTAGGTTGGACCACATGCCCAGGAAGAACGCGCGCCGGACGGCACACGCGCGCAGCCTGGGCAGCGGCAGCGTGCAGACGTCCGAGCGGTTCGCGGGCGAGACGTACACCGTGCGCAGCGTCTCGGGGCAGTCGGCGACGAAGGCCTACCGGTGCCCCGGCTGCGCGCAGCTGATACCGCCGGGCACTCCGCACGTCGTCGTCTGGCCGTACGGCGACCTCGACGCCGCCGACCGCCGGCACTGGCACCGCGCGTGCTGGAGCGCCCGCGACCGCCGCACAGCCCGGTAGGCCAAGCCCCGCTGGGTCGGGTGTCAGCCCGCCGGCCGGGGCTGCGGCGGCAGATCGGTGGGCACCGAGGGCGTGCCGGACGGCTGCTCGGCCGTGCCGGACGGCTGCTCGGCCGTGCCGGACCGCGGGAGCGCGGGCTCCTCGGGCGTGGCCGCCCGCGACTCGTCCAACGACGCCCGCAGCCCCGCCGTGAGCCGTTCGAGCTGCGCGTGCACGTCGTCGCGCACGGCGTGCAGCCTGCGCACCTCGTGCGTCGCGTCGGCGACGAGCTGCGCGGCCCGGGCCCGGGCCTCCTCGCCGGTGCGGCGGGCGCTGTCGTCGGCGGCCTGCTTCTGCTCGGCGGCTTCCCGGTGCGCACTGGTGCGCCGGGCGCGGAGGGCGAGTTCGAAGTCCTCGTCCGCCTGCGTGCGCGCGGCCAGCGACTCGGCGTCGAGACGCTGCCGCTCGGCGGCGGACTCGGCGTCGAGCCGCTCCCGCTCGCGCTGCGCCTCGGCCGAGAGCCGCGCCTCGGCCTCGCGGGTGGCGCGCTCGCTCTCGGCCAGTGACGCCTCGACCTCGGCCTTGTGCGCCTCGGACTCGGCGATGCGCCGCTTGTAGGTCTCCTCGGCCTCGCGCAGCCGCTCGGTGGCCTCGCCGGTGATGCGTTCGGCCTCCGCCTGCGCGGCCGCGCGGGTGCGCGCGGCGGCGTCGGCGGCGCCGTTGGTGATCTGCTCGGCGCGGGCCTGGGCGTCGGCGCGGACCTTCGCACCGTCCGACGCGGCCGTCTGCAGGATCTGCGTGACCTTGTCGTCGACGTTGGCCTCGGTGACGGTCTCGCTCGCGGCACGCAGCTGCCGGCGCAACGACTCGATCTGGGCCTGCGCGCTGGCGAGCTGCGCGGCGAGATCGGCGCTGCGGGCCGCGGCGGCGTCGCGTTCGGACGCGGTCGCGCGCAGGTCGTCGTCGAGGCGGCCCAGTTCCCGGTCGACCTGGGGCTTGTCGTAGCCGCGCAGCACCGTGTCGAAGCCGCGGCTCGCGTCGTAGAGCGGCAACAGGTCGGAGTGCGCGTTCGGCTCGCCCATCACCCCATCCTCGCAAAGTGGCCCGGCGGACGACAGCCCGGTGCCCGACCCGGGACCGGGCTGCCGCCCATCGGTTGCCTAACGGTTACGGAACCGGTTGATCGCGTCGACGTGCTGGGCGCGCAGTTCGTGGTCGCGAACGCCCAGGCCCTCCTCGGGCGCCAGGCAGAGCACGCCGACCTTGCCCTGGTGGGCGTTCCTGTGCACGTCCAGCGTGGCCTGGCCGACCTCGGTGAGCGGGTACGAGCGCGACAGCGTGGGGTGGATCTTGCCCTTGGCGATGAGCCGGTTCGCCTCCCACGACTCGCGGTAGTTCGCGAAGTGCGAGGAGATGATGCGCTTGAGGTTCATCCACAGGTAGCGGTTGTCGTACTCGTGCATGTACCCGCTGGTCGACGCGCAGGTGGTGATCGTGCCGCCCTTGCGCGTGACGTAGACGGAGGCGCCGAAGGTCTCGCGGCCCGGGTGCTCGAACACGATGTCGATGTCCTCGCCGCCGGTGAGCTCACGGATGCGCTTGCCGAACCGCTTCCACTCGCGCGGGTCCTGCTCGGTGCCCTCGTCGTTCCAGAACTTGTAGCCCTCCTCGGACCGGTTGATGATCAACTCGGCACCCATGGAGCGGCAGATGTCGGCCTTCTCGTCGTTGGAGACGACGCACACGGGCGTCCCGCCGCCGTTGAGCACGTACTGCGTCGCGAATCCGCCGAGGCCGCCGGAGGCACCCCAGATCAGGACGTTGTCGCCCTGCTTCATGCTGCCGCCGTTCTTGCTCACGAGCTGGCGGTAGGCGGTGCAGTTGACCAGTCCGGGCGAGGCGGCCTCCTCCCACGTCAGGTGGTCGGGCTTGGGCATCAGCTGGTTGGCCTTCACCAGGGCGATCTCGGCGAGGCCGCCGAAGTTCGTCTCGAAACCCCAGATGCGCTGCTCCGGGTCCATCATGGTGTCGTCGTGGCCGTCGGGAGCCTCGAGCTCCACGGACAGGCAGTGCGCGACGACCTCCTGGCCCGGCTTCCACTTCGTCACGCCGGGTCCGGTGCGCAGCACGACGCCGCTGAGGTCGGAACCGACGATGTGGTACGGCAGATCGTGGCGCTTGGTCAGCGGCGACAGCCGTCCGTAACGCTCGAGGAAGCCGAAGGTCGAGACCGGCTCGAAGATCGACGTCCACACGGTGTTGTAGTTGATGGCGGACGCCATGACGGCGACCAGCGCCTCGCCCGGGCCGAGCTCGGGCAGCGGCACCTGCTCGACGTGGATCGACTTGCGGGGGTCCTTGTCGCGGGTCGCGATGCCCTCGAACATGCCGACGTCGTCCTTGTGCACGGTCGCGGCCGTGTAGGACTCGGGCAGGGCGAGCCCGGCGAAATCGTCCTGCGGCGTGTCTCCGGCGAGGATGGCGTTGCGGATGTCGTCCACGGCTGCGGCCTTTCGGGTCGGGGTCGGGCTCGGACGGATGTTACCGGCGGGTAACGCAGTTCAGTGGGCTGATGTGGCGGGCTGCACCAACTCCACCAGCACGCCACGGGCGTCCTTGGGGTGGATGAAGTTGACGCGGCTGTCGGACGTGCCGCGCTTCGGCTGGTCGTAGAGCAGGCGCATGCCGCGCTCGCGCAGCTCGGCCGAGACCGTGTCGATGTCCTCGACGGTGTAGGCCACCTGCTGCACACCCGGACCGTTGCGGTCGATGAACTTCGCGATGGTCGACGTCTCGTTCAGCGGCGCGAGCAGCTGGATGCGCGTGGCGCCGTCGCCGACGGCGAGCATGGCCTCCCGCACGCCCTGCTCCTCGTTGACCTCCTCGTGCACGCTGACGACGCCGAACGTGTCGCGGTAGAAGGCGATCGCGTCGTCCAGGTCGGGGACGGCGATGCCGACGTGGTCGATCTTCGTGAACAGGGGCTCGCTCATGAGGTCTCCAGCTCCTTGACGAGATGCGCGGGGAACGAGAACGGATGCCCGTCCGCCGGTCGCGGCAATGCGGGTCATCGTGGCAATCCCAACCGCTTACGGGCCACCCGGAACGGCGACCCCGTGCCCAGGTTCACACGCGGGCGCGCAACGTCCTCGTTACAGTGACGGCAACTCAATCCGCCGCATCAGGAGGCCATCGGTATGACCGGATCCGTCATCGTCCACGGTGCGCGGACGCCCATGGGGCGCCTGCTCGGCTCGCTCAAGGACTTCTCGGGCGCCGACCTCGGCGGCGTCGCCATCAAGGCCGCGCTCGAGCGCGCCGGGGTGTCGCCGGAGCAGGTCCAGTACGTGATCATGGGCCAGGTGCTGCAGGCCGGCGCCGGCCAGATCCCCGCCCGCCAGGCCGCGGTGAAGGCCGGCATCCCGATGAATGTCCCGGCGCTCACCATCAACAAGGTGTGCCTGTCGGGTCTCGACGCGATCGCGCTGGCCGACCAGCTCATCCGCGCCGGCGAGTTCGACATCGTCGTGGCCGGTGGCCAGGAGTCGATGACCCAGGCGCCGCACCTGCTGCCGAAGTCGCGCAGCGGTTACAAGTACGGCGCGATCGAGATGCTCGACGCGATGGCGTACGACGGCCTCACCGACGTGTTCGACCACATCCCGATGGGCGAGTCGACCGAGCGGCACAACGCGAAGCTCGACCTCACCCGGGAGGCGCAGGACGCGTTCAGCGCGCAGTCGCACCAGCGTGCCGCCCTCGCGCAGAAGAACGGGGTGTTCGACGACGAGATCGCGCCCGTGTCGATCCCGCAGCGCAAGGGTGACCCGATCGAGTTCCGCGAGGACGAGGGCATCCGCGCCGACACCACCGCCGAGAGCCTCGCCAAGCTGCGCCCGGCGTTCACGAAGGACGGCACGATCACCGCCGGCTCCGCCTCCCAGATCTCCGACGGCGCCTGCGCGGTCGTGGTGATGAGCAAGGCGAAGGCCGAGGAGCTGGGCCTGACCTGGCTGGCCGAGATCGGTGCCCACGGCAACGTCGCCGGTCCGGACAACTCGCTGCAGTCGCAGCCGTCGAACGCGATCAAGCACGCGCTCGAGAAGGCCGGCAAGCAGGTGTCCGACCTCGACCTCATCGAGATCAACGAGGCCTTCGCCGCCGTGGGTCTGCAGTCGATGAAGGACCTCGGCGTCGGCGACGACATCGTCAACGTCAACGGCGGTGCCATCGCCCTCGGCCACCCGATCGGCATGTCCGGGGCGCGTCTCGCGCTGAGCCTCGCGCTCGAGCTCAAGCGTCGCGGCGGCGGCCTGGGTGCGGCGGCGCTGTGCGGCGGCGGCGGGCAGGGCGACGCGCTGCTGCTGCACGTCCCCGCCTGAGTTGGCACGGTCGCGTCGCGGCGCACCCGACGTCGCGGACCTCGTCGAGCGGACGCGTGCGGGTGAGCCGCGCGCCGTCGCGCGGTTGATCTCGCTGGTCGAGAACGACTCGCCCGCGCTGCGCGACATCGCCGCCGCGCTCGCGCCGCACGGCGGTCACGCGCAGGTCGTCGGCCTCACGGGTTCGCCGGGCGTCGGCAAGTCGACGTCGACGTCCGCGCTGGTCGCCGCGCTGCGGGCCGACGGCAAGCGCGTCGGCGTGCTCGCGGTCGACCCGTCGTCGCCGTTCTCCGGCGGCGCGCTGCTGGGCGACCGCGTCCGCATGCAGGACCACGCCACCGACGAGGGCGTCTTCATCCGCTCGATGGCGTCGCGCGGGCAGTTGGGCGGCCTGTCCGCGGCGGTGCCGCAGGCGCTGCGCGTGCTCGACGCCGCCCGCTGCGACGTCGTCCTGGTCGAGACCGTCGGCGTCGGGCAGGCCGAGGTCGAGGTGGCCTCGCTCGCCGACACCACGCTGCTCGTCGTGGCGCCCGGTTTCGGTGACGGCATCCAGGCCGCGAAGGCCGGCATCATCGAGATCGCCGACGTCTTCGTCGTCAACAAGGCCGACCGTGACGGCGCCGACCAGGTCGTGCGCGACCTCAAGGGCATGCAGTCGCTCGGCGGACGCCACTCGGCGGCCGGCGCGTGGCGTCCGCCGATCGTCAAGACCGTCGCGTCCCGTTCCGAGGGCGTCGACGACGTCGTGGCCGCCATCGACAAGCACCGGTCGTGGATGGAGGAGTCGGGCGAGTTCGAGCGGCGACGCCGCACCCGCGCCGCCGCCGAGATCGAGGCCATCGCGCTCGGCACCGTCCGCCTGAAGCTCGAGCAGGTGCACGGCAGCGCCGCACTCGACGAGGCGGCCGCCCGCGTGGTCGCGGGCGGCACGGACCCCTACACCGCGGCCGACGCGCTGGTCGCCGAGCTCTAGCCCGACCGACGATCGGCCGCCGCGCCCAGCGACTCGGCGATCTTGCCGAGAAGTCGTGGCCACCCCCCGGCCGTACGTGACAGAAGCTCGTAGACGTCGAGGTCACCCGGCACCGAACGCGCTGCGACGTGCAGGTCGTGCTCACTCATCTCGTGGGTGAGCACGAGCAGGGTCCCCCCGGACACGGCGGTGAGCTCGTAGGTGACCACCGCGTCGGGGTTGAGGTGGTGCCAGTACGTGTGGGCGAACAGGTGCGGCGGCTCCACCCTCAGCACGCGATCGACCACCCGGTCGCCGCTCTTGTGATGGCTGACGTAGTCGCCGCCGACGCGCAGGTCGATCTCGGGACGGTGGCCCCACCAGGCGCCGATCTCGGCGGGGTCCGTGACGGCGCTCCAGACCGCCTCGACAGGGTGCGGGAGGAAGCGTTCGTAGCGCAGGACGATCCGGTCGGCCGGACGATCCTCGGTGTCGGTCATTCGGTCCTCCTGTCGAGGTGGGTTTCGAGGGCGTCCAAGCGGTGCGTCCAGACCCGGTCGAAGGCACGCACCCACTCGTCGAGTTCGCGTACGCCCGTGGGCTCGATGCGGTACCTGCGCCGCTGCGCATCGACCCGGCTCGACACGAGTCGCGCCTCCCGGAGCACCCGAAGGTGCTTGGAGACCGTGGGCTGCCCTATGCCCAGCGTCTCGACGAGCCGGCCCACCGTGTGCTCGCCGTCCCGGAGGGCTTCGAGCAGCCGGCGTCGCGTCGGGTCGGCCACGGCCGCGAAGACGTCCACTCCTGGTGTATACGTGCGCAGGCATATGCCGTCAAGGGCATGTAACGGCTCGACGCCGCAGGCCCCGGGCCGACGCCGTCGAGCTCAGTCCCGACGGCGCATCTCGTCGTCCGGCAGCCCGGCCAGGAACTCGAGCGTCAGGTCGGCCGTCCGCTCCCGGAACTCGAACTGGGGCACGTGACCGCAGTCCTCGAGGATGACCGAACCCGACTCGGGCAGGGCCTCGGACACGAAGCGCGCGAAACCGGCGGGCACGAGCACGTCCTTCTCGCCCCAGATGAACAGTGCCGGCGGACGCAGCGCCGGCAGCCGGTCCCAGAATCCCTGCTCGCCGAACGGCTCGTCGAGGTAGATGTGCCGCAGCGCCGAGAAGATCGACAACCGGTTCGCGCGGATCGAGACCACGCGGATGAACTCGTCCAGGGCCGCGTCGAGCCACGCCTCGGGAATGCGCGAGGGGTGCGCGAACAGGTTGCGCAACCCGCGCATCGCCATGCGCCGCGGGACGCGGACCGGCAGCGACGCGATCTCGTCGGGCACGATGCGGACGAACGGCACGAGCTGCCGCAGCTTGCGGAACGCCACCGCCGGGCACAGCAGCACGAGACCGCGCACCAGGTCGGGGGCGATCATCGCGGCCTCGAGCGACGTGCGTCCGCCCAGGCTGTTGCCGACGAGGACGGCCGGGCGGCCGGCGCACGTCTCGCGCAGGAACTCGGTCAGCCACTCGCCGAGGTAGGGGGCGCCGTGCGCGCCGCTGCGGGCCTCGGTGCCGCCGTGACCGGGCAGGTCCGGCGCGAGCACGTGGTACTCCTTCGACAGCGCCGGGATCAGCGGCAGCATTGACGCGTTCGTCGCCGACAGGCCGTGCACGAGCACGATCGGCGGCGCGTCGACCGGGCCGGACTCGAGGTAGAAGGTGTCGATGCCGGCGGCGCGCGCCGAGCGGGTGAACGTGCGGCTGTCGTCGTCCGCGTCGCCCGGGAACAGGCCGTCGAGCTGCAGCGCGAGGGCGAGGTTGCCGCGGACGGTCAGGTCACCGTCGAGGAAGGCCTGCACGCCGCTGCGGCGTCCGGCCACGACCTCGTCGAGCACGGGGAGCGACGCTCGCACCGTCGTCGTGGGGTGCGGTGGGCCGCCGCGCCGTGCCGTCGGACGGCCCCGGTCGATCTCGACCGTCCACGTCGCCAGGCCGCCCGCAGTGAACACGATGGCCGCCTGCACGTCGGCCAGCAGCGGGTGGAAACCGCCCCGCAGGCGCTGCTCGAGCAGCGGTAGCAGGTCGTTCTCGGTCACACGCCGCCTTCCGCTCTCGCCCGTCGCCTCGTGCCCGAGTCTGCCACGGGCGCAGGCGCTATCCGGCGGACGTGACGCGTGCCGCTGACCCGTCCCCGACCTCCGAGGACTCCTCCACCTCGAGCAGCGACACCTCGTGCAGCGACTCCTCGTAGGCCCGGTGGCCACCGCGGATGCCGAACAGCCGCTTCGACAGCAGCAGGTACAGCACCGCGGCGACGTTGATCAGCAGCACCACGATCTTGAGCCAGGAGACCTTCTCGACGATCTCGTAGACCTCGAGCGGGATGAACAGCGTGGTGCCGACGACGGCGACGTACTCGCCCCAGCGTTTGAGCGACCACAGGCCGATGCCCTCGGCGATCTGCAGCAGGCCGTAGAGCACGATGCCGGTCGCGATGAGGGTGAGGGTGGACGACTTGGCGTGCAGCACCTTCTCGATCGACTCGACGGTCGCGGAGTCCTTGACCTGGAAGTGGATCTGCCGGAAGAACGGGTCCAGCGCCTTGAGGTCCTTCTCGAACAGCTGCTGCAGGCTGACCTGCGTGCTCTTGAGCTCGTAGACCGCGACGCCGAGCAGCAGCAGGATCACCCCGCGCGCCCAGCGTTCGATCGCCAGAGCGCGCAGGACGAACGCGCTGCGCAGCGCCTTGCCGCGCAACAGGACCGGCGCGTCCTCGGCGGGGCCGGTGCCGTGCGGTCCGCCGAGCACGTACGTGCCGCAGCGCAGGCAGCGCCAGGCGTCCCCGAGCGGTGTGCTCGCCTCGAGCTTCTCGCGGAAGCGTTGCTCGTCCGGCGCGTAGGTCACGTGCCCGCGGCGGGAGCAGGTACGCAGGTTCCAGTCCATGAGTTCGCAGGGTGCCAGCTGTGCCCTGTGGGCGCGACGGCAGAAGTCCCGTCCGAGTCGTGCCGGCTGTCGATTCCGCCCGGTCCCGTCCGTCGGGACAATGACGGCCCGGACGGACGGGTCGCGGAGCGAAGGAGAACCACGATGGCCCAGTACCTGCTGCTGATCTTCGGACACGAGGCCCACTACGAGGCGATGACCGACGAACGCAACGCCGAGATCATGGCCGGCCACGAAGCGTTCGGACGCAAGTACGCCGACGCGATCCGCGGCGGCAACGCCCTGCAGTCACCGGCGACGGCGACGACGGTGCGGACCGAGGACGGTCTGGTGACCGACGGTCCGTGGACCGAGTCGAAGGAGGCGCTCGGCGGTTACTACCTGGTCGAGGCCGACGACCTGGACGCCGCGATCGCGATGGCCCGCGACATCCCGACGGTCGGAGGCGGCATCGAGATCCGTCCGATCATGGTGTTCAGCTGAACCCGACCGCGGCGGCGGCCGCCGTCGCCGACGCGCACCGGTGCGAGTGGGGCTTCGTGCTCGCCGCGACGGTGCGCGTCACCCGCGACCTCGATCTGGCCGAGGAATGCGTGCAGGACGCGTACGCGAGTGCGCTCACGACCTGGGCGCAGCGGGGCGTGCCCGCCCGTCCGGGCGCCTGGCTGACCACGGCGGCACGCAACCGCGCGCTCGACGTCCTGCGCCGGGCGTCGACGTTCCAACGGCTCGCGCCGATGCTGGTGGTCGAGCAGGTGACGCCGGAACCCGACGACGGCATCCCGGACGACCGGCTGCGGCTGATCATGACGTGCTGCCACCCGGCGCTGGCCGCCGAGGCGCGCATCGCCCTCACCCTGCGCCTGCTCTGCGGACTCACGACAGCGGAGGTCGCGCGCGCGTTCCTGGTCGCCGAGCCGACGATGGCCGCGCGCATCACCCGGGCGAAGAAGAAGATCGCTGCGGCCGGCATCGCGTACCGCGTGCCGGCCGCGGACGAGTTGCCGGAGCGGTTGGCGGCCGTGCTCGCGGTCGTGCATCTCATCTTCACGACCGGCCACACGGCTCCGGTCGGCGACCGGTTGCGACGTGGCGAACTCGTCGAGCGCGCGCTGGACCTCGCCCGCCTGCTGCGCCGGTTGCTGCCGCACGACGCGGACGTCGCGGGGTTGCTGGCACTCGTGGTGCTGACCGACGCCCGCCGCGAGACGCGCACGGACGCCGCGGGGCAGCTCGTGCTGCTGCCCGACCAGGACCGCTCGCGCTGGGACCGTGACGGCATCGCCGAGGGCGTCGCCCTGGTGCGGGAGGCGCTGCGCCGACGCCCGCCCGGGCGGTACGCGCTCGAGGCGGCGATCGCCGCGGTCCACGCCGAGTCGCCGACGTGGGACGCGACCGACTGGCACGAGATCGCCGGGCTCTACGACCTGCTCCGCGACCTCTACCCGTCCCCGGTGGTGTCGCTGAACCGCGCCGTCGCGATCGGTTTCGCGCTCGGTCCCGAGGCGGGGTTGCGCGAGCTCGAACCACTCGGCGCCGAGCCCCTGCTGTCCACGTATCCCTACCTCGCCGCCGCGCGGGCCGACCTGCTGCGCCGGCTCGGCCGGTCGGACGACGCCCGGCTGGCCTACGACGAGGCGATCGCGTTGACGGCCAACGAGGTCGAGCGTGCGTTCCTCGTCACCCGCCGGTCACTCACGAGTGCCGATCATTCGCCGATGGTGGGGGAGTAGCCGATCGGCGAAGCCGTTGGACGGGGGGCGAGGTTCCGCGATGTGTCTGACCGTGTTCTCCGAGTTCGACCGCACCGCCGACCTCCCCGACGCCGTCGCCGGGTTCCTGGACCGTCGCGCCGACCGGGTGGTCGACCGGGCGTCGACGCACCGGGTCGCAACGCTGGCCTCGTCGCTCGCGTCCCGGCTGCCCCGACGGGCGATCGGCCTGCTCGAGGTGGTGCTCACCTTCCACGACGGTCACGCCGAGGTGCAGGTCGTGCACGCCGGTCGGATCGAGCGCGACGTCGCCGCCACCACGCCTGCCGAGGGCTCGCCACGCCGATGCGAACCGGGTCGCCCGGAGGGCGGGAGGGGACCTTGGTCCTGATCATGGCGCAAATTGCTTGCTCAACTTGTTTCCCGTCCGGACGGTGTGGTGAGGTCGTCTCACCTCGATCTCACACATGCAGGAGTCGCGTGTGGATCGGGCGTCGAGGCCGGTGGTGGACCACACCTGACGGCCCGACGGCGGACGCCCCCTCCGCGACGACCCACCCGGAGCACCCCCGATGACGCCCGCTCCCGTCGACCCCGTGCCCGCCTCGGCGCACGGCCACGCACACGCTCCTTCCTGCCAGAAAGGCACCATCGACGTGCTCGGTAACTCCCTGTTCGGCCGCTCCGCGGACCTTCCCGACCGTGACCTCGCCCCCGTCGCCCGACTCGACGGATCCGTGATCGCGCGGGACGTCGCGTGCGGCACTTGGGACCACCGCGACGACGCGACCTGGCAGGACAGCGTCTGGCCGCAGCTCGAACGCACGCCCGTGCTGGTCGCCGTGGCGTCGCGGCCGCCGATGGCATCGGGCGCGGCGTCCGGCTGCCTGTGCCCGGCGTGCCTGGCACCGGCGGCGGAGGCGAAGGTCGACCGCTCCGCCTGAGCGCGCTCACTCCTCGGGCAGGGCGCCGGTCCGGTTGACCGTGTCGGCCACGTCGAACAGCTTGCGGTGCAGCGCCTGGCTGCGTTCGCGCAGCATGCCGAAGGCGGCGGCCTCGTCCACCCGGTGCACGGTCCTGAGGATGCCGACCGCCATGCTGATGTGGCGCGCCGTCTCGAGCGCGCGCCGCAGGTTCGTGGCCTTGCTCGCGTGCGTGCCGTTCATGAGCACGACGGTCGTGTGAGAGGCGAACAGTTCCGCCGCGCCTCCCGCGCCGACCGTGAAGGCGTCAGGCCGGTCGCCGGCCAGGCCGAGGACGGCGCCTGCCGGCCCGCCCTGCAGCGGCACGGACACCATGGCCCGCACCGGTGTCTCCGCCGCGACACGGCGGGCCAGCTCGTTCCACCGCCGGGCGGTGCGGACGTCGGGCAGGACCATCGTCTCGCTGCGCGACGCGGCGGACGGTGACGGGCCCTGGCGCAGCGCGGCCTGCAGCGCGACGAGTTCCTGCGCGACGCCGCCCGAACTCGCGAGGGTGCGGGCGGCGGAGTCGGACGACCACGACGAGACATCCGCCCAGCGGCACCCGGGCACGGTCTCGACGGCGAGGGAGGCGACGCGCTCCAGCGTCGCCGGCATCCCCTGGTCGGGCAGTTGCGCGTTCAGCGCGACGAACCGTCGCGCGAGGTCGGCAGCAGCGGCGGCGTCCAACGACACAGATCACTCCCGGGCCCGACCGACGGTCGGAGGACGGGGGGCTGCCGGTTGAACCCTCACGGACCCGCACGCGGCTGGGATACGTGCGGTGTCAACGAGTCTGCACCCCCGTGCAACCCGCCGGGGCCGCGGGTCGATACCTCGACCGTGAGGGTTTGGCGGCGGGGGTGTCGGGGTACCGGCAGAGCAGGTGCAGTCACGCGCCCGGTCCGACGAAGGATGACCATGCGCCTGCCTCCAGCCCGAGGCCCGCTGTCGCAGCAGTTGTTCACCGCCCTCGCCACGCAGACACCCGCACGGGTGCCGCACCACGTCGATGCGCCTGCCGACCCGCTGGCCGACGACGACGTGCAGATCGCGCTCTGGGCATGTTTCGAGCTGCACTACCGCGGGTTCGACGACGTGCCCGACCGATGGGAGTGGGAGCCCTCGGTGATCGGGCTGCGGCGTGAGCTCGAGGACGTCGTGCTCGACGCGCTGCGCCGTGACGTGGCGGTTCCCGAGGACGGTCGCCGGCTCGCCGACCGGTTGCAGCGCATCGTCGCGGCCGACGACAGCCCGTCCGTCGCCCGTTTCGTGCAGCGCGAGGCCGAGCTGCACCAGGTGCTCGAGTTCGCGCGTCACCGCTCGATCTACCAGCTCAAGGAGGCCGACCCCCACACGTGGGCCGTGCCCCGGCTCGCCGGGCGGGCGAAAGCGGCGCTCATGGAGATCCAGATCGACGAGTACGGCGGGGGCGATCTCGCGCAGATGCACTCGCAGCTGTACCGCGACCTGCTACGCGAGTTGGGTCTCGACGACACCTACGGCGCATACGTCGACGACGTCCCGGGCATCACGCTCGCGGTCGGCAACGTCATGTCGCTGTTCGGGCTGCGCCGCGACCTGCGGGGGGCCCTCGTGGGCCACCTGGCCGCGTACGAGATGACCTCGTCCGCACCGTGCCGCCGGTATGCGCAGGGGCTGCGCAGGCTCGGGCAGAACGACCGGGCGTGCGCCTTCTACGACGCGCACGTGACCGCGGACGCGCTGCACGAGCAGGTGGCGGCGTACGACCTGTGCGAGGGCCTCGCCGACGACGAGCCCGAGCTGAGCGACGACATCGCGTTCGGTGCCGCGGCGTGTCTCCACGTCGACGGCCGCTTTGCGCGCGAGGTGCTCGCGGCCTGGGCCGACGGCCGCACCTCGCTGCGTCCTCGGACGGCTGCGGTGGCGGCGTGACCGGCGCACGCATCACCGCCTACCCGGACGGGCCGCTGGTCGTGCGCGGTGACTTCGTCGTCGACGGGGTGGACGGGGAGCAACTCGCGACCGGTCGGACGGTGGCCCTGTGCCGGTGCGGACGCTCGGCCACCAAGCCGCTGTGCGACGGCAGCCACAAGATCCGCCGTCGCCGCGAGACCGGTTCGGTGCCGTCGTGACCACGTGCGTGTTCGGACCGCTCACGCTCGCCTACGACGAGCGGGTGCTCGAGCCCCGCCCGTGGACGTTGCTGCAGAGCGAGTGGGCCGCCGAGCTCGCCGGCGGGGCGGGTGCCGGCCCGCTGCTGGAACTGTGCGCGGGAGCAGGGCACATCGGGCTGGCGGCCGCGGTGCTCAGCGGGCGCGAACTCGTCCAGGTCGAGGTCTCGCCCGTCGCGGCGCGGTTCGCGCGCACCAACGCGTCGGCGGCCGGGATGGCCGAGCGGGTGCGGGTGCGCGAGGCCTCGTTGTTCGACGCCCTGCATCCGGACGAGCGCTTCCCGCTCGTGATCGCCGACCCGCCCTACCTTCCGTCACGCGAGGTGGCGCAGTGGCCCGCGGACCCGGTGCTGGCGATCGACGGCGGTCCGGACGGGCTCGACGTCGTGCGCACCTGCCTGCGGGTGGCGGCCGACCACACCGCCCCGGGTGCGCCGTTGCTGCTGCAGGTGGCGGGCGACCGGCAGGTCGAGGCGCTCGCGGGCCTGCGGTCGCCGTTCTCGCTCGTCGACGTCCGCCGCCACGACCCCGAGCGGGCCGTCGTGCTCATGACGCGGGGGCCAACCGGGTAGGACCTGCCCGTGCCCGACCACCGACTCGAACCTCGTCCGGACACGGTGTGCGACGTGCTCGTGTGCCGTCCGCCCGTCGTCACCCTGCAGCCCGGCGACCGTGCGACGGTGCGCACGCTCGACTGTGCCGGCGGGTTGCCGGACGGTTCGCAGTTGCTGCCCGACCCGCGTGGGCACTGCCTCGCCGGGCCGATCGCGGTGGCGGGCGCGCGGCCGGGGCAGGTCCTCGCCGTGACGTTCGAGAAACTCGTCCCGGACCGTCGCGGCTTCACCCGGACGGGCGGGCGTGACACCGAGCCGCACCGCCGCCTCGGCACCGCGGCCGTCGACCCGGTGACGGTGCACTGGGACATCGACGAGCGCGAGGCCGTGAGCTCTCACGGGATCCGGGTGCCCGTGCGGCCGTTCCTCGGCGTCGTCGGCATGCCGCCGGACGCCGACGGCGAGCACTCGACCGTCCCGCCGCGTGCCCGCGGCGGAGGCAACATCGACTGCCGGGAACTGGTCGCGGGTTCGACGCTGTACCTGCCCGTCACCGTTCCCGACGCGTGTCTGTTCGTCGGCGACGGGCACGCCGCCCAGGGCGACGGCGAGATCGCCGGCACGGCGATCGAGACCGGCATGACGACGACCCTCACGGTCGACCTGCTCGACGCGGCCCCCGTCGACGGGGTGCACGCCGAGACGCCGGCGGGAGCGGTCACCTTCGGCTTCGACGCCGACCTGAACGTCGCCACCGGGGACGCGCTCGCCGCCATGCTCGATTGGCTCGAGCACCTGAGCGGGTTGTCCCGGGCGACGGCGTTGGCGCTGGCGTCGAGCTGCGTCGACGTGCGGGTCACGCAGGTCGCCAACGGCACGTGGGGTGTGCACGCGGTACTGCCGACCGCGCAGCGCGACCAATTTGCGCGGATGCGCTCAGATCACTAGATCGCCGTCAACGACGACGAGCCGCCCGCCCGCCACGACGACCTCGCGACGCGGCACCCGCACGAGCGCGTCCGGCACGTTCTCGGCGTCGACGAGCACGATGTCGGCGCGCGCGCCGGCGACGATGTCGTGGGTCGTCCGTCCGACGAAGGCCGCGCCGCGCGACGTGGCGAGCTCGACGGCGAAAGCGAGGTCGTCGTCGTGGCGCAGGCCGTGCAGCTGCGCGAACGTGCGCGCCACGCCCAGCAGGTCGCCGTCGCCGTAGGGCGACCAGAGGTCGCGGATGCCGTCGGTGCCGAGGCCGATGCCGACGCCGTTGTCCCGCATCGTCCGCCACGGCAGGGGGGCGGTGCGGACGGGAGCGACCGTGGCCCAGCTGATGCCGGCGTCCGCGAGTTCGGCGACGAGTGCGTTCTGACGGGCGGCCGGGACCTCCCCGAGCGCGAAGCCGTGCGAGACGGTGACCCGGCCCCCTCGACCGTGGCGCCGGGTGCGCTCGACGATCAGCTCGATCTGGAACGCGCCCAGCTCGCCGCCGTCGTGCAGGTGCAGGTCGAGACCGACGTCGTGCCGCTCGGCGATCGCGAACAGTGCGTCGAGCTGGCCGACCGGATCGCGGTCGATACCGGCGGGGTCGAGACCGCCGATGTGGGTCACGCCCCGCGCCGCCGCCTGCTCGAGCAGGTCGATCACGCCCGGACGGCGCAGCACGCCGTCCTGCGGGAAGGCGACGATGTCGACCTGCACCGCGCCGCCGAGGCCCTCGACCGCGGCGCGCACGTGGTCGATGCCCCGCAGCCCGACGCCCAGGTCGACGTCGACGTGGCTGCGCACCGCGGTGGTGCCGTGGCGCAGGAACTCGCGCAGCACGGCCGTCGTCGTCCGCTCGCTCGGGATGCCCAGCTCGTCGCGGTGCGCGCGTTCGTGCGCGATGCGGCCCTGCGTCGTCTGCTCGCCGCCGTACGACACCCACGGACGGCCCCACCAGCTCTTGTCGACGTGGGCGTGCGCGTTGACGAACCCGGGCAGGGCGAGGCGGCCGCGGCCGTCGACACGGTTGCCGTCGACCGGACCGCCGGTCGGCACCACGCTGCGGATGGTGTCGCCGTCGACGTGGATGTCGACGGCGCTGCCGTCGCCGAGCCGGACGTTCGCGACGGTGAGAGCGGTCATGGCGCGATGGTAGCGTTTGGTATGCCAAAGGTGTCGGACACGGTCGACGAGACAGCGGCCGCCATTCGCGGACGGATCGTGTCCGGCGTCTGGGCGCCGGGCGACCGCCTGGTCGAGCGGACGTTGGCCGCCGAGCTCGACGTCTCGCGTGTGCCCGTGCGGGAGGCGCTGCGTCAGCTCGTCGCCGAGGGGTTCGCCTCCGTGCGCACGACGGGCGGGGTGAGCGTCCGCAGGTACTCCGACGCCGAGGTCGCGGAGCTGGTCGAGGCCAACCGCGAGCTCGAGAGGCTGATCGTCATGCGGCTCGCGCGCTCGCGCGACGCGGCCCGGCTCGCCGTGCTCGAGGCGGCGATCGCGGTCACCGAGCGAGCGCTCGCGCGGGGCCGACCCGGCGCCGCCGTGGCGGCCAACGCCGCCTTCCACGAGGCGCTCGTCCGGGCGGGCGAGGGGTACATCGCCGCGGAACTCGCCGCCACCCTCGGCCCCCGCATCGCGTGGCTGATGCGGCAGCACGCCGAACCGGCGCCGATCCACGCCGAGCACCGCGCGCTGGTCGAGGCGATCGCCGCGGGCGACGCCCGCCGCGCCGGACGGCTGGCGCGGGCGCATGCCGCCACCACGCTCGCCGCCCAGGACGCGCAATGAGGCGCCTGGTGGCCGCGGCCGCTGTCGTGATCGCCTGTGCCGCCTGTACGACGTCCGAACCGGAGCCCGAGATGACGACACCGTCCCGCCCGACACCGTCCCGCCCGACGCCGACGTCCAGTGCGCCGTCGGCCTCATCGGTGTCGCCGTCCACGTCGACCTCGACTTCACGCCCGGTCACGCCCGAGCAGCGCCGCAAGGCGAACGCGCACCTGCTCGCCGCTGCTGAATCGGGCGACGTCCGGGCCGCCCGCACGGCTTTGCGCGCAGGCGCGCAAACCGAGACACGCAACGACCTGCAACAGACGCCGCTGCTCGTCGCGGCGACGTTCGACCGCGTGGCGGTGGCGCGCGTTCTCGTGGCCGCCGGTGCCGACCCGGATGCGCTCGACTACCGCCACGACACCCCGTGGCTGGTCACCGGTGTCACCGGCAGCGTCCGCATGCTCGAGACGTTGCTGCCCGCGAACCCCGACCTGACGATTCGCAACCGGTTCGGTGGGCTGTCGCCCATTCCCGCCGCCGAGCGCGGCCACGTCGAGTACATCCGCCGGGTGGTGCGTACGGACGTCGACCTCGACCACGTCAACGACTCCGGCTGGACCGCGCTGCTCGAAGCGGTGATCCTCGGCGACGGTGGCCCGCGGCACCAGCAGGTCGTCCGCATCCTCGTCGACGCCGGGGTCGACACCTCGATCGCCGACAGCCAGGGCATCACCGCGCTGCAGCACGCGCGCGACCGCGGTTACACCGAGATCAGCCGCATCCTCGGTGGTTGAGTCACCCGCACCCGACCGGTTCGACCAGTTCGGGCCAGAACTCCACGTCGGACGCGTCTCTGCCGAGATATGCGCGCGGACGGGACGACGAGAGCCACAACCGCACGCCGTCCAACGACCAGCCGGTGTCACGGGCGTCGGACGGTAGCGGCATCCCGGTCCGGAACGGCTCGCGGAAGTACTGACGCGTGCCGTCGAAGGGTGCACGCACGAACCTGCGTTTCCCCACCTCGACCGTGTCGTCACCGAGGCACTTGTCGTCGTCGTCATCGACGACCCACGAGATGACTCTGCGGGTGTCGACGCGACGTCCGTCGCGGTCGGTCCAGACGTTGACGTGCGAGGCGTCCGAGATCATCGCGGGCCACTCGGACAGGTCGCAGGAAGCCCACGACTCCGGCCACCAGCCCCGGCCGCTGCTGTCCCGTCCGGTGCCGTCGACGGCGGGGCCGTACCGGGCGACGAGGGCCTGGACGACCTTGCCGCCGTACACCGAGGTGAAGAGGGCACGGTCGCCGTCCCGCCGTTCGAGCCGCAGCAACGAGGTCGACACCGACCCGGTGAAGCCGGAATCGGCGAAGGCGCGTTCGGGCGTGTCGCCGACCGAGCCCTCGCGGAACGGTGCCGTGTTGACGCCCGAGCCCGGCGCGACCCGACCGGTGCACTGCACGACGGTGCCGGCGGCACCCGTCCACGGTTTTTGAGCCGATGCGGGCTTCGCGACGAAGAGCGGACCGTCGAACGGGACACGGGTGGATCGTCCGGACTCGGCGGGCGGCCCGTCCGAGCCGCACGCCGTCGCGGCCGTGCCCGCGAGCAGACAGGACAGCGCGAGCACGACCGTCCGCCTGCCCCTCCGCATGCGGGAAGCGTGACGGCACCGCGAAGTCGAGTCCAGCACGAGACGACAACGACCCGTGCGCGGGCAGCACGAGGCTGCTCGCGTACGGGTCGTTCGTCGTATGGGTCGGTGGGGTGGTCTAGGTGACCAGGGGTGGTTCGGGTGGGCGGTCGTAGGTCTTGCCGGTGGGGCTGGTCCAGTGGACGGTGCCGTCGCGTTGGCGTTGGACGTGCCAGCGGGCGTCGTGTTTGAGGTGGTGGTGTCGGCTGCACAGCGGGATGAGGTTGCGTGGGGCGGTGGGTCCGGCGGGCCAGGGACGGACGTGGTCCAGTTCGCAGCTGGCGGCGTTGCGGTTGCAGGTGGGGAATCTGCAGGTGCGGTCTCGTAGTTCGACGAACCTTGCCATGGGGCGCGGCGGTCGGTAGGTCGTGGAGGTGACGTCGACCAGTCGGCCGCACTCGTCGGTCACCAACCGGCGCCACGAGCCGGTGGGGTCGAGGGCGATCGCGCGGGCGACCGCGGCGGGGATCGGGCCGTGGCCCTCCAGCTCGCCGGGGGCGTCGGACAGCTCGAGCAGGGTGGCGAGCGAGACGGTGACGTTCACCTTCGGGCACAGCCCGCCGATCTCGCCGCGAACGAGGGCGCACAGCGCGTCGGCCCGCCGCTGGTCGAGGGTGCGCAGCTCGACCCCACAGGCCCCGAACTCGGCGGGGGAGGCGTCGGCACAGTCGGGGCATTCGAGGCGGTGGGCGGCGCGGTCCTGCTCGCCGAGAGTCTTCGCGTGCTGGGTGACGAGGGATTCGATGGCGGTGAGCTGCTCGATGGGCAGCAACGCCCACAGCTCACCGGTGGCGTCGTTCTGCGGGGTGAACGCGACGCGGCGGTCGGCCTCGCCGCGTTCGCGGCGCTGCTCGTCCTCGACCGGAGCGATTCTCGCGACGGCGCGGGCAACAGCCCGCTTGAACTGGGGAACGGTCTGCTGCTCCACGCCCGGCAGCACCGCGGCCTCGACAGCGGCGGCCTGTTCGTCGGACAGGTGCCCGGTCAGCTCGATCAACCGGTCGGTGTAGGTGCAGTTCAACCGCCCGGCATGCATCGCGGCCAGCGTCTCGGGAAAGCGCAGCACCACCGTCTCGGCGTAGTGCAGCTTGCGCGCCGCGGTGGACGAGGCGACCCCGAGAGCGAGCGCGACGTCCTCGACGATGAACTCCTTGTCCAGCGCCGGCACCCCGTTGCGGTACGGGTCGGGATCCATGATCAACGAAGCGAGGTGCTCGACGTCGATAGCGTCGAGCTGGGCGCGCAGCGTGCGGTGCTGTTCGAGCACGTCCAACACCTCGGGTACCACCGAGGGACGCAGCTCGATCACCGTCACGTATTCGATTTTATTCGATTCGCGTTCCGAACGCCAGGGCTTGATTTGCGTGATAGTGCGCAAAAATCTCGAAGGTCACCGGTCCAGGGCAATGGTCGGGGTCGGGCGGACGTCGGTCGGCAGCGACGCGCAGTCGAGGTCGTCGACCTGGCCCGTCACCCGGCCGGCCGGGTTCACACGGGAGGTCGCACGGGCGCACCGGACGTCGGACACCTCGGTCCATCCGCCACCGCGGACGGAGAGGGCTCGAAACGTCAGCACGACGGTCTGCCCGTCCGCCCGCACGTCGACCTGTCCGACGCCCGGTCGCACCCGGCCGCCGCCGCGCAGGGCGGTCAGTGCGGCGGGAGTCACCGGGCCTCGTTGCAACGCACCGCGGACGGCCTCGACGAAGTCGCTGACGGCCGTGTCCAGGTCGGCCCGGGCGCCACGCTCGTTGTCGTCGGCCAGACGTCCGAGCCGCCACAGGTCGACCGCGAACACGGCCACCACGCCGACGATCACCACCGCGACGAGGACGAGCGCGCGACGCACGACCCGCCGCGCTCTCGGACGCCGCCCCGACGACTCCACGTGCCGACTCTCGCCCGACGGGCGGACGGGTGGGGCCGTCGCAGCCCGGTCGTGACCGAACCGCGGCCGCGTCGCAACCGGCCGGATCGCGGATTACCGTGGGTTGGCGTGACCGCCGTCCACCCGGCCCAGCCCTCACGGGCCGCGCGACTGGACGCCGCGCTGACGCGTGACGGCGCCACCTGCGTCTGGTGCGGACGTGCGTTCGGCGATCTCGTCCGACCGACCACCGAGCATCTCGTGCCGCGGGTGAAGGGTGGTCCGTCGTGGGCCGAGAACGAGGTCGCCGCCTGCCGCCGCTGCAACGGCGAGCGCGGGCACGTCCCCCTTGCGCACTGGGTCGAGGAGTGCCGGCGCCGTGGGTGGGACCCCGACGTCGCGAGGATCGTCGGACGCCTGCGTGCGCTCGAGGACGCGATCGCGCGCCGGGGCGGCCAGCGGCGGGCCCGTCCGTACCTCGCCGGCCAGCTGAGGCGGCTCGCCCGCGCGGCCTGAGCGGCCCTAGGCTCCGCCCATGCGCATCGCCCGCCGTGCCGCCGTCCTCGCGATGGCAGCGACCGTCGCCGCGACGATCGGCATGCCCGCGGACGCCACCGCGCCGCGGCTCCCGGTGACGGCGTTCCAGCTCGGGGGAGATTCGCCGTCCCTCATCGACCGGAGCGCGAAGGCGATCGCGATCGTCGGTGTCGACGGCGTGGTCGTCGCCGGCGACGGCGCGAGCGTCGGCCGTCCGGACGCCGGTGCCGAGCGGCAGCGGGTGCGTGCGCACCGGCGGCACCTGCGTGCCGAGCTGCTCGTCAGCAACTTCAGCGACGCGGTCGGGGACTTCTCGGAGCCTGTCGCCCACCGTCTGCTGTCGAGTGCCCGGCACCGGGCCACCGTGATCCGGTCGCTCGTGTACGACGTCACCCACCGTGGGTGGGACGGCATCGGCGTCGACCTCGAGGCCCTGACGCGCCGCGACACGGCGGGTCTGACCGCCTTCGTCCGCGCCCTCGCCGCGGCACTGCCGCGACGGGCGAGCCTGTCGATCGCGATCTCGAACTCGACCACCCGCGCCGGCTACCGGGCGAGCGGCTACGACCTGCCGGCGCTCTCGCGCGTCGTCGACCGGGTGACGCTCATGGCGTACGACCAGCACGGTCCGTGGGAGGACACGCCCGGCCCGATCGGCGGTCTCGGATGGCAGTGGGCGGGCATCGCCGCCGCGGTCAAGGACGTGCCGCGCCGCAAGCTCGAACTCGGTGTCGCCGGGTACGGCTATGCGTGGCGCCCCCACGCGAACGTCCAGTTGTCGGTCGCGCGCGCCCGCGCGCTCGCGGGCCACCGCGCGCGGTTCGACACCCGGCGCGGCGAGTGGACCGCGCGTCTGGCGGACGGCTCCACGCTGTGGTGGTCCGACCGGCGGTCGTGGAACCTGCGGGTCGACCTCGCCCGGCGTCATCACCTGTACGGCCTGGCGCTGTGGGTGCTCGGGCAGTCCGACCCGCTGCGCTGACCGACGCGGAATTGAGCGACCCGGCCCCGCACGTTGCGTCCGGCAGCAAGAATGTGCGAGGAGCATTGGTCGCCGGTGTGAGGACGTAGAGCGTGCTGGGTCTCGAAATGGTGGTCCTGCTGGGCGTCGCCCTGCTGGTGGGCGGTCTGCTCGCGAAGCGGTTCCCGATCGCGCCCGCGCTGGTGCTGCTGGCGATCGGTGCCGCCGCCGGGCTCGTGCCCGAGTTCCGCAAGGCCGAGCTGCCGCCCGAGGTCGTCCTGCTGCTGTTCCTGCCGGCGCTGCTGTACTGGGAGAGCCTGACGACCTCGCTGCGGGAGATCCGCAACAACCTGCGCGCGGTGGTCCTCGCCAGCACCGCCCTCGTCGTCGCGACGGCGGGCGCGGTCGCCGCCGTCGCCCACGCCCTCGGTCTGCCGTGGGGACCGGCCTGGGTTCTCGGTGCCGCCGTCGCGCCCACCGACGCGACGGCGGTCGGCGTGCTGGCCCGGGCGCTGCCGCGGCGCACGGTGACGGTGCTGCGCGCGGAGAGCCTCATCAACGACGGCACCGCGCTCGTCGTCTACGGTCTCGCGGTCGGCGTCACTGTCGGCACCGAGACCCTCGACACCCTGCACGTGTCGTGGTTGTTCGTCGTCTCCTACGGCGGCGGCGCCCTCGCGGGCGCGATCGTCGCGTGGCTCAGCTGGCAGCTGCGCAAGCGCCTCGAGGACCCGGTGCTCGAGAACATCGCGATCCTCGTGACGCCGTTCTCGGCGTTCCTGCTCGCCGAGTCCGTCCACGCGTCGGGGGTGCTGGCAGTGGTGCTGTGCGGGCTCATGATGAGTCAGCTCGCCCCCCGCATCACCGGTGCCGCCGCCCGCCAGCAGATGAGCGGGTTCTGGGTGCTCGCCACCACGGTGCTCAGCAGCGCGCTGTTCGTGCTCGTCGGGCTCGAGGCCGTCACGGCGGCGCACAACCTGACGAGTTCCTCGACGGGGGAGGCGTTCGCCTACATCTTCGCGGTCACCGGCGTCGTGATCGGCGTCCGCTGGGCCTGGCTGTACACGACGCCCTACATCGTGCGCGCGCTCGACCGACGCCCGCAGCAGCGCCTGCGCCGGGTCGGCGCGCGCCAGCGCACCGTCAACGCGATCGCCGGGTTCCGGGGCGCCGTGTCGCTCGCCGCCGCGCTCGCCATTCCGCGCGAACTCGACAACGGTCAGCCGTTCCCCGGCCGCGACCTGATCATCGTCACCACGTCCGGTGTCATCGTGCTGACGCTGCTGCAGGCCCTCGTGCTGCCGGCGGTCGTCCGTTTCGCGCGACTGCCCGAGGACGGCTCGGTCGCCGAGGAGCTCAGACTGGCGCGGACGCAGACGTCCGACGCCGCCTACGAGGCGCTGGACGATCTCGCCGCCGAGCTCGGCAGCGCGGAGCGGGTGGTCGAGCGGGTGCGGCACGAGATGGACAAGCGGCGCAAGCTGCTCGCGGCCGACGGCGCGTCCGACGACCCGATCGTGCAGCACGACGACCAGTACACGGCGCTGCAGCTGGCCGTCCTGGCGCACAAGCGGGCCACGCTCATCCAGCTGCGGGACGAGCAGCAGATCGACGACATCGTGCTGCGTCAGGTGCAGGCCGCGCTCGACATCGAGGAGGTCCGGCTCTCCCGCTCTGCCGTCATCGAGTAGTCCCTCCGGCGCCGCGTCCGCCGCCCGGACCGTGCCGCGAGCAGGATGCCGACGACGACGACCACCGCGCCGACGGCCTCGACGGCGTCGACGGTCTCGCCCAGCATCGCCCAGGACGCGACCAGACCCACCGCCGGCACGGCCATCGAGAACGGCGCCACGACCCCGGCCGGGTTGCGGGCCATGAGGGTCGTCCAGATGCCCGACCCGACGATGGTCGCGACGAGCACGATGTACAGCAACCCGAGCACGGCGGGGATCGCCGCCGGGTGCGCGAGTCCGGTGATCGACCGGGAGATCTCGTGCGGTCCCTCGACCGCGAACGACAGCGCCAGCATCGGCAGCGGCGGGACGATCGACATCCACAGCGTCAGGCGCAGCGGGCTGTCGCTGCGCGCCTGCCGGTTGGCCAGGTTCCCCAGCGCCCAGCCGAACCCGCCCGCGATGGTCAGGAGCACGGGAACGAGGGCTGCCGACCCGCCGGTCGAGCGGTGGACGGCGATGACGCCCAGGCCGCACAGGGCCACCGCGATGCCGAGTGCCTGCCGGCCCGACACCCGCTCGCGCAGCAGCAGGGCGCCGAGAACCACCGTGAACGGGGCCGAGCTCTGCAGCACCAGCGAAGCCAGGCCGCTCGGCATGCCGTTCGCCATGCCGAGGTAGAGGAACGCGAACTGCAGCACTCCGAATCCGGTGCCGTACCCGAGCAGCCAGCACCACTGCACGGCCGGCCGGGGGACGAACAGCACCGTGGGCACGGCGATGAGGGCGAAGCGGACGGCCACCAGCAGGAACGGCGGGAATTGCTCGAGCGCGTAGTGCGTGGCGGGGAAGTTCACGCCCCAGGTCGCGGCGACGAGCAGGGCCAGCAGGCGGTCGCGGGTGGTCACGCCCTCGATGGTCCGCCCGGCCGGCTCTTCAGGACCAGCGAATACTTCTGCATCGACGTTGTAGCGTTGCTACATGGACTTTCGGCAGCTCGAGGTCGTGCGCGAGGTCGTCGGCACCGGCAGCGTCACCGCCGCGGCGCAGGTGCTGCACTGCACCCCGTCCGCCGTGTCGCAACAGTTGCGGGCCGCCGAACGGTCCGCGGGCACCGCGCTCGTCGAGAAGGACGGTCGCGGGTTGCGACCGACTCCGGCCGGACGGGCGCTGGCCGCCGCCGCGGGCGACGTCGCCGTCGCGGTCGAGCGGGCCCGCTCCGTGTGCGACGAGTACGTCAGCAGGCCGACCGGGACGGTCCGGGTGTCGGCCTTCCAGAGCGCGGGGGAGTTGTTCTTCCCGCCGGTGCTCGCGCGCATCGCGGCCGAGCACGAGGGCATCACCGTCGAGTGCGCCGAGTACGACGTCGCCCAGGACGAGTTCCCGGCCGTCACCGCCCACGCCGACATCGTGATCGGGCACCGCCCGCGGCGCAGCGCGCCGTGGCAGGTCGAGGGCGTCGGCGTGACGACGCTGCTGCACGAACCGCTCGACGTCGCGCTCCCGGTGGGACACCCGCTCGCCGCGCGCGACGAACTGACGCCCGCCGACCTCGCGGACGAGCGCTGGATCACGGTGCAGGACGGCTTCCCGATCGTGAACGTGCTGCGCGAACTCGAGGGCCGGGCCGGACGGCCCTTCGACGTGCGGCACCGCATCAACGACTTCCACGTCACCGAGGCGATGGTGGCCGCGGGTCACGGTCTCGCGCTCGTGCCCCGCTACGCCGCGGACGACCGGGACGGGTCGCGATTCGTGCTGCGACCGGTGCGCGGACTGCGCGCCGGACGCACCGTCGAGGCGCTGTACCGGCACGACCGCGCGCAACGGCGCATCGTCCGGACGGTGCTGCGGGTGCTGCGGGCGGAGGCGGCCGCCGTCACCCGGTGACCGGCGGACGATGTCAGCGGAAGGCGTCGAGCCCGGTCAGCTTCTGGCCCAGCACCAGCGTGTGCACCTCGTGGGTGCCCTCGTAGGTGTAGACGGTCTCGAGGTTCACGGCGTGGCGCAGCACGGGGTACTCGGTGGTGATGCCGCTGCCGCCGAGGATCGAGCGGGCCTCGCGACAGACGTCGAGCGCACCGCGCACGTTGGCGAACTTGCCAAAGCTGATGTGGTGGGGGCGCACCCGTCCGGCGTCCTTCAGCTCGCCGATGCGGCGGGCGGTCAACTGCATCTGCTGCACCGACACCGCGAGGTCGGCGAACTTCTTCTGCGTGAGCTGGAAGCCGGCGATCGGCTTGCCGAACTGGGTGCGCTCGCCGGCGTAGTCGAGCGCCGAGGCCAGCGCGTCGCGCGCCGCGCCGGTGACGCCCCAGACGATGCCGTAGCGCGCCTCGGTGAGGCAGCCGAGCGGACCGCGCAGCCCCTCGACGTCGAGTCGGTTGGACTCCGGGACCCGCACGTCGTCGAACGCCAGCTCCGACGTCACCGACGCGCGGAGCGAGATCTTGTGGTGCACGTTCTGGCTGGTGAAGCCCGGCATGCCCTTCTCGACGAGGAAGCCGCGGACGCCCTCCTCGGTGCGCGCCCACACCACGGCGACGTCGGCGAGCGAGCCGTTCGTGATCCACATCTTCGAGCCGTTGAGGATCCAGTCGTCGCCGTCGCGCTTGGCGTTCGTGCGCATCGAGCCGGGGTCGGAGCCGGCGTCGGGCTCGGTGAGGCCGAAGCAGCCGATGAGCTCGCCCTTGGCCATGCCGGGCAGCCAGCGCTGCTTCTGCTCCTCGCTGCCGTAGGCGTGGATCGCGTACATCGCCAGTGACCCCTGCACCGACACCAGCGAGCGCAACCCGCTGTCGATCGCCTCGATCTCGGCGCATGCGATGCCGTACTGCGAGGCCTTGGCGCCGGCGCACCCGTAACCCTCCAGATGCATGCCGAGGACGCCGAGCGCGCCGAACTCCTGTGCGAGCTCGCGCGCGGGCAGGGTGCCGTCCTCGAACCACTGCCGGATGTTCGGCCGCAACCGGTCGTCGGCGAACTTGCGGACGGTGTCGCGCAGCAGGCGGTCGTCCCCGTCGAGGTCGTCGTCGAGATCGAGCAGGTCCAGCCGGTCAAGAGCGTCGGTCATGCGATGGACGCTACCCGCGCGGCGGCCGGACGGCTTCAGCCGAAGCGTCCGCCCATGGCCCGGACGATCGCGCCGGGCGCCGCGGCGAGCCTCGACCCGGACGGCCGCGCGCCGAACTCGACGGTGATGGCGATGCCCAGCCTGCGCGCGCTGACGGTGCGGGTGAGCGAGCCGTGGCACTCGCTCCAGCACACGAACCGCTTCACGGGCAGGGCGAGGTTGCGGGCGAGCCGGTTGTGGAACGCGGGGTCGCGGGCGCCGCCGTCGCCGGAGTCGACGCCGTACAGCGGCTGGTGCAGCGAGACGATGCGGTACGGCCGCACCGTGGTCACGAACCGCCACACCGCGCGCGACTCGGGCTCGGACAGCGGCCGCGGGCCGGAGTAGTTGTAGCCGGTCAGCCGCGCCCACCGGTAGGAGAAGTTGCGGTTGAGATCGACGCCGCGCGCGTTCTGCCGCACGCCGCGGGCCCGCCCGTCCGGATTCATGCTGGGGACGACCCAGAGGTTGAGCCCGCGGATCGGACGGCCGTGCACCAGCGCCTTGGCGACGCGGACTCCCGCCCACTCGTCGCCGTGCATCTGGCCGAGCACCAGCGTCGGACGCAGTCGCGGGTTGCCGAGGTGGTACGCGACGATGGGTCGCCCCTGGACGCTGTGGCCGATGACGCGGCTGCCGATCAGCGCGGGATCGGCGGGCGTGGCCGAGGCGGACGGCACGGCCACCGCGGACGTCACGGTCAGCAGGGCGATCGCGAGAACGCGGGAGAGGGCTCGCATGGTGGCCGGAGCGTACCTGCGATGCCCTAATCTCGGGGCCGTGCCGAGTCCACTGCCGTTCGACCCGATCGAACGCGCCGGGGAACTGTGGCAGAAGCAGTGGCCCGGGGAGGACCCCGGCGTCTATGCCTCGATGCGCGCCGTCACCTCGATCATGCGCGCCCACCAGATCCTCGTCGCCGAACTGGACGCGCTGCTGCGCCCGCACGGCATCACCTTCAGCCGCTACGAGGCGTTGGTGCTGCTGGTGCACTCGAGCGCGGGCGCCCTGCCGCTGTCGAAGATCGGCGAGCGGCTGCAGGTGCACGCCACGTCGGTGACCAACGTGATCGACCGGCTCGAGGCCGCGGGCCTGGTGCGACGCGAGCCCAACCCGCGCGACGGCCGCGGCACGCTGGCGGTCGTCACCGACGAGGGCCGCGACGTCGCTCGCCGGGCCACTGCCACGTTCAACGCGTCGCGGTTCGCGCTCGGCAGCATGCCGGACGACGAGCTGGAGTCACTGTTCACCGTGCTGCGGCGGGTGCGTGTCGCGGCCGGCGACTTCGCCGACTGACGCGGTCGGTCAGCCCCGTGTCGACGGTCGGGCGGACGTCGAGGAGTACAGGTACGCGTCGACGATGACGTTGTAGTCGAGGTCCTGGCCGGCGTGCACCGAGCACGTCACCAGCAGCACCCGCTTGGCGATGGTGTCGTCGACGATGTTCTGCACCAGCCCGAACTGCGGCTTCGGGACGCCGTACGCGGTGCGCACCTTGTAGTCGAGCCGGCCGTTCGCCGTCCACAGCGTCAGCGTCGAGCCGTCGAGCACGGTGATCGGCCGCGTCGGCACGCCGTCGCGGTAGACCGTCGGAGCCTTCACGAGCTGCGCGCTCGCGGTGCGCGAGAGCCGGCCCAGGGCGGTGTCCGGATCGTTGGCGAACGAGTGGCCGAGGACGTAGCTCGTCGCGGTGTTGCTGCCCGGCGCGACGCCGAAGTTGTTGCGCACCCAGCAGACCGTCGTGTCCGGGTCGCCGGGCGGGTCGAGGGCGAGCGCGTCCCACATCGGGCACACGTTCGCCGTCGCGGTAAAGCCGGGACCGACGAAGCGGAACCGGGTCGGGGTCGCGGGGGCGACCGGGTCGTGGGACGGGCGGACGACCCGGCCCGCGGCCACGGCGGCGGGCGGCGCGGCCGAGCGCGGCGTAGCGGGCCGCACGGGCGCGGGCACGGCGCGCGCCGGCGGGGCGGTCCGCGCGTACGCCGGCGGCCCCGCTGCGGCGGCGACCGGGACGTCGGGTCCCGGCGTGCGGTCGGTCGGGTGCAGCGTCAGGCCGAGCACGGACGCGACCAGCGTCGCGACGGCGAGAACGGCGGGGACGACGGCGCGGACGACGGCGAAGCGGGCGGGGGAGTGGGCGGCGGGGTGGGCGGCGGGGTGCACGGGGGGCTCGCGGAACAGGGTGGAGCGCGGTGCTGGCCGGGGGGAAGCCATGAGATCACCGTAAAGCGCCGATGGCTCCGCGTCACCCCGGCGTCGTGAACTTTCCCGGGTGTCGGCTGTCGATTACCCAGATCACGGTGCATTTAGTAGGACGTCCTAGTAAGTTGCGGTGGGAACACTTCTCGGACGTAGTCCGAATCCCGTGCCGTTCCCTCCTCCTTAAGGTCGTGACATGGACGCCGAAGAGATCGCCGCCGGACGAGCGCGCTGGCAGCAGCGCTACGAGGCCGCCGAGCAGGCCGGCCGGGTCGCCGACCGTGACTTCACCACGTTGTCGGGGGTCGAGGTCGAGCCGGTGTACGGCCCGACCGACGCCGACGAGCGCATGGCGCGCATCGGCTGGCCGGGCGAGTTCCCGTACACGCGCGGCATCCACGCCACCGGGTACCGCGGCAAGCCGTGGACGATCCGTCAGTTCGCGGGCTTCGGCAACGCGCGGCAGACCAACGAGCGCTACAAGATGATCCTGGCCGAGGGCGGTGGCGGCCTGTCGGTCGCGTTCGACATGCCGACCCTCATGGGCCGTGACTCGGACGACCCGCGCTCGCTCGGCGAGGTCGGGCACTGCGGCGTGGCCATCGACTCGGCGGCCGACATGGAGGTGCTGTTCGACGGCATCGACCTCGCCGCGACCACCACCTCGATGACGATCTCCGGTCCGGCGGTGCCGCTGTTCTGCATGTACGTGGTCGCCGCCGAGCGCCAGGGTGCCGACACCCGCAAGCTCAACGGCACGCTGCAGACGGACATCTTCAAGGAGTACATCGCTCAGAAGGAGTGGGTCTACCCGCCCGAGCCGCACCTGAAGTTGATCGGCGACCTCATGGAGTACGTCGACGAGCACGTGCCGGCGTACAAGCCGCTGTCGGTCTCCGGGTACCACATCCGTGAGGCCGGGGCGACGGCCGCGCAGGAGCTCGCGTTCACCCTCGCCGACGGCTTCGGCTACGTCGAGCTCGGCAAGTCGCGCGGCCTCGACGTCGACCGTTTCGCGCCCGGCCTGTCGTTCTTCTTCGACGCGCACATCGACTTCTTCGAGGAGATCGCGAAGCTGCGCGCGGCCCGCCGCATCTGGGCGCGCTGGATGCGCGACGTCTACGGCGCCAAGACCGACAAGGCGCAGTGGCTGCGGTTCCACACGCAGACCGCGGGCGTCTCGCTCACCGCCCAGCAGCCCGACAACAACATCGTCCGCACCGCGGTCGAGGCGCTCGCCGCGGTGCTCGCGGGCACGAACTCGCTGCACACCAACGCCCTCGACGAGGTGCTCGCCCTGCCGTCGGCGAAGGCCGCGCAGATCGCTCTGCGCACGCAGCAGGTGATCGCCGAGGAGACCGGCGTGCTGAACGTCGCCGACCCGCTCGGCGGCTCGTGGTACGTCGAGGCGCTCACCGACAAGATCGAGGCGGACGCCGAGCGCATCTTCGAGCGCATCAAGGACATCGGCGGCGACGGCACGATCACCGCGGGCCTGCTGCGCGGCATCGAGGAGGGCTGGTTCATCGGCGAGATCGCCGACTCCGCGTTCGAGTACCAGATCTCGCTCGAGAAGGGCGACAAGCGCGTCGTCGGCGTCAACACCCTCACCGGCGACATCGGCGAGCCGCTCGAGATCCTGCGCGTCTCGCACGAGGTCGAACTCGAGCAGCGCGAGGCCGTCATCGCCCGGCGGGCGCAGCGTGACCAGGCCGCCGTCGACAGCGCGCTCGAGCGCATGGTCGAGGCCGCGAAGAACGACGCCAACACCCTGCCCGCCATGCTCGACGCGGTGCGGGCCGAGGCGACGCTCGGCGAGATCTGCAACGCCTTCCGCCCGCTGTTCGGCGAGTACCGGGAGCCGGTGCGCTTCTAGCTCGAGGACACGGGAACCGACGCAGGGACGGGCGGTGCCACCGGCAACGGTGGCGCCGCCCGTTTCCGTCCGGCGGTCAGGGTGACGCCGACGCTCGCGATCATGACGAGCCCGATGCCCACCGCCTGCGTGGCCCCGGGCACCTGCGACAGCAGCAGCAGGCCGGCGAGCGCGGCGACACCCGGGTTCAGGCTGGTGAGCACGCCGAAGACCGCGGTCGGCAGGCGGCGCAGCGCGAGCAGGTCCAGCGAGTACGGCACGGCGCTGGACAACACGCCGACCCCGAGGCCGATCAGCAGCACCTCCGGACGCCACAGGGCGGTGCCCGCGGTGGCGGCACCCACCGGCAGCATCACGACGGCGCCGGCCAGGCAGCCGACGGCCAGCCCGGCCAGACCGGAGCCCTCGCGTCCGAGCCGGCCACTGAGCACGATGTAGCCCGCCCAGCAGCACGCCGCGCCGAGCGCGAACGCGATGCCGAGCGCGTCACCCGCGGGTAGCCGTCCGGCCAGCAACACGACGCCGGCGAGCGCGGGCAGCGCCCACGCTCGGGTCGTCCACGACCGGGCGGTCACGACCGCGACCGAGAGCGGGCCGAGGAACTCGAGGGTGATGACCGTGGCCAGCGGCAACCGCTCGATGGCGAGGTAGAGCGACGTGTTCATGCCGGTGAAGACCGCGCCGAACACCAGGGCGGCCCGCAGGTCGGCTGCGGTACGGATCGATCGCCACGGGCGGGTGAGGGCGGTGAGGACGACGGCGGCGACCACCAGGCGCAGCCCGACCGTGCCGAGCGCGCCGATGCGGTCGAACAGGTGCGCCGCGAGCGCGGCGCCGAACTGCACCGAGAACACGCTGACGACGGCCAGGCCGGCGCCGGTCGTGACGTCGCGGTCCGCGGTCGTGGGCATGGGTCGACGGTAGGTCGGCCCCGGGGCGCTACGGAAATGTTCTTCGCGGCCGACTTATGCTCTCGCATCATGAATGCGGACGGGCTGGAACTGCGGCAGCTGCGCGTGCTCGTCGCGGTCACCGAGGAGGGCAGCTTCACCGGTGCCGCCGTCCGCCTCGGCCTGTCGCAACCGGCCGTCTCCCGCACGCTGGCCGCGCTGGAAGCCCTGCTCGGACAGGCGCTCGTGACCCGGACGACGCGCTCGGTCACCCTCACCGACGTGGGTGTGCGCACCTACCGCGCGGCGGTTGCGGCGCTGGCGGCCGCGGACGAGGTCGCCGCCGCCGCGAGCGGCCAGGTGCGACCGCTGCGGCTCGGTTATGCATGGGCCGCGCTCGGCCGCCACACCAGCGACGTGCTGCGGCGATGGCGCAGCGAGAACCCCGACGTCGCCCTCGAGGTGCACCGGGTCGACGCGGTCGACGGCGGGCTGGCGCGCGGCGCCGCCGACGTGTCCGTCGTCCGCGGCGACGTCGAGCGCTCCGACGCGGTCACCCAGCTCGTGTTCCGCGAGCCGCGGGTCGCCGCGCTGCCCGTCGCCCACCCGCTCGCCGGCCGGCCGTCGGTGCTGCTCGGCGATCTGCGGCACGACACGGTGGTCACGTCGGCGTACGGGCTCACCCGGCTCGAGCTGTGGCCGCCGGACGGGCGGCCGCGCTCGATCGTGTCCGTCGACAACACCGACGAGTGGCTGACCGAGATCGCCGGCGGCATGGGCATCGGGGTCACGGTCGAGTCGACGGCCGTGCAGCACGCGCATCCCGGAGTCGCGTTCGTGCCCGTCGACGACGCCGAGTGGGTCGCCGTCCAGTTGGCCTGGCCGGTGCTCAACACCCACCCGGCCGTCCCCGCGTTCGCCGAGCTGGTCGCCCGGGTCGTCGCCGGCCGCTGACCTTCTGGGAAACTGGGTGTCATGCGACCCGGTGCACCGCGACGCGGTGGTCAGCCCCAGTCCGTCCCGGCATCGGCCGCCGCGATGGCCGGCGCCGTCGACCTCGCCGCCCTCAAGGCGCGCAACGAGGCCGCCGCCCGCGCCGCCCAGGCGCCGGCGCCGACCGCCGCGCAGTACGCCTTCGACGTCACCGAGGCCGGTTTCCAGAGCGACGTGCTCGACCGGTCCTTCCAGGTGCCGGTGCTGCTCGTGCTCACCTCGCAGCGCGCGCCCTCGAGCAGCCAGCTGGCCGAGGGCCTCGAGAAGCTGGTCACCGCGCAGGCCGGCGCGCTCGTGCTCGGCCGCGTCGACGCCGACGCCCAACCACGCATCGTGCAGGCCCTGCAAGCCCAGGCCGTGCCGGTGGTGTACGCGGTCATCGGCGGTCAGGTCGTCCCCGGCTTCCAGGGCGCGATCCCCGACGACCAGGCGAGCGAGTTCATCGCCGCCGTGCTGCAGGCCGGCCAGCAGGCGGGGCTGAGCGGCGCCGCCGCGCCGGCCGAGGGCGCCGAGCCGTCCGCGGCCGAGCCCGAGGTGCCCGACGACCCGCGGTTCACCGCCGCGGAGGACGCGCTCGAAGCGGGCGACTACGACCTCGCCGAGCAGCGCTACAAGGCCATCCTCGACCAGGAGCCCGCGAACGCCGACGCTCAGCTCGCGTTGGGTCAGGTACGCCTGCTGCGGCGGCTCGAGAACGTCGACCGGGACGCGGCCGCGAAGGCCGACGCCGCCCCGGCGGACGTCGACGCGCAACTGGCCGCCGCCGACCTGTCGTTCGCGGCCAACGACGTCGACGGCGCGCTCGACCGGCTGCTCACCTCGGTGAGCGCCGTCGCGGGCGACGACCGGGACCGGCTGCGGCAGCGGCTGATCGAGTTCTTCGACCTGCTCGGGCCGGACGACCCCCGCGTCGGCCCCGCCCGCCGCCGGTTGACCCGGGCGCTGTTCTGAGTCAGCTCGTGAGCAGCGGCGCCAGCGCCGCCTCGATGCGCACCGCGTAGCCGAGCTGCTGGCCCTTCTCGTTCGGGTGGAACGAGCCCGTCAGGTCGTGCTGGCCGCGCAGCGACTGGGACGCCGTCCGCACCCACGAGTCCTGCGCGCAGTAGCCGTGTCGGTCGAAGGCCTCGGCGATGCCGCCGACGAAGTGCCAGTCGGCGCCGCCGTCCGCCCGGCGCACGGCGTCGCGCACCAGGTCGTTCAGCCCCGGGGACACGACCTCGTGCGTCCAGCCGAACTCCGTGCGGGAGATGCCGTCCTGCGACCGGCCGTCGTCCGGGCCGGGGCACAGCTGTCCGTCGTCGCGCGTGGCGACGTCGAAGTATCCGGTGCTGAACGCGTGCCGGAGCAGCCCGCGGCCGGCCAGTTCGTCCAGGCGCGCATCGAGGCGGACGAAGCCCGCCGGTGCCCGCTGCACGCCCTCGGCGTACCGCTGCGCGCCGCGTCCCCGGCTGCAGTCGGGCAGCAGCACGCAGTCGCGCACGATGGCGCCGAAGCCCAGGTCGTTGGCGCCGATCGACACGAGCAGCGCGTCGATCGGACGGCCGGCCGCGCGCGCGACCGCCGCGTCGAGCTGCGGCGGCAGCGGTGCGTCGGTGCCGTCCGCGTCGATGCCGCGGTACGGACCGATGAGGCCCTCGTCGATCGTCGCGCCCGAGCACGCCAGGCCGACGAACGTGACGGACGTGTGCGGGTCGCGGCGCTCGAGCCGCAGCGCCGCCTGGGCGGGCCCGGCGAGGGCGCTGCGGTGGCAGCGGGCGTCCTGCCAGCGCAGCCCGTCGTCCGAGCCGGCGGGGGAGTCGGGGTCGCCCTCGCCGCTGGCGACGGAGTCGCCGACCGACACGACGAGCAGGTCGCGCAGCTCGACGTCCGCGCTCCGCGTGCCGGTGTCCGTCGTCGCCGTGACGCGGTACGCGTCCAGCGCCGGTAGCGACTGTCGGGTGCGGCAGCCGGCGGTCACGTCGATCGGCGTGGTCAGCGCCGTGCCGGTGATCTGCCAGCGGACGCGCCCGTCCCCGGTGCAGGCGGTCAGGTCGACGGGCCAGCTGTCGGGGCGGACGGTCGCGGTCACGCCGGCGGAGGTCGTCCGGTCGGGCACCGACCAGGTCACCCCGTCTGCTCGTGACGACGCCGAACCGCCCTGGGTGGCGAGCACGGCGACGCCCCCGCACCCGGCGATCACGACGGCGGCGGTGGCGACGAACGCTGCGCGGCTCATGGGACGAGTCTCGGCACAGGGCTCCCGCGTGGTCAGGGAGTCAGCCGGTGGCCGCAGGGGGTGCTGGCATGTGGGCGCCGGGGCCTCCGTAGACGGTGCGCCGGCTGCCGTCGGGGGAGCGGCAGCCGGCGCACCGCGGCGCGGTACCGCTGGCCGGACGGGGGACCCGGTGCGCGGTGCCGACGACTACGGTGCGGGAGGGAGACGCTGCGGCGCGGCCCGCACGACGACGGTTCGAGGTGCGGCGGCTGCCTCGGCCCCACCTCCGGCAGTGGCTCGCAACCCCTCGTCGTCGTGCGGACCGGCCCTGCATCGTGGTCCCCACCCGATCGCTCCTCGCGTTCGAGTCACGATGGGCCGAGCGTATGGCCGGTGTGATGTGCGCGCTATTGCGCCCGCAACCGAAGGTCCGGAACGACCGAAATGCGGTTTATCGACAGCGCTTTCGGGGTTGTTACATCGCGAATCGGCCATTGTGGACCGTTCGGGGCGTCAGGCGCCGCCCGGCGTGAGCATCGACCTCGCGTACGTTCGCCGCCCCCGCGGCCTGGCACGCGATCCCCCGGTCGTCCATCCGTGACATCCCCCGCGGATCGTCACGGTGCTGCTGGCTCACGCCGAGCCGGCGTTCCCCTCGCCCGGGCCGTCCGACTCACAGGACGTTCCCAGTGCGACAGAGCGAAGGTTACGGCCGTGTGACGTCCGTGTGGGGAGGACCTAGGACCCCGGATGCGGGGACCCTTGTCGGGACCAAACCTCACGCATGCGCGAACTGGACGACGCGTTCTGGCGGCCTCGCGCTCGCGCGACGGCGTCAGTCGGTCGTGCGTGCGTGACGGAGCCAGATCGTGCCGAGCGGCGGCACCCGGACGACCGCCGAGGCCGGCTGTCCGTGCCAGCTCGTGTCGTCGGCGTGCACCGCGCCGAAGTTGCCGACGCCGGAGCCGAAGTAGGCGTCGGCGTCGGTGTTCACGATCTCGTCCCAGCGTCCGGCGAACGGCAGGCCGAGCCGGTAGTTCTCGTGGGGTACCGGGGAGAAGTTGCTGACGCACGCCAGGACCGAACCGTCGTCGCCGAAGCGCAGGAACGAGAACGTGTTGCCGGCGGCGTCGTTCGCGTCGATCCAGTGGAAGCCCTCGGGGCTCGTGTCGCGGCTCCACAACGCCCCGGTGTCCACGTAGGCGCGGTTGAGGTCGCCGATGAGGCGACCGACGCCGCGGTGGCCCGGGTCGTCCCAGAGCTCCCAGTCGAGCGAGCGCGCCTCGGACCATTCGCGGCTCTGCGCGAATTCCTGCCCCATGAAGAGCAACTGCTTGCCCGGGTGGGCCCACATGTAGGCGTACATCGAGCGCAGCGTTGCGAACTGCTGCCAGCGGTCGCCCGGGATCTTGTTGAGCAGCGATCCCTTGCCGTGCACGACCTCGTCGTGCGACAGCGGCATCACGAAGTTCTCGGTGTAGGCGTACATCATCGAGAAGGTCAGCTCGTTGTGGTGCCACTGGCGGTGGATCGGCTCGTGGGCGATGTAGCCGAGGGTGTCGTGCATCCAGCCCATGTCCCACTTGAAGCCGAAGCCGAGCCCGCCGAGGTGCGTCGGACGGGTGACCCCGGGCCACGAGGTCGACTCCTCGGCGATGGTGACCGCGCCCGGCACCCGCTTGTAGACCGTCGCGTTCATCTCCTGCAGGAACTCGACCGCCTCGAGGTTCTCGCGGCCGCCGAACTTGTTCGGTGCCCAGCCGCCCTCGGGACGGGAGTAGTCGAGGTAGAGCATCGAGGCGACGGCATCGACCCGCAGCCCGTCGACGTGGAACTGCTCGAGCCAGTACAGCGCGTTGGCGACGAGGAAGTTGCGCACCTCGCGGCGCCCGAAGTCGAAGACGTAGGTGCCCCAGTCGAGCTGCTCACCGCGGCGCGGGTCGCCGTGCTCGTAGAGCGGCGTGCCGTCGAAGCGGCCGAGCGCGAACTCGTCCTTGGGGAAGTGCGCGGGCACCCAGTCGACGATCACGCCGATGCCGGCGTTGTGCAGGGTGTCGATGAGGTACCGGAGATCGTCCGGGTCACCGAAGCGGGAGGACGGTGCGTAGTACGACGACACCTGATAGCCCCACGAGCCGCCGAAGGGGTGTTCGGCCACGGGCAGGAACTCGACATGGGTGAAACCGTGCTCGCGCACGTAGTCGACGAGCTGCTCGGCGAGCTCTCGGTAGGAGAGTCCAACCCGCCACGAGCCGAGGTGCACCTCGTAGATCGACATGGGCGCCTTGTGCCACTCGGTGCTCGCCCGCCGCTCGATCCATTCGGCGTCGTTCCACTCGTGCCGTGCGGTGTGGACGACGGACGCCGTGGCCGGCGGCTCCTCGGTGGCGAACGCCATCGGGTCGGCCTTCTGCCGCCACTGGCCGTCCGCGCCGAGGATCTGGAACTTGTACCGGGCGCCGTCGCCGACACCCGGCACGAACAGCTCCCAGACGCCGCTCGAGCCCATGGCGCGCATGGGCAGCGACCGCGCCGACCAGTAGTCGAAGTCGCCGGTCACGCGCACGCCGCGCGCGTTCGGTGCCCACACGGCGAACGACGTGCCGCTGACGCTGCCGCCCGGGGTGTCGTAGCTGCGCACGTGTGCGCCCAGCACGTCCCAGAGGTTCTCGTGCCGGCCCTCGGAGATCAGGTGGAGGTCCATCTCGCCCAGCGTGGGCAGCCAGCGGTACGGGTCGTCGACGGTGTACGTCCCGGCCGGGTACGTGACCTCGAGGCGGTAGTCGGTCTCGGGTCCGTCCAGGACGGCCTCGAAGACGCCCCCGTCGTGCACACGGTCCATGGCGATGCGCTCGTCGCCGATGACGACCGCGACGGACGAGGCGTCGGGGCGCAGGGTGCGGATGACGGTCGACTCGGCCGGCCCGCCCTTCGCCCCCTTCTTCGCCTTGGGCTTCGCCCCCGGGTGGGCGCCGAGCAGGCTGTGCGGGTCGTGGTGCGTGCCGCCGACGAGCCGGTCCAGCTCCTCGCGGGCGGGGGTGGACGTGCTGGTCATGGGGTGGGTCTCCGTCCCTCGGGATCGGTCGATGGTCTGGTCGGCCGCTCGGTCGGCAGGTCAGTCGCCGGCCAGGCGGCGGAGGGTCGCGAGCGGGATGGGGAGCCACGTCGGCCGGTTACGGCTCTCGTACACCGCTTCGTAGACCGCCTTCTCCGCCTCGAGGGCGCGCAGCAGCACGGCGTGCTCGCGGGGATCGGCACCGGCCGCCTCGGCGTAGCCGTCGCAGAACGCGTCCCGGTTGCGGGTCGACCACTCCTTGGCGCGGTAGGCCAGCTGCGTGTCGTTCGGCGCCTCGGCGGCCCGGTGGTGCCCGGCGTACTCGAAGGAGCGCAGCATGCCGGCCACGTCGCGCAGCGCCGAGTCGAACGCCCGTCGTGCGTCGATGGCGGCCATGGGCTCGCCCTCGAAGTCGATGAGCACCCAGCGCGAGTATGTGCGCAGCACCTGGCCGAGGTGCAGGTCACCGTGGATGCGCTGCAGCGTCACCCCACCGGCGAGCTGCGCGACGGCGGCGAACGCGGCTCGCAGGCCGTCGGCCACCTCGCCGAGCTCGGGGACGATCTCGAGCGCGTGCGTCAAGCGGTCCTGCATGGCCTGCGACCGCCCGGCCATCTCGTCCGCCGACGCCTCCCGCGTGCCGAAGGCGGCGACCAGGTCGGCGTGGGTCTGCGCCACCGCGGCGCCCAGCCGCTCCGCCTCGCCGGCGAAGTCGCCGCCCGCCTCGTCGGCGTGCAGGTCGGCCTCGGCCATGAGGTCGCGGACGCTGGCCGTGGCCAGCACCCATCCGTCGGTTCCACTCGACAGGTACTCCTGCACCATCGCCAGCGACGTCGGTTCGGGCTCGCCGTCGAAGGCGATGTCCGCCTCGGCCGAGCCGAGCAGGGCGGGCACATTGGCCGCGCCGCGACGGCTGAGTTCCCCGCCGATCTCGATGTCGGGGTTGACGCCCGGCTGCAGCCGCCGGAACACCTTCATGATGGCGGCGTCGCCGAAGACCAACGAGGTGTTCGACTGCTCGCCCGACATGGCGAGGCTCGGTTCGTCGACCGGGATGGCCTCCGCGTCGACGTAACGGGAGAACCGGACGACCCCGTCGGTCGCCTCGTCACGGACGCCGATCAGCCACGCGCCCGTGGCGTCCTTGTCCTGCGGCGCGTCGTAGACCCAGCGTGTGCCCGTGGCGGTCTCGACGGTGCCGAGCAGCGCGTGCTCGAGGTGCTCGACGGGCTCGCCGTGGGCGGTCAGCGGCACCTGGTAGGTCTCGGAATCGCCGTCCGCGTACGTCGCGCGGGCGACCCACAGCGTGACCTGAGGGCTCGCGCTCAGCTCGCCGAGGCGTTCGACCTCGAGCGTCGCGTCCCGTCCCTTGCCGGCGAACCAGCGCTGGCCGGGCAGCCACGCCCGCACGAGCTCGGTGACCGCGCCCTGGACGTCGGCGCCCGGGCCGTCGGCGGTCACAGGCCACCGTCCTCGACGGGGGCCGACGACTCCGGTTCGAGCGCCGCCGGCTCCTCGGTCGGTTGCGGCGCCCGCGGAATGCGCAGCCAGTAGAAGCCGTGGCCCGCGACGGTCAGCAGGTAGGGCAGCTCGCCGATCTCGGGGAACTGCGCACCGCCGGTCAGCTCGATCGGGCAGGCGCCCTGCCACGGCCGCAGGTCCAGTTCGGCGGCCTGCGGGAAACGGCTGAGGTTGTTGACGCACAGCACGATGTCGTCGCCGAACTCGCGCACGAAGCTGAGCACGCTGGGGTTGCTGCCACCGATGTCGGTGAACGTGCCGGTTCCGAACGCCGGGTTGGCCTTGCGGACGGCGATCATGCGGCGTGTCCAGTGCAGCAGCGACGAGGAGTTGCGCGTCTGCGCCTCGACGTTGGTGACCTGGTAGCCGTAGATCGAGTCCTGGTTGGCGGGCAGGTACAGCCGTCCGGGGTCGGCGGTCGAGAAGCCGGCGTTGCGGTCGGGGGTCCACTGCATCGGCGTGCGGACGCCGTCGCGGTCACCCAGCCAGATGTTGTCGCCCATGCCGATCTCGTCGCCGTAGTAGAGGACGGGCGAGCCCGGCAGCGACAGCAGCAGCGCGGTGAACAGCTCGATCTGGTTGATGTCGTTCTCGAGCAGCGGGGCCAGCCTGCGGCGGATGCCGATGTTGGCCTTCATGCGCGGGTCCTTGGCGTACTCGGCCCACATGTAGTCGCGCTCTTCGTCCGACACCATCTCGAGCGTCAGCTCGTCGTGGTTGCGCAGGAAGATGCCCCACTGGCAGTTGTCCGGGATGGCCGGCGTCTGCGCCATGATCTCCGAGATCGGGTAGCGCGACTCGCGCCGCACCGCCATGAAGATGCGCGGCATGACCGGGAAGTGGAACGCCATGTGGCACTCGTCGCCGCCGACGGCAGGGTCACCGAGGTACTCGACGACGTCGGCCGGCCACTGGTTCGCCTCGCACAGCAGGATGCGGTCGGGGTAGTCGCGGTCGACCTCCTTGCGCACCCGCTTGAGGAACTGGTGGGTCTCGGGCAGGTTCTCGCCGTTCGTGCCGTCGCGGACGTAGAGGTAGGGCACGGCGTCGAGCCGGAAGCCGTCGATGCCCAGGTCGAGCCAGAACCGCAGCGCCTCGAGGATCGCCTCCTGCACCGCCTCGGACTCGAAGTTCAGGTCGGGCTGGTGGCTGAAGAACCGGTGCCAGAAGTACTGCTGCCGCACCGGGTCCCAGGTCCAGTTCGACGGTTCGGTGTCGACGAAGATGATGCGCGCGTCGGGGTAGCGCTGATCGTCGTCGTTCCACACGTAGAAGTCGCCGTACGGGCCGTCGGGATCCGACCGCGACGCCTGGAACCACGGGTGCTGGTCGGACGTGTGGTTCATGACGAAGTCGATGATCACGCGGATGCCGCGCTCGTGGGCGGCGTCGAGGAAGTTCTTGAAGTCGTCGATCGTCCCGAACTCCGGCAGGACCGCGGTGTAGTCGCTGACGTCGTACCCGCCGTCGCGCAGGGGCGACTGGAAGAACGGCGGCAGCCACAGGCAGTCGACGCCGAGCCACTGCAGGTAGTCGAGCTTGTCGGTCAGCCCGCGCAGGTCGCCCGAGCCGTCGCCGTTGGAGTCGGAGAAGCCGCGGACGAGCACCTCGTAGAAGACCGCGCGCTTGAACCAGTCGGGCTCGGTGCGCTCGGTGGTGTCGGTGGTGTCGACGTCGAGAAAACCTTCGTCGGAGACAGTGCTCACTTGCCGACCACCTCGAAGACGTGCGCGGACCGGGAGTAGGGATCGAGGCGGACGTAGTTGTGCTCGCCCCACTGGTACTCGGTGCCGTCGAGCAGGTCGCGGACGGTGAAACCGGTCGTCCAGTCGAGACCGAGCGCCTCGAGGTCGAGCGTGACGGTGGCCTCGCGCCACTCGTGCGGGTTCGTGGTGCACGCGACGATCACGGTGTCGCCGGTGGCGGCGTCGCGCTTGCTGAACACGGTGATGTCGGGGTTGTCGACCTGGTGGAAGGTCACGTTGCGCAGCTGCTGCAGCGCGGGGTGCTCGCGACGGATGCGGTTGAGCAGCCGGACGAACGGGGCCAGAGACCGTCCGTCCGCGATCGCACCGGCGAAGTCTCGCGGCCGAAGCTGGTACTTCTCGGAGTTCAGGTACTCCTCGCTGCCCGGCTTGACCGGCAGGTGCTCGTACAGCTCGTAGCCCGAGTAGACACCCCACGTCGGCGACAGAGTTGCCGCCAGCACCGCCCGGATGGCGAACGCGCCCGGCCCGCCGTTCTGCAGGTACGCGTGCAGGATGTCGGGCGTGTTCACGAAGAAGTTGGGCCGCATGTAGGCGCTCGCATCGACGAGCTCGTCGACGTACTCCTCCAGCTCGTCCTTGGCGGTGCGCCAGGTGTAGTACGTGTAGCTCTGGTGGAAACCGACCTTGCCGAGCTCGTGCATCATCGCCGGGCGGGTGAACGCCTCGGCCAGGAAGAGCACGTCCGGGTCCGTCTTGCGCACCTCGCCGATGAGCCACTGCCAGAAGTTGATCGGCTTCGTGTGCGGGTTGTCGACGCGGAAGATGCGGACGCCCGCCGCGATCCAGTGCCGCACCACCCGCAGGCACTCGGCGTACAGACCCTTGGGGTCGTTGTCGAAGTTGAGCGGGTAGATGTCCTGGTACTTCTTCGGCGGGTTCTCGGCGTACGCGATGGTGCCGTCCGGCTTCGAGGTGAACCACTCGGGGTGGGCCGCGACCCACGGGTGATCGGGCGCGCACTGCAGCGCGAAGTCGAGGGCCACCTCCATGCCGAGCTTGTTGGCGCGCTTCACGAACGCCTTGAAGTCGGCCATGGTGCCGAGCTCCGGGTGGACCGCGTCGTGGCCGCCGTGCTTGGAACCGATCGCCCACGGCGAGCCGACGTCCCAGGGGTTGGCGACCGTGGTGCCGCCCGGGGCGTCCGGCGTGTTCGGGCCCTTGCGGTTGACCTCGCCGATGGGATGGATGGGCGGCAGGTAGACGACGTCGAAGCCGAGGTCGGCGACGTAGTCGAGGTGCGCGAGGGCGTCCTGGAAGGTGCCGTGCCGGGCGGGCTTCGCGGGCGCCGCCGGATCGCCGGCGAGCTCGGCGCCGATCGAGCGGGGGAAGAACTCGTACCAGCTGCCGAACAGTGCGCGCGGCCGGTCGACCCACAACGGGTAGCGGGGCGACGCGGTCACGAGCTCGCGCACGGGGTGGTCGTGGGCGAGCTGCTGCAGGTACGGGTCGAGCGCGGGTGCCACCCGGTGGGCGACGTCGAGGCTGGTGTCGCGCAGCGCGCGGGCGGCGGCGACGGCTCGCGCGCGCTCGTTCTTGGGCAGCGTCTTCGTCAGCTTCTCGAACAGCTGCGCGCCGGTCTCGAGGTCGTTGGCCAGCTCCTCGCTGCCCTGGCCGGCCTCGATCTTCACCGTGACGGCGTGATGCCATGTCGACATCGGGTCGCTCCAGGCCTCGACCTGGAACGACGCGGCGCCGGGCTCCGCGAACACGAGATCGGCGTGCCACCGATCGGTGCCCGGGGCACCGCGGCGCATGCGCACCACCTCGGTCTTCTTGCCGGCCGCATCGCGCACCACCACGCTCGCGGCCACGGCGTCGTGCCCCTCCCGGAACACCCGCGCCGAGACGGGTAAGGGCTCGCCGACCGTCGTGCGGGCGGGGAACTCGCCCGAGACGGTGGAGCCGACGACGGGGGAGACCTCGGTCAGTCCGAATCGTCCAACCACGAGGACGACGCTACCCACAACCGCTTCCGGTCATACAACTCGCGGGCAACCCGCTGGGGAGCGTTTCCCATGTCGTCCGAGCACTGCGGGGGCCAGAGTCGAGGCATGTCCAGCATCAGCCCGGGCCTCATCGTCGCCGCTGACCTCTCGGCGCTCAACGCCGCGGCCGGCGACCTGGCCGCCACCTTCTCCACGACGTCCGACGCCGACGACGCGTCCGATCTGGGCCATGCCGGTGCCGAGGACGCGCTGCGCGGGTTCTCCGCCGCGGCCCGCGCGGGCCGGCAGCAGCTGGCCGACCACGGCCGTGCAGGCGCCGACACCCTGCGCGGATTCGCGCTCGCCTTCCACCACGCGGCGGGCTGAGCCGTGACCGACACGACGCAGGTCGAGGGCGACCCCGACCGGCTGCGCACCCAGGCCCGGCGCTGGGGCCACGAGGCGGCGGCCTACGACCGGCAGGTCAACCGGCTGACGAGCATCCGCGACTCGCTGCCGGCGACGTCGTTCCGGGGTGCGAAGGGCGACGCGATGCGTCTGTTCCTGTCCGACACCCTGCGGACGGCGACGGCGATGCGGGCGGCCTACCAGCAGATCGGCAACGCGGCGCCGTCCGTCGCCGACGCGATCCAGCAGGCCAAGGAGGCCGCCCGTCGTCGTGACACGGCGCAGCGGGAACTCGAGCGGGCCGCTCGGGAGCTCACCCGCTGCGAACTGGAGGTCGCGCAGGCGGCGGCGGCGCTCGCGGCGGCCGTGGTGCGCGACGTGCTCGGGTCCGGTCACGCGACCGCGCGGGCCGAGGAGGTGCTGCGCGCGGCCGAGCGGCGCCGCGACCGGGCGAAGGGCGAGCAGGACGAGGCCGAGCGGGCGTACACGCGGGCGAACACGGCGTTCACCGAGGCCCAGGAGACGCGGCAACGGCGCAGCGAGGCGTTCGCGCACCTGCTGCGATCGCAGGAGACGATCGTCCGGCAGGCCGCCGCGAGTCCACCGCCCGTGCCGGGAGTGGCGCCGGTGTCGTCCGCCGTGCACGACCTGACGGTGCTGGGCTACGGCCGCCAGGCGATCAAGGCCGCCTTGGACGTCCAGCTGCTCGTCGCCCGTTCGACCGCGGATGTCGGCAAGGTGCTGTCGCTGAGCGACCAGGCCCGCCTGCTGCTGCGCAAGGGGGTGTCGCTGTCGGACGTCCGCACGCTGCGTGCGCTCGACTCGGGGGGAGGTTTCGGACCGCTGACGCCGAAACAGGCCACGGCCCTGTCGACCATCGAGAAGTGGGGCGGCCGCCTGACGAAGGCGAACTACGCGCTGTCCGGCGCGCTCTCGATCGGGACGAACGTCGCGAAGGTCGCGAACGACCCGACGCTGTCGCGCCAGGAGAAGCAGGATCTCGTCGTCAACCGCGTCCTCGGCGAGTTCGGCGGCGGCGTCGCGGGTGGGCTCGCCTGCTCGCCGGGCCTCGTCGCGGGTACCGCGTGCGGCTACGCCGGGTCGAAGGCGGGCGGCGCGCTGGCCGCCACCCCCGCCGGACGGTTCGTGACCGACAAGGTGTCGCGACTGGCGGTCACCCCGATCCTGGAGCCCGCGTACGACCTCGCGGACGGCGCATCCGCGCCCGAGGTGGTCAAGGACGTGCTCACCGTCCGGCAGAAGATCATGGCCAACGTGGGCAGGGATCTGTCGCCCGTCACCGTGAAGTTCGACGGCGGGCTGCCCTCCGTCGGCCTCAAGGTGCCGATCTTCGGCAAGTGAGTCGGCTTCCGGGCACCGTAAGCCCTTCCGGTGCTGCTACGGTCGGCGTCCGTGAAGGCTCTTCGTCGACTCACGGTCCGTGCCGCCTACCCGTCCGCCCTGGAACCGCTCGGGCACATCGTGTCCAACCTGCGGTGGTCTTGGCACGCCGAGTCCCTGGATCTGTTCGAGTCCGTGGACCCCGAGCTGTGGCAGGCGTGCGACCACGACCCCGCCCGGATGATGGGTGAGGTCTCGGCCGAGCGGTTCGCGGCGCTGGCGCGCGACCGCAAGTTCCTGCGTCGGCTCGAGGACATCGCCGACGACCTGACCGACTACCTCGAGCAGCCGCGCTGGTACCAGAAGCAGCAGGAGGCGGGCGAGGACCTCCCGTCGTCCATCGGCTACTTCTCGCCCGAGTTCGGCATCACCGAGGTGCTGCCGCAGTACTCCGGCGGCCTCGGCATCCTCGCCGGTGACCACCTGAAGGCGGCCAGCGACCTGGGCGTCCCGATCGTCGGCGTCGGCCTGCTCTACGGCGCCGGGTACTTCCGCCAGTCGCTCTCGCGCGACGGCTGGCAGCTCGAGACCTACCCGTCCCTCGACCCGCAGGGCCTGCCGATCAGCGCCCTGCACGACGCCGACGGCAACCCGGTGCGCGTCTCGGTGTCACTGCCCGATGACCGGACGCTGCACGCGCAGGTCTGGATCGCGCAGGTCGGCCGCGTGCCGCTGCTGCTGATGGACAGCAACATCGAGGAGAACGACGCCGACGCCCGCCAGGTCACCGACCGGCTCTACGGCGGCGGCGCCGAGCACCGGCTCGAGCAGGAACTGCTGCTGGGCGTCGGTGGCGTCCGCGCCATCCGCGCCTACTGCGCGTCCACGGGGGCCCCGGCGCCCGAGGTGTTCCACATGAACGAGGGTCACGCCGGGTTCCTCGGGGTCGAGCGCATCCGCGAGCTGGTCCAGCACGACGGCCTCGGCTTCGACGAGGCGCTGCAGGCCGTGCGCGCCGGCACCGTCTTCACGACGCACACGCCCGTCCCCGCCGGCATCGACCGGTTCTCCCGCGACCTCGTCGCGAGCCACATGTCGGTGATGGCGCCGCTGCCGGTCGAGCGCATCCTCGCTCTCGGCGCCGAGGACGACCCGTCCATCTTCAACATGGCGCACATGGGCCTGCGGCTCGGCCAGCGCGCCAACGGCGTCTCGCTGCTGCACGGCGAGGTCAGCCGCGGCATGTTCAAGGGGCTGTGGCCCGGGTTCGACGAGGCCGACGTGCCGATCACGTCCGTCACGAACGGCGTCCACGCGCCCACCTGGATGTCGCGCGACATCCTCGACATCGCCGAGCGCGAGGTCGGCGCCGAGGCCATCGCCGAGGGCGGCGGCTGGGACGCGCTCGACAAGGTCGACGACAGCGAGTTGTGGAAGGTGCGCAACACCCTGCGTGGCCGGCTCGTCGGCGAGATCCGGCGGCGCATGCGCGCGTCCGGACTGCAGCGCGGCATGAGCGAGGCCGAACTCGCCTGGACGGCGACTGCCTTCGACCCGGACGTCCTGACGATCGGTTTCGCCCGGCGGGTGCCGTCGTACAAGCGGCTCACCCTGATGCTGCGCGACCCGGAGCGGCTCAAGGCGCTGCTGCTCGACCCGCAGCGTCCGGTGCAGATCGTCATCGCCGGCAAGTCGCACCCCGCCGACGACGGTGGCAAGCAACTCATCGCGCAGATGGTGCGCTTCGCCGACGACCCGGCCGTCCGGCACCGCATCACGTTCCTGCCCGACTACGACATCGGCATGGCGCGTTACCTCTACTGGGGTGTCGACGTCTGGCTGAACAACCCGCTGCGCCCGCTCGAGGCGTGCGGCACGTCGGGCATGAAGGCCGCGCTGAACGGCGCGCTCAACCTCTCCATCCTCGACGGCTGGTGGGACGAGTGGTTCGACGGCGAGAACGGCTGGGCCATCCCGTCCGCCGACGGACTGCACGACCCCGACCGGCGCGACGACCTCGAGGCCGACGCGCTGTACGACCTGATCCAGAACAACGTCGCGACCCGCTTCTACGACCGCGAGGGCAAGCGGACGAAGGACGTGCCGACCCGCTGGGTGCAGATGGTGCGGCACACGCTGAAGTCGCTCGGGCCGAAGGTGCTCGCCACCCGGATGGTGAGCGAGTACGTGCGCCGGCTCTACGCGCCCGCCGGCGTCTCGGCGCGGCGCATGCTCGCCGACGACTTCGCCGGCGCCAAGCGGCTCGCGAGCTGGGGCAGCACCGTCGTCGGCTCGTGGCCGGCGGTGTCGGTGCTGCACGTCGACTCGCAGCTGTCGGGCGAGGGCGATGCCCAGGTCGGCGAGACGCTGACCCTGCGAGCCGAAGTGGCGCTGGGTGGGCTCGCCCCCGAGGACGTCATCGTCGAGGCCGTCTGGGGTGCGGTCGACACCGAGGACCGCATCACTGACACGACCGTGTCACAGCTGCGCGTCGTCGAGCAGGTCGACGGCACCACCCGCTACGAGGGCGAGGTCCCGCTCGACCGCACCGGCAGCTTCGGCTACACCGTGCGAGTGCTTCCGCACTCCGAGCTGCTGGCCGACCCGGCGGAGCTGGGCGTCGTCGCGATCGCCTGAGCTCAGGCGCCCGCGCGTTTCAGCGTGTGGGTGACGAGTTCGCCGACCTGGGCGGACTCGACCAGGAAGCCGTCGTGCCCGTGGTCGGACGTGACGGTGTGCAGGCCGTCCGCGGTGGGCGTGAGATCGGCGATCTGCTGCTGCAGCCGGATCGGGTACAGCCGATCGGTGTCGATGCCGGCGACGACGACGGGGACGGTGCAGGCGCCGAGGGCCGCCTCGATGCCACCGCGGCCGCGTCCGACGTCGTGGGTGTTCATGGCCTCGGTGAGCACGACGTAGCTGCCGGGGTCGAAGCGGGCGGCGAGCTTGGACGCGTGGTGTTCGAGGTAGGACGCGACCGCGCGGCGGCCGTCCGACTGCACCTCGCGGCCGAAGCGGAGGTCGAGTTCCTGCTCGCCGCGGTAGGTGAGGTGGGCGATGCGGCGGGCGACGCCGAGACCGTGCACGGGGCCCGGGCCCGGGTGGTAGTCGCCGCCCTCCCAGCGCGGGTCACCCGTGACCGCGACGACCTGGGTCGACTGCGTGCCGATCTGGTCGCCGGTGGCCGCGGCGCCGACGGCGAGCACGAGCGCGGTACCGACGCGCTCGGGGAACATCAGCGCCCACTCGAGCGCGCGCATACCGCCCATCGACCCGCCGAGGACGGACGCGTAGCCGGCGATGCCGAGCTCGTCGGCCAGGCGCGCCTCGACGGCGACCTGGTCGCGGATGGTCACCGAGGGGAACCTCGACCCCCACGGACGGCCGTCGGGATCCGGGGAGGACGGTCCGGTCGTGCCCTGGCACCCGCCGAGCACGTTGCTGCTGACGACGAACCACTCGTCGGTGTCGAGCGGACGGCCCGGCCCGACGACGCCGTCCCACCAGCCCGGCGTGGGTTGCCCGGGTCCGGCAGGACCGTGCGCGTGCGCGTCGCCGGTGAGGGCGTGCAACACGAGCACGGCGTTGGTGACGGCCCCCGACGCGTCGCGGCGGGGGCTGCCGTAGGTCTCGTAGGCGACGCGGACGTCGGGCAGCCGCCCGCCGAGCTCGAGGTCGATCGCCCCGAGCCCGGCGAAGCGGCGCTGCGCGACGGGGTCGCCGTCGCGCCAGCCGCCGGAACGTGTCGTCACTCGGACTTGGCCGCCCGGAACCCCGCGTCGAGGTCGGCGAGGATGTCGTCGATGTGCTCCAGGCCCACGGCCAGGCGCACCAGGCCCGGCGTCACGCCGGTGGCTGCCTGCTCGTCGACGGTCAGCTGCGAGTGCGTCGTCGACGCCGGGTGGATGACCAGGCTGCGCACGTCGCCGATGTTGGCGACGTGGCTGTGCAGCTCGAGCGCCTCGACGAAGCGGCGGCCGGCGTCGACGCCGCCCTGGATCTCGAAGGCCAGCACGCCGCCGGTGCCGCGCGGGGCGTACTTCTGGGCACGCTCGTGCCACGGGCTGGACGCCAGGCCGGCGTAGTTCACCGACAACACCTCGTCGCGCTGCGACAGCCACTCGGCGACCGCCTGCGCGTTCTGCACGTGCCGCTCGAGGCGCAGGCTGAGCGTCTCGATGCCCTGCGAGAGCAGGAAGGCGTTGAACGGCGCGATCGCGGCGCCGATGTCGCGCAGCAACTGCACGCGGGCCTTGAGGATGAAGGCCAGGTTGGCGCCGAGCGGGGAACCGACGCCGAGGTCGCGGGCGTAGACGAGGCCGTGGTAGCTCGGGTCGGGCTGGTTGTAGTTCGGGAACTTCTCCGGGTCCTGCGCGAAGTCGAAGTTGCCCGAGTCGACGATGACGCCGCCGATCGCGGTGCCGTGGCCGCCGAGGTACTTCGTCGCGGAGTGGACGACGATGTCGGCCCCGTGCTCGAACGGGCGGATGAGGTACGGCGTGGCGATCGTGTTGTCGACGACCAGCGGGACCCCGTTCTCGTGCGCCACGCCGGCGACGGCCTCGATGTCGAGGACGTCGATCTGCGGGTTGCTGATGGTCTCGGCGAAGAAGGCCTTGGTGTTCGGCTTGACCGCGGCCCGCCACTGCTCGATGTCGTCCGGGTCGGCGACGAAGTCGACGGTGATACCCATCTTGGGGAACGTGTAGTGGAAGAGGTTGTACGTGCCGCCGTAGAGCCGCGCGCTGGACACGATGTGGTCGCCGGCCTCGGCAATGTTGAGCAGCGCGAGGGTCTCGGCCGCCTGGCCGCTCGCGGTCAGCAGCGCCCCGACGCCGCCCTCGAGCGAGGCGATGCGGTCCTCGACCGCCGCCTGCGTCGGGTTCATGATGCGGGTGTAGATGTTGCCGAACTCCTTGAGCGCGAACAGGTTCGACGCGTGCTCGGTGCTGTCGAACGTGTACGACGTGGTCTGGTAGATCGGCAACGCGCGGGCGTGCTGCTCGCCGTCGGGCGTCTGCCCGGCGTGGATCTGGCGGGTCTCGAACGACCACTCTGCGGACATATCGGCTCCTCGTGACGTGGTGTCGGTGGCTGTCTCTTGTCTAGCGTATCGCTAGGAAAGAGACCGGCGTCGCGGCATCGGTAGGTTCCTCCTATGACCGACGAGGGGCAATTGCTCTGGCAGCCGGACGCCGACCGCTTCGCGGCCGCGCGCATCACGGAGTTCGGCCGCTGGCTGTCCGAGAACGGCGGCATCCCGGTCGGGACGTACGACGAGTTGTGGCGCTGGTCGATCGCCGACCTGGACGCGTTCTGGTCGGCCTTCGCGCGCTGGTACGGGGTGCGGTGGCACGCCGAGCCCACGTGCGCGCTCGCCGACGCGAGCATGCCGGGCGCCAGGTGGTTCCCGGACGGACGGCTCAACTACGCCGAGCACGCCCTGTTCCCGCCGTGCGGGGTCGACGACGACGCGACCGCGGTCGTGTTCGAACGCGAGGACGGCCTCGCCCGCACCATGACGTTCGCCGAGCTGCGGGCCGAGGTGGCCTCCGTCCGCAGCGAGCTCGTGCGCCGCGGGGTCGGTGCGGGCGACCGGGTGGCCGCCCTGCTGCCGAACGCGCCCGAGGCGCTGGTGGCGATGCTAGCGGCGGCGTCGCTCGGCGCGGTCTGGTCGTCCTGTTCGCCCGAGTTCGGGGTCCAGGCGGTCGTCGACCGCTTCGCGCAGATCGAACCGACGGTGCTGTTCGCGGTCGACGGTTACCGCTACGGGGGCAAGGCGTTCGACATCCGCGACACGGTGACGCAGTTGATCGGCAAGTTGCCGACGGCCCACACGGTCGTGCTCGTGCCCTACGTCGACGCCGACGCCACGCTCGAGGGCACCGTCCGCTGGCCCGACCTGGTCGCCGTCGCGGGCGAACTCGCCTTCGAGCCGATGCCGTTCGACGCCCCGATGTGGATCCTCTACTCGTCCGGCACGACCGGCCTGCCCAAGGCGATCGTGCACTGCCAGGGCGGCATCCTGCTCGAGCACGCCAAGCAGCTCGCCCTGCACCTCGATCTGCGCGAGGGTGACCGCTTCTTCTGGTTCAGCACCACCGGCTGGATGATGTGGAACCTGCTCGTCAGCGGCCTGACCGTCGGCTCCGCGATCGTCCTGTTCGACGGCAACCCCGGCACCCCCGACCTCGGAGCGCTGTGGCGACTGGCCGAGCGTGCGGGCATCACCGCCTTCGGGGTGTCGGCACCGTTCATCCAGGCGTGCATGGGTGCGGACGTGCGCCCGTCCGACCTCGCGCTCGACGGCCTGCGGACGGTGGGCTCCACCGGGGCGCCGTTGGCCCCCGAAGGATTCGAGTGGGTCTACGACCAGCTCGGCGACCACGTGCTGCTGAGCTCGCTGTCGGGCGGCACCGACGTGTGCACCGCCTTCGTCGGGGGCGCGCCCACACTGCCGGTGCACGCCGGCGAACTCGCGTGCCGCATGCTCGGCTGCGCAGTCGACTCCTTCGACCCCGACGGACGCCCGCTGGTCGGCGAGGTGGGGGAGCTGGTGGTCACGGCGCCGATGCCCTCGATGCCGGTCGGCTTCCGGAACGACCCGGACGGCTCCCGCTTCGCCGAGGCCTACTTCGACATGTACCCGGGCGTCTGGCGGCACGGCGACTGGATCACCATCACCGAGCGCGGGTCGTGCGTGATCCACGGCCGGTCCGACTCGACGCTGAACCGTGGCGGGGTGCGCATGGGGACGGCCGAGTTCTACCGCGTCGTCGAGCAGCTGCCCGAGGTGGCCGACTCGCTGGTCGTCGACACCGGCGACCTGCTGCTGTTCGTCGTGCTGCAGGACGGCGCCGACCTCGACGACGTGCGCGGCCGGCTGCGCAGCACGATCCGCAGCGCGCTCTCTCCCCGGCACGTGCCCGACGACGTCATCGCGATCGCCGAGGTGCCGCGCACCCTCAACGGCAAGAAGTGCGAGGTACCGGTCAAGCGCGTGCTGTCCGGGGTGCCGTTGGAGAAGGCGGTCAGCGTCGGCGCCCTGGCGAACCCGGAGGCGATGCGGCCGTTCGTCGAGCGGTCGTCCGGGTGAGGCGGCGCTCCGGCGTCCGCGCGACCTTCAGCCGTTACGACCGTCGCCTGCTCGCCGCGGCCACGCGCCGCCGGCACCCGGTGTCCGACCGGGTGGCGACCGTGGCGAGCACCGTCGCGAACCGGTCCCTGGTGTGGACGGCCGCCGCGGGTGTCCTGGTCGTCACCGGACGTCGTCGTGCCCGCACCGCCGCCGCGAGCGGCATGCTCGGCATCGGCATCGCGGCGGGGCTCGTCAACGGGCCCCTGAAGTTCGCGTGGCGCCGTGACCGGCCGCCGGAGCTCGCCGGCGCGAAGCCGCTGCTGCCCCTGCCGCGGACGTTCTCCTTCCCGTCCGGCCATTCCGCGTCGGCGTTCGCCTTCGCCGCCGGTGTGACCAGCGCGCTGCCCCCGGCGGGCGTCGCGGCCCTGCCCGCCGCCACGACGGTCGCGTACTCGCGGGTGCACACGGGCGTCCACTACCCGAGCGACGTCGTCGTGGGCGCGGCCGTCGGCGCGGCCTCCGGGCTCGTCGCCGCGGCCGTCGTCAAGCGCGTGCGGGCCAGGTCGGTGCACCGGGTCGACGCACCCGAGCTCGAGGTGCCGGTGCCGACGCAGGCGGTGCTGCTCGTCAGCCCTGGCGCCGGGGCCGCGGACGACCTCGATCCCGCCAAGGCCGCGCTGCGCGAAGCAGGCATCTCGATCGTGCGCGAGTACGGCGTCGACGAGATCGCCGAGCTCGAGCGCTACGTCGACGACGCCGGTGACGTCGCACCGCTCGTCATCGCGGCCGGGGGCGACGGCACCGTCGGCCTCGCCGCGGGCGTCGTCGCGGACACGCCGGCGGTGCTGTTCCCGCTGCCGCTGGGCACGTCGAACGACGTGGCCCGCTCACTCGGCATCCCGCCCGACGCGGTCGAGGCGGCGCAGGAGCTGATGTCGTACCGCGTCGTCGCGGTCGACGCCGGACGGGTCGGCATCGACGGCGGACGGCAGGGCGTCACCTTCCTCAACGCCACCACGGTCGGGCTCAACGTGGCCTTCGCCGAGCTCGCCACCGAGAAGTCCATGCGCAACCGGTTCGGCGCGCTCACCTATCCGGTCGCGGCCGCGCGCGCGGTGCGCCGCTACGTGCCCTTCGAGTGCACGATCGAGCGCGACGGCGAGAGCCGCACGTTCTCGCTCGTGCACCTGTCGGTCAGCAACGCGCCCGTGTTCGGAGGGGTACTGGGCATCAGGGTTCCGGGTGCCTCGCTGACGGACGGCCTGCTGGACGTCATCGCCATCGAGCGGCTGTCGATCGCGCGAACGGTCCTCGCCGTCGCCGACGCGTTCGTCGGACGGCACAGCCCCGTGCACGGGGTGCACGCGATGCGCGTGACGAGCCTGCGGGTGACCGGCGACGAGCCGCACGACGTGGCCGTCGACGGCGAGGTCATCGGTGCCCTGCCCGCCGAGTTCGCCGTGCGCCCGGCCGCGGTGCGGGTGGTCGCGCCGCGGCCGGTACGCCGGTGATCAGCGGCTGGCGGCCTTCTTGTACCGGCGGACGGACAGCGGGATGAAGATCGCCAGGATGACCAGGATCCAGATCAGCGAATAGACCACCGGGTGGTGCCCCGGGAAGTTGTCGTGCGGCGGGAACTGCGGGCTCGTGTTGCCGAACAACTCGCGGGACGCCTGCGTCACCGACGACACCGGGTTCCAGTCGGCAATGGTGCGCAGCACGCTCGGGAACTTGTTCGTCGGCACGAAGGTGTTCGCGATGAACGTCAGCGGGAAGATCAGCATGAACGAGGCGTTGTTGACGACCTCGGGGCTGGGCACGAGCAGACCGACGAGCGCCATCATCCAGCTGATCGCATAGGCGAAGGCGAGCAGCAACAGGAACCCGCCGATCGCCTCGCCGACGGAGGTGCGGATGCGCCAGCCCACGATCAGGCCGGTGACCGACATGATCGTGATGACGAGCACGTTGTTGAGCACGTCGCTGGTCGTCCGTCCGACGAGCACGGCCGAACGGGACATCGGCAGCGAGCGGAAGCGGTCGACGATGCCCTTCTGGATGTCCTCGGCCAGGCCGGCGCCGGTGATCGTGGCGCCGAAGATCACCGTCTGGGCGAAGATGCCCGGGATCAGGAACTCCTTGTAGTTGATGCCGGGCACCGAGATCTGACTGCCGAACACGTACGCGAACAGCAGGATGAACATGATCGGCGAGAGCGTGGAGAAGACCAGCAGGTCGGGCACGCGCTTGATCTTGATCAGGTTGCGCCGGGCGACGGCCGCGCCGTCGCTGAACGCCTTGAGCGGGCCGGTGCGGACGTCGGCGCCGTCGATCGCGCTCATTTCGCTGCCTCCACGAGGTCGCGGTCGGTGTGGTCGGTGGTCTCGTCGGACGCCTGCGCGTCCTCGGCGGCGTGGCCGGTGAGGGTGAGGAAGACGTCGTCGAGCGTGGGACGGCGCAGCGCGACGTCGTGCAGCTTCACGCTCGCGGCGTCGAGTTCGCGCAGTGCCTCGGTGAGCGTCTGCGCGCCGCCGCTGACCGGCAACGTGAGCCGGCGGGCGTGGTCGTTCACCTCGATGGTCGTGCCCTCGCAGAACCTGGACAGCACCTGCTGGGCGCCGGGCAGGTCGGCGGCGTCGGCGACGACGACCTCGATGCGCTCGCCGCCCACCTGCGCCTTGAGCTGGTCGGCGGTGCCCTCGGCGATGGCCTGACCGTGGTCGATGACGACGATGTTGTCGGCGAGGCGGTCGGCCTCCTCGAGGTACTGGGTCGTGAGCAGCAGCGTCGTGCCGCCCTTGACCAGCTCGACGATGACGTCCCACATGTCGTTGCGGCTGCGGGGGTCGAGGCCCGTCGTCGGCTCGTCGAGGAACAGCACCGGGGGAGCGGCGACCAGCGACCCGGCGAGGTCGAGGCGCCGCCGCATGCCTCCGGAGTACGTCTTCACGGGACGGTTGCCCGCGTCGGTGAGGGTGAAGCGTTCGAGCAGCTCGGACGCCCGTGCGCGGGCGACCTTGCCACGGTAGCCGTAGAGCCGCCCGATCATCTCGAGGTTCTCGAGACCGGTGAGGTACTCGTCGACGGCGGCGTACTGGCCGGACAGGCCGATGCGCCGCCGCACCCCGGTGGGGTTCTGCACCACGTCGATGCCCGCCACCTCGGCGGAGCCGGCGTCGGGCACGAGCAGGGTGGTGAGCACCCGGACGGCGGTGGTCTTGCCCGCGCCGTTGGGGCCGAGCAGGCCGAGGACGGTGCCCTCGGGGACGGCGAGATCGAGCCCGTCGAGCGCGCGCAGCTCGCCATAGGTCTTGACGAGGCCCTGCGCGCGGATGACGTCGGCCATGGGGTTCTCCCTGGGTGGTCGGCGGGTGCGGTGCCCCGAGCCTAGGAAGCTCCACCGACAACGGCGAGCGCTTAAACGGCTCTCAGGTGAGGACGTCCGGCCCGAAGGTGTTCACACTGTAGACATTGTGGCCGTGCGGGGGCAACCGGATTGGTTGCGGAGCGTCAGACCAGCTCGACGGCGTCGGCGATCGACTCGAGCACCCGGGCGGGCCGCCAGGGGTAGCGCTCGACGTCGGCGCGCCGGGTCGAGCCCGAGAGCACGAGGATCGTGTCGAGCCCGGCCTCGATGCCGGCCACCACGTCGGTGTCCATGCGGTCGCCGACCATGACGGTGTTCTCCGAGTGCGCCTCGATGCGGTTCAGCGCGCTGCGCAGCATCATCGGGTTGGGTTTTCCGACGAAGTACGGCTCGCGCCCGGTCGCCTTGGTGATCATGGCGGCGACCGACCCGGTGGCGGGCAACGGGCCCTGCTCGGACGGTCCGGTGACGTCGGGATTGGTGGCGATGAAGCGCGCGCCCTTCTCGATCAGGCGGATGCCTCGCGTCAGCGCCTCGAAGGAGTACGTGCGGGTCTCGCCCAGCACGACGAAATCGGGATCGGTGTCGGTCATCGTGTAGCCCACGTGGTGCAGTGCGGTGGTGAGGCCCGCCTCGCCGATGACGTACGCCGACCCGCCCGGCAGCTGGTCGGCGAGGAAGGTCGCCGTCGCGAGGGCGGACGTCCAGATCGACTCCTCGGGCACGTCGAGCCCCGAGCGGGCGAGCCGCGCCGAGAGGTCGCGCGGCGTGAAGATCGAGTTGTTCGTGAGGACGAGGAAGCGGCGCTGCTTCTCGCGCAGCCGCGCCAGGAACTCGGCCGCGCCCGGGATCGCGGTCTCCTCGCGCACGAGCACGCCGTCCATGTCACTGAGCCAGCACTCGGTCTCGAGGCGCATGGGCCCAGTCTGTCAGTCGCGCAGCACCCGGAGCAGGACGGCGCAGCGGCCGGGCACCGGGAGCACGGTTCCCGCGTCGCGCCGGGCGTCCTCGGGCACGCCGCCGGGACGGGTGGTGTCGACCTCGGTGACGTACCCGTCCGCCCACGGGGCCGCCGGAAGCGTGAACGCGACGTCGGCGTCGCCGGTGTGCAGCAGCAACAGGTACGACTCGTCGGTGACGCGGTTGCCGCGCCGGTCGCGGTGCCGCAGGCCGCGCCCGTCGAGATACATGCCGATCGTGCGCAGGCCGTGGTCGAACCAGTCGCCGTCACGGAACTCGCGGCCGTCGGGATGGAACCAGGCGAGGTCCTTGGTGCCGCCGACCACGGGCCGTCCCTCGAAGAACGCGCTCTGCCGCAGCACCGGGTGGTTGCGGCGCAGCGTGAGCAACCGGCGGACGAGGGTGAGCACGTCGTCGGCCTCGGGACCGCCGGTCCAGTCGACCCACGAGACGGGACCGTCCTGCGAGTAGGCGTTGTTGTTGCCGCCCTGCGTGCGCCACATCTCGTCGCCGGCGACGAGCATCGGCGCGCCGGTCGACAGCAGCAGCGTGGTGAGCAGTCCGCGCACCTGCTTCAGCCGCCGCCCGACGACCTCGGGCGGCGCGGGTTCGCCCTCGACGCCCCCGTTGACCGAACGGTTGTCGTCGGTGCCGTCGCGGTTGCCCTCGCCGTTGGCCTCGTTGTGCTTGCGCTCGTAGGACGCGAGGTCGCGCATCGTGAAGCCGTCGTGGGCGGTGACGAAGTTGATCGACGCGATGGGCAGCCGTCCGTCGTCGCCGTAGAGGTCGGACGAGCCCGACAGCCGGAAGGCCAGGTCGCGGACGCCGTCGGCGCCGTGCGCCCAGAACGAGCGGACGGTGTCGCGGTACACGCCGTTCCACTCGGTCCACAGCGGCGGGAACTCGCCGACCTGGTAACCGCCCGCGCCGACGTCCCAGGGTTCGGCGATGAGCTTGACCTGCGAGATCACCGGGTCCTGGTGGATGGTGTCGAAGAAGGACGACAGCTTGTCGACGTCGTGCAGCGAGCGCGCGAGCGCGGACGCGAGGTCGAAGCGGAACCCGTCGACGTGCATCTCGGTGATCCAGTACCGCAGCGAGTCGGTGATCAGCTGCAGCGGGAACGGGCGGCGGGCGTCGAACGTGTTGCCGCAGCCGGTGTAGTCGACATAGTGCGCCGGGTCGTCGGCCAGCCGGTAGTACGAGCCGTTGTCGATGCCGCGGAAGCTCAGCACCGGCCCGTCCGGACCGCCCTCGGCGGTGTGGTTGTAGACGACGTCGAGGATCACCTCGAGGCCGGCCGCGTGCATCGCGCGGACCATCGCCTTGAACTCCCGCACCTGGTCGCCGGCGCGGGCGGCGTAGTCGGCGTGCGGGGCGAAGAAGCCGAGCGTGTTGTAACCCCAGTAGTTGCGCCGGCCACCGCGCTGCAGGTGCGGTTCGGACACGAAGTGGTGGATGGGCAGCAGCTCGACCGCCGTCACGCCGAGGGACACGAGGTGGTCGATGACCGCGGGGTGCGCGAGCCCGGCGTAGGTGCCGCGCAGCTCGGCGGGCACGTCCGGGTGCTGCATGGTGAAGCCGCGCACGTGCAGCTCGTAGATGACCGTGTCCTCCCACGGCCGCTTGGGGCGGGGGTCGTCGCCCCAGGGGAAGGCGTCGTGGGTGACCACCGAACGGGGCACGCAGGGTGCCGAGTCGGCGTCGGTGCCCGGGTAGACGCACGGGTCGTCGACGAAGTCGCCCTCGAGCGCGCGGGCGTACGGGTCGACCAGGAGCTTGTTCGGGTTGTGGAAGAGGCCCTTGGCGGGGTCGAACGGCCCGTCGACACGGAACCCGTAGCGCTGTCCCGGCCCGACGCCGGGCAGGTAGCCGTGCCACACGTGGTACGTGGTCTCGCCGAGCGGCATCTCGGTCTCGTGGGTGCCGTTGAACAACGACACCGACACCCCGGTGGCCGTCGAGGACCACAGCGCGAAGTTGGTGCCCTCGCCGTCCCAGTGGGCACCGAGCGGGAAGGGGCTGCCCGGCCAGGCGAGGTCCAGCTGGGCGGCCAGCGAGGCGGGGAGGTCCTCGGGGCGCATTGCCCGGACCCTAGTCGGTGACCGGCCCGGTCGGCGGTCTCAGCGCAGACACGGGCCGGGCCCAGTCGCGTCCGACCGGAAAAGGGTTCAATCAAGGCATGAGCGACGACCCGTACCGCTACGTCGGCCCGCCGCCGACCGCGCCGCCGCAGGGCGGCTGGACGGGCGGGGCGTACGGGTGGCAGCCGGTGCCGCCGCCCCGCTACCGTCCGCCGGCGCGCACGGGGCGCAGCTTGCTCGTCGGCCTGGGCGTCGTCCTGGTCGCGCTCGCGCTGCTGGTCGGCGGGGTGGGGCTGACGTCCGGGGGCTACGGCACCGTCGACGGCCGCGGCGCGATCGCCCTGCCCGCCGACCCGGGTGGGCCGGTGCAGCCGGCCCCCACGGTCCCGGCGCAGCCCGACCCGGGCGGGTCGGGCAGCACCGTCCCGGACGCGTCCGGGCGGACGGGCCCGGCGAACGCGACGCAACAGATCGGCATCGTCACGATCGTCTCGACGCTGGGTTACCAGCGCGCGCAGAGCGCGGGCACCGGCATGATCGTCTCGCCCCGCGGTGACGTCCTGACGAACAACCACGTCATCCGCGGCGCGACCGGCATCCAGGTGACCGTCGAGTCGACCGGCGACCGCTACCGGGCCCGGGTCGTCGGCACCGCGCCGGGCTCCGACGTGGCCGTCATCCGCCTGACGGGTGCCCGGGGCCTCGACACCGCCAGGCTCGCCGACGACGCGGGCGACGTGCGCGTCGGCGACCGGGTGGTCGGCGTCGGCAACGCGGGCGGCACCGGCCGGCTCACGGCGGCCCCGGGCCGGGTCACCGGCCTCGACCGGTCGATCACCGCGTCCGACGGTTCCGGGCAGGAGTCCGAGCGGCTCAACGGCCTCATCGAGGTCAACGCCCGCATCATCTCCGGCGACTCCGGCGGGCCCCTCTACGACGCCCGGGGCGAGGTCGTGGGCATCAACACGGCGGCGTCCGCCCGCTCCTCGACACCGCGCGCGTACGCGATCCCGATCGAGGACGCGCTCGCCATCCGCGACCGCATCGCCTCGGGCGTCGAGACCGACGCCATCCACATCGGCTACCCGGGCTTCCTCGGCGTCAGCACCCGCGACGCGCCGAACAACGGCGGCGCCTCCGTCGCCGCGCTGCTCGACGGCGGCCCGGCCAACGACGCGGGCATCCGCGTCGGCTCGGTGATCACCGAAGTCGACGGACGGCCGGTGCGCTCCGCGGACGGCCTGCGCGCGGTGCTGACCCGCAAGGATCCCGGCACCCGCGCGTCGGTCACGTGGACCGATCCGGGCGGCCGGTCGCGCACCGCGACCGTCACACTCGGGGTCGGGCCCGCCGACTGAGCCGGGTGCGCTTGGATGGGTCACGTGGGCGCCCCCGCCGAGATCAATCCCGATGCCGTGCTGCAGTTCGACCGCGTGTCGGTGCGGCGCGGCTCGGCGACGCTGCTCGACGAGATCGACTGGACGGTCGAGGTCGACGAGCGCTGGGCCGTGCTCGGCCCCAACGGTGCTGGCAAGACGACGCTGTTGCAGGTCGCGGCGACCCTGCTGCACCCGAGCGCCGGGCGCACCTACGTGTTCGGCGAGCAGCTGGGCCGTGTCGACGTCTTCGAGCTGCGCCCGCGCGTCGGGTTCGCCAGCGCCGCGCTCGCCGAGCGCATCCCCGGCGGCGAACTGGTCTCCGACGTCGTGGTCAGTGCCGGCTACTCCGTGCTCGGACGCTGGCGCGAGCGTTACGACGAGCTCGACGTCGCCCAGGCCGACGCGCTGCTGCGGCGCTTCGGTGTGGCCGGTTTCGGCACCCGCCGCTACGGCACCCTGAGCCAGGGCGAGAAGGCGCGCGTGCAGATCGCGCGGGCGATGATGACCGATCCCGAGCTGCTGCTGCTCGACGAGCCGGCCGCGGGTATGGACCTCGGCGGCCGGGAGGACCTGCTGCGCCGGCTGTCCGCACTCGCCGAGGACCCCGACGCGCCCGCGTCCGTGCTCGTCACCCATCACGTCGAGGAACTCCCGCCCGGCATCACCCACGTGCTGCTGCTGCGCGGGGGCCGCGCCGTCGCCGCCGGCCTCGCCCGCGACGTGCTCACCGCCGAGACCCTGTCCGAGACCTTCGGGCTGTCCCTGACCGTCGAACGCCGGGGCGGGCGCTGGTACGCCCGCGCCGTGTAGAGGAGAACGCAGTGACCGAACCGCTCGTCCGCATCGACACCGACGAACCCGGCGTCGCGACCATCCGGCTGTCCCGTCCGCCGATGAACGCGCTGAACACCGCCCTGCAGGAGGAACTGCGGGCCGCCGCGCAGCAGGTCGGCGACGACGCGAGTGTGCGGGCCGTGGTGATCTACGGCGGCGAGAAGGTCTTCGCGGCGGGCGCCGACGTCAAGGAGTTCGCCGGCCAGGACCACGCCCACATGAGCCGGGACGCGCTGCGCCTGACCTCGTCGCTCGACGCGCTCGCGCGCATCCCGAAGCCGGTCATCGCCGCGGTGACGGGCTACGCGCTCGGCGGCGGCTGCGAGCTCGCGCTCACCGCCGACTTCCGTGTCAGCGCCGACAACGCCAAGTGGGGCCAGCCCGAGATCCTGCTCGGCATCATCCCCGGCGCCGGCGGCACGCAGCGGTTGCCGCGGCTCGTCGGACCGGCGAAGGCCAAGGACCTGATCTACACCGGACGGTTCGTGAACGCCGACGAGGCGCTCGAGATCGGGCTCGTCGACGCCGTCGTGCCGGCCGCCGACGTGTACCCGACGGCGCTGAAGATGGCGGCCAAGTTCGCCAAGGGACCCGCGCTCGCGCTCGCGGCCGCCAAGCAGGCCATCGACGGCGGGCTCGACGGGGACCTGGCGAACGGGCTGCGCCTCGAGGCGTACCTGTTCGCCTCGCTGTTCGCGACCGAGGACCGCACGACCGGCATGCAGTCGTTCCTCGAGAACGGCCCCGGCAAGGCCACCTTCGCGTGACGCCGCTGCGTCCCGAGGTCGTGCTGTTCGACCTCGACGGGACGCTGTCGAACTCCGCGCCCGGCATCCTGGCCTCGCTGCGCGCCGCGTTCGCCGAGAACGGCCTGCCGCCGCTCGACCCGGAGGTCGAGCGCGGCCTGCTCGGCCCACCGTTCTACGAGTCGATCCCGCCGCTGATCGGGGGAGTGGCGAAGTTGCCGCCGGTGCTGGCGTCGTACCGGTTGCACTACGGCGACGGCGCCATGTTCGACACGTCGGTGTACGAGGGCATCCCCGAGGTGCTCGAGCTGCTGCGCTCGCGCGGAACCCGGCTCGCGGTCGCCACGAGCAAGCCCGAGCCGTACGCGGTGCCGATCGTGCAGCACCTCGGGCTGGCCGAGCACTTCGAGACGATCGGCGGCGACGACCTCGCCGGCTCCCTCGCCACCAAGGCGCTCGTGATCGGCACCGTGCTCGAACGGCTGGGCCGTCCCGACCCCGCGAGCGTGCTCATGGTCGGCGACCGGTCGCACGACGTCGTCGGCGCGCGCGAGCACGGCATCGCGACCGTCGGGGCCGGGTGGGGTTACGCGCCGGCCGGTGAACTCGACCAGTGCGACCCGTTCACGGTGTGCGCGACCCCGGCGGACCTGCACGCCCTGCTCTCGTAGGCTGCCCCCGTGTCCGACCCGCTCACGCCCGTCGCCCCGCGCCCCGCGCCGTGGACGGCCGATCGGCGGCTCGCGGTGGCGGTGCTGCTCACCGTGCTCGGACTGCTGCTGTGGGTGGGCTCGCGGTTGATCGCCACCGGCGGCGAGCACTCGTGGGACCCCGGCGCGTCCGCGCCGTCGAGCTACGAGTTCGACGCCGGCCGCACCTACAGCATCGCGATCCCCGGTGGCGTCGGCGCACTGCGCGACCGCGGGCTCGCTCTCACCGACCTGGCGTGCACATTCACCCCGGTGGGCGGCGCGCCCGCGAGCCTCGCCCTGACCGTCGAGTCCGACGGCACGCGGGCGGTGAACCGGCTCGCGCGGTTCGCCGCGCCCCAGGGCGGCCGCGCCGCGGTCCAGTGCCCGGGCGCCGGTGCGATCTTCGTCGACGACGCGGTCGACAGCGAACCCGACTGGTCGGGGTACGCGCTGCTCGCGGGCGCCGGCCTGCTCGTCGTGGGCTTGCCCCTGCTGCTGTCGGCCGTGCGCCGGCGCCGGGTGTCCGGCACGCAGTGAGCGGTTCCTGGGACGACCGGGTCGCGGCGGTCTGGGCGTCCGCGGACGAGCGGGACGAGGACGCGGTGGTCGCCGACGTCCGCGCGCTGGTCGACGAACGCCCGGACGACGCTGCCGCACGGTTCGAGTGGGCGTCGGCCCTCGACTTCGCCGGCCGCGAGGGCGAGGCCGAACCCGAGTACCGCGCGGCGCTCGCCTCGCCCGACCTGGACGCCGACCGGCGCGGGCAGGCGACGGTCCAGCTGGCCAGCACGCTGCGCAACCTCGGCCGTCCCGACGAGGCGCTCGCGTTGCTCACCGACGTGCCGGGGCTGCCCGACGCGATCACCGCGTTCCGCGCGCTGGCGCTCGTCGACCTCGACCGTCCCCGCGACGCCGTGCGCGAGCTGTTGCCGGCGCTGGCGCCGCACCTGCCGCGGTACGCCGGTTCGGTGCGCTACTACGCCGGGGCACTTCCCGCCGACGCCGTCCTGCGTCCCGTCGCCGACGAGGACGCGCTCGGCGCCGTGGTCGCGGCCGCGGCGGACGCCGACCCCGACGACGTCACCCCGCCGCTCGGCGACGGGTGGACGGACGCACGCCTCGACTGGCTGCGCACCTACCACCGGAAGCGGTTCACGGGCCTTCTCGGCCCGACGGCCGAGGGCACCTGGGCGATCGGGGACGAGGCGGTGCTCGGGGTCGTGCGTCTCAGGCACCTCGGGGACGGGCGGTTCGAGACCGGTCTCTGGCTGGTCCGCGCCGCGCGCGGACGGGGTCTCGGGCGCGCCGCCGTGCACGCGGCCGTCCGGCTCGTGCGCTCGCTCGGCGGACGGGAGATCGTCGCCGACACGACGCCGCAGAACGCCGCGGCCGTCGCGCTGCTGCGCCGGCTCGGGTTCGACCTGCGTCCCGGCCCGGACGGCGTGGCGGCCACGCTCGTCCTGCGCTGAGGCTCAGATCCAGCCGCGCTTCTTGAACAGCGCGTAGAGCACGACCGCGGCGAGGACCATCAGTGCGATCGCGAACGGGTAGCCGAGCACCCACGACAGTTCGGGCATGTGCTCGAAGTTCATGCCGTAGATCGACGCGATGGTCGTGGGCGCGAAGCCGATCGCGGCCCAGGCGGAGATCTTCTTGACCTCGTCGTTCTGCGCGTTGCTGGTGCGGCTGAGCGCCGTCATCTCCTCGTTCTGCTTCTGGGCCACGAGGATCGAGTTGACCTGCAGGATGTCGCGCAGCGAGGTCCGCAGCCCGTCGACGCGTTCGGTCACCTGGGTGACGTGGTCGTCGACGTCGCGCAGCGAGCGGCGCAGTTCCTCGTCCACGTCGTACTTCTCGAAGCCGGCGGTCAGCGAGGCGAGCATGCCGGTGAGCGGCTGGGCCGCGCGCTGGAACTCGATGACCTCGCGCGAGAGCTCGTAGATGCGCCGCGACACCGCCGGGTCGCCGTCGAACACCTGCGTCTCGATCTCGTCGACGTCGTTCTCGAGACCCTTCACGACGGGGACGTAACCGTCGACGACGACGTCGAGGATCGCGTACAGCACCGCCTCGGTGCCCTTGGCGAGCAGCTCGGGATCGTCCTCGAGCCTGTGCCGCACGTCGGACAGGTCCGGCGACTCGGCGTGCCGGACGGTGATGACGAAGTCGCGGCCGAGGAACACGTGCAGCTCGCCGAACTCGACCTCCTCGACGTCGTCGAGGTAGCGGGCGGCCCGCAGCACCACGAACAGCGTGTCGCCGTAACGCTCCAGCTTCGGACGCTGGTGCGCGGTGATCGCGTCCTCCACCGCGAGCGGGTGCAGGTCGAACTCGTGGGCGAGCGACGCCAGCTCGTCGGCGTTCGGGCGGTACAGGCCGATCCACGCCATGCCGTCCCGGCGTTCGCGGAGCGCCTCGAACGTGTCGGCCAGCGTGGCGGGGGAGCAGTCGCGGCGTCCGCCGCAGTACACCGCGCTGTCGATCACGCCGCCGCGTCCCGTCGTCGGCGGTGTCTCCTCGGACGGCGCGGGCGGGTCGGACGGCGCCCGGCGGCGCCGCGCGAGAGGCACCCGCGGGGCCAGACGACGCTCACTCATGGGCCGACCCTAACCAGATCCGGTGAACGGACGAAGAAGTCCCACGGGATCTTCACCCCCGGCGCGGCCGCTGCCGGGCCGCCGTCTGGCAGGGTTGAGACGTGAGCATCCTCGACACCCCCGTGCAGACCCTGACCGGTGACGACACGACGCTGGCCGCCCTCGCCGACGGTCCCGTCCTCGTCGTCAACGTCGCCTCGAAGTGCGGTCTGACCCCGCAGTACGAGGGGCTGCAGAAGCTGTACGACACCTATCGCGACCGCGGCCTGTCCGTGGTGGGCGTGCCCTGCAACCAGTTCATGGGGCAGGAGCCGGGCACGGCCGACGAGATCCAGCAGTTCTGCTCGACCAACTACTCCGTGACGTTCCCGATGCTCGCCAAGACCGACGTCAACGGCGACGGCCGGCACCCGCTGTACGCGCAGCTGACCGAGGCCGCGGACGACTCCGGCGAGGCCGGCGACGTGCAGTGGAACTTCGAGAAGTTCCTGCTCGACCGCGACGGCACCGTGCTGCACCGCTTCCGCCCGCGCACCGAACCGCTCGACCCCACCGTCACCACGGCGATCGAGGAGGCCCTGGGCGACACCGCCCCGAGCGCCTGATGCGCCACGCCGACCGGCCCACCGTCGAGGTCGCGCTCGAGGTCGCCGCACCGCCCGAGGCGGTGTGGCCGTTGATCAGCGACATCGGCCTGCCGGTCGATGCGAGCGACGAGCTCGTCGCCGTCCGCTGGTCCGACGGCGACGGGCCCGCCGCCCTGGGCCGGACGTTCGTCGGGAGCAACCGCAACGACGTCTTCGGCGAGTGGGAGACCTCCGCGACGGTCGTGGTCTGCGACCCGCCCCGCGAGTTCGGGTGGGACGTCGGCGATCTCGACGAGCCGAACAGTCGGTGGCGGTTCCGCGTCGAACCGACCGCGACCGGCTGCACCGTCGCCCAGTGGGCGCAGCTGGGGTACGGCCCGTCGGGCATGCACATCGCCATCACGCGCTACCCGGAGAAGGAGGAGGCGATCGTCGCCTCCCGTCTGAAGCAGTGGCGCCGCGCGATGGAACGCACGCTCGCGACGGTGAAGGACCGGGCGGAGTCCGGACGCTAGTGCGGACGGCCACCACCGTCGAGTTCGGCGACGACCCCCACGGCACCGGCGAATTCGCGCGCGAATGCGAAAAACTAGGCCTGGACGTCTGCTGGGTCGCCGAGGCCTGGGGCGCCGACGCCGTCGCGCCGCTGGGCTGGCTGGCGGCACGCACCGAGCGCATGCTGCTCGGGTCCGCCGTGCTGCAGGTCGGCACGCGTACCGCCGCCGCGGTGGCGATGGCGGCGCGCACGCTGCAGCACCTCAGCGGCGGACGCTTCCTGCTCGGCCTCGGCCCGTCCGGACCCCAGGTGCTCGAGGGCCTGCACGGGGTGCCGTTCGGCCGCCCGCTGGCCCGCACCCGCGACACCGTCGCCGTCGTCCGCGCGGCGCTGGCTGGGGAGAGGGTGGCACACGAGGGCGCCACGCTCACCGTGCCGCTGCCGGGGGAGGCGCGCCCCATGAAGCTGTCGGGCGAGCCGGTCGCGGTGCCGGTGTACCTCGCCGCCCTCGCGCCCGGCATGTTGCGGCTCACCGGCGAGCTGGCGGACGGATGGTTGGGCACCAGCTTCGTGCCCGAGGCGGCGGCTGCCTACCTCGACCCGCTGCGTGCCGGTGCCGAGTCCGCCGGCCGCACCCTCGCCGACCTCGACCTGTGCCAGGGCGCCGAGGTGGCGTTCGTCGACGACGAGGACGACCTCGCCGCGCTGCTCGCCCCGCGGCGCCGCGAGCTCGCGTTCAGCCTCGGCGGCATGGGCAGCGCGACGACCAACTTCTACAACGACGCCTACTCGCGGCAGGGATGGGGCGAGGCGGCCGTAGAGGTGCGGCGGCTGTGGCAGGACGGCCGCCGGGACGCCGCCGCCGCGGTCGTCACCGACGAGATGGTGCTCGCGACGACGCTGATCGGCACCGAGCCGATGGTGCGTGAGCGGCTGACGGTCTGGCGCGACGCGGGCGTCGACACCGTCCGCCTGTACCCGGCCGGTCACACGGTCGCCGCGAGGCTCGACACGCTCGGGCGGGCCATCGATCTCGTGCGATCGCTCTGACGGACCCGGTGCCTGCGTGCCGCACCGGGTTCGCGGGCGGGATGCCGGGGTAGCCACCGTCCATGACCACCGCGCAGCAGACGAAGGCGAGGGCGGAGCAGGCGAGCAACGGCCGGGCCGTCGACCGGGTGGCCCGGGTCGGACTCACCGCGCACGGCGCCGTGTACGTGCTCATCGGCATCCTCGCCCTCGCCCTCGCGTTCGGCGAGCGCAGCCAGGAGACCGACCAGCGCGGCGCGCTCGAGGAGCTCGCGTCGCACAGCGGCGGCACCGTGCTGGTGTGGATCCTGGCCATCGGGTTGTTCGCCTACGCCCTGTGGCGCCTGGTCCAGGCGGTGTTCGGGTCCGCGGTCGACGGGGAGGACGCCAAGGGACGCGCGCAGTGCGCGATCCGCGCGGTGATCTACGGGTTCCTCGGAGTGACAGCGGTGCAGGTCGCGGCCGGATCCCGCGGCAGCCAATCGGGCAAGTCGAAGGGGCTCACCGCGGACGTGCTGCAGGCCAACGGCGGACGCTGGCTGGTCGGCGTCGTGGGCGTCGTCGTCGCCGGCGTCGGGTGCTACCTGGCGTACGAGGGGCTCGCGAAGAAATTCGAGGACGACTTCAAGCTCGGTGAGATGCGACCGCGTGAGCGGCGGACGGTCGAGGTGCTCGGCGTCGTCGGCAACACCGCGCGCGGCGCCGCCGTCGTCATCACCGGCGTGCTGGTCGTGCTCGCTGCGGTGCAAGCCGACCCGAAGGAGGCCGGCGGCCTCGACCAGGCGCTGCGCAAGCTCGCCTCGAACGGGTTCGGCACCGTCGTGCTCGTCGTGATCGCCCTCGGCCTGCTGGCCTTCGGCGTGTTCGGCTTCGCCGAGGCGCGGTGGCGGCGCACCCGCTGACACCGTCCCCGAGGTTGCTGCGGGGGGTTACGTTCGGTTCATGCAGCTCGGAGTGCACCTCGCAAATCTGACCTACCCCGCCGGTCCCGAGGGACTGGCCGACGACCTGGCCCGCGTCGCGAAGCAGGTCGAGGACGCCGGCTTCACGAAGCTCAGCGTCATGGACCACGTGTTCCAGATCGGCCCCGTCGGCCCGATCGACACCGACATGCTCGAGGCGTACACGACGCTCGGCTTCCTCGCGGCGCACACCGAGCGCATCGAACTGCTGTCGTGGGTGACGGCCGCGGTGTACCGCGAGCCCGGCCTGCTGGCGAAGATCGTCACCACCCTGGACGTGCTGTCGAAGGGTCGCGCGTGGCTGGGTATCGGCGCGGCGTGGAACGAGGAGGAGTCCCGGGGCCTGGGCCTGTTCTTCCCCGGGACCGCCGAGCGGTTCGAGCGGCTCGAGGAAGCGCTGCAGATCTGCCTGCAGATGTGGAGCGCCTCGCAGGACGCGTACCGCGGCAAGCACTACACGCTCGAGCGCACCCTCAACGTGCCGCAGGCGATCCGGCGGCCGCACCCGCCGATCCTCATCGGCGGAGGCGGCGAGAAGAAGACTCTGCGCCTGGTGGCGCAGTACGCGCAGGCGTGCAACCTGTTCGGTGGTCCCGAGCTCGAGCACAAGCTCGACGTGCTCAAGCGTCACTGCGACGACCTGGGCCGCGACTACGACGAGATCGAGAAGACCGTCATGACCCAGCTCGATCCGGGCGCCGACGGCGAGAACGTCGACGCGACCCTCGAGGAGCTGCAGCGTCTCGCCGGCCTCGGCGTGCAGCACGTGCAGACGCAGATCCCGGACGTCACCGACGGCCGCCGCATCGCCGTCTACGCCGAACGGGTCATCCCGCAGGCGGCCGCGTTCTGAACCGAGGTCCCGGGCGGGTCCGGGCCGACGCCCGGGCGAACGGGACGCGGGAGACGGTGACACGTGCCAGCACGCTGGTTATCTTGACCGCATCGCACCCTTGACCCCGACCCGCGACGCGGACGCGATCCGCGCGGTGCGCTCTGCCCACACGACGTTCCTCGAGTCGGGCACGGCGCCGGGGGTCCGTGACCTGGTGGCGGCGTCGTGGCGCCGCTCGGCCGCGGCGGGTGTCGACGTCGACTCACCCCTGCCGCCGGTGTCGCTCGACGGCGCCGAACTCGCCGGCTATCGCGAGGCCCATCCGCTGTCGCGCGTGTTCCCGCTGCTCTACGACGTGCTCGGCCGCGCCGCCGAGGAGTGCGACGCCGTGATGGCGGTGGGCGACGCCCACGGCCAGCTGCTCTGGATCTGCGGACGCCCGGCAGTGCTCGACGCCGCCCAGCGCATCAACTTCGTCGAGGGCTCGCGCTGGGACGAGGTGCACGCCGGCACCAATGCCCCCGGTACCGCGCTGCAGCTCGACTCGCCGGTGCAGATCCACGCGTCCGAGCACTTCGCCCGCCCGGTGCAGCACTGGAGCTGTTCGGCGGCCCCCATCCACGACCCGAGCACGCAGGCGATCCTGGGCATCGTCGACATCACCGGCGGCGACGACGTCGCCTCACCGCAGACCCTGGCGATGATCCGCGCGGCGGCGCGCATGGCCGAGGCCGAGCTGGGCCGGTTGACCGCGCAGTCCGGGCGCCACCGGCTGTGGACGCCGCCCCCGGCCGGCGTCCGCGCCGAAGGTCTGGGCCGTCCCGACTGCGTCATCGAACGGGGCGGACGGTCGGTGCGGCTCAGCCCGCGCCACAGCGAGATCGTCGTCATCCTCTCCGGTGCGCCCGCGGGCATGAGCGGTGACGAGCTGGCCGTGCAGATCTATCGCGACGACGTGCGCACCTCGACCATGCGGGCCGAGCTGACCCGGCTGCGCTCGCTGCTCGGCGGCGACCTGCTCGCGTCCCGGCCCTACCGCCTCGGCGGTGAGCTGGTCTGCGACTGGGTCACCGTGCAGCGCGAGCTCGACGCCGGACGTCCTGGTGCCGCCCTGCGTCACTACAAGGGACCGCTGCTGCCGCACTCCGACGCCCCGGGCGTCGTCGAGCACCGCGACCGGCTCGAACGGCAGCTGCGCAACGCCGTGCTCGCGTCGGGCGAGATCGACCTGATGGCGGCCTGGACGCGCTCGCGCTGGGGCGCCGACGACCGCGACGTCTGGCAGCGGCAGCTGGAGCTCGCGCCGGACGACTCGCCGCTGCGCACCGTCGCCGCCACCGAGGTCGCCCGCCTCGACCGGGAGTTCGGCAGCGCCTGAGCGCGAGTAGCACACCCCGTCCGTCCCCGGGTCAGGACCTATTCCCCGTTGAGTTGACCTCCCGGGGGCGACACGATCCACAGGCCGTGCACGGGGGTGACGGCGTTGTGACAGATCCGGGGGGATCTTCTTGTCTGCTCGCCGACGTTCCGGCTCGACCACCACACTGATCGGGGCGGGTGCCGCCGGCGCCGCAGGCCTCGCTGCCGTCCTGGGTCTCGCGCCGGCCGCGCACGCCGCGCCGGCGTCGTCCGACGCGCCGAAGGCACAAGCGCCGGAGAAGGTGCGGCCGAAGATCGCGCCGAGCTCGCAGGAGTCCACCAGCCCAGATGTCGAGCCGCACTTCGGGCGTCAGAAGTTTCGGGTGGGCGTGCAGGTGAAGGACGGCTCGTACGTGCCCGACGGCACCTCGACGGTAGGCACGAAGATCACCATCACGTGGACGGGTGACGACATCGAGAGCGGAAGCCGCAGCGAGACCTGCACGACGAGCCAGTCGACCGTCGAGGACGGCAGCACGGCGAGCTACTGCCTCGCGCCCCAGTCGAAGCTCGAGCGCCGCGCCGCGCTGCACCAGACGCCGACCCAGGGCATGCTGCCCTCCGACCAGACCTGGTACGCGAACGCCGGTGAGACGGTGACGATCAAGCAGGTCACGGTCAACGAGAATCTCCTGATCGACCCGGCCACCGCGACCATCGAGCCATGTGAGGTCGCCGAGGCCGGCGACTTCTTCTGCTTCACCCCGGACAATCCGTACGAGAAGTCGACCGACGTCGTGTTCGACGACGCGGGCCTGCCGCCGGTGGCGGAGGACGACTCGGCGACGACGAAGTACGGCACGCAGGTGTCGATCCCGCTCAGCGACAACGACACCCCCAAGGCGCCGGTCAAGAACTTCGAGCCGGTGACGAAGCCGAAGCACGGCAAGGTCGGCTTCGGGCTCACCGACGACGGCGCGGACGGGATCGGCAGCTACGCCGCGCAGTACACGCCGGACAAGGGCTTCATCGGCACCGACAGCTTCACCTACTCGATCACGACCGCGAACGGCACCGCCACTGCGACCGCGACCGTCACGGTCGACGGGCCGCCGCCCACCGCGGTCGACGACAGGGCGAGCACGAGCGAGGGCAAGGCCGTCGTCATCAAGGTGCTCGCGAACGACAGCGCCAACTACCCGAACGGCACGCCCGAGATCAGCGGCATCACGCGGCCGAAGCACGGCGACTTCGCCGACGCGCCCGGCTTCGAGCTGAAGTACGTGCCGAAGAAGGGCTTCACCGGCACGGACACGTTCCGGTACACGATCGACACGCCCTACGGCACCGACACCGCCACCGTGACCGTGACGGTCACCGGCCTCGGCGTCGACGCCAAGGTGAAGAAGCGCGACAAGCGTGACGAGCTCGCCGACACCGGCACGCAGTCGGCCGAGCTGGTCGGCTACGGCACCGCCCTGGTGATCGGCGGCGGTCTGGCGATCGGCGCCGGAACGCGTCGCCGCCGCCGCGCGCGGCATGCCGCCCGCTGACGCACCCGCCCGCCGGGCCGCGTCCGGCCCGCGGTGGCAGTGCATCGTCACCGAGGCCGGGCGCCCCGTCCGCTTCGTGTTCGTCGCCAACGAGCGGCACGGTGACTCCGAACGGGTCGAGCTCGGCGGCCGCGACGCCGAACGCTTCGTCGGGGACGACGCCGTCGCGATCGCGACCTACGACGAGGACGGGGTCGTCACCCGGCTGCACGTGACGTCCGCTTTCGCGCCGGCGGCGCCGCCTGTCTGGTTCGCCGAACTGCGCGAGAGCGCGGCCCGTCCGCCCGCGGTGAACCTGCTGGCCTTCACGGGCGCCGGAACGCCCACCGGCGCCGTGCTCGACCGGGCGGCGCTGCGCGAGGTACCCGTGACGTCGGAGGACCAGCTCGGCGCGATCCGGTGGTACCCCGGCACCGGCGAGGTCGACCAGGTGTACGTGCAGCCCGCGTGGCGCCGCCGCTCCGTCGCCACCGTGCTGACCCTGGGCGCGTCGACGTTGAGCATGGCGCGACGGTGGCCGCGGCTGTGGGGCGACGGTCAGCGGACGACGCTGGGAGAGGCGTTGCGCGCCGGGTCGGTGTGGCGTGACCGCACGGCCGACCTCACCCATGTCGCGCCACCGATGACACCGGGTGACCAGCCGGACTGAGCCATGCGCGAGGTGGGTAGAACGGAACACACAGCTGCCGCCTGGGAGAGCACCGTCATATTGCTACTCGCCAGTAACTTCGGCAGAGTGTTACGAGAACGTGTCGTGACGTTCCGCATCGGCGAACCGTCCGACCACCTTCTGGCGACGCGGTGTCGCCGGGACCCAGTGCAACCGAAGGGGTCAGCGAACGCATGAACATCGTCGTGCTGATGAAGCAGGTGCCCGACACCGAGGGCGACCGCAAGCTCGACTCGTCCGACAACACCGTCGACCGCAACGCGGTCGATCCGGTGATCAACTACATCGACGAGTTCGCGATCGAGGAGGGCCTGCTGCTCAAGGAGGCCCACGGCGGCGAGGTCACCATCCTCACCGTCGGGCCGGAGCGGGCCACCGAGTCGATCCGCAAGGCGCTCTCGATGGGCGCCGACAAGGCCGTCCACATCCAGGACGAGGCCATCCACGGCTCCGACGCCATCGGCACCGCCAAGGTGCTCGCCAAGGCGCTCGGCAGCGTCGAGTGGGACGTCGCCATCGCCGGCTCCGAGGCCACCGACGCCCGCGGCGCGGTCGTCCCGGCGCTGCTCGCCGAGGTCCTCGGCGCCCCGCAGCTGACCCAGGCCCGCAAGGTCGAGGTCGACGGTTCGACGATCACGATCGAGCGCGTCACCGACACCGGGTACGAGAAGGTCCAGGCCTCGACGCCGGCCGTCATCAGCGTCGTCGAGAAGATCAACGACCCGCGCTACCCGTCCTTCAAGGGCATCATGGCCGCGAAGAGCAAGCCGATCGAGGTCAAGGGCCTCGGCGACATCGGCCTCGACGCCGGCGAGGTCGGCCTGGCGAACTCGTGGACGCAGGTCGCGTCCTTCGAGAACGCCCCGCCGCGCGAGGCGGGCCAGACCGTCAAGGACGAGGGCGACGGCGGCGCGAAGATCGCCGACTTCCTCGCGTCCAAGAAGCTGATCTGAGCCGCCGCGCTCGTTGACGACAACCGAAGGAGACACTGACATGGCCGAGGTTCTCGTCCTCGTCGACTCGCTCGACGGCAAGGTCAAGAAGCCCACGCTCGAACTGCTCACCGCCGCCCGCCAGCTCGGTGAGCCCAGCGCCGTCGTCGTCGGCAAGCCCGGCGACGCCGCCGCCCTGAAGGACCAGCTCGCCGAGTTCGGCGCCGCCAAGGTCTACGTCGCCGAGAGCGACGAGATCGCCGGCTACTCCGTCGCCCCGAAGGCCGAGGCGCTCGCCGCCGTGGCCGCCCAGGCGTCGCCCGCCGCGGTGCTCGTCTCGTCGAACTCCGAGAACAAGGAGATCGGGGCCCGCCTCGCGCTCAAGCTCGAGAGCGGCCTGATCTACGACGCCGTCGGCTTCGACGCCGAGGGCAACGTGCACCAGCAGATCTTCGGTGCCGCCGTCGAGGTCACCTCGAAGGTCAGCAAGGGCACGCCCGTCATCACGGTGCGCCCGAACTCCTTCGCGCCGGAGCCGCAGACCGGCGCCGCCGAGGAGGTTTCGGTCGGCGTCGAGCTGTCCGACGCCGCCAAGGCCGCGAAGATCGTCGACACCGTCGTCGAGGAGAAGGGCTCGCGCCCGCAGCTCGCCGACGCGTCCGTGGTCGTCTCGGGTGGCCGCGGCATCGGCAAGGCCGACAACTTCGAGATCATCGAGAAGCTGGCCGACTCGCTCGGCGCGGCCGTCGGCGCCTCGCGTGCCGTCGTCGACGCCGGCTGGGTGCCCCACGCGATGCAGGTCGGTCAGACCGGCGTCACCGTCTCGCCGCAGCTGTACCTGGCCGTCGGCATCTCCGGCGCCATCCAGCACCGCGCGGGCATGCAGACGTCCAAGACGATCGTCGCGATCAACAAGGACGCCGAGGCGCCCATCTTCGAGATCGCCGACTACGGCGTCGTCGGTGACCTGTTCGCCGTCGCCCCGCAGCTGACGGACGAGATCACCAAGCGCAAGAGCTGACCTCAGCGCTCGATCACGGGCCGGTCGCCTTCGGGCGGCCGGCCCGTTTCGTGCTCCCGGCACAGCGGATTTGACCTCAACCGCGGTTGAGGTCGGATAGTGGACACATGAACCTGCGACTCGACGACGAGCCGCGGTCGATCTTCTCCGGACGGGTCCGGGCCACGACGATCGGCATCCTGATCCTCGTCAGCCTGATCGCCTTCGAGGCGATGGCGGTCTCGACCGCCCTGCCCACCGCGGCGCGCGAACTGAACGGCGTCGGCGCCTACGGGTGGGCCTTCACCGGCTTCCTCGTCGCGAACATCATCGGCATGGTGATGTCCGGCCAGCTGAGCGACCGGCGCGGCGCGGCACTGCCCCTGGCGTGCGGCCTCGTCGCGTTCGTCGCCGGCCTCGCGCTGGCGGGCGCCGCGGTCACCATGCCGATGCTCATCGCCGGACGCGTCGTGCAGGGCATCGGCTCCGGCCTCATGATCACCGCGATCTACGTGATCGTGGGCCAGGCCTACACCGACGAGCTGCGGCCCTCGCTGTTCGCGGCGTTCTCGTCCGCATGGGTCGTGCCCGGCCTGGTCGGACCACTGCTGTCGGGCACGATCACGCAGCACCTCACGTGGCGGCTGGTGTTCCTCGCCATCGTCCCGTTCGGTGTCCTCGGCGGCGTGCTGCTCCTGCCCGTGCTCCGCACGCTCGCGCGCCCGGAGGCCACGACCGGTCCGGGGGCGCTGCGCCGGCTGCTGCTGGCCGTCGCGGTCGCCGGGGGCATCGCCCTGCTCGAGGCCGCCGGTCAGCACCCGTCCGCCGTGCTCGGCGTCGTCGCGCTCGCCGGCCTGGTGGCCATGGTGTGGGGGCTGCGCGGACTGCTGCCGCCGGGCACGATGAGCGCCCGTCCCGGGGTGCCCGCGCCCGTCGCGCTGCGCGGCCTGCTGGCCGGCGCCTTCTTCGGCCTCGAGGCGATCCTGCCGCTGGCCCTGTCTGTGCAGCACGACTTCAGCGCCACCGCCGCCGGACTGCCCCTGACCATCACCGGTCTGACCTGGGCGGTGGGCTCGTGGTGGCAGAGCCGCGCCCGCGACGAGGCGGGCAATCGCCGGCGCATCGCGCTCGTCCGCGCCGGGTTCTGCTTCGTGACCGCCGCCGCGATCGGGTTCACCGTGACCGTCCTGCCCGACACCCCGGGCTGGGTCGTCTACCCGGTCTGGCTCACCGGCGGGTTCGGCGCCGGCCTCGCCATGGCCTCGCTCGGGGTGGTGCTGCTGCGCCACACGAGCGACGCCACCCGCGGGCAGGACTCCGCCGCCCTGCAGCTGTCGGACGCCACCACGTCCGCGCTGACCACAGGCGTCGGCGGCGTGCTCGTGGCCGCCGCCGCCCGCGGCACCATCGGCTACACCGCCGCGTTCGTCACGATCGGCGCGGTCATGGCGGTGCTGGCGGTGCTCGGCGTCGTCGCTGCCGGACGATTGCGCCCGCCGGACGCTGCGGCAACGGTCACGCAGGAGGAAGTCGCGGCGGCGCCGGTGTAGCTCTCTACACTCGGAAGGCGATGCCCTACCTCGATCACGCCGCGACGACGCCGATGCTCGACGAGGCCCGTGCCGCCGTCGCCGAGGCGATGGGCCGGGTCGGCAACCCGTCGTCCCTGCACGGCTCCGGACGGCGCGCGCGCCGCTCGATCGAGGAGTCCCGCGAGCAGCTGGCCGAGGCTCTGGGCGCCCGCCCGTCCGAGATCGTCTTCACCGCCGGCGGCACCGAGTCGGACAACCTCGCTCTCAAGGGCCTCTTCTGGGCCCGCCGGGACGCCGACCCCCGCCGAACCCGCATCGTCACGAGCCGGGTCGAGCACCACGCGGTCCTCGACGCCGCCGAGTGGCTCGAGCAGCACGAGGGCGCGACGGTCACCTGGCTCGACGTCGGTTCCGACGGCCGGGTCGACCCCGCCTCGCTGCGTGACGCGCTCGGTTCCGGCGACGACGTCGCCGTGGTCAGCGTCATGTGGGCCAACAACGAGGTCGGGGCCGTGAACCCGATCGCGGAGCTGGCCGCGCTCGCCCACGAGGTCGGCGTGCCCTTCCACACCGACGCGGTGCAGGCAGTGCCGTCGCTGCCGGTCGACTTCGCCGCCAGCGGCGTCGATGCGCTCACCATGACCGGACACAAGCTGGGCGGCCCCGTCGGCACCGGCGCGCTGCTGCTGCGGCGCACCGCGGCGTGCGTCCCGTTGCTGCACGGCGGGGGACAGGAACGCGACGTCCGCTCGGGCACCCTCGACGTCGCCGGCGCCGCCGGGCTCGCGGTCGCCACGGCGACGTGCGCCGCGCGCCGTGCGGCGACGGGGGAGCGGGTGCGCGACCTGCGTGAGCGGCTGGTCTCCGGCATCGCCGGTGCCGTGCCCGATGTGATCGTGCACGGCCCCGCCGACGCCGCGCTGCGGCTGCCCGGCATCGCGAACCTGGCGTTCCCCGGCTGCGAGGGCGACGCGCTGCTCATGCTGCTCGACGCCCACGGCATCGAGTGCTCCACGGGCTCGGCCTGCTCGGCCGGCGTCGCGCAGCCGTCCCACGTGCTCACCGCGCTCGGTGCGGACGCGGCCGAGGCGCGCGGCTCGCTGCGCTTCTCGCTCGGCCACGACTCGTCGTCCGCCGACGTCGACGCCGTCGTCGCGGCCATCGGGCCGGCGGTCGAGCGGGCCCGCAAGGCGTCACTGGCGGTGACGCGGTGAAGGTCATCGCCGCCATGTCGGGCGGCGTCGATTCCGCGGTCGCGGCCGCGCGTGCGGTCGACGCGGGCCACGACGTCACCGGGGTGCACCTCGCGCTGTCGCCGGCGCCGGCGACGCTGCGCCACGGGGCGCGCGGCTGTTGCACCCTCGAGGACGCCAACGACGCGCGCCGCGCCGCCGACGTGCTCGGCATCCCGTTCTACGTGTGGGACCTCGCCGAGCGCTTCCGCGAGGACGTCGTCGACGACTTCGTCGGCGAGTACGCCGCCGGTCGCACCCCCAACCCCTGCCTGCGGTGCAACGAGAAGATCAAGTTCTCGGCGGTGCTCGACCGCGCCGTCGCGCTCGGGTTCGACGCCATCGTCACCGGTCACCACGCCCGCCTCGAGAACGGCGTGCTGCGCCGCTCGGTCGACGCGGCGAAGGACCAGTCCTACGTGCTCGCCGTCTGCACCCGGGAGCAGCTGTCCCGGGCGATGTTCCCGCTGGGGGACACCACCAAGGAGCAGGTGCGGGTCGAGGCGGCCGAGCGCGGCCTCGCGGTCGCCGCCAAACCCGACTCGCACGACATCTGCTTCATCGCCGACGGCGACACCCGCGGCTTCCTCGCCCGCCGTCTCGGCACGGCGGACGGGCCAATCGTCGACGCGGTCTCGGGCGACGAGCTGGGGCGGCACGCCGGTTCGCACGGTTACACCGTCGGCCAGCGCCGCGGCCTGGGCATCGCGCAGCCCGCGGCCGACGGCGAGCCGCGCTACGTGCTGTCGATCCGTCCGGCCGACAACACCGTCGTCGTCGGCCCGCGCTCGCTGCTCGACGCCACCCACATCGAGGCCGACCGTGTCGTCTGGACGTCCGGGGCCGTTCCCGGTCTCGAGTTCGACTGCACGGTTCAGCTGCGCGCGCACGGGATGACCAGCCCGGCGACCGTCCGGGTGTCCGACCACGGCGTCACGGCCGAGCTGCACGCACCGCAGAGCGGGGTCGCCGGCGGGCAGGCCATGGTCATGTACGACGGCGACGGACCCGACGCGGCCGTTCTCGGGGCCGGCACCATCACCGCCGCCTCCGGTGCCACCGCCGCGGCGCCGGCGTGAGCGAACGTCCCTGGCCCGCGGGGGCGGCCACCGGCATCGGATCGCTGCCCGGCACCGATGCCGGCGAGGCGGCCGCGCTGGTGTTCGGCGAGCTGCCCGAGCTGCCCCACCTCGCCGAGCTGCCCGCCCGCGGTCCCGGCGCCCAGATGATCGGCCGCGCCGCCGCGCTGCTCGTCGAGCTGCCCGTCGAGATCGCGCCCTCCGGTTGGCGGTTGGCCGGCCGTCCGGGGCGTGACCTCACCCGCGCCCGCGACCTGCTGGCCCGCGACCTGGACGCGCTCGAGGAGCACGGGTCGGGGTGGACCGGTGCGCTCAAGCTGCAGGCCACCGGCCCGTGGACGCTCGCCGCGTCGCTCGAGCTGCCCTCGGGCCATCGGGTCGTGTCCGATCACGGGGCGGTGCGCGACCTCACCGAGTCGCTGGCCGAGGGGCTGCGCGCCCACCTCGCCGACGTCGTGTCCCGGTTGCCCGGAGCCGTGCCCGTGCTGCAGCTGGACGAGCCCGGCATCGCCCCCGTGCTCGACGGACACGTCCCCACGCCCTCGGGGTACGGCACCGTCCGCGCCGTCGACCGCGCCGTGGTCGAGCAGCGGCTGCGGGACGTGCTCGCGGTGGCACCCGAGGGCGGACGGGTCGTGCACTGCTGCGCGCCGTCCGCGCCCGTCGGGCTGTTCGCGGCGGCCGGGGCGGACGCGGTTTCGCTCGACGCGGCGCTGATCACGTCCGCCGGCTACGACGCGCTGGGTGAGTTCGTCGACGGCGGTGGCGCGCTGTGGCTCGGTGTCGTCCCGACGACCGGACCCGAGGTGGGCTACGAGAAGGCGCGGGAGCGGACGCGCACCCTGTGGGGCGAGCTCGGGTTCGGTGCGGCCGAGCTGCCGGGCGCGGTGGTCCCGACGCCGGCGTGCGGGCTCGCCGGGGTGCCGCACGACCGGGCGCGGCGGGCGCTGCGCGCCGTCCGCGACGTCGGCCGCAGCCTCGTGGACGAGGGCTGATCCACAGGTTCGGCCATGATCCACCCGGGTAAGCCTCACCGCGACATCACCCCGCGACAGGAGACCCCGTGCGCCGTCCGACCCGAGTTGCCGGCACCGCCGCGCTGCTGCTCACCACCGCCGTCGTGCTGAGCGCCTGCTCCTCCGACGGCGACGGCGGCGCACCCCCGTCGTCGGCGCCCTCCGTCGCGTCGTCCGCACCGTCGTCCGCTCCGTCGTCGGGGACGGCGGCTTCGTCGGAGTCGTCGTCGGGGGCTTCGTCGGGGGCGTCGTCGGGCAGCGCCGCGCTCGAGCCGGCGCTGCTGCCGGCGTCGGACTTCGGGTCGGACTACCGCCGCGAGGTCGGAGACACCGGCGACCGCGACCCGCTTCCGTGCACGCCGAACGACCCGCCGCTGGTGCAGCAGGTGCCGCCGCAGCAGTACCTCAACGGCACCTACGTCCGCACCGACCGCGCGATCCAGGTGACCGAGAACGTGTTCGTGTTCGCCGACGACTCGGCCGCCGAGCGCTACGTCGCCGCCGCGCAGAAGGGCCTCGGCTGCGGCAGCGGGCGGATCGGGAACGAGAGCTTCAAGATCTCGGCGGGCACCCGGTTCTCGACGGGCACCGACTCCGACGACGCCATCGGCTGGGATCTCGCGACCTCCGGTTTCAAGGGGACGCTCGCGCTGGTGCGGCTCGACGAGAAGATCGTTGCGTTCACCTTCATCGCCACGAACGCGGCGGCGAACGAGCTGCAGCCCCGGCCGATCGTCGAGAAGGGCGTCGCGCGGGTCGACGCCGCGCTGTAGCGCCTCCGGACCTGTCGTACCCGCTCACTAGATTCGGGGCATGACCGCGGTAGACCCCGTCCCCGAGAGCGCGCGCGAGGAGCACGCGCACCTCTCCCAGCTCGCCGACGACGCGGCCTACCGGTACTACGTCCTCGACGAGCCGACGGTCAGCGACGCCGACTACGACGGGTGGCTGCGCCGGCTCACCGAGCTCGAGGACGAGTTCGCCGAGCTGCGCACGCCCGCGTCTCCCACCCAGCGGATCGCCGGCACGTACTCGACGCTGTTCACCGCCGTCGACCACCTCGAGCGCATGCTCAGCCTCGACAACGTCTTCTCGCAGGACGAGTTGTCGGCGTGGATGGTGCGGGCCGAGCGCGACGCCGGCGTCGCGCCGCGCTACCTCTGCGAGCTCAAGGTCGACGGGCTCGCGGTCAACCTGCTCTACGAGAAGGGCCGGCTCGTGCGCGGCCTCACCCGCGGCGACGGGCGCACGGGGGAGGACGTCACCGGCAACATCCGCACGATCGGCGTCGTGCCCGACACGCTGCGCGGCGATCCCGACTCGCCCGAGGTGCCCGACGTGCTCGAGGTGCGCGGCGAGGTGTTCTTCCCGGTCGCGCGGTTCACCGAGCTGAACGAGGCGCTGATCGAGGCGGGGAAGACGCCGTACGCGAACCCGCGCAACACCGCGGCCGGCTCGCTGCGCCAGAAGGACCCGCGCATCACCGCGCAGCGGCAGCTGTCGATGGTCGTGCACGGTGTCGGCCGGGTCGAGGGCGGTCCCGAGGTCGCGACGCAGTCGGGCTGGTACGAGCACTTCACCCGCTGGGGGCTGCCGACCTCGAGCCGCGCGAAGGTCGTCGACGGCGCCGACGAGGTGCAAGCGTTCATCACCTGGTACGGCGAGCACCGGCACGACCCCGTCCACGGCCCCGAGCACGAGATCGACGGCGTCGTCGTCAAGATCGACGACCTCGGCCTGCAGCGCCGCCTCGGCTCCACCAGCCGCGCGCCGCGCTGGGCGATCGCCTTCAAGTACCCGCCCGAGGAGGTGAACACGAAGCTGCTCGACATCCGCGTGAACGTGGGACGCACCGGCCGGGTCACGCCCTACGGCGTCATGGAGCCGGTGAAGGTCGCGGGCTCCACCGTCGAGATGGCCACCCTGCACAACCAGTGGGAGGTCGAACGCAAGGGCGTGCTCATCGGTGACACCGTGGTGCTGCGCAAGGCCGGCGACGTCATCCCCGAGATCGTCGCGCCGGTCGAGGCGCTGCGCGACGGCAGCGAACGGCCGTTCGTGATGCCGACCGAGTGCCCCTCGTGCGGCACGCCGTTGGCGCCCGAACGCGAGGGCGACAAGGACATCCGCTGCCCCAACAGCCGGTCCTGCCCCTCGCAGCTGCGCGAGCGGTTGGCCAGCCTGGCGAGCCGGTCGGCGTTCGACATCGAGGCGCTCGGCTACGAGGGTGCGGTGGCCCTGCTCGACGCGGGTGTGCTCACCGACGAGGGCGACCTGTTCGACCTCACCCCCGAGACGCTCGCCCGGGTGCCGATGTACACCCGCGCGGCGAAGCGGTCCGACCCCGCCGACGCCGTCCACGACGGGCGCGTGCTGTCGGCCAACGGCGAGAAGCTGGTCGCCAACCTCGACCAGGCGAAGGCCCGTCCGCTGTGGCGGGTGCTCGTGGCGCTGTCGATCCGCCACGTGGGCCCGACGGCCGCGCGGGCCCTGGCCACGCACTTCGGCAGCATGTCCGCCCTGCGCGAGGCCACCGCCGAGCGCATCGTCGAGGCCGAGGGGGTCGGCCAGATCATCGCCGACGCCGTCGTCGAGTGGTTCACGCATCCCTGGCACGCGGCCATCGTCGACAAGTGGGCGGCCGCGGGCGTCCGCATGGCCGACGAGGCCGACACGACCCCGAAGACCCTGGCCGGTCTCACGGTCGTCGTCACCGGCTCCCTGGCGGGCTTCTCCCGTGACGGGGCCAAGGAGGCGATCGTCTCGCGCGGCGGCAAGGCGTCGGGCTCGGTGTCGAAGAAGACCGACTACGTCGTGGTCGGCGAGAACGCCGGCACCAAGGCCGAGAAGGCCGAGCAGCTCGGCCTCACCATTCTCGACGAGGACGGGTTCCGCGCCCTGCTCGCCGACGGTCCGCCGCCCGCGGATGAACCGCCGGCGACCGGGGGTGAACCCGACGCGACCACCTGATGACGATCCCAGCGCGAGGGGCGACACGGCCCGCATTCGGGCACCATCGGCTACGAGACGCACAGCTGTGTAGGGAAAGTTGATCGGGTGACTTCGGTACGGCCACGCACCTCCGGGGCGGCGTCCGCGTCAGCGGCGCCGGCGTCCCGGCGGGGCCGGTACGACCGCCGCGCCGTGCTGTTCGCGATGCTGCTGGTGCTGTACGCGGTCTACAGCGCATTCGTCGTCACGAAGTCGTGGGTGGGCGACCTCGACCGCGTCATCTACGACGTCCACATCAAGCGTGACCACCTGACGCACGGCGAGTACCGCACCGTCTACTGGTACCTCACCATCGGCCAGCGGGCTCCGGTGCTGCTGGCCTTCGCTCCCTACTTCGCCTGGATCACCTGGCGGCGGCGAACGATCACGCCCCTCGTCACGTTCGTCGTGGCGCAGCTGCTGCTGAACCTCAGCGTCGGCGTGGTCAAACTCGGCACCGGCCGCATCGGTCCGAAGGAGACGGCCGACGTCTTCCGCGTGTTCGACGGCGGCAACATCTACCCGTCCGGCCACGTGTCGAACGCCGTGGTCATCTGGGGCCTGCTCGCACTGTCGGTCACGCCGAAGTGGCGACGGGTGTGGACGGCGATCGCGATCTGGGTGTCGTTCTCGGTCGGCATCGGCACCGTCATGATCAACACGCACTGGTTCAGCGACATCGTCGGTGGCTGGTTCGCCGGCGGGTTGGTGCTGTTCGCGCTGCCCTGGGTCGTGCCGGCCGTCGAACGGCTCACGGTGCGCGCATACGACCGCTACGGCGCACGCATCGTGCCGCGGCGGCTGCGGTCCGCGATCGCCGCGGGGCGTACCTCAGCCGACGGTGACGCCGGTCAGTTCCGACGCCCGGTCCCATAGCCGGCGGGCGACCTGCTCGTCGCGCGCGGCCCGGCTCGTGGCGGCCGGTCGCGGGTGGGCGCCGCGGATCTCGCCCGGGCCGGACGGACCGTAGTAGCCGCCGTTGGCGGCGTCGGGCGACGTCGCCGCGTAGAGCGTCGGTATCGCGCCGTGATCGGCGTCCTGGGCGATCACGCGGTTCGCCAGGCCCATGACGGCGTCCTGGAACGTCTCGGTGTGCGACTGCAGTTCGGTCGCCGCGTAGCCGGGGTGGGCCGCCACCGACCGCAGCGGCGAGCCGTCGCGCTCGAGCCGCCGCGCCAGCTCGAGGGCGAGCATCAGGTCGGCCAGCTTCGACTGCCCGTACGCACCCCACCGCCGGTACCGCCGGCGCTCCCAGTTCAGGTCGTCGAGGGCGATCCGTCCGATGCGGTGCGCCCCGGACGACAGCGTGACGACACGGTCGCGCAGGGTCGGCAGCAGCAGACCGGTCAGCGCGAAGTGGCCGAGGAAGTTGGTGCCGACCTGCGACTCGAACCCGTCGGCCGTGCGGCCCTGCGGGACGGCCATGATGCCGGCGTTGTTGACCAGGACGTCGACCGGGCCGAGGTCGTCGGCGAACGCCCGCACCGAGGCGAGATCGGCGAGGTCCAGCCGGCGGACGGTGACCGAGCCGGGCGTCCGCGGTGACATGCGTGCGGCCGCGGCCTCGCCCTTGTCGGTGTTGCGGCAGGCGAGCACGACGTGCGCGCCGTGCTCGGCCAACCGTCGCGCGGCCGCCGCGCCGAGACCGCTGTTGGCGCCGGTGACGACGAACGTCCGGCCGTCCTGGTCGGCGATGTCGGCGGGGGTCCAGCGGCGGGCGTCGACGGTGGGAGAGGCCATGTGTGCAGCGTATTGGCCGCGGCTCACTCCGGCAGCGGGACGACCCCGGCCGCGATGGTGGCGAAGTACTGCAGGCGCACCAGCTCCGACGGCACCCACCGCAGTGCGGGACGCCCGACGAGCAGTGCGGCCCGACCGAGTTCGGTGACGCACAGCTCGGTGTCGAGCCGGCCCCAGTCGGGCGGGGCCCAGGAGGTGTCCGGGTCGAGGGACCGGCTCGGGCGCGGCGGCCACCACGGCACCGGCAGCGACTCGATCTCGGGGGCGGCGCCACCGGACGCGATCACCGCCGACTGCCCCGAGACGGGCTCCGCGAGCACGAGGGCCCAGCTCGCCCGGACGATGTCGGTCACGCCGTCGGCGAGCGTGTCGAGGGTCGCCCCGTCGTGGCCGAGCTGGTCGAGCAGCGCCAGCTCGCGGTGCGGGTCGGGCTGCTCGATGTACGGACGGATCGACTCGACGACGACGTCCGGCACCGTGGCCGCCGCGGACACGAGCGTGTCGGCGAGCCGGCCCACCGGCAGCTCGACGACGAAGTCGTCGGTCGCGTGGGCCTCGCCGCGCTCGATCACGTCGACGCTGAGGATGTCGGCCTCGACGGTGCCGAGAGCGGTCGCCACGGCGCCCAACGCGCCGGGGCGGTCGGGCAGCCTGACGCGGAGCAGGAATGCCACGGCGCACAGCCTGCCGCACCCGTGTGACCGAGCGGTTACGGGGTCCGCGGGGCCGCCACGGCGGCCCGTAGACTCGTCGGTCGTGGCACACGCTGTTCCCGACCCCCGCATCACGCGCGCCGACGTCGCGCACCTGGCCCGGCTGGCCCGCCTCGCGGTCACCGACGACGAGCTGGACGTGTTCGCCGGCCAGCTCGAGGTGATCCTCGGTTCGGTCGCCCGGGTGGCCGAGGTCGCCGCCGACGACATCCCCCCGACGTCGCACGCGGTGCCGATGACGAACGTCTACCGCGCCGACGAGGTGCGCCCGTCGCTGCCGCGCGACGCCGTGCTCGCCGGGGCGCCGTCCGTCGAGGACGACAAGTTCCGCGTGCCGCAGATCCTGGGGGAGGAGGCGTGAGCCTGTACGGAAGGACCGCCGCCGACCTGGCCGGTCTGGTCGCGTCCGGTGAGGCGAGTGCCGTCGAGGTCGCGCAGGAGCATCTCGAGCGCATCGCGTCGTCCGACCCGGCCGTCCACGCGTTCCTGCACGTCGACACCGACGGTGCGCTCGCCGCCGCCAAGCTGGTCGACGACCGTCGCGTCGCGGGTGAGGAGCTGGGCCCGCTGGCCGGCGTCCCGCTCGCGATGAAGGACGTCGTCGTCACCGAGGGCCTGCCCACCACGGCGGGCTCGAAGATCCTCGAGGGCTGGCGGCCGCCGTACGACGCGACCATCACCCGCCGCATCAAGGACGCCGGCGTCGTCATGCTGGGCAAGACCAACATGGACGAGTTCGCCATGGGCAGCTCGACCGAGAACTCCGCCTACGGGCCGACGCGCAACCCGTGGGACCTCACCCGCACTCCGGGCGGCTCGTCGGGCGGGTCGTCCGCGGCGGTCGCGGCCTACCAGGCGCCGCTGTCGATCGGCACCGACACCGGTGGCTCGATCCGCCAGCCCGCCGCCGTGACCGGCATCGTCGGCCACAAGCCGACGTACGGCAGCGTGTCGCGCTACGGCCTCATCGCGTTCTCGTCCTCGCTGGACCAGGCGGGCCCCTTCGCGCGCACCGTGCTCGACGCCGCGCTGCTGCACGAGGTGATGGGTGGCCACGACCCGCTCGACTCCACGTCCATCGCGGCGCCCGTCGGCGGCTTCGCCGCGGCCGCCCGTGAGGGCGCGTCCGGTGACCTGAAGGGCGTGCGCGTCGGCGTCGTCCGCGAGCTCGGTGGCGAGGGGTACCAGGCGGGCGTCACCGCCTCGTTCGACGGCGCCGTCGAGACGCTGCGCGGTCTCGGCGCCGAGGTGGTCGAGGTGAGTTGCCCGAACTTCGACTACGCCCTCGCGGCGTACTACCTGATCGCGCCCAGCGAGGCGTCGTCCAACCTCGCGCGCTTCGACGCCGTCCGTTACGGCCTGCGGGTCGGCGACGACGGGGCGACCTCGCTCGAGGACGTCATGTCCCGCACTCGCGAGGCCGGTTTCGGGCCCGAGGTGAAGCGCCGCATCATGATCGGCACGTACGCGCTGTCGTCCGGCTACTACGACGCCTACTACGGCCAGGCCCAGAAGGTGCGCACGCTCATCAGCCGCGACTTCGCCGCCGCCTTCGAGCAGGCCGACGTGCTGGTGTCGCCGAGCACGCCGGTGGCCGCCTTCGGCATCGGCGAGGTCGTCGACCCGCTGACCATGTACCGCAACGACCTCTGCACGCTGCCGGCCTCGTTGGCGGGCACGCCCGCGATCTCCGTGCCCAGCGGGTTGTCCGACGGGCTGCCCGTCGGCCTGCAGATCATGGCGCCCGCGCAGGCGGACGACCGCTGCTACCGGGTGGCGGCCGCCTTCGAGGCCGCCGCCGGCCCCGTGCTCACCGGCCCCCAGGAGCTGTGACCATGACCGCCACCGTCACCTACGAGGACGTCGTCGCCCGCTACGAGCCGGTGTTCGGCCTCGAGACGCACGTCGAGCTCGGCACCGTGTCGAAGATGTTCTGCGGCTGCTCGACCGAGTTCGGTGCCGAGCCGAACACCCACACCTGCCCGGTGTGCCTCGGCCTGCCCGGCGCGCTGCCGGTCGCCAACGAGAAGGCGATCGAGTCGACCATCCGCATCGGGCTGGCGCTGAACTGCTCCATCGCCGAGTGGTGCCGCTTCGCGCGCAAGAACTACTTCTATCCCGACATGCCGAAGAACTTCCAGACGTCGCAGTACGACGAACCGCTGTGCGTCGAGGGTTACCTGGACGTCGACGTCGACGGGGTCACACACCGCATCGGCATCGAGCGGGTGCACCTCGAGGAGGACACCGGCAAGAACACGCACGTCGGTCTCTCCGGACGCATCCACGGCGCCGACTACTCGCTCGTCGACTACAACCGCGCCGGCATCCCGCTCGTCGAGATCGTCACCAAGCCGGTGCCGGGCACGGGTGCGCTCGCGCCCGAGGTCGCGAAGGCGTACGTCACCGCGCTGCGCGACCTGCTGCGCTCGCTCGACGTCAGCGACGTGCGCATGGAGCAGGGCTCGCTGCGCTGCGACGTGAACACGTCGCTGAACAAGCCGGGCGAGCCGTGGGGTACCCGCACCGAGACGAAGAACGTCAACTCGCTGCGCAGCGTCGAGCGGGCCGTCCGCAGCGAGATGGTGCGCCAGGCCGAGCTGCTCGACGCCGGGCAGCGCATCCTGCAGGAGACCCGTCACTTCCAGGAGCAGACGGGCGACACCCGCAGCGGGCGCAGCAAGGAGGAGGCGACCGACTACCGGTACTTCCCCGAGCCCGACCTGGTGCCCATGGCGCCCGACCCGGCCTGGGTCGAGCAGTTGCGCGCCGGCCTGCCCGAGCTGCCCGCCGCCCGCCGCGCGCGGCTGCGCGACGAGCTGGGTCTGTCGGACGACGACCTCGCCAAGATGACGAACGCGGGCGTCGTCGACCTCGTGGGTGCCACCGCCGATGCGGGCGCGCCCGCGGGCGAGGCCCGCAACTGGTGGATGGGCTATCTGGCGCAGCAGGCGAACGAGCGCGACGTCGAGGCGGTCGAGCTCGGCATCACGCCGGTGCAGGTGGCCCGCGTGATCGCGCTCGTCGCCGACGGGTCGCTCACCACGGGGCTCGCCCGGCAGGCGGTCGACGGGGTGCTCGAGACCGGCAAGGACGTCGACGAGGTGGTCGCCGAGCGCGGGCTGAAGGTCGTGTCCGACAGCGGCGCGCTCGAGAAGGCGGCCGACGAGGCCATCGCCGCCAACCCGGACGTCGCCGAGAAGGTGCGCGGCGGCAAGGTCGCGGCAGTCGGCGCGCTCGTCGGAGCCGTCATGAAGGCCACGCGGGGCCAGGCGGACGCTGCCGCGGTCAAGGACATCCTGCTGGAACGCCTCGGCGCGAAGTAGACGTGCCCGACTGGATCGGCGGCGACGGCCGCTCGACCTCCGAGACCTACCGGCGCATGGCGCTCGACCAGTTCGCCGGCGTCTCGGCGTCGTACGAGGTGCTCGGCCTGGGCATCTCCGACGACGCCGGGCTCTGCGCCCTGATCGACACCCTGCCGCGGTCTAAGCGGCAGCCCAACCTGGTGCTCGGCGCGGTGCGTTACCTCGGCGGGCCGGTCGGCGACTACGCCGCCTTTCGCGCGTTCGTGCGCGAATCGTGGGCGGACGTCGAGCAGGTCGTGCTCACCCACGCCACGCAGACCAACGAACCGCACCGGTGCGCCACACTGCTTCCGCAGCTCGCCACGATCGACGGTCCGGTCGCACTGCTCGAGGTGGGGACGTCCGCCGGGTTGTGTCTGTACCCGGACCGGTACGGCTACGACTACGGCGGCACCCGGCTCGGCGACGGTCCGCCGGTGTTCTCCTGCGACCTCGTCGGTGCAGCTGCCCCGGCGCGGCTGCCCGACGTCGTGTGGCGGGCCGGGCTGGACCTCAACCCCCTCGACGTGTCGTCCGACGAGGACGTCCGCTGGCTCGAGGCGCTGATCTGGCCCGAGCACACCCACCGGTTCGAGACGCTCGCGCAGGCGGTCGCGGTCGCGCGGGCCGACCCGCCCCGCATCGTCCGGGGCGACCTCACCCGCGACCTGACCGCGCTCGCCGACGAAGCACCGGACGACGCGACGCTGGTCGTGTTCCACACCGCCGTGCTCGCCTACGTACCCGACGACGCCCGCACCTCGTTCGTCGACGCCGTGCGTGATCTCGCCGCGCGACGGCCGACGGTGTGGCTCGCGAACGAGGGTCGCGGCGTCGTACCGGGCACCGCGGACGTCGAGACCGCGCACCACGAGTTCGTGCTCAGCCGCGACGGACACCCCGTCGCCCTGACCGCGCCGCACGGCGGTTCGTACCGGACGCTCGCCGCTCCCACGTCCGGCTGGTAGGCAGGAGCGATGATCGTCCGGGCCGCCGCCGCGCTGGCCGCGGGCGCCGCGGTGCTGCTCGTCGCCCCGCCCGCCCGGGCGGCCGATCGCCCGGCGGTTGCGTTCACCCTCGACGACCCGCGCATCGCCGAGGCCAGTGGCATCGCCCCGGGTCTGCGCAACCCCGGCGTGGTTTACGTGCAGAACGACAGCGGTGACGGCAACCGCGTCTTCGCCGTGTCGCGCGCCACCGGACGGACGCGGGCCGTCGTCACCGTCGCCGGTGCCACGAACGTCGACTGGGAGGACCTCGCCGTCGCCCGCGACGCCGCGGGTGTGCCGTCCGTCTGGATCGCCGACACCGGCGACAACGACGCCGAGCGCCGCGACGTGCGGGTCTACCGGGTGCCCGAGCCGCGGCTCGCGTCCGCGGACGTCACCACCCGGGCGGTGACGTGGCGGCTCACCTACCCGGACGGGCCGGTCGACGCCGAGGCCCTCGCCGTCGCGCCGGGCGGCACGGCGTACGTCGTCACCAAGAGCTACCTGGGCGCGTCGGTGGTCTACCGCCTGCCGAAGGCGGCCGGCAGGGGGACCCTCGCCCGGGTGGCCGAGTTGACGGTGCGACCCAGCGGCACCCGCGGCGGGCCGTCCGAGTTGGGAGCGCTCGCGCAGCTCTCGGTGACGGGCGCCGCGTTCTCCGCCGGCGGTAGCCGCTTCGCGGTGCGCACGTACACCGACGCCTACGTGTGGGCGGTCTCCGGCGGCGATCTCGCCTCGGCGCTGCGCCGCGCACCCGTCCGGGTGGCGCTGCCCCGCCAGCGGCAGGGCGAGGGGATCGCGTTCGCGGACGCGGCCGGCACGACCCTGCTCGTCGACTCCGAGGGGACGTCCGAACCGGTGTGGTCCGTGCCGCTGCCGCGCATCGCGGCGGTCCCCACAAGCCGGACGGGCGCGCCGTCGACAGCACCGTCGGCAGCACCGTCGACAACACCGTCTGCACCGTCGTCCGCACCGGCCTCGTCGGGCACGATCGACGATCCCGCCGACGACGACCCGACGGGGCCGTCGAACCTGCGCTACGTGATCGGGGCGGGTGTGGTCATCGTGCTCGGCGGGCTGAGCTACACGTGGCTGCACCGCCGGAACCGGCGCACCTAGGCGGGTCCGTGCATCCGGCCCCGATGTGGGCAGGATGACCGCATGCGAACCGACGCCGCCGGCTGGTCGGCCACCACGATCACGCTGTGGATCGTCGGCGGGTCGGTCGTCCTCGCCGTCGTCGCCGGCTTCCTCGGACGCGCGTTCATCCGACGCGGCAAGCGGCAGCCGTTCGTCGTCCGCCTCATCAACCGTGCGTCCGAGGGCGTGGTCGAGATCGTGAAGCGCCCGATCACGATCGCGGTGCTCGACGAGGTGGCCGACGTGCTGCGCACCGGCCACTACACGCGCAACATCGCGTCCGGCATCCAGGAGAACCGCGCCGAGATCAAGGCCATGGTGGCGGAGAAGATCAAGGAGGATCCGGCGGCCGGCCACATCAGCCTCGTGCCGTTCCACGACAAGCTCATCGAGAACGCGTGCGAGACGACCATCCGCGTGATCCTCGAGGTGCTCGCCGACCCGCGCACCGACGAGCTGTTCTCCGACGTGCTGCGCGACAACATCGACCAGATCCGGGCCACGGTGCGCTCGCGCGAGTACAAGAACATGCCGCCACCGGACCCGCCGGACCCGACCAGCCCGCGCTACGCCGTCGAGCCGCCCCCGCCGCCCTGAGGCACGTAGCGGATCACCCGCTCGTCGGCCGGCACCGGTTTGCCCTTGCCGTCCTTGTTCGAGGTCGTGAGCCACAGCGCGCCGTCGGCGGCCGCGACGACCGTGCGCAGCCGTCCGTACCGGTTCGTCAGCGTGGCGGTGAACTTGCCGATGCGCGGCGCCGACGACGAACCGGTGACGGGCGCCGACAGCAGCTGCCTGCCGTCGAGGGAGGTGACGTACAGGGTGTTGTCGAGCACGGCGCAGTCACCGACGGCACCGGCCTTCGCGGGAGTCGTGGCCGACGGCGGGGTCGAGGCGTAGTTGCCCGCCCGGCGCACGAGGTTGACCTCGCCGGCACCGTCGGGTGACGTCTCGAGCTGGAACAGCGTGCTGTTGTCCGCCGTGCCGCACAGCCCGTCGGTACGGCGTAGGCCGCTCGCGTACACGGGCGAGGACGCGGACGGGTTGCCCGCCGCCGGTTGTCCGATGTCGGTGAACCGCAGCACCTTGCCGGCAAGGCTGCGCTGACGGGTGGCGAGCGAGGCCCGCCCGGCGTCGCCGGTGCCGAGCAGCAGCGTGCCCGTCGGTGACACGGTGAGCCGGCCGGTGTTGCCGCCGTCGCCGCGGGGGATGCCCGTGAGCACCGGCGTGACGGGCCCGTTCAAGGTGAAGGCGACCACCCGGTTGTCGGTGCGGGTGCTGATGTAGGCGTAGATCAGCTGGTCCTGGTCGTAGGTCGGCGACAGGGCGAGGTCGAGCAGCCCCCCGCCGCCCGCGGCGTCGATGCCAGGCAGCGTCCGGACGGTGGGGACGGGCTGTCCGGCACGCGGCTGCACCCGCACGATGCGTCCGGTCGTCCGCTCGCCGACCAGCGCGGTGTTGTCGGGCAGCAGCGTCAGCCCGACGGGGTAGCTCAGCCGGGTCGCGACGACGAGCGGGTCCTGCTTCGAGGACCCCGAGCTGCTGCTGCCGCCGCCGCCCTGTCCGCCCTGTCCGCCGCCGCCCCCGCCGCCGTTCTCGTCCGGACCGGACAGCGAGGGGACGGGCAGGATCGGCGAGATGCGGACGCCCGGGCTGGGCGCGATCGCGTTCGGCGGTGGGCTCGGACGGTAGTCCGGCGCGCGGTCGTCCGCCGAGCTCGAGCAACTCGCGAGCACGACCGCGCCGACGGCGCCGAGGACGGGGAGGGCGAGCCGGGCACGCCGGGTCCGCCACGGTCGTCCGGCTCGCACCACGCGTCCAGTGTGCCTGCCGCCGCCCGGGCGCGCCGTACCGGGCGTGATCACTGAACAGGCTCCCAGCCGGACGGTCGATACGCTCGCAGCTTGACCACCGACCCGACCGACGACCCGACCACCGACCCGACCACCGACCCGACCACCGACCCCGTCACGATCAGCGTGCCCGTCGACGACGCGCGCGACGCGCTGCTCGAGGCAGTCCCGGACGGCGCCGTGGAGGTGCTCGTCTGGGACGGCTCCGGCACCCCGCCGGACGGCGCCGACCGCATCGAGTTCTTCGTCGGCCGCTACAACGCCTCCCCGCCGCCCGCGGAGGTTCTCGCCGGGTTGCCGCGGTTGCGGGTGGTGCAGGTGATGTCGGCTGGCGTGGAGCCCTGGTTGCCGGTCGTGCCCGCCGGCGTCCAGCTGTGCAACGGGCGCGGCGTGCACGGCAGCTCCACCGCCGAGCTGGCGGTCGCCGGCCTGCTCGCGACCCTGCGCGACCTGCCGCGCTACCGCGACCAGCAGCGCGACGGCGTGTGGCAGCCGCGCCGGAGCGCGGGCCTCGCCGGTTCGGCGGTCCTCGTCGTCGGCGCCGGCGACATCGGGCGCCGCATCGGCGGCATCGCCGAGCTGCTCGACGCCGAGGTCACCTACGTCGCCCGGACCGCCCGCGAGGGCGTCCGCCCGCTGTCGGACCTGCCCGAGCTTTTGCCGGGGCACCGGGTGGTCGCGCTGGCGCTGCCGCTGACGCCCGAGACGCAGGGGCTGGTCGACCGCGACTTCCTCGCCGCGATGCCCGACGGGGCCGTGCTGGTGAACGTGTCGCGCGGTGGCCATGTCGACACCGACGCGCTGGCGGCCGAGCTGGGTTCCCGCCGGCTGCACGCCGTCCTCGACGTCACCGAGCCCGAACCCCTGCCCGCGGGCCATCCGCTGTGGTCGGCGCCGAACCTGCTGCTGACACCGCACGTCGGCGGCGGCACGGACGGGTGGGAGCAGCGCGTGCACCACCTGCTCGTGGCCCAGGTGCGCCGCTACCTGGCGGGCGAGTCGCTCGTGAACCAGGTGGGCGACTACTGAGCGCGCGGCGGGCCCGGGACGCCGGCCTGAGAAGTCACCGACCTCCCGGGCCGACGCGCAGCCGATTGCCAGCCGCACCTTCCTAGCGTCCGGCGGCATGGGGACGCATCTGCTGAGGCGGCGCGCGTCCGACGCGTGGGTCCGCGGCCGCGGCCTCGCGATGCTCGCCTCGTCGGCGGCCACGAGGCCGGAGGGACCCCTGGCCGCGATCGCGCCGCTCGTGCCCCGCCGCCACCGCCGCACGGTGGTCGTGCTGGCGGACGGGCACACCCCTCCGGCGCTGCTGTCGCGGTTCGCGTCGTGGCGCCACGACGACGCGGTCACCGTGCTGTCGGACGGCGGTGCACCGTCCGGGCGGGGCCGCCGCCTGCTCGTCGCGCCGTCGGCCGCGGACGAGATCGACACGCTGCTGCCGCTCGGACCGCTCGACGTCGTCGTCGACGTGCGGGGAGTGGCCGACGAGACGCGCGAGCGGCGGTGGCACCGGCTCTTCCTGTTGCTGCGCCCGGAGGGTTCGTGGGTGGTGTCGCGGCTCGGCACCGGCGATCTGCGCCGCACCGAACGCGACTGGCTCGCGCGGCTGCTGCGGGCCGCGGCGGGGGAGACGTTCGACGCCCCGATCGAGGAGGCGGAACGCTGGCGCTCGGTGGGTGCCCTCGTCGCGGGACCCGAGCTGCTCGTCGTGCGCAAGCAGTTGCAGCACCGGGTCAAGCTGCGTCCCGGCGAGGCGTCGACCGTGCTGCGCGCCCGCGACCCGCAGGTGTCGGCGCGCACGCTCGCGCGGCTGCCGGCGCAGCGGGTCGAGTCGCGGACGGTGGTGCACTCCCACGGCGGCACGCCTGCCGGTCTCGCCACGGCTCTGGACGTGCCGCCCATGACGCTGACGCACTACCGCGGCCCGGTCGCCTACGGCGGACAGGCGCTGATGGTCACGCCGCACTCGGTGCTGAACGAGTCGTTCCGGTTCTGGAACGCCCCCGACCCGGTGCACCCGCTCGTGCTCAACGCCGGCGGACGGTTCGTCCGGGTCCGGCCCGAGGCCGAACCGGTGGCGACCCTGGACGGCGACTTCTTCGTCGTCGACCCGCAGTACCGGGCGCACTTCGGCCACATCATGACCGAGCTGGTCACGCGGCTGTGGGGGTGGGACGAGGCGAAGGCCCGGCTGCCCGGGCTGAAGGCGCTGCTCGTCGTCGACCGGGGGCAGGCCCGGCTCGAACGGCAGTTCCTGCGCGCCTACGGCATCGCCGACGACGACGTCGCCGTGGTGCGCGGACCCGTCCGCCTCCGGTCGGTCGTGGCCGCCACGCCCATGTGGCACAACTGGACGCCGCAGTGCGCGCACCCCGACGTCGTCCGCGTGTGGGACCGCCTCGCCGCCGCGCTCGTCGACCCGTCCGCACCCGTGCACGAGCGCGTCTTCGTCACGCGTCCGGACTCGATCTCCCGGCGACGCTGCCGCAACGCGCGGGCGGTGGAGGAGCTGTTCGCCGCGCACGGCTTCGCCGTCGTCCGCCCCGAGACGCTGTCGCTCGGACAGCAGGCCGGGATCTTCGGGCGCGCCCGGGTCGTCGCCGGCTTCGGCGGCTCGGCGATGTTCAACCTGATGTACGCGGCGAACGTGCGGACGGTGATCGTGCTGAACCACGAGGCGTACACCGCGCGCAACGAGCAGCTGTACGCGCTGCTGCGCGCCGACGAGGTGCACTACTTCTGGTCGCGTCCCGACATCGCGCAGCCGGCGGACGGCTGGCGCCTCGACGCGTTCCAGTCGGAATGGGAGTTCGACTTCGCGCGACACCGCGCAGACCTCGAGGACGTGCTGCGGGCGCTGTAGAACGGGCGCTGTGACGTCAGCGGCGGCGCTTGGACGGTGCCGGCTTCGGCACGGCGTCGCGCAACGTCGGCAGCGCGCCACCGCTCAGGCGTGAGATCGGGCCGAGGTGCGCGAGCCGCACGCACGGCAGCCGGACGCTGCCGTCGGCCTGCACCGCGTAGATCGAGCGGCCACGCACGGCGAGGCCGCGGATCGAGGACCACGGCAGATCACGGGACCCGAACGCGGCCCGCACCCGCAGACCGTCCTTCGTCACGAACGTCGCGGTGCGCGCCACGAAGAGCGCCACGATCACGGGCACGAGCAGGACGAGCAGTTGCGGTCCGACGGTGGTGCCCTGGCCGTCGGGCGAGGTGACCTTGTCGGCGACGCTCTGACCACTGCCCGCGAACGCGACCGGGATGCAGCCCAGCACGAGGAACAGCACGATGAGGTAGCTGGTGCGCGGCAGGCGGATGGCGACCGGTTCGGCGGGCACGTCGGCCGGCGCGGCCGCGGCGTCCTTCCCCGCCTCCGAGGTCATGGCTCGACCGTACGCCGCTGGCGCGTGGTCGTAGGGTTGGCCCGTGAGCAGCGAGACCGGCGACACGCCCAGCCCGGCACCCAAGGAACACCGCAAACCGCACAGCTCGATCGTCACCGACGGTCTCGAGCGCGCCGCCGCCCGCGGCATGCTCCGAGCCGTCGGCATGGGCGACGACGACTGGCGCAAGCCGCAGATCGGCGTCGCGTCGTCGTGGAACGAGATCACCCCGTGCAACCTGTCGCTCGCCCGGCTGGCCAAGGCCAGCAAGCAGGGCGTGCACGAGGCGGACGGCTACCCCCTCGAGTTCGGCACCATCTCCGTCTCGGACGGCATCTCGATGGGCCACAGCGGCATGCACTACTCGCTGGTGTCCCGCGAGGTCATCACCGACTCCGTCGAGACGGTGTTCCGCGCCGAGCAGCTCGACGGTGGCGTGCTGCTCGCCGGCTGCGACAAGTCGCTGCCCGGCATGCTCATGGCCGCGGCCCGTCTCGACGTCGCCGCCGTGTTCCTCTACGCCGGCTCGACGCTTCCCGGCAGGTACAACGACCGCACCGTCACGATCATCGACGCGTTCGAGGCCGTCGGCGCCTGCCTCGCCGGGCGCATGACCCGCGACGAGGTCACCGAGATCGAGAAGGCCATCTGCCCGGGCGAGGGCGCCTGTGGCGGCATGTACACCGCCAACACGATGGCGTCCGCGGCCGAGGCGCTCGGCATGTCGCTGCCCGGCAGCGCTGCGCCGCCCGCCCCCGACCGCCGCCGCGACGAGTACGCGATCCGCTCGGGACGCGCCGCCGTCGAGCTCGTCGACGCCGGCATCACCGCCCGCCGCATCCTGACCCGCGAGGCGTTCGAGAACGCGATCACGGTGGTCATGGCGCTCGGCGGTTCGACCAACGCCGTGCTGCACCTGCTCGCGATCGCGCACGAGGCCAAGGTCGAGCTGACCCTCGACGACTTCAACCGCATCGGCGACAAGGTGCCGCACCTGGCCGACGTCAAGCCGTTCGGGCAGTACGTCATGACCGACGTCGACGCCATCGGCGGCGTCCCCGTCGTCATGAAGGCGCTGCTGGACGCCGGGTTGCTGCACGGCGACTGCCTCACCGTCACCGGCCGCACGCTCGCCGAGAACCTCGCCGAGATCGCGCCGCCCGACCCGGACGGCAAGATCATCCGGGCGATGAGCGACCCGATCCACCGCACCGGTGGCATCACCGTCCTCAAGGGCTCCGTCGCTCCCGACGGCGCCGTGGTGAAGAGCGCCGGGCTCGACTACGACGTGTTCGAGGGCACCGCCAAGGTGTTCGAGCGCGAGCAGGCCGCCATGGACGCGCTCGCCGCCGGCACCCTCACCAAGGGCGACGTCATCGTCATCCGCTGGGAGGGTCCGAAGGGTGGCCCCGGCATGCGCGAGATGCTGCAGATCACCGGCGCCATCAAGGGCGCCGGCCTCGGCAAGGACGTCCTGCTGTTGACCGACGGACGGTTCTCCGGCGGCACCACCGGGCCGTGCATCGGCCACATCGCCCCCGAGGCCGCCGCGGGCGGCACGATCGGGCTCATCGAGGACGGCGACCGCATCCGCCTCGATCTCGCCGCCCGCACCCTCGACCTGTTGGTGTCCGACGAGGTGCTCGAGCAGCGCCGCGCCGACTGGAAGCCCGTCGAGCCGCAGTTCGACTTCGGCGTCCTGCGCAAGTACGCCAAGCTCGTGGGCAGTGCCGCGCAAGGCGCGGTCTGCGACTGAGAACCCTGAACAAGAAAACGGGGCCGCTGCGAATGCAGATTCGCAGCGGCCCCGTTTCCCCCCACCTGCGGGGGCCGGGACGGTCAGGTGTCGTCCATGGCCCTCGCGGAGACCGCGGGACGCGGGTCCGGGTATCGGGCGCCGGTCAGCGCCAGCGGCCGAAGTCGGTCGTCAGCCACACCTTGTGGTGGCGGGAGTCGAAGTAGACGTCGACCCCGACGTTCTTGAAGTTGCGGCTGAGGATGTTGCGGCGGTGCCCGTCGTACGGGGCCTTCTCGTTGTACATCAGCTTCTGCAGGGCCAGGACGCCGGCGCGGTTGCGCTGCGAGCCGTTCCAGCCGATGTTCTCGCCGACCCACGACCAGTTGTAGCCGGTGGCCGAGATGCGCCGGCTGAAGTCGGCCTCGCCGCGCAGCTGGTGGGACATCGTGTTGTACCGGGCCATCATCGCGTTGTGGTAGCGCGCGGACTTCTGCAGCCGCCAGTTCATCACCAGCTTGGGCAGGCCGTGCGCGGCGCGCTGCTGGTTCATCAGCTTCAGCACCGACTTCTGCACCGAGACCTCGTACGCCACACGGGGCTTGATGTAGAGGCCGGCGGCCTGGGCCGGGGCGGCCGAGACGACGAACGGGGCGAGCATCGCGGCGAGCGCGGCAAGGGTGACGACGACGCGGCGCGACAGGCGGTGGGCGATGCGGACGCCGTGCGTGCGGATCGAGCTGCGGAGCGCGGTGGGGGCCATCGGGATCCTCCGGGGGGGACGGAGCGGTCATTCGGACGGTCGGACTGCGTTCCCCCGCAGGTGGTGGTGCTCCCGCCTCGGGCGGGTGGCCCACCTCCCCAGGCGGGCCTGCTGCACATGAGTAAACACACCTCACGCTTGGTTCACAAGTGCAGCGATGACAAAAGTTTCGAGAAGTCAGGACTTCCGTCCCTGGACGCTGGGGGTACGCGCTCAGGAAGGACGTTCGAAGTTCGACATAGCGGACACGCTAGCGGCCGCGAGGTGATGTCGATGTGTTGTTTCGAGGTGGTCTGCGGCCTCCGGGCGGAATGTCGTGGTCGGGACCAGCGGGCCTTTCGGCGCTCCGGTCCGTGGTCGCCGGGACCATCGTCCCGGGGGTCGCGAAAGCCTATGGCATGGATGTTTCGGCGTTACTAACGGGTGCCCGTCCGGTCACGGACGGTGACGAGCGGTCCGTCCGGACGGGCAGGTGGCCTTGGTCGGTGTTCAGGGCGGCGTGTACTGTCGCGGGCGTGTCGAGCCACCACCTCGTACTCGTTACCGAGCGCGTCGCTCGGGCCTGAACCAGACCCGACGACGCGCTGACCCTTCGTGCCTGGCACGGGGGGTTTTTTGTTGCAACCGACGCCCGGCCGACCGTGCGGACGCCGTAGCAGGACCGTTCACCGACAAGCGAAAGGCACCGTGGTCATGGCGACGACCTCGAGCCCGACACCAGGGCCGGCGGCCGCATCCGCGCCGGCCTCCGCCACCGACTCCGCCGGGCTCACCGGCGCGCAGTCGCTCGTCCGTTCCCTGGAGCACGTCGGGGCGGAGGTCGTCTTCGGCATCCCCGGCGGCGCGATCCTCCCGGCCTACGACCCGCTCTACGACTCCACCCGGGTCCGGCACATCCTCGTCCGGCACGAGCAGGGCGCCGGCCACGCGGCCGAGGGGTACGCGCAGGCGTCCGGCCGCGTCGGCGTCTGCATGGCGACCTCCGGCCCCGGCGCGACCAACCTCGTCACCCCGATCGCGGACGCCTACATGGACTCCGTCCCGATCGTGGCCATCACCGGTCAGGTCGGCCGTCCGATGATCGGCACCGACGCCTTCCAGGAAGCCGACATCAGCGGCATCACGCTGCCGATCACGAAGCACAACTTCCTGGTGCAGGACGCCGCCGACATCCCGCGGGCCATCGCCGAGGCGTTCCACCTCGCGTCCACCGGGCGCCCGGGCCCGGTGCTGGTCGACCTGCCCAAGGACGTGCTGCAGGCCGACACCACGTTCGCGTGGCCGCCGCGGCTCGACCTCCCCGGCTACCGGCCGGTGACCCGTCCGCACGGCAAGCAGATCCGCGAGGCCGCCCGGCTCATCGCGGGCGCGCGCCGTCCGGTGCTGTACGTCGGCGGCGGCGTGCTGAAGGCGCGCGCGACCGCGCAGCTGCGGCAGCTCGCCGAGCTCACCGGCATCCCCGTGGTCACCACGCTGATGGCCCGGGGCGCGTTCCCCGACAGCCACCGGCAGCACCTCGGCATGCCCGGCATGCACGGATCGGTGTCGGCGGTCACGGCACTGCAGAAGGCCGACCTGCTCATCGCGCTCGGCACCCGCTTCGACGACCGTGTCACCGGACGGCTCGACACCTTCGCGCCCGGTGCGGCGATCATCCACGCCGACATCGACCCGGCCGAGATCGGCAAGAACCGCGCCGCGGACGTCCCCATCGTGGGCGACGTGCGCGAGGTGCTGACCGACCTCGTCCCCGCGCTCACCGCCGAGTTCGACGCCGGCCACCGTGCCGACCTCACCGGGTGGTGGAAGCAGATCGACCAGTGGCGCGACACGTACCCGCTCGGCTACGACGAGCCCTCGGACGGCACCCTCGCCCCGCAGTACGTCATCGAGCGGCTCGGGCAGATCGCCGGACCCGAGGCGATCTACGCCTCGGGCGTGGGGCAGCACCAGATGTGGGCCGCGCAGTTCATCAACTACGAGAACCCGAACACCTGGCTCAACTCCGGCGGCGCCGGGACCATGGGCTACTCGGTGCCGGCCGCCATGGGCGCCAAGGTCGCCTGCCCCGACAAGCTGGTCTGGGCGATCGACGGCGACGGCTGCTTCCAGATGACCAACCAGGAGCTCGCCACCTGCGCGATCGAGGGCATCCCGATCAAGGTCGCCGTCATCAACAACGGCAACCTCGGCATGGTGCGGCAGTGGCAGACGCTGTTCTACGGCGAGCGCTACAGCCAGACCGAGCTCGGCACCCACAAGCACCGCATCCCCGACTTCGTGAAGCTCGCGGACGCCTACGGTTGCGTCGGTCTGCGGTGCGAGGCCAAGGCGGACGTCGACGCCGTGATCGAGCAGGCCATGGCCATCGACGACCAGCCCGTCGTCATCGACTTCACCGTCGGCAAGGACGCGATGGTGTGGCCGATGGTCGCCGCCGGGGCCAGCAACGACGACATCCAGGCCGCGCGGGACATCCGTCCGACCTGGGACAGCGAGGAGTGAGCGCCGTGACGATGACCTCCCACACGCTGTCCGTGCTCGTCGAGAACAAGCCCGGTGTCCTGACCCGGGTCGCAGGGCTGTTCGCCCGTCGCGGCTTCAACATTGAGTCCCTCGCCGTCGGACCCACGGAGCACGACGAGATCTCCCGCATCACGATCCGGGTCGGCGTCGAGGGCGCCGCGCTCGAGCAGGTGACCAAGCAGCTCAACAAGCTGATCAACGTCATCAAGATCGTCGAACTCGAGGACAAGCAGGCCGTGCAGCGTGAACTGCTGCTGGTGAAGGTGCGGGCCGACGACACCAATCGTCGCGACGTGCTGCAGGTCGTCGAACTGTTCAAGGCCAAGGTCGCCGACGTCGGCAGCGAGGCCTTGACCGTCGAGCTCACGGGCAGGCCCGACAAGCTCGAGGCCATGCTCAAGATGCTCGAGCCGCACGGCATCCGCGAGATGGTGCAGTCCGGCACCGTCGCGCTCGGCCGCGGCCCGCGCTCGATGACCCAGGCCGCGCTGCGCTCCGTCGAGCGCAGCGCCTGATCCCCGTTCGTTCCCAGAGAGAAGGCTACGAAACACATGGCAGTGGACATCTACTACGACGACGACGCCGACCTGTCGGTCATCCAGCGACGCAAGGTCGCCGTCCTCGGGTACGGCAGCCAGGGCCACGCGCACGCGTTGTCGCTGCGCGACTCGGGCGTCGACGTCCGCGTCGGGCTGCCGGAGGGCTCGCGCAGCCGCGCGAAGGCCGAGGACGAGGGACTGCGCGTGCTCACGCCGTCCGAGGCGTCCGCCGAGGCCGACGTGATCATGGTGCTGGCGCCCGACCCCGCGCAGCGCAAGCTCTACGCCGAGTCGATCGAGCCGAACCTCAAGGACGGCGACGCGATCTTCTTCGGCCACGGCTTCAACATCCGCTTCGGCTACATCAAGCCGCCGGCGAACGTCGACGTCGCGATGGTGGCGCCGAAGGGTCCGGGTCACCTCGTCCGCCGGCAGTTCGTCGACGGCAAGGGCGTGCCGGTGCTGATCGCGGTGGAGCAGGACGCGTCCGGCTCGGCCAAGGCTCTCGCCCTGTCGTACGCCAAGGGCATCGGCGGCACCCGCGCGGGCGCCATCGAGACCACGTTCACCGAGGAGACCGAGACCGACCTGTTCGGTGAGCAGGCCGTGCTCTGCGGCGGCGCGTCGCAGCTGGTCATGTACGGCTTCGAGGTGCTCACCGAGGCCGGGTACGCGCCCGAGATCGCGTACTTCGAGTGCCTGCACGAGCTCAAGCTCATCGTCGACCTGATGTACGAGGGCGGCATCGCCAAGCAGCGCTGGTCGGTGTCCGACACCGCCGAGTACGGCGATTACGTGTCCGGCCCGCGCGTCATCGACGAGCACGTGAAGGCGAACATGCAGGACGTCCTCAAGGACATCCAGAACGGCGCCTTCGCCGAACGGTTCATCAAGGACCAGGACGCCGGCGGCCCCGAGTTCGCCGAGCTGCGCGCCAAGGGCGAGAAGCACCCCATCGAGGAGGTCGGCCGCAAGCTCCGCGGGCTGATGTCCTGGGTCGACAGCGGCGCCGACGACTACACCGAGGGCACCGCCGCGCGCTGACCCCACCCACCCGCTTCTGGCGCGATGACCTGGTATCCCGGGTCATCGCGCCAATTGCGTCTAGGGCTGTGGACAACCCGTTCCGCCGCGCGGTACCGCAGCAGTCTGATGCGATGTCGTGGACGTCGCTGGCCCGCTCGCAGGCCGGGCTCATCACGCGTCGGCAGCTCGTGGCCGCCGGGGTGCCGGGTGGCACCGCCGACCTCTGGTTGAGCACGCGCCGGCTCGAGCCCACCCGGGCGGCCGGGGTCTACCGCGTGGGTGGCGCCGACGACAGCGAGCGCACCCCGGCATGGTTCGCCACACTGTCCACGCGCTCGCCCGTCAGTTACACGACCGCTGCGGCGTGGTGCGGGATGACCGTCCCCGCCGACGGCCTGTTGCACATCACCCGCTTCGACCGACGGCGGCTCGCCTGGCCCGCGGGCGTGCGGGTGCACCGGGTCGCCCTCGACGCCGGGGACGTGACGGAGGTGCGCGGGCTCCCCGTGACGACCCGCCGGGTCACCGCGCTCGACTGCGCCGGATGGCTGCCGTTCGGCCAGGCGATGGTGTTCGCGGACCGTGCCGTCCAACAAGGGTGGATGCGCCCGCGTGACATCGAGACCCGGCTCGACGAGGCGCCGGGCCGATGGGGCAACCGGCAGTTGCGCCGCATCCTGACGATCCTCGAACGCGGAGCGGACGCCGAGAGCGAGCGTCGGCTCCATCTCGTGCTGCGCCGGGCGGGTCTCACGGGCTGGCGGCCGCAGTTCCCCGTCGACACCCCTGCGGGGCGCTTCCGCGTCGACGTCGCATTCGAGCACCTGCGCCTCGCCATCGAGGTCGACGGGTACGAGTACCACTCGCGCGAGGGACGGTTCCAGAGCGATCGGACGCGCCAGAACGCGCTGCTGGCCGCCGGGTGGCAGGTGCTGCGCTTCACCTGGACCGACATCGTCGACCGGCCCGACTACGTCGCGGCCTCCGTCCGGTCGCTTGTGGCCGCATGACCCGGGATACCAAGGAAAGGCGCCAAACGCGGGTCAGGGGTTGTTGGGGTCGGGGTGCATCGCGAAGAAGACCGACCAGGCGGTGCCGTCGGGGCTGGTGCGGGCGTGGAACTCCTCGAAGAGCTCCCGCAGCCGGTCGACGAACTCGGCGTGCTCGTCCTCGGTGAGGCGCAAGCCGAGCCGGGTGGTGTCGAGGTGTTCGGCCGGAACCGCCGAAACCTCGTCGAGGAACGTGTCCAGCAAGGTGCGGGACGCGCCCGGATTCGCGACCGTCCACGACTTGCCCGTCGCGCGGTACGGGATCTCCCGGGACCCGCGCGTGCCGCGGCGGGCGGGCAGCGCCTCGAGGAATCCGGTGTCGACGAGCGTGCGCACGTGGTGCAGCGTGCTGGCCGGGTCGCGGTCGAGCAGGCCGGCGATCTCCTTGTTCGTGCGCGGCTCGTGCAGGCAGACGCGCAGGATGCGCAGCCGCAGCGGCGAGGCGAGGGCCCGCGCCTCGGCGGCGGTCGCCTCGCGGCGAGGGTCCGGTCGGGGCACGCGCCGACCCTAACCGATTGACACTTCCCAATCAGTGGCGGACGCTGTGCGGCGTGAGGGAACCGCGACGGCGGGCCGGGCGGAGGGGCGGGCTGTGGCACCACCGCGACTTCCGCCGGCTGTGGATCGGCGACACCGTCAGCCAGTTCGGCGTGATGGTGGGCCAGCTCGCCCTGCCCCTGGTCGCGATCCTCGCCGTCGACGCGAGCACGTTCGAGGTCGGGTTGCTCACCACGTTCGAGACGCTGGCCTTCCTACTGGTCGGCCTGCCTGCCGGCGCGTGGGTCGACCGCATGCGCCACCGGCGGGTCATGATCGTCAACGACGTGATCCGCGCGGTCGCGCTCGCGACCATCCCCGCGGCGCAACTGGCGGACGTCCTCACGATCGAGCAGCTCTACGCCGTGGCGCTGGTGGTGGGCACGAGCACGGTGTTCTTCGACGTCACGTACCAGTCGTTCCTGCCCGCCCTCGTCGACCGCGAGCACCTGGTCGAGGGCAACGCGAAACTGCAGGCCAGCCAGTCGGTCAGCCAGGTCGCGGCACCCAGCCTCGGCGGCGCCCTGATCCAGGTCATCACCGCGCCGTACGCCGTGCTCGTCACCGCGCTGAGCTTCCTGTGGTCGGCGTCGTGGCTGACCGCGATCCGCACCCGTCCGCCGAAGCCCGAGCGCAGACCCGACCGGCACCTGGGCCGGGAGATCAGCGAAGGTGTCGCGTTCGTCTTCGGCAACCGGCTGCTGCGCTCGATCGCCGCGTGCACGGGCACGTCCAACCTGTTCAGCTCGATGGGCACCGGACTCGCGCTGCTGCTGCTGGCCCGCGAGCTGCACCTCTCACCCGGGGTCATCGGCCTCATCACGTCCACCGCCGCGATCGGCGGGCTGCTCGGAGCATTGCTCGCCTCCCGGTTCGCGCGCCGCGTCGGGCAGGGACCGGCCATCTGGCTGTCGACCGCGTGCACGGCGCCGCTCACCTTCGTGCTGCCGTTCGTGCATCGCGACTGGACGCTCGCGCTCTACGCCCTCGCCGAGCTCGGGTGGTTCGCCGGTGCTGTCGTCTACAACATCACGCAGGTCAGCTTCCGGCAGTCGCTCTGCCCGCCGCACCTGCTCGGCCGCATGAACGCCACGATGCGGTTCTTCGTCTGGGGGACGATGCCGCTGGGCGGCGTCCTCGGCGGGCTGATCGGGTCGTGGCTGGGCGTGCGGCCGGCGCTGCTGGTCGTGGCGGTGGGCGCCAGTCTCGCGTTCCTGCCCGTCTTCCTCTCGCCGTTGCGGACGATGCGCGAGCTCCCGGTCTACGTCCCGAATGGTGAGACGGTCAGCCCACCAGTTGAGAGTCGCGGATGATGCGCCGGTAGGCTGCCGCGCATGAGACTTGCGGTCGTACCAGGGGACGGGATCGGCGTCGAGGTCACCGAGCAGGCGTTGCGCGTGCTCGCGGCGGTGCACCCGAACGTCGACGCCGACCACTACGACCTCGGCGCGAAGCGCTGGCACGACACCGGCGAGGTGCTGCCCGACTCGGTGCTCGACGAGATCCGCGGGCACGACGCGATCCTGCTCGGCGCGGTGGGCGACCCGTCCGTGCCGTCCGGCGTGCTCGAGCGCGGGTTGCTGCTGAAGCTGCGCTTCGCGCTCGACCACCACGTGAACCTGCGCCCGGCGAAGCTCTACCCCGGGGTGGCGACGCCGCTGGCGAACGAGCCGGCGATCGACTTCGTGGTCGTGCGCGAGGGCACCGAAGGTCCGTACGCGGGCAACGGCGGCGTGCTGCGCAAGGGCACGCCGCACGAGATCGCGACCGAGGTCAGCGTCAACACCGCCTACGGCGTCGAGCGGGTCGTCCGCGACGCCTTCGGTCGGGCGCAGGCCCGTCCGCGCAAGCACCTCACGCTCGTGCACAAGAACAACGTGCTGACCAACGCCGGCGACCTGTGGTTCCGCACCGTGCAGGCCGTCGCCGACGAGTTCCCGGACGTCAGCGTGGCCTACAACCACGTCGACGCCGCGACCATCTACCTGGTCACCGACCCGGCGCGCTACGACGTGATCGTCACCGACAACCTGTTCGGCGACATCATCACCGACCTCGCGGCCGCGATCGCCGGTGGCATCGGGCTCGCCGCGAGCGGCAACCTCGACGTCAGCAACACCAATCCGTCCATGTTCGAGCCGGTGCACGGGTCGGCTCCCGACATCGCCGGCCAGGGCAAGGCCGACCCGACCGCCGCGGTGCTGTCGGTGTCGATGTTGCTGGCCCACCTCGGGCACACCGACGAGGCGTCGCGCATCGAGCGCGCCGTCGCCGCCGACCTGGCCTCGCGCGACCCGAAGAACCCCGGCTCGACCTCGGAGGTCGGCGAGCGCCTGGCGAAGGCCGCCGCCTCCTGAGCGGTAGGTGTCCTTCGGACGTATCGCGGGCGTCCCGTTCGGGTCTACATTCCCGAGCGTGACAGCCGCAGCCGGTCGGTACACGTACGTCGTCGTCGGTGGTGGGTCCGCGGGGTGTGCCCTCGCGAACCGTCTCTCCGCCGACCCGGGCAACCGGGTCCTGGTGCTCGAGGCGGGCCGCCGTGACTGGAAGTTCGACGTCTTCATCCACATGCCGGCGGCGCTGACCTACCCGATCGGCAACCGGTTCTACGACTGGAAGTACGAGTCCGAGCCCGAGCCGCACATGAACGGCCGGCGCGTGTATCACGCCCGGGGCAAGGTCCTCGGCGGCTCGAGCTCGATCAACGGCATGATCTTCCAGCGCGGCAACCCGATGGACTACGAGCGTTGGGGCGCCGACCCGGGCATGGAGACCTGGGACTACGCGCACTGTCTGCCGTACTTCAAGCGCATGGAGGAGTGCGTCGCGGCCGACCCGGACGACCCCTACCGCGGCAAGGACGGCCCGCTCACCCTCGAACGCGGACCCGCCACGAACCCGCTGTTCGACGCGTTCTTCGAGGCGACCGTCCAGGCCGGGTATCCGCGCACCACCGACGTCAACGGTGAGCGGCAGGAGGGTTTCGCGCCCTTCGACCGCAACGTGAAGCGCGGACGGCGCTGGTCGGCCGCCCGCGCCTACCTGCACCCGGTGCTGCACCGCCCCAACCTCGACCTCGTCACGGGCGCGCACGCGACGCGGGTGCTGTTCGACGGCACGCGGGCGACGGGGGTCGAGTACCTGCACCGCCGCAGGAAGATCCGCGTCGACGCCGACACCGTCGTGCTGTGCGGGGGCGCGATCAACACCCCGCAGCTGCTGCAGCTGTCGGGCATCGGCAACGCGTCGGAACTGCAGCGGCTCGGCATCACCGCCCGCGCCGACCTGCCGGGCGTCGGCGAGAACATGCAGGACCACCTCGAGGTCTACATCCAGTACGCCTGCACGCAGCCGGTGTCGATGCAGAAGTACATGAAGCACCGCTACAAGCTGCCGATCGGTGCGCAGTGGTTGTTCCTGCGCTCGGGTCCCGGCGCCACCAACCACTTCGAGGGCGGCGGTTTCGCGCGCAGCAACGTCGACGAGCGCTACCCGAACCTCATGTTCCACTTCCTGCCCATCGCGGTGCGCTACGACGGCTCGCAGCCCGCCGGCGGCGAGGGTTACCAGGTGCACATCGGGCCGATGTTCTCCGACACCCGCGGGTCGGTGAAGATCACCTCGACCGATCCGAAGGCCAAACCGGCACTGCGCTTCAACTACCTCTCGACCGACCAGGACCGGCGCGAGTGGGTCGAGGCGATCCGCGTCGCGCGGCACATCCTCAACCAGCCCGCGATGGCCGCCTTCAACGGCGGGGAGATCTCGCCGGGGGAGAAGGTCAGCACCGACGAGGAGATCCTCGAGTGGGTGCGCAACGACGGCGAGACCGCGCTGCACCCGTCCTGCACGGCGAAGATGGGTACGGACGAGATGTCCGTCGTCGACCCGCTCACCATGGGCGTGCACGGCATCGACAACCTCAAGGTCGTCGACGCGTCCGTCTTCCCGTACATCCCGAACGGCAACATCTACGCGCCGGTCATGATGTCGGCCGAGAAGGCCGCCGACATCATCCTGGGCAACACGCCGCTGCCGCCCCAGCCCATGGACTTCTACCGCGCCACCCCCGGGCAGCCCGCGTGACCCTGTTCCTGGGTGGTGAGTGGCGCGACGCCGGCGACGGCGGCACGCGCGAGATCCGTTGCCCGGCGGACGGGTCGCTGGTGGCCACCGTGGCCGAGGGGACGGGCGACGACGCCCGTGCCGCGATCGCGGCCGCCCGCGCCGCCTTCGACGAGGGCACGTGGCCGGGCACGCCCGAGCGCGAGCGGGGCGCGCTCGTCACGCGCGTCGGCGACATCATCGAGCGCGACGCGGACGCGTTCGCCCGGGCCGAGTCGCTCGACACGGGCAAGCGGCTGGTCGAGTCCGAGTACGACATGGCCGACATCGCCGCCTGCTTCCGCTGGTTCGGCGGCATCGCCGGATCCGACGCCGGACGCGTCGTCGACACGGGCAATCCCGCGGTCGTGAGCCGCATCGTCCACGAGCCCGTGGGCGTGTGCGGGCTGATCACCCCGTGGAACTACCCCCTGCTGCAGACGGCGTGGAAGGTCGCGCCCGCGCTCGTCGCCGGCAACACCTTCGTGCTCAAGCCCAGCGAGCTGACGCCGTCGACCGCGATCCTGCTGATGAAGGCGCTGGCCGAGGCGGGGCTGCCCGACGGGGTCGCCAACCTCGTGCTCGGCGCGGGTGCGGTGGTCGGCGCGCCACTCGCAGACGACCCCCGCGTCGACCTCGTGTCGTTCACGGGTGGGCTGGACACCGGTCGGACGATCGCCGCGGCCGCGGCCGCCACGGTCAAGAAGGTGGCACTGGAGCTCGGGGGCAAGAACCCCAACGTCGTGTTCGCCGACGCCGATCGTGAGCTCGCACTCGACTACGCCCTCACCGCGGTCTTCCTGCATTCCGGACAGGTCTGCTCCGCCGGCGCTCGCCTGGTCGTCGAGGAGACGATCCACGACGAGTTCGTCGACGAGCTCGTCCGCCGTGCCGGTGACATCGTGCTCGGCGGCCCGTTCGACGAGCACGCCCAGACCGGACCGCTGATCTCGTCCGCCCATCGCGACAAGGTCGACACGTACGTGCAGAAGGCGGTCGCGGACGGCGCCACCCTCCGTTGCGGCGGGCGCGCGCCGACGGACGAATCGCTGCAGAGCGGTTGGTACTTCCTACCGACGATCCTCGACCGCTGCACACAGCAGATGGCCTGCGTGCACGACGAGTCGTTCGGACCGGTCCTGACGGTCGAGACGTTCACCGACGAGGACGACGCGGTCCGCATCGCCAACGACACCGACTACGGCCTCGCCGGCGGGGTCTTCACGCAGGACGCCGGCAAGGCGCAGCGGGTCGCGGGCCGGCTGCGCCACGGCACCGTGTGGATCAACGACTTCCACCCGTACGTCCCGCAGGCCGAGTGGGGTGGCTACGGGCACTCCGGCATCGGCCGCGAGTTGGGCCCTTCGGGCCTGGCGGAGTACCGCGAGACGAAGCACATTTGGCACAACGTCGACCCACAGCCGCAGTACTGGTTCCCCCGTCCCTGACGCAGCGGAGGCAGCAGTGAGCACCACGAACAACGCCGACCACGACGAGCTCGCCGGGTTCGGGTACAAGCAGGAGCTCGACCGCTCGTTGGGCAAGTTCTCGTCGTTCGCCGCCGGGTTCAGCTACATCTCGATCCTGACCGGTGTCTTCCAGCTCTTCGGTTTCGGCTACGGCTTCGGCGGTCCCGCCTACTGGTGGACGTGGGTCATCGTGTTCGTCGGGCAGCTGCTCGTCGCGCTCTGCTTCGCCGAGATGGCCGGGCAGTTCCCGCTCGCCGGCAGCGTCTACCAGTGGTCGAAACAGCTGGCCCGCCCGATCACGTCGTGGTTCGCAGGCTGGATCATCCTCATCGGCGCGATCGTCACCGTCGCCGCCGTCGCGGTGGCCTACCAGGTCGTGCTGCCGCAGATCTCCGATGTCTTCCAGATCGTCGGCAGCAAGAAGGACATCGGGCTGTACACGACGCCGGGTGGCGCGAAGAACGCCGTCGTGCTCGCGCTGCTGCTCGTCGTGTTCACCACGGTGATCAACATGGTCGGCGTCAAGGTCATGGCCGTCATCAACAACATCGGGGTCACCGTCGAGCTCGTCGGCGCCGCCGTGCTCGTCGTGCTGCTGGCCTTCCACGCCAAGCGCGGGCCGAGCGTGATCATGGAGACCAACAACACCGGTGACGGGCGCACGTGGGGCTACACCGGTGCGTTCCTGCTCGCGAGCATCGCGAGCGCCTACATCTTCTACGGCTTCGACACGGCCGGTTCGTTGGCCGAGGAGACCAACAACCCGCGCAAGCACGCGCCCGGCGCGATCATCCGTGCGATGTTCGCCGCGTTCGTGCTCGGCGGTCTGCTGATCCTGTTCGCGCTCATGGCGCAGAAGAACCTCGCCCAGGGCGCGCTCGGGTTGCCCACGATCGTCAAGTACGCGCTCGGCGAGAATCTCGGCGACGTGTTCCTCGCCTGCTCCGTCATCGCCATCACCGTGTGCGCCCTCGCCGTGCACACCGCGGGCATCCGCATCATGTTCACGATGGCCCGTGACGGCCGGCTGCCGTTCGGCTCGGCGGTCGCGCGGGTGTCGGGCAAGAGCCGCACCCCGATCGTCCCCGCGCTCGTCATCGGCGTGCTCGGCGTGATCCTGCTGCTGGTGAACATCGGCAACCAGTCGGTGTTCCTGGTGCTCACCTCGATCGCGATCATCATGTTCTACATCGCGTACATGTGCGTGACGGTGCCGATGTTGCTGCGCCGGCTGCGCGGTGACTGGCCGCGCAACAACCACGGGCCGTACTTCTCGATGGGCAGGTTCGGCCTGCCGCTGAACATCGTGGCGGTGCTCTTCCAGACGGTCGTCACCGTCAACCTGGCCTGGCCCCGCCCCGACGTGTACGGCTCCGAGCACTGGTACTTCCAGTACGGCGCCTTCGTCTTCATCGCCGTCATCGTGGCCATCGGTGGCATCTACTACGCGACCACCCAGCACGGCCGGACGCCCGAGGTGGTCGCCGAGCACCGGGCGGCCGTCGGCAAGCAACTCTGAGCAGCGGGTTCCCGGGCACGGGCCGGGTGTGGCACACTCGGCCCGTGCGTTTCTCGCTCATCATTGAAACGGCGCGCCGGTAGCTCCATCACCGACGCGCCTGACCCTCTGCCACCGGCAGGGGGTTTTTTGTTTGCCGCACGACGCCGCACGACGCCGCACGACCGGACGGACCCAGGGACGGACCATGCAGACCGACGAGTTCCACGTCTTCGACACCACGCTGCGCGACGGTGCCCAGCGTGAGGGCATCAGCTACTCCGTCGCCGACAAGCTGGCGGTGGCCCGGCTGCTGGACCAGGTCGGCGTCGGATTCGTCGAGGGCGGGTGGCCCGGCGCGATGCCGAAGGACACCGAGTTCTTCGCCCGCGCCGCCGCCGGTGAGCTGACGATGCGGCACGCGGTGCTCGTCGCGTTCGGGGCCACCCGCAAGGCGGGCGTGAAGGTCGAGGACGACGCGCAGGTGCGCGCGCTGCTCGACTCGCAGGCGCCGGTCGTGACGCTCGTGGCCAAGTCGGACGTCCGCCACGTCGAGCGGGCGCTGCGCACCACCCTGGACGAGAACCTGGCGATGGTGCGCGACACCGTCGCCTTCCTGCGCGCCGAAGGACGCCGCGTCTTCGTCGACTGCGAGCACTTCTTCGACGGCTACAAGCACGACCCGGACTACGGGGTCCGGGTCCTCGACGCCGCCGCCTCGGCCGGGGCCGACGTCGGGGTCCTCTGCGACACGAACGGCGGCATGCTCCCCATGGGCGCGCACTCGATCGTGTCCGACGTGCGGCGTCGCGCCGGTATCCGGCTCGGTATCCACACCCAGGACGACACGGGTTGCGCAGTGGCCAACACCCTGGCCGCCGTGGATGCCGGCGCGACGCACGTACAGGGAACGGCCAACGGCTACGGCGAGCGCGCGGGCAACGCCAACATCTTCAGCGTCATCGGCAACCTGGTGATGAAGCAGGGCCTCGACGTGCTTCCCGACGGGTGCCTCGCCGAGCTGCAGCGCGTCTCGCACGCCATCGCCGAGATCGCCAACCTCGCGCCCGACACGCATGCGCCCTACGTGGGCGCCGCCGCGTTCGCGCACAAGGCGGGACTGCACGCGTCGGCGATCAAGGTCGACCCGGAGCTCTACAACCACATGGACCCGTCGCTGGTCGGCAACGGTCAGCGCATCCTCGTCACCGAGATGGCCGGCCGCGCGTCGGTCGAGCTCAAGTCGGCCGAGCTGGGCGTCGACGTCAGCGACCGTCCGGACGTCGTCGGCAGCGTCGTCGAGAAGGTCAAGCGGCGCGAGGCGGACGGGTGGTCCTACGAGGCCGCGGACGCGTCCTTCGAGCTGCTCGTGCGCGACGAGCTGGGGGAGACGACGCCGCCGTTCGAGGTGGAGTCGTACCGCGTCATGATCAGCCGGCGTTCCGACGGCAGTCTGCTCAGCGAGGCGACGGTCAAACTCGTCGCCGCCGGCAGCCGCGTCATCTCGACCGAGGAGGGCAACGGGCCCGTGAACGCCCTCGACCGGGCGCTGCGCAAGGCGCTCGAGCAGGCCTACCCGCAGCTCGCCAAGATGGAGCTCACCGACTACAAGGTGCGCCTCATGCCCGGCCGGCACGGCACCGACGCCGTCACCCGCGTGCTCATCGAGACCAGCGACGGCGAGCGCGAGTGGACGACGGTCGGCGTGCACGGCAACGTCATCGAGGCGTCCTGGCTCGCGTTGCACGACGCCGTCCGCTTCGGGCTGCTCGGCGCCACTTCGACGTTGTGACCGTCGTGCCGCGGTCGTGTCAGCGAGGAGTCGGCGAAGGCCGGCGCGGCGCGGGCGACGGCCGCTCGGTCGACCGCTCGGTCGGCCGCCGCAGCGCCGAGAGGGTGCACGTCTCGCAGCTGTGCGTGCAGGCGACGCCGTGGCCGTCCTGGTCGCACGGCGCGTCGGTGATGGTCATCTCGGACGGGTCGTGGTCGTGCCCGCAGCCCGGACCGCACATCGACTCGCCGCGTGCCAGCACGGCCCGCTCGATCGCGTCGTCGAGCCGCGCCTCGTCGGTCGCCGCCGTGTCGATGCGGATCGAGTTGGCCACGCCCCACGCGAGGAAGGCCAGGAACACGGCGACGGCGAAGGCGATGCCCACGAACACCTTGAGCACGACAGTGGTGGCGCCGGTCAGGGCCACGGCACCGACGGCGACGAACAGCGTCGCGAACAGCGCCAGTGTGGCGGCGAGCTGACGACGCTTCACGACGGGGATGCGCGCCAGCGGGGAACTCACGTCCTCGATTATGACCGAACCCGTGACCGCGCCGGTGGGCAGATCCCGGGCCGGCCGGCCGCCGGTAACGTTGGCGGACGTGCGTATCGCCCGCTTCGTGCATCCCGGTTCCGCCCAGACCCCGTCCGCCGTGGCGTGGGGCACCGTCGAGGGCCCGGCCGACGCCGGCCCCGAGGACCTCACCGTCGCCGCCATCGACGGCCACCCGTTCGGGTCGCTGAGCTTCACCGGCGACCGCTGGTCCTTCCCGGACGTCCGCCTGCTCTCGCCGTTCCTGCCCAGCAAGGTCGTGGCGCTGGGCAAGAACTACGCCGACCACGCGAAGGAGATGGGCGGCGAGGCGCCGAAGAGTCCGCTGATCTTCCTCAAGCCGTCGACGTCGGTGATCGGTGACGGTGACACCATCCGGCTGCCGCCGTCCTCGGACGAGGTGCACTTCGAGGGCGAGCTCGCCGCCGTCATCGGCCTGCCCGCCCGCAACGTCGCCCGCGACGACGCGCTGCGGCACGTGTTCGGGTACGCCTGCGCCAACGACGTGACCGCCCGCGACCAGCAGCGCAGCGACGTGCAGTTCACCCGGGCGAAGGGCTACGACTCGTTCTGCCCGGTCGGTCCCTGGGTCGAGACGGTGCTCGAACCGCACGACCTGCGCCTCGTCACCCGCGTCAACGGCGAGATCAAGCAGGACGGCCGCACCAGCGACATGATCTTCGACCTGGCGGAGCAGATTGCGTTCATCTCCGAGGTGATGACGCTGCTGCCGGGCGACATCGTGCTCACGGGCACGCCCGCCGGTGTCGGCCCGATCGTCGCCGGCGACACCGTCAGCGTCGAGATCGAGGGCATCGGCACCCTGACCAACCAGGTGCGTGACGCATGACCCCCCGCGTCCGCGTGGCCCCGTCGCCGACGGGCGACCCCCACGTCGGCACCGCCTACATGTCGCTGTTCAACCTGGGGTTCGCGCGTCGTCACGGCGGGCAGTTCCTGCTGCGCGTCGAGGACACCGACCGCGCGCGCTTCCAGGCCGACAGCGAGCAGCAGATCTACGACACGCTGCACTGGCTCGGCCTCACGTGGGACGAGGGCCCCGACATCGGCGGGCCCTACGCGCCCTACCGGCAGTCGGAGCGGCTCGACACCTACGCCCCCTTCGTCGAGCAGTTGATCGAGGCCGGCCACGCCTACCGCTGCTGGTGCAGCAAGGAGCGGCTCGCCGAGATGCGCGAGCGGCAGCAGGCGAAGAAGCTGCCCACCGGCTACGACCGGCTGTGCCTCGGCAAGACCGAGGACGAGCGCCGCGAGCTCGGCGGGTTCACCGAGACCCCGGTCGTGCGCATGCTCGTCCCCGACTCGGGCGTGCCGATGCGCTTCACCGACCTCATCCGCGGCGAGGTGAACGCGCCGCGCCCGGACGACCAGGTCATCCTCAAGGCCGACGGGTTCCCGACCTACCACCTCGCCGTCGTCGTCGACGACCACCTGATGGGCATCACGCACGTCGTCCGCGGCGAGGAGTGGATCTCGTCCACCCCGAAGCACCTGTTGCTGTACCGCTGGCTCGGCTTCGAGGAGCCGGCGTTCGCGCACATGCCGCTGCTGCGCAACACCGACAAGTCGAAGATCTCCAAGCGCAAGAACCCGGCGGCGCGCCTGACCTGGTTCCTCGAGCAGGGGTACCTGCCCGAGGCGCTGCTCAACTTCCTCGCCCTCCTGGGATACGGGGCGCCGTCCGACTCCGAGATCTTCGATTTCGCGCAGTTCAGCGCGAACTTCGAGTGGTCGAAGGTCAACACGGTGGGTCCGGTCTTCGACCTGACCAAGCTCGACTGGCTCAACGGCCACTACATCCGTGAGCTCGACGCGGCCGATTTCGCCGACCGGTTGACCGCGCAGTGCGAGCGCGCGGGCCTCAGCGCCGATCCGGCCGTCGTCGCGGCGGCCGCCCCGCTCGTGCAGGAGCGCACCCAGACGCTGAACCAGGGCGTCGACATGCTGCGGTTCCTCGTCGTCGACGAGGCCGATTTCGTCGTCGACGAGGCGTCCGCGGCCAAGCAGCTGGGGGAGAAGGGCGCGCCGGTGCTCGCGGCCGCGGTGCCCGCGCTCGAGGCGCTGTCCGACTGGACCACGGCGGCGATCGAGCAGGCACTGCGCGAGGCGCTCGTCGACGGCCTCGGCCTCAAGCCGCGCAACGCGTTCGGCCCGGTGCGCGTCGCGGTCACCGGCAGCACGGTGTCGCCGCCGCTGTTCGAGTCGATGGAGCTGCTCGGACGGGAGCGGTCGCTCGCCCGGCTGCGTGCCTCGACGTAGGAGCCAGGTGTAAAGACGCCACGTCACGGGTACTTCCGTGGTGTGACGAATGTGAAGCAGCGCACATCGCGCGGCGGCGTCGCGGGCGTGCACCACACCGTGACCGGCGACGGTCCCGGCACCGTCGTGCTGCTGCACGGCTTCGCCGACAACCTGCACACCTGGCACCGCGTGGTGCCGCGTCTCGCGGTCGACCACCGTGTCATCGCGATCGACCTGCCCGGCTTCGGGCTCAGCGGACGCCGGTGGCGTGCCCCGCTGCTCGAGGGTTACGCGGACGTCGTGCTCGAGGTCCTCGACGCCGAAGGGGTCGCCGGCCCGGTGTCGCTCGTCGGCAACTCCATGGGCGCGGCGGTGGCGACCGTCCTGGCCGCCCGGTGTCCCGAGCGCGTCGAGCGCACCGTCCTCATCGACATGCCGGGCGTGCGGCGGGTGCCGCGGGCCTGGCGGCTGGCGATGTCGCGGCCGGCCGAGCTCGGGGCGCGCCTGCTGCCGTGCCGCGCGGCCCAGGCCGGCCTGGGCCTGTTCTACGCCGCGATCGCGGCCGCCGACTTCCGCATGGTCGACCCGCTCACCCGGCAGGGTTTCTGCGCGCCCTACGCGCGCCGCGGCAGCCTGGCCGACATCGTCCCCATCGGACGGCAGCTGGTGGCCGAGCTGGCGACGGCCCGGTTGGGGGAGCTCGTCGCCGCCGGTGACACGCCGACCCTCGTCGTCTTCGGCGGACGCGACCTGCTCACCCCCGTCCGCTCGCTGCGGCGGTGGGACGGGCGGCACGCGATGGTCGTGCTGCCGCAGTGCGGGCACTGCCCGCAGCTCGACGATCCGGGGGCCCTGCTGGCCGAGATCGTGCCGTTCCTGCGCCCGACGGTCGCAGCCGTCGCCGCCTGATCGGGTCGGCGGCAGTGTGATCCGCCTCTCGCTCGCGCGACTGTGACGGTAGTACTGTCACAGTCCTGACGTCACCGTCCGCGACGAGAGGCACCCGGCATGAGCAACCCCCGTCCGACCTGGTCCGACGACGACATCGAGGCCTTCCGCGAGCTGGCGCACTCGTTCCTGGTCAAGGAGTGCGCACCGCACGAGGAGCGGTGGGGCCAGCAGCAGCACGTCGACCGGGAGATCTGGAACAAGGCGGGCGCGCTGGGGCTGCTGTGCCCGTCCATCCCGGAGGAGTACGGCGGCGGGGGCGGCAGCTTCGCCCACGAGGCGGTGCTCATGGAGGAGCAGACCCGCGCGCTCGCGCCCAGCCTCGGCACCTCGGTGCACAGCACGATCGTGGCGCCGTACGTGCTGCACTACGGCACCGAGGAGCAGAAGCGCTCGCTGCTGCCCCGGCTGGCGTCCGGTGAACTGGTCGGTGCGGTGGCCATGACCGAGCCCGGCACCGGTTCGGACCTGCAGAGCATCAAGACCAAGGCCATCCGGGACGGTGACGACTACGTCATCGACGGCGCGAAGACGTTCATCACGAACGGCTCGCAGGCCAACCTGATCCTCGTCGTCGCCAAGACCGACCCCGACGACCGCGCGAAGGGCATCTCGCTGATCGCCGTCGAGACGGACGGTCTCGAGGGCTTCAGCCGTGGCCGCACGCTGCGCAAGATCGGCCAGCACGGGCAGGACACCGCCGAGCTGTTCTTCGACAACGTCCGCGTGCCGACCGCGAACCTGCTCGGGTCCGAGGAGGGCCAGGGCTTCGTCCAGTTGATGCAGCAGCTGCCCCAGGAACGGCTCGCGATCGCCGTCGCCGCCGTGGCCGCCATCGAGGTCGCCCTCGAGCACACGATCAGGTACACGAAGGAGCGCGAGGCGTTCGGCCGTCCGGTGTTCAACTTCCAGAACACCAAGTTCAAGCTCGCCGAGATGGCGACCACGGCGAAGATCGCGCGGGTCTTCATCGACGACTGCATCACCAAACACATCGCGGGTGAGTTGGACATTCCCACTGCTTCGATGGCCAAGTGGTGGACGACGCAGATGCAGTGCGACGTCGCCGACGAGTGCCTGCAGTTCTTCGGTGGCTACGGCTACATGGAGGAGTACCCGATCTCGCGCATGTTCACCGACTCGCGCATCCAGAAGATCTACGGCGGAACGAACGAGATCATGAAGGAGATCATCAGCCGGTTCCTCTGACCGGTGCTGTGACGCGACCCGGTTTTGGTCCGGGTCGCGACCGTCCGGTAGAGTCTGACGTCGGCCCGGGAACGGGCCGACACCCTTGGGGTATGGGGTAATTGGCAGCCCGGCTGATTCTGGTTCAGCTAGTCTAGGTTCGAGTCCTGGTACCCCAGCGCAGTACGGAAGTTTCTGGGGCCCCGTCGTCTAGTGGCCCAGGACGCCGCCCTCTCAAGGCGGTAGCGCCGGTTCGAATCCGGTCGGGGCTACGCACGTACACCCTCCGAGCACAGCTCGGAGGGTGTTCTCGTTTCCGGGACTTGCGACCCTCGGAATCGGTATGTTAGATTCGCGTTAGGCAGTTCGGTGCTGGTATCACGCTCCATCGACAGCACCGGCCACGGGCGTTCCGACGTCCGCGTCCGCGCGAACCCGTTGATCGGGGGAACAACGGAGATACCCGCCGCGGCCTGCCTCACGCATCACCGCCCCGCTCGTCGCGATTTCCCCCGGTCGCGACGAGCGGGGCGGTTGTGTTGACGGGTGCGGGCGAGCGGTGCGGCCCCGGCGCGTCCGTCGTGTCGTCCGACTCGCGAGAGCTGACTACGGTCGGGTCGTGACCCTTCCTGCCGCCGGCGCCGCTCCCGGGCCTGCCGTCGAGGCAGGGACCGGGCTGGACGCTCTGCTGGCCGAGGTGCGAGCGCTGCTGTCGGCCGACACCGCCGTGCTGCTGGTGCTCGACGACTCGCGCTCGGCCCTGGTGCCCGCCGCGTGGTCGGGTCTGGGAGTGCGGGGCCGCGCCTCGATGCGTATCCGGGTCGGGCAGGGGTTCGCCGGCACCATTGCGCGCACCCGCGAACCGCTCGTGCTGTCGCGCGTATCGCCCGAGAACGTCGTCAACCCGATGTTGTTGCAGCGCGGCGTGACCTCCCTGGTCGGTGTGCCGCTGCTGCTCGAGGGGCGACTGCTCGGGGTGGTGCACGTCGGGTCGCTCACGCCCCGCGCGTTCACAGCCGAGGACGTCCAGCTGCTGCAGCGCGCCGCCGGTCGGCTCGCCGGCGCCGTCCGCGACGAACGCACCACCGAGGAGCACACGGCCGCGCTGGTGCTGCAGCGCAGTCTGCTGCCCTCGGTGCTGCCGCAGGTCGACGGGCTGGAGTTCGCCGGGCGTTACATCCCGGCCGACGGCGATTTCGGCGGCGACTGGTACGACGTCTTCGAGCTGCCGGACGGACGCGTCGGGCTCGTCATGGGTGACGTCGTCGGCCACGGGCTCGCTGCCGCCGTGGTGATGGGCCGGTTGCGCAGCGCCCTGCGGGCCTACGCGCTCGACTACGACGACCCGGCCGAGGTGCTGCACCGGCTCGACCGCAAGATCTCGCACTTCGAGCCCGGGTCGTTCGCGACCGTGCTGTTCGGGGTGACGACCGCGCCCTTCGGCGAGTTCGTCTTCAGCTCGGCGGGACACCCGCCACCGTTCATGACCGGTCCGGACGGGCCCGCCCACCAGGTGGGCCTGCCGCCCGACCCACCGCTGGCCGTCCGCTCGCGCACCCCCCGGCGGGCCACGCCCGTCCGCGTGCCGGAACGGTCGGCGCTGTGCCTGTTCACCGACGGCCTCGCCGAGCGGCGGGTGTCCAGGGTCGGCGACGACCCCTACGGCGCCTCGATCGCACGGGCGCTGTCGGCGTTCACGGCGGGCGACCCGGAGACGGTCTGCACGCAGGTGCTCGACGCCGCCCTCGGCGACGAGTCGGCGGAGGACGACGTCGCGGTGCTGATCGCCCGCAGGCCCTAGCCGGCCTCAGGAGCGGATGGGCGGCGGCTGTTCGTCGATGGCCCAGTGCCAGAGCGCGGTCGGTCCGTGCAGCCGGACGGTCTCGACCTCGGCGATGTCGGCGCCCGGCACGTCGCGCCACGACGTCCCCGGGTCCTCGTCACCCGAGAGCGCGTCCGGCGCTTCGCCGCGGTCGGTGTGGGCGGCCCACGGCGCGTCGTCCGGAGCCGTCCGCGGACGCAACCGCAACGCACCACCGGAGCTCGAACGCAGCGCCTCGATGCGCGCCGCGAGACCGTCGGCCGGCCCGTCCTCGGCGAGCAGGTAGAAATCGGCGCCGCCCACGTGCACGCGGACGGCCGGAAGCGCACCGGCGTCGGTCATGCCCGATCGGTACCCCGGGCCCGTGCGCCGCTCACGGCGAGGTGAGCGACGCCCGGATGTCGGGCTTGAGGATCTTGCCGACCGTCGAGCGGGGCAGGTCGTCCCAGAACTCGATCTGCTTGGGTGCCTTGACGCTGCCGATGCGTTCCTTCACGAACGCGACGAGCTCGCCGGCAGTGACCTCGGCGGACGTGGTGACGACGGCGGTGACGCGCTCGCCCCACTTCTCGTCGGGCAGACCGACGACGGCGCAGTCGCGGACGGCGGGATGCGCCATGAGCGCCTGCTCCACCTCGGCGGAGTACACGTTGAACCCGCCGCTGATGATCATGTCCTTGGCGCGGTCGACGATGAACAGGAAGTTCTCGCCGTCGAGATAGCCGATGTCGCCGGTGTGGTGCCACCCGCCCGCGGACGCCTCGGCGGTCGCCTCGGGGTTGCGGTAGTAGCCGGCCATCACCAGCGGCCCGCGCACGCAGATCTCGCCACGCTCGCCGCGGGGCACCGGACGGCCGTCCTCGCCGAGGATCGCGACCGTCACGAGCGGCGTCGGACGGCCTGCCGAGCGCAGCCGCTCGGTGGCGACGCTGCCGTCGGGCCGCCGGTGCTCGGAGGGTGACAGCGTCGAGATCATCATCGGCGCCTCGGACTGTCCGAACAGCTGCGCCATCGGCCCGATGCGCTCGAGGGCCTCGGCGAGGCGGTCGGGGGAGATGGGCGCGGCGCCGTACCAGAAGCACTGCAGCGACGAGAGGTCCGTGGCGTCGAGGGTGGGGTCGGCGAGGACCATGTAGATCAGCGTGGGCGGCAGGAACGTGTGCGTGACACCGTGCCGCTCGACGAGCTCGAGGAAGTGCGCGACGTCGGGCTTCGCCATGACGACGACCTCGCCGCCGAGCGCCAGCACCGGGAAGCACAGTACGCCGGCGGCGTGGGTCAGCGGTGCGAGGGCGAGGTACGTCGGCGGCCCGTCGAACGGGTACTGCATGAGCACGATCGCCGACATCGTCTCGAGGTTGCGCCCGGTGAGCATGACGCCCTTGGGACGCCCGGTGGTGCCGCCGGTGCCGACCACGGCGACGACGTCGTCCGGCGGTTCGGCCTCGGCGGACGGGTCGCCGGCGGCGGCCGCCAGCCAGTCGTCGAAGCCGACCGCGGGCCCGTCCGCGTCGCCGAGCCGCACCAGCGTCCTGAGCTTCGGCAGCCGCGGGACGATCTCGCGCACCAGCGCGTCGAAGGAGGGTTGGAAGATCAGCACCGTGCAGTCGAACAGGTCGAGCAGTTCGGCGTTCTCGGCCGCCGCGTTGCGCGGGTTGATCGGGCACCACACCGCCCCCGCGCGCGAGATGCCGAACACGCACGCGAACGCCGTCGGGTCGTTCGCCGACAGGATGCCGACCTTGTCGCCGGGGGCGGCCCCCGAGCGGCGCAGCGCGCGGGCCACCGCATGGGACAGGCCGACGACGTCGTCGTAGCTCAGCGAGCGTCCGTCGAGGGTGAGGCAGGGGGCGTCGCCGTCGAGCGACGCCCCCTTGTCGAGGTAGAACGCGAGCGACACGCTCACATACCCATGCCGCCGTCGACGGGCAGGCCCGCGCCGTTGACGAACTTCGCGCGGTCGGAGGCGAGGAACACGACGGCGTCGGCGATGTCCTCCTGTTCGGCCAACCGTCCGGACGGGGTCATCTCGACGACGGCGCCGACCGCGGCCTCGACCGAGGGGAACAGGCCGAGGCGCGTGACGTCGTTCGCCAGACCGATTCCCATCGCGTTGCCCACGAGACCGGGGTAGACGCAGTTGACGCGGACTCCGTAGCCGAGCTTGCCGCTCTCCATCGCCGCCACACGGGTGAGGCGGTCGACGGCCGACTTCGTGGCCGAGTACAGCGCGATCGACGGGAACGCGATGGTCGCGGCCACCGACGCGATGTTGACGACGACGCCGCCCTTGCCGGCCGGGCCGTCCGGACGCATCGCGCGGAACGCGTGCTTGATACCGAGCGCGGTGCCCACGACGTTGATCTCGACCATGCGCTTCGCCTTGTCGGCGTCGAGGTCGACGAGCAGGTCGGTGATCTCGACGCCCGCGTTGTTCACGACCAGGTCGAGGCCGCCGAGCCGCTCGGTCACCCGGGCGACGGCGTTCTCCCACGACGCGTCGCTGGTGATGTCGAGCTCGACGAAGGTGTGCCCGTCGCCGAGGGACGCCGCGACCTTCTCGCCCTTGTCGGTCTGCAGGTCACCGATCGCGACCCGTGCACCCGCTGCGGCCAGGGCCTGCGCCGTGGCCTCGCCGAGGCCCTGGGCGCCGCCGGTGACGAGGGCGACGCGTCCGTCGAGGTCGGTCGTGGTCATGCTCTCTCCTTCGCTCGATATGACCGCACTGTCCCGTCCGCCGCGCGCGGCTGTAAAGCGATCGGGCGAGCGTTGAGCCAGCGTTGACGCAACGCCGTCCCGTCCGGCGCGCGTCGCCGCTGTACGTACGGCGTACGTCCGGACGCGTCTCGACGCACTTCGCTCAGGCGGCCGCCACGCGTGCCGAAGAAGGCGGCACATCGTCGACGCACAGGAGACAGCGTGACCACCACGAGCATCGAGGACGACGAGATCGTCGCGGAGTTCCTGGTCGAGAGCCACGAGAACCTCGACCAGCTCGACCGCGATCTCGTGCAGCTCGAGCAGGAGCCCGGGTCGCGCGAGCTGCTGTCGAGCATCTTCCGCACCATCCACACGATCAAGGGCGCGAGCGGGTTCCTGGCCTTCGGCCGGCTCGAGTCGCTCACGCACGTCGGCGAGAACCTGCTGTCGCGTCTGCGCGACGGCGACATGACGATGACGCCGGCGACCGCGGAGGTGCTGCTGCGCATGGTCGACGCCGTGCGCGGGCTGCTCGAGCTGATCGAGCGCACCGGTCGCGACGAGGACGTGCCCGGCGCGGCGGTCGTCGACGTCCCGTCCGCCGTCGCCGCCATCACCGCGGTGCTGGACGGGACGGTGCCGGACGGAACGGTGCCGGACGGGACGGTGCCGGGCGGGACGGTGCCGGACGTGGCTGCGGCGGTGACACCCCCTGCGCCACAGGCGATCGAGCCGCTCGCCGATGCTGAGCTGCCGGTGGTGCTGCCGGTGGTGCTGCCGGAGGTCGAGGGCGTTGCCGCGGAGCAGGCCTGGGCCGCGGCCGACGGCGATCGCCGCACGGGCGACCGGCGGCGGGGCGTGCAGGACACGACCGTCCGCGTCGACGTCGAGCTGCTGGACACGATGATGCGGCTGGTGGGCGAGCTGGTGCTGGCGCGCAACCAGATCCTGCAGCAGTCGGACGTGCGGGCCGATCCGGACCTGGCGCGGGCGACGCAACGGCTGAACCTGGTCGCCGGCGAGCTGCAGGACAGCGTGATGAAGACGCGCATGCAGCCGATCGGCCAGCTGTGGGCGAAGTTCCCGCGCGTCGTGCGCGACCTCGCCGCCCAGCTCGGCCGCCAGGTGCGGCTCGAGATGGTGGGGCAGGAGACCGAGCTCGACCGCTCGCTGCTCGAGGCCGTGAAGGACCCGCTCACGCACCTGGTCCGCAACGCCGTCGACCACGGCATCGAACCGCCCGACGTGCGCGTCGCCAAGGGCAAGTCCGCCGAAGGCATCCTCACGCTGCGCGCCTACCACGAGAGCGGGCAGGTCGTCGTCGAGATCGGCGACGACGGCAAGGGCCTCGACCCCGCGCTCATCGGCCGCATCGCCGTGCAGCGCGGCGTCATCACGCAGGACGCCGTCGCGCGGGCCACCGACCGCGAACTCGTCGAGTTGATCTTCCGTCCCGGGTTCTCCACCGCGGCGACCGTGAGCAACGTGTCCGGCCGCGGCGTCGGCATGGACGTCGTCCGCACGAACATCGAACGCATCGGCGGCACCGTCGACCTGGCCTCGCCCAACGGGTGCGGCACGACGGTGCGGGTGCGCATCCCGCTGACGCTCGCGATCGTGCCTGCGCTGATCGTGGGCGAGGGCGGCGAGCGGTACGCGATCCCGCAGACCAACCTCGTCGAGCTCGTACGGCTCGACAAGCGCGATGTCGAACACGGTGTCGAGACGCTGGTGGGCGCTCCCGTGCTGCGGCTGCGCGGCATGCTGCTGCCGCTGGTGTCGCTCGCCGGTGCGCTCGACCTGCCCGCCGTCGACAGCGACCTGTCCGTGGTCGTCGTGCAGGCCGACGAGGTGCGCTTCGGACTGCTCGTCAGCGAGGTGCACGACACCCAGGAGATCGTCGTCAAACCCCTGGGCCGCCAGCTGAAGGCCTTGGACGCCTACGCCGGCGCGACCATCATGGGCGACGGACGGGTGGCCCTGATCCTCGACGTCGGCGGGCTCGCCCGCGCCGCCGGGCTCGCCGCGCACCCGCCGGCGGCCACCGAGCCGCGCGGTGACGACGCCGAGCGACGCACCATGCTCGTGCTCGACGTGGGCGGTGGCCGCCGCGCCGCCCTGCCGCTGGACGCCGTGTCGCGACTGGAGGAGCTGCCGCGCGAGGCCGTCGAACGCTCCGGTCTCGCCGAGGTCGTGCAGTACCGCGACGGCATCCTGCCTCTCGTCCGCCTCGCCGACGCCATCGGCGTGCCCTGCCCGCCGGACGACCCGGAGACGCTGTCGGTGATCGTCCACGGCCACGGGGCCGACCGGGTGGGCGTCGTCGCCGACCGCGTCGTCGACGTCGTCGAGACCACCGGCACGCCGCACCCCGTCGGCGTGCGCCCGGGCGTGCTCGGCTCGCTCGTCGTGCAGGACCGGGTCACCGACATCGTCGACGTCGACGCCCTGACCCGCATGGGAGCGCCGGCGTGACCGCCGTCGACGTCGCGCCCGCCCTCGCCGCGCAGCACTGCACCTTCTGGGTCGGCGGGGTCCACTTCGGCGTCGGGGTCGAGCAGGTGCAGGAGGTGCTGCGCTACCAGGAGATGAGCGCGGCGCCCGGGGCGCCGGCCGCCGTGGCCGGGCTCATCAACCTGCGGGGCCAGATCGTCACCGCCATCGACCTGCGCGCCCGCCTCGGCCTCGCCCCGCGCGACCCGGACCGGCTGCCGATGAACGTCGTCGTCCGCAGCCGCGGCGAGATCGTCAGCCTGCTCGTCGACGACATCGGCGACGTCATCGACACCGGTGGCGCCGGCGTCGAGGCGGTGCCGTCGACCGTCCCACCGCTCGTGCGCGCCACCGTCCGGGGAGTGGTGCCGCTGCCCGACGCGATCCTGCTGCTGCTCGACGCCGACACAGCCGCCGATGTCACCACCGACCTCGGCGCGGACCCGACCCCGATCACCGCCCGCCCCACCCCAGGAGAGAACCCGTGACCCAGACCGTGCCCAGCCAGAACGGCCGCGACACCGCGCACGCGGTGACGCCGCGTCGCCGCAGCACCGCGTCGCGGGTGCCGACCGCACCGCCCGCCGCGTCCGCCGGACGGGAGCTCGCCGCGATGAGCTCGACGCTCGACGACCTGCCCATCCGGGTGATGATCTGCGACCGCGACCTCGTGATCCGCTACGTCAACAAGGCGTCGCTGGAAGGCCTGCGTCACCTCGAGCAGTACCTGCCGATCCCGGCGGACGAGATCCTCGGCGCGAACATCGACGTCTTCCACGCGAACCCCGCCCACCAGCGCGAGATCCTGTCGTCCGAGCGCAACCTGCCGCGCAACCGGGTGATCCAGGTCGGCCCCGAGCAGCTGGACCTCGCCGTCACGCCGATCTTCGACGAGGACGGTGCGTACTGCGGCGCCACCGCGTCCTGGGAGAACGTCACCGCCAAGCTCGCCGCCGAGCGCGCGCAGGACGAACTGCGGGTCGACACGACCGCGGTCAACGACCTGCTGCAGGCCCTCACCGCGGCCGAGTCGGCCGAGGAGGCGACCCGTCTCGCCCTGGACACCGTCCGCGAGCGGTTCGGCTGGGCGTACGGGTCCTACTGGGCCGTCGACCCCGCCGAGGCCGCGCTGAAGTTCTCGCTCGAGTCGGGCGACGCCGGCCCCGAGTTCCGCGCCGTCACCCGCGCGGCCTCGTTCCGCGAGGGCGTCGGGCTGTCGGGCCGCGCGTGGCGGACCCGCGACCTGTTCTTCACCGCCGACATCGGCGAGATGACCGACTGCGTCCGCGCGCCCGTCGCGCAGAAGGTCGGCGTCAAGTCCGGCGTGTGCTTCCCGGTCATGATCGCGGGTTCGGTCGTCGGCACGATGGACTTCTTCACCACCGACACCCTGACGCTGTCGGCGCAGCGACTCGAGACGCTGCGCAACGTCGGTCGCATGGTGTCGCAGGCGCTGGAGCGGCTGCAGCGCGAGGACGAGACGCGCGCCGCGGCCGAGGACCTGCGGACGAAGGTCGACCTCGTGCTCGCCGCCGTCGACGCCGCCGTCGCCGGCGACCTCACCCGGGACATCCCGGTGCGCGGCGACGACGCCATCGGACGGCTCGGCAACGGGTTGCAGGACCTGCTGCAGAAGCTGCGCGCCAGCATGGGCGAGATCGGCAACACCGCCGACGCGCTCGCCTCCGCGGCCCAGGAGCTCACCGGCCTGTCGGAGGACATGGGTCACGGCGCGACGTCGACCTCGCACCGCGCGGGCACCGTGGCGGCCGGGGCCGACCAGGTGTCGGTCAGCATCCAGACGGTCGCGACCGCGGCCGAGGAGATGACGGCCAGCATCCGCGAGATCGCGAAGAACGCGTCGGAGGCCGCGGCCGTCGCGACGACCGCCGTCGGGGTCGCCGGCGGCGCCAAGGGGACGGTCGCCAGCCTCGGCGAGTCCAGCGCCGAGATCGGCAAGGTCATCAAGGTCATCACCTCGATCGCGCAGCAGACGAACCTGCTCGCGCTCAACGCGACCATCGAGGCCGCGCGGGCCGGCGAGGCGGGCAAGGGCTTCGCGGTGGTCGCCAACGAGGTCAAGGAGCTGGCCAAGGAGACCGCCCGCGCGACGGAGGACATCGGCCAGAAGATCGAGGCCATCCAGTCCGACACTCGCGGGGCCGTGGACGCCATCGGCGAGATCGGCGAGATCATCGACCGCATCAACGAGATCTCGACGACGATCGCGTCGGCCGTCGAGGAGCAGACCGCGACGACGAACGAGATCGCCCGCAGCGTGACCGAGGCGGCCGCCGGGGCCAACGGCATCGCCACCGACGTCAGCGAGGTCGCCCGCGCCGCCGAGACGACGCAGACCGGTGCGCAGGACACCCTGCAGTCGGCGACGTCGCTGGCGGGCATGGCCAGCGAGCTCAAGGGCCAGCTCGGGCAGTTCCAGTACTGAGCGTCGGTTCAGGGCGCGAGCGTGGGGCGGTTGCGCCACGCCGCGCCCTGCACCGGACGTACACCGGGCGGGCACGCGACCTCGCCGTCGAGCCACACCCCGGCGTACCACGACGGCCACCCCCGCGGCGCCGGCCACAGGCGGGAGTCGTCGGGCAGCACGATGCGGGGGAGCGGCTCGTCCGACGACCAGGACGGACGGGACAGGCACGCGGCCGGCACCCACGCCGCGAAGCCGAGCTCGTCGTCGCCGGTCGCGGCGTGCACGCGCTGCACCCACGACACGCAGCCCCACCACCCGGTCGTCGCGCGGCCCCACCCGTGCAGCCGGACGGAGTGCGGCGGACGGTTGAGGTGCACCGCCATCGCCATGCCTGAATTAGAACACGTTCGATTCATCCACAGGGTTGTGCACACCTGGGGACGGCCGGGCCGCGGTCCGTGCCGCCGGCTGTCCGGGCCCACCCGCCGCCGGGACGCGGCGACCTGCCGCGGAAACAATTGAGACCCCTTCACGAGACCCCTTCACGAGACCCCTTCACGAGACCTCTTCACGAGACCTCTTCACGAGTGGGTCTCGTGAATCCCGCTCGTGAAGCCCACTCGTGAAGGGGTCTCAATTGTTTCCGGGAGGGCAGGCCGCGCGCGGCGGAGTTGTTCAGCCGCGCGCGGCGGCCGATCAGGCGTCGCGGACGCGGCCTGCGTCGACCGAGAGCCGTCGCGTCGTCTGCACCGTGTCGAGCAGGCGGCGGTCGTGGCTGACGAGCAGCAACGTGCCGGGATACGACCCCAGCGCCTGCTCGAGCTGCTCGATGGCGGGCAGATCGAGATGGTTGGTGGGCTCGTCGAGCACGAGCAGGTTCACGCCGCGCCCCTGGAGCAGCGCCAGCGCGGCGCGGGTGCGCTCGCCGGGCGAGAGCGTCCCGACGGCGCGGCCGACGTGCTCGGCCCGCAGCGCGAACTTCGCCAGCAGCGTGCGGCGGTCGGCGTCGTTCCAGTCGGGCAGCAGGCGGGCGAACGCGACGGGCAGCGTCTCGTCCTCGCGCAGCAGCGTGCGGGCCTGGTCGACGCCGCCGACGACGACACCCGGGCCGAGCGTGGCCCGCCCCGCGTCCGGAGCGGTCTCGCCGAGCAGCACCCGCAGCAGCGTCGTCTTGCCCGCCCCGTTCGGCCCGGTGATCACGACGCGGTCGCCCCAGTCGACCTGCAGCGACACCGGACCGAGCGTGAAGCCGCCGCGCCGGACGACGACGTCGTCGAGCACCGCCACCACCGCGCCGGCCCGGGGCGCCGCCGCGATCTCGAACTGCAGCTGCCACTCCTTGCGCGGCTCCTCGACGACGTCGAGCCGCTCGATCATGCGCTCGGTCTGTCGGGCCTTCGCCGCCTGCTTCTCGGTGGCTTCCTGCCGGAACTTGCGGCCGATCTTGTCGTTGTCCTTGCTCGCCTTGCGGCGGGCGTTGCGGGTGCCTTGCTCGAGCCAGTTGCGCTGCATGCGCGCGCGGTCGGTGAGGTCCTGGCGGCGGTCGGCGTACTCCTCGTAGGCCTCGCGAGCGTGGCGGCGCGCCACGGCCCGCTCGTCGAGATAGGCCTGGTACCCGCCGTCGTAGTGCGCGATCTGCTGCTGGGCCAGGTCGAGCTCGACGACCTGGGTGACGGTGCGGGCGAGGAACTCGCGGTCGTGGCTGACGACGACCACCCCGGCGCGCTGCGAGGTGACGAACTGCTCGAGCAGGTCGAGGCCGGCCAGGTCGAGGTCGTTGGTGGGCTCGTCGAGCGCGAACACGTCGAAGCGCGCGAGCAGCAACGACGCGAGCCCGGCCCGGGCCGCCTGGCCGCCGGACAGCGCCGTCATCGGCGCGTCGGGGCCCGTGTCGAGCCCGATGCGCTCGAGCTCCGGGTCGATGCGGTCCTCGAGGTCGGCACCGCCGAGCGCGAGCCACTGCTCGAGCGCGACGGCGTACGCGTCGTCCGCCCCGTCGGCACCGTCGGCCAGCGCGGCCGACGCCGTCTCCAGCGCGGCGGACGCGTCGGCGACCCCGGTGCGCCTGGTGAGGAACCCGGCGACCGTCTCGCCCTCGCGCCGCTCGGGTTCCTGCGCGAGGAAGCCCACCGTCGCGGTCGAGGGAATCCGGGTGACGGAGCCCGACTCCGGGGCGGTGAGGCCGGACAGGATGCGCAGCAGCGTCGACTTGCCCGCCCCGTTGGGGCCGACGAGACCGATGACCGCACCCGGTGCCACGACGAGGTCGAGACCGCGGAACAGCGACCGCGCACCGAATCCGGCCGCGAGGTCGCGGGCGACCAGGGACGCGCCGCTCACCCGCCCAGCGCCTCGCGCAGCATGTGCAGGGCGACGGTGACCGTGCGGGCGCGGACGTCGGCGCGCGAGCCCGGCACCCGGATCTCGCGCGGGATCGTCCGCTCGGGGGTCTCGACGCAGAGGTGCACGAGGCCGACGGGCTTCTCGGCGGTGCCGCCGCCGGGACCGGCGACGCCGGTGATGCCGACGCCCACGTCGGCCCCGAGGGCGCGGCGGGCGCCCGCCGCGAGCTCGACCGCCACCTCGGCGCTGACCGCGCCGACCCGCTCGATGAGCTCGGTGGGGACGCCGGCGAGGTCGTGCTTGGCCTCGTTGGAGTACACGACCAGCCCGCCGCGGACGTACGCGGACGAGCCGGCGAGATCGGTCAGCCGTCCGGCGAGCAGGCCGGCGGTGCACGACTCGGCGGTCGCGACCGTCCAGCCGTGATCGATCAGCAGCTGCGCGACTCGCTCGTCGACCGTGGTGCCGTCGGGGGAGTAGAGGGTGTCGGCGAAGTCGGACGCGAGGTGCCGGGACAAGCGGTCGTACGTGCCCTGGTCGTCGGGCGCGTAACGGGTCACGATCTCCAACTCGCCGTCTCGCAGGCAGGTCGTGATCTCCAACTGACCGAGGTCGTCGGTCCGGTCGAGTCGGCGCAGCGACGCCGCTAGCTCGGACTCGGGGCTGCCCCAGATGCGGATGGTGCGCTGCCGCAGCTCGCGGGCGCCCGACAGCGCCTCGCGGACGGCCGGGTGCTCGAGGGCGCGCGGCCACATCGGCTGCAGTTCGCGCGGCGGCCCGGGCAGCACCACGACCGGCGGACCGGTGCGGCCGTCGGCCACCGGCACGACGAGGCCGGGCGCGGTGCCGACCGGGTCGAGCACGCCGGCGCCCTCGGGCACCAACGCCTGCTTGCGCACCGCCGTCGCGGTCTCGTCGTCGTCCGTGCGCCACCCGCGGGCGGAGACCAACCGGTCGACGACGGCGCGGATGCGTCCCTCGAGCTCGTCGTCGAGCCGCAGCGGACGGCCCTGGAAGTCGGCCACGACAGCCGCCGTCAGATCGTCCGCGGTGGGTCCGAGACCGCCGGAGGTGATGACGAGGTCGGCACCGGACGCGGCGAGGAAACCGAGGCAGTCACGCAGGTCGTCGGGACGGTCGCCGACGACGATCACCTCGGCGACGTCGACCCCGGCGTGCCGCAGTTGCTCGGCCAGCCACGGGCCGTTGCGGTCGGTGACCCGGCCGGTGAGCACCTCGGTGCCGGTGACGACGATCCCTGCGCGTGGTGCCATGTGATCGATCGTAGGCAAGTCACAGCGTTGTAGTTTCTTTACGGAGGTTTTACGGACGGTTACGCTCCGACATGGGGGCACGGTGGGGGATTCCATGCTGGCCGAACGCCGACGAAACTGGACGAAAGCGACACTCATGAGCCCCACGAGTCACACGGACCGCACGGACCTCGTGTCCGAACCCGCCCCGGCGACCCGCAGGACCCGCCGTCTCACCGCCGGTCTCGCCGCGGTGTCACTCGCGGTGACCACCGCCGCCGCGGTGGCCCTGACCGTCGGAGCCCCCGCGGCCGGCGCCGCCCCGGCCGACACGTCGGGTGCGCACGACCCCATCGGCAACGTCGGCACGATCACCGCGACAAGCAACCGCACCGGTCTCACCGTCAAGGGCTGGGCCGCCGACCCGGACAAGCTGTCGTCCGCGGTCACCGTGCAGGCCGTGCTCGACGGCACGACGTCGCTCGCGAGCACCCGTACCTCGCTGCCGTGGCCGGCGGCGGTGAAGAAGTACCGGACGAACGCCACGCCCGGGTACTCGCTGGGCTTCCGCGTCCCGACCGGGTCGCACACCGTGTGCATCGTCATCGAGAACATCGGCCCGGGCACCCGCAACGTCGACAAGTGCTTCGCCACGCCGCTCGGCCGCGCGATGTCCTCGAGCGAGGTCGCGGCGCACAGCCCCGTCGGCGCGCTGGCGGCTGCCGCGACGTCGAGCTCCGTCCGCGTCCGCGGGTGGACGAGCGACCCCGACCTGAAGAACCGGCGCAGTCTGGTCGTCCTCTACCTCGACGGCAGCCCGGCGATCACGGTGAACACCGTCGCCTACCCCCAGCCCCGCCCCACCGCCGCGGGATGGTTGTCGAAGTTCGACGTGTCGGTGCCGGTCGCCACCGGCACGCACATCGCGTGCGTCTGGGTGGTCAACTCCGGCTTCGGCAGCAACACCAACCTCGGCTGCAAGGCCGTCGACACCCGCAGCCCGGACAACCGCACCCCGGCGCAGACGGCCGCGCCGGCGATCAACGCCAAGGTCGTGACTCTGGCCAAGAAGCAGATCGGCAAGCCCTACGTCTGGGGCGCCACCGGCCCGAAGTCGTTCGACTGCTCGGGGCTCGTGCTGTGGGCCTACGGCAAGTACGGCCGCACCACGCCCCGCGTCTCGCAGGACCAGATCCGGGCGGCCCGGCTCATCCCGGCGTCGCACGCCCGTCCGGGTGATCTCGTCTTCTACCACGACAGCGTCGGCGACGTGTACCACGTCGGCATCTACCTCAAGCCGGGACTGAGCGTCGCCGCCATCGACACCAACAGCGGCGTGAACTACCAGAACATCTGGGACCCGAACGCGACCTACGGCTCGTTCACCCACACCTGATCGCACCCGCCCACCGGCCGTCCGTCGATCTCCGGCGGGCGGCCGGTCCGCGTCTGCTAGCGTGAACCTCGAAATGAACATCATTGTCATTACGAGGAAGACCTGATGAGCACTCTGCGCCGGGCCGGCGTCGCGCTGGCCGCCCTGACCGTCACCGCCCTCGGCCTGTCCGGCTGCGGGTCGTCGAGCAGCGCCGAGCCGGGCGGCGCCATCCCGGTGGTCGCCTCGACCAACGTGTACGGCGACATCGCGAAGCAGATCGGCGGCGACCGGGTGTCGGTCACCTCGATCATCGCCGACCCGTCGCAGGACCCGCACTCCTACGAGGCGTCCGCCCGCACCAAGCTGGCGCTGTCGAAAGCCGACGTGGTGATCAAGAACGGCGGCGGTTACGACGACTTCGTCGGCACCCTGCTCGACGGCGGCGACTCCGATGCCACCGTCATCGACGCCGTGACGGTGTCGGGCAGGAAGGCACCCGCGGGCGGCGAGCTCAACGAGCACGTCTGGTACGACTTCCCGTCCATGCGCAAGCTCGCCGACCGCATCGCGACGGCGTTGAGCGCGAAGGACGAGGGCGCGGCGAAGACCTTCCGCGCCAACGCCGACCGCTTCGAGGCGTCGCTGGCCGAGCTCGAGGCCACCGAGGCCTCGATCGCGAAGGCCCACCGCGGCGAGGGCGTCGCCATCACCGAGCCGGTGCCGCTCTACATGCTGACGGCGTGCGGGCTCGTCAACCGCACGCCCGCGGCGTTCAGCGAGGCCGTCGAGGAGGGCGACGACGTGCCGGTGTCGGTGCTGAACGCCACGCTGAACCTGTTCCGCGACAAGAAGGTGAAGCTGCTCGCCTACAACGAGCAGACGAGCGGGCCGGTGACCTCGCGCGTCGAGGCCGCCGCGAAGGCGTCCGGGGTGGCCGTCGTGCCGGTCACCGAGACGCTGCCCGCGGGCAAGGACTACCTGCAGTGGATGCGGGCGAATCTCACCGCGATCGGCACTGCGCTTGACTGAGCAGGTGCACGACCGCGTACGCGACGACAGTCAGGGCGCCGGCGGCGGGGATCTCCCGCCGCCGGTTCCGGCCGTCCGCATCAGGGACGCGTCCCTCGGGTTCGGCCGCCGCACCCTCTGGCGCGGGCTCGACCTCGACGTCGCACCGGGCGAGTTCGTCGCCGTGCTGGGCGCGAACGGGTCGGGCAAGACGAGCCTGGTGCGCACCATCCTCGGGACGCAGCCGCTGACCTCGGGTGAGATCACCGTCGCCGGACGGCCCGTGGGCCGTGCCGCCGTCCAACGCACCATCGGCTACGTGCAGCAGCAGAGGCGCATCGACCCGACGACGCCGCTGCGCGGCCGCGATGTCGTGCGACTGGGCCTCGACGGGCACCGCTGGGGTTTCGGCACCCGTCCGGGACGGGACGCCCGCGAGCGTGCCGCCCGGGTCGACGAGGCGCTCGCCCAGGTCGACGCGACGCCGTACGCGGACCTGCCCGTCGGCGTGCTCTCCGGCGGTGAGCAGCAGCGGTTGCGCATCGCGCAGGCGCTCGTCGCCGACCCAGCGCTGCTGTTGTGCGACGAACCGTTGCTCTCGCTCGACCAGGCCAGCCAGCGGGTCATCACCGCGCTCGTCGACCGCCGCCGTCGCACCCACGGCACCGCGGTCGTGTTCGTGACCCACGAGATCAACCCCGTGCTGCCCTACGTCGACCGCGTGCTCTACCTCGCCGGCGGACGCTTCCGGGTCGGCACCGTCGACGAGGTGCTCACGTCCGACACGTTGAGCGAGCTGTACCAGGCGCCGGTCGAGGTCGTCCGCAGTCGCGGCCAGATCTTCGTGGCCGGACTGCCCGACACCGCGCACTGTCACCACGAGCACGACGGGGAGCCGGCGTGAGCGGCGTCGACTGGAGCCAGGTCTTCGACTTCGCCGACTACGGGGAACTGCTCGGCCTGGTGCAGAACACGGTCGTCGCCGGCGCCGTGCTCGGCGTCGTCGGCGGGTTGATCAGCATGTTCGTGATCATGCGCGACCTGCCGTTCGCGGTGCACGGCATCAGCGAGCTGTCGTTCGCGGGAGCGTCCGGCGCGCTGTTGTTCGGCACGTCCGTGGTGGCGGGGGGCATCGCGGGTTCGATCGTGGCCGCGGTCGTCATCGGCCTGTTCGGCAGCCGCGCCCGTGACCGCAACTCGGTCATCGGCGTCCTCATGCCGTTCGGTCTCGGCCTGGGCGTGCTGTTCCTGTCGCTGTACCAGGGACGTGCCGCCAACAAGTTCGGGTTGCTCGTCGGGCAGATCGTGTCCGTCGACGACGCCCAGCTGACCACGCTCGCCGTCACCTGCGTGATCGTGCTCGCCGGGCTGCTGGTGGTGTGGCGTCCGCTGGCGTTCGCGAGCGTCGACCCCGACCTCGCCGCGGCGCGGGGCGTGCCGGTGCGGTTGCTGTCGCCGGTCTTCATGGTGCTGCTCGGGCTCACGGTCGCGATGGCGGTGCAGATCGTCGGCGCCCTGCTCGTGCTGAGCATCCTCGTCACGCCGGGCGCGGCGGCCGTCCGGGTCACCTCGTCGCCGCGGCTCACGCCCCTGCTCTCGGTCGCGTTCGCGGTCACGTCCCTGGTCGGCGGCATCCTGCTCGCCGTCGGCAGCAGCGTGCCGATCAGCCCGTACGTCACGACCATCGCCTTCGGCATCTACCTCGTGTGCCGTGCGATCGGCACGGTGCGAGCGCGCCGGGGATGGAGCCGGCAGGCGGACGTCGTCGTCGCTTAGCGCCCGCACCCGGACGTCAGTCGTACGGCTCGCTCGGCGTCGGCACCCGCTCGACCCGCACCGCCGCGAGACCGGGCACGTCGGGGTCGTCGGCGGCCGGCGGTGCGTACCTCCCGGTCACCCGCACCCAGGTGTTCACCGGCAGACCGCCCGCGTCGGGGGCGGTGATGCGGACGGCGACGGGCGTCGCGTCGGCGGCGCAGCAGGTGATGACGAGCCGGGCGAGCAGGAACCCGCCCTTCTCCCGGCGGGCGACGAATCCGGTGATCGAGACCGTGCGTCCCCGCACGCTCGCGCCGCCGTCGGTCACCGCGTGCAGCGCGTAGTCGAAGACGCCCAGCGACACCGGGTCACCCTTCGGCAACGGCGCCAGCGCGACGCCCGCCGGTTGCGCCGCGACGGGCGCGCGGCGGCTGACGGTGTACTCGCCCAGCGCCGGCGGGCCGATGACGAGCACGGCCACGACGGGCAGCAGCACCAGCCACGCGGAGCGCGACGCCGACGAGTGACCGTGCGCGTCGAGCCCCGGGCCCGGCCCGTGCTCGTCCCCGGCCCCTTGCTCGTGGTCGTCCTCGTCGTGCCTCGCGGAGGCGACCAGCGACCACGCACCCAGCAGCGCGATGAGCACGCCGGCCACGAGCACCCACGGCCGGGCGCTGTCCTTGACGAAGCGCAACAGCACGTCGCTCGTGCCCAGCCGCAGCAGCGTGGCCGCGAACAGCAACAGGACGAACGCCTGCGTCCGCGAGCTCACGGCGTCTCCTCGCGTCGCTGCGGGGACGCCGCGGGACACGTCAGCACTGTGCTTCCCGGTCCGCTGCGCAGGCGCGGCTCACAGCAGCCACCACCCGACGAGCGCGGCGCTGCCGAGTGCGACGACGAACGTCAGCGGTGCGAGCCGGGCGGCGACGCGCGCCCCGAAGGTGCCCGCCTGCATCGCGACGAGCTTGACGTCGACGGCGGGACCCACGGCCATGAACGCGAGTTGCGCGGTGGGGGAGAAGCGCGCGAACGACGCGGCCACGAACGCGTCCGCCTCGGAACAGACGGCCACGACGACGGCGAGCAGCGCGAGCGCGACGACGCCCAGGACCAGGTGACCCGCGACGCCGTTCAGCCACGTCTCGGGCACGGCCACGTTCACGGTCGCCGCGGCGGCGGCTCCGATCGTCAGCAACCCGATCGACTGCGCGAGGTCGTGCGCCGCGGTGGCGCGGGCCCGTTCGGCGCGCGAACCGGCAGGTGCGCCCTCGGACCGCCGGAAACGCACGGGCAGCGGCGGCACGCGGCCCACCCGCAGCCACAGCCACCCGACGACGACCGCGGTGAGCAACGAGGCCGCGAAGCGCGCCGCCACCATCTCCGGGCGTCCCGGGAAGGCGACCGACGTCGCCACGAGCACGACGGGATTGATGGCGGGCGCGGCGAGCAGGAAGGCGATGGCCGGCGCAGCTGCCACACCCCGGCGCATCAAGGAGGCCGCCACGGGCACCGAACCGCACTCGCAGCCCGGCAGCACCACACCGGCGGCTCCGGCGACCGGCACGGCGAGCGCGGGGCGGCGCGGCAGCACGCGTTCGAAGAACGACGGCGGCACGAACACCGCGATGAGCGTCGAGACCGTGACACCGAGTACCAGGTAGGGCGCCGACTGGATGCACAGCGCCGCGAACACCGTCGTCCACGCCTGGACACCCGGCTGCTGCCACAGCGACGGCAGCATCAGCCGCGCCACCACGGCTATGAGCAGAACCGCGCAGAAGACGTCGGTCGACGTGAGGCGCCTGCGCCCGGCACGCGTCCCGGACCGCGACACTGCTCGCCCCGGCGCACCCACGCCGCCACGGTAGAGGGCGCGCCCGGCAGGACGCGGGGTGACGTCCCCACCTGTGGACGGACTCGCCGGTACGGCGCCAAAGGTTGTCGAAAACGGACCGGGACTCGTAACGTTGGTCTCGCCGGATCGGACGCGAACCGGTAGGCGCCCCCGGCCGACCCACCCATCGGCCGGGGGCGTCCCGGTGTCCGGGGTGCGTCCGGCGGGGACACGTTCAGGGAACGGTCGGGTCGGGCGTCGCCGGTGGCGGTGCGAGTGCGTCGCGCACCGCGTCGTCGTAGGTCATCGGCTCGAACCGCACGACGCGGCGGATCGCGTCGTCGCGGACGACCACCTCGTTGCGCATCGACTCCAGCAGCGACGCCACGGTGGTGCTGTCGACGTCGGCCAGCAGCGGCACCGCCCGCGCCGCGAGCCGCGTGGCCAACCAGGTGGTGGGCAGCCGTGCCGGCAGCGGCACCGGCACCACGAGGCCGAGCCGCCCCATCACCGCCGTCGCCCGGCTGAGCATGTCGACGTAGCGCATGACATCGCGTCCGCCGATCTCGTACGTGTGGATCGCGGTGTCGTCGAGGACATCGGCGAGACGGCGCGCGCGCGTGTCGTCGTCCGCCCCCTCGTTCTCGGCGTCGTCCCCCTCCCCGTCCCCGTCGTCGAGATCGGGACGGACGCCGATGCCGACACCGAGCAGGTAGCGGACGGTGTCGGCGAGCGAGATCGGCTGGGTGCGGGTGAGCGCCCAGCGGGGGACCACCACCGCGGGCACCCGCTGCGTCATCGCGCGGATCATCTCCCACGACGCGCCGCCGCGGCCGATGACGATGCCGGCCCGCAGCGTGGTCACGGGTACGCCGCCGGCGGCGAGCATGCCCTCGACCTCGCGACGGCTGCGCAGATGGCGCGACAGGTCGTCCGCGTCGTCGCCCAGACCGCCCAGGTAGACGATGCGGCGCACGCCGGCCCGCCGTGCCGCCGCGCCGAAGCTCTCCGCCGCCGCGGCGTCGCGCCGCGCGAAGTCGCGGCGGTCGAGCGAGTGCACGAGGTAGTAGGCGAGCGAGCAACCCTGCAGGGCGCGAGTGGTGGCGGCGGTGTCGGTGACGTCGCCGCCGACCGGCACGCCCCGCCCGGTGTACGCCCCCACCCGCCGGGTGAGCGCGAGCACCTCGTGCCCGTCCTGCTGCAGCGCCGGGACCAGGGCCCGTCCGACGAATCCCGATGCCCCGGCCACGAGGACGCGAAGTCCGTCGCGCCGCTGCGTGCCGGACGGTGTTCCCGCGCCTGTCACCGTCCTGGACTACCCGCGGCCGGGACGCTCATCACCCCGGCGGCGGTTCGTCACGCCGTGCACCGGGTAATCGCTGGGGGTACACATCGCAGACCGCAGGAGGGCGAACCCCGACCCATGGCCGACATCATCGAACTCATCTACGCCGACCACGACTGGTTGCGTCGGCAGTTCTTCCGCCTCGACGACGCGAAGACCCCGGAGGAGCTGGCCGCGGTGTGGGGACCGCTGGGCACGCGTCTCGACACCCACGCCGAGGCCGAGGAGACCGTGTTCTACCCCGCGCTGCTCAAGCTCGGCGGCAAGTCGGAGGAAGGCGACCCGGAGGACGAGACCGAGGACGCCATCACCGACCACAACGAGATCCGTGACGCCGTGCGCGAGGCGGGCCGTCACGAGGTGGGCAGCGACGAGTGGTTCGCGGCGGTGGGCAAGGCCCGCACCGAGAACGGCGAGCACCTCGACGAGGAGGAGCGCGAGGCACTGCCCGACTTCATCAAGAGCGCGACGCTCGACGTCCGTCACGAGCTGGCGCTGAAGTGGCTCGCGTTCTACGCCGAGCACCCCGCCGGCCGGGGCATCGACGGCGAGGACAAGGACGCCGACGAGTACATCGACCAGAACTCCTGACCGCGGCGGTCGCGCCGGTCGCTAGCGGACCGGCGCGGCGCTCCGGTCGGCGGTGCTGTCGGCGGTGCTGTCGGCGTCCGCGGGCTCGATCTCGCCGGCGCCGGGCGGGTCGACCGGTCGCCCGCGCTCGGCCGAGCGCATGCCCTTCTTGGTGAGGGGCGACTCGTCGACCTCGTTCGCGCGGGCCCGGCCCGGGACGTGTCGTCGTTCGACCCACACCGCTCCGGCGAGGATGCCGGCGAAGATGACGGCGCTGAAGATGCCGAGCCACACCGACAGCACGAACACGGCGCCGACGAGGCCGTACGCCTCGACCTGCCAGGTGATCTGCCCGTCCATGATGAGCCGGGACAGGCGGACGGTGACCACGGTCGCCACCGCGACCGCCACGGCCCCGGGCAGCAGCGCGCGCCACTCGACCCGCCCGTGCAGCAGCCACCGCTGCGTCCACCAGTAGAAGAAGAACACGACCACCGCCTGCACCACGACGATGAGCGACTGCGTCGCGATCGGGGTCATGTGCAGCGCGCGGACGAAGCGGCTGATGACGAGCAGCGCGGCGATGAACACGGCGAGGGCGGGCACCCAGAGCAGCTGCCGGATGTAGCCCTTGACGCTGATGACGCGCGGCAACGTCCAGATGAGCTCGAAGGCCCGCTGCTGCGTGGTGGCGACGCTGGTGGTGAACAGCACCGCCACGACGAGGCCGAAGACGAGTTCGGACAGGCTCAGCCGCCGGGAGGCGTGGCTGAACAGGTCCTGCACCGCGTCGCCCGCCTCGCGGTGCAGCGCGAAGAACCGGATGATCGCCCCGGAGACGTCCCGGCCGGTGAAGCGGTCGAGCACGGACGAGATCGCCACCACCAGCGGCGCGGTGCAGAGCACCTGCTGCGCGCTGAACGCGAGCATGTGGGTGTCGAGGTCGAGCTCCCGCATGCGGGCGTAGCCGCGGCCGCCGAGACTGCGGCCCCACCACGAGCGCGTGGCCATCAGCAGGCGCACCTGGGGCAGGTTCACGGGCACAGTGTGCCCACTCTGCGCGGGAAAAAGGGTGTGGATCGCGCAACGTCGCGTGGGGCCACCGCTCAGCCCAGCCGGACGCCCGCGAGCTGGACACCGTGTGCCACGACCCGGCCGCGCGAGTCCCACGCCCAGCACGCCTCGTCGACCCGCTGCCCGTCGACGAGCCCGGCGCGCTGCAGCACGCGCAGCGGCCCGGGCGCGGGCAGCGCCCGCACGTGCACCGTCAGCTCGAGAGTGGGCACCCATCCGGTGAGCTCGACCTCGAAGGTCGCGGGCGGGAAGGCGTCGATCGCGTACAGCAGCGACACCGGGTCGAACGGCTCGTCGTCGGCCAGTGACAGCCAGCCGAACAGCTCGCCGCGCCCGGACGGACCCCGGCCGTCGGCGAAACCGGCGGCCGCCCGGTCGATGCGCAGGTCGACCTCCTCCATGATCGGCACCGGCACGCCGGCCGGGTTGACGCCGGGCACGCGCAGCGCGGCGTCGCGGTCGGCCGGGCCGTCCGGGAAGAGATCGGACGGGAACGGGTCGGGCAGGCCGCCGGACCAGTAGGGCTCGGAGTCGGGCGCGAGGTCGGTCGTGGTGATCAGGGCCTCGACGCACGCCTGCCCGCCGGCGTGGAGCCGGGCGCGCACCTGCGAGGCGCTGCGTCCGCCGCGCAGCAGCTCGGCGCGGACCTCGACCTCGCCGGGGTCGGGGGAGCGCAGGAAGTGCGCGCTCGCCGCGACCACGTGCCGGTGCGGTCCGATGAGGGTGGCGGCCCGGCCGAGCAGCGCGAGCAGGTACCCGCCGTTGGGCTTGCCGCCGATCGACCAGTTCGGGTGCAGGTGGGCGCGGAAGCGTCCCTCGTCGACGGGGGTCAGGGCCGAGACGTCGGCGAATCGGTTCATGCGCCCGATCCTGCTCCGAAGGCCTCGTCCCACAGCTCGCGGTACCGCCGGGCCGCCGTGCTGCGCGGCGCGAAGGCGGCGACCGGCTCGCGCCGCTGCGCCATCTGCTCGACCACGGACAGCATCGGGATCGCGGCGCGCGCGAGGTCGTCGCGGGTGCCGGGCAGCTCGGCGGTGATGTCGCGGTGCAGTTTCTTGCGGGCGTCGACCATCGAGAAGAAGCCGAGCAGCCGGGGCCGGGGCGCGGGCTGTTCCTGCAGGAAGCCGGTGAGCTGGTCGAGGGTGCGTACCGACAGCGTGGTGGGGATGAGCGGCACGAGCACGATGTCGGCGGCGCGCAGCACGTTCTCGCTCAGCAGCGACATGCTGGGCGGGCAGTCGAGCACGACGAGGTCGAACTCGTCGGCGAGCGGCTCGAGCAGCCGTCCGAGCCGGCGGGTCGGCTTCTTCGCCTCGTCGAGCAGCAGGTCGAGGTGGCGGTAGGTGAAGTCGGCGGGCAGCAGGTCGAGGCCGTCGTAGTCGCTGCCCTTGATGGCGTCGACCAGCGGACGGGTACCGCGCACCAACCGTTTGCCGCCACCCTTCACGTGCGCCTCGACCCGCAGGATGTAGGTCGCGGCGCCCTGGGCGTCGAGGTCCCAGAGCAGGGTGCGCAGCCCGCGTTGCGCGCTCTCGTAGGCGATGTTGACCGCGGTCGACGTCTTCCCCACGCCGCCCTTGATGTTGTACGTCGCCGCGATCCTCATGCCGACGCCCCCGTGATCGCCGCCAGGCGGCGCGCGGTGCCGGCGCCGCCGATCCGCGCGTGCGCCGCGGCGATGCGCGCGGCGTGGTCGGCGCGCAGCCGCTCGGCACGGTCGGCGAGCGCCCCGGCCGCGAGCACGGTGCCGGTCGGCATGCCGTCGGCCGACGCGGCGGTGCGCACCTCGTCGCGGACGAAACCGAGGCCGTCGCGGCGCCGGAGCAGCTGGTGCAGCGTCTCGGTGTCGCGCCGCAGCCGGGCCAGCGCGTCGCCGGCGGGGTACAGGACGGCGAACGCTGCCAGCACCTCGCGCAGCGCGCCCGTGGCGGCGGCCAGGGCGGGGTTGTCGGGCTTCGTGCCGACGAGAGCGGCGTGGGAGGCGGTGGCGAGGGTGCGCGCCGATTCGACGGCGGACGGTCCGATGACGTCGGCGTCGAGCATGCCGAGCAGGTCACGCCGCCACGCGGTGAACGCGGCCGGCGCGCGGGGGGCACGCAGGGTGCGGCGCATGCGGCCGAGCTCGGCTCGCCTGCGGCGGTGCAGCTGCTCGCGCAGCGGTTCGAGCGCCCCGGCACCACCGATGGTGTCCAGGCCCGGAAGCAGTCCGTGCGGGTCGGGGGCGTCGTCGGCGACGGTCAGCAGCGCCAGGTCGACGGCACGCAGCGGCGTCGTCATCTCGTCCAGCCAGGCGAGGTCCCGTTCGACGCGGACGGCCGAACGGCCGAGCAGCAGGTGACCGGCCGCCGACAGCAGCGCGCGCGTCGAGCGGATCGCGGACCGCAGCTCGTGCAGGTACTCGGTGTCGTGGTCGGCGAGCGCCCCGTCGCGTGCGTCGTCGACGACGGCCACGTGCTCGAGCAACGCCTTGGCCACCGGACGGACGGCCGGGTCGGTCGGGCTGATGACCACGTCGTCGGCGCCGCTCGCCCGTCCGGGCAACCGTCCCGCGGCGGCCAGCGCCGCGTCCGTCGGGGACAGCTCGGTGCTGCTCGCGCCCATCGCGTCCGCGAGCAGCTGCACGCAGCGGCGGGCGTCGTCGTCGTAGCCGCGCAGCGGCCGGACGGCGACGTGCAGCGGCAGCGCCGCCCGGTGGGGTACGAGCAACCGTTGCTGGTCGACCGACACGCGCACCCGGGTCTTGCCGGCGGCGTCCATGAGCCGCATGAGGATGCGGCGCGTCTCGACCTCGGCCACCGGCAGCAGGGCACGGACACCGACGGCGCCGGCGATCGCGTCGCGCACCGGCGACGGTCCGAGGTGGTCGAGCCGTGCCGGCCACCGCACGCCGCGTACCGGGGCGTCGACGGCGGGCGCACCCGGCCGGTCGACGACGAGGTCGCGGCGCCCGGCGCACCGCTCCTCGCGCAGCGCCAGGCCGGCCCGGTGCAGTCGCCAGTCGGCGGTGTCGAGCCACGTCCAGCGCATGATGACGGCGGGCTCGGCGTGCACCGTGTAGGCCGCCGACAGCGCGGCGAACACCGCGCCGGCGTCGCCCGAGGCGCCGACGGCGAGCACGCGGCCGTCCGTCATTGGTGCGACGTTAGTGGGTCGTGATCGGCACACAGGTGCGGCCGGGCGGCGTGCCTAGACTCGGCCGTCGTGACCGCCGAACCCACCGCCGGAGCGCGGGTGCTCGACGTCCCCCTCGACTGGACCCTGCCGCGGCTCGGCAGGAAGGTGCTGCCGCCCGGCGGACGGGTGGTGACCGAGGACGACTCCGTCCGCCTCGTCCACCACGACACCGCCGAGGCGCACCTCGCCGGACTCGGCGCGGACCTCACGCGCGAGGAGGGCAGCGGCACCTGGACGCTGACCGTCGCCGGCACGACGAGCACGTTCCCGGGCACCACCGCGCGGGCGGTGCCCGCTGCTGTGCGCGAGCTGCTGCTGGGTTTCCGTGCGGGTGCCGCGCTGCGGGCCGGTGCCCGCGAGTCGCGCACGCGGTTGGTGCACCGGGTGCTGGACGCGGACGGCGTCGAACTCGGCACGATCACCGACGTCCGCACCGCCCTCGCGGCCTCGCGGACCGCGGGCGCCGAAGCAGGCGAGACCCGGCACGTCGAGGTAGCGGGCTGGGGCACGTTCCCCGACCTCGCCGTCGCGCGGCTCGTCCGCCACGAGGCCCTCGAGCGGACGGCGAGCGGCCCCGGGAACCCCACCACGGTGGGGGAGTCGCTGACGCGGTTCCTCGCCGAGCAACGGACGGCGGCACTGCACGCCGATCTCGGCCTGCGTCGCGGTGAGGACGAGGTGCACGCGTTCCGGGTGGCCGTCCGCCGCATCCGCAGCGCGCTGCGCGTCGTGGACGTGTGGGACGCCGGCCGCGCCGCGGACCTCGACGCCGAGCTGCGCTGGCTGTCGGGCGAGCTGGGCGCGGTGCGGGACCTGGAGGTGCTCGCCGAGCACCTGCGGGCGACGATGTCGGCGGTGCGGGAGCGGAGCGCGGACGCCGGGCTGCTGGCCGCGGCCGACGAGGCGGTAACTGCGACGCTCGCGGCCGACCGGGAGGCGGCGGAGCAGGACCTGGCGCGGGTGATGAAGAGCCGACGGTATATCGCGCTTCTGCGCGAAATCGGGGCCTGGTCGGTGCAGCCGCCCTTCACCGAGGCGGCGGACGAGCCGGTCGCCGAGCTCGCGCGGTACGTGCGCAAGGCGGCTCGGGACCTGGACCGCAAGCTGGCGAAGGCGGGGACGTCGGCCGACCGCCTGCACCGGGCGCGCAAGGCAGCCAAGCGGGCCCGCTACGTCGCGGCTGCTGCCGGGGCGTCGGCGGGCAAGCACGGGCCGAAGGTGGAGAAGCGGGCCAAGGCGCTGCAGACGGCGCTGGGCGACCACCAGGACCACGTGCTCGCTAGTGACCACCTCGCCGCACTGCGCTCACGCGTCGGCGCGGACGCGGCGTTCGGCATCGGGGTGTTCTGGGCGTACGAGCAGGAGCGCGCCGACGCCGCGCTCGCCACCGCGACCGGCGGCTGACGGGCCGGACCCGTCAGCCGCCGACGTGGGTGGGGATCAGCTCTCGAGGGTGGCGTCGAGCGTGATGTCGACGCCGGTGAGGGCCTTGCTGACCGGGCAGCCGGCCTTGGCCGCCTCGGCGGCCTTGGTGAACGCGTCCTGGTCTAGGCCGTCGACCTCACCGCGGACGGTGAGCTTGATGCCGGTGAGCTTGAAGCCGCCGGCGGGGTCTGGGCCGAGCGAGACCTCGGCGGTGACGTCGAGCGACTGCGGGGTGCCGCCGGCCTCGGCGAGCAGCGCCGAGAACTGCATGGCGTAGCAGGAGGAGTGGGCCGCGGCGATGAGCTCCTCGGGGCTCGTCGTGCCGCCGGCGTCGTCCGCCGCGCGCTTCGGGAACGACACGTCGTAGGTGCCGACCTTGGAGCTGGTGAGCTCGACCTGGCCGGAGCCGTCCTGCAGTCCGCCGTTCCATGCGGTGCGTGCGGTGCGAGTGGGCATAGCGCTGAATCCCTTCGGTCGGGGTGGGGTACCTCCCGACCGTACCCGCATCGAGTTGTGCACAACCTATCCGTGGCCCGGGCCGGTCAGGAGGTGCGCAACCGGGCCTCGATGCGGGTCAGCTCGTCGCGGATCGCCGCCACGTCGAAGCCCTCGAGCGCGGCCTCGATGGAGCACTGGGCCGCAGCCGCACCGTCGCGCAGCGCCGCCCCCTCGGCGGTGACCGCGACCTCGACGGCCCGCTCGTCCTCACTGCTGCGGGTGCGGGTGATGAGCCCGCGCGCGTCGAGACGCTGCAGCAGCGGCGACAGCGTCCCCGAGTCGAGCCGCAGCCGCGACCCCAGCTCGCTCACGGTCGACGGGCCCTCGTCCCACAGCAGCATCATCACGAGGTACTGGGGGTAGGTGAGGCCGAGCGCGTCGAGCAACGGACGGTAGCGGGCGGTCATGGCACGGCTGGCGGCGTAGAGGGCGAAGCAGAGCTGATCGTCCAGGGCCAGCGCCGAGGTGTCGGCGCGCTCGGTCATCCGGCCACAGTAGCGACGAACACCCGGGACGGGCCGTGACGACGCGGGTAGGCCGTCGGACGACGACACCACGAGGAGAGCGCATGACCACACCGATCAACCACGCGTCCGGCACCGTCGAGATCGGCGACCGGACGGTCCACCGGCTCGGTTTCGGCGCGATGCGCCTCACGGGCAAGGGCATCTGGGGCGAACCCGCCGACCGCGACGAGTGCGTACGCGTCGTGCGCCGCGCCGTCGAACTGGGTGTCGACTTCATCGACACCGCCGACTCCTACGGCCCGTACGTCAGCGAGGAGATCATCCGGGAGGCGTTGCACCCGTACCCCGACGAGGTCCTGGTCGCCACCAAGGCGGGCCTCGTCCGCCACGGTCCGGACATCTGGCTGCCGGTCGGACGCCCGGAGTACCTGCGCCAGGAGTGCGAGATGAGCCTGCGCCGGCTGGGGCTCGAGCGCATCGACCTGTTCCAGCTGCACCGCATCGACGAGAAGGTCCCGACGGCCGACCAGATCGGTGAACTCACGGCGCTGCAGGACGAGGGCAAGATCGGCGCGATCGGGCTGTCGGAGATCACCGTCGCGCAGCTGCGCGAGGCGCAGGAGATCGCGCAGATCGCGACCGTCCAGAACCTCTACAACCTCACGAACCGCAAGTCCGAGGACGTGCTCGACGAGTGCGAGCGCCTCGGCATCGGGTTCATCCCGTGGTTCCCGATCGCCGCCGGGGACCTCGCGAAGCCGGGCGGCCCGGTGGACGAGATCGCGCACGACCTCGGCGCGACGCACGCGCAGGTGGCGCTGGCGTGGTTGCTGGCCCGCTCGCCGGTGGTGCTGCCGATTCCCGGCACGTCGTCCGTCGGCCACCTCGAGGAGAACGTGGGCGCGGCGCAGGTGACGCTGAGCGACGAGCAGGTGGCGGCGCTGACGAACGCCTGAAGCGTGACGCGGCAGGGCCCCGACGACTCGTGTCGCCGGGGCCCTGCCGTCCGTCGTGATCAGTCGGAGTGGTCGTCCGAACCGGAGTCGTCGTTCGAACCCTTCTCGGACTCGCTCTCCGGCTTCGTCCACGAGTCGGCCTTGGCCGCTTCCGCGCCGATCGTGGTGTCGGGGCCGTGCCCGGTGTGGACCTCGGTGTCGTCGGGCAGCGGGAAGAGCCGCTCGCGGATGGACGACACGATGGTGTCGTAGTCGGAGAACGACCGCCCGGTCGCGCCCGGGCCGCCCTGGAACAGGGTGTCGCCGGTGAAGACCGCCTCGAGGTCGCGGACGTAGACGCTGCACCCGCCCGGGCTGTGGCCGGGCGTGTGGATGATCTCGAGATCGTGCTCGCCGATCGGGATGGCCTGGCCGTGCGCGAGCGGGAAGTACTCGGTGTCGGGGTAGGTCACCTTCCACAGCTCGTCGTCGTCGGGGTGCAGCCAGATGGGCGCCGCGAACCGCTCGGACAACTCCCTGGCGACGGTGACGTGGTCGTCGTGGGCGTGGGTGCACACGACGGCGGTCAGCGTGCGCTCGCCGACGAGCTCGACGATGGGCGCGGCGTCGTGGGGCGCGTCGATGACGACGCACGACTCGTCGTCACCGACCACCCACACGTTGTTCTCGACGTCGTAGGTGTTGCCGTCGAGGCTGAACGTGCCGGACGTCGTCGTGTGGTCGAGGCGCAGGTGCTTCATCAGAGCTGCACCACCGATCGCAGCACGAGTTCGTCCCCGCCGTGCATCTTGGCGAAGGCCGCCTCCACGTCGTCCAGGCCGATCGTCTCGGTGACGAACTTGTCCAAGGGGAACCGTCCCTGCTGGAAGAGGTCGATGAGCATGGGGAAGTCGCGGGAGGGAAGGCAGTCGCCGTACCAGGACGACTTGAGCGCGCCGCCGCGGCCGAAGACGTCGATCAGCGGGAGCTCGAGCGTCATCTCCGGGTTGGGGACGCCGACGAGGACGACGGTGCCGGCGAGGTCGCGGGCGTAGAACGCCTGCTTGTACGTCTCGGGACGGCCGACCGCCTCGACGACGACGTCGGCGCCGAAGCCGTCGGTGACGTCCTGGACCGCCTCGACCACAGCGTCCTGATCGAGGCCCTTGGTGTTGATCGTGTGCGTGGCGCCGAACTCCTTCGCGAGTTCGAGCTTCCGGTCGTCGACGTCCATCGCGATGATCTTCGCCGCGCCGACGACGCGGGCGCCGGCGATGGAGGCCATCCCCACGCCGCCGCAGCCGATGACCGCGATCGACTGACCGCGCTTGATCGCGCCGGTGTTGACGGCGGCGCCGACGCCGGCCATGACACCGCAGCCCAGCAGGCCGGCGGCCGCCGCGGGGGCGTCCGCGTCGACCTTCGTGCACTGGCCCGCCGCGACCAGCGTCTTCTCGGCGAACGCGCCGATGCCGAGGGCGGGGGAGAGCTCGGTGCCGTCCTCGAGGGTCATCTTCTGCGTGGCGTTGTGAGTGGCGAAGCAGTACTGCGGCTCGCCGCGTTTGCACGCCCGGCACTCGCCGCACACGGCCCGCCAGTTCAGGATCACGAAGTCGCCCGGCGCGACGTCGGTGACGCCCTCGCCGACCGCCTCGACGGTGCCGGCGGCCTCGTGCCCGAGCAGGAACGGGAAGTCGTCGTTGATGCCGCCCTCGCGGTAGTGCAGGTCGGTGTGGCAGACCCCGCACGCCTCGACCTTGACGAGCGCCTCGCCCGGGCCGGGGTCGGGGACGTTCACGGTCACGACCTCGACGGGCTGACCCTTGGCGCGGCTGATGACGCCGCGGACCTGATGGGGCATACGGATTCTTCTCCCGGGTGCTGGGGACGGATGTAGACCCTGTCCTACCGCACCCGGCGCCGTCTCACACAGCCGCTCAGCCCGCGGCGGGAAGCCGCCTGCTCTCCGGCACGACGACCGGCGTCGCCAACCACTCCCGCAACTTGGCGTAGACGGTCGCGTCGGCGAGCAGGTCGAAGTGGTGCTTGCCGCCACCGATGGTGTGGCTGTGATCGGGCGTGTGGTCGGCGAAGGCGATCGAGCGGACCTTCCCGATGCCGTGCGCGCTGCCGTGCTGCACGAGCAGGTCCATGGCCAACGGGCCGGTCGTGCCGCGGGTCAGCGTCGCCGACACCATCGAGTACGCCACGCCCGGGATCAGCAGTGCCGGGGTGACGTTGTCGGTCGCGTCGTCCGGGTCGAAGTCCAGCCAGTCGGCCTCGACCAGCGATCCGTGGCGCAGGTCCTTGATGCCGACGCTGCGCTGGTTCACGAAGCGGGCGAGCGGACGGGTCTCGGGCCAGCGCGCCAGCTTGGTCATGCCCCAGTTGGCCCAGCGTTCGAGCGGGGCGCCGAGGTGCGGGGTGCCGAGCCCGACGACGTGGCGCAGCACGGTCACCCAGTGCTGGCCGTCCGCGTGGCCCTGGTGGGCGGCGCTGCGCGCGACGAGCCCGCCCAGCGAGTGTCCGACGAGGGCGAGCTCGGTGACCTCGCACGGCCAGGTGGCGACGAGTTCGCCGAGCTGGTCGGCCAGCTCGCGGCCGTTCGCCGAGATGTGCAGGCCGGTGTTGAAGGTCAGGTAGAGCGGCGTCCACCCGTCGTCGCGCGCGAGCATCGAGCCGTACGTCGCGTCGCGGTCGCCCCACCGCTTCACGGCCGCGTACGACCAGCACCGGTCGGTCTCACAAAGGCCGTGGACGAACACCACGACACGTCCGGTCGCGCCCTGCTCGGCGGCGTCGTGCGCGACGTTGGCCGGGGTGCGACGCAGCGGGCCGTCGCCGAGCCGCAACCGCATCTCGGGCGCGAGGGCAGCTGTCTCGTCGGCCATGCGGTCGCCGACGAACCCGCCCACGGCGGCGATGACCGCCCGGCCGCGCGGGTCGTCGTGCACCGACGGCGCGGACGGGTCGTGCGCCGCGCCCGCGACGTACCCCAGGGCCGGGGGCAGGTACTTCACCCCGAGCTTCGTGCCGCCGTAGGCGAGGGCCGCGATGCCGTCGTGCGCCGCCTTCACCGCGGCGCCGGGACGCCCGGCGAGGCCGAACAGCCGCGCGGCGATCGCACCGTGCATGCCGCGGGCCACGTCGGTGACCTCCTCGAGCAGCGTGCCCGTGAACCGACCGGTGTCCCTGATCTCGTCGCCGCGCATTCCTGAACAGTGGACAACTGTGCACCGAAATGCAAGAGGCGACACGGAATGCGGGCGCCGGGGGACCCGTTACGTCCGTCCCCGCTGCCGGGCGCGACACTGGGACCGAGACGAGAGGCGGCACACATGAGCGGCGGACTTCCCGAGGGCACCCCCACCCAGCTCTACATCGGCGGCGACTGGCGCGACGGCGCGGAGGGCACGTTCGACGTGCTCGACCCGTCCACCGGGTCGGTGATCGCGGCCGTGGCCAAGGCGTCGTCCACCGACGTCGACGCGGCGATCGACGCCGCCGCGGCCGCGCAACCGCAGTGGGCCGCGAAGGCGCCGCGCGAACGCGGTGAAGTGCTGCGCAAGGCCTTCGAGCTGATGGTCGCGCGCTCGGACGAGCTCGCGTACCTGATGTCGCTCGAGATGGGCAAGTCGCTGACGGACGCCCGCGGCGAGGTCACCTACGCCGCGGAGTTCTTCCGCTGGTACTCCGAGGAGGCCGTCCGCGTCGGCGGCGAGGTGCGCATGGCGCCGTCCGGTGCCAACCGCATCCTGACCTTCAAGAAGCCGATCGGCGTGGCTCTGTTGCTGACGCCGTGGAACTTCCCCGCCGCGATGGCGACCCGCAAGCTCGGCCCGGCCCTCGCCGCCGGCTGCACCGTCGTCCTCAAGCCCGCCGAGGACACCCCGCTCACCGCGCTCGCCCTCGCGCAGCTGCTGACGGACGCGGGCGCTCCCGCCGGCGTGGTCAACGTCGTCACGCACGACAAGCCGGGCCCGCTCGTCGAGCACGCGCTGGCCGACCCGCGCGTGCGCAAGATGTCGTTCACCGGCTCGACCGGTGTCGGGGCGCTGCTGCTGCGCCAGGCTGCCGACCGCATCGTCGACTCCTCGATGGAACTCGGCGGCAACGCCCCGTTCCTCGTGTTCGAGGACGCCGACCTCGACGCCGCCGTCGAGGGCGCCATGCTCGCGAAGATGCGCAACGGCGGCCAGGCCTGCACCGCCGCGAACCGCATCCTGGTCGCCGAGTCGGTCGCGACCGAGTTCGCCGACAAGCTGACGGCGAAGATGGCCGAACTCGGACACGGCCCCGGCACGGACGAGAAGACCAAGCTCGGGCCGATGGTCAACGCCAAGCAGCGTGACGGCATCGCCGCCAAGGTGCAGCAGGCGGTCGACGCCGGCGCCACGGTGCTGCTCGGCGGTCGCGCGCCCGAGGAGGACGGGTTCTTCTACGAGGCGACCGTGCTCACCGACGTGCCGCGCGACGCCGTGGTCGCGACCGAGGAGGTCTTCGGGCCGGTCGCGTCCCTCATCACGTTCACCGACGAGGACGACGCGGTCACGTACGCGAACTCGACCGAGATGGGGCTGACCGGGTACGTCTACACCGGCGACCTCGCTCGCGGGCTGCGGGTCTCGGAGCGGCTCGAGGTCGGCATGGTCGGGCTCAACCGCGGCCTGGTGTCCGACCCGGCCGCGCCGTTCGGCGGCATGAAGCAGTCGGGTCTCGGCCGTGAGGGCGGGTTCGAGGGCATCGACGAGTACCTCGAGACCACCTACGTCGCCACCAACTGGTAGCCGCGTTCCCGGGTGGGGGAAGGCGTCAGGTGGGTGTGCGCAGCGACTCGGTGAGGCGGCGCGCACCGGCCACGAGCAGGGGGCCGAGGCGCTGGCCGGGGGAGCGGCCGAGCCGTTCGATGGGCCCCGACACCGACAGCGCGCCCAGCAGCTCGCCCTCGGGCGAGAACACCGGCGCCGACACGGACGCCACTCCCGCCTCGCGCTGGCCGATCGACTGCGCCCACCCGCGGCGGCGTAACTCCGCGAGGCCGCGGGGCGTGAACGACACCCGCTCGGCGACGTCCCGCAACGACGCCGGGTCGCTCCAGGCGCACAGCACCTGCGCGCCGGAGCCCGCCGACAGTGGCAACCGGGCGCCGACGGGGACGGTCGTGCGCAGGCCGTGGGCGCGCTCGGCAGCCGCCACGCACACCCGCTCGGCACCGTCGCGCCGGTAGAGTTGGGCGCTCTCGCCGCTCTCGTCGCGCAACCACGCCAGCACCGGCGACGCCGCCGAGACGACCGGGTCGGGAAGGCCCGCCGCGAACTCGCCGACGCGCGCTCCCGGGACGAACCGTCCGTCCGGGTCGCGGGCGATCAGTCGGTGCACCTCGAGGGCGACCGCGAGGCGGTGGGCGGTGGCGCGGGGGAGCCCGGTCGCGGCCACCAGATCGGCGAGCGACCGCGGCGCTTCGGCCACCGCGGCGAGGATGGCGACCGCCTTGTCGACGACACCGATACCGCTCTGCGGCTGCTCGCTGTTAGGCTGTCCCACACAGCGATACTAAGGTCTCACATGTTGGGACCGCAAACGTGGAGGCGTGATGGGCAGGACGCTCGCGGAGAAGGTCTGGGACAGCCACGTGGTGCGCTCGGCGGCCGGCGAACCCGACCTGCTCTACATCGACATGCACCTGGTGCACGAGGTCACGAGCCCGCAGGCGTTCGAAGGCCTCCGGCTCGAGGGGCGACCGGTGCGTCGTCCCGACCTGACCCTCGCCACCGAGGACCACAACACCCCGACCGACTACACCCTCCCGCTCGTCGGCACGTCGTCGATCAAGGACGACACGAGCCGCACGCAGATCGAGACGCTGCGCAGCAACTGCGAGGAGTTCGGCGTCCGCATCTACCCGATGGGCCACGACGAGCAGGGCATCGTGCACGTCGTCGGACCCCAGCTGGGCATCACCCAGCCGGGCATGACGTTGGTCTGCGGCGACTCCCACACGTCGACGCACGGCGCATTCGGCTCGATCGCGTTCGGCATCGGCACCAGCCAGGTCGAACACGTGCTCGCGACGCAGACGCTGCCCATGGACCGTCCGAGGACGATGGCGGTGACGGTGAACGGCACGCTCGCCGAGGGTGTCACCCCCAAAGACGTGATCCTGGCCGTCATCGCGAAGACGGGAACCGGTGGCGGTCAGGGCTACATGGTCGAGTACCGCGGCGACGTCTTCGAGGCCATGACGATGGAAGGCCGCATGACGGTCTGCAACATGAGCATCGAGTGGGGCGCGCGCTGCGGCATGATCGCGCCCGACGACACCACGTTCGAGTACGTCAAGGGACGCGACCACGCGCCGAAGGGCGACGACTGGGACGCCGCGGTGGAGTACTGGCGCAGCCTGCGCACCGACGACGACGCCGAGTTCGACGCCGAGGTCGTGCTCGACGCCGGCGACATCACGCCGTTCGTCACCTGGGGCACCAACCCGGGCCAGGGTGCGCCGTTGTCGGCGACCGTTCCCGACCCGTCCGACTTCGAGGACGACGGCGACCGGCTGGCCGCCGAGAAGGCGCTGTCGTACATGGGGTTGACCGCCGGCACCCCGCTGCGCGACATCGCCGTCGACACCGTCTTCGTGGGCTCGTGCACCAACGGCCGCATCGAGGATTTGCGCGCCGCGGCGAAAATCCTCGAGGGCCGCAAGGTCGCCGAGGGCGTCCGCGTGCTCGTGGTTCCCGGTTCGATGCGGGTGCGCAAGCAGGCCGAGCAGGAGGGTCTCGACCGCATCTTCACCGAAGCGGGCGCCGACTGGCGCCAGGCCGGCTGCTCGATGTGCCTCGGCATGAACCCCGACCAGCTGGCACCGGGCGAGCGCAGCGCGTCGACGTCGAACCGCAACTTCGAGGGCCGGCAGGGCAAGGGCGGCCGCACCCACCTGGTCTCGCCGCTCGTCGCGGCGGCGACCGCCGTCACCGGCCGTCTCACCGCACCCGCGGACCTGTAGGAGGAGCGCGACATGGACAAGTTCACGAGCCACACCGGCACCGCCGTCCCGCTGCGCCGCACCAACGTCGACACCGACCAGATCATCCCGGCGGTGTACCTCAAGCGGGTGGCGCGCACCGGCTTCGAGGACGGCCTGTTCAGCGCCTGGCGCACCAACGAGCCCGACTTCGTGCTCAACCGTCCGGAGTACGAGGGCGCCACGATCCTCGTGGCCGGACCGGACTTCGGCACCGGCAGCTCGCGCGAGCACGCCGTGTGGGCGCTGACCGACTACGGCTTCAAGGTGGTCATCTCGCCGCGCTTCGCCGACATCTTCCGCGGCAACTCGCTGAAGTCCGGGCTGCTCACCGTGCAGCTGCCGGAGAAGATCGTGCAGCGGTTGTGGGACGACATCGAGGCCGACCCGACCACGCAGGTCACCGTCGATCTGCAGGAGCGCACGGTCAGCTGGTCGGGTGAGTTGCACGAGTTCCAACTCGACGACTACTCGCGATGGCGTCTGCTCGAGGGCCTCGACGACATCGGCCTGACCTCGCAACACGTCGACGCGATCGAGGCGTTCGAGGCACGTCGAGCGTCCTGGTTGCCCACCGCAACGGGCTGATCGACCGTCCCGACGGAGATCTCGAGCATTTTTTCGGCGCGACACAGGCTGTTTGCGTTGGCACGAACGCGCATACGGAATAGCGTGATCCTGCGTCAACAGTTGTCGTTGCGCCGCAGGCGTGCAGCGCGTTTTGCGAGAGGTCCCTGGAGGACGAGTGCCCAACAAGGCTCAATTCATCGATCAGCTCGCCGAGCGACTCGATGGTGACAAGAAGCGTGCGGCCGCCGCCCTCGACGCGGTGATCGACAGCGTCTACGCCGTCATCGCCCGCGGCGAGGAGGTCGCGATCAGCGGCTTCGGCAAGTTCGAGCGGCGCGACCGCGCCGCCCGCACCGCGCGCAACCCCGCCACCGGCGAGCAGGTCAGCGTCGCGGCGTCGCGCGTCCCGGTGTTCCGTCCGGGCAGCGAGTTCAAGCAGGTCGCCGCCGGCGCGTCCGACGTCATGCGCGAGCGCGCCGAGCGCACGCAGGCAGCGGTCGCCCGGGCCCGCGAGTCGGTGCGCGAGGCCCCGGCCCGCGCCGCGTCCGCCGTCCAGGGAGCGCAGTCGGCGCTCCACCAGACGCAGGAGCGCGTGTCCGACGCCGTGTCCGACGCCAGGGACGCCGTCTCCGAGGCCGTCGACGCGGTCAAGGGGGCGCCGGGCACGATCGCCAAGGCGGCCCGCAAGGCCGCCAAGAAGAGCCCGGCGAAGAAGGCCACCCCGGCGAAGAAGGCGCTGCAGCGCGCGGCCTCCGCCGCCAAGGCGCCGGCGAAGACGGCGAAGAAGACCGCCGCCACCGCGAAGAAGACCGCGGCCAAGAAGACGACCGCGGCGAAGAAGACCGCGGCCAAGCAGGCGACCGCGGCGAAGAAGACCGCCGCGAAGAAGGCGCCCGCCACCAGGACGGCGGCGAAGAAGGCCCCCGCGAAGAAGGCGGCGGCGAAGAAGGCTCCGGCCACCAAGGCGGCCGCGAAGAAGGCCCCCGCGAAGAAGGCGGCGGCCAAGGCCCCGGCGAAGAAGGCGGCGGCCAAGAAGGCCCCCGCCAAGAAGGTGGCCAAGAAGACCGCGAAGAAGGCGCCCGCGAAGCGCTCGTAGTCCTCGCATTACGAAGGGCGCCCCACCGTGAGGTGGGGCGCCCTTCGTCGTGCTCGGGCCGCACGCTCGCTCTACGCTCGGCCTGCGTCCGGGTAGTAGTCGGCGCTGATGACGGTGCCGTCGACGACGCCCAGCACCCACACCGCTCCCTTCTTCGTGGCGGCGGGTGCCGAAGCAGGATGCAGCGCCGACACCAGACCCGGAATGGTCGTGCCCTGGCTGGCGACGACGGCCGTCCGACCGGGTACTGCCAGCGCGAGCAGCCCCGCCTCGGCCTCGGCCGGGGCGGTCACGTAGTCGTCGTCCGAGAACCGCGGGTCGACGACGACCTCCAGCCCGAGGCGGCGCGCCAAGGGGGTGACCGTCTGCACGCACCGCACCGGTGCTGCGGAGACGATGCGGTCGGGAGCGAATGCCGAGACGAAGGCGACGAGACGGTCGGCCTGCGCGACGCCGGTTGCGTCGAGCGGACGCTGCGCGTCGTCGCCGTGCCACTCGCTGCGCTTGCCCGCCTTGGCATGCCGCACGACCACGACGTGCGACTCGGGCAGCGGCAACGCGCCGAACTCGTCGAGCACCTCGCGTTCGACGTCGTGGCTCAGCCGGGCGGCAGCGTCCTCGGGCGGTAGCCACGCCACCTCGTCCACCTCGTCGTTGGGTACGAATTCGCCGCCGACGTAACGCATCAGCCAGAACGCGACCGTCTTGTCGACCGCCTCGTCGCCCGTGCCGTAGCGGTAGGCGATGCGCCGCAGCCGGCGTGACATCGCGACGGTCGCGCCGAGTTCCTCGCCCACCTCACGGACGGCCGCGTCGAACTCCGACTCCCGCTTCTCGAGCTTGCCCTTCGGCAGGGACCAGTCGTCGTAGCGCGGACGGTGCACCAGCGCGACCTCGATCCGGCGGGCGCCGCCGTCCGACTTCCCGACGCGCCAGACGACGCCGCCCGCGGCCCTCACCCTGGGCACGCGGTCACTCACCCCGCGCGGCGAGCCGCTTCATCAACAACTCCTGGAAGTCGTGGTGCGCGTCGCTCGGCTGCGACCAGGTGCCGTCGGCCTGCAGCGTCCACGCCTTGGTGTCGGCGTCGAAGGCGGCGTCCAGACACGTCTGCAGATGCGCCACGGCCGCCTTGTCGGTGACCTGCACGAGCACTTCGACGCGACGGTCGAGGTTGCGGTGCATCATGTCGGCCGAGCCCATCCAGTACTCCGGCACGCCGTCGCCGCCGAACTGGTAGACGCGCGAGTGCTCGAGGAACCGTCCGAGGATCGAACGCACGACGATGTTGTCGGACAACCCCGGCACCCCGGCGCGGATCGTGCAGAACGTGCGTACCAGCAGTTCGACACGCACCCCGGCACGGGCAGCGCGGTAGAGGGCGTCGATGGTCTGCTCGTCGACCAGGTGGTTGGTCTTGAAGCGGATCAGCGCGTCCTTGCCCTGCTGCGCGTACTCGATCTCGCGCTCGATGCGGTCGATGAGTCCGGCGCGGATGCCCTGCGGCGCGACGAGCAGCGAGCGGTACGACGTCTGACGCGAGTACCCGGTGAGCACGTTGAACAGGTCGGTCAGGTCGGCGCAGATGTCCTCGTCGGCGGTGAACAGCCCGAGGTCCTCGTACATGCGCGCCGTCTTCGGGTTGTAGTTGCCCGTGCCGACGTGCGCGTAGCGCTTGATCTGGTTGCCCTCCTGCCTCACCACGAGCGCGGTCTTGCAGTGGGTCTTGAGGCCGACGAACCCGTAGACGACGTGGCAGCCGGCACGCTCCAGTGCCCGCGCCCATTTGATGTTGGCCTGTTCGTCGAAGCGCGCCTTGATCTCGACGAGCGCCACCACCTGCTTGCCCGCCTCGGCGGCGTCGATGAGCGCGTCGACGATCGGTGAGTCACCGGAGGTGCGGTACAGCGTCTGCTTGATGGCGAGCACCCGCGGGTCGGCGGCCGCCTGCTCGATGAAGCGCTGCGTGCTCGTGGCGAACGACTCGTAGGGGTGGTGCACGAGCACGTCCCCGTCGCGAAGCGTGGCGAAGACCGACTTCGGCGTCTCGCCCTCGGCGAAGCGGGGGTTGGTGGTGGGGACGAACGGCCGTTCCTTCAGCGCGGGCCGGTCGATGTCGTAGACCTGGAACAGCGATCCGAGGTCCAGCAGCCCCGGTACCCGGATGATGTCGTCCTTGTCGACGTCGATCTCGCTGGCGAGCAGCTCGACGACCTCGTCGTCGATGTCGTCGGTGACCTCGAGACGGACGGCCGGGCCGAACCGGCGGCGCATCAGCTCGCGCTCGAGGGCCTGCAGGAGGTCCTCGTCGCGGTCCTCCTCGACCTGGAAGTCGGCGTTGCGGGTGACCCGGAAGACGTGGTGCTCGACGACGTCCATGCCGGGGAACAGTGTCGGCAGGTGCGCGGCGATGAGGTCCTCGAGCGGCAGGAACTCGGCCTCGACCGAGCTCTGCGAGACGACCACGAACCGCGGCACGTTGTTGGGCACCTTGACGCGCGCGAAGCGCTGCACCTTCTCGTCCGGCTCGCGCACGATCACCGCGAGGTTCAGCGACAGGCCGGAGATGTACGGGAACGGGTGCGACGGGTCGACGGCCAGCGGCGTCAGCACCGGGAACACCTTCGACTGGAAGTAGTCGGCCAGCCGACGGCGCTCCTCGTCGTCCAGGTCGTCCCAGCGCCGGATGTGGATGCCCTCGCCCTCGAGCGCGGGCGCGACGTCGTCGCGGAAGCACAGCGCGTGCCGTTCGACCAGCTCACGGGTGCGCTCGGCCAGCTGCGCGAGCACCTCGCGCGGCGAGAGGCCGTCGGCCGACTGCACCTGCAGGCCCATGTCGGCACGACGCTTCAACCCGGCGATGCGCACCATGTAGAACTCGTCGAGGTTGTTGGCGAAGATCGCGAGGAACTTCAACCGCTCGAGCAGCGGCTGCGACCTGTCCTCGGCCAGGGCCAGCACGCGGCGGTTGAACGCCAGCCACGACAGCTCCCGGTTGCTGAAGCGGTCGTCGGGCAGGTCGTCGACGTGGCCGACCGTCTCGTCGAGGTCACCGCCGGGGACGGCGTCGGTCGGGTCGAGGGCGGTGGCGGAATCGGTGCTCACGCGGACATCTCCACTGGGTTGCCGGCCGGGCCGGCGGTGGGGTGGTGCTGGGTCATTCGCGCATCATGCCTACGCAGGATGAACGGTTGGCGACGCGCAGGGAATGCACCGCCGCGGTGGCCGGGCCGACGCCGAGGTCGGACACGGCGCGCTCGAGATCGCCGGGCTCGTCGACGTCGAGACGCAGGCCGGGCGCTGCGGGCAGCGCTCTCGCCACCACGGCGTGGCGCGCGGCCGACCCGGCACCGAAGCGCGGGTCCAGCTCGTGTCCGGGGACGGCGGTGAGCAGGGTGGTGCCGGTGCCCTGGGCGTCCGCCACGTAGCCCGAGGCGATGCGGGCCGCAGCGTCGAGCGCGTCGGCCAGGTCGTCGGGCCGCAACGCCGGCAGGTCGCCCAGGAGCGCGGCGACCCCGTCGTCCGGCCACCGTTGCACGGCGTGCTCGGCGGCCTCCCGCAGCGCCTCGTTCAGGCCGGGCCGCGTCTGGACGATCACGTCCGGTGCCGGCTCGCCCCGGTCGGTGACCAGCAGCACGCGGGCGACGCCCCGCGCGGCCCGCGCGGCGGCGATGGTGTCGGATCTGATGGCCCGGACGAGGCGGGCGTGGGCCTCGGGACCGTCGGTGGCGCCCAGCAGGCGTGACTTGGCGGCGGGCAGCGACTTGGCCGGGATGACCACGGTCCATCGCATGGTTACGAGCTTACGGACGCCGATACGGCAGACTGACACGCCGAGCGGTGCGGCCGCTCGCCGTGGCCAGGCGGGCGCGGCAGGTGCGTCGGTGGCGGCGGAGGGCGAGGGGACGGTCGGTGGCAAGGCTGAAGAAGCTGCGCAGGCCCGGCTACGGCGAGCCGATGGGTCCGGGCTGGCGCTTCGTGTGGCTCGTTCTCTACTACCCGGTCTCGGCGCTGGTCCGGGTGCGGTACCGCCACATCGAGCGCATCCCGCAGCGGGGCGCCGCGATCATCGTGGTGAACCACGTGTCGCACCTCGATCCGTTCCTCGTGTCCAAGTTCGTCCTCGACGCCGCGCGCACGCCGCGCTTCCTCGCCAAGGACTCGATCTTCGAGGTCCCCGCCGTCGGCTGGGGCATGCGCATCATGGGCCACATCCCCGTGCACCGCGGCAGCACCGATGCCCGCCAGTCGCTCGCGTCCGCCGTCGCCGCGCTGCAGGAGGGACGCATCCTCGTGCTGCACCCCGAGGGCACCGTCACCCGCGACCCGGACGGTTGGCCCATGAACGCCAAGACCGGCGCGGCGCGGCTGGCCACCCTCGTGCCCGACGTGCCCGTGATCCCGGTCGTGCAGTGGGGCGTGCAGGAGCAGTTCGACCTGTACCGCAAGCGGGTCAAGCTGGTGCCGCGTCCCAAGCACGTGCTGTCGGCCGGCGAACCGATCGACCTGTCCGCGTACCGCGACCGCGAGGTCACCGTCCGCCTGCTGCACGAGATGACCGACACGATCGTGCGGCGGCTGCGCGACGACGTCGCCGAACTGCGCGGCGTGCCTGCCCCGACCGGGGCGTTGTTCAGCTGGAAACGCGGCGATCCCGACCCGCGACTGCCCGAGGGCGGTACGTCCGCCAAGAAGGCGAAGCGCACCGGCGACGCCGCGTGAGCGCGCCGGCATGAGCCGCGCCGCCGTGATGGGCGCGGGCTCCTGGGGAACTGCGTTCGCGAAGGTGCTGGTCGACGCCGGCAACGAGGTCACCATGTGGGCGCGGCGTCCCGAGCTGGCCGAACGCATCACCGCCGAGCACCGCAACGACGACTACCTGCCCGGCATCGAGCTGCCGGCCTCGCTGCGGGCCACCCACGACGACGCGGCCGCCCTCGAGGGCGCCGACCTGGTCGCGATCGCGCTGCCGTCGCAGACGCTGCGCGAGAACCTCGCCGTCTGGCGCGCGCACCTGCCCGCCGACGCCACCCTCGTCAGCCTGATGAAGGGTGTCGAGCTGGGCACCACGAAGCGCATGAGCGAGGTGATCGGCGAGGTCGCCGGGGCACCGTCCGACCGCATCGCCGTCGTCAGCGGACCCAACCTGGCGCTCGAGATCGCGCAGCGGCATCCCACCGCGACGGTGGTCGCCTGCGCGGACGAGCAGCGGGCCGCCGAGGTGCAGCGGCGATGCTCGACGCCCTACTTCCGTCCGTACACCAACACCGACGTCGTCGGCTGCGAACTCGGCGGGGCGGTCAAGAACGTCATCGCTCTCGCGTGCGGCATCGCGCAGGGCATGCGCTTCGGCGACAACACGCTGGCCACGATCATCACGCGCGGTCTGGCCGAGACGGCGCGGCTCGGGGTGAGGTTGGGCGCCGACCCGTTGACGTTCGCCGGGCTCGCCGGGCTCGGCGACCTCGTCGCCACCTGCAACTCGCCGCTGTCGCGCAACCGCACGTTCGGCGAGCGGCTCGGTCGCGGCGAGAGCTTCGAGCAGGCGCAGGAGGCCACCCACGGCCAGGTCGCCGAAGGTGTGAAGTCGTGCCGTTCGGTGCTCGAGCTCGCGCGGCAGCACGACATCGACGTGCCAATCACGGCGGCGGTCGAGGCGGTGTGCTTCGGGCGGCTGCCGCTGTCCGAGGTCATGGAGCTGCTGATGACGCGCGCCATGAAGTCCGAGCAATGAGATCGGGGTGACGACGCCGGTCCCGTAGGGTCGCGGCGTGCTCGACTCGAACACCGGACGGATCCGCGTCGCCGTCGTCTACGGCGGCCGCAGCAGCGAGCACGGCGTGTCGGTGGTGTCGGCCGGCAGCGTGCTCGGCGCGCTCGACCCCGACCGCTACGACGTCGTGCCGGTCGGCATCTCCCCGGACGGACGCTGGCTGCTCACCGAGGCGTCCGCCGAGACGCTCGCCATCACCGGACGGACGCTGCCCGAGGTCGAGAAGGGCACCGCGCTAGTGCTCGACCCGTCCTCGTCGCAGCTGGTGACCCTCGAGCCGGGTGCCGCCGTCGACGTGCTCGGGTCGGTCGACGTCGTCTTCCCCGTCCTGCACGGGCGCTTCGGCGAGGACGGCACCATCCAGGGCCTGCTCGAGCTCGCCGGCGTGCCGTACGTCGGCGCCGGCGTGTTCGCCAGCGCGGCGGGCATGGACAAGGAGTACACCAAGATCCTGCTGCGGGCGGCCGGCCTCGACGTCGGCGAGTTCGCCGTGCTGCGCAGGGGACGTCCGTGGTCGGCCGTCGACCTGCACCACCTCGGTCTGCCCGTCTTCGTCAAGCCGGCCCGCGCCGGTTCGAGCGTCGGCATCACCCGGGTCGACGACTGGTCGCAGCTCGACGACGCCGTCGCCACCGCCTTCGAGCACGACAGCAAGGTGCTCGTCGAGGCGGCCGTCACCGGACGCGAGGTCGAGTGCGGCGTGCTCGAGGACGAGACCGGTGAGCCCCGCGCCAGCGTCGTCGCCGAGATCCGGTTGCGCGAGGGCCACGACTGGTACGACTTCGCCGCCAAGTACCTCGACGACGCCTGCGACTTCGACGTGCCGGCGCACCTGTCGGACGACGTCACGCAGCGCATCCAGGACGCCGCGTGCCGCGCGTTCACCGCGCTCGACTGCGCCGGCCTGGCCCGCGTCGACTTCTTCGTCGCGGCCGACGACCGGGTCGTGCTGAACGAGATCAACACGATGCCGGGGTTCACGCCGATCTCGATGTTCCCGCGCATGTGGGCGGCCACGGGCGTCGACTACCCCGAGCTCGTCGACCGGCTGATCGCCGCGGCGCTGCGGCGGTCCTCAGCGCACCAGGGCGTGGAATAGCCGGTCGGTCTCGGCGGCGGGGTCGTCCGTCAGACCGGTGTGGACGGGCCCCGGCTGTACGACGGTGCTGCGCGGGGCGGTGAGCCAGCGGAAGCGCCGTCCGATCTGCTCGCGGGCGGCGGGGGAGTCGCTCCAGCCGTTGCAGGTCGCCTTGTAGGTCTCGAGCACGGCCCCGATGTCGTCGGCTCGGGCGGACGGGTCGAGAGCGTGCAACCGGTCGGCGTCGAGGTGCACGGCGGCGGCGAGGAACTCGCGCTCGCGACAGTAGACGACGACGCCCGCGTTGATGAACTCGCCGCGTTCGACGCGGGGGACCACGCGCAGCACCGCGTACTCGAACGGCACGCGGGTCACGACAGCCACCGGGGCCGGTTCGTGTGCTTCGGAAGGCGCGTCGCGCCGGCGGCGACCGCCGTGCGCACGCCGGGCAGCCAGGCATCCTGCGCGGCGGCGCGGCGCAGCAGCACGTCGGCGTAGGCATCACGGACGGCGGCGGGGGAGTCGAAGCCGGGTTCGTCCGCCAGCCACTCGTCCGGGACGAGCGCGGTCACGCCGGCGAGCAGGTCGTGGGTGACCAGCGGGGCGAGGTCGGCGGCGTCCAGGTCGGGGTGCGCGCCGAGCAGGGCGTGCTCGCCGGCGTCGTAGGTGCGCTCGACCGCGGCGTCCGCCCCGGACCACCGGTGGTGGAACGTCAGCGCGGCGCCGTGGTCGATCAGGTACGGCGCCCCGTGCCAGAACAGCATGTTGGGGTTGCGCCACGAGCGGTCGACGTTGCCGATCCACGCGTCGAACCACAGCACGCGTCCGGCGAGCACGGGGTCGACGTCGAAGGCGCGCACGTCCAGGTCGAGCGCGCCGGGCAGGAAGTCGATGCCGAGGTTGCGCCCGCCGCTGCGGCGCAGCAGCTCCTGGACCTCCTCGTCGGGCTCGTTCGCCGCCAGCGCCGTATCGAGCTCGACGGTGACGATGCGGGGGACGGGCAGCCCGAGCGCCCGCGCGAGCTCACCGGCGACGACCTCGGCCACCAGCGCCTTGCGACCCTGCCCGGCGGCGACGTACTTGACGACGTAGGTACCGAGGTCGTCGGCTTCCATGAGCCCGGGCAGCGACCCGCCCTCGCGCAGCGGGGTCACGTAGCGGACGGCGGACACCGCCTCGAGCAGCGCGGGAACGGGCTGGGTCGGCACGTCCGCGAGCCTACGGACGCCGTACCGGGTGTTTCTGTCAGAAGCATGTGCGAAGGTGGTGCGTACCCGAAGAAGAGGAGCAGAACGTGACATTTCGTCCGTCCGGCATCGTGGCCGGAGCGCTCGCCGGGGTTCTCGCGGTGGGGTTGGCGGCTGCCGGGCCGTCCGATGCCGCGCCCCGCACACCCGCCGCCGTCAAGTACACGCCCGGCGCCTCCGGCATCGGCGACCCGTACTTCCCGCTGCTCGGCAACGGCGGGTTCGACGTCCGCCACTACGGGCTGTTCATGAACTACACACCGCGCACGAAGAAGCTCGTCGCGACCGCGCTGGTGTACGCCCGCGCGACGCAGAACCTCTCACGCTTCGACCTCGACTACTCCGGCCCGAAGATCAGCTCGGTGCGGGTGAACGACCGCGCCGCCCGCTTCTCCCGGCCCGGTCCCGAGCTGCGCATCACGCCGAAGCAGGGGCTGCGCAAGGGCAGCGACTTCGTCGTCCGCGTCCGCTACGCGGGCACCCCGAAGACCATCAAGGGCTCGCCCATCGTGTTCGGGTCCGACTACGGGTGGCAGTACACGAAGGACGGGTCCTTCGTCGGCGACGAGCCCAACGGCGCGCGCACCTGGTTCCCGAGCAGCGACCACCCGAGCGACAAGGCCACGTTCTCCTTCCACGTGACCGTGCCGAAGGGCAAGCAGGTCGTCGCCAACGGCGACCGGGTCGCCACGACCCGCCGCGCGGCCTCCACGACGTTCGTGTGGCGCGAGACCAAGCCGATGGCCACCTATCTCGCCACCGTCGACATCGGCAACTGGAACTACCGCACCGGCAGGACGCCGGGCGGCATCCGCCAGCTGCAGGCCACCGACCCGACCCACCGCGAAGCGGTCGCCCGCATCTTCCGCCAGACCGGCCGCATCACCGACTTCTGGGCGAAGACGTTCGGGCGCTACCCGTTCACGTCCACCGGCGCCATCGTCGACGACGTGCCCGACGTCGGGTTCTCGCTCGAGACGCAGACCCGTCCGCTCTACGGCTTCGCCGCCGATCAGGGGACGATCGCGCACGAGCTCGCGCACCAGTGGTTCGGTGACAGCGTCTCGGTCCGCACCTGGCGCGACATCTGGCTGAACGAGGGCTTCGCGACCTTCGCCGCGGCCTACTGGAGCGAGCACATCGGCGGCGCGAACACCTACGACCACTTCAAGGCCGAGTGGCAGCAGGTGCCGGCCTCCAGTTCGTTCTGGAAGCAGTCCATCCGTGATCCGAAGCGCGACACGATGTTCTCGGCCGCGGTCTACGAGCGGGGCGGCATGACCCTCGCCGCTCTGCGCAAGAAGATCGGCGACGCCGACTTCTTCCGGCTCCTGCGCACCTGGACGTCGCAGCACCGCTACGGCAACGCGACCACGTCCCAGTTCACGGCGCTGGCCGAGAAGGTGTCGGGCCGGCAGCTCGACGCGTTCTTCCGCACGTGGCTGGTCACGCAGTCGAAGCCGGCGACCTTCTGACCCGCGTCCGGGTCAGGACGGCTGCGTCAGCTGCTGCACGTTCCAGGCGTTGCCGTCGGGGTCCTTGAAGTAGACGAAGCGGCCCCAGGGCAGGTCCTCGACCTCACTGACGGGGGCGCCGCGCGCGCTGAGTTCGGCGTGCGCGGCGTCCGCGTCGGCCACGATGAGCTGCAGCCCCTCGAGCGAGCCAGGCGCCATCGTCGTCAGGCCCTCGCCGATGCAGATCGAGCATCCCGACCCGGGCGGGGTGAGCTGCACGAACCGCAGGTTGTCGTCGACACGTTCGTCGTGATCGGCGGTGAAACCGATCTTGTCGACGTAGAACTCCTTCGCCGCGTCGACATCGGTCACGGGCACGCAGATCAGTTCCAGCCGGTAGTCCATGGCTGGACGGTAACGCCGTGCCCGAGGCTCAGACGATCGCGCCGGCCTCGCGCAGCTGCGCCAGGTCGGCGTCGTCGTAACCGAGCTCGCCCAGCACGGACGCCGAGTCGGCCCCGGACCGCGGCACCGTGCCGGCCTCACCGGGGGTGCGCGAGAACTTCGGCGCGGGCGCCGGCACGGTCGCACCGGCCACGTCGGTGAACGACCCGCGGGCGACGTTGTGCGGGTGCTCCTGCGCCTCGGCCAGCGTCAGCACCGGTGCCACGCAGGCGTCGAGCGGCGCGAACAGCTCGGCCCACTCGTCGCGGGTGCGGGTCAGGAAGGTCTCGGTGAGCCAGGCGCGGCAGGCCTTCCACTCCTTCGGGTCGTAGGGACCCGGCGTGCCCTCGACCTCGCGGCCGAGCGTGGTCACCAACGCCTCCCAGAACTGCGGTTCGAGCGCGCCGACGGCGACCCACCTGCCGTCCGAGGTCTCGTAGCAGCGGTAGTTCGGCGAGCCGCCGTCGAGCAGGTTCGCCTCGCGGCGGTCCTGCCAGACCCCCATGCCGGCCATGACGCGGGTCATCGTGCCGAGGTAGGCGGCGCCCTCGGTCATGGCGACGTCGACGACCTGGCCCTCGCCGCTCGCCCGCGCGTGCAGGATCCCGGCCAGCAGCCCGGTGGCCAGGAACATCGAGCCGCCGCCGAAGTCGGCCACGTAGTTCACCGGCGGCACGGGCGGGCCGTCCTTCGGGCCGATGCCGTGCAGCAACCCGGTGACCGCGAGGTAGGTCAGGTCGTGCCCGGCGGTGGCCGAGAGCGGGCCGTGCTGCCCCCACCCGGTCATGCGGCCGTACACCAGCTTCGGGTTGCGGGCCAACGCCTCGTCCGGTCCGACGCCGAGCCGCTCGGCGACCCCGGGACGGAACCCCTCGATCAGCGCGTCCGCGCGCTCGACGAGTCGCAGCACGACCTCGGCGCCACCGGGCTTGCGCAGGTCGAGTCCGAGCGAGCGCCGGCCCCGTCCCATCGCGGTCGTCGTCATGATCGAGCCGAGGTCGCCGCCGCCGGACAACCGGTCGATGCGGATCACCTCGGCCCCCAGGTCGGCCAGCAGCATGCCGAGCATGGGAACGGGTCCGATGGCGGGCAGTTCGACGACGCGCACACCCTCGAGCGGTCCGGGCACTCTCACTCACCTTCTCCTGAAACGAGTCGAGTGGCGCGGAACCGCGTCAGTGGCGCGAAATATCGCGCCACTGACGCGGAAACCGCGCCACTCAACGTGGGCTGGGGCCGGACTAGAAGGTCTCGCCCTTGTCGGCCTTGTCGCGCAGCAGCTGGTTCGGCTCGAAGCGCTCACCGAACTGCTTGGTCAACTGCTCGGCCCGCTGGACGAAGGCGGCGACGCCGTGTCCGGTCGAGCCCTCGTAACCGTTGATGTACTGCAGCACGCCACCGGTCCACGGCGGGAACCCGATGCCCATGATCGAGCCGATGTTGGCGTCGGCCGTCGTGATGAGCACGCCCTCGTCGACGCAGCGCGCCGTCTCGATCGCCTCGATCACGAGCATGCGCTCGCCCAGCTCGTGGATGTCGACGTCGGCCGGGTTGCCCTTCACCGGGAAGTGCTCGGCCAGACCCGGCCAGAGACCCGTCCGCTTGCCGTTCTCGTCGTAGTCGAAGAAGCCGGCGCCCTTGAGGCGGCCCGGACGGCCGAGCTCGACCATCTTCTCGACGATGTCCTCGGCGGGGTGGCGGACGTAGCCGTCACCCATCGCCTCACGGGTCTCGTTGCGGATCTTGAGGAACAGCTCGAGGTTGAGCTCGTCGGCCAGCTGCAGCGCGCCGACCGGGTACCCGGCCTGCGTGGTCGCCTGCTCGATCGACTGCGGGTGCACCCCCTCGCCGAGCATCGCCAGCGCCTCGTTCACGAAGGTGCCGATGACCCGCGAGGTGAAGAAGCCGCGACTGTCGTTGACGACGATCGGGGTCTTCTTGATCAGCTGCGAGTAGTCGAGCGCGCGGGCCAGCGCCTCGTCGGACGTCTGCTCGCCGCGGATGATCTCCAGCAGTGGCATCTTGTCGACCGGCGAGAAGAAGTGCAGGCCGATGAAGTCCTGCTTGCGCTGCACGCCCTCGGCGAGCCCGGTGATGGGCAGCGTCGAGGTGTTCGACCCGAGCAGGGCGTCGGCGTCGACGACCTTCTCGACCTCGGCGAAGACCTCGTGCTTGAGCGAGACCTTCTCGAACACGGCCTCGACGACGAGGTCGCAGCCGGCGAGATCGGCGTAGTCGGCGGACGGCGTGATGCGCGCCAGCACCTCGTCGGCCTTCTCCTGCGCCATCTTGCCGCGGGAGACGGCCTTGTCGAGCAGCTTCTGCGAGTAGCCCTTGCCCTTCTCGGCCGCCTCGAGCGAGATGTCCTTGAGCACGACCGGGACGCCGTTGCGGGCGGTGACGTAGGCGATGCCGGCGCCCATCATGCCCGCGCCGAGCACGGCCACCTTGGTGGGCAGGCGCTTCTCGAACCCGTCCGGACGCGACCCGCCGCCGTTGATCGAGTTCAGGTCGAACCAGAACGCCTGGATCATGTTCTTCGCGACCTGGCCCTTGGCGAGGTTCACGAAGTAGCGGCCCTCGATCTTCAGCGCGGTGTCGAAGTCGACGGTCGCACCCTCGACGGCGGCGCACGCGATGTGGTGCGGGGCCGGCATCGGGGCGCCCTTGAGCTGCTTCTTCAGGTTGCCCGGGATGGCCGGCAGCATGCCGCCCAGCTTCGGGCTCGTGGGCGCGCCGCCGGGCATGCGGTAACCCTTGGCGTCCCACGGCTGCGTGGTCTCGGGGTTGGCCTTGATCCACTCGCGGGCCTTCGCCAGCAGCTCCTCGGGGGACGCGGCGATCTCGTCGACGAGGCCGACCTCGAGGGCCTGCGCGACCTTGTAGCGGGTGCCCTGGACGAGCACCTTCATCAGGCCGTCGAAGACGCCGAGCAGGCGGACGACGCGGGTGACGCCGCCGGCGCCCGGCAGCAGGCCGAGGGTGACCTCGGGCAGGCCGAACTGCGCCTTCGGGTTGTCGAGCGCGATGCGCCGGTTGCAGGCGAGCGCGATCTCGAGACCGCCGCCGAGCGCGGCGCCGTTCAGCGCGGCGACGGTCGGCTTGCCGAGCTTCTCGAAGCGGCGGAAGTCGGCCTTGATGCGCTCGACGCCCGCGGCGAACTCGGCCGCGTTCTCGTCGGTGACCTGGATGAGCGTCTTCAGGTCACCGCCGGCGAAGAAGGTGTCCTTGGCGGACGTCACGATGACGCCGGTCAGGCCCTCCTCCTTCTCCAGCCGGTCGACGACCTCGGACAGCGACGCGCGGAACGCGTCGTTCATCGTGTTCGCCCGCGCGTTCGGGTCGTCGAGGGTGAGGGTGACGATGCCCTCGTCGTCCTTCTCGTACTTGATGACGTCCGCCATTACTTGACACGCTCCACGATCGTGGCGACGCCCATACCGCCGCCGATGCACAGGGTGGCCAGGCCGTAGCGCAGGTCGCGCTCCTCGAGCTCGTCGACGAGCGTGCCGAGGATCATCGCGCCGGTCGCGCCGAGCGGGTGGCCGAGGGCGATCGCGCCGCCGTTCACGTTCATCTTCTCGTGCGGCACGTTCAGGTCCTTCATGAACTTCATGACGACGGCGGCGAACGCCTCGTTGAGCTCCCACAGGTCGATGTCGTCGACCGTGAGGCCCGCCTTGGCCAGCGCCTTCTGCGCGGCCGGCGTCGGGCCGGTCAGCATGATCGTGGGCTCGGAGCCGACGACGCCGACCGACACGATGCGCGCCCGCGGGGTGAGGCCGTTGGCCTCGCCGCCCTTCTCGGAGCCGACGACGACCAGGCCGGCGCCGTCGACGATGCCCGAGCTGTTGCCCGGCGTGTGCACGTGGTTGAGCTTCTCGACCCAGTGGTACTTCTGCAGCGCCACGGCGTCGAAGCCGCCCATCTCGGCGAGCCCGGCGAACGAGGGCTTGAGGCTGCCGAGCGACTCGACCGTGGTGCCCGCCCGCGGGAACTCGTCGTGGTCGAGCACGACCTGGCCGTTGATGTCGACGACCGGGACGATCGACTTGTCGAACTTGCCGTTCGCGATCGCCTTCGCGGCGCGGTCCTGCGACTCGGCGGCGTAGGTGTCGACGTCGGTGCGGCTGAAGCCCTCGATGGTGGCGATCAGGTCGGCGCTGATGCCCTGGGGCACGAAGCTGGTGTCGTACGCGGTCTCGGGGTCCTGCGCCCAGGCGCCGCCGTCGGAGGCCATCGGCACGCGCGACATCGACTCGACGCCGCCGGCGAGGATGAGGTCCTCCCACCCGGAGCGGACCTTCTGGGCGGCGACGTTCACGGCCTCGAGGCCGGACGCGCAGAAGCGGTTGAGCTGGAAGCCGGGGCCCGAGTTCTCGTAGCCCGCGACGAGCGCAGCGGTGCGGGCGATGTCGGAGCCCTGCTCACCCACGGGGGAGACGCAGCCCAGGATGATGTCCTCCACCGCCTGGGGGTCGAGGCCGGGGTTGCGCTTGCGCACCTCGTCGAGCAGGCCCACGACCAGTGAGACCGGCTTGGTGCCGTGCAGGGATCCGGTGTTCTTGCCGCGTCCGCGCGGCGTGCGCAACGCGTCGAAGACGAATGCTTCGGTCATGACCGCTGTCGTCCTTCCAGATACGTGAGGGGATGGAGCGCCGAGGGAATCATGCCAGTCTTACTGTCACAGTCCCCGAGTGCCAGTGATTGTGGTGTGGAGAACCCGTGCGTCTACAGTCCTCGCTCATGAGCGCCGACGTCGCGTCCGAGGCGGACGGTGCCGTCGGTGCTGCCGGTGCGCTCACGGTCGACGAGCTCGCGGCTCGCACGGGCCTGACCGTACGCACGGTGCGCTTCTACGCAAGCGAGGGGTTGCTGCCGGCTCCCGAGCGCCGCGGCCGTATCGCCTACTACGACGCGCGGCACCGCATGCGTCTCGACCTCATCCGCACCTTGCAGGAGCACGGGTACACGCTGGCCGCCATCGAGCGGGTGCTGCAGCGCATCCCGCACGACGCCGCCCCGGCGGAGTACGCGCTGCAGGCGGCGGTTCTCGCGCCGTGGCTGCCCGACCAGACCGAGGTGCTCGACCGGGCCACCCTCGAGCGCCGGGTCGGACGGCCGCTGGACCAGCAGCAGCTCGACTTCCTCGCCTCGGTGCAGGCGCTGGTCCGCCTCGACGACGACACCTACCGGGCCTCGCCGGCGCTGCTCGGGCACGCTGTCGAACTGCTGGCCCTGCCGGTGCCGCACGACGTGCTCACCGACTCCGCCGCGCTCATCGAGAAGCACGCGACCGAGGTGGCCGAGGGGCTCACCGAGATCTTCGCCCGGGCCATCTGGGGTCCCTACCAGCGCGGCGAGATCGACAACGAGCACGTGCTGGCGATGCTCGAACGCATGCGTCCGCTGGCGTTGCAGGGGCTGGTGGGCGCCTTCACCGCCGCGGTCGACAACGCCGCGCGCCGCCGCCTCGAGTCGTGACCCGGGACGGCGGCGGCTGCGGTTGATCAGGCGCGGCGCGCCGTGACCAACAGGTACTCCCACTGCATCGGGCCGTCGTCCGCGCCGTGCTCGCGCGCGAGCTCCAGCATCGCGGTGGACAGTTCCGCGCGGCGCTCCGGATCGTCCGCCAGGCCGCGGAACGCCGCGATGGTCGGCCCGTAGCACTCACGGAAGAACGTCACGAACTGCTCGGCGGACGTGAACCGGTCGATGCGCAGCGTCTCGCGGCGGGTGTCGAGGTCGGTGACGCGGTCGCCGAGCAGGCCGCGCACGTGCTGCTCGTCGCCCCACAGCGGACCCGGCGTCGCCCCGGGCGGCGGGGCGGGCACGAACGGCTTCATCGTCGCGAACAGCCGTCCGATGAAGCCCCCCGGCGTCCAGTTGGCGAGTGCGAGCGTCCCGCCCGGACGGCAGACCCGCAGCAGCTCGTCCGCCACCGGCTGGTGGAAGGGCGCGAACATGACGCCGACGCACGACATGACGACGTCGAACGACGCGTCCGCGAACGGCAGGTGCTCGGCGTCGGCGACGCGCCAGGTCAGCGACAGGCCCTCGGCCTCGGCACGCTCGCGCCCGATCGCGAGCAGGGGCGGGGTGAGGTCCGACGCCGTCACCTCGGCCCCCGCGCGGGCGGCGGGCAGGGCGGCGTTGCCGGAGCCGGCGGCGACGTCGAGGACGGTGCGGCCGGCCCCCGCCCCCGCGGCGTCGGCGAGCCGCCGGCCCAGGGCGGGGATCACCTCGGCCGCGACGGCGTCGTAGTCGCCGAGCGACCAGACCGCGCGGTGCTTGGTCTTGATCTCGTCGAGCGCGGTGTCGGGCAGGTCTGCGGTGGGTTCGGTGATGCTCATCTGGTCCTCCGTGGGTCGACTGGCTGTCGACGAGGACGCTAGGAACGATCGACCCCGTCGCGCGTCGGTGCGCACGCGTAGATCGCGCCCGCCGCGGACACCGGGGCGGCGGCGGGTACGCAGGTCAGCGGGCGACGGCGTCCGCGCCGGTGAGCAACCGGGCGACGGCGGCGGTGCGGGCCGTGCCGCCGCGCACGCCGAGCTTCGCGTACACGTTCTGCAGGTGCCGCTCGACCGTGCGCACGCTCAGGCTCAACGCCCGCGCGATCTCGTCGTTGTCGTGCCCCTGCGCTGCCTGGCCGAGCACGTCCAGCTCGCGGGAGGTGAGCACGTCCGCGAGGGACCGGCGGTGCTCCGGCACCACGACGCGGTCGGGGTCGAGGAACCGTCCGACCTCGTCGACGAAGACCTGCCACGCCGGTTCGTGCGCGAGCACGATGTGGTTGTCGCTTTCGAGCGGCACGAGCCGCGCGCCGCGGACGGCCGATGCGAGGTGCGTGGCGTGACCGAAGTGGTTCATCCGGTCGCGCAGGCTGTGCAGCACGAGGGTCGGAACATCCAACTCGCTGAGCAGCTCACTGGCCGAGGTCGCCGCGCGCTGCCGCCGCGCGACGACGGCGGTCTCGGCGGACGTCGCGTGGCGCATGAGGTCGTCGAGCCAGCTCTTCTGCTCCTCGCTGGCAGTGGGGATGAACTGCGACGTGAACACCCGCCGGAACGTCGAGTCCGGACGGGCCCACCCGGCCCGGATCAGCGTCTCGAACGCGGTCTCGAGTTCGAGATCGTGCTCGGTCTCGTCGCGGCGGGGATCGGCGTAGCTGCCGTAGAACGCCAGCCGCGTCACGCGCTCGGGGTGCCGGTGCGCGTAGGTGATCGCGACGGGCCCGCCCTGCGCCATGGCCATCAGCGCGAACCGGTCGAAGCCCGCGGCATCGGCCACCGCCTCGAGGTCGCCGAGACGTGCCTCGAGGTCGTGCGCGGTCACGTCGCGTTGCGAGAGCCCGTGGCCGCGCTCGTCGAAGCGGACGACCGTGGCGATCCGTCCGATGGCGGTGAGGAAGTGGCGCCACACCGGGCTGTCCCAGTCGTGCTGCAGGTGGCTCAGCCAGCAGGTCGACACCAGCAGCGGCGGCCCGGAGCCGTGCTGGGCCCACGCGATGCGTACGCCGTCGGGCGCGGTGCAGAACCGCACCTGCTGCGCGGAGCCCCCGGTCGGCATCGTTCGATGTTAGAACCGCCCGCGGCCGTCCGGACAGGGCTTCACTTGCGGCGGGTGCAGAGCTTGTCGACGTCCGGGGTGGTCGCGTCGGTCGTGCACACCGCGGGCAGCGCCTTGGCGATGGCGGCCGCGAGCGGCGGCATGATGTCGCCGCCCTGGTATTGCGTCGGGATCGTCACCGAGATGTAGGCGGCCCGGTCGATGGACGTCCAGACGTTGCCGTCCTTGCTGCTGGTGACGAAGAAGTACGGGCCCTTCAGGCTGCCCGCGTTCTGCGCCACCTCGTCCGACCCGGCCTTCAGCGCGGCCGGCCGGGCGACCCCGCAGCGGAAGACCACGGGCGGCGATCCCCAGGCGGTGACGAAGGGGCTGTCGGGCTTGGTGCGCACGATGCGCGGCGTCTTGCCGTCGAGGGTGACCGGCAGTTGTGCGAGCACCTTGGAGCACGGCGCGGCGTCGACGTCCGCCCGCGGGGGAGCGGAGTACGACAGCGCCCCGCGGGCGTCCGGTGTCTCGCTCGGATCGGGGTCGCTGACTCCGGTCACGCTGCCGATGACGAGCGCGACGATGACGACGAGCGGGACGGTGACCGCGGTGGCGATGAGCGCCGCGCGGCGGACGACGGGGTCGATCGGAACTGCTCCTGACGGAAGTTACAGGCGGACGACCGGGCAGGTCAGCGTGCGCGTGATGCCGTCGACCGACTGCACGTTGGACACCACCAGTTTGCCCAGCTCGTCGACCGTCTCGGCCTCGGCCCGCACGATCACGTCGTAGGGGCCGGTGACGTCCTCGGACGTCGTCACCCCGGCGAGCTCGGAGATCGCGCTGGCGACGGACGCCGCCTTGCCGACCTCGGTCTGGATCAGGATGTACGCGCTGACGCTCACGACGCTGTGGCTCCTCATACTCGACGGACGGCTCGGGGTTCTCGGCGAGCCGCCCGCGGCGGGCGGCCCGCGGCCCGGTAGAACGTATCCGATGAGCACCCCCAGCGACGCAACGACGGTCTCCGAGGCCGGGGAGTTCGGCGTCATCGCCCGGGTGGTGGCGGGGCTCGAGACCGTGCCCTCGACGCTGATCGGCCCCGGTGACGACGCCGCGGTGGTGGCGACGCCCGACGGCCGCGTGGTCGCGTCCACCGACATGCTCGTCGAGAACCGGCACTTCCGCCGCGACTGGTCCGCCGCCGAGGACGTCGGCCACAAGGCCGCGGCGCGCGCCTTCAGCGACATCGCCGCCATGGGTGCCGTGCCGACCGCGCTGCTGGTGGCGTTCGGCGCGCCGGGCGAGCTCGAGCTGAGCTGGGTCGACGGCGTGGTCACCGGCCTGCGGGACGAGTGCGCGGCCGTCGAGGCGGCCGTCGTCGGCGGTGACGTCACCGCCGCCGACCAGGTCACCCTGGCGCTGACCGCGCTCGGTGACCTGCGGGGCATCGAGCCGGTCACCCTGGCCGGGGCGCGTCCCGGAGACCTGGTGGCGGTGTGCGGACGGCTCGGCTGGGCCGCGGCCGGGTACGCGGTGCTCGCCCGCGGCTTCCGCTCGCCCGTCGCCGTCGTGGCCGCCCACCGGCGTCCGGAGCCGCCGTACTTCGAGGGCCCGCGGGCCGCGGCGATGGGTGCGACGGCCATGACGGACGTCAGCGACGGGCTCGTGGCCGACCTCGGCCACATCGCGTCCGCCAGCGGCGTCCGCATCGAGGTGCGGGCCGAGGCGGTCGGCATCCCGAACCGGCTCGCCGAGGTGGGCGCGGCCCTCAACGTCGACCCCGCGGTCTGGGTACTGACCGGCGGCGACGACTACGCGCTCGCGGCCACCTTCCCGAAGGGCACCGACCTGCCCGACCCGTGGCGCGTCGTCGGCACGGTCACCGAGGGCGAGGGCGTCCGGGTCGACGGCCGCCGCTGGCCGGTGGGCGGCCACGAGCACTTCCGGTAGGCCGTCCTACCGTGAGGGGGTGGACCTCGTGATCGAACCCCGCCCCTACACCGACGCGGACGTCGTCCGCCTCGTCGCCGAGGTGCAGGCGGTGTACGTCGAGATGTACGGCGGTCCGGACGAGGCCGTGGTCACCGACGACGAGTTCGTGCTGCCGAACGGCGAGCTGCTCGTGGCGCTGGTCGAGGGCGAACCGGTCGCGATGGGTGGCTGGCGACGCCTGGACGCGGGCACGGCCGAGATCAAGCGCATGTACACCTCGCCCGGGATGCAGCGTCAGGGCATCGGACGGCGGATGCTGCGCGCCGTCGAGGCGTCGGCGCGGGCGGCGGGCATCGACGAGCTGGTGCTGAACACCGGACCGCACCAGGACGCCGCCATCGAGCTCTACAAGGTCGAGGGGTATGCGCCGTCCGCCCCGTTCGGGCACTACGCGGACTTCGGGGAGGCGCTGTTCTTCGCCAAGGACCTCGCGCCGCTCGAGGTGTCCTGACGTGCGACGAGCCCGCCCCCGGCGGGGACGGGCTCGGTGCGGTGGTGCGGGTGGTGCGGCGGATCAGGTCAGCGGGTGACCTTGCCGGCCTTCAGGCAGGACGTGCACACGTTGATGCGGCGCCGGGTGCCCGGGGCGACCTGGGCACGCACGGTCTGCACGTTCGGGTTCCACCGGCGCGGGGTGCGGCGGTGCGAGTGGGACACCGACATGCCGAAACCCGGCCCCTTGCCGCAGACGTCGCAGGTGCTGGCCACAGGAACTCCTCGGTCGATCAGATCGGAATGCTGCCCGTGCGGGCGGCGGTCGTCGCCGCGCTGGGCGCGGCCGCCTCCGGGCAACCGTGCGAGTCTATCGGCTGCACGACGGCCCCTCCAAACCGGTGGGCCCGCGGCCAGTATGGTGCGGCCGTGTCGGAGGTCTCGGACGGGCTGCAGGACGGTGGCGCGCCGTCCGCTCCGGACCCCGTCCTCGACGCGGCGGCCGTCCGGCGGTGGAGCCGCATCGGCCTCGAACGGCTGGCCGCGCACCGCGGCGAGATCGACGCGCTCAACGTCTTCCCGGTGGCCGACGCCGACACCGGCAGCAACCTGCTGCAGACCCTGCGCGCCGCCGACGACGAGCTCACCCGCACCACCGGCGACGGGGCCACCGCGGCCGACGCGCTGGCCGCGATGGCCTCCGGCGCGGCGTGGGGCGCGGTCGGCAACTCCGGTTTCATCGTGTCCCAGGTGCTGCGCGGCCTCGCCGACACGGCCGGCGGGCGGGCGGAACTGTCCGGCCCCGCCCTCGCCGACGGCCTGCGGGCCGGGGCGGCGGCCGCCCACTCGGCCGTCGTCACGCCGGTCGAGGGGACGGTGCTCACCGTCGCCCGCGCCGCGGCGGTCGCCGGCGCCGAGGTCGCCGACGACGGTGTGGTCGCCGTCGCCGAGGCCGCCCGTGCCGCCGCCGAGACGGCGCTCGGCCACACCACCGGCCAGCTGGCCGACCTCGCCGCCCACGGTGTCGTCGACGCCGGCGGGCGCGGTTACGTCGTGCTGCTCGACGCGCTGGTCCGGGCGCTCACGGGCACCGGGTCGGCGCTGCGGCCGGTGTCGGCACCCGCCGCGCCGGTCGCGCCCGCCCCGCCGTCCGGTTACGCCTACGAGGTGCAGTACCGCCTGCAGGCCCCGTCCGAGCGCATCGAGCCGCTGCGGGCGCGGCTGTCGGCGATCGGCGACTCGGTCGCCGTCGTCCCGCTCGACACCCCGGGCACGCCCGGGTCCGGCGTCACGTCCGGGTGGAAGGTGCACGTGCACCTCGACGACGTCGGCGCAGCCATCGAGGCCGGGGTCGCCGCGGGGCGTCCGCACGACATCGCCGTCGTCGGCCTCGGCGGCGACACCGGCGCCGACTGCGCCGCCCACCGCGGCACCGCCGTCGTCGCCGTCGTGCCCGGCGCCGGTCTCGCGCACCTGTTCGGCACCGAGGGGGTCGAGACCCTCGACGGGTCCGGCGACGAACCACCGTCCGCCGCCGACCTGGTCGCCGCCATCCGGGCCACCCGCGCCCGCGAGATCGTCCTGCTGCCGAACGCGTCCGTGGCCACGGGCGTGGCCGAGGCGGCCGCCGCCGGCGCGCGGCGCGAGGGACTGCGGGTCGCGGTCGTGCCCACCCGCTCGCCGGTGCAGGGGCTGGCCGCCATCGCCGTGCACGACGCCGACCGTCCGTTCGACGACGACGTCGTCGCGATGGCCGAGGCCGCCGCGGCGACCCGGTTCGCCGAGGTCGTCACCGCCGAGCAGGAGGCGCTGACGAGCGTCGGACGCTGCCTGCCCGGCGACGTGCTCGGGCTCATCGACGGCGAGGTCGTCGAGATCGGCCGCGGCACCCTCGCCGTCGCCTTCGTGCTGGTCGACCGGCTGCTCGGCGTCGGGGCCGAGCTCATGACGATCGTCGTGGGCGAGGGCGCCCACCGCCGCGCGGGCGAGCTGGTCGAGGCGCACATCCGCGGCCGGGCCCCGCTGGTCGACGTCACCGTCTACGCCGGCGGGCAGCCCGACCATCCGCTGATCATCGGGGCCGAGTGATGCCCGGCCTCGACGACCGCCTCGACATCGTGCTCGGCGACCGCACCGCCAAGCCCCTCGACAAGGCGTTCGGCATGCGGACGGTCCGCGACCTGCTCGGCCACTACCCGCGTCGCCTGGCCGAGCGCGGCGAGCTCACCGACATCGCGTCCCTGCAGGTCGACGACGAGGTCACCGTCGTCGCCGAGGTGCGCAGCGCCGAGGAGAAGTTCGGGCGGACGAAGAACAGCGCCCGCCTCGAGGTGATCGTGAGCGACGGCAAGGCCAGCCTGCAGCTGGTGTTCTTCGGCAGGGGCCGGCACATCGCGAAGAAGTCACTGACCCCGGGGCGCCGGGGGCTGTTCGCGGGCACCGTCGGCCAGTTCAACCGCACCCGGCAGCTCGTGCACCCGGAGTACCGGCTGCTCGAGAGTGACGATCCCGACGACCTGGGGCGTTTCGCGGGGGCGTTCATCCCGATCTACCCGGCGACGAAGAACGTCCGCACGTGGCAGATCGGCAACGCGGTCGACGCCGCGCTGCGGGTGCTCGACCCCGTGCCCGACCCGCTGGACGCCGAGGTCCGCAAGCGCCGCGGGCTGCTGTCGCTCGACGCCGCCCTGCGCGCGATCCACCAGCCCGAGGACTACGGCCACTGGACGGCGGCCAAGAAGCGGCTGGCCTGGGACGAGGCGCTGGGCGTGCAGCTGGCGCTCGCGCAGCGCCGGCACCGCGCCGCGGCCCGCCCGGCCACGCCCCGTCCGCCCCGTCCGGGTGGGCTGCTCGACGCGTTCGAGGCGCAGCTGCCGTTCGAGCTGACGGCCGGGCAGCGCGACGTCGGGCTGCAGCTGTCGGCCGAGCTGGCGGGCACCCGTCCGATGCACCGGCTGTTGCAGGGCGAGGTCGGCTCGGGCAAGACGATCGTCGCGCTGCGGGCGATGCTGCAGGCGGTCGACAGCGGGGGACAGGCCGCCCTGCTGGCGCCGACCGAGGTGCTGGCCTCGCAGCACGCCCGCACCATCGAGAGCATGCTCGGCCCGCTCGCCCGGGGCGGTCAGCTCGGCGGCGCCGACACCGCGACCCGGGTGGTGCTGCTCACCGGTTCGCTGCCGGCGGCGGCCCGCAAAACGGCACTGCTCGACGCCGCGAGCGGCGCGGCCGGCATCGTCGTCGGCACGCACGCGCTCATCCAGCAGCACGTGCAGTTCGCCGACCTCGCGCTGGTCGTCGTCGACGAGCAGCACCGTTTCGGCGTCGAGCAGCGCGACGCGCTGCGGGAGAAGGCGGCCACGCCGCCGCACGTGCTCGTCATGACGGCCACGCCGATCCCGCGCACCGTCGCGATGACCGTCTTCGGCGACCTCGAGACGTCGACGCTCTCGGAGCTGCCGCGCGGACGTTCGCCGATCGCCACGAGCGTCGTGCCGGCGACGGAGCGTCCGGCGTGGCTCGACCGGGCGTGGCAGCGCATCCGCGAGGAGGTCGCAGCCGGCCGGCAGGCCTACATCGTGTGCCCGCGCATCGGTGAGGACGCCTCGGACGAGGACGCCGCCGGCGGTGCGGACGACGGCCGCCGTCCGCCCCTGGCCGTCGCCGACGTCGCTCCGATGCTGGCGGACGGTCCGCTGGCCGGCCTGCGGCTCGGCGTGCTGCACGGCCGGTTGCACCCGGACGAGAAGGACCGCGTCATGCGCGCCTTCGCCGACGGCGAGCTCGACGTGCTCGTCGCCACCACCGTGATCGAGGTCGGCGTCGACGTGCCCAACGCGACCGTCATGGCCGTCCTCGACGCCGACCGCTTCGGCGTCTCGCAGCTGCACCAGCTGCGCGGCCGCGTCGGACGCGGCGGCCACGCCGGTCTCTGCCTGCTCGTCACCGACGCGCCGCCCGGCACCCCCGCGCGGGAGCGGCTGGACGCCGTCGCCGCCACCACGGACGGGTTCGAGCTCGCCCGCCTCGACGTCGAGCAGCGTCACGAGGGTGACGTGCTCGGCGCCGCGCAGTCGGGCCGCCGCCGCCGGCTGCAGCTGCTCTCGCTGTTGCGCGACGAGCAGCTCATCGTCACCGCGCGCACCGAGGCCGGCGACCTCGTCGCCGCCGACCCGGAACTCGACGGACACCCGCTGCTCGCCGCCCAGGTCGCGTCCCTGCTCGACGACGAGCAGGCCGAGTACCTCGAGAAGGCATGACGCGGATCATCGCCGGCCTCGCGAAGGGTCGGCGACTGCAGGTGCCCGACGACGGCACGCGCCCGACGTCCGACCGGGCGCGGGAAGGGCTGTTCAACACGCTGGCCGGCCGCATCGACCTGGAGGGCGCCCGCGTCCTCGACCTGTACGCCGGCACCGGCGCGGTGGGGCTCGAGGCGCTGTCACGCGGCGCCGCCTCGGTGGTGCTCGTCGAGTCCGACCGGCGCGCCGTCGCCGTGCTGCGCCGCAACGTCGGGACCGTCGGCCTGACCGGCGCCCGGGTCGAGCACCGCCCCGTCGCCGCGGCGCTCGCCGACGCGTCCGGCCCGTTCGATCTCGTGTTCGCCGACCCCCCGTACGCGCTGGACGACGAGACCCTCGCGGCCGTCCTCCAGGCCGCCGGACGGCTCCTCGCCGAAGGGGGTGTGATCGTCGTCGAACGGTCCGCGCGCGGCCCCGAACCGCGCTGGCCCGACTGCGTCACACCGCTGTCGCAGAAGCGCTACGGGGAGGCCGTGCTTTGGTACGGTCGCGCCCGATGAAGCCCCCCGAGGAAGGCGGCACCGCGAAGGTCCGCCGCGCGCTGTGTCCCGGCTCGTTCGACCCGGTGACGAACGGCCACATCGACATCATCGGCCGCACCGCCAGCCTGTACGACGAGGTCGTGGTGGCGGTGTTCGTCAACCAGAGCAAGACCGGCCTGTTCGGCGTCGACGAGCGCCGCGACATGCTCGCCGAGGTGACGACCGAGTTCCCCAACGTCACGATCGACACCTTCGAGGGCCTGGTCGTCGACTACTGCCGCGACCACGACATCCCGGTGATCGTGAAGGGCCTGCGCGCCGTCAGCGACTTCGACTACGAGCTGCAGATGGCGCAGATGAACCGGGGTCTCGCCGGGGTCGACACGCTGTTCATGCCGACCAACCCGGAATACAGCTTCCTTGCCTCTAGCCTGGTGAAGGAGATCGCGAAGTGGGGTGGCGACGTCTCGTCGCTCGTCCCCGCGAACGTTCTCAAACGGCTGGAGGAGCGCGCCCGCGGCACCGCGTAGGCGCGGTGAGAAGGGGGCGCGTCCCATGACCGACGAGGCCCTGCGCCGAGCCGACCTGCTGCTCAGCGAACTGATCGAGATCGTCGAGACAGCTCGCGCGCTGCCGATGTCGTCCTCGTGCGTGCTGCCGCGCGAGCGCCTGCTCGACCTGCTCGACGAGCTGCGCGAGGTGATGCCGCCCGAGATGGACGAGGCACGCACCGTCATCGCCCGCCGCGACCGCATGCTGCAGGAGGCCTACGAGGCCGCCGCCGCGACCCGCGCCCAGGGTGTGACCGAGGCCGACGCCGTCCTGGCCGACGCCGCGATCCGCGTCGAGCAGCTGACCGAGCAGGCCGCGCGCGAGGCCGAGGACCAGCTGCGTGCCGCCCGTGAGGAGCACGGCCGACTGGTCGCGTCCACCACCGTGCACCAGGCGGCCGCCCAGGCCGCCGCCGCGCTGCGCGAGGACGCCGAGCGCTACCAGCAGCAGGTCACGGCCGACGCCCACCAGTACGACGCGAAGGTCCGCGCCGACGCCGACCGCTATGCCCACCGCGCCCGCACCGAGGCCGAGCGCTACGCCACCAAGCTGACCGTCGACGCCGAGGACTACGCCGAGCGCACCCTGGACGAGCTCTCGGCCGTCCTGCACCGCTCGGCACAGACCGCCGAGCAGGGTCGAGCGGCCCTCGCCCAGCGCCGCGCGGGCAGTTTCGCGGAGGACGACCGGGCCGTGTCCGGCCGCAGCGGCGACGACGTCACGGGCGCCGACGACGGCCCTGCGGCGCTGTCCGCCTGAGGCGATTCGGGCCTCGGGCCGTCGTCGGCTAGTCTGGACGACGGCCTCATCCCGATCGGGCCGACCATCGCATGCCTGAGAACACCACACCGAACGCTCCCGCGCCCCGCGCCGCGAGTCCACGCAGCCTGTTCGTCTTCGACCTGCGTGAACTCGGCCGACGTCCCGGTTCCCTGCGCGAGTACCGGCGTGATGTTCCCGCGCCTGCGGGGCTCGGCCTGGACGTCATCGGGGTGCCGGAAGGCGCCCCGCTCGACCTGGAGCTCCGGCTCGAGTCGGTCACCGAGGGCGTGCTCGTCACCGGGTACGTCGTCGCACCGCTCACCGGCCAGTGCGCGCGGTGCCTCGACCCGGTGTCCCAGGAGCTCGAGGTGGACGTCCAGGAGTTGTTCGCCTACGCGGACAGCGCGACGGACTCCACCACCGAGCAGGACGAGGTCTTCCGGGTCGGTGTCGGCGGATCGGACGATCTGCTCGACGTCGAGCCGGTGGTGCGTGACGCGGTGGTGTTGGCGCTGCCGTGGACGCCGCTGTGCCGGCCGGACTGCGCCGGGCTGTGCCCCGACTGCGGGCAACGGCTCGACGACCTGCCGGCCGGGCACGCGCACGATCAGATCGACCCGAGGTGGGCGGCCCTGGCCGGCCACCTCGAGCAGGACAGCACCACCGACAGCACCACCGACACTCAGGAGTAGACATGGCCGTCCCGAAGCGGAAGATGTCGCGCAGCAACACCCGCTCGCGCCGTTCGCAGTGGAAGACCACGCCGACGACCCTCGTCCGCTGCCCCAACCGGGCCTGCAACGAGCTGAAGCTGCCCCACACGGCGTGCGCCAACTGCGGTCAGTACGCCGGCAAGCAGGTGCTGTCCGTCTGACGGGCACCGTCGCGTCAGTGACAGGCAGCCCGTGACCGCCACGCAGCCCGCCGAGGCCGGCGGGCTCGCCCGCGCGCTCGGGGTCGAGATCGACCCCGGGCTTCTGCAGCGCGCGCTCACGCACCGCTCCTACGCCTACGAGCACGGCGGGCTGCCCCACAACGAACGGCTCGAGTTCCTCGGCGACGCGGTGCTCGGCATCGTCGTCACCGACGCGCTCTACCGCGGGCACCCCGACCTGCCCGAGGGCAAGCTCGCGAAGCTGCGCGCGTCGGTCGTGAACATGCGCGCCCTCGCCTCGGTGGCACGTGGCATCGGCGACGAGGGTGGCCTGGGCGCCTACGTGTTGCTGGGCCGCGGCGAGGAAGCGACCGGCGGACGGGACAAGACCAGCATCCTCGCCGACACGCTGGAAGCGGTGTTCGGAGCCGTCTACGTCGACCTCGGTCTCGACGTGGCCTCGAGGGTCATCCACGACCTGATGGACGGTCTGCTCGAGTCGGCCGCTGCCGCCGGGGCCGGGCTCGACTGGAAGACCAGCCTGCAGGAACTCACGGCCGAGCGCGGCCTGGGTGTGCCGGAGTACGTCATGAGCTCGGACGGCCCGGACCACGAGAAGATCTTCACCGCCCGGGCGCAGGTCGCGGGCGAGCTGTTCGACGCCTCGAGCGGCCGCAGCAAGAAGGAAGCCGAGCAGCTGGCCGCCGAGACGGCGTGGCGCAGCATCAACGCCCGCACCGACAGCGCGCCCGCCGACGCCTGAGCGCGTCCCCCTGCCGTGCCCGAACTCCCCGAGGTCGAGACCGTCCGCGACGGCCTCGCGCGCTGGGTCACCGGCCGCGTCGTCGCCGGCGTCGAGATCACCCATCCGCGCTCGATCCGCCGGCATCTGCCCGGGGCCGAGGACCTCGCCGCGCGGGTGCGGGGGGCGCAGTTCGCGTCCGTGGCGCGCCGCGGCAAGTTCCTCTGGCTGCCGCTGTCCGACCCCTCCGGAACGCCCCGCGACGAGGCGCTCATCGGCCACCTGGGCATGTCGGGCCAGCTGCTGGTGCAGCCGCCGGACGCACCGGACGAGAAGCATCTGCACGTGCGCATCCGCTTCGCCGACGGCGGACCCGAGCTGCGCTTCGTCGACCAGCGCACCTTCGGCGGCGTGCTGGTCGACCGCCTCGTCGCCACCGTCGACGTGCCGGGGGAGACGGTGCCGGGCCAGCTGGCCCACATCGCCCGCGACCCGCTCGACCCCGCCTTCGACGAGGCGCTGTTCCGCCGGCGGCTGCGCACCCGCACCAGCGCGATCAAGCGGGCGCTGCTCGACCAGACCCTCGTGTCGGGCATCGGCAACATCTACGCGGACGAGTCCCTCTGGCGCGCCCGCGTGCACGGCGAGCGTCCGGCCTCCCGGCTGCCGTCGGGCGTCGTGACCGAGCTGCTGGGTCACGTGCGCGAGGTGCTGCGCGACGCCATCCGTGCCGGCGGCACGTCGTTCGACGCCCTCTACGTCAACGTCAACGGCCAGAGCGGGTACTTCGATCGCGCGCTGTCGGCCTACGGGCAGGAGGGACGGCCGTGCCCGCGCTGCGGCACGCCGATCCGGCGCTCCAGCTTCACGAACCGGTCGAGCTTCTGGTGCCCGCGCTGCCAGCGTCCGCCGCGCGCCTCCTGAGCGTCACAACCGCCAGCACCAACCCGACCGGCACCAGCTGGATCGCCGGCACGACCGGTGCCGCCCACCGCACCAGTGCGGCACCGGCCGCCGCTCCCGCGATCAGCCCGAGCAGGATCGTCACCGAGTGCCCGACGGCCCGGACGCCCTTGCCCGACACCAGCCGGATCATCACCGTCGTGAACGTGCCGGTCAGGTAGGTCGTCGACAGCCCCGACACCCCGAAGCGCTGGATCGCGCTGCTCTGCAGGCCGAGCGCGAGGGCATTGACCGCCAGCAGCGGCAGGTAGGCGCCCTCCGGCGGATCCGCGGCCAGCGACCACCAGACGATCGCGAACGCCGCGAAGAGGCCGAACTCGACGGTCAGGGCGCGGGTGACGGCGTGCGGCCAGACCGGGTCGCCGGGATCGGGGTTGCCCGCCACGCGGGCGCCGAGTGCGGCGCCCAGACCGAAGGACGCGATCGCCACCGCCGTGAGCAGCACACCCTCGAGGTCCCCGTCGGACGCGCTCATCCCGAACAGGACCATGTTGCCGGTCATGACGCTGGTGAACGCGCTGCCGAGGGCGAGGAAGCCGATGGCGTCGGTGGCGCCGCTGCACACGGCGAGCACGACGACGAGCCGGTCGCGCAGGACCGCGCCGATCGGGCCCGGTCGGTGAGCGACGGTCGCGGTCTCGGACGAGACGGGGGAGGAGACGGGGGAGGAGCGGTCCACGACCGTCCACCCTGGCACGCGACCGGCCGCCGCCGACGACGGCGTCCCGAGACAGGTCGTGCCTCACGCCGCCCACATTCAGCCGGCGCAGGTTGACCCCTCACCCCCGCGCGGGGGATGATGAGTTGACAACACGGGTATGCGCCCTGCGCTGTGCGCCGATGGGTGGTCCGTTCCGACGGACCGGGCCGGCGTGGTCGCCGCACCCCCGTAGCGTCCTCACAACTGGCACGTCAGCCCCGTCGCGCCGTCGGAGACCCCGGCACGGCGACGAGGCCGGCACTACGGGATTCGCGAAAGGTCGCCGTCATGGCACGCGCCCTCATGGGACACCTCGGTACGTCGAACGACCAGCTCCTCGCCCTCGAGGTCAACCGCCTGCGCCGCCGCGTGGCCGAGCTCGAGGCCGAGCTCCAGGCCGCCCGCGAGCACCAGACCGAGACGCTCGACATCGAGCTGCACCGCCTCTCCGAGACGTCCGAGCCCGCCCTCGCCTGAACCTCATGTAGAGCTTCGGTCTGTTGCTCGGACCGAAGTTCCGTGCTGCTCCGCGGACGTCGTCCGGCCTGCTGAACGGCCCGCGCGCCAGGGGGTAGGTTCGTCGCCGTCCCACCGCCCGCCGGGCGGCCGCCGAACCGTCAGGTCAGGAGTGCTGGTCCCACCGTGCACCTCAAGTCGTTGACGCTGCGGGGCTTCAAGAGCTTCGCGTCCGCGACGACGCTGCGCTTCGAACCCGGCATCACCGCGGTGGTCGGGCCCAACGGCTCGGGCAAGTCCAACGTCGTCGACGCCATCGCCTGGGTCCTGGGCGAGCAGGGCGCCAAGGCGCTGCGCGGCGGCAAGATGGAGGACGTGATCTTCGCCGGCACCGCCGGCCGCCCGCCGCTGGGCCGGGCCGAGGTCACCCTCACCATCGACAACAACGACGGCGCGCTGCCGATCGACTTCACCGAGGTCTCGATCACCCGCCGCATGTTCCGCGAGGGCAGCAGCGAGTACGAGATCAACGGCGAGAGCGCCCGGCTGCTCGACATCCAGGAGCTGCTGTCCGACTCCGGTATCGGCCGCGAGATGCACGTGATCGTCGGGCAGGGCCAGCTCGACGCCGTGCTGCAGGCCCGACCCGAGGAGCGGCGCGGGTTCATCGAGGAGGCCGCGGGCGTTCTCAAGCACCGCAAGCGCAAAGAGAAGGCGCTGCGCAAGCTCGACGCCATGCAGGCCAACCTGACCCGCATCACCGACCTCACCACCGAGCTGCGCCGCCAGCTCAAGCCGCTGGGCCGGCAGGCCGAGATCGCCCGCCGGGCGCAGGGCGTGCAGGCCGAGCTGCGCGACAGCCGGCTGCGGCTGCTCGCCGACGACCTGCTGACCCTGCGCACCGAGCTCGAGCGCGAGGTCGCCGACGAGGAGGCGATCCGCGAGCGCCGCACCGGCGTGGAGACGGCGCTGGCCGAGGCCCGCGGCCGCGAGAGCGAGCTCGACGCGGCGCTGGCCGCCGACGCCCCGCTGCTCGCCCGCACCCAGGACGTCTGGCACCGCCTGAGCACGCTCGAGGAGCGGTTGCGGGGCACGGCGTCGCTGGCGACCGAGCGGCAGCGTCACCTGGGCACGCAGCCGGACGAGGAGCGCGCCGGCCGCGACCCCGCCGACATGGAGGCCGAGGCCGCGCAGGTGCGCGAGCAGGAGGCCGAGCTCGGCGACCAGCTCGAACGCGCCCGCGGCGAGCTCGCCGACGCCGTCGAGGGCCGCCAGGACCTCGAGCGCCGGCTGGCCGAGGCCGAGCGGGCGATCGTGGCCGCCGTCCGCGCCGTCGCCGACCGCCGCGAGGGACTGGCTCGGCTGACCGGGCAGGTCAACGCGCTGCGCATGCGGGTCTCGTCCGCCGGCGACGAGGCCGACCGGCTCGCCGCCGCGGCCGCCGACGCGCGCGACCGGGCCGCCGCTGCCGAGGTCGAACTCGAGACCGTGCAGAGCGAGGTCGGCCAGCTCGACGCCGGCGAGCTCGGCCTCGACGACCGCCACGAGAACGCCGTCGCCGCGTTCGAGGCCGTCGAGGCGCGCGTCCGCGAACTGTCCGACGCCGAGCGCGAGGCCGAACGCGAGCGCTCCACCTGGACCGCCCGCGCCGACGCGCTCGTCGTGGGCCTCACCCGCAAGGACGGCACCGACTCGGTGCTGGCCGCCGGCGACAGGCTGCCCGGGGTGCGGGGTTCGCTCGCCGACGCGATCACCGTCCGCCCGGGGTACGAGGCGGCGATCGCGGCCGCGCTCGGACCGGCCGCCGACGCGGTGGCCGTCGACTCCGTCGACACCGCGCGCTCCGCGCTCGAGTTCCTGCGCGAGCAGGACGCCGGCCGGGCCGGCTTCATCCGTGCGGACGTGTCGGGCACCGCCACCCGCGCGGACGTCGACCTGCCCGACGGCGCGGTGTGGGCCGACGATCTCGTCGAGGCCGGTCCCGGGCTCGACGCCGCCCTGGCCGCGCTGCTCTGCCGGACCGTCGTCGCCGACAACCTGGCCGGCAACCTGGCCGACGACCTCGCCGCCGCCCGCGGGCTGCTCGGCGGCGCCGCCGACAAGATCGTCACCCGCGACGGCGACGTGTACACCGCTGCCTTCGTGTACGGCGGCTCGTCCAGCGCGCCGTCCGCCATCGAGATCAGCGCGTCAATCGACGAGGCGCGGCAGAAGGCCGACGACGCCGCCGCGCGGCACGAACGTTTCCGCACCGAGCTGGCCGAGGCGCGCGAGCAGGCGCAGCAGCGTCGCGCCGACGTCGAGGCCGCGCTCGAGGCGCTGCACGAGTCCGACGCCGCGCTGTCGGCCGTCGCCGAGCGGCTCGCCCAGCTGGGCCAGGTCGCACGCTCCGCGAGCGCCGAGGCGCAGCGTCTCGACGCTGCCCGCGCGAAGGTCGACGAGGGCCGCGAGCGTGACGTCGCCGGGCTCGCCGAGCTGGAGGAACGCCTCGAGCTGGCGCAGTCGGACGGCGGGGGCGACGCCGAGCCGTCCGAACCCGACACCACCGAGCGCGACGGGCTCAAGGAGCAGGTCGCGTCCGCCCGGCAGACCGAGATGGACGCCCGGCTCGCCGTGCGCACCGGTGAGGAGCGGGTGCGTGCCGTGCAGGGTCGCGCCGACCAGCTGCTGCGGGCCGCCGAGGTCGAGCGGGCGCGCCGTCGCAAGCGGCAGCAGGCCCGTGAGGCACGTGCCCGCGGTGCCCTCGTGGCCGCCGCCGTCCGCGACGCCGCGCAGGCCGCCCTCGACCGCATCGCGACGTCGGTGTCCGCGGCCGCCGCCGAGCGCGACGCCGCGCAGCAGGCCCGCACCGGGCGCGAGGCGGAGCTGTCCCAGGTGCGCGTGCGGGCGCGTGAGCTGGCCGAGGAGCTCGGCCGCCTCACCGACGCCGTCCACCGCGACGAGGTGATGCGCGCCGAGCAGCGGTTGCGCATCGAGCAGCTCGAGGCCCGCGCCGTCGAGGAGTACGGCGTCGAGGTCGACGCGCTGCTCGCCGAGTACGGCCCCGACCAGCCGTGCCCGCCGAGCGCCGCCGAGATGGCCGAGTACGAGCAGGCCCGCGAGCGCGGCCAGGAGGTCACCGCCCCGCAGCCGGGTCCGTACGACCGCGCGACCCAGGAGAAGCGGGCCCACCGCGCCGAGCGCGACCTCGCGCTGCTGGGCAAGGTGAACCCGCTCGCACTCGAGGAGTTCGCCGCTCTCGAGGAGCGTCACCAGTTCCTGTCGACCCAGCTCGAGGACCTCAAGGCAACCCGTCGCGACCTGCTGACCGTCGTGAAGGAGGTCGACGACCGCATCCTCGAGGTGTTCACGAGCGCGTACCACGACGTGGCCCGCGAGTTCCAGGTCGTGTTCGCGACGCTGTTCCCCGGTGGCGAGGGCCGCCTCGTGCTCACCGAGCCCGACGACATGCTGCTGACCGGCATCGAGGTCGAGGCGCGGCCGCCGGGCAAGAAGGTCAAGCGGTTGTCGCTGCTGTCCGGTGGCGAGCGCTCGCTGGTCGCGGTCGCGCTGCTCGTCTCGATCTTCCGCGCGCGCCCCAGCCCCTTCTACGTCATGGACGAGATCGAGGCCGCCCTCGACGACGTCAACCTCGGTCGGTTGCTCGAGCTCATCACGCAGCTGCGCGAGTCGAGCCAGATCATCCAGATCACGCACCAGAAGCGGACGATGGAAGTCGCCGACGCGCTCTACGGCGTCACCATGCGCGGCGACGGCGTGACCCAGGTCATCTCGCAGCGGTTGCGCGAGGCGTCCTGACGGCACAGCCGCCCCGGGTTGCGAAGCTGTGACAAAGTCACGGGGAATTGGCCTGTTCTGGGGCCCTCACCTACCGTGGGGGCCGTGTCGAAGCCCTCTCCTGTCCGCAAGAGCTGGATCGTCGCCGCGCTGCTGGCCGTGCTCGCCCTCGTGGTGAGCGCCTGCTCGTCCGACAGCAGTGGTCCCGGCGACACCAATGCGCCGACGTCCGCCGACGGCCAGAGCACCGGCTCGTCGGCGCCGAGCAGCGCCTCCGAGTCGCCGACTCCGACGAAGACGGAGAAGCCCAAGACCGCGGTGAAGGTCACCACGCTGAACAGCGACGGCGTCGAGTACGGCGTCGGCATGCCCGTGATCGTCTACTTCTCCAAGAAGATCACCGATGGCAAGCAGTGGCAGGCCGACACCAAGGTCACCGCGAACGGCAAGCCGCTCAAGACGGCCTGGTACTTCCAGTACTCCAGCGCCGGACGGGGCCCGATCGAGGCGCAGCTGCGTCCGCGTGACTACTGGCCCGCCCACTCGCGCATCAAGGTGACCTTCCCGCCGAAGAACACCTCGCTGGGCCGCAACTACGTGTCCGACGGCAAGCTGACCTCGCTCGACTTCCGCATCGGACCGCGCAACATCGTCACCGTCGACGACAGCACCAACAAGGTGACCGTCGTCAGCGACGGCAAGCAGTGGGGCACCTTCCCGACCTCGCTCGGCGCGCCGAACACCCGCACGCAGCGCGGCATCAAGGTGATCATGGAGAAGGGTCGCAGCATCTGCATGCGTGGCCCGGGCTACTACGAGTGCGGCGTCAAGTACACGCAGCGCCTCACCTACGGCGGCGAGTACCTGCACCAGGCCGAGTGGAACATCCGCAACATCAACGCGGGCGTCAACTCGTCCAACGGCTGCACCAACCTGCTGCCGGCCGACGCAGCCAAGCTGTACGGCTTCCTGCGCGTCGGCGACGTGGTCACCTACCCGAACGCCGACGGCCCCGAGATGCAGATGGGCCAGGGCTACGGTCTCTGGAACGTCAGCTGGGGCGAGTACCAGACCGGCGGTCTGGTCCCCACCGAGTAGGTCACACGCACGTCGCGAAGGCCGGGCCCACGGGCCCGGCCTTTCGTCGTCCTCAGCGGGGCGTGCGTGCCGCCCGGACCGCGGCCAGCGCGGCGGGGCCGTCCGCCACGGAGAGCTGGATCAGCTCGCCGTCGTTCAGCGTGAGCACGAGCGCGGGTCCCGGGCGCACGACGAGCCGGGTCGTCTTCTCGCCGGTGTCGTCGCCCGCGACGAACCCCAACGACGACGCGACGGTGTCCCTGGCCGACATCTGCCGCAGCTCGACGGCGCGGATCTCACTCGGGTGCACGACCCGGGACTCCTTCGAGCCCCGTCCCTGGGTGATCGCGATTCCGTGCCGGTCGACGAGCACCGAGACCGGCGCCAGCCACACGCCGGCGGCGGTCGCGAGAACGAACGCGAGGATCGCCGCCCACCACACTCCCAACGCCAGCAGGATCACCGCGAGCACCGCTCCGCTGACGACGCCGAGCGCGATCTGACCCGGGCTCACCACCGTGCCGCGGTACTCGGCGTCGGGTGTCGGGGCCGGGACGTGCGGCTCGCCGGGAGGGGCGGACGGCGCGGCCGGTGGCGCGGGGGGCAGGTGGGTCGGCGGTCCGGACGGCTGCTCGGCGCCGGATCGTCCGTCGGGTCGCGGCGTCGGTCTGGGTGCGGTCAACTGGTCACTCCCTCGTCCCGTGGGCCGGTGCCGGCCGGTCGTTGTCGGGTCCGATGACAGGATGGACCCGTGGTCTACGTCTTCATAGCCATCGCCGTCGTCGTCGTGGCGCTGCTGGTCACCGTGGCGCTCGTCGTGCCGCGCCGCCGCCGCGGCGCGATCGACGAGGCACCGCCGCCCGCGCCGTCCGCCACCGTCACCCGGCCCAGCCGGGCCCGGCCGACGACGCCACCCGACACGGTGCCGCCCGAGCTGCTCGAGACGGACACCGGAGTCGAGGACGTCGCCGCGGCGCCGGCGCTCGAGACGCCCGAGCCGACGGCCGGGCGGCTGCAGCGGCTGCGCGCCCGGCTCGCCCGGTCGCAGAACGCGCTCGGCCGCGGCCTGCTGTCGGTGCTGTCGCGCGAGAACCTCGACGACGACGCGTGGGAGGAGGTCGAGGAGGCACTGCTGACCGCCGACGTCGGCGTCGGCGCCACCACCGAGATCGTCGAGCGGCTGCGCACCCGCACCAAGGTGCTCAACACCCGCTCCGCCGGCGAGCTGCGCGCGCTGCTCGCCGAGGAGCTCGTCACCGCGCTGCAGCCCGACCTCGACCGCACGCTGCACTCGACGCCGACCGGCGACCGTCCGGCCGTCGTCATGGTCGTGGGCGTCAACGGCACCGGCAAGACGACGACGTGCGGCAAGCTCGCCCGCGTGCTCGTCGCCGACGGGCGGACGGTGCTGCTCGGCGCCGCCGACACGTTCCGTGCCGCCGCTGCCGACCAGCTCGAGACCTGGGGTTCGCGGGTCGGCGCCACGACCGTCCGCGGGCCGGAGCAGGGCGACCCGGCCAGCGTCGCGTTCGACGCGGTCAAGCGGGGCACGGACGAGAAGGTCGACACCGTGCTCATCGACACCGCCGGCCGGCTGCACACCAAGGTCGGGCTCATGGACGAGCTCGGCAAGGTCAAGCGGGTCGTCGAGAAGCAGGGGCCGGTCGACGAGACCCTGCTCGTGCTCGACGCCACCACGGGCCAGAACGGGCTGGTGCAGGCGCGGGTGTTCACCGAGGTCGTCGACGTCACCGGCATCGTGCTGACCAAGCTCGACGGCACCGCCAAGGGCGGCATCGTCATCAGCGTGCAGCGCGAGCTCGGCGTGCCGGTGAAGCTGGTGGGTCTGGGCGAGGGGGCCGACGACCTCGCACCCTTCGAACCCGAGACGTTCGTCGACGCCCTGCTCGGGGAGGCCTGAGCACCGCGATGAAGGCACTGTTCAAGCCGGCAGCGTCGCCGGGCTTCGAACTCACCGAACGGCCGGAACCGGGCACGGGACCGTCCGACGTCAAGGTGCGGGTGCTGCGCACCGGCATCTGCGGCACCGACCTGCACATCGAGCAGTGGGACGCATGGGCCGCCGGCGCGGTGAACGCGCCGCTGGTGCCCGGGCACGAGTTCTGCGGCGAGGTCGTCGAGGTCGGCGCCGCCGTCCGCGACGTGCGGGTCGGCGACCTCGTCAGCGGCGAGGGCCACGTGGTGTGCGGCACCTGCCGCAACTGCCGGGCCGGCCGACGCCACCTGTGCATCCGCACGTCGTCGATCGGCGTGAACCGCGACGGTGCCTTCGCCGAGTACGTCGTGCTGCCCGAGGTCAACGTGTGGGTGCACCGCACCCCTGTCGACCCGGACCTCGGCGCGATCTTCGACCCGTTCGGCAACGCGGTGCACACCGCGCTGTCGTTCCCGCTGGTCGGCGAGGACGTGCTCATCACCGGAGCGGGTCCGATCGGGCTGATGGCCGCCGCGGTCGCCCGGCACGTGGGGGCGCGGTTCGTCGTCGTCACCGACGTGTCGCCGTACCGCCTCGAGCTGGCCCGCTCGATGGGCGTCGACCTCGCTCTGGACGTGTCGTCCGGGACGATCGCCGACGCGCAGGCACGGCTCGGCATGGTCGAGGGCTTCGACGTCGCCCTCGAGATGAGCGGGCACCCGTCCGCCCTGCCCGAGGTGATCGACAATCTCAACCACGGCGGCCGCGTCGCGATGCTGGGTCTGCCCAGCACGCCGATCGAGGTCGACTGGGCCCGCGTGGTGACCCACATGCTGACCATCAAGGGCATCTACGGCCGCGAGATGTTCGAGACCTGGTACGCGATGAGCGCGATGCTGCGCTCGGGGCTCGACGTCGGCGGCGTCATCACCCATCGCTTCGCCGCGAGCGACTGGGCCGAGGGTTTCGCGACGGCACGCGGCGCGCAGTGCGGCAAGGTCGTGCTCGACTGGACATCGTTGTGAGAGGGCGGTCCTGACGTGGTGTACGGAGCAGTTCGCGCACAGTTGCGCGAAACCCTGGACGAGATCCGCGAGGCCGGGCTCTACAAGCACGAGCGCGAGCTGGCGTCGCCGCAGGCGGCACACGTGCGCTCCGGCGGTGCCGACGTGCTCAACTTCTGCGCCAACAACTACCTCGGCCTGGCCGACCACCCGTCGGTGGTCGCCGCCGCCCGCTCGGCGCTGGACGAGTGGGGTTTCGGCATGGCGTCCGTCCGCTTCATCTGCGGCACGCAGACCCAGCACACCGAACTCGAGGGACGGCTGTCGCAGCTGCTCGGCACCGAGGCGACGATCCTGTTCTCGTCCTGCTTCGACGCCAACGGCGGCGTGTTCGAGGTGCTGCTCGACGACCGCGACGCCGTGATCAGCGACGAGCTGAACCACGCGTCGATCATCGACGGCATCCGGCTGTGCAAGGCGCAGCGGCTGCGCTACCGCAACCGCGACATGGCCGACCTCGAGGCGCAGCTGCAGGCGGCGTCCGGGGCGCGCCGGCGGCTCGTCGTCACCGACGGCGTGTTCTCGATGGACGGTTACCTCGCGCCGCTGCCCGAGATCTGCGACCTCGCCGAGAAGTACGACGCGATGGTGATGGTCGACGACTCGCACGCCGTCGGCTTCGTCGGCCCGAACGGCGGCGGGACGCCCGACCTGTTCGGTGTGCAGGACCGCGTCGACGTGAACACCGGCACGCTCGGCAAGGCGCTGGGCGGGGCGTCCGGTGGGTACGTCAGCGGCCGCGCCGAGATCGTCGAGCTGCTGCGGCAGCGTGCCCGTCCGTACCTGTTCTCCAACGCCCTGGCGCCGTCGGTGGTGGCGGGGTCGATCGCCGCGCTCGATCTGGTGACCGGTGGTTCGGGGGAGCGGGAGCGGTTGCGCGCGAACGCGGCGCTGTTCCGTTCACTGATGACCGAGGCCGGCTTCGACCTGCTGCCCGGCGAGCATCCCATCGTCCCGGTGATGTTCGGCGACGCGGTGCTGGCCGCGAAGATCGCCGACGCGATGCTGGCGCACGGGGTGTACGTGATCGCCTTCAGTTACCCCGTGGTCCCCAAGGGAAAGGCGCGCATCCGGGTGCAGCTGTCGGCGGCGCACTCGGAGGACGACGTGCGGACGGCGGTGCGCGCGTTCACCGCCGCCCGCGACGAGGTCGGTCAGCCCGCCAACTGAACGATGCGGAAGTGGTTGCCGAACGGGTCGCGCGCGCCGCAGTCGATGCCGTAGGGCTGCTGCGTCGGCTCCTGCGTGAACTCGACACCCTTGGCCTTGAGCGTCTCGTAGGTCTTCTGGCAATCGTCGGTCGTGAGGCCGAACGTGAACCCCGTGGCGCCCTTGGTGACCAGGTCACGGGTCTGCTCGGCGCTGGTGGGGTCCATGGACGGCGGTCCGACGAGCTCGAGCAGGATCTCGCGGCCGGGGTCGTTCGGCACCCGCACGGTCAGGAACCGCATCGGTCCGAAGTCGACGTCCGTGCCGACCTCGAGGCCGAGGACGTCGACGTAGAACTGCTTGGCCTGTTCCTGGTCGAGGACGAAGACGTGCGACATGTTGATCGAGTTCCACATGATGATCTGCTCCCTGGTCGGTGGTGACACGCGGAACGCTATGGGCCCGCCGGGGGAGTTCGCTTCTCCGAAACTGCTCGATCACCGCTGGGCCGCGTCCAGGACAGCGCGAAGCACGACGGCACCGACGGCGGCCGCTGCGGACGGGCACCGCGGTACGCGCTCGGCGACGCGCCGACGACGTCGCGGAACGTGCGGCTGAACGTGCCCAGGCTGGTGAACCCGACGGCCACGCAGATCTCGGTGATCGGGGTGTCGGTCGTCCGCAGCAGGAACATCGCCCGCTCCACGCGCCGGCGCTGCAGGTAACGGTGCGGGGTCTCGCCGAACGTCTGCTTGAAGGTGCGGATGAAGTGCGCGGGGGAGACGTGCGCGACCGCGGCCAGGGCGGCCACGTCGAGGGGCTGGGCGTAGGACCGGTCCATCGCGTCCCGCGCCCGCAGCAGCGCCCGGTTGCTCTGCTCGCGGGGCGTCGTCACGCCGCCGATCGTGTCACCTCCCCTGCGGTGTGGTCGCGATCCGGGGCTCCGGATCGACCACACCGCAGGGGAAGGCGGTCAGGCGTCCGGGGTGTGGGCCAGGATCGCGTCGTGCACGTACCTGGCGAGGCCCGGGGCGCGGTCGTCGTAGTGGGCGGTGAAGCGGGTGTCCGTCACGTAGAGCTCCGCCAGGCAGCGGTGCATGTGGTCGGACACGTCGTAGAACCGCTCGATCCCGGCGCGGTGACGGGCCACCAGGTCGCGAGTGGCCGGGCCGGCCGCGGGCTCACCCTCCGCGAAGGCGGCCGCGAAGCCGGCCTCGACCGCGTCGGTCTCGGCCTTGATCTCGACCCAGTCCTGCTTGGTGTACGCGGCGGTGCGGGTCTGCGACTGCGCCCACTGCGGGGTGTCACCCCAGCGCTGCTGCGCCTCGTCCGCGTACTCGCCGCCGAACCGGTCCGTCCCGAAGATCTCGAACTGCTCCTCCGGAGTGAGCGAGATGCCCATGTTCCGTGCCTCCATCTGTCTCTCGAGGGCCGCCAGCAGGCGGGCGTCGCGGTCGCGGCGCTCGCGCAGCAGGCGGTGCTGGTGGCGCAGGCGGTCGTCGACGCTGCCGTCCGGATCGGCGAGCATCGACGCGATCTCGTCCAGCGGGAACTCGAGTTCCCGGTAGAAGAGGATGTCCCGCAGCCGCTGCAGATCGGTTGCGGTGTACCTGCGGTGTCCGGCGGACGTCCGGTGGGACGGGCTCAGCAGCCCGATCTCGTCGTAGTGGTGCAGGGTGCGCACGCTCACGTTCGCGAGCTCTGCGACCCGTCCCACCGGGTAGTCGTCGTCCACGTCGATCACCCTGCACCCTCACGCAACGTGAGGTGCAAGCGTCCGCCCGATCGACTGGCATCTTGCCGAATCGACTGGCGGGAACGGGTGCTGACTGGACGAGTTCAACTCACCAGTCAGGACCGATACGTGCCAGTCAACGAGAGGGGAGGAAGCGGGGGCGGACGGCGAGGGCGCGGCGCAGGTCGTCGCCGGCGTCGACGACGGACCGCTGCGCGCCCGGGGGCAGGACACGCGAGTCCAGCAGCGCGCCGGTGAGCTCGAGCGTCCGCGGGGTCACCGCGCACCACGGATAGGCGAACAGGGCCAGGCGGTCGGCGACCCAACCCGAGCGCAGCTCGACCGCGGCGGGCAGCTCGGCGAAGTACCGCTCGACGTAGGGGTCGGTGACCGTCTCCTGGCCAGGACGCCAGAACCCCTGGGCGAGGGCGTACAGCTCGTAGTTGCCGCAGTCGGGATCGGTCATCAGCGTCGTCCACGCCTCGGCCTTGGCGTCCGCGTCGGGACGGGCGGCGCGGCACCAGGCCGCGTGCGCCAGCCCCTGGGACGTGCGGTCGGCCCGGGACGCCGCGTCGAGCTCGGCTGCCGACAGTGAACCGAGCGCGGCGAGCGCGCGCAGCAGCTCCCACCGCAGCTCGTCGTCCAGCTCGAGCCCGGACGGCAGGTCGCCGGCCAGCCACGCCCGCAGCACCGTCTCGTCGTCGCACGCCGCGATCGCCAGGCGCACCAGCGCGAGGCGGCGGCCCGGGTCGAGCGGGTCGGTGCTGCGCCGGTCGGCGTCGAAGCGCACCTGCGCCTCCCCGAAGACCATCCGGCGGGCGAAAGCGCGGTCGCGACCGGACAGGACCGCGCCGGCGAGCGTCTCCAGGGCCCACCGACCGACCGCGGAGATCGTCGCGTCGGACTCGAACGGCAGCGCCCGGCCGGCGATCTGCGCGGCCAGGACCGGGTCGAGCTCGGCGTCGGCGACGGCCAGCTGCAGCGCGTTCCAGACCGCAACCCGGGTCAGGGGGTCGTGCAGCCGGTGCAGCAGCCCGAGCAGGCGCTCCCACGCGGCAGTGGGAAGGCCGATCTTCGCCCAGGTCGCGTCGCCGACGTCGGGCAGGACGAGACCGCCGGAGCCGGCGCGCAGGTCGAGCGGCACCCGGTCGCCGTCGACGGTGAGCCGGTGCCGTGCCTGCTCGCGGCCGGACCCGTCGAACGCCGCGACGTCGATCGTGTGCGGACGGGACCCGTCGCGCACCAGCTGCCCGTCCTCGACGCGCAGCGTGTCGAGGCCGGTGGTGCGCAGCCAGGCGTCCGCCCAGGCCGTGACGTCCGTGCCGGTCGCGTTCCAGGCGGACACGAGGTCGGCGAAGTCGGCGTTGCCGAAGGCGTGGTCGGCGACGTGCGCGCGGAGCCCGGCGAGGAACGCGTCGTCGCCGAGGTGCACGGCCAGCTGCCGCAGCGCCGACGCGCCCTTGGCGTAGGAGATGCCGTCGAAGGCGGCGAGCGCGGACTGTGCGTCGGGTGCGCCGTTGCCGGCGACGGGGTGCGTGGACGGCCGCTGGTCGGCCCGGTGACCCCATGACTTGCGTTCGATGCCGAACGCGGCCCAGGCATGGTCACCCACGACGCGGTTGCCGAGGTACTCGGCGAACGACTCGTTCAGCCACAGGTCGTCCCACCACCGCATGGTCACGAGGTCGCCGAACCAGAGGTGGGCCATCTCGTGCGCCATGGTGACCTTGCGCGACTGCCGCTGCGCGTCGGTCACCTGCGAGCGGAACACGAACTGGTCGCGGTAGGTGATGCAGCCGGGGTTCTCCATCGCGCCGGCGTTGAACTCGGGGACGAACGCGTGCGTCAGCGTCGGCCACCCGTAGCGGACGCCGAACAGCCGGTGCAGCTCGTCGAAGCAGTGGGCGGTGTGCGCGAACAGCTCGTCGGCGTCGCGGTCGAGGTGCTCGGCCAGCGACCGGCGCGCCAGCAGCGTGAGCGGGATGCCGTCGTGCTCGCCGTGCACCGCGTGGAACGGTCCCGCGACGAGCGTCGTGAAGTACGTGGCCAGTGGCGGCCCGTGCTCGATGCGCCAGTGCCCGTCCGCCACGGCCGTCGCCGGTCCGTTGCCGGCGACGACCCAGTCGGACGGGCAGCGGACGTCGAGCCCGACCGGCGCCTTGAGATCGGGCTGGTCGAAACAGGCGAACCAGCGCGGTGCGGCGTCGAGGAAGCTCATCGCGTAGAGGTAGGTGCGCCCGTCGGCCGGGTCGACGTGGCGGTGCAGCCCCTCACCGTCGCGCGAGTACTCCATCACCGCGTCGACGACCAGCTCGTGCTCCCCGCCGGGCAACGGATCGAGGGTGAGCCGTCCCGCTGCGGCGTCGAACGAGCCGGAGACGTCGCGGCCGTCGAGCGTCGCCGAGCGCAGCTGCTCGGGCCGGACGTCCAGATGCACCGGCAGCCCGTCGCGCGACGCGAACCGGGCGGTCGTCCGGCTGGTGAAGGTGGTCGTATCCGCGGTGAGGTCGAGGCGCACGTCGTAGCCGTGGACGGTCAGTCGAGCGGCACGGGCCACGGCGTCGTGATGGGTGAGGCTGGTCACCGCACGACCGTACGGGCCGCACCGGACACCACCCAAAACCGGGCACACCGGTCACCCACGGGCGCCGCCGGACGGACGGGGGTGCGTGTAACGCACCGGAAACACGCCCGGCGGCCTGCCGAAACCTCGGCCGCACAGAGTGCACTCGATCGATGGGCCGCGCCGTGGCGGCGGACGACGTGCGGGCGCCCACCTGACCATTCCGATGGAGGTTCCGTGGACGGCTATTACGCCTTCATGATCGTCGCGACTCTGCTCGTGCTCATGATGACCACCCCGGCACTCGCCTTCTTCTACGGCGGCATGAGCCGGTCGAAGTCGGTGCTCAACATGATGATGATGTCCTTCGTGTCGATGGGCATCATCGGCATCGTCTACGTCCTGTGGGGCTGGTCGATGTCGTTCAGCGACGGGTTCAGCGGTGACGGCAAGCTGTTCGCCGACCCGTTCAAGCTCTTCGGCCTGAAGGACGTCACGCCGGACACCTACATCTTCGTGATGTTCCAGCTGACGTTCGCGGTGATCACCGCGGCCCTCATCAGCGGCGCGGTCGCCGACCGCGTGAAGCTGTCGTCCTGGTGCGTGTTCCTGCCCATCTGGGCGACGCTGTCGTACTTCCCGCTCGCGCACATGGTGTTCGGCGGCGGCTTCATCGGCAAGACGATCGGCGCGCAGGACTACGCAGGCGGCACCGCGGTGCACATCAACGCCGGTGTCGCGGGCCTCGTGCTCGCGCTCGTGGTCGGCAAGCGGGTCAACTGGCAGAAGGACCCGATGCGCCCGCACAACCTGACGCTGACCATGCTGGGCGCCGGCCTGCTGTGGGTGGGCTGGTACGGCTTCAACGTCGGCTCGATCGTCTTCCCGGGCGACCAGACCGCGGCCGAGTTCCAGAACCAGTTCTTCTCCGAGACCGGGCGCACCTTCCTCAACACGACGATCGCCACGATGGCCGCGATGCTGGGCTGGCTCGTCATCGAACGCATCCTGCACAAGAAGGCCTCCGCGCTGGGCGCGGCGTCCGGCATCGTCGCGGGTCTCGTCGCGATCACCCCAGCCTGCGGCGCGGTCGACCTCGTCGGCGCCATCGCCATCGGCGCGATCGCCGGCGGCGCCTGCGCCTGGGCCGTCAGTTTGAAGTTCAAACTCGGCTTCGACGACTCGTTCGACGTCGTGGGTGTCCACCTCGTCGGCGGCATCATCGGCACCGTGCTGATCGGCCTGTTCTCCGTCAAGGCGGGCGCCGGCGGCGTCGACGGCCTGTTCCACGGCGGCGGCCTCGCCTCCCTCGGTGACCAGGCCGCGGGTGCGGGCATCGCGATCCTGTGGTCCGGCGTCGCCACGCTGATCATCGCCCTCGCCATCAAGTACACGATCGGCTGGCGCATCACGCAGGAGGAAGAGGTCGAGGGCATCGACTACGCCGAGCACGGCGAGACCGCCTACGATCTCGAAGGCCGCTCCAGCGGTATCCCGTCCGCGGCGCTCGGTTCGTCGCTCTCGAACAAGGAAGGGGCCCTGGCGTGAAGCAGATCACCGCGGTCGTCAAGCCGTTCAAGCTCGACGACGTGAAGGCGGCGCTCGAGGTCCTGGGTGTCCAGGGGCTCACCGTCAGCGAGGTGCAGGGCTTCGGGCGCCAGCGCGGCCACACCGAGGTCTACCGCGGCGCCGAGTACACCGTCGACTTCGTGCCGAAGGTGAAGATCGAGGTCGTCGTCAGCGACTTCGACGTCGAGAAGCTGGTCGGCGCCATCGTCGAGGCCGCCCGCACCGGCAAGATCGGTGACGGCAAGGTCTGGGTCACCCCGGTCGAGTCCCTCGTCCGGGTCCGGACGGGAGAGCGTGACGGCGACGCGATCTGACGAGTCGCGCCCGCATCTGGGCGAGGTCCGGGCCGGCGTCCTGCGCCGGCCCGGACTCGTCGGTGCCCGCCTCCGTCAGGAACTGTCCGACGCCTGCGACGCGTGGCTGCAGCAGTTGCTGCCCGAGCGTCCGGACGTCGCGCTCGTCGCCGTCGGCGGTCTCGGACGGCGCGAGCCCGCGCCGCACTCCGACCTCGACCTCGTGCTGCTGTACGAGGGGAAGATCCCCGACCTCGGCGACGTCGCGGACGCGATCTGGTACCCGATCTGGGATTCCGGTGTCAGCCTCGACCACTCCGTCCGCACGCCCGACCAGGCGGTCGCCGTCGCGCGCGACGACCTCAAGGCGCTGCTCGGCCTGCTCGACATCCGCCACATCGCCGGCGACGCCGGCCTGACCGGGCGCGTCCGCGGGTCCGTGCTGGACGTCTGGCGGACGACCGCGGCGAAGCGGCTGCCCGAGCTGCAGGAGATCTCCCGCGAACGGTGGGCGATTGCCGGTGAGGCGGCGTTCCTGCTCGAGCCGAACCTCAAGGACTCCCGCGGCGGGCTGCGCGACGCGCAGGCGCTGCACGCGCTCGCCGCCGCGCAGCTCGTCGACTACCCGGTCTGGGTGCGCGAGGCCTACCCCGTGCTGCTGGACGTCCGCGGCGAGCTGCAACGCCTCAGCGGCCGTAGCGACGACGTGCTGCGCCAGCAGGAGCAGGACGGCGTCGCCGCCGCCCTCGGCTTCGTCGACACCCACGGCGAGACGGTCGAGCAGGGCCGCGACCAGCTGTTGCGCCGGGTCAACGAGGCCGCCCGCTCGATCGCGCACGCCGTCGAGATGGCGTGGCGGCGGGTCGCGGCCGCGGCCGACGCGAAGCCGAGACGGCGCCTCTTCGGCGCCCGCCCCGGACCCGAGCGGGTCGGGCTCGCGAAGGACGTCGTCGCCCAGGAGGGCGAGGTCGTGCTCGCGCGCGACGCCGACCCGTGGTCGGACCCAGGCCTGGTGCTGCGCGTCGCCCGCGCCGCCGCCGAGAACGACCTGCCCATCGCGCCCTTCACCCTGGAGCGGCTCGCGTCCGAGGCGGCGCCGCTGCCCACGCCGTGGCCCGCCGCCGCCCGCGAGGACCTGCTCGCCGTGCTCGGCGCGGGCCGTCCGGCGATCGGGGTGCTCGAGTCGCTCGACCAGGCCGGACTGCTCGTCGCGCTCATCCCCGAGTGGGACGCCGTCCGCTGCCGTGCGCAGCACAACCCGGTGCACCGCTACACCGTCGACCGGCACCTGCTGGAGTGCGCCGCGGCGGCGGCCGGGTTCGACGCCGAGGTCGACCGTCCGGACCTGCTCGTGCTCGGCGCGCTGCTGCACGACCTCGGCAAGGGGTATCCCGGCGGCGACCACTCGGTCGTCGGCGCGGAACGGGCCGCGGTCGTGGCCCGCCGCATGGGCTATGCCGGCGACGACCTCGCGGTGGTGGTCGGCCTCGTGCGCCACCACCTGCTGCTGCCCAACACCGCGACGCGCCGCGACATCGGCGACCCGATGACGCTGACGATCGTGCGCGAGTCGGTGGACGACTCCGTCGAGCTGCTCGATCTGCTGCGCGTGCTCGCCCGTGCCGACGCGACGGCCACCGGACCGGCGGCCTGGAGCGACTGGAAGTCGCGGCTGATCGACGACCTCGTCCGCCGCACCCGCGCCGCCATCGGCGGGCGCCGCGGCCCCGAGCCGGTGCTGCTCGACGACGAGCGCCGCGAGCTGGCCGAGGCGGGGGAGCTCGCCGTCCGCATCACCGGCGACACCGCCGCGGCCGAGGTGGTCGTCGCCGTGCCCGACCGTCCCGGCGGCATGTACCGCACGGCGGGAGTGCTCGCCCTGCACTCCCTGGACGTCCGCGAGGCGTCCGTCGTCACCCATGCCGGCATGGCCGTGAACCGGTTCGTCGTCCACCCGCGCTTCGGCCAGCTGCCCGACCCGGCCCTGCTGCGCAGCGATCTGGCCCGCGCGCTCAAGGGAGAGCTCGGCCTGGCCGAGAAGCTGCGGCAGAAGGAGGAGACCTACTCCCGCCGCCCGGCCGGCAGCCCGCAGCGGCGGCCGACCGTCCTCTGGTTCGACGATTCCGCGGACGCCACCGTCGTCGAGTTCCGCGGCGACGACGAGATCGGGTTGCTGTCGCGCATCACCGCCGCGCTGGAGAGCGCCGGCCTGGACATCCGCGCCGCCCGCGTCTCGTCGATGGCCGGGGCGGTGGTCGACGCGTTCTACGTCACCGACGCGCAGGGCCGCCAGATCGCGAAGGACGACCGTCCCGGTCTCGAGGCCGCCCTCGTCGCCGCCTGGCCCAGATGACGCCTGCGCCACCGTGGTGAACGGACGCGAAACCTGCAGGTAATGTGGTGCCGCTGACCCGGGCCGACGTCGTCCCTTCGCCGTACTCGACCCCGACGGGAGTCCCGCGTGCCGTTCTCCGCGCTGCCCGAGCCGCAAGGCCTCTACGACCCCCAGTTCGAGCACGACGCCTGCGGCGTCGCCTTCGTCGCCGACCAGTACGGGCGCGCGTCGCACCGCATCGTCGAGCAGGCGCTGACGGCACTGCACAACCTCGACCACCGCGGCGCCGCCGGCGCCGAGCCGTCCTCGGGCGACGGCGCGGGCATCAACGTGCAGGTGCCCGACCGCTTCCTGCGCGACGTGGTCGACTTCGAGCTGCCCGAGCGCGGCGGGTACGCCGTGGGCAACGCGTTCCTGCCCGCCGGCGACGAGGCCGAGCAGGTCGTCGAGCTCGTCGAGACGGTCGCCGCGTCCGAGGGCCTCACGGTCCTCGGCTGGCGCGACCTGCCGACGGTGACCGACGGCCTCGGGTCCACCGCCCGCAGCGTGATGCCCGCCTTCCGCCAGCTGTTCGTGCGCGGCGCCGACGGCGCCAAGGGCATGGAGCTCGAGCGGCGCGCGTTCGCGCTGCGCAAGGTCGCCGAGCGGCGCGCCGCCGAGGCGCAGCTGGAGCTGTACTTCCCGTCGCTGTCGACCCGCACCCTCGTCTACAAGGGCATGCTCACCACCGATCAGCTCGGCGTGGTGTTCCCCGACCTGCGCGACGAGCGCTTCGAGAGCGCGATCGGCCTGGTGCACTCCCGGTTCTCGACGAACACGTTCCCGTCGTGGCCGCTGGCGCACCCGTACCGCTACATCGCCCACAACGGCGAGATCAACACCATCCGCGGCAACCGCAACTGGATGCGCACCCGCGAGGCGCTGCTCAAGAGCGACCTCATCCCGGGCGACCTCAAGCGGCTGTTCCCGATCTGCAGCCCGGACGCGTCGGACTCGGCGACGTTCGACGAGGTGCTCGAACTGCTGCACCTCGGCGGACGTTCGCTGCCGCACGCGGTGCTGATGATGATCCCGGAGGCCTGGGAGAACAACCCCGACATGGCCGCCGACCGCCGCGCCTTCTACGAGTTCCACTCGTGCGTCATGGAGGCGTGGGACGGGCCCGCGTGCGTCAGTTTCACCGACGGCACCGTGATCGGTGCCGTCCTCGACCGCAACGGCCTGCGTCCGGGACGGTGGTGGCAGACGTCCGACGGTCTGGTCGTGCTGGGCAGCGAGTCGGGCGTGCTCGAACTCGACCCCGCCACGGTGGTCGCGAAGGGCCGGTTGCAGCCGGGCCGCATGTTCCTCGTCGACACCGAGCGCGGCGAGATCCGCGACGACGACGCGGTCAAGACCGAGCTGGCCGCCGAGCACCCGTACGCCGAGTGGCTGCACGCCGGGCTGATCCAGCTCGGTGAGCTGCCCGACCGCGAGCGCACCGTGTTCAGCCACGAGTCGGTCGTGCGCCGCCAGCAGATCTTCGGCTACACCGAGGAGGAGCTGCGGCTGCTCATCGGGCCGATGGCCACCGCCGGCGCCGAGCCGATCGGGTCCATGGGCACCGACACGCCCGTCGCGGTGCTGTCGAAGCGCTCCCGGCTGCTGTTCGACTACTTCACCGAGCTGTTCGCGCAGGTCACCAATCCGCCGCTGGACGCGATCCGCGAGGAGCTGGTCACCTCGCTGGCCGGCGGCATCGGCCCCGAGCTGAACCTGCTCGACCCGGGCCCCGCCTCGTGCCGGCAGATCGTCATCCCGCGCCCAGTGATCGACAACGAGGAACTCGCCAGGATCTGGCACATCAACGCCGACGGCGACATGCCCGGCTTCCGCTGCCAGCTCATCGACGGCCGCTACCGCGTGCACGGCGGCGGCGAGGCCCTGGCCGCGGCGCTCGAGCGGGTGCGGCGCGAGTGCTCGGCCGCGGTCGAGGCGGGCGTGCGCATCCTGATCCTGTCCGACCGCGACTGCGACCCCGACCACGCCCCGATCCCGGCGCTGCTGCTGACGTCCGCGGTGCACCAGCACCTCGTCCGCACCGGTCAGCGCACGCAGGCGGGCCTCGTCGTCGAGACCGGCGAGGCGCGCGAGGTGCACCACATCGCGCTGCTCATCGGCTACGGCGCCGCCGCGGTGAACCCCTACCTCGCCTTCGAGACGATCGACGACATGGTCGCCTCGGGCCAGATCGAGGGCGTCACCGCCGACAAGGCGATCGCCAACTACGTCAAGGGCCTGTCCAAGGGCGTGCTCAAGGTGATGTCCAAGATGGGCATCTCGACCATCCAGAGCTACACCGGCGCCCAGGTGTTCGAGGCCTTCGGTCTCGCGCAGCCGCTCGTCGACGAGTTCTTCGGCGGCACGCCGTCGCGGCTCGGCGGCATCGGGCTGACCGAGATCGCCGCCGAGGTCGAGAAGCGGCACGAGGCCGCCTACCCGCTCGTCGACACCTCCCGCGCGCACCGCCGCCTCGACGTCGGCGGCGAGTACCAGTGGCGTCGCGAGGGCGAGCTGCACCTGTTCAACCCCGAGACGGTCTTCCTGCTGCAGCACGCCACCCGCTCGCGGCAGTACGACGTGTTCCGGCAGTACGCCGACAAGGTCGACGCCCTCAACCGCGAGGGCGGCACGCTGCGCGGCCTGTTCGACTTCAAGGCCGGCGACCGTCCGCCCGTGCCGATCGACGAGGTCGAGCCGGTCGAGTCGATCGTCACCCGCTTCGCCACCGGCGCGATGAGCTACGGCTCCATCTCGGCCGAGGCGCACGAGACGCTGGCGATCGCGATGAACCGCCTCGGCGGACGGTCGAACAGCGGCGAGGGCGGCGAGGACGAGCGCCGCTTCACTCCGGACGAGAACGGCGACCTGCGCCGCTCGGCCGTCAAGCAGATCGCGTCCGGACGCTTCGGCGTCACCAGTCACTACCTCGTCAACGCCGACGACCTGCAGATCAAGATCTCGCAGGGTGCGAAGCCGGGCGAGGGCGGCCAGCTGCCGGGCTACAAGGTCTACCCGTGGATCGCGCGCACCCGGAACTCGACGCCGGGCGTGGGCCTCATCTCGCCGCCGCCGCACCACGACATCTACTCGATCGAGGACATCGCCCAGCTCATCCACGACCTCAAGAACGCGAACTCGCAGGCGCGGGTGCACGTCAAGCTGGTGTCCGAGGCGGGCGTCGGCACCGTCGCCGCGGGCGTGTCCAAGGCGCACGCCGACGTCGTGCTCATCTCCGGCCACGACGGGGGGACGGGCGCCGCGCCGCTGACCTCGCTCAAGCACGCCGGCCTGCCCTGGGAGCTCGGCCTCGCCGACACCCAGCAGACGCTGCTGCTCAACGGCCTGCGCGACCGCATCACGGTGCAGGTCGACGGCGCGATGAAGACCGGCAAGGACGTCGTGATCGCCGCGCTGCTCGGCGCCGAGGAGTACGGCTTCGCCACCTCACCGCTCATCGTGTCGGGCTGCATCATGATGCGCGTCTGTCACCTCGACACCTGTCCGGTCGGCGTCGCCACCCAGAACCCGGTGCTGCGCGAGCGCTTCAGCGGCAAGCCCGAGTTCGTCGTCACCTTCTTCGAGTTCATCGCCCAGCAGGTGCGCGAGCTGCTCGCGCAGCTCGGGTTCCGCTCGCTGGAGGAGGCGATCGGTCACGTCGAGGTGCTCGACACGGCCAAGGCCATCGAGCACTGGAAGGCGGACGGTCTCGACCTGTCGCCGATCCTGTCCGTGCCGGCCAACCCCTACCGCCAGACGCTGCACCGCTCCCGCGAGCAGGACCACGGCCTCGACGCCGCGCTCGACAACACGCTGATCCAGCTGTGCGAGGGCGCGCTGCTCGACGGCTCGCCCGTCAAGCTCGAGCTGCCGGTGCGCAACGTCAACCGCACGGTCGGCACGATGCTGGGCTCGCTGGTGTCCCGGCGCTACGGAGCCGCGGGTCTGCCCGACGGCACGATCGACGTGACGTTCCGGGGGTCGGGCGGGCAGTCGTTCGGCGCGTTCGTGCCGCGCGGCATCACGCTGCGGCTGTACGGGGACACCAACGACTTCGCGGGCAAGGGCTTGTCCGGGGGCGTCATCGCCGTCCGCCCGGACGAGAACGCCCCGTTCGTCGCCGAACGCAACGTCATCGCGGGCAACGTCATCGCCTACGGGGCCACGGCGGGCGAGATCTACCTGCGCGGCGTCGTGGGGGAGCGGTTCTGCGTCCGCAACTCCGGCGCCACGGTGGTGTCCGAGGGCGTGGGCGACCACGCGCTCGAATACATGACCGGCGGTACCGCGGTCATCCTCGGCGAGACGGGCCGCAACGTCGGCGCGGGCATGTCGGGTGGCTGGGCGTACGTGCTCGACCTCGACACCGACCTCGTGAACCGCGAGCTGGTCGATCTCGCGCCGGTCCCGGACGAGGAGTCCGAGCGGCTGCGCTCGATCGTCGCCGCGCACCACGCCCACACCGACTCGCCGGTCGCCGCCGCGTTGCTCGCCGACTGGCCGTCGGCCGTCGCGCGCTTCACCGCGGTCGTCCCGCGCGACTTCGCGAAGGTCGTCGAGGCGACCAAGCGGGCCGAGGCGAACGGCGAGGACGTCGACGCCGCGGTGATGGCGGCGGCCAAGGGCTGACCCGCCGCCGCACCACGCCTTCCCGGCTGGAACGGTGGTGGACACGCCGGCGTGTCACAGCCGGTCGGGCCGGGAAGCGGAGGAATGGCGATGGTGCTCGTCGCGACGGTGGTCGCGCTGGTACTCGCGCTCGCGGTCGTCGTCGACGCCGCGTGGTGCTACCGGCGCGACGAGGCGGCCGACACCCGCGAGGTGGTGATCGCCGGGCTGCTCGAGCTGGCGGTGCTCGCCTACGTCGCCGTCCGCGTCGTCGACCTGGCCGGCGGGCACCGCACGTCGTCGCTCGCCCTGGCCATCTCCTACCTGATCGGCCTCGTGCTGATCATGCCGGCAGCCGTGCTGGTGGGGTTGTTCGAGCGCTCGCGCTGGGGTCCGGTGATCATCGCCGTCGGCGCGGTGGTCGTGGCCGTGCTGTTCGCCCGGGTCGACCAGCTCTGGACGCCCGGTGGCTGACCGCCGGGCGCTGCGCACCGGACCGGGCCGGGTGCTCGTCTTCTTCTACGGGGTGCTGGCGGTGGCGGCCACCGGCCGCGCGTCGTTCGAACTCGTCACCAAGTACTCCGACGCGCCGCTGGCGTACGTGCTGTCGGCGGTCGCGGCCGTCATCTACGTGGTCGCGTTCGTCGCGCTGCTCGGCGGGGCGCGTCCACTGGCCTGGGTCGCGTGCGGCATCGAACTCGTGGGCGTGCTCGTGGTGGGCACGCTCAGCTGGACCGTCCGCCGCGACTTCCCGGACACGACCGTCTGGTCGGGTTACGGCAGCGGGTACGGGTTCCTGCCTGCCGTGCTGCCGGTGCTGGCGCTGGTCTGGCTCGCCCGGGCACCGCGCGGCCGCTGACGTTCCGGAAGCGTTTGCTGTCCGAGCGCACCGCGACCGCCTAGGCTGAGCAGCGTGATCCGGCGCGCGAAGATTGTCTGCACCCTCGGTCCCGCGACCGACACACCGGAGCGGGCCCGTGCCCTCGTCGAGGCGGGCATGGACGTCGCCCGCCTCAATTTCAGCCACGGCGAGCACGCCGACCACGGCCGCCGGTACCGTGAGATCCGGGACGCCGCGAAGGCGGCCGGCCGCAACGTGGCCGTGCTCGCCGACCTGCAGGGCCCCAAGATCCGCCTCGGCCGCTTCGCCGACGGGCCGGTCACCTGGGCCACGGGCGAGCGCGTGCGCATCACCGTCGAGGACGTCGAGGGCGACCACGACCGCGTCTCGACGACGTACAAGCAGCTCGCCGAGGACGTCCGCCCCGGCGACCGGCTGCTCGTCGACGACGGCAACGTCGCGCTCATCGCGGTCGACGTCGAGAACGGCACGGACGTCGTCTGCGACGTCGCCGAGGGCGGCGTGGTCAGCAACAACAAGGGCCTGTCGCTGCCCGGCGTGGCGGTGAGCGTGCCGGCGATGTCCGACAAGGACTCCGCCGACCTCGAGTTCGCGCTGCGCCTCGGTGTCGACTTCGTCGCGCTGTCGTTCGTGCGCAATCCCGAGGACGTCAAGCTCGTGCACCACGTCATGGACGAGGTCGGCGTCCACGTCCCCGTGATCGCGAAGCTCGAGAAGCCCGAGGCGGTCGACCGGCTCGAGGAGATCGCGCTCGCCTTCGACGGCATGATGGTCGCCCGCGGCGACCTCGGCGTCGAGATGCCGCTCGAGCAGGTGCCCGTCGTGCAGAAGCGGGCGGTGCAGATCTGCCGCGACAACGCCAAGCCGGTCATCGTGGCCACCCAGATGCTCGAGTCGATGATCACGCACTCGCGCCCCACCCGTGCCGAGGCGTCCGACGTCGCCAACGCGGTCATCGACGGCGCCGACGCCGTGATGCTCTCGGGCGAGACGAGTGTGGGCCGCTACCCGGTGCAGGCGGTCGCCACGATGGCCCGCATCATCAGGTCCGTCGAGGACTCCGGGCCGCGCGCCGGCGGCCTGCAGCACAACCCGCGCACGTCCGGCGGCGCGCTGGTCAAGGCGGCCCGAGACATCGGCGACTCGCTCGGCGCCGTGGCGCTGGTGGCGTTCACGCAGACCGGCGACACCGCGCGGCGGCTGTCGCGGCTGCAGCCGGCGCAGCGCCTGCTCGTGTTCACGCCGCTCGAGTCCGTGCAACGGCAGATGGCGCTGCTCTGGGGCGCCGAGGCGCACCTCGTGTGGACGGTCAACACCACCGACGACATGGTGCGCCAGGTCGACTCCGCGCTCGTCAGCCGCGGCGTGTGCCACCCCCACGACCTGGTCATCGTGGTGGCGGGCACGCCGCCGTCGACCCCGGGCGCCACGAACACGATCCGGGTGCACCACATCGGGGACGTCCTGCGGCATGGGTGACCCGGCCACCGACGGGCTCGAGGGTCAGCCGGCGGTCGACACGCTCGTAGCCCTGCTCGACCTCGAGCCGATCGAGCAGGACATCTTCCGCGGGCAGAGCATGCGCACCCGCTGGCTGCGCGTGTTCGGCGGCCAGGTCGCCGGGCAGGCCCTGGTCGCGGCGGGGCGCACCGTCGATCCCGACCGGCACGTGCACTCGCTGCACTCGTACTTCATCCGGGCCGGCGACTCGACCAAACCGATCGTGTACGAGGTCGACCGCGTCCGCGATGGACGCTCGTTCTCGGTGCGACGCGTCATCGCCATGCAGAACGGGCAGACGATCTTCTCGCTGTCGGCGTCGTTCCAGCTGCAGCAGGACGGCATCGACCACCAGTCGCCGATGCCCGACGCGCCCGACCCCGAGTCGTTGCCGCGCATCACGAACCGGTTCGGCGAGAGCAGCCAGGCGATCGACCACTGGCGGCAGATGCCGAAGCCGATCGACCTGCGTTTCGCCGACGACCCCACCTGGGCGCAGCGGGAGAAGGGTCCGCGCGACGGCATCAGCCGGGTGTGGATGAGGGCCGACGGCGTGCTGCCCGACGACCCGCTGCTGCACGCGTGCGTGCTGACCTACGCCTCGGACATGACGCTGCTCGACGCGGTGCTCGCCCGGCACGCGCTGGCGGTGGACATCGACGAGATCGCGATCGCCTCGCTCGACCACGCGGTGTGGTTCGAGCGGCCGTTCCGGGCGGACGAGTGGTTCCTCTACGCGTCGTCCTCGCCGTCGGCGTCGGGCGGACGGGGCCTCGCCTCGGGACGGTTCTTCACCCGCGACGGCGTTCAGCTGGCGTCGGTGGTGCAGGAGGGCATGATCAGGGTGCGCTCCCGCGCCTGAGGTTCACGCGGTCGAGCGCAGCTGCTCCCACGCCGCCTCGACGTGTCGCCGCTCGGTCCACGGCGAGCCGATCGCCAGGCGCAGCGCGACGGCGCCGTTCACCACGGTGTGGGTCAGGTACATGCGCCCCGAGGCATTGACGGTGTCCATCAGGGTGCGCGTGGCGTCGTCGCCGGCCCGCAGCCGGAACGTCACCAGCGACAACGACACCGGTGCGGCCAGCTCGAACCGGTCGTCGGACGCGACCCGGGCCGCGAACTCCCGGGCGAGCGCGACATGTTTGCGCACATGTGCGCGAAGGCCTTCGGCGCCGTAGCAGCGGATGACCGCCCACAGCTTGAGGGCTCGGAAGCGCCGGCCGAGCGGCACGTGCCAGTCGCGGTAGTCGATGACCTCGCCCGATTCGCTGGCCGCGTTGCGCAGATACTCGGGCAGGATCGACAGCGCGCCGACGAGCGCGGTGCGGTCGGCGACCCAGAACGTGTCGCAGTCGAAGTTGGTCAGCAGCCACTTGTGCGGGTTGGTGGCGTACGAGTCGACGAGGTCCAGCCCCGCGTTGAGGTACCGGAACTCGGGCGCGACGGCGGCGACACCGGCCCACGCCGCGTCGACGTGCACCCATGCGCCGGCGTCCCGCGCGATCGTCGCCAGTTCGGGCACCGGGTCGACGGCACCGGTGCCGGTGGTGCCGACGGCGGCGACCACGAGCGCCGGCGTGAGCCCGGCGGCGACGTCGGCCGCGATGAGCTCCCGCAGATGCTCGGGCCGGGCGGCGTGGCCGGCGGGGTCGACGTCGACGAGGCGCAGCCGCTGCGTGCCCAGACCCGCGAGCCGGCACGCCTTCGCGACCGACGAGTGGGTCTGGTGCGAGGTGTACACGGTGAACCCACCGCTGCCGGTGCCATCGCTCTCGGTGCGCCCGCCGCTGGCCCGGTGCAGCGCCGCGACCAGTGCCACCAACGCGGCGTCCGAGGCGGTGTGCTGGATGACGCCGCCGCCCGTGCCGGACGACCGGAACCGGGCGGGCAGGTCGAGCAGGTCGGCCAGCCAGTCGAGCACATGGGTCTCGAGCTCGGTCGCCGCGGGCGAGGTGGCCCAGAGCATGCCCTGCACGCCGAGCCCGGACGCGATCAGGTCGCCGAGGATCGCCGGGCCGCTCACGTTGGCGGGGAAGTACGCGAAGAACGACGGGTGCTGCCAGTGCGTGATGCCGGGCAGCACGCACGCGTCGAGGTCGGCGAGCACGGCGTCGAACGGTTCGCCGGTCTCGGGCGGAGCCGCCGGCAGCGTGGCGCGGACGTCGCCGGGCGCGACCTGCGCCAGCACGGGGAACGACTCGAGCCGCTCGTGGTAGTCGGCGATCCAGTCGACGACTGCATGCCCCTGCCGGCGGAACTCGTCCGCGGTCATGTGCGGCACGGTGGCGCCGGCGTAGTCATCGGTCGGGTCATCCGTCGGGTCATCGGTCGGGCTGTCGGCGGAGTTGTCGGCGGAGTTGTCGGCGGAGTTGTCGGCGGGGTCCTTCGGCTCGCTCACCCGGGCGACGCTATTACTGTCGTGAGCGATGACGCAGACAGGGCGGAGCGACGGACGGCGCCGGGCCGGCCGGGTGCTGCTCGTGATGCTCGTGGCCGTCGTCGGCGCACTCGTCGGTGTCGTCGTCGGGGTGCTGACGCCGGCGCACGTCGAGATCGCCGGCAGCGATGCCCGCATCCGGCTCGAACCGGGGCGCACCGTCGACCAGGTGGGCGTCACCGGAGTGGTGACGTTGACGCGCGCCACCGACCGTGCCGTGCTCGGCGAGCCCGTCGGGGTGCGCGCAACCCTCGATTTCGACGCCTCCCAACTCGTGCGTGACGGCAAGGTCAACACCGACGTGCTGCCGGCGTACGTCGCCGCCTACAGCGACCCCGAACAGCTGGTCAGCGACATCCGCCACGAGATGATCTGGCACTTCGTGCGCTGGATGGTCGCGGGCGCGGCGACGGCGCTGCTCGTCGTCGTCGCGCGGTGGGCCTACCGGCGGTGGCGCACGCGCTACGACGCGGTGCACGACCCGGACGGTGCCGCGCGGGCGACCACCCGCGCCTACCTGCGGCGGGAACGACTCTGGACGGTGCGGGCGGCGGCGGCCGCGGTCGTGGTGCTGGCGATCGCGCAGTTGCCGTCGGCGCGCTCGCACCTGCCGGCGCGCCAGCAGGTCGAGGGCAACCCGGTGCTCGCCGACACCCCGCTGCGCGACGTGGAGGTCAGCGGGTTGCTCGCACCCGTGCTGGTCGCGGCCCGCGACTACATCCGCACCTACGCCGGGCAGACCGATTCCTACTACGACAAGCTGCGCGACAGACTCGTCGCCCGACTGCAGGCCGACCCGGTGACCCTGCCGGGGGAGACGCCGAACGCAGCGGCCGCGTCGGGCTCGCCGTCCGTGCAGTCCGGCGCCCCGTCCGGTGCCGAGGGCGAGTTCGACGTCGCGCACTTCGGGTTCGTCACCGACCGGCACTGCAACACGGGCATGGACCGGGTGACCGTCACGCTGCTCGAGAAGCTGGGCGTGCACACCCTGGTGAGCGCCGGGGACGACGCGTTCAGCGGCACGTTCGCCTTCGAGTCGGCGTGCACGCGCGGCCTGGCCCAGCAGTCGAAGCGGGCCGACGTGACGGACGTGATGGCCGGGGGCAACCACGACTCGCCGACCACCATCGCGGCCGAGCGCGACCAGGGCATGAAGGTGCTCGACGACGCGGACGACCCCGGCGGGCCGACGGTCGTCGAGACCGACGGCCTGCGGTTCGTCGGCAGCCCCGACCCCCGCACCAGCCGGTACGGCGAGGGCATCCGTCCGGCGAGCGCCGCCGCGCGGACCGCGGCGCTGCAGAAGCAGGCGAAGGGCATCGCGCAACGCGCGTGCGACGACCAGAAGCCGCTGATCGTGGTGGCCCACGACCCGCAGGTGGGAGACCAGGCCCTGCAGCAGGGGTGCGGACACGCCACCCTCGCGCTGACCGGACACACGCACCGGCAGGACGGGCCGGTCACGGTGCCGCTGCCGGACGGCGGGGACGGCAGCCAGTTCACCGGCGGCTCGGCCGGCGGCGCGCCGGGCGAGGAGGCCGTCGACCGCACCTTCGCCTCGAGCCTCACCGTCGGGCCGCTGAACCACGATGCGTTCGTCTACGTCGTCTCGGTCGACCGCGGTACCGGAGCGCTCGTCGGCATCACCGCGTTCCGCTTCACGCCCGACCAGCAGATCGAGGTCACGCAACTGCCGGGTTAGCACTTGGGGCCCACGTGCTCGTCCATCAGCGCCACCGCCTCGCGTTTCGCGATCGAGATCGAGTTCGGCAGGTTGCGGCGCCAGGCCACCGCGACGCGATCGCACGCCGCCCCGAAGATCGCGAGGATGTCGGTGGACGTGTTGCTGAAGAAGTAACGCGGGTAGCGGTACGTGACCCCCCGGACCACGACGCGGTTGATCACGCGGCAGCCGTCCGAGTGGATCAGGCCCCGGATCAGCGGCCACGGGTGCTCGTCGACGATCGCCCGCTGCCACTCGGCCAGCACGATCGGACGGGTGTGTTTCATGCCCGGCCCGTGCTTCGGGAAGAGGCAGGGCCAGTGCTTCCAGTAGGACCGGATCTTGATCATCCGGTCGGTGTGCGCCGCGCGCAGTCGGGCCGGTTCGGACCCCCGGACGGCGAGGACCGCAGCGCAGGTCTCGTCGACGATGCCCGGGTAGTCGGTGCAGGTGTAGATGCGCAGCGTGGGCACCCGCGAGCCGGTGACGAGATGGCCGTCGCCGAGGTACTGGCCGAGGAGGTAGGAGTAGGGCCCCGCGGGCGGGCCGCCGTCGGCGAGAGGGCATCGGGCACTCGACGAGTCGTCGGACGCGAACTCGCCACGGGCCCAGCGCCACACGGCCTTCTGCGAGACCCCGAGGTCCGCGGCCACCGCCACCGTGGTTTCGCCCGCGGCCACCCGCCGACGGGCGAGTTCACGCACTTCGAGCGGGTACATGGCCCGACTGTGCCTCGGACCCACGACAGTTTCGGTGCCCCCGGTGGGACTCGAACCCACACGCCTTTCGGCAGCGCCTTTTGAGGACGCCATGTCTCCCGGTTCCATCACAGGGGCGTGATGTGTTGGAAATCGTAACCCGGCTAATCTTGGCTCTCGCACTCGTCGCCAACGATGTCGGCCTGATCGGAGACCGCCCCATGTCTGCCGCACCGTCCGATCCCTCGCCGCAGCAGGGCCTGCGCGTCCTGATCGCCGAGGACGAGGCGCTCATCCGCCTCGACCTGCGCGAGATGCTCGAGGAGGAGGGTCTCGACGTCGTCGGCGAGGCCGCCGACGGCGAGCAGGCCGTCGCGCTCGCGACCGAGCTCGACCCCGATCTGGTCATCTGCGACATCAAGATGCCGAAGCTCGACGGCATCGCCGCGGCCGCGCAGATCACCGAGAAGCGCATCGCGCCGGTCGTCATGCTGACCGCCTTCAGCCAGCGCGACCTGATCGAGCGCGCCCGCGACGCGGGGGCGATGGCCTACCTCGTCAAGCCGTTCCAGAAGCGCGACCTGCTTCCCGCCATCGAGATGGCGACGACCCGCTTCGCCGAGATGCGTGCGCTCGAGGACGAGGTGACCGGGCTCAAGGACCGCCTCGAGACCCGCAAGCTCATCGAGCGCGCCAAGGGCGCGCTCATGACCGAGCACGGCCTGTCCGAGCCCGAGGCGTTCCGGTGGATCCAGCGCGCGGCGATGGACAACCGCCGTCCGATGAAGGTCGTGGCCGAGCTGATCCTCTCCGGTGACGACCAGCCGGCGGACGCCGCCGCCGCGGAGGCGCCGTCCTCGCACACCGCCACCCCGGACGCCGCTACCGAGGCGTAACCCCGACAAACCGGGCGCGTCCGTGGTTGAGATTTGGTCACGACGCGAACGAAGGCCGTTCGGCAGTGTTCCGGCGGGTGTCGTGATCGGCTAACGTCCCGGCAGCCGGTCGGACGTATCCAGGACGACCGAGGTTCATGACAGCCCTCACAGGAGGCTTTGTAGTGCGATTTCGTCTAGTGACCGGCATGGTGGCTCTCGCCGCGGCCGGATCGATGGCCCTGAGCGGCTGCGGCAGCGACTCGGGCGGCGGCGGCAAGTCCAGCGGAGGCGGCGGCCTCGGCGGCGGCGGTGGCAAGTCCTCCAGCAACGGCGGCGGCGCCGGCCCGAACGCGGGCAAGACCTTCAGCATCGGCTTCCAGGGCGCCCTCACCGGCGACAACAAGCAGCTGGGCATCAACGAGGTCAACGCCGTCGAGCTCGCGGTCGCGCAGGCCAACGCCAAGGGCGACCTCGGCTTCACCCTGAAGGTCGCGCAGGCCGACGACGGTGGCGTCGACACCAAGGCCCCGGCCGCTGCCCAGAAGCTGATCCAGGACACGTCCGTCCTCGGCGTCGTCGGCCCGGCCTTCTCCGGCCCGACCGCCGCGACCGGCAAGGCCTACGCGGCCGCCAGCATGGGCCTCATCAGCCCGTCGGCGACCAACGAGGACCTCACCAAGTCCGGCTTCACGACCTTCCACCGCATCGTCCCGACCGACGGTGTCGAGGGCAAGGCGACCGCCGAGTACCTGGCCAAGAAGTACAAGAGCGTCTTCGTCATCGACGACGCCACCACCTACGGCAAGGGTGTCGCGGACGTCGTGCGCGCCAACCTCAAGGGCAAGGTCAAGCTGACCAACGCCTCGCTGCCGCAGCAGAACACCCAGAACTACCCCACCATCGCCCAGCAGGTCGTGGCCTCCAAGGCCCAGGCGATGTACTACGGCGGTTACGACGCGCAGGCGGCCCAGCTGACCCGCGCGCTCACCACGGCCGGTTACAAGGGCTTCCGCATCTCGGGCAACGGCGGCAAGTCGTCGGTCTTCACCGATGCTGCCGGCGCGGCGGGCAACAACTACTACTTCGCGTGCGGTTGCCTCGACGCCACGGCGCCGACCGCGCCCGAGGCGGCGAAGACCTTCAACACCGACTACCAGAAGAAGTTCAACGCCCCGTCCTCGACGTACTCGCCGGAGGCGTTCGACGCCACCAACGCGCTCATCGAGGCCATGAAGTCGATCGCCGGCACCACCGCGCTCACCCGCGAGGCCGTCAACGAGGCCATCGGCAAGCTCGACTTCCAGGGCATCACCACCACCGTCAAGTTCCAGTCCAACGGTGAGGTCGCGCAGGCCACGGTGAACCTGTACGTGCAGAAGAACGGCAAGATCCAGCTCGTCGGGGACATCGCCGACGCCAAGTAGTTCCATGAACGACGGCGGGGGCGTGCCCGGTAACCGGGTGCGCCCCCGCCACCATGTTCGACCGGCATCTCGCCGCCGCCGGTCGCGCTGCGGTACGCGGAGCGCCGGGACCCGGCACCCCCTTCCTGCTGATCGTCACGGAGAGCGACTTTGGAAACGTTCCTGACCTACCTGGTCGACGGGGTGACCCGGGGATCGATGTATGCATTGATCGCCCTCGGGTACACGCTCGTGTACGGCGTCCTGCAACTGATCAACTTCGCGCACAGCGAGGTGTTCATGTCGGGCGCGTTCGGCAGCTACATCGTCGTCAACTTCCTCGTCGGGGACGACAACCACGTCGCGTCGATCCTCGTGCCGTTCGTGATCGCCGCGGGCCTGCTCGGCGGCGCGCTGAGCGGCGGCGGCATCGCGTGGACGCTCGAACGGGTCGCCTACCGGCCCCTCCGCAAGCGTGGTGCGCCACGGCTGGTGTTCCTCATCAGCGCCATCGGCGCCTCGTTCTTCCTCTCGCAGTTCGCCGGCAAGATGTTCACCAACGAACGCGGCAACACGTTCCCGGACTTCTTCGCGAAGGACAACGAGGTCTTCAGCATCGGCGGGGCGTCGGTGCAGGTGTTCCCGCTCGTGATCATCGTGTCGGCGATCGTGCTGATGATCGGCCTCGACCTGCTGGTCAACAAGACGAAGCTGGGCCAGTCCATCCGGGCCATCGCCGAGGACGCCCCGACCGCGGCGCTGATGGGCGTCGACATCGACCGCGCCATCTCGCGCACCTTCGTCATCGGCGGCCTGCTGGGCGGCGCTGCTGGTTTCATGTTCGGCCTGCAGTACAACTTCGCGAACACCATGGGCTTCCAGACCGGCATCGCCGCGTTCGCCGCCGCCGTGCTCGGCGGTATCGGCAACGTCCGCGGCGCGATGGTCGGCGGCATGTTGCTGGGCATCGTCGAGAGCCTGGTGCCGACGGCACCGTGGGTCTCGACCCCGTGGATCGGCATCGGCTGGTCGCAGGCCGTTGCCTTCGTGGTGCTGGTCCTGGTGCTGATGTTCCGTCCGACCGGCATCCTCGGCGAGCGGATCGGGAGAGCGGCATGAGCGAGCGTCAGCGAGCGAATCAGAGGCACAGCGCACTGGGAGTCTCGTGCCGTCGCCCGGAGCGAAGCGAGGACGCGGCATGAGCATCGACATCGAAAAGCCGACCCAGCCGCCGGCGGGACCGCCGCCCGAGGACGCGCGCCGCATCATCGCGGCCGAGCGCCGCAAGGGCCTGCCCGGCTGGGTCAAGCGCCTGATCGCCTGCCTCGCCGCGGGCGTGGTGCTGGCGATGATGGTCGGCAAGCAGCAGGGCAGCAAGAACGACTTCGGCGTCGCGTTCCACAAGGCGGTGCTGAACCCGCGCATCGTGGTGTTCCTCGCCATCGGCGTGCTGCTGTTCTTCGCGGTGACGTACTGGCCGAAGGTCAAGCCGTTCATCGGACGCCCCGGCGTGTGGCCGCTGGCCTCGGGCACGCTCGCCGTCGTCGCGTCGTACACGCTGCTGAACTGGTTGGACGGCATCGCCGACGGCAAGTTCGGCCCGTTGGGCGATCTGGTCTCCGAGACCCCGGCCGTCAGCGCGGTCACGTCCGCCTACTTCGGGTGGCTCGCCTGGGCGCTGGTCGTCGTGGCGCTCGTCGCCATCGGCGTGACCATCGTGACCGGGTTCCGTCCGGCGGCCTGGGCCGGCGTGGTCCTGGCCGTCATCGGTGCGGTGCTGAGCTACGTCTGCCACTCCGACGTCGTCGACGTGTCGGGCAACGACGACCACTCGCTCGGCTTCGGTGTCGCGATCATCGGTTACCTGATCATGGTCATGGCCGGTGTGATCGTCGCGCAGACCAAGGAGCAGCACGCGCAGAGCAAGCGCTTCGTCAACGCCGTGCTCGGCTGGCGTCCCGGTGCGGCCCTGGTCGTGCTCGGTCTCGTCGTCGGGTTCATCGCGCTGGTACGGGCCGTCTGGTTCTCGCCGTCGAATCTGAACTCCCGCTTCGGCGACCTGTCGGACGTCTTCGACGGTCAGGGCGTGAAGCAGTACACCGACGCCTACTTCGGCTGGGCGGCGTACGTGCTGTTCGTCGTGCTGGTCGTGGTGGCCGCCGCGGCCTGCTTCCTGCGCCGGTCGGTGCTGGGCTGGGTCGCCGCGGTCCTGGGCCTGATCGGCACCGTCTACACGCTGTTCGTGATGCATGACTACTCCGACGTCGCGTCGAAGGTGCGCACCGGCGGCTCGAAGCTCGGCTTCGACGGCGCGACCGGTCCGTGGCAGAACCTCGGCACCGGCGGCTGGATGGCGTGCGGCGGGTTCTTCCTCGTCGGCGCCGCCGGTCTCGTCGTGGCCACCCGCCGCCGCACCGGCGACGAGGTCGTCGTCGACGAGAAGGGCCGCGAGCGCGTCATCGAGTCGTCCGACAAGGGCGGGTTCCTGACCGCCCAGGGTGCGACGAAGACGATGCTGCTCATCGCGGTCGCCGCCGCGCTGTTCTACCCGCCGACGGCCACCGCGCAGTGGCAGTCGGTGCTGGTGACGCAGATCGGCGTCTACGTGCTGCTGGCGATCGGCCTCAACGTGGTCGTCGGCTGGGCCGGTCTGCTCGACCTCGGCTTCATCGCCTTCTACGCGATCGGCTCGTACACGACGGCGTACTTCACCGGCTCCCTGCCGGTCGACCCGCCGAGCTGGCTGCAGTTCAGCCCGCTCGTCGCGATCCCGTTCGCCATCGTCATCTGTCTGATCGCCGGTGTGCTGCTGGGTGCGCCGACGCTGCGGTTGCGCGGCGACTACCTCGCCATCGTCACCCTCGGCTTCGGTGAGATCATCTACACCGCGGCCAACCAGGCGGACGGCATCACCGGCGGCCCGCAGGGCACGAACACCGACCCCGAGCTGGGTACGCACCCGATCCCGCCGCCGGTTCTCGACCTCGGGTTCCACCGCTTCGAGTGGGGCGTGTCGTCCGGGTCGGCGATCCTGCAGTACTGGTACCTGCTGCTGGTGCTGATCGTGATCGTGGTGCTCGCGTTCCGTCGCCTCGAGCACTCCCGCATCGGACGTGCGTGGGCGGCGACCCGCGAGGACGAGGTCGCGGCCGAGGCCAGTGGCGTCAACACCTTCCGCATCAAGCTGCTGGCGTTCGCGGTCGGTGCGTCGACGTCCGGTATCGCCGGCGTGTTCTACGGCAGTCAGATCGGCTACATCAGCCCGGAGAGCTTCACCTTCATCTACTCGACGCTGATCGTGGCCTACGTGGTGTTCGGCGGTGCGGGCTCGCTGCCGGGCGCCATCGCCGGTGCGGCCACGCTGACCTGGTTGCCGGTGTTCCTCGAGGACCAGGTCCCCGAATCGGACAAGCAGATGTGGGTCGGCGCGGTGTTGCTCGCCACGATGATCTTCCGTCCGCAGGGTCTCATCCCGGCCAAGCGCCGGGCCGCCGAACTCGAGGCCCACGAGAGTTCACCCGATACCGCGGGCGCCGTCCCGGCGGCCGGCGCAGTGGGGAGCACGCCGTGACGAACGTCGACACGACCAAGAAGCCGGGGGACGACGCGCCCGCGGCGTCCCAGGACCTCGTCTTCGACGTCCGCAACCTGACGCTGCGTTTCGGCGGCGTGGTCAGCCTCAACGACGTGTCGCTGCAGATGCGCCGCGGCGAGATCCTGGCGATCATCGGGCCGAACGGTGCGGGCAAGACGTCGCTGTTCAACTCGCTGACCGGGGTGTACACCCCGCAGCAGGGCAGCGTGCTCGCCAAGCCGCGCGTCGACAGCCGTCCGCTGGACGTGCTGGGCCGCAAGCCGTACAAGGTCAACCAGTTGGGCATCGCCCGCACGTTCCAGAACATCCGCCTGTTCCCGGCGCTGACCGCGATCGAGAACGTCAAGGTCGGGGTCGAGACCCGCATGCGCTCCGGCCCCATCGGGGCGATGCTCGGCCTGCCGCGCCAGCGGCGCGAGGAGAAGGACAGCACGCAGAAGGCGTTCGCGCTGCTCACCGAGGTCGGGCTCGCCAAGCGCGCCAACGAGCTCGCGGGCTCGCTGGCCTACGGCGAGCAGCGGCGCCTCGAGATCGCGCGGGCGCTGGGCACCGACCCCGGCGTGATCCTGCTCGACGAGCCGGCTGCCGGCACCAACCCGGCCGAGAAGCGCGACCTCGCCGACCTGATCCGACAGATCAACGTCGAGCGCGGCGTCGGCATCCTGCTCATCGAGCACGACATGAAGCTCGTCATGTCGGTCGCGCACCGCATCGTCGTGCTCAACTTCGGTCAGAAGATCGCCGAGGGGTTGCCGCACGACATCCAGCGCGACCCGGCCGTCATCGCGGCCTACCTGGGCAGCACCGAACCGGTCGAGACGAGTGACACCCAGGGGGAGTCCCGATGAGTTTTCTCGACGTCACCGACCTCGAGGTCAGCTACGGCGCGATCAAGGCGATCAAGGGCATCAGCTTCTCCGTCGAGGAGGGCAAGATCGTCGCGCTGCTCGGCGCGAACGGCGCGGGCAAGACGACGACCCAGAAGACCGTGTCGGGCATGATGCGCCCGAGTGCGGGCTCGGTCGTGTTCGACGGGGTGCGCATCGACGGCATCCCCGCCCACACGCTGATCGAGCTCGGGATCTGCCACGTGCCCGAGGGCCGGCACGTGTTCCCGCGCATGACGGTGCGCGAGAACCTCGAGATGGGCGCGTTCCGGTTCAAGCGTCCCGACCCGGCCGACATGAAGCGGGTGCTCGAGATGTTCCCTCGCCTCGGCGAGCGCATCAACCAGCTGGGGGGCACGCTGTCCGGCGGCGAGCAGCAGATGCTCGCGATCGGCCGCGCGATCATGGGCAAGCCGCGCCTGCTGCTGCTGGACGAGCCGTCGATGGGTCTGGCGCCGCTGATCGTGGCGCAGATCTTCGAGATCGTGAAGGAGATCAACGACCAGGGGGTCACCGTCCTGCTGGTCGAGCAGAACGCCTCCCAGGCGCTGTCGATGGCCGACTACGGCTACGTGCTCGAGACCGGTGAGATCGTGCTCTCGGGCTCGGGCAAGGACCTGCTCGCCGACGAGCGGGTCCGGGCGGCCTACCTCGGCGAGGAGATCAGCGAGAGCGCCTGAGCACGCCGGCGTCCACGACGTCCCGACGGCCACCTGTCCATCCGGACAGGTGGCCGTCGGCGCGTCCGGCTGTGCCCCGACGTCAAGGGCGCGGCAGGGATTGCCCCGGTCGAACCGGTCTCGTGGCCAGAACCGGACAACCGCCCCACCGGGTTGCCCACCCCGCCTGTTGCGCGCGGGCGGCGGGTCCTAGTGTGATCGCTGCGGCCGTCCCGGCGGCTTGGGAGGGCAACGGGGAGATCGTTCACACCAGGAGTCGATCGCGATGTCACGAGCCAACGTGCGGGTCCGTCCGGCCACGGCCGACGACATCGACGCCCTGGCCGCACTGGTCCAGTCGGTCGACCCGAGCAGCGGCACCTTCAGCGGCCGGCCCTTGGCCGATGCCGGCGCCGATCACCTGTGCGAGCGGCTCGGCGACATCGTGTGCCGCCCCGAGCGCACCCTGCTGATCGCGGCCGACGAGGCCGGCGAGGTGGTGGGCATGCTCGCCGCCCGGCGCGACGAGATCGGCGCGATCGACCTGACCCCGGTGCTGCACGTGACGCACCTGATGGTCGCCCCGCAGCAGCGCCGCCGCGGCGTCGGACGTGCGCTGCTGGCCGCGGCCGTCCACCTGGCCGACGAGGAGGGCGTCGACAACGTCCTCACCACCGCCGCCGCGGGCTCGCGTGAGGCGAACCGCTACCTGGCCCGCATCGGTTTCGCCCCGCTCGTCGTGCACCGCATCGCGCCGACCGCGGTGCTGCGCCGGTCGCTCGGCATGACCGACGTGGCCGGCCGCATGGCGGCGCTGCGGCGGGCCCGGGCGGTGCGCGGTCAGCGCGCCGGCTTCCGTCCGCGGGCGCTCGGCCGCGGCGCCTGACCGCTCGCATCCCCGGCCGCGCTGTCGGAGGGGCCACCTAGAGTGAGCCCGTGACCACCACCACCGCGCCCGTCACCGGCACGGCCCGGCTGTTGCTGCTCGACGGTCACTCGCTGGCCTACCGCGCGTTCTACGCCCTGCGCGAGGTCGAGATGTCGACGACCACCGGGCAGCCGACCAACGCCGTCTTCGGGTTCACCTCGATGCTCATCAACCTGATGCGCGACGAGCAGCCGACCCACATCGGCGTCGCGTTCGACGTCTCGCGCAAGACCTTCCGCAGCGAGATGTACGCCGACTACAAGGCCGGCCGCAGCGAGACCCCCGACGACTTCCGCGGCCAGGTCACCCTCATCCGCGAGGTGCTCGACGCCCTGCGCATCCCGACGATCATGGTCGACGGCTACGAGGCCGACGACGTCATCGCCACCGTCACCCGCGAGGCCCGGGCCGACGGCGCCGACGTGCTCATCTGCACGGGCGACCGCGACGCGCTGCAGCTGGTCGACGAGCACGTCACCGTGCTCTACCCCAAGCGCGGCGTCAGCGAGATGACCCGCTTCGATCCCGACGAGGTGCGGGCCAAGTACGGCCTCGACCCGCAGCAGTACCCCGACTACGCGGCGCTGCGGGGCGACCCGTCCGACAACCTGCCCGGCATCCCGGGGGTGGGGGAGAAGACGGCCTCGAAGTGGATCCGCGAGTACGGGTCGCTGCGCGATCTGATCGACCGCGTCGACACCGTCAAGGGCAAGGTCGGCGACGCGTTGCGCGAGCACGTCGGCAGTGTCCAGCTCAACCGGCAGCTGACCGAGCTGGTGCGTGACGTCCCGATCGACGTCGACCTGTCCGGGGGACTCGCTCCGCTGGCCCGGCAGCAGTGGGACCGCGACGAGGTGCACCGGCTGTTCGACGACCTGCAGTTCCGCGTGCTGCGCGAGCGGTTGTTCGAGAGCGTGGCCGCGGCGGCGCCCGAGGCCGACGAGGGTTTCGACGTCGCGTTCGTCCGCCTCGGTGTCGACGAGGTCGGCCCGTGGCTCGCCGAGCACGCGCGCACCGGCCGCCGGGCCGGGGTCTCGTTCAGGGGCACCTGGGGTCGGGGTATCGGGTCGCTGACCGGCATCGCCGTCGCGGCGGCCGACGGGTCGGCCGCCTACGTCGATCCCCAGACGCTGACCCCGCAGGACGACGCCGCCCTCGGTGCCTGGCTGGCCGACGCGGCCGTTCCCAAGGCGGTGCACGACGTGAAGGGCCCGCTGCTCGCGCTGCGGCAGCACGGCTGGACGCTCGCCGGGGTCACCTCCGACACCCAGCTCGCGGCGTACCTGCTGCGACCCGACACCCGTGCCTTCGACCTCGCCGACCTGGCGCTGCGCTACCTGCATCGCGAGCTGCGCAGCAACGTCGAGGAGTCCGGGCAGCTCACCCTCGACGGCGGGGAGGAGGAGTCGGACGACGCTCTCGCCGAGGTCGAGACCGTCCGCGCCACGGCCGTCAACGATCTGGCCGCGGCGTTCGACGACCAGCTGGCCGAGGCCGGCCGCGCCGCCGAACTGCTCGTCGACATGGAGTTGCCGCTCGCGCACGTGCTGGCCGACATGGAGGCCGTCGGCATCGCCGCCGACACCGGCCGGCTCGTCGACCTGCAGCTCGACCTGGGCGAGCGGGTCACCGAGGTCGAGCAGCAGGCGCACGAGATGGTCGGCCGCCCGTTCAACCTGGGCTCACCGAAGCAGCTGCAGGAGATCCTGTTCGTCGAGCGCGACCTGCCCAAGACCAAGCGCAACAAGACCGGCTACACCACCGACGCCGACGCGCTCACCGACCTGTTCGCCAAGACCGGCGACGAGCTGCTCGGGGTGCTGCTGCGCCACCGCGAGGTCGCCCGGCTGAAGTCCGTCGTCGACGGGCTGATCCCGCTGGTCGACGACCACGGCCGCATCCACACCACCTTCAACCAGACGATCGCGGCCACCGGCCGGTTGAGTTCGACCGACCCGAACCTGCAGAACATCCCGGTGCGGACGGCCGAGGGCCGCCGCATCCGCGAGACGTTCGTCGTCGGCGAGGGCTTCGAGTCGCTGATGACGGCCGACTACAGCCAGATCGAGATGCGCATCATGGCCCACCTGTCGCAGGACGAGGGGCTGATCGAGGCGTTCACGACGGGCGAGGACCTGCACTCGTTCGTGGCCTCGCGCGCGTTCGACCTGCCCGTCGACGCCATCGACCCCGAGCTGCGCCGCCGCGTCAAGGCGATGAGCTACGGCCTGGCCTACGGGTTGAGCGCCTTCGGCCTCGCGCGTCAGCTGAAGATCAGTACCGACGAGGCCAAGGGCCAGATGGAGGCGTACTTCACCCGCTTCGGCGGGGTGCGCGACTACCTGCGCTCCGTCGTCGACAAGGCCCGGCTCGACGGCTACACCGAGACGATCATGGGTCGCCGTCGTTACCTCACGAACCTCAACAGCACGAACCGCAACCTGCGCGAGATGGCCGAGCGGGCGGCGCTCAACGCGCCGATCCAGGGCAGTGCCGCCGACATCATCAAGGTGGCCATGCTGGGCGTGCACCGGGCGCTGGCCGAGGGCGGCCACCGGTCGCGGCTGCTGCTGCAGGTGCACGACGAGCTCGTCCTCGAGATCGCCGAGGGCGAGCGCGAGGCCGTCGAGCAGCTCGTCCGCGAGCAGATGAAGGCCGCAGTCGACCTCGGCGACGTCGAGATGGACGTCTCCGTCGGCGTCGGCGCCACCTGGCACGACGCCGCGCACTGAGCGCAGCCGGCCCGCATACACCCCACGCCGGGGTTGCTCACGTCCTTGACCGTGAGCGTCCCGGCCATGCGCAGCACCTGGGCCCGGTCGAGGCCGGCGGCGGCGCCACGACACGAACTCGTTGGTGACCATCGGCATGAGGTACGCGGCCGGACGGTCGGTCGCCCCCACCCGGCCCCACCGGGACAGGGCCCGGGCGAGCACCTCCTGCACGAGGTCGCGGGCCTGGTCGGGGTCGCCGCACGGGGCCGTCGCGTGGCGGACGAGGCCGGGCAGCTCGGCCCGCACGACGTCCTCGAATTCGGCGCTCACATCTGGACGACGCGGCCCGGGGCCGAAGTGTTGCCTGCCGCGCCTACTTCTCGAAGGTCTGCCATTCCCGGTCGACCTTCAGCCCGGCGTCGAGGTAGAGCCGCAGCGCCGCGCGGTTCTCGGCCTCGACGGCGAGGCCGAGCTGGGTCGCGCCCTCGTCGGCCCGGGCGCGCAGGGCGGCGAGGAGCAGCGAGCGTCCGAAACCGTGGCCCCGTTCGTCGGCGGCCACGGCCAACTGCGCGATCCATCCGGTGCCGTCGGAGAACACGCGGCCGAGCGCGACGCCGATCACCCGATCGCCGCGGGTGAGCAGCAGCTGCGGGTGCGCCAGGGCCGCCTCGTTGACGATCAGCGATCGCCACTCGTCGTAGTCACGGTGCACGTGCCCGGGAACGTCGGACCAGCGCGCGTCCTCGTAGACGAGCCGGTGCACCGCGGGCAGGTCGTCCGGCTGCAGCGCGCGCAGGCCCACATCGGCCGGGAACGGCGGCGGTGCCGGCGGCCACTCGTCGCTGACGGGGCGCAGCAGTTCGAACGACGAGCGGACGTGCCGCCACCCGCGGTCGCGGATCGCGGCGCCGGTCGCGGTGTCGGCCTCGAGGTGCGTCAGCGCCGGTGATCGCGCGGTGTCGAACCAGTCGAGCAGCGCGTCGCGGACGTCGGCGCCCGTGACGAGATCCGGGTCGACCAGCAGCGCCGAGTCGTAGCCGCGCCACCATCCCAGGCCGACGGCGCGGCCCTCCAGCTCGACGAGCGCGCTGTGGGTGGCGAGCTCGACGGTGCCCAGCTCCTCGGCGACCTCGTCGGCGTCGTGTTCGGGGGCGCCGTGCCACCGTGTCTCCCAGCGGCGGTAGAGCGCCGTGATGCCGGCGACGTCGTCAAGGGTGGCCGGACGCGGGCTCACGTGGTTCACGACTTCTCCGTCACGTAGATCGCGGTGCCCGGAAGGATCGCGCCGCGCAGCGGGGACCACTGGCCCCATTCCCCGGTGTGGCCGGCCGGCCACTCGGGTTCGACCAGGTCGACGAGCCGCAGGCCGGCCGCGGCGATCTCGCGGACGCGGTCGCCGAGGGTGCGGTGGTGCTCGACGTAGACGGCGGTGCCGTCGCCCGCGAGCTCGGCGTACGGGGTGCGGTCCCAGTAGGGCATGGTCGCGGTGAGGCCGCCGGGACCGGGATCGTCCGGGAACGACCAGCGGATCGGATGCGTCGTGGCGAACACCCAGCGTCCGCCCGGGCGCAGGACCCGGGCCGCCTCGGCCATGATGCGGGCGGAGTCGGCGGCGAACTGGATGGCGCCGAACGCGGTGAACACGATGTCGAACGCGTCGGACGCGAACGGCAGGTGCTCGGCCTCGGCCTGCACGAGCGGAACGTCGACGCCGGTGCGCGCCGTGCCGTCGACCGCGTGGCGCAGCATGCCGGCCGACAGGTCGAACGCCACCGGACGGGCGCCCTGCACGGCCAGCCACCGCGAGCACATGGCGGCACCGCAGCCCAGTTCGAGTACCAGCGCTCCGCGGACGTCGCCGAGCAGGTGCGCATCGGCCTCGCGCAGCCGCTCCGGGCACCACACGAGGTCGGCGTCGCCGAGGAAGGCGCCGTGCTCGGCGTGGTACTCGTCGGCCTCCGCGTCCCACCAGGACCGGCTCGCCCGGACGGACGCGCGGTCGTCGACGCGCTCGCGGGCGATGCGCTCGGCCGTCGGCCTCGGGTCGGCCGCCGGGTCAGTCTCCACCGCCGCCCCCGTCGCTGCCGCCGCCCCCGTCCGAACCCCCGTCCGAGCCGCCGTCCGAACCTCCGTCGGCGCCGGAGTCCCACCCGCCGTGGTGACCGGGACCGGACGTGTCGAACGCGGTGAAGCCGTCACCGTCGGAACCGCTGCGGCGGCGTCCTGACCGTCCGCCCCGGCTCACGGACAGCGCGACGGCGACGATGACGACGACGATGATCACGAGGATCAGCAGGGCCTTCATGCCGGGAGCCAATCACAGGCGGACGACATCCGCGCCCGGATTCACCGCGCGCGGCGTCGCTACCGCTCGGTAGCGTCCCGGGCATGGGCATCCCGTTGCGCACGAAGGCGTTCTGGACCGTCTACCACCTGATCGAGCGGGCCCCGGTCATGCAGCAGCCCGTCGAGCGGGTGCGGCGGGCCAGTGACCGCCGGGCGATGCTGATGGGTCTGGGTCCCAGCCGCGTGGTCACCGGACGTCCGGACCGGTCGGTCGCTATCGAGGAGGGTGCGTTCGAGACCGCGGACGGCACGACCCTGCCGCTGCGCATCTACCGGCCGAGGGACGTGCCGGGGCCGTTGCCCGTGGTCATGAACTTCCACGGCGGCGGCTTCGTGTCGGGCAACCCGCAGCAGTCGGAGTGGTGGTGCGCCGGCATCGCCGCTCAGGTCGGGGCGGTCGTCGTCTCGGCGCAGTACCGGCTGGCGCCCGAGAGCGCCTACCCGACCCAGGTCGAGGACTGCTACGCCGCCACCGTCTGGACGGTCGCCCACGCCGGAGACCTCGGCGTCGACGCGGCGCGCCTCGCGGTCATGGGCGACAGCGCCGGGGGCACGATCGCCGCCGTCGTCTGCCTCATGGCACGTGACCGGGGTGGTCCGCCGATCGCGCTGCAGGTGCTGCTCTACCCGGCCGTCCGCTTCGACGACGACTACCCGTCGCGCTACGAGAACGAGAACGCGCCGATCCTCACCCGCCGCGACCTGGACAACATCGCCGACGTCTACGCCGGCGAGACCGATCTCGAGGACCCGTACCTGGCGCCGCTGTTCGGCGAGCACCACGACCTGCCGCCGGCGCTCGTCCAGACCGCGCAGCACGATCCGTTGCGCGACCACGGACCCGCGTACGCCGATGCGCTGCGCGCGGCGGGCGTGCCCGTCCGGCTGACGAACTACGTCGGCGCCGTCCACGGGTACATCTCGCTGCCCAACGTCACCGCGGGGGCTCGGCAGGCCATGGCGGAGGCGGCGGCGGAGCTGCGGAACGCCTTCGCCGGACGAACGCCGTGAGCAGTCCGCCGACCACGATCACCCCGAAGCCGGCGAGCGACACCCGGACACTGCTGCCCGGACGGTCGTAGAAGCTCAGGCCGCTGCGGCGGAAGTCGCGCGCGAAGCCGATGTGGTCGGCACTCGTTCCCGTCGCGACGGCGTGCACGACGCCGCCGGCGGCGGGTACGCGGACATGATCCGGACCGTCCTGGCGGCCGGGCGGGAGCGCGCGTCGTCGCCGTCCGACCGGGCGGAGTAGTCTTCTTCGTGGACACGTCTGCGGTCTCGACATGGAGTAGACCGCCCGGGCCCGGCCAGCACCTCCGGCCGCCCGGATCGGGCGTGCCCGACGATCTCCGACCCTGTCAGGACCCACCTACTCAATGACGTCCACCGTAGAAGCTCCCACCACCTCTGCACCATCCGGCACGCCGCAGGTCGCGATCAACGACATCGGCACCGCCGAGGACTTCCTCGCCGCGATCGACAAGACGATCAAGTACTTCAACGACGGCGACATCGTCGAGGGCACCATCGTCAAGGTCGACCGGGACGAGGTCCTGCTCGACATCGGTTACAAGACCGAAGGTGTCATCCCTTCCCGCGAACTCTCGATCAAGCACGACGTCGACCCCAACGAGGTCGTTTCCGTGGGCGACGAGGTCGAGGCCCTGGTTCTCCAGAAGGAGGACAAGGAGGGCCGCCTGATCCTGTCCAAGAAGCGCGCGCAGTACGAGCGCGCCTGGGGCACGATCGAGGAGAAGAAGGAGAACGACGAGGTCGTCGAGGGCACCGTCATCGAGGTCGTCAAGGGTGGCCTGATCCTCGACATCGGCCTGCGCGGCTTCCTGCCCGCGTCGCTGGTCGAGATGCGCCGCGTGCGCGACCTGCAGCCCTACGTGGGCAAGACGCTCGAAGCCAAGATCATCGAGCTGGACAAGAACCGCAACAACGTGGTCCTGTCCCGCCGTGCGTGGCTCGAGCAGACGCAGTCCGAGGTGCGCAGCGAGTTCCTGAACAAGCTGGCCAAGGGCCAGGTCCGTTCCGGTGTCGTCTCCTCGATCGTCAACTTCGGTGCGTTCGTGGACCTCGGCGGCGTCGACGGTCTGGTGCACGTCTCCGAGCTGTCCTGGAAGCACATCGACCACCCGTCCGAGGTCGTCGAGGTCGGCCAGGAGGTCACCGTCGAGGTTCTCGACATCGACCTCGACCGCGAGCGTGTCTCCCTGTCGCTGAAGGCGACGCAGGAGGACCCGTGGCGTCACTTCGCCCGCACGCACCAGATCGGCCAGGTCGTGCCCGGCAAGGTCACCAAGCTGGTGCCGTTCGGTGCCTTCGTCCGCGTGCAGGACGGCATCGAGGGTCTGGTCCACATCTCCGAGCTGGCCGAGCGCCACGTCGAGATCCCGGAGCAGATCGTCAACGTCGGTGACGAGCTGCTGGTCAAGGTCATCGACATCGACCTCGAGCGTCGCCGCATCTCGCTGTCGCTGAAGCAGGCGAACGAGGGCGCGCTGTCGGACGAGTCGTTCGACCCGGCGCAGTACGGCATGGAGGCCCAGTACGACGACAAGGGCAACTACATCTACCCCGAGGGCTTCGACCCCGAGACGAACGAGTGGCTCGAGGGCTACGAGTCGCAGCGGGAGGAGTGGGAGAAGCGTTACGCCGCCGCGCGCGAGCGTTTCGAGGCCCACAAGAAGCAGCTCGAGGCCGCCCAGCAGGCCGACGCGGAGGCTGCGTCCGAGACGGGCGAGTCGACGTCCTACAGCTCGGGCTCGACCGACACCGACGACGCCGGCGCCGAGAGCGGCGGTTCGCTTGCCTCCGACGAGGCGCTCGCCGCGCTGCGCGAGAAGCTCGCCGGACGGTAAGCAGTAGTCAGCACGTCACGACGGCCCCGGGGTTCGCCCCGGGGCCGTTGTCATTCCGCCTCCCCGGCACTTTTCTGATGCAAGGCGACCCGGCCCAGCCCGGCTGTTGGCTGGGTTTTTCCGTGCTTTCAGCTCGGACTCACCATCGATCAGGTCTGCGCGCCGGACGACCGGATGGGACACCTCTGACCGGCAACCTCGGGGGAGAACCCGATCGTCTAGCGTCGCGGACGTGCGCGTGGGACTCACCGGCGGTGTCGGGTCAGGCAAGAGCACGGTCGCGAGGCTGCTCGCGCAGCGGGGCGCGGTCGTCCTCGACGCTGACGCCATCGCCCGCGAGGTCGTCGAGCCCGGCACGGAGGGGTTCGACGCCGTGGTCGAGCACTTCGGCCGCAGCGCGGTCGCGGCCGACGGCACCCTGGACCGGGCGTGGATCGCGCGGACCGTCTTTGCCGACCGCGCCCAGCTGGACGCTCTGAACAGCATCACCCACCCCCGTGTGGCACGGCGCTTCGCCGAACTGGAGGCGCAGGCACCGGCGGAGGCCGTCGTCGTCTACGACGTCCCGCTGCTGGTCGAGAACGGCATGGCGGACGGATTCGACCTGGTCGTCGTCGTGCTCGCGTCCGAAGCCATCCGCCTCACGCGACTGGCCGGTCGCGGCATGGCCGAGGACGACGCGCGTGCCCGCATGGCGCGGCAGGCCACCGACGAGCAGCGGCGGGCCGTGGCCGACGAGATCATCGACAACGACGGCGACCTCGCCTCGCTCGAGCGGCAGGTCGACGCCGTCTGGACGCGCATCACCGACAGAGCGGGTGAGGCGGTTTGAAGCCCGCTCGAGGCACCAGGTAGAGTCATCGCTCGGCACCGCGGCAGGAAATCTTCACCGATTTCAGCCGTTGTCACGCGGACGTAGCGCAGCTGGTAGCGCATCACCTTGCCAAGGTGAGGGTCGCGGGTTCGAATCCCGTCGTCCGCTCGGAAGACGCTCTGACCGGTGAGGTCAGGGCGTCTCACGGTGGCGTGGCCGAGAGGCGAGGCAACGGCCTGCAAAGCCGTGTACACGGGTTCAAATCCCGTCGCCACCTCGCGAACACAATCACCGGCAACGGTGTGCACAAGGGCGATTAGCTCAGTGGGAGAGCACTACCTTGACACGGTAGGGGTCACTGGTTCAATCCCAGTATCGCCCACCCTTACAGGCCCCGGATTCCGGGGCCTGTAGTCATTTCCGGGGCCGGTGCGCACGGTGAGGACGCCGGCGGCGGTCAGCCGACGACGCGGGAGTCCGTCCGCGCGGCGGGCCGGGGCGCGGACGGCGGCAACAGCCAGGCCCCACGTCCCACGGCGAACGTCCGGCGCAGCCGGGCGGACACGTTCACGATCCGCAGCCGCTCGCCCCGACCCCGGTGCTCCTCCGCGAGCTCGACGAGCACGTCGAGGCCCGCGGCGTCGCAGAACGTCACGTCGTCGAGGTCGACCGTGATCGGGCCGGACACGAGGTCGTGCAGCACGCGGGCGGCGTCGCGCAGCGCGGGTGCCGTCGCGAGATCGAGCTCGCCGCCGACGTGCAGCCGGCGTTCGGCGACGTCGAGACGCGCGGTGAACAGTTGGGCCGCGTCGAGGGCGGCAGAGTGGGTGAGAGTCACGGTGGAGATCCCGTCCCGTGCGTCCGCATCGGTCTCGGCGGAACGAAGCGCAGCTATTCTGCGCGAGGCCGTGAGGCCTGCACCCACACTGTCACGCCCGGTTCGTCCGCGTCGAGAGCAAACGGCACGAACCGGACCGGTCGTGCGCAGCCGCTCGCCCCTGCAGGAGGTTCTCCGTGCCCGCTCGCGCCGACGACGTCGTCATCTGCGAACCGCTGCGCACGCCCGTCGGCGGTTTCGGCGGCGGCCTGCGCACCGTGCCCGCCCACACCCTCGCCGCCACCGTGATCACGGCCGTGCTCGAGCGCACCGGGCTCGACCCCGAGCGGGTCGACGAGGTGATCCTCGGCCACTGCTACCCGACGACGGAGGCGCCCGCGATCGGGCGCGTCGCCGCCCTGGACGCCGGCCTGCCCGTCACGACCACCGGCTGGCAGCTCGACCGCCGGTGCGGGTCGGGGCTGCAGGCCGTGCTCACCGCCGCGGGCCAGGTCGCGGCGGGCGTCTCGCAGGTCGTGCTCGCCGGCGGTGCCGAGTCGATGAGCTCGGCGCCGTTCTACTCGACCGACATGCGTTGGGGCGCGCCCGCGGGCGCCGGGGTGATGCTGCACGACGCGCTCGCGCGCGGTCGGGTGACGGCGGGCGGACGCAACCACCCCGTCGCCGGCGGCATGCTCGAGACGGCGGAGAACCTGCGGCGGCAGTACGGCATCGCGCGCGAGGAGCAGGACGAGTTCGCCGTCCGCAGTCACCGCCGTGCTGCTGCCGCGGCCGAGACGGGCGTCTTCGCCGAGGAGATCGTTCCCGTCACCGTCCCGGGACGGAAGGGCGACACGATCGTCGACGCGGACGAGCACATCCGCCCGGGGACGACGCTCGAGAAGCTGGCCGCGCTGCGCCCCGTGCTCGGCCGCGACGACCCGGACGCCACCGTCACCGCCGGCAACGCGAGCGGGCAGAACGACGGCGCCGCGCTGTGCGTCGTCACGCGGCGCGACACCGCCGAGCAACTGGGGCTCGACCCGCTCGTGCGACTCGTGTCGTGGGGTGTCGCGGGTGTGGGTCCCGAGGTCATGGGCATCGGGCCGGTCGGGGCGGTCGCCGCGGCACTCGCACGGACGGACCTCACGCTCGCCGACATGGACCTCGTCGAGCTGAACGAGGCCTTCGCCAGCCAGGTGCTCGCCTGCACCCGCGAGTGGGCGTTCGGCGAGCGCGACTTCGAGCGGCTGAACGTGCACGGTTCCGGCATCTCGCTCGGGCACCCGGTGGGCGCGACGGGGGCGCGCATCCTCACCACGCTGGCGCGTGAGCTGCGCCGGCGGGACGCCCGCTTCGGCCTCGAGACGATGTGCATCGGCGGTGGGCAGGGTCTCGCCGCGGTCGTCGAGCGTGCCTGAGCGGCGCGCGCGCCGGGCCGTGGCCCTGCTCCTCGCGCCGCTGGTGCTCGCCGGGTGCGTGCAGACCACCACCGACCCCGTGCAGGTCACGACCGGTGGCGCCTCGGCGTCGGTGCCCGGGCCGACCTCGGTGGCACCGTCCGCGACCGCCTCCCCGTCACGCACGAGTTCGACGACGCGCCCGCCGACAACGCTGCCGCCGGCGTCGGGCAGCGCGGCGGCCCTGCTGACCACGTTGCCGGTGAAGGGCCGTGCGCCGCGAACGGGCTACGACCGCGACGAGTTCGGTCCGTCGTGGACGGACGACACCGACGCGCAGTTCGGCCACAACGGCTGCGACACCCGCAACGACGTGCTGCGCCGCGACCTCACCGACGAGACGTTCCGGCCCGGTACGCGCGACTGCGTGGTGCTGACCGGCCTGCTGCGCGATCCCTACACCGGCCGCGTGATCGACTTCGTGCGCGGCCAACGCACGTCGATCGAGGTGCAGATCGACCACGTCGTCGCGCTGGGTGACGCGTGGCAGAAGGGCGCGCAGCAACTGGACGAGCAGCAGCGGACGACGTTCGCGAACGACCCGCTGAACCTGCTCGCCGTCGACGGGCCGACCAACGCGAGCAAGGGCGACGGTGACGCCGCGACGTGGCTGCCGCCTGCGCGCTCGTTCCGCTGCGCGTACGTCGCGCGGCAGGTCGCGGTGAAGGCGCGGTACCGGCTGTGGGTCACGGTCGCCGAGCGGGACGCCATCGCCCGCATCCTCCGCGCGTGCCCGGGTCAGTCGGCGCCCGTCCGCTGACCGGCTGGACCGGTCCGGCGCGGGTCCGGAAAACCAACTAACGTGGGGGCATGGCGAACAAGGTGACGAGGCCGGCGCGGGCCGCGCGGACGACGGGACGGCCCGACTCGGTGGCGGCGACGCTCGACGTGGTGGGGGAGCGGTGGGCGCTGCTCGCGATCCGCGAGATCGACTACGGCAACCACCGCTTCGACGCGATCGCCCGCAACACCGCCGCGTCGCGCGACATCCTCACCACCCGGCTGCGCGGTCTCGAGGAGGCCGGCGTGATCGAGCGGCGCCAGTACCAGGACAACCCGCCCCGCTTCGAGTACCACCTGACCAAGGCGGGCGCCGACCTGCGCCCGGTGCTCGCCGCGCTGCGCGCGTGGGGTGACCGGTGGGTGCTCGACAAGGCGCCCGTGACGCTCAAGCACTCGTGCGGCAAGGCCTACAAGCCGCGCACCTACTGTCCCGCCTGCAACCAGGACGTCGACGTGGCCAAGCACCCGGACGACGTCACCGAGCGCTTCGTGGCGCCGGGCTGGGACCGGACGGGCCCCACCGAATGACCGGACGATCGTGAAGGGCGACGGCACCGGCACCGCCGGCCGCGGCCGCGAACGCCAGGGCGCCATCTACCGCGCCGGGGTCTTCGGTCGGCGTCCCGAGGTGCCGACGGACGCTGCCGAACTCGAACGCCGGGCCCGCCGCGCCATGTCGCCGGCCGCCTGGGCCTACGTCGCCGGAGGCGCCGGCGAGGGCGCGACCATGCGCCACAACCGCGAGGCGTTCGACCGGCACCGCATCGTGCCGCGGATGCTGCGCGGTGCGGTCCGCCGCGACCTGTCGACGTCCGTGCTCGGCACCGAGCTCGCGGCCCCGCTGCTGCTCGCTCCCGTCGGTGCGGCCGCGCTGGTCACCCGCGACAGCGACGTGAAGATCGCCGAGGGCGCGGCGGCCGCGGGCGTGCCGTACGTGTTCTCGTGCCAGGGCTGCAACCCGATGGAGGACACCGCAGCGGCCATGGCGGGCACGCCGTTCTGGTACCAGCTGTACTGGTCGACCGACGACGCCGTCGTCGACTCGATGATCGCCCGCGCCGAGAAGGCCGGTGCGCAGGCGCTCGTGCTCACGGTCGACACCACGTTGCTCGGCTGGCGCCCGCAGGACCTCAATCTCGGGTCGCTGCCGTTCGCCCGCGGCCTCGGCATCGCGCAGTACACGTCCGACCCGGCGTTCCGCCGGTTGCTGCGCGAGCAGGTCGCCGCGGCGAGCGGTCCCCGCGAGAAGGTCGAGGTGACCGTCTCCGCCGTCCGCACGCTCGTGTCGATGACACGCGAGTACCCCGGCCGGTTCGTCGAGAACCTGCGTTCGCCCGAGCCGCGCGCCGCCGTCGAGCGTTTCCTCGACACCTACTCCAACCCGGGGCTGTCGTGGGAGCACGTCGCGACGCTGCGCAAGCGCACGTCGCTGCCGGTGCTGCTGAAGGGCGTGCTGCACCCGGACGACGCCGAGCGCGCGCTCGACCACGTCGACGGTCTCGTCGTCTCCAACCACGGTGGACGCCAGGTCGACGCGTCGATCGCCGCGCTCGACGCCCTGCCCGCGATCCGCGAGCGGGTCGGTGCCGATGCGACGGTGTTGTTCGACAGCGGCGTGCGGACGGGCGCGGACGTGTTCGTCGCGCTCGCCCTCGGCGCGGACGCCTGCCTGCTCGGCCGTCCGCACGTGTACGGCCTCGCGCTGGACGGGGCCGACGGCGTGCGTCAGGTGATCGACAACGTGCTCGCCGAACTCGACCTCACGATGGCGCTGACGGGCGTGCCCGACCTCGCGTCGATCACGCCCGAGCTGCTCAGCGCAGGCGGCCCGAGCTGACGAACGCGCCCTTGCGCAGCACGTAGACCCAGTTGGTCGGTTTCGCCAACTCACCGGTCGAGGTGAACCGGTAGAGCTGGGCGATGCCTTCGCGGTCGTAGCGGTGCAGGTAGCCGCGCATGCCGGCGCGGGTGCCCACCCCCGAGGCGATGCCGTTCAGGAACGCGTTCGCGGCGTCGTACGCCTCGGCGGTGTACGGCTTGATCGCGGAGTGGTACACGGCGCGGTAGCGCTTGGCGAGGGCGGCACTCCTGGCAGCCGGGGCGATCGAGGCCACCGCGACCACGCCGCTGCCGCTCGGGCCGACGTGGCTCGTGAACCACGGGCCGTAGACGCCGTCGCCGACGACGAGGGTCGCCGCGGACCTCGCCGCGCGCAGCTTGCGCACGAGCGGCACCGCCTCGAAGTCGTAGCCGGCGAAGTACACCGCGTCGGCCTTCGCCGACTTCACCCTCGTCACCGCGGCGGCGTAGTCGGGGTGGGCGGGGCGCAGCGTGACGGTGCACGCGAGACGGCTGCCCAGACCCCGGCGCACCACCGCACCGGCGGCCGCGCCGTAGCCGGTGCCGTCGGACACGACGCACACCCGCGACTTCTTCGCCGCCACCAACCACCGGGCCGCGGCGCGCGACGTCGCGGTGTCGGACGGGCTGCCCCGGAAGAACGTCCGCCAGCGATGGGTCGTCAGCGACGGTTCGGTGGCGCTCGGCGACAGGGTGGCGAGCCCGGCGCGGGAGAACAGCGCGCCGCTCGCCGCTGTCTCGCCCGAGAAGACCGGCCCGACGACGCCGATCACCGACGGCGTGCGGGTGAGCCGTTTCGCGGCGGCGGACGCCTTCGCGGGCAGACCCTGCGAGTCGGACCGTACGACCGTCACCCGGCAGCGCGGATGCAGCCGGTTGAACCGTGACACCGCCAGCTCGACGCCGCGCTCGATCGGCAGGCCGAGGGAACGGTAGGCGCCGCTGCGCGGCCCCATGACCCCGATCGCCCTGCCGGTCGCGCAGCCCGCCGCGGCTCCGGCGGGCGTCGCGACGACGACACCTACCGCCGTCCCGGCGACGGCGGCGGCGACGAGCGCCAGCGCACCGGCCCGGCGCGGACGGTCGGTGGTGCGGACGGTGGTGTGGATCATGGGCCCCCCTCACGGCTCGGGCGGATCATGACATCCGACCGGCGGGTGAGGGGCGGACCTTTGGACCCGGATAGCGTCGCGATCATGTATCCCGAGCGCGACCCGTACGAGACCGGCATGCTCGACGTCGGCGACGGCAACCACCTGTACTGGGAGACCTCGGGCAATCCGGACGGCACGCCCGCGGTCTACCTCCACGGCGGCCCGGGCGGCGGCAGCTCGCCGAAGCAGCGCCGGCTGTTCGACCCGGACCGCTGTCGCCTCGTGCTGTTCGACCAGCGCAACTGCGGCGCGAGCACGCCGAGCGCGAGCGACCCGGCGACGGACCTCGCGGCGAACACCACCTGGCACCTGGTCGCGGACCTCGAGCGGCTGCGCGAGCACCTCGGCATCGAGCGGTGGCTGGTGTCGGGCGGCTCGTGGGGGTCGGCGCTGGCGCTGGCGTACGCGCAGACGCACCCCGAGCGGGTGACCGCGCTCGTGCTGCGCGGCATCTTCACGCTGCGACCGTCCGAGCTGGCGTGGTTCTACGAGGGAGCCGGTGCGAACCACGTGTACCCCGACCTGTGGGAATCGTTCCTGGCCGCCGTGCCCGAGGCCGACCGGGTGCCGGGCCGGTTGATCGACGCGTACGCGCGCCTGCTCGCGGACCCCGACCCCGCCGTCCACGGCCCCGCCGCGGTCGCCTGGTCGACCTGGGAGGGCTCGGCGATCACGCTGCGGCCCCGTCCGGAACTCGTCTCGTCGTTCGGCGAGCCGGCCTACGCGCTCGCGTTCGCCCGCATCGAGAACCACTACTTCGTGCACGGCGGCTGGTTCGAGCCCGAGCAGCTCATCCGTGACGCGCCCCGGCTCGCGCACGTCCCGACGGTGATCGTCCAGGGCCGCTACGACATGTGCACCCCGGCGACGACCGCCTGGGACCTGCACCGCGCGTTGCCGGGGGCCGAGTTCCACCTCGTCGACGACGCCGGCCACGCGTTCGACGAACCGGGCATCCTCGCCGCGCTGCTCGCCGCCCACGACCGGTTCGCCGAGGGCGCTCGGTAGGACCGTAGGACCAGAGCTCGTTGCCCTCCGGGTCTGCCATCACGCCGGCGCCTTCGTCGTGGTCATGTGCGGGTCGCCGTCCGTTCATCCCCGACGCGCACGCTGGGACGGTGACGGCGGGGGAGCGCTACGCGGACGCGGTGGCGGCGATCGTCCGGCGCCTGCCCCGCGGGTTGTCACGGGTGGTCGCGCCCACCCTGCTGGGATTCGCGCTGATCAACGGCGCGACCTTCGCGCTCGACCTCGGCCTGCTCTGGACGCTGCACGGGCCCGCCGCGTTGCCGCTGGCGGCGTCGGTCACGCTCGCCTACGCGACGGCGCTGGCGGTCTCGTACGCGCTGAACCGCACGCTCAACTTCCGCTCGCACGCGCCGGTCGGACGGCAACTGGCCGTCTACGCGGCCGTCGTCGCGCTCAACTACGGCGGGTGCGTCCTCGGCGTGACCGCAGGGCTCGCCGCCGCCGGCCTCGACTACCGTCCGGCCCGGCTGCTGGCGGGGCTGTGCGAGGCCGGGTTCATGTACCTGGCCATGCGCCACGTCGTGTTCCGCGACGCCGTCACGGACGGGCGGGACGGGCCGGTCGCGCCGGTGCGCAGCGCGTCCGCACGGTAGCCCGCGGACCTCACCGGCTGGCAGCGGGCTGTGCCGGGACGTCCGGCGTCCTGCGCGGTCATGATCGACGCCGCTACCCTGCGGGCGGATCTCCGGCCGTCTGACGCTTGTCTACTACGCTAGCCGGAATAGTCTGATTTGTCCGGGGAGGGGGCGTCGTGTTGCGCACGCGCAGGTCGTGGCGGTTGCTGTCGGTGCTGGCCGGGGCGATGGCGGCCGCCGTCTGCGTCACCGGCCTCGTCGCCGCGGCGTCGTCCGGGACCGCCTCCGGCGCGCACCCCACGCGGGCGAGCGCGTCGGAGCTCGCGGTGCGGGCGACCGATCCGTCGGCCCCTGCGCGGCCGTCGCCGTCCTCGACGGGCGCCGGTCCGCTCTCGAACGCCCCGGCGACGGGCGTCCGTCCGAACATCGTGTTCGTGCTGACCGACGATCTCTCCTACGACCTGCTGCGGTTCATGCCGTCGCTGCGCGCGTTGCGCACGACCGGCATGGCCCTCCGCAACCACTTCGTCGTCGACTCGCTGTGCTGCCCGTCGCGCGCGTCGATCTTCACCGGGCGCTACCCCCACAACACCGGCGTGCGCAAGAACGAGGGTCCCGCCGGCGGGTACGACGCGTTCGTCCGCAACGGCGACGACAGCCGTTCGTACGGGCTCGCCCTGCAGCGGGCGGGCTACCGCACCGGGTTCATGGGCAAGTATCTGAACGGCTACCACCCCGACGACCCGATCCCGCCGGGCTGGGACGACTGGGTCTCCACCGGCGACGGGTACCGCGGTTTCGACTACACGCTCAACGAGAACGGTCGGCTGCGCTACTACGGCTACGAGCCGAAGGACTACCTCACGGACGTGCTGTCGACGAAGGCGCGGGCGTTCATCAGCAGTGCGGCGGACGAGGGCACGCCGTTCGCGCTCGAGGTGTCGACGTTCGCGCCGCACCACCCGTTCGTGCCGGCGCCGCGCGACGCGGACATGTACCCGGGATTGAAGGCGCCGCGCGATCCGTCCTACGGCCGGCGCACGACCGACGCGCCGTCGTGGCTGGCCGCCTTCCCGAAGCTCACGAAGCTCGCTGCCACGAGGATGGACTCGATCTACCGGCAGCGGGCACGTTCGGTGCGGGCGGTCGACCGGCTCATCGCCGACATCCGATCCCAGCTCGTGCGTTCGGGCGTGCAACGCGACACCTATCTGATCTTCAGCTCGGACAACGGGTTCCACCTCGGCCAGCACCGGTTGCGCTCGGGCAAGATGACCGCCTACGACAGCGACATCCACGTGCCGCTGATCGTCGCCGGGCCCGGTGTCGCGCCGAACTCGACGGCCACCGCGCTCACCACGTCGATCGATCTCGCGCCGACGTTCGAGCAGATCGCCGGTGCCGACCCCGACCCGGCCCGCGACGGCGTCAGCATGCTGCCGGTGTGGCTGGGGCGCACGCCGGCCGACTGGACGCAGGCGACGCTGGTCGAGCACGCCGGTGGCGACTTCGCGCCGAGTGATCCCGACAAGCAACCACGGCTGTCGGGCAACCCGCCGACCTATCGCGCGCTGCGCACCCGCGACGCGCTCTACGTCGAGTACGTGAACGGCGACCGCGAGTACTACGACCTGAAGTCCGATCCGTACGAGCTGCACAACGTCGTGGCCGGCACGCCGGTCTCGGTGCTCGCGCCGCTGCAGCGCGCCGTCGCCGCCCTGGACGCGTGCGCGGGCGCCGAGTCGTGTCAGGCCGCGGCGCGGCTCGCGTCCTGACCCGCGGCCGCGCTCAGTGGTGCGCGTCGAACTCGTGCTCGGTGTGCGACGCGGGTTCGAGCTGGAAGGTGGAGTGCTCGACGTCGAAGTGGCCGCCGAGGCACAGCTGCAGGCGGTCGAGCACCTGCGGGGCGTAGCCGTTCGTGAAGCAGGCGTCCTTCACCACCACGTGCGCCGACAGGGCCGGCAGCGACGACGTGAGCGTCCAGACGTGCAGGTCGTGCACCGAGACGACCTCGGGCAGGTCGAGGATGTGCGCGCGGACGACGTCGACGTCGACGTCCTCGGGCGTGCCCTCGAGCAGCACGCGTGTCGACGCGCGCAGCAGCTGCCATCCGGCGCGCAGCATCAGCGCGACGACGACGAGCGAGGCGATGCCGTCGGCGCGGGTCCAGCCGGTGAGCAGGATGATCAGGCCGGCCGCGGCCGTGCCGACGAACGCGTAGAGGTCGGTGACGACGTGCAGGAAGGCGCCCTGCACGTTCATGCTCGTGCGGTCGGCCCGCGCGAGCACCACGGTGGCCAGCACGTTGACGACCACGCCGACGCCGGCGACGACCAGCACGGCGGCGCCCTCGACCTGCGGGGGCGTGATCAACCGGCGCACGGCCTCGACGGCGATGACCGCGCCGACGATCACCAGGGTCAGGCCGTTCAGCGCCGCCGACAGGATCTCGGCGCGCTTCAGCCCGAACGTCCACGAGCCGGACGCCGGGCGGGCCGCCAGCCGGATCGCCCACAGCGCGCCGGCGATCGCGCCGGCATCGGTGAGCATGTGCCCGGCGTCCGCGAGCAGCGCCAGTGAGCCCGAGGCGAAGGCGACGACGACCTCGGCGGCCATGAACGCCAGCAGCAACCCCAGCGCCACCCAGAGGTACCGCACGTTCGCGTCGGCCGTCGGGGCGTGGGAGTGGCCGCGCCCGCGATCGCGGGGGTGATCGTGGGGGTGGTCGTGGGGGTGGTCGTGAGGGTCGTCGTGGCCGGCGGGGCGCTCGCCGCGCCGCGCGGTGGCGTGCTCGACGCAGTGCGCGTCGTCGAGGCCGGCGTCGGCGGCGTGGTCGTGCTGCGGACGGGTCACGACGCGTCCGTCCCGGTGGCCCTCTCGGTCTCCTTCTCGGGATGGAGCAACACGCTGTGGCCGATGTGCTGCAGGCCGAGGTCGAGCAGCAGCCGCACGTGGGAGTCGGCGAGGCGGTAGTAGCTCATCCGCCCGGCCCGGCGGGCCTGCACGACCCGGTGGGCGCGCAGCAGGCGCAGCGCATGGCTGACGGCCGACTCGGCCATGCCGGTGGCGGCGGCGAGGTCGCACACGCACAGCTCGCCGGCCTCGAGCAGGCTGGTGAGCAGCTTGAGGCGACCCGGGTCGGACAGCAGCCCGAAGACATCGGCCAGGTCGGTGACGTCGTCGTCGGCCGGCATGGCCTCGCGGACCGCGTGGACGCGGTCGGCGTCGACCACGCGGGTGACGCAGCTGTCGAGGTCGGTCACGGTGGCCTCCACGTCTGAACGGCTGTTCAGACGTGAGGCTACCGGGTCACGGCGTGAAGCTCGCCAGGTCGTCGATGCCCAGGCGCTGCTCGATGCCGGTGACCCGCTGCAGCGCGCGGCCCAGGGCGGCGTCCCCGAACTCCTTGTCGGCGAGCTCCTGGAAGCGTTCGGCGAGCTCGGCGAGCCGGCCGGGGCGCAACGCCGCGCGCAGGGCGGGGTAGATCACGGTGTCCTCCCACGCCTCGTGCGGTTCGTACATGCGGACGAACGCGGCGAGCTCCTGTCTCACCCGCGGTCGCGCCGACGCCGTGAGCCGGGCCGGCGCGCCGAGCAGCGACGCGGTCAGGCGACGGCCCCGGTCGTGCTGCTCGAGCAGGGTGCGCACGAGAGCCGGCTGCGCGTCGCGCACGGACGGGAACACGTAGGCCTCCTCGAGGCCCTCGTGGAAGTTCTCGACGTAGTCGAGCACCAGCTGCGCGCCGTCGGTGACCACGCCCTCGGGCACGTCGCGGCCGGCGTCGACGCGGTCGATCACGGCGCGGTAGCAGAGCAGCACCCGCTTGAGCACGCCGTGCTCGACCATCAGCTCCTCGTTGGCGGACGGCACGTCGGGCACCGCCGCGGGGGACGCCTCGGCCGCCTTGGCCCCGCCGACGCCGGCCGCGCCGCCGACGACGAGCCCGGCTGCGCCGGTGATCAGCTGCCGCCGCGAGACGCTCACGACGCGACCGTCCGCGTGATCGGCTCGCCCGCCGGGTCGAGCACGTACCAGGGACCGCCGTTGAGGTTCAGCGCCTGGCCCCGGGCGGTACCGGCGGTGACGTCCCCGGCGTAGGTGTAGAGCGGGTACCCGCGGTAGGTGACGATGCGGGCGCCGGTGTTCGGGTCGGGCAGGGTGCCCAGGCGCGAGGCCGTGACCCCCGGGCCCGCCGAGGGCCGCCTGCCGTCGGCGAGGGCGAGCGGCGGCCAGGTGCCGGCGCAGGCGCCGGTGCAGCGCACCTGCTGCCGCGCGTCCGGAGGGAACATGTAGAGCACGTGGCCGCGCCCGTCCGCCAGTACCGACCCGAGGCCGGGCACGGTCACGGTCTGCACCCGCACCGCCGCCGCGGCACGCTGGGGCAGGGCGGGGTCGCCGGACGGGGAGGACGACGACCCGCAGCCGGCCAGCAGGAGGCACGCGGCGAGGGTCGCGAGGGTTGCGCGCAACATCGCCGTCCAGTGTGCCCGGGCCGTCTGTGACGCACCGTGACAGTTCTTCTGACACCATCAGAACCATGCAGACCGAGGTGCACCGGGCGGCGCGATGGGTGATCCTGCACGGGCTCGGCCGGGCGGCGACCCGCCGGTGGGCCGAGCAGGGCGACCTGCAGGCGCGGATGATCGCCGATCCGTCCGTACGGGCCGAGCCCCACGGCGTGTACGAGCAGATCCGGGCGCAGGGCCGGCTCAACCTGACGCGCATCGGTTACGTCACCGCCACGCACGCGGTCGCGAACCAGGTGCTGCGCTCGGACGACTTCCGCACGACCTCGGTCAGCAGCAGCGTCCTGCCGCAGTTGCAGTGGATCGAACGGCACACCCGCAACGGCGCGCTGCACCCGCTCGAGCGACCGTCGCTGCTGTCGACCGAACCGCCGGACCACACCCGCTACCGCAAGCTGGTGTCGTCGGTGTTCACCGCCCGCGCCGTCGCCGCGATGCGCGACGACGTCCAGACGGTCGCCGACCGCCTGCTCGACGACATCGCCGCCGACGGCGGCACCGTCGACATCGTCGAGCGGTACTGCGCCCAGCTCCCCGTCGCGATCATCAGCGACATCCTCGGGGTGCGCGAGCGCGATCGCGCGAAAGTGCTCGAATTCGGCGACCACGTCGCGCCCAGCCTCGACTTCGCCCTGCCCTACCGGACGTTCCGCACCGTCGAGCGCGGCCTCGCCGGCTTCGACCGGTGGTTGGGCGAGCACATGGAGACGCTGCGCCGCGATCCCGGTGACGACCTGCTGAGCAAACTGATCACCGCCCGCATCGACGGCGAGGCGCTCTCCGCCACCGAGCTGCGCGCGACCGCCGGGCTCGTCCTCGCGGCGGGCTTCGAGACCACCGTCAACCTGCTCGGCAGCGGGACCAAGCTGCTGCTCGACCATCCCGAGCAGCTCGCCGTCCTGCGCGACGACCCGTCCCTGTGGGCGAACGCGGTCGACGAGGCGCTGCGCTACGAGTCGCCGGTGCAACTCACCGGGCGCGTCGCCGATCGCGACGTCGAGATCGACGGGCAGCACGTCGGGCGCGACTCGTTCGTCGCGATGATCCTCGCCGCCGCGAACCGCGACCCCGAGGTCTTCGAACGTCCGGACGAGTTCGACGTCCGCCGGCCCAACGCGAACAAGCACCTGGCCTTCTCCGGCGGACGGCACTTCTGCCTCGGCGCCGCGCTGGCCCGTCTCGAGGGCGAGGTGGGGCTGCGCAGCCTGTTCGAGCGCTTCCCCGACATCGCCGCCGCCGGGTCGGGCACCCGCCGCCGCACCCGGGTGCTGCGCGGGTGGGCGAGCCTGCCGGTGCGTCCGGGACTGCCCGCCCGCGCCCACGCCTGAGCGTCGCCGGCGTGAGCCTCGGCGGCGGCGACGCTGCGCGAGCACCGCAATTCGACCCGGTCGTGCGCCGGAAAACGACTGTTCGCCGAATAGCGGACCTTTCGCGCGGCGTCCGATAGGCGGCCATTCCGACACATCGAGGGCGGGCCGCCGTGCCCCGTTCGCGCCCCTTCCCGGCGCGTCACGGGGGGCGGGAGCGGGCCGGCGGGCGGGGGAAATGGCCGTTCCGGTCCCGATTCGCGCCGGATAGGAACGGTGTCGAGAGTGACCATGCGTTTCGCTACCGATACGCTCCGAGTGGCTCGGAATTGCGGTAGCGACAAACGCCCGCATCATTGCGAAGTGGTGGTTTCTGCGTGACAGCGGCGCACCCCGGCGATCAGGTACCGGTAACGGTGCCTGCCTCGTCGACGGATGCCGCCCCACCCCGTGACCGACCGACGCCGTCGGAGCGTTCCCGTCCGTCCGCCGCGTCCGTCAACGGCAGCCCAGGAGTGAACGGCGCCGTCCACGACGACGTGACCGCGCACATCATGGTGAACGACGACGAGCGTCCCGCGCCGACGCCGACGCCGACGTCCACCGAACCGGACGGTCGTACGCCCACCGAGACGGAGACCGCCGGGCCGGAGGCCGACCGCGTTGCGGTGGGCGAGACCGCCACGCTGGTGCCCCCGCCGTTCCCGCAGCGTCACGGCTCGATGCCCCGCCTCGCGTTCGTGTGCGCCGCCATCGCCACGGTGCTCGCGGTGCTGGGCCTTCTGGGCTGGGTGTTCGACGTCGAGGGGTTGCGCCAACTGGTGCCCGGCCAGATCGGGATCCGCGCCAACTCCGCCATCGGCCTCGGCCTGGCGGGTGTCGCGTGGATGGTGCGGGGCCGCCTCGGCGCTGCCATCGCCGTGGTGCCGCTCGGCCTGGCCCTGGTCAGCCTGTTCGAGTACGCCAGCAGCCTGTCCGTCGGCATCGACGAACTGTTCTTCGACGCCCCCGGCGATGTCGACCATCCGGGCCGCCCGTCCGTGGCGACGCTGATCTGCATCGCGGTGGTGAGCCTGCCGCGGGTGTGCAGTGGGGGAGGCTTGCGGCTGCGTCGGATCTGTCAGGGCTTCGGTGTCGTCGCGCTCGTGCTGGCCGCCGTGGCCCTGCTCGGGTACCTCTACGACGTCCGCACGCTGTACCGGTCGCAGTCGGCCACGACGCTGCCGCTGCACACCGCGCTGGGCACCGCCCTGCTGGGTCTCGCCGTACTCGCGAGTGTCGACGGCGGCATCCTCACCTGGGTGTTGCGCGGCCGCGACGCGGGCGCTGTGCTCATGCGCCGCCTGCTGCCGCTGGCGGTCGTCGGCCTGCCGCTGATCGGTCTGGGGACGCTGGTGGCCCGGCGCATCGGCTGGCTCGAGGGCGTCGGCACCTCGATCGCGATCGTGATCGTGCTGTGCGCGCTCGCCGTCGGCTACCTGTCGTGGGTCGCCGCGCGCCGCATCGCCCGCGTCGACCGCCGCCGTGAGGCGACGCTGCTCGAGCTCACCGAGCTCAAGGACGACCTCGAACGCCAGGTCGTCGAGCGGGCCGGGCAGCTCGAGCGCCACGGCGGGCACATCGCCGTCCTCGAGGACCGCCAGCGCATCGCGGCCGACCTGCACGACATCGTCATCCAGCGGCTGTTCGCGGCCGGCATGTACCTGCAGGGCGCGAACCACCCCGGTGCCGACCCGGACGTGCGGGCGCGGGTCAGCACCGCGGTCGAGGCCATGGACGTCGCCATCAAGGACCTGCGGCAGTCGATCTTCGAGCTCGGCGGCGGACGGTCGCTGATGCCCATCGACATCACCACGGCCGTCGACGAGATCTGCCACGAGGCCAGCCGCATCCTCGGTTTCAGTCCCGACGTCCTCGTCGACGATCCCGACTTCGAGGCCGAGACGGTCCGCGACGACCTGCTCGCCGTGCTGCGCGAGTCGCTGGCGAACGTCGCCCGGCACGCCGCCGCCTCGGCCGTCGATGTTGCCGTCCGCGCCGCTGACGGCCAGGTGAGCCTGACGATCACCGACAACGGCAAGGGCATGGGCGTCACCACGCACAACAGCGGCACCCGCAACATGGCCGAGCGGGCACGCCAGCGCGGCGGTGACTGCACGTGGGCGAACGTCGAGCCCAGCGGCACCCGCGTGCACTGGCGCGTTCCCGCCGCGACCTGAGCCCCGACGCGGCTCGTTCGTACGCAGGACGTGCCCGCTCACCGTTCTCTTCGCGGTTCCCGGGCACGGTGGCTGCGTGCGGTGTGAACCCGCCGACCGTTGCGGGAAGGGTGGGGTCGTGACCGGGTGTGACACGTGAGGAAGAGGCACGGAGACGTCATGAACCGGTCGAGCGACGACTACCACGACGAGTCGTGGCCCCAGATCGCCCCGGCGCGGCCGCGCAGCGGCTCCGCCTCGCCCCGCTCGCACGAGCGGGAGGACGAGACACTGCCGGACGCGGACGTCGTGGAGCTGCGCGTCGCGCGCGACCGTTCGTGATCGTGGGTACCCGGGTGCGGACGGCCGCGGGCGGCCGGTAATCTTGCCGACGCCGCGTTCGCGCGGACGTCCCGGGCGATTAGCTCAGCGGGAGAGCACTGCCTTCACACGGCAGGGGTCACTGGTTCGATCCCAGTATCGCCCACCATCTACAGGCCCCGGAAACACTGGGGTACAGGCGGTTCAGCCGGACCACTCCGCCTCCCCCGATCCGGTCGGCGCAACGCTGGGGCAACGCCAGCGCGAGCACGGAGCGCCGAGAGCCGCCGTCCGACCGCCTCGAGATCGTCCGGGAACAGGTCCGCGCACACGTCCAGCGTGATCGCCGCCGACCCGTGTCCGAGCATCCGCTGCCGCCTTCACGTTCGCGCCGGCCGACGACGCGAGCGACGCCGCGGTATGCCGCAGCTCGTGTGGAGTCAGACCGACGGCACCGGCCGCCGCGGCCGCCCCGTTGGACCAGTCGCGTCGAGCGTTCCGGTTCCGCAGCACACCACCGTCGGGCACGGTGAAAAGCAACTCGCCCGGGCCGCGGCCGTCGACGAACGTGGCGAGCTCGGCGGCGAGCATGTCCTCGACGGGCACCCACCTGGCCTTGTGCGACTTCGGCGACCCCCACGTCAGCCCGGCCCCGTCAACCTCGCCGGCAGCGGACGACACAGTGAGCCGCCGGCGGGCGGGGTCGAACGACGCGACGCGCAGCGCGGCCACCTCAGACCAGCGGAGACCGCAGTAGGCGAGCACGAGCACGACGAGCCGGTACTGCGGGCGGGCGACGTCGGTGGAGCGGCGCGGACGGCCTTCCGGGAGCGTGCCGGCGGCCGTGGCCGTGATCTCGACCTGGCCGGGGGTGAGGTACCGCTTCCTGGCCGAGTCGGGGCGGGGGAAGCGTGACGCCGCGCGCAGGGTTCGACGACAGCCGTCGTGTCTTCACCGCGTGGTCGAGGACGGCGGCGAGCACGCCGTGGACCTTGCGGACGGACGCCGCCGCGGCGCCGTCGGTGACGAGTTGCGCGATCCATCCCTGGACGGCCTCGTGCTCGACCTGGGCGAGGGTGACGTCACGCCATCTGGGGAGGACGTGGTCGTCGAACGCGACGGTGTAACGGGCGCGGGTGGACGCCTTCAGGTTCACCTTCGACTCGAGCCACTGCTGCGCGAGCGTGCCGATGGTGACGCTTGCTCGTGCGGGGTCACGAACGTGCCGGCGAGCTTCGACGCTTCGACGGTGAGGAACCGTTCGGCGTCGACCTTTCGTGCGAAGGTCTGTTCCGCTGCTTGACCTCGGCGGTGCGGTAGTGGGCCCGCCACGCGAGCTTCCCGGCACGCTCACGCTTCTCGACCAACGACAACGTCAGGATCCGTTCCGAAGGTTTCTGATGCTTAGCAGCGCTACCTTCCGGACGGTCACCGTGCGCGGGACGCCTGGGTAGGTGCACGCCGTATTGATGGCGCCGACGAGGACATAGCCGATGTCGCCCAAGTCTTTGGCCTTCGTGACCGCGAAGTACTCCGCGACGATGACCTTGTTCTGCTGTGTGGTCACGTTCCAATCAGCGCACGTCGCCGTGTCGTAGTTGTCGACGATGTCGGACGGTCGAGGCCGGGGCTTGACCGCCCGCGTCGTCGGCCCCGGCGCAGGCTCGGTGTAGCCGTAGGTGTCGCCCACCGCCTCGCTCACGCACGCGGCGTCACACGAGGGCACCGAGTCGTCGGTCTCGCTCGTCTCGCCGCCAGAAGACGAGCAGCCGGCAAGGGCCAGCACAGCCGCCGCCGCGCAGATCACCTTCTTCATGCGACACCCCCCCGGTGCTTGTCGACCATCAGCTTCACCCAACGGAACTTGGGGTGCTACTCAAGGGCGCGGCGGGCCACTTCAATGAAGACCTGTTCGGCACCGACCAACGCCGTCTTGAGGTTTTCGATCTCTGCGTTGGCGACCTCCGGTTTGCCCTGACACTCGGCAACAAGATCGACTTCGGATGCTGGTTCCGGCACACCGTAGGTGTACCGCACCGGTATGCGGAGCGTCGCCCCGATCGCCGGCCCACGCTCGGGGAAGCGGAGGATGCCGTCTACACGCCCGCGACACCGACCCGCGGTGAGAGCCGCCTGGCGGCCCTAGTGGTGGAAGGACGCCGGTCCGCTGCGGCCGGCCGCGCCGCTGTCGTTCTGCAGCGTCCCCACGACGGTGCGCAGGTCGTCCAGGAAGAGGTCGGCCAGGTCCCGGGAGAAGCCGTTGCGGCACACGACGCGCAGCACGTTCAGGTCCTGTCTGTTCTCGCAGAAGGCGTAGGCAGGCACCTGCCAGCCGTGTTCGCGCAACCCTCGTGAGACGGCATAGACGTCCCAGTCGGTGACGTCGTCGGCCGTCGTGAACGCGAACACCGGCAGTTGGTCGCCCCGGGTGATGAGCCGGAACGGACCCATGGCCTCGACCTCGCCGGCCAGGTGGGTCGCGACGTCGCGGGAGGCCTGCTGGACGGCGCGGAAGCCGTCGAAACCGAGCCGGAAGAACGTGTAGTACTGCGCGATCACCTCACTGCCCGGACGGGAGAAATTGAGGGCGAAGGTCGGCATCTTCCCGCCCAGGTAGTCGACGGTGAACACGAGATCGTCGGGCAGGGCCTGCTTGTCGCGCCACAGCGCCCATCCGACGCCGGGGTAGACGAGGCCGTACTTGTGACCGCTGGTGTTGATGGACGCCACCCGCGGCAACCGGAAGTCCCACACCAGCTCCGGGTCGAGGAACGGCGCGATCATGCCGCCGGACGCGCCGTCGACGTGGATGGGCACGTCCGGTCCGCCGGCCGCCGCCAGGTCGTCGAGTGCGGCGGCGATGTCGGCGACCGGCTCGTAGCTGCCGTCGAAGGTCGAACCCAGGATCGCGACCACGCCGATGGTGTTCTCGTCGCACGCGGCTGCGGCCTCGGCGGCACCGAGGTGGAGCCGATCTCCCTCGACCGGGACCATGCGTGGCTCGACCTCCCAGTACCGGCAGAACTTCTCCCAGCACACCTGGACGTTCGCGCCCATCACCAGATTGGGCCTGCGCGACGGGTCGTGCCCGGTGCGCGCCTGCCACCGGCGCTTGAGCGCCATGCCGGCAAGCATGCAGGCCTCGCTCGACCCGGTCGTCGAGCAGCCGGTCGGGTGCTCCGGGTCGTCGGCGTGCCACAGGTCGGCCAGGATCGACACGCACCGCTGCTCGATGGCCGCCGTCTGCGGGTACTCGTCCTTGTCGATCATGTTCTTGTCCATCGACTCGGACATCAGCCGCTGCGCTTCGGGCTCCATCCAGGTGCCCACGAACGTGGCCAGATTGAGCCGCGCGCTGCCGTCGAGCAGCAGCTCGTCGTGGATGAGCTGGTAGGCGACGTGCGGCGGTACCGACTCCCGCGCCAACCTCGTGTGCGGTGCTCTGACCTCGCGGCCCAGCGACGGGTCGGCGAGCCCGACCATCGGGTTGCTGTGGCCGCTGCGGTGTCGAGGCATCGTGCTCCTGCTCATGGGTCCGCCGGGTGCGCAGTCGTCATACCCCGTGATGTCGAACCGTCACGCCGGACGCCGACCGGTCGCCTCGATGACGAAATCGAGACGTGGAGTGCACCTGGTCCGAGCGATGTGGTCCTGTGCGCGACACTGACCCGATGGGCGTGTCGGACGGCGTGGTGATGCGTGACGGGCGCCGCGTGGCCTTCAGCCTGTACGGCGCCGACCGTCCCCGGAAGACGATCTTCGAGTACGGCACACCCGGGGTGCGTCACCTGTCGCCGCAGCTGGTCGCGGCCGCCGACCGGGCTAACACGGCACTGCTGGTCGTCGACCGGCCCGGTTACGGCGACTCCGATCGCCTGCCGGGTCGGCGGGTGGTGGACGTGATCGGCGATGCCGCCGCGGTGCTCGACACCGTGGGGTGGCGGCGTTGTGCGGTGTGGGGCGGTTCAGGCGGTGGGCCGCACGCCCTGGCGCTGGCCGCCGGACTGCCCGAGCTGGTCAGTTGCTGCGCCAGCGTGGTGGGTCTGGCTCCCATGGATCCGGACCGGTTCGACTGGTTCGACGGGATGTCGCCCGGCAACGTCCGCGAGTTCGAAGCCGCCGCCGACGGCGAGGCCCGGTACCGCCCGCTGGTGCAGCAGTTGGCCACCGAGGCCGTCGACGCGATCGAACTGGGCGGGACCCAGGTCGCCGAGGACTACGAGCTACCGGACAGTGATCGTCGTGCGCTCGCCGATCGCCGGGCCGAAGCCGGGTACGTGCAGCGCATGCGGGCCACCTATGCCGACGGCATCGACGGCTGGGTCGACGACGGTGTGGCCTTCACCCGCCCGTGGGGATTCGACCTCGCAGCGATCGAGGTTCCGGTCAGCATCTGGTACGGCCGCCACGACGTCCTCGGCCCCCGGAGCCACCCCGAACATCTGCTCGGCGCCATCCGCGGCGCCGAGCGTCACGAGCTGCCGGGCGGCCATGTGCTCGGCGACTCCGACCTCGACTCGATCTACGCCTGGCTCGCCGGGCAGGGCTCCGAGGGCGAACCGGTACGTCGGGCTGGGTGAGTCCTGCGAGCCAGGTGCCTACCGCCCGCGCCGGACAGCCGGGGTCTGCCGGCCGACGTTCGGCACGGCCGGACGGAGTCGTTGTCCCCTTCGCCGATCGACCGGCCACGGCCGACGGGTGGCGGTGCGACGGCGCGTCCACCGCGGGCCTGCGCGTGGTGCCCGGGACATGACGGGGCGCGGCCGGGCCGAGCGGGGGCGAGGGACCCTGCCCGTGCCGGTGGGTCGGCCCGACGATGACCGCATGACCGGTCCCACGAATGCCCCCGCGCAGGAACACGTCCACACCGACCACCAACTGCAGGCGGCGGTGGTGCGGCGTCTCGACTGGTCCGACGAGGTCGAGGCCGAGCACGTCGGCGTCGGCGTCACCGACGGCGTCGTCACGCTCGCCGGCCAGGTCGATTCACCCGCCGAGGCGGACGCCGCCGTCAGCGCCGCGACCGCGGTCAAAGGGGTGTGCGCCGTGGTCGACGAGCTCGTCGTCCGTGCCGGGGGGCTGTGGCACGACGCCGACATCGCCAGGGAGCTGCAACGTCGGCTGATCGCCCTGCGCGTCGACGGCGGCCCGGCGGTCCACGCGACCGTGCACGCCCGGTCGGTGACCGTGCGTGGCGACGTCAGCGGCGTCGCCGACCGGGACGAGGTGCTGGCGCTGGTCGCGCGGGTGCCGCACGTGGCACAAGTGGTCGTCCAGACGACCGTCGAGCCGACGCCGTCGCCGCTGCAGGTCCGCGCGAGCGTCACGGCCGCCCTGGAGAACGCCGCCCAGGGCGAGGGGCGCCGGCTGCGCATCGACGTCGACGGACACACCGTCGTGCTCAGCGGCACGGTGCACTCGTCGTACGAGTCGCGGGCGGCCGAGCACAGCGCCGCGTCCGTACCGGGCGTCGTCCGCGTCGACAACAACCTCACCGTCGTGTGAGCCACCGCCAGAGGAGCTGCCATGTCCGTCACCGTCGGCGACGTCATGCACCGCCACGTCGAAGCGCTGCACCCGAACGACACGTTCAAACACGTGGTCGAGGTGCTGACCCGGAACGCCGTGCGCGCCGCCCCGGTGTTCGACGACACGGACCGCGTCGTCGGGGTCGTCTCCGAGTCGGACCTGATGATCGCCCGGCTCCCCGAGGGCAGGCACAGCTCCCGCCGGGAACCGCTCCTGCCCTGGCACCGCCACCACACCGACACCGCCGACACCCTGGACGCGGCCGTGCTGATGTCGAGCCCGGCGGTGCTGACGACGCCCGACGCGACCGTGCTGCGCGCGGCGCGCACCGCGCACTCCCACGACGTGCGGCAGCTGCCGGTGGTGTCGCCCGACGGGACCCTCGTGGGCATGGTCACCCGGCTCGACCTGCTGGGCGTGCACCTGCGCGACGACGACGAGATCCGCGCCGAGATCACGTCCGACGTGCTCGCCGGACAGTTCTCGCTGACGCCGGGCACCGTCGACGTCACCGTGCACGACGGCGTCGTCACGCTGATCGGCCGGCTCGGCTCCGGCTCCTTCCGCGCCGACCTGCGCGCCGTGGTCACCGCGGTGCGCGGCGTGGTCTCCGTCGTCGATCACCTCACCGCGCCGCCGGACGCCCGCCGTCCCGACGACCCGTTCCACGCCGGCGTCTTCTACTGAACGGCGGCGCGTAGTGCCCGGCTGGTGCCGCTCGAGTGCGTGGCGCCGGTGGACGTCGCCGCCGCCCGCGCCGAGGCACGCCTGAGAGCCGGCGGGTCGGTCAGCGATGCGGGCGAGGCGGCCGCCCGGGCCCTCGCGGCGGGCCGTGCGGCGTGGCCGTCGGCGCACGCGGTCGACACCTCCGGTGGACCCTGCGAGGCGGTACGGCAGGCGGCGGCGCTGGTCGGTCCCGGGTCCGGCCGGGTGACGGGCGGTCGCTGAGGGCAGATCGGCGCCGGCGACCGCGTCGCCCCCGGTCGGTGCGGGTTCACCGCCCGTGGACGACGGCGACCGGGCAGTCGGCGTGGTGCAGGGCGGCCTGCGTCGCCGAGCCCAGCATCCGGCCCAGCCGGGGGTGACGCGGCCCGCCGCCGACGACGAGCAACGCCTCGCCGCGCGACGCCTGCACCAGACCCAGCGACGGGCGTTCGATCACCAGCGACCTCTCGACGCGGACGTCCGGGTACTTGTCGCCCCAGCCCGCGACCGCCTCGGCCAGCCATGCCTCCGCGAGGTCGTCCGGGAGGCCCGTCGACATGGCCTCCTCCATCAGGTAGCCGTCGGGTCGCCAGCAGGTGACCGCCCGCAGCGGCAGGCCGTGCGCGGACGCGTGATCGAACGCGAAGGCCAGCACGTCGGGCATGGAGCGCGAGCCGTCGACACCGACGACCACACCCGGTTCGGCGCGCGGGGTGGCTTCGGGCGCGGGGCGCACGACGACGACCGGGCCGATCGACCGGGCAGCCACCAGCGCGCTGACCCGGCCGACGACGGTGGCCGCGTAGCTCGACATCGGGCGCGCGCCGACGACGAGCAGGTGGGCGTGCTGGGCGGCGCTCGCGAGCACCTCCTCCACGAGCCCGTCGACGACCGAGGTGCGGACGTCGAGCTGCGGGTACAGCGTCCGGGCGCGCGACTCGGCGACCCGCATCGCGCGCCGCGCGCCGCGCTCGAGCTCGCGGGTCAGGAAGCGGTCGGCCGACGACTGCCAGGGCAGCGTCTGCTCGCGCAGGTGGAAGGTGCGCAGCACGTGCAGCGGACGGTTCCGCAACGCGGCCTCCGCGGCGGCCCACTCGAGTTCGCGTCGCCCGCAGTCCGCACTGCCGATGCCGACCGCGATCACCCCGTGCAGGGCCTCGGGCTCGAGCCGGTCACCGGGCACGGTGGTGGGGGTGGTCGACATGGCGCAACTCCTTCCGGACCGGGGCCGGTTCGTCCGGCCGTCGGGTCGAGTCAAGTCGTGTCCGCCGCGGTGTCGCAGTGCCCAAGGCCCGGGTCGGCCCGGGTCGTTCGGCGGGTGGGCACGACCGCGACCGAACAGCCGGCCCGGCGCACGAGGGTGTGCGCGAGCGACACCGGGTGGCGGCGCGGGTGTGCTGCGCGCGCGCCGCCGACGACCACGAGGTCGTGGTGCGCCGCGGCGGCGAGCAGCCCGTCGGCGGCACCGGTCCGCAGCACGGTGCGGCGCACCGGGACGTGCGGGTGGCGTTCCCGGCCTTCGGCCAGCACCTCGTGCCACAGGACGGCGTCCCGGCTGCCGGGCTGGTGGCAGGTGATCGCGTGCAGCGGCACGCCGGCTGCGGCGGCGTGCTCGAAGGCGAACGCGAGCACCCGCCGCGCCTCGTCACCGGGGTGGACGTCCGCCGGGTAGTCCCCGGCGACCACGACGGGGGCGCAGCCGTGGCCGCGCAGCAGGTCGAGCAGGTCGCGTTCGGGGATGCGGGCCAGCACGCTCGGGTTCGCGATCTTCCAGCCGTTGAGGTGCAGCACGGGCAGCACGGCGCCGTCCGTGCGGGCGTCCAGGAACCGCGTCGAGGACCACGACGCGGCCAGCGGGCCGGTCTCGGCCTCGCCGTCGCCCACGATGCACACGGCCAGCGCGTCGGGGGAGTCGAGGACGGCTCCGAAGGCGTGCGCGAGCGAGTACCCGAGCTCGCCGCCCTCGTGGATCGAACCCGGTGTCGACGGCGCGGCGTGACTCGGCACCCCACCGGGGAACGAGTACTGGCGGAACAGCCGCGCCATCCCGGCGGCGTCGCGCGTGATCGACGGGAAGCGCTCGGTGTAGCTGCCGTCCAGCCAGCTGTTCGCGAGCAGTGCCGCGCCACCGTGTCCGGGACCGGTCACCAGCAGCACGTCGAGGTCCCGGTCGCGGATCACGCGGTTCAGGTGGGCGTGGACGAGGTTGATGCCCGGGGCAGTGCCCCAGTGACCCAGCAACCGGGGTTTGACGTGATCGGGCAGCAGCGGTTCGCGCAGCAGCGGATTCGCCGCGAGGTAGAGCTGCCCGGCGCTCAGGTAGTTCGCGGCACGCCAGTACGCGTCGACGGCGCCGAGCCGGTCGTCGAGCCGGTCGCCGGGGTGGTCGTCGGGGTGGTCGTCGGGCCGGTCGTCGAGCTCAACCCGCATCGACGGACGCCTTCGTCGTGCGGTCCTGGAGGCCGGCGGCGTCCGCCCGCACGGCCGCCCACAGCTGCCGTCCCGTTCCGGTGTCGCTGTAGCCGAGGGCGCACGCCCGCCGCCGCACGAGGTCCCACATGTGCAGCGTGCCGACGGCCCCGGCGGTCCGGCCCGCGGACGATGTCGGCTCGCCGGAGACGCGGACGGTGGCGACCGTGCCGAGGGTCGGGTCGTCGGCGAGGGTGAGCGAGAGCTGCAGCGGGCGCAGGTGCTGCCGCAGTCCGGCGACGACGAGTTGCCCCGCCACCAGCTCGGCCGCGTCGGCCACCGGCACGGGCAGGTCGGCGCTCACGCACGCGTCGTGCACGGCTCGGCGGGCCACCCGCGGCGCGTGGACGGAGGTGGCGAGCCTGGCCCGCAGCAGGGGGCGGGCGCACGTGTCCGGCTGGGCCGGCGCCTGCCGGTCGATCGTCGTCGTCATGGGGTGTGCCTCCGTCAGGCGGGCACGGACCGCGCGAGGTCCGGCAGTTCGTCGAGGACGTCTCGGGTGACCGCCGCCGGCGCCCCCGACCCGTCGACGACGCGCAGCAGGCCGGCGGACCGGTAGTGCTCGAGCACGGGTGCGGTCGCGGTGTCGTAGACGTCGAGGCGGCGGCGGATCACCTCGGCGGTGTCGTCGGCGCGGCCCTCGTCCGCACCGCGGCGCAGCATGCGCGCGACCAGGTGCCGGCGGGGCACGTCCAGCTGGATCACGCGCCGCAGACCGCATCCGGCGTCCTCGAGCGCGCTGTCCAGGACGGTGGCCTGGCCGAGCGTGCGGGGGAAGCCGTCGAGCACGTAGCCGGCACCGTCCGCCGCCGCCACCGCGGCAGGCAGCAGGAGGCGCAGCACGATCTCGTCCGGGACGAGCTCGCCGGCGGCGAGCAGGTCGCGGACCTGGCCCCCGACCGCGGTGCCGTTGGCGACCTCGCGTCGCAGCAGGTCTCCCGTCGACAGGTGGGCGGCGCCGTACAGGGCGGCGATGCGGGTGCCCTGGGTGCCCTTGCCCGAACCGGGCGCGCCGATCAGCAGCAGTCTCACGAAGTCGTCCTCTCCGAAGGTGGACTGCCACCGTCTCCCGGCGGGGCCGCCGACCGCAGGGCTGTTCGCCCCGTTCGTCCAGGGACGGTTCCGAGCCGGCGATCACGCGCGCGAGACGACGTCCTCGTACGCGCGCCGCGGCGTGGCGGGGACGGCGGGCGCCCGCCCCGCCCGCAACAGCACCTGGGGGTGCGACTCCAGACCGAGCAGGTCGCGCAGCGCGACGCACGTGTCGCGCACCTCGACCAGCTGCGAGAGCGGGCTCGCGCTGTACTCGTGGCGCGCCAGCTCGAGCCATGCCCGCTCGAGCGCCTCGCCCGCGCGCAGCCACGCCCGCGGGCCGTCGGTGTCGGTGCAGAACAGCAGCAGGGTCTGCTCGCCCGGGATCTCCGGGTCCGAGGGCAACCAGCCCACGCCGTGCCCGTCGAAGGCGCGGACGTGCAGGTGCCCGTAGGAGTCGTCGGCCGGGGCGGAAGCGGCGGAGGCGGTGGACGCCGTGGACGCGGTGGACCCGGTGGATGCGAGGCCGTGCGGCAGGCCGGCGGCCTGCAGCCCGTCCGGACGGCGCGGGTCGTCGCTCACCCAGCGGTCCAGTTCGGCGCGGTAGCGGTCGTCGCTGTTCTCCACCTCGTCGGCGAGGGCGCCGAGCCGGGCCACGGTGTCGTGACGGGCCGGATCGACCACGACCAGGTGCGTGTCCTCGTCGCGCGCCGCCCGGGTCACCGCGTCCAGCAGCTCCGGGGGGACGACGGGATCGAGGAAGACCCGGCGGTTGGTGTGCCTCCGGTCGGCCACGTCGTCCAGCGGCGCGACGGGTTGCCAGCCCGTCGGCTCGCCGACGACCACCCGGGCCAGCAGGTCCGGCCGGCGGGCGTCGGGGAAGCGGACGACGATCGGGCGGTACCCGTCGGCCGCGATGGCGGCGCGCGCGTTGAACAGGGCACAGCCGCAGCTGATGGTGAGCTGCCGGTGCCGCGGGTCCAGCACGGGCAGGGACCGGTCGGTGTCGGCGTACAGGTCGAGCCGGTCGTCGTGCAGTTCGATGCGCCAGGGCTGCGTGTTGTGCACGGACGGCGCGAGCAGGGCCCGCCGCGCGGCCCGCTCGGCGGCCTCCTGGGGCGTGGCCCGTTCCTGCCGGCCGTCCGGGCCGGTCACGGTGTTTCCGTCGCGACGGCCGCGGTCGCGACGGGGACGGGCGCCTCGTCGGTGGCCTGCGCGTGCAGCACGACGACCGGGCAGGTCGCGTGACGCAGCACGGCCTGCGCGACGGACCCGAGCAGGGTCGCCGTGCGCGCGTGCCGCCCTCGACACCCGATGACGACCAGGTCCTCGCCGCTGCTCTCGTCCACGAGCACGGCGGCGGGATGGCCCTCACGGACGGCCGGATGGACGCGCACGCCGGGGTGGGCACGCCGCGCCGGCGCGATCGCGTCCGCGAGCCGGCGCTCGTCCTCGGTGCGGTCGCGCTCGGGTCGCCATGCGATCCCACCGGACGGCGCGTGCCCGTGCACGAGCACCGCCCGCACGTCCAGGCCGTGGCGGTCCGCGTACGCGAACGCCCACTGCACGGCGCGCTCGGACGCAGGTGAGCCGTCGACGCCGACGACCACGTGGTGCGGCTCGCCGGCGAGGCCGCCGGGACCCTTCACCACGACCACCGGACCGTGGGCCGCGGCGGCCACGGCGTGCGCGGTCGACCCGAGCCCCAGCTCGGCGATCGCGGTGTGCCGGCGCGACCCCACCACGGTGACTGCGGCGTCGGCTGCACGCCCGGCGAGGACGCCGACCTCGTCGCCGTCCACGAGTCGCCGGGTGACCTCCAGGTGCGGGTGGCGTTCGGCCACCGCGGCCGCGGCGGCGGTCAACAGCTGCTCGGCGTCGGCGCGCAGCTCGGCACGCAGGGCGGCGTCGTACATGACCTCGTGCGGGGCGAAGCGGTCGGCGAACACGAAGGCGCGCCGCAGCTCCAGGTCGACGCCCCGTGAGGCCGCCTCGTCCGCGGCCCACTCCAGGGCGCTGCGGTCGGCGCTGCCCGCGACGCCGACCCCGGCGCCCACGCCGACCACGATCGGTCCGTGACGGTCCTGCGCGGACGACTCGCTCATGACGTTCCCCTCTCCGTCCCGGCGCCGCCGTCGACGCCCGTCCCTACGTCACGCCGCGCGGCACGGGTGGGGGAGGGCCGGTCGACCACAGCCGGCCGGGATGCGTCCGGGCCCGACCCACCGGCCGGGACATCACTGGGTCGAAGGACCCAGGACGGTCGGGTTGCACGACCCTGCGCACCCGCGCGCGCGGCCGCGAGGGTGGACGTATGGCCGCCCGGACCGGGCGTCGGAACGAGGAGGGATGCCCGTGGACGCGCTCATGCTGGGCCGTTGGCAGTTCGGGATCACGACGGTCTACCACTTCCTGGTGGTGCCGGTGTCGATCGGCATGACCGGCCTGGTCGCCGCGATGCAGACGCTCGCCTACCGCAACCGCGACAACGAGCGCGGCGCGCAGTGGGAGCGTTCGACGCGGTTCTGGGGCCGCATCATGCTCGTGATCTTCGCGCTGGGGGTCGTGACCGGCATCGTCCAGGAGTTCCAGTTCGGCATGAACTGGTCGCGCTACTCGCGCTTCGTCGGCGACATCTTCGGTGCCCCGCTGGCGATGGAAGGACTTATCGCGTTCTTCCTCGAATCCACGTTCCTCGGCCTGTGGATCTTCGGACGCGACGTGCTGCGGCCGAAGGTGCACCTCGCCACGATCTGGCTGGCCGCGGCCGGCACGACGATCAGCGCGTACTTCATCCTCGCCGCCAACAGCTTCATGCAGCACCCGGTCGGGTTGCGCTACGACGCCGGGCAGAACCGCGTCGAGCTGACCTCCATCTGGAAGGTGCTGACCAACAAGACACAGCTGGTGACGTTCCCGCACACGGTGCTGGCGGCGTACATGACCGCGGGCGCGCTGCTGATCACCGTCAGCGCCTGGCACCTGCGCCGCCGGGGCGAGCGCACCGACCCGGTGCACCGCGGCGCCCTGCGGATGGGTCTCGCGGTCGTGCTCGCCGCCGGCCTGGCGACGTCGGTGGTCGGGCACTTCCAGGCCCAGGTCATGACCGAGCAGCAGCCGATGAAGATGGCGGCGGCGGAGGCGCTCTGGGACACCACCGACCACGCGTCGTTCAGCCTGTTCGCGTACGCGAACGTCGAGGAGGGCCGCAACAAGGTCGACCTCGCCATTCCGGACGGGTTGTCGATCCTCGCCACGAACCGTCCGGGCGGCACCGTCCAGGGCATCAACGACGTGCAGGCCGACTCGGTCGCGAAGTACGGCAAGGGCAGCTACGTGCCGGTCGTGTGGCTCGCCTACTGGAGCTTCCGGCTCATGATCGGGTTCGCGGTGCTCGCGCTGCTGATCGCCGCCGCCCTCGTCGTGCAGTGGCGCCGCGGCCGGCTGGAACGCAGCCGCCGGCTGCTGCGGCTCGCCACCTGGTCGGTGGCGCTGCCGCTCGCCGCGAACGCCATGGGGTGGATCTTCACCGAGACCGCCCGGCAACCGTGGCTCGTGTACGGGTTGCTGCGCACCGAGGACGGTCTGAGCCCGGGAGTGGGGGTGGGCTTCACCCTCGCCAGCCTCGTCGGCTTCACGCTCGTCTACGGCGCGCTGGGCGTCGTCTGCTTCCGGATGGTGCGGCGCTTCGCCCTCGCCGGACCCGACCCCGAGCCCGCGGCGCCCACCACGGCACCGACGGTCACGCCCGACACCGACCCGGCCCGCCCGGTCTGACCCTCACACGAAGGACAGGGAGACAGTCATGGTTGCGTTCTGGTTCGGCGTCATCGCCGTCCTGTGGGTCGGGTTCTTCGTCCTCGAGGGTTTCGACTTCGGCGTCGGGGTGCTGTTGCCCTTCGTCGCCCGCACCGAGGCCGAGCGCGACGACGCGCTGCGCACGATCGGCCCGGTGTGGGACGGCAACGAGGTGTGGTTGCTCGTGGCCGGCGGTGCGACGTTCGCGGCCTTCCCGGAGTGGTACGCGAGCGTCTTCAGCGGCTTCTACCTCGCCTTCGTGCTGCTGCTCGCAGGCCTGATCGTGCGGGGCATCGGCATCGAGTACCGGGGCAAGGCGGCGACGGCGACCGGACGGAGGTGGTGCGAGGCCGGCGTGGTCGTCGGTTCGCTGCTGCCGGCCGTGCTGCTCGGCGTCGCCTTCGCGAACTTCGTGCGCGGTGTCGAGCTGAACGCCGCCCACGACATGACCGGTGGGTTCTGGAGTCTGCTGTCGCCCTACGCGCTGCTGGGCGGGGTGACGAGCCTGGCCCTCTTCGCCCTGCACGGCGCGCTGTTCCTGCGGTTGCGCACCCACCCGGGGTCGTTGCACGACGCGGCGCGCCGCGCGGCGACGCTGCTGTTGCCGGCAGCCGGGGTCGTGACCGCGGGGTTCCTGGTGTGGACGTCGATCGAGCGCATCAGCCCGGTCAGCGGGGTGCTGGCGGGCGCCATGGTGATCGCGCTGGTGGCGGTCGCGGCCTACCGCACGCGACCCGGAGTGGCGTTCACGCTCAGCACGGTCGTCGTCGGGCTGCTGCCGGTGACCGCGTTCGCGGCGATGTGGCCGGACGTGCTGCCCGCCCGCAACGGCGACGCGCTGTCGCTCACCGCGCAGCAGGCGGCGTCGAGCCACCACACCCTGGTCGTGATGACGGTGGTCGCGCTGGTCATGACACCGGTGGTGCTCGCTTACCAGGCGTGGACCTACTGGGTGTTCCGCGCGCGGGTGGGCGTCCCGGCCGCTGCCGCGGGCGACCACCCGCTGCGCGATCGCGCCCGCGACGCCGCGCGGCACGGCCTCGGCCCGTCCTGATGGACCGGACGACGCGTCGCGTGCTGCTGCGTGCCTCGCGGACGGCCCGCCGGCTGGTGCCCGCGATGGCGATCGTCGCGATGCTGACCGCCGCGCTGGTCGTCGCCCAGGCGGCGCTGCTGTCCGCGGTGGTGACCGACGCCGTGACCGGCCCGCACGTCGTGCCGGTCGCCGCCCTGGCCCTGCTCGCCGGTGTGCTCGCGCTGCGAGGCGTGGTGACGGCGATCGGGTCGTACACGGCCGCCCGGGCGTCCGTCCGCATCCGCGCGGAGCTGCGCGGTGCCGCGCTGTCGGCGGTGGCGGTCCGCCCGGAGGGCGTGGCCGACCCGGCCGCCGTCGCGCAGGCCTGCGGCCCCGGGCTGGACGGGATGGACGGGTTCGTCGCCCGCGCCTGGCCCGCTCGCGTCAGCGCCGGCGTGGTGCCGGGCGTGGTGCTGGCGGCCGTCACCTGGGCCGACTGGCGCAGCGGCGTCGTGCTGTTCGTGCTGCTGCCGCTCGTGCCCCTGTTCATGGTGCTGATCGGGGTGACTACCCGCGACCGCGTGGCGCGGCGACACGAGCAGCTCACCCGGCTCGGCGGCCGCTTCGTCGACACGCTGCGCGGCCTGGTGACGCTGCGGGCCTACGGCCGCGACGCCGAACGGCAGCGCGACCTCGCCCACAGCGGCGAGCAGCTGCGGCGGCACACGCTCGCCGAGCTGCGCGTCGTCTTCCTGTCCGGCGCCGCCCTCGACCTGATCACCACCCTGTCGGTCGCCGTCGTCGCGGTCGAGGTCGGGTTGCGCCTGGTGTCGGGCGCGGTGCCGCTCTCGACCGCGCTGGTGGTGCTGCTGCTCGCTCCGGAGTTGTTCGCGCCGCTGCGCGCCGCCGGCACCGAGCACCACGCGGCGCAGGACGGCGCCGAGGCGGTGGCACCGGTGGCGGCGCTGCTGCAGACCACCGCCCCGACCGGCCGCACCGGCGGGGAGGAACCGTCCGACGGCGGGCCACCGTCCGACGGCGATCTCGTGCTCGACGCGGTGACCGTGCAGCATCCCGGCCGGCCGGAGCCCGCGCTCGACCGGGTCGACCTGCGGCTGCGCGCCGGAGCGGTGACCGCGCTGGTCGGTGCGAGCGGGGCGGGCAAGAGCACCGTGCTGGCGCTGCTGCGCGGTGTCCTCGCCCCGACGTCGGGGCGCGTGACGGCCGGCACGCACCCGCTCGACGCGGCCACCGCAGCCGACGCAGCCGACGCAGCCGACGCGGACGCCTGGCGGGCGCAGGTCGCCTGGCTGCCGCAGCGCCCCCGCCCGACCCGCCCGACGGTCGGGGACGAGGTGCGGCTCGGCGACCCGCAAGCCACGGACGCCGACGTCGCCGACGTGTGCCGCCGGTGCGCCGCGCCGCCGCCGCACACGGTGCTCGCCGAGGACGGCCACGGTGTCTCCGCCGGCCAGCGACGGCGCATCGCGCTGGCGCGGGCGGTGCTGCGCACCGAGGCGGTGGCGCGGGCCGGCGGGCGTCCGCTCGTGCTGCTCGACGAGCCCAGCGAGGACCTCGACCCCGGCACCGAGCGGGTCGTCGCGGACGTCGTCCGCACGCTCGACCGCCGCGCGACGGTCGTCGTCGCCTCCCACAGCGCGGCCGTCGCCGCCCTGGCCGACGACGTCGTCACGCTCGCCGACGGCCGGGTCCTCGCGGCCGAGCGGCGGCACGCCGTGCCCCGCCCGCGCGCCACCGCCCCTGTCGCGGTCGCCGCCGTGACGGGCCACCGCCGCCCGGCGGACGTGCTGCCGGGGCCACCGCCGCCCGCACCGCGCGCGCCGTCGCTGCGGTCGCTGCTGACCGGCGCCGGGGCGCTGCGTCCGGCGGGGGCTGCGATCACATGGTCCGCCGCCTCGGCGCTGGCGGGGCTCGGGCTGATGGCCGCGTCGATGTGGCTGATCCTGCGGGCCTCCACCCACCCCGGGGTGCAGGCGCTCGCGGTGGGCGTGGTGGCGGTGCGGGCGTGCGCGATCGCCCGTCCGATCGCCCGTTACCTCGAACGGCTGCGCGGCCACGACGCCGCGCTGCGCGCCCTCGCCGCGTCCCGGGTCGCGGTGTTCGGCGCGGTGCGCCGCGGCGGGCTGCCGGATCTGGGACGCGGTGATCTGCTGCGGCGCTTCGTCGCGGACGTCGACGGCGTGCAGGACGCGCTGGTGCGCGCGATCGTGCCGTCGGCCGGGGCGGCCCTGGGCGCTGCCGGCGGCATCGTCCTCGCCGCCGCCGTCTCGCCGGTGGCGGGATGGGTGGTGGGCGGCGCGGTCGTCACCGTGGCGGCCGCCGCGGCCGTCCTCGCCGGGTCCGGCGGACGGTCCGCCGAGTCCGCCGCCGCGGCGGCCGGTGCGCGCGACCGCGAGGTCGCGTCCCTCGTCGAGGGCCTGGAGGAACTGCAGGCCTACGGCGCGACAGCGGACGCGCTGCGGCGGGTGTCCGACGCCGAGCGTCGGGTCGCGCGCCGGTCACGCCGCGCCGACCTGGACGGCGCCTTGGGCGCGGCGGCGACCGACCTGGTCGCGGCGGTGGCGCTGCCCGCGCTCGTCGCGGCCGGTGCGGCCGCCGTCCGCGGTGGCAGCGGGATCGAGACCGTGGGACTGCTCGTGGCCGCCGGGTTGGTCGCCTCGGACGCGATCGGGCAGTGGCCGCGGGCGGCCGTCGCGTGGCGGCGTGCGCGGGCCGCGTCGGCGCGCGTGGCCGCCGTGACCGGCCGGCAACCGGACCTTCCCGCGCCGGGCACGTCCGAGGACGCACCGGTCGGCACGCGCGACGACGTCGCGCTGCGGATGCGGCACGTGACGGTGGCCCCCGCCGCGGGTGTCGAGCCGGTGGCCCGCGACGTGACGATCGACCTGGCCACCGCCACCTGCACCGCCCTCGCCGGTGCCAGCGGCAGCGGCAAGACGACCCTGCTCGCCGGCGTGCTGGGACTGACGCCGCTGCGCCGGGGGACGGTGTCGGTCCGCGACGGGGCGACGTTCGTCGACGTCGCCCGGCTCGTGCCGGCGCGGCGGGCCGAGCTGGTGGCCGGGTCGCTGCAGGGCGACCACGTCTTCGACGCGACGCTGGCCGAGAACCTGCGGCTGGTGCGCCCCGACGCGACCGACGCCGATCTCGACGCCGTCGCGGTGGCCGCCGGCCTCACCCCCCTGGTCGCGACGTTGCCCGAGCGGTGGCAGACCCGTGTGGGTGTCGACGGCCGCGAGCTCAGCGGCGGGGAGCGGCAGCGGTTGCTGCTCGCGCGCGCGGTGCTCTCGGACCCGGCCGTCCTCGTGCTGGACGAGCCGACCGCGCACCTCGACGCCGCCACCGAGGCCCACGTGGTGGCGACGCTCGAACGGCTCGCCGCGGGACGGACGGTGCTGCTCGCCACGCACCGTGCCGCGGTCACCGCGCACGCCGACCGGCTGCTCGTGCTCGAGGACGGTGCCGTGTACGACAGCGTGAACGACCCCGCGCGCGGCCCCGTCCGGTCACCCGGCGTCGTCGCCGTCGCCGGGAAGGTCGAGATCGACGATGCACGTGGCGCCCGCCGCGTGCGTCCGGTAGGCCCGCGCCCGGCCGCGCAGCTCCTCCAGCAGCTGGGAGTCGCCGAGCGGGACGGCGACCGTCACGTGCTCGCCCGCCCGGACGTCCGGATGGCGGAACAACTGCTCGACCGCTCGCGCCCTGGCCTCGGCCGGCAGGTGGCCGGCGGGGACGTGGAACCCGGCCCGGCGGACGCTGCCGGTGACCTCCACGTCGACGGTGATGTGCTGGCCGGTGACGTGCCGGCCGGTGATGCCCTCACCCATGGCGTGCTCCCTCGTTCGGTCCCACCGCCATCGTCGGTCGTGCCGGGCGAGGAACCGACGGACGTCCGACCGGTGTCGTCCCGGACGGTCCCGGATCCGGCCGGGACCCCACCCCACGTGCCGGACCGCCCGCTCGCGGCGGGCCTGTCACCCGGACCGTCCCGCCGCGGCGTCCGCGGGCGCCCGTCCCCCGTTACCGTTGTCCCGCCGCGTCGTCCGGCGGGGAGAGGCTGGCCACGATGACCGACGAGACACTCGACAGCACCACCGACACCACCGAGACCGGAGACACCGGTGACGCCGGCGACACCGGCGACACCGGCGACGCCGGCAATGTCGTCCGCATCTTCCTGCTCGACGACCACGAGGTGGTGCGTCGCGGCATCGGCGAGCTCCTCGAGACCGTTCCGGAGTTCGAGGTGGTCGGCGAGGCGCGCACCGCGGCCGAGACGCTGCCGCGCGTGCTGGCCTGCCGCCCGCACGTCGCCGTGCTCGACGCCCGGCTGCCCGACGGCAACGGCATCGACGTGTGCCGCGACATCCGTGCCGCGTCACCGAGCACCTACTGCCTGATCCTGACCTCGTTCGACGACCACGACGCCGTGCTGGCCTCGGTGCTGGCGGGCGCGTCCGGCTACGTGCTGAAGGAGGTCGGCACCGCCGACCTCGTCGACGCGATCAAGCAGGTCGCGCGGGGGCGGTCGCTGATCGAGCCGTCGGTCATCTCGCAGGTGCTCGAGCGCGTCCGCAAGGGGTCGCCGACGCAGCACCGGCTCAACCAGTTGACCGCGCGCGAACGCGACGTGCTCGACCTGATGGCGGACGGCCTGACGAACCGGCAGATCGGCGACCGGCTGTTCCTGGCCGAGAAGACGGTCAAGAACTACGTGTCGTCGCTGCTCGGCAAGCTGGGGATGGAGCGCCGCACGCAGGCGGCCGTGTTCGGGGCGGAGGCCCGCCGTGACCGCGAGATCGACTGAGCGCGGTCACACCGGCTCGGGCGCCGCCGGCACCGGCACGGGGACGGCGGCCACCGGGCACGGCAGGTGCCGCGTCGCCCACGACGTCAGCGGACCGGTGCGCGAGAGCCAGTGCGTCGACTCGCGCCGGCACCCGAGCACGACGAGCGACGCGCGGCGGCCCGCGCGGCGCAACGCCGTCTCGACGGGCGTGTCGACGAACCGTTCGGTCACCCGGACGTCGGGGAACTCCTCGGCCGCCGTGCCCACGACGACCGAGAGTGCGGCCAGCTCCCCGGTCTCGCTGTCCATGGGCAGCAGCGGCAGACCGCCGACGTACCCGAACGTGACCGACTGGTCGCTCCACGCGCGCAGCGCCACGAGCTCCACCCCCGCACGACCCGCCTCCGCGCAGGCGAAGCGCATGGCCGCCAGGCCGCCGCGGGTGGGGGAGGCGGCCAGCACCACCGGCCCGTCGGTCGTCCGGGGCCGGCGGTCGTCCCGCCCGGGGACGACGATCACCGGCACGGACGACCGCGACATCAGGGTGTGCGTCACCGACCCGATGCGGGCCGGGGCGGTGCGCCGCCGGCTGCGGCCCAGCACGCTCGAGGTCGCGGTGGCGGCGACCTCGGACATCACCCGGGACGGATCGCCGACGACGACGTCCGCGCGGCCCTCGACGCCGAGACGGTCAAGCATCGCGCTCGCCCGGTGCCGCACCTCGGTCGCCGCCGCTGCCGCGGCCTCGTCGCGGGCCACGTGCACCGCGAGCAGGTGCCGGGCGGTGCGCCGGGCGTGGTGCGCGGCCCACTCCAGTGCCTGCCACGACGCGGCCGAACCGTCGAGGCCGACGAGGATGCGTTCCGGTGCCATGCAGCGACCCTGGTCGGGGCCGCCGGTGGCCCCCAGTGGCCATGGACCTTGCCACGTCGGGACCCCGTCGTGACCGGCCCGGAACCGCACCACCCGCCGCTCGACCTCGGCGCCGTCATCGACGGCGAGGACGAGGGATCGGAACACGTCCGGCAGGTGCAGGACCGGCTACAGGCGCTGCTGTCCGCGATCGAGGACGTCCAGAGCGTCTCGCTGGAGACGACGCTGCGGCGCATCGTCGAGTCCGCGTGCCGGCTCGTGCACGCCCGCTACGGCGCGCTGGGCGTCATCGGCACGGACGGCCGGCTCGAACAGTTCGTGCACGTCGGCGTGACCGACGAGCAGGCCGCCGCCATGGGTCCGCTGCCGCGCGGCCGCGGTCTGCTCGGTGCGCTCGTCCAGGACCCGCGGCCGATCCGCCTTCGTCACATCACGGACGACGCGCGCTCGGTCGGGTTCCCCGACCACCACCCGCCGATGGACTCGTTCCTCGGCGTCCCGGTGCACGTGGCCGGCGAGGTGTTCGGCAACCTCTACCTGACCGACAGCGCGGCGGGGGAGTTCACCGCCGCCGACGAACAGCTGGTCGTCGCCCTCGCCGTCACAGCCGGCAACGCCATCAGCAACGCGCGCCTGTTCGAGGAGTCCCGTCGCCAGCAGGAGTGGCTCGCGGCGTCCCTCGAGATCGGCCAGCAGCTGCTGCGCGACACGGGTGAGGACCCGCTGCGCCTGATCGCGCGCCGCGCCATCGAGATCGGCGACGGCGACCTCGTCACCGTCGCGCTGCTCGACCGGGACCGGGGCACCCTGGCCGTCGAGCAGGCCCTCGGGCTCGGCGCCGACCAGCTGCTCGGACGCCAGTTCCGGGTGGAGCAGACGCTGTCGGGCCTCACGGTGCAGAGCGGCGATCCGATGCTCTTCGAGTCCGCGGAGGACCAACCGTCCGAACGCAACTCCTACCTCATGCGCGCGCTCGACGCGGGGCCGCTCATGCTGGTGCCGCTGCGCGGCGACGACACCGTGCGTGGCGTCATCAGCCTGGCCCGTCGTCGCGGTCGCCGGCCGTTCACCGACATCGACCTCGCGATGACCGCCGGCTTCGCGTCGCACGCGAGCGTGGCCCTCGAGCTGGCCGATACCCGGGCCGCCGCCCAACGGGCCATGCTGCTGGAGGAACGCGACCGCATCGCGCGCGACCTGCACGACCACGTCATCCAGGAGCTGTTCGCGGTCGGCGTCCGCATCCAGGGGCTGGCGGCCCGGTTGCGTGACGATCCCGATCGCGCCGCCCGCGCGCGGGAGTGCGTGGCCGACGTCGACCGCACGATCCGGCGCATCCGCACGACGATCTTCGGCTTGCGGGAGCCGGCGCCGCAGGACGACGCGGACGGGCTGCGTCACGCCCTGCTCGAGCTCGCCTCCGACCTCACCCCGGCGCTCGGGTTCGCCCCGCACGTCACCTTCAGCGGTCTCGTCGACGTCGTGCTGCGTCCGGACGTCGCCGCCGACGCGCTCGCCGTGGTGCGTGAGGCGCTCACCAACGTCGCGAAGCACGCCGCGGCCTCGGACGCGTCCGTCGACGTCGCCGTCGACCGCGCCGGCGTGACCGTCACCGTCGAGGACGACGGCATCGGCATGGCGTCGGCCCCGGCCCGCCGCAGCGGCATCGCGAACCTGCGTGCGCGGGCCGCGCATCGCGGCGGCACGTGCGAATTCGACACGGGGCGGCGCGGCGGCACCCGTGTGCGGTGGTGGGTCCCGACCGACGCACCGTGAGTCACGGGACGGGTCCCGGGACCGCCGGTGCCATGGCCCCTGATCCGGGAGAGCCGTGTGTCGTGCACTGGAGGGGTGACCCGGACGGAGGGAGCAGAGCCGTGATCGTCGGGATCCTCGTCCTCGCCGCGTGCGTCTACGCGCTCTACGTCGCCGCCCTCTGCGCGTTGGACGACCGGAGGCCCGGGACGCCGTCCCGGGACACCTCCCGCCGGACCCGGACGCCGGAACGCCGCGTCGTCAGCGGCGCGATGAGCGGCGCCGACTACCGGCGGCTCATGGAACGGACCGCCGCCCACGACCAGCGGCGGCGCCCTCTCGTGCCCCCACGGGCCTGACCAGGATCGGAACACCCGCCATGACCCCCACGACCTCGAGCCCACCCGACGCCGCCGCCCGGGTGCAGGCACTGCGCCGCGCCGCCCTGCGCGCGACGCTCGCGCCCTCGGTGCACAACACGCAACCGTGGCGCTTCGTCCTGCGCCCGGACGCGCTGCACGTCGTGGCCGACCGTGACCGGCAGCTGCACGTGCTCGACGCGTCGGGCCGGCAGCTCATGATCAGCCTGGGCGCCGCCCTCTTCAACGCCCGGGTGTCGCTCGCCCACGACGGCATGGCCGTGACGGTCGAACGCTTCCCCGACCGGCGGCACCCCGACCTGGCCGCCGTCGTCTCGCTCGCCCCGCGGGGCGAGGTCGCGCCCGCGCTGGCCGAACTGGACCCCTACGTGAGCACCAGGGCCACGAACCGCCGCCGCTTCGTCGACGAGGCGGTGCCCGAGTCGGTGCTCGAGGTGCTGCGCGCCGCCGCGGTGGCCGAGGGCGCCGACCTGGCCGTGATCGACACGGCGGACGACCGCCTGACGGTCGCCACCCTCAGCCAGCACGCCGACGACATCGAGAACCTCAACCCCGCCTACCGCGCGGAGCTGCGCCGGTGGACCTCGGACGCGCCGGACAGCCTCGACGGGGTGCGTCCGCTGGTCGTACCGCACGTCGACGGCAGCGCGCACGACGAGGTGCCCATCCGCGACTTCGACACCCGCGGCGAGGGATACCTGCCCGGCGGGACGCACTCGTCGATGCTGCAGACGCTGGTGCTGCTCACCACCGTCGGCGACTCGCACGAGGCGTGGTTGCGCTCGGGAGAGGCGCTCGAACGCGTCCTGCTCGAGGTCGACCGGTTCGGGCTGCAGACCAGCCCGCTCACCCAGGTGACCGAGGTGCCGTCGGCCCGGTCGCAGCTGCGGCTCGAACTGCGGATGCAGCAGTGGCCGCAGGTGCTGCTGCGCATCGGCCGGGCGCCTGCCACACCCAGCTCGCGACGCCGGCGGCTGGCGGACGTCCTCGTCGAGCAACTGGACGGACGGGACCTGTGACCGCCGCGGTCGGGTGACCGCGGACGAAAGGTGTCCGTCGGAGGCGTCCGTCAGACGAGCACGGTCGGCGTGCGCACGCCGCGGACCAGCGACGCGTCGCCGGCGTCGACCACGACGACGGCGGCGTCGTCGAACTCGGGGTCGTGACGGTGGTTCTCGGTGTCGATGCGCACGGCGATCGGCGGCAGGGTGCGGCCGTTGCCCCACGACGAGAGTTGGAGATCCAAACTCTGTTGGCGGTCGGCCAGCCAGGTCGTGCCGACGTCCCGGCGCGGGCTCACCGACGACCACCGTGCCGACACGACGAGCGTCACGCCGCGACGCAGTGCCCACTCCGCGGCCAGCTCGAACGCCGGGCGCGAGACACCGGCGTCGCCGAGCGCGAGGACGATCGGCGCCCCCGGGCGCAGCGGGGCACCCACCGGCACCCGAACCACCGGACAGGACGGCGCGGGCCCGTCCACGCCCGGGTCGTCCGCGTCGGCGCCGACGACCAGCAGGTCGACGACGTGCGACAGCTCGCGCAGCACGTCCGACGGCAGGCCGGCGACCACCGACCCGGTGACGCCCAGGCCCGGCGCGAGCCGGTGCAGCAGGCTCGTCGCGGCGGCCAGCTCGCGGGCGGCCGTGCGGCGGCGCCGGCCCTGCGCGTCCTCGACCAGCTGCCAGGTGCACCCGTCCAGCTGCAACGGCAGGTAGGGACGCACGAGGTGCACGTCGTCGACACCGGCCACCGCGTCGGCGGCGACCCACGAGACCGTGCTGACGTCGTCGCCCGATCCCAGGGCGACGGCCATCGTCCGCGCCACCAGGCTCGACCGCGCCACCGCGTGCGGCTGCGTACGGGTCATGACCCGAACCCGAACACGACGCGGGCCTCGACGCGCCCCGCGAGCAGGTCCGCGGCCGCCGCCCCCACCTCGTCGAGGTCGCGGCGCTGGGTGATGACGCGGGTGCGCCCGGCGGCGTGCAGCGCGAACACGTCGGCGAGATCGTTGCGGGTGCCGACGATCGAGCCGAGCACCGTCCGGCCGCCCAGCACGAGGTCGACGATCGGGACCGGGAGCTCGGCATCACCGCCGGGCAGTCCGACCGCCACCAGCCGGCCGCCCCGGCGCAGCGAGCGGTAGGCCTGCCGGAACGACGCCGCCGTGGCGGTCAGGGCGAGGGCGACGTCGGCGCCGCCGAGCCCGGCGATGATCTCGGCCGGGTCGTGCTGCGCCGCGTCGACGACGTGGTCGGCGCCCAGCTCGATCGCCAGCGCCAGCTTGTCGGGCCGCACGTCCACGGCGATGACGAACGCCCCCGCGAGGCGCGCGTACTGCACGGCGAGGTGGCCCAGGCCGCCGATGCCGAAGACGGCGACGGTCTCGCCCGGCCGTACCCCGGCGACCTTCACCGCCTTGTAGGTGGTGACGCCGGCGCAGGTGAGCGGCGCCGCGTCCACGGACGTCACCGCGTCGGGCACGGGCGTCGCGAAGTGCTCCCGGACGACGGCGTACTCGGCGAGCGCGCCGTCGCGGGAGAACCCCGAGTTGACCTGGTGCTCGCACAGGGTCTCCCACCCACCGATGCACGCCCGGCACTGGCCGCAGGCGCCACCCAGCCACGCGATGGCCACGCGCTGACCGACGTGCCGGTCGGCCACCCCGGGCCCGACCTGCTCGATGCGCCCGACGCCCTCGTGGCCGGGGACGAAGGGCACGGTCGGGCGGGCGGCCCAGTCGCCGGCGGCCGCGTGCAGGTCGGTGTGGCACAACCCGCTCGCCTCCATGCGGACGAGCACCTCGCCCTCGGCGGGACGGGGGACGGGCACGTGCTCGACCCGCATCGGGCCGCCGAGCTCGCGCACGACGGCGGCACGCATCTGGCGGACGCCGGCCTGCGGGCGGGTGGCGGGGCGGTCGAGAGATCCGGTGGTCATGTCAGTGCACTCCAGTGGGCCGGGGCGCCGCGGCGCCGGGCGGTCGGGATCGGTGGCAGGCGCTCGACGACGTCGTCGAGCGCCCGGCGGGGCGTGGCGGGCACGGGCGCCGCCCGGCCCACCCGCAGCAGAAGGTGGGGGTGGCCGGGCGTCGACAGCACGCGACGCAGCAACGCGTAGCAGCCGCGCACCTCGACGGGCTGGGTCACGGGGACGACGCCGTACCCGTGGAGCGTGAGTCGCAGCCAGACCCGCTCCAGCGCCTCGCCCGCGCGCAACCACGAGTGCGGGTCGTCCTCGTCGGTCCAGAGCACCAGCAGATGCTGGTTCGCGTCAGGGCGGACGATCGACGGCAGCCGGCCGACGCCCCGCGCGTCGTAGGCACGCAGCGGGAACTCCGACTCGTGTCGCCCCACGCCGGACGGGCGGAAGCTCGGCACGTCCGCGAGCGGTACGCCGTCGCGTCGCCGGGGATCGTCGGTCACCCACCTCTCGAGCTCGGTCCGGTAGGCCTCGTCCTCGGTCTCGATGTCGTCGGCCAGCCGTCCGACGGCCGCCACGCCCGCGCGCTGGTCCTCGCGGGCGACGAGCGCCAGACCGGCACCCTTCGCGCGCGCGTCCCGCACCAGGTCCGCCAACAGCGAGGGCGGCATCGGGTCCACGGACAGCGCCCGTCGAACGGTGCGACGCTCGGCGACGGCCGGGGCGAGCGTGGCCAGCGCGGCGTCGCCGTCGGCGGCGAGGCACTGCTCGTCCGCTTCCGGGCCGCCGTCGCGAAGAGGGCTGACGCGCGCCAGCAGGGTGGGTCTCGTGCGGTCGGGGAACCGGATGACCTCGGCGGCGACCTGGTCGGCCGCGAGGGACGCCCGCAGGTTCAGCAACGCGCAGCCGCAGCTGATCGTCAGCTGGCGGCGGCGAGGGTCGAGCACGCGCAGCGACCGCGAGGTGTCCGCGACGAGGTCGACGTGGTCGTCGTACAGCTCGAAGCGCCACGGCTGCGTGTTGTGCACCGACGGCGCGAGCACCGCCTGCTGCACCGCCCGCTGCACGGCGCGCTGCACGGCGGCGCGCCGCGTGCGCTCGCGTCGTCGGGGCTCGACCGCCGTGTCGCTCACCGGGTCCTCCTGCCACGGCCGGCGGCGCCGGCCTCGGATCGAGCGTGCGTCGTCCGTGCGGTACCGGCCCGGGGCGAACGGCCTCGCGGTGGCGGGACGTCACCCGGCGAGGGGCCGCGTGAGGGCCCTGCCGGCGAGGGCAGCGCGGGTCGAGGGTGGGGACGGCGGGTCCGGACGGGCCCGTGACGGACGGAGGTGTCGGCATGGGGACGCACGTCGGGCAGTTGGTCGAGTTCGGTCGCGCGGACGATGCGGTGGCCGGGGGCAAGGGGGCGAATCTCGGTGAGCTGACCCGGGCCGGTTTCCCGGTCCCGGACGGGTTCGTGGTCACGGTCGCGGCCTGTCTCGACGCGCTGGCGCGCTCGGGCGCCGAGCACGATCTCGAGCAGCTCGGCGAGGCGCTGCGCGGCGCGGACGGGCCGTCGCGCGCCGCGGCGGCAGAGCGCGCCCGCGACCTCGTGCGACACGTGGCGATCCCGGCCGACCTGGCGGCCGAGCTCGACGCCGCCTACCGCGCCCTCGACCCGTCCGGCACCGCGGCCGTCGCCGTCCGCTCGTCCGCCGCGGCCGAGGATTCCGCCGCCGCGTCGTTCGCCGGGATGAACGAGTCGTACATCGACGTCGTCGGCGTCGCGCAGCTGCACGAACGCATCCGCGACTGCTGGGCGTCGGTCTTCGGCGAGCGGGCCGTCGACTACCGGGCCCAGGCCGCGCAGACGGAAGCGCAGGTGATGCCATCGATCGCGGTGGTCGTGCAACGCATGGTGGCCGCGGAGCGGGCCGGTGTCGTCTTCACGGTCGACCCGGTCAGCGGCCGCGACGACGTGATGGTCGTCGAGGCGGTGCGCGGGTACGGCGAGGCGATCGTCGGCGGACGGGTCGACCCCGACACCTGGCACGTGCACAAGCGGACGTTCGAGGTCCTCGAGGCCCGCACCGGTCACCAGACCTTCGCGCTGCGGCACGGCGACCATGGCGAGGCCCGCGCGGTGCCGGTGGCGACCGAGCAACGCGCGCGCCCGGTGCTGCACGCCGACGAGGTCTCCGAGATCGCGACGCTCGCCGAGCGCGTCGAGCGGCACTACGGCACGCCGCAGGACATCGAGTGGGCCAAGGACACCGAGCGGCTCTGGCTCGTGCAGGCGCGCCCGATCACGACCCTGGCGACGGCACCTGCGGCACCTGCGGCGCCGCCGGCGCCGCCGGCGCCGACGACAGCGACGACGCCGTCCGCGCCCGCCGCACGGCCGGGACGGGTGCTGGCACGGGGCGTCGGTGCCAGCCCGCACCGCGGGCGCGGACGTGCGCGCGTGCTGTCGACACCGGAGCAGGGGCGGACCCTGCGTCCCGGCGAGGTGCTCGTCGCGCCGATGACGAGTCCCGACTGGCTGCCGGCGATGCGCCGCGCCGCCGCCCTGATCACCGACCAGGGCGGCCTGACCTGCCACGCGGCCATCATCGGCCGCGAGCTCGGGCTGCCCTGCGTCGTGGCAGCGGGTTCGGCGACGGTCGTCCTGCACGACGGTGATCTCGTCGAGGTCGACGGGGTCTCCGGCGAGGTCCGCGCCGCCGAACCGGAACCGGCGCCGGCCACGGCCGACGGGGCCGGACGGGAGGGCGATCACCCGCCCTACGCGGGGGAGCTGCTCCGCCCCTCCGCGCCGGCAGCGGCGCCGACCGGCCACGCCACGACCCCGGCCATGAACCAGGCCATGAACCCGGCCACGACCGCGACGCGCGTGTACGCGAACCTGGCCGTCGCGGACCGGGCCGAACAGGTCGCCGCGATGGACGTCGACGGCGTCGGGCTGCTGCGCGCCGAGTTCATGGTCACCGACGCCCTCGCGGGCGTGCACCCACGATTGCTGCTCGAACGCGGGCAGTCGCAGCGGTTCGTCGACGCGATGGTCGAGGCCCTCGGCCGCGTGACCCGCGCGTTCGCGCCGCGGCCCGTCGTCTACCGCGCGATCGACTTCCGCACCAACGAGTTCCGTGGCCTCGAGGGTGGCGACCGTTTCGAGCCGGTCGAGGCCAACCCGATGATCGGGTTCCGCGGCTGCTACCGCTACCTCGAGCAGCCGGAGGTGTTCGGACTCGAGCTCGACGTCCTCGCCGCGGTCGCGGCCGCGACGCCGAACCTGCGGCTGATGGTGCCGTTCGTGCGCACCGGCTGGGAGCTCGCGGCGGTGATGGACGTGGTCCGGCGGCACCCGGGCCTGCGCGACATGCCGGTGTGGGCGATGGCCGAGGTCCCGTCGGCGGCGTACTGGATCCCGACGTGGGCTGGGCTGGGCGTCGAGGGCGTCTCGATCGGCAGCAACGACCTCACCCAGCTCGTGCTCGGTGTCGACCGCGACTCCGCCCGCTGCCGGGAGCTGTTCGACGAGGCCGACCCGGCGGTCGTCGACACGGTCACGCGCATCGTGCACCAGGCGCAGCAGGCCGGGCTGACCACCTCGCTGTGCGGACAGGCGCCGTCGGACCGGGCGGAGTACGCCGACCTGCTGGTGGGCCTCGGGATCACGTCGGTGTCGGTGAACCCGGACGCCGTGCACCGCACGCGTCGCGCGGTGGACGCCGCCGAACGCCGCCTGCTGCTCGAGTCGGCGGGCGCCGCCGGTCGCGGCGAACGGCTGCGCCCGCGCCGCCCGCTGCCCGCCCCGCGTCCGTGAGCGACCGGGCACCCCGCGTGTGTCCGTTTCGTCGCCCGGTGTGGGCCCAGAGGCACGGCGGTTGCGGGTCCGCCGACCCTGCGATCCCGTCGCCTCCCGCCTCATGCTGGACCCACGGGGGAATCCGGCGGATCGGGGGAGCCGCCGGAACCGGGCGCGTGGCGCCGCCGAGTCAGAGCGGCGTCACGCGCCACGGCAATCCGTGACAGATCGCGGGTCGCGGCTGCCACGCCCGAAGCAGGCATGGTTTCCTGACGCGGTGGACGCGGGGGTGACCCGGGCATGGCTGTTGGGTCGGGTCGACGATGCGTGTGTCGACGCGGCCGCCGGCCTGCTCGACGACATCGCCGAGACCCTGGCCGTCGCGACGGGTGACGCGGTCAGCATCCGGATGTGCTCGGCGGACGGCACCCGCATGACGCCCGTCGCCTCGCACGACGCCGACCCGGAACGCGCGCTCGAGATCGCCGAGGTCACCAAGCGCACCACGCAACCGGCCGATGTCGGGCTGTGGCGCGACGTCGTCGCGAACCGCCGACCCCGCCGGTGGCAGGTCAGCGAGCAGACACCACCCGTGGAGGCCTCGGCGACGCAGGTCGACTTCCTCGCGCGCCTGCGCATCCGTGCCGTGCTGGGAGTGCCGGTCGTCCACGGCGACGCCGTCGTGGGCGGCATGGCGCTCATCCGTTTCGTCCCCGAACGGCCCTTCACCGACGACGACGAAGCCCTGTTGGTGTCGTGCGGCGAACGGGTTCTGCCCGCCCTGCTGCTCCTGCGCGCTGCCGGCGCTCTCTGAGGTCGTCGTCGGTAGGAAGGACCAACCGAGCCGCGGGGGCGCAGACGGCGTACGGGGGATAGCCGCCTGCGCCCGCGCACCGGCACCCGACGGGGTGCCGGAGTCCGTCGTTCCGTCCACTCTGCGCCGTCGCGAACGGGCCGGTCCAGGTCGAGCGGCCTCGCGCCGCCGGGACGCGTCCCCGAGCGGCCGGGCTTTACGGGGGCGGCGCCGCGACGGCGGCCGCCGGCTGCGCACCGGGGACGATCGCGGTGCCGCGCGTGCCGTCCAGCAGGTGCGGCGCGTCGTCGAGACCGCCGATCGCGCTGGGGTTCCCGGTGGCCGCCGTGAAGTCGCGGCACGCGGTCACCTTCGGGCCCATCGACCCGGCGGGGTAGTCGTCGTCGCCGATGTCGTCCACTCCCAGCACGGGCACCGGCCGCGCGTCGGCGGTGCCGAAACCGGCCATGAGCGCCGGGACGTCGGTGAGCACGAGCAGGCGGTCGGCCCGCAGCTGCCGGGCGAGCAGCGATGCGGTGGCGTCCTTGTCGACGACCGCGTCGACGCCGCGCAGCCTGCCGCCGTCCTCGACGACGGGAACACCGCCGCCACCGCCCAGAACGACGACGGCACCGGCGTCGAGCAGCTGCGCCGCCGCAGCCTGCTCGACGACGCGCAACGGCGCGGGGGACGGCACCACGCGCCGCCAGCGGTCGCCGTCGGGGCGGACCGTCCAGCCGTGCCGCGCGGCGAGCCGGCGGGCGGTGTCCGCGTCGTAGACCGGGCCGATGAACTTGGTGGGCGACCCGAAGGCCGGGTCGTCTCCGTCGACGACGGTCTGCGTGACGACCGCCGCCACGGGCGCGGTGACGCCGGCGTTGCGCAGCTCCTGCACCAGCCAGTAGCCGATCATTCCCTGCGTCTGGCCGTTGAGGACGTCCAAGGGGTAGGGCGCCGACAGCGAGCGGTCGGCGGCGCTCTCGAGCGCGAGCAGCCCGATCTGCGGGCCGTTGCCGTGGCAGACGAGCAGCTGGTGCCGCCGAGCGAGCGGTGCGAGGGCCGCGGCGGCCCGCGCGACGTGGCGGCGCTGCACGTCCGCGTCAGGACGCTCGCCGCGCTCGAGCAGCGCGTTGCCGCCGAGCGCGACCACGATGCGCACGCCGTCACCTCCGGCCGGCGAGCGCCTGGACCATCACGGCCTTGATGGTGTGCAGCCGGTTCTCGGCCTGGTCGAACACCACGGAGCGGGGGGACTCGAAGACGCCGTCGGTCACCTCGACGCCGTGCAGCCCGTAACGCTTCTCGGCGAGTTCCCCCGCGACCGTCGCCGTGTCGTGCAACGCGGGCAGGCAATGCAGGAAGATCGCGCCGGGCGCTGCCTGCGCCATGACGTCCTCGGTGACGCGGTAGTCGCGCAACTGCTCGACCCGGACGTCCCACGTCTCGGGAGCCTCGCCCATGCTGACCCACACGTCGGTGTACACGGCATCGGCGTCGCGCACGGCGGCTGCGACGTCGTCGGTGACCAGCAGCCGGGCTCCGCTGTCGGCCGCCCGCTGCCGTGCGGCGGCGACCACGTCGCCCGGCGGCTGGAGGGTCGCCGGCGCGCCGATGCGGACGTCCATACCGAGCAACGCACCTGTCACGAGCAGCGACCGCGCGACGTTGTTCCTCCCGTCTCCCAGGTAGGTCAGCGACATCCGCTCGATCGGTTTGGCCACGTGCTCGGTGAGGGTGAGCACGTCGGCGAGCGACTGGGTCGGGTGCCACTCGTCGGTCAACCCGTTCCACACCGGCACTCCGGCATGGTCGGCGAGTTCCTCGACCGTCGTTTGCGCGAATCCGCGGTATTCGATGCCGTCGTACATCCGGCCGAGGACGCGTGCGGTGTCGCGCGCCGACTCCTTGATACCGAGATGGCTGCCGTCCGGGCCGATGTAGGTGACGTGCGCGCCCTGGTCGTACGCGGCCACCTCGAAGGCGCAGCGGGTGCGGGTCGAGTTCTTCTCGAACACGAGGGCGATCGAACGGCCGCGCAGCGTGGGTACCTCGCGGCCCTCGCGCTTCTCGGCCTTCAGGCGGGCGGCGAGGGCGACGAGGCCGAGGAACTCGGGGCGGGTCAGGTCGACTTCCTTCAGCAGGCATCCCGGGCTGCGGTGGTTCACGGGTCGTCCTCTCGCGTGGTGGGTGGGTCAGATGCCGTCGCGGCGGACGGGGCAGGTCATGCACCGGGCACCGCCGCGGCCGCGACCGAGCTCGCTGCCGGGAATGGGCAGCACCTCGATGCCGTGGTCGCGCAGCATCGTGTTGGTGACCGTGTTGCGCTCGTAGCCGACGACGACACCCGGAGCGAGCGCGAGGAAGTTGTTGGCGTCGTCCCACTGCTCGCGCTCGGCCGCGCGGGCGTCCTCGAGGGCACACAGCACCCGGATCTTGTCGCGCCCGAGCGACTCGGCGATCATGGCGAACAGGTCGTCGCGGTGCTCGACGTGCAGGCCCGCGTCGGCGCGCTCGACCACCTCGAGCGGATCGGCCGGGGTGACGAGCCAGCTGCGCAGCGCGGCGGGGTCGAGGCCGGGGAAGCGGACGAACGTGTCGAGGTCGACCATCGTCAGCACCGTGTCCAGGTGCATGAAGGCATGCGAGCGGGGCAGTTCGACCGCGATGACGCGCTCGACCTGCCCGCCGCGGAACAGCGCCCGCGCGAGCAGCTCGACGGCCATGGGCGTGGTGCGTTCGCCCATGCCGATCAGCACCGTCCCGCGCCCGAGCACGTGGACGTCGCCGCCCTCCAGCGTCGCCGGCTGGTGGTCGGCGTCGTCGTCGCCGTACCAGCGCTCGAACGTGGCGTCGCGGAACCGCGGGTGGAAGTTCAGCACCGCGCGGGTGTGCACCGACTCGCGCCGCCGGGCCGGTTTGGCCATCGGGTTGATGCTCACGCCGGTCTGGATCCACGCCGCGTTGTCGCGCTGGAACAGGGTGTTCGGCAGCGGCGGCAGCACGAAGTCCTCGACGTCGAGGGTGCGCCAGCGCAGGCTGGCGATGCGCAGCGGCGAGAGGTCGGCGCGGGTGACGCCGCCGACGAGCAGGTCGGCCAGCGCCTCCGGGTCGGCGTCGGCGAGCAGTGCTCTCACCTCGTGGGCGAGCGCGGGCCCGAGTGCGCGTCCGGTGCAGACCCGGTCGAGCACGAACGCCCGCGCCTCGGCGTCGCGCATCGTCTCGGCGAGCAGGGTCCCGAACTGCAGCACCTCGACGTCCCGGTCACGCAGCAGCGTGGTGAACACGTCGTGCTCCTCGCGGGCGCGTTCGGCCCTGAGCACGTCGTCGAAGAGCAGGTCGCGGCAGTTCGACGGCGTCAGCCGCGACAGCTCGAGGCCCGGCCGGTGCACCACGACCTCGCGGAGCCTTCCGACCTCGGAAGCGACCGCGGGCGCGCCGCTCACGGTGTGACCGCGGACGGGTGGTCGCGCGGTTCCGCGACCTGTCCGAGACGTTCCCGCCGCGCCTTCAGCACGGAGTACAGCGGAATGCCGGCGAGCAGCAGCAGCACCGCCTGGTACACCGCCTGGTAGCCGCTGGCGAACGTGACCCACAGCGCGAAGAGGCCGCCGGTCGCGGCGATCGCCAGGTCGCGGGCCAGCGCCCACCCGGCGACCCGCCGGCGGCGGGACACGAGGTACGCCAGCTGGGCGCAGGCGGAGAAGAAGTAGGGGATCGCGACGGTGACCACCGACAGGCCGACGAGGTAGGTGAACACGGTCAGACCGGTCGACGTGCCGTACGACCAGGCCATCAGCGCGGAGGCGAGCGCGGTCGAGACCACGATGCCGAACGCGGGCACGCCCGCCTCGTTGGTGGCGGCGAACTGCGGCGGGAAGAGGTCGTCCTTGGCGGCGGCGTACGGCATCTCCGCCGTGACCAGCGTCCATCCGTTGAGCGCGCCGATACCGGAGACGACGGCGACGGCGGCGATCAGCTTGCCGACCCAGGTGGCGGTGCCGAACATCGTCTCGAACGCGTCGACGAACGGGGCGCCGTTGCCGACGAGCTGGTCGTGCGCGACGAGGCCCATGACCGCGGCGCTCACCAGCACGTACAGCAGTGCGCTCGCGGCGGTGCCGAGCACGGAGGCACGGCCGACGTTGCGTCGCGGGTCGCGCACCCGTCCTGCGGCGATGGACGCGCACTCGACGCCGATGAAGGAGAACAGGGCCACCCCGGCGGCGATGCCGACGCCGTCGTACAGGCTGCCGCCGGAGGCGTTGAACGGGCCGAAGTTCGCGGTCGACGCCCAGAACCAGCCGACCACGCCGACGAACAGCAACGGGACGAACTTGAGCACGACCGAGACGTTCTGGAACCACGCCATCTGCTTGACGCCGACGAGGTTGACGGCGGCCGGGATCCACAGCCCGACGAGGGCGATGCCGAAGTTCGTCCAGGCCGTGGGGTTGTCGATGCCGAACAGCGACTCGACGTACAGCACCCACGACGACACGATCGCCGCGTTGCCGGCCCAGGCGGTGATCCAGTAGCACCAGGCGGTGAGGTAGCCGGCGAAGTCGCCGAACTCGTGGCGGGCGTAGGCGTATAGCCCGCCCTCGCTGTTCGGCACGCGTTTCGTCAGTTGCCCGAACAGCAGTCCGAGCAGCAGCGCGCCCACCGAGATCACGCCGAGCGTGACGATCGAGGCGGTGCCGGCCTCGGCGAGCACCGCCGGCATGGTGAACACGCCGGTGCCGATGATGCTGCCGATCACGAGCGCGGTCGCCGACGGCAGCCCGAGCGAGTGCCCGGACCGTGGCGCCGCGGTCACCCGCCCGCCCGGCGTGCCGCGCGGAGGTCCTCCGATGCGCACGTGGCGGTGGCGGGTCCGGTTGGTGAGCGTCATGGCGCGATCCCTTTCCCTTCGGCGGCCCAGCCGCCCAGCGGCCCGGCGGGCGTCGTGCTCGATGCTGCGCGCCGCCGGCCCACGGCCCGCAGGGCCGTACGGGCGGGTGCGGCCAGGACGGTGACCGGGACGTCCCGGCCGGACGGCCCTGGGGACGGGACGGGCGACGGCCGGACGCTGGCTGCGGCACGGTGTCCCTCGTGCCCGGCCGGACGGAGCGCTACGCGTGGAACGACTGACGGTCCTGGACGCGGCGTTCCTCGGCCTGGAGACCCCGTCGACCCCCCTGCACCTGGGCGCGGTCGGCGTGTTCGGCGGGACGGCCCCGACGAGGACGGAGCTCGCCGCCCGGCACGCGCGGCTGCTGCGGCAGGCGCCGCGGTACGGCATGCGGCTGCGCCGTCCCGCGTTCGGGCTCGCGCGGCCGGTGTAGGAACCGGACCCCACGTTCGACATCGGCCGGCACGTCCACCGGCACGCCGTCCCGACACCGGGCAGCGAGCGGGAGCTCGACGAGCTCGTCGGCGACGTGATGTCCGCGCCGCTGCCGCCGGGGCGTCCGTTGTGGGAGGTGCACCTGGTCGAGGGCCTGGCGCACGACCGCTGGGCTCTGGTGTGGAAACTGCACCACAGCCTGGTCGACGGGCGGGGGGCCCGGCGGATGCTCGACATCCTGGCGGACGCGGCCGATCGGGACGAGCAGCCCGCCGCCGCGAACGGGCACCGGCCCACGGGGATCGCCGCGTGGCGGCCGCGTCCCGCTGCCGTGGTGTCGGGGGTGCGCGGGCTCGCGGGATTCGCCGTGTCCGCGCTGCGTCCCGCCGCGCGGACGCCCATCAGCGGAGCGCTCGGCCCGGAGCGCGGCTACCGCTCCCACGCCGTCCCGATGGCGCAGGTCGAGGAGATCCGGACCGCGCTGGGAGGCACGGTCAACGACGTCGTCCTGGCCGCGGTGGCACAGGGGCTGCGCCGGCTCGTCCTCGCTCGCGGCGGGGCCCCCGCCGACGTCCGCAGCCTCGTGCCCGTGTCTGTGCGCGGACGTGACAACGCCGCGGCCAGCGTCGCCCAGGGCAACCGGGTGGCGGCGATGCTGGTCGACCTGCCGCTCGGGTTCGCCGACCCGGTCACCACTCTCGACGCGGTGCGCGCGCGTGTCCGGCGCGCGAAGGGCTCGGGCGAGGCGGACGGCGGGAGCATGACCGGATCGGTACTGGCGCACGTGCCGCACGCGCTCGTGAACACCGCCGTGCGCGCGTACGGCGCGCTGCCGCAGCGGATCATCACGACGGTCACCACGAACGTCCCGGGGCCCGACCGTGTCGTGCGCGTACTGGGGCGGGAGCTGCTCGCGCTCCACCCGTACGTGCCCATCGGCGACCGGATCCGGGTGGGGGTCGCGGTGACGACGTACGCGGCGACACTCTCGTTCGGGATCACCTACGACCTCGGGTCCGTGCCGGACGCCGACGTCGTCGTCGACGGCATCCGGTCGGCCCTCACGGCGCTGACGCGACGGGCGGCGTGCGCGACACCGGCGACGCCGACGGGAGGGTGACCCGTGACCGACGAGCCGCTGAGCCCTGCCGACGCCGCGTGGTTCCACATGGACCGGCGATCGAACCGGCTGGTCGTGCCGACCGTCCTCTGGTTCGACGAACCCCTCGACTGGGAGGCGCTGCGCCAACGCTGGGTCGAGCGTGTCGTGTCGGCCTACCCGCGGTTCCGGCACCGCGTCGTCGACACGTGGCGCGGTCCGCGCTGGCAGGACGACCCGCACTTCGACGTCGCGCACCACATCCGCCGGGTCACGCTCGACGAGCCCGGCGATGTGGTCGCGCTGGCCCGGCTGGCCGGTGAGCTGGTCTCGCAGCCCATGGTCCGTGACCGGCCGCCGTGGGAGGTCTGGTTCGTCGACGGGCTCGGGACCGGATCGGCGATCGTGAGCCGTGTCCATCACTGCGTCGCCGACGGCGTGGCGCTGTTCCGCGTGCTGACGACGCTGTCCGACGACGCGGACGCCCTCGACAGCGCGACGCAGGCGGCCCTGGCGTCGCGGCGCCGGCCGGCGGTGCAGCGCAACGCCGTCGCCGACGTCGTCGCGCGCGCGGACGCGCTGCGGGAGTTGCTGACCATGCGCGCCGACGCACGCACCTCGCTGCGCGGTCGCGCCGGGCCGAGGAAGGCCGTCGCGTGGAGCGTGCCGCTGCCGTTGGCGCGGATGCGGGCCGCGGCGCACGAGGCCGACGCGACCGTCAACGACCTCGTCCTCGCCGCCCTCAGCGGCGCCCTGCGACGTCACCTGGCGCGCACGGACGGCCGTGCCCAGGACGTCCGGGCGGTGCTGCCCGTCGATTTGCGCGTGCCGCTGGGCCTCGACCCGGCCGGGCTGGGCAACGCCTTCGGGCTGGTCTACGTGACGCTGCCGGTGAGCGAGGACCTGCCGCAGCACCGCGTGTCCCTGGTGCGGCAGCGGACGAGGGCGCTGAAGCGGTCGAGCGAGGCGACGGTGTCCTTCCGCATCCTGGAGCTCACGGGGCGTTTGCGGTACCGCGCGGAACAGGTCGTCGTGGGCGCGTTCGCGTCGAAGTCCAGCGTGGTGGTCACCGACGTGGTCGGCCCCCGCACGCCGCTGTCGGTCCTCGGCCACGAGCTCGCCGGGACGATCGGGTGGCCGCCCGAGTCCGGCGATCTGGGTCTGGGGGTGTCCGTCATCAGTTACGCCGGACGCGTCACCGTCGGGGTGCTCGCGGACGTGGACACGATGGGCGATCCGTGGCGGCTCGTCGACGACATCCTGCTCGAGCTCGACGCCCTCGGTGTGCGGCCGGAGGGATGACGGGCCACCGGCGTCGGGCCCGGGTCACGTGGTCGTCACTCCCGAGGGTCCCGGGCAGGACGCCCCTGCGCAGGCCCGTCCCGAGCGGCGAGGGTCGAAGGCGCGGCACGGACGTGCGGCGGGAACGCGATCGCCACGGGAGGAACGATGAACGACACCACCACCACCGCCGGCACCGGCACCGGACCGGCCGACAGCACGGGACCGCGCATCGTGGTCGGCGTCGACGGCTCGGCCGAGTCGCAGCGGGCGCTGCGCTGGGCGGGGGAGGCGGCTGCTCGTGGGGGCGGCGTGATCACCGTCATCGGCGTGTGGGAGTTCCCGACGACCTACGGGTGGAGCGCGCTGCCGCCGCTGTACGAGCCGCATCCGGAGGTCGAGAAGTCCGTCGTCGCCGCGGTGGACGCCGTGTTCGGCGAGCACCGGCCCGCGGACCTCGCGATCCGTGTGCTGCAGGGTCCGACGGCGCAGCGTCTGCTCGACGCGGCGAAGAAGGCGAACCTGCTCGTCGTCGGGCGACGGGGCAGCGGCGGCTTCACCGGCCTGCACATCGGGTCGGTCAGCCGGGCGGTGAGCGCCCACGCGACCTGCCCGGTCGTGGTCGTGCCCTGACACAGCTGTTGCCGATCACGTCCCGGCAGGGCGGGGACGAGGCACGGCCTGCGTGAGCACAACGACCGGTCGGCTGCCGCCGTAGCGGGTCCAGGCTCGGAACCTCGTGGGCCTCCGCCCGGTGGCCCAGCAGCCGAGACCGCGGAGGTCGAGCATGTCGTTGTCGCGCACAGTACTGCGGGCTGCCCTGGCGGGCACCCTGATGATCGGAGCCGCCACCCTCGCCGCCCCGCCGGCCACGGCCCATCCACCGGATCGCGACCACCATCTCAGGATCACCACGGTCGTCCGCGGGCTCGACGCACCGCGCGGCGTCACCCTGGACCACCGGGGCAACCTGTACGTCGCCGAATCGGGCCGCGTCGGCAGCGGAGACGCCGGGCTCACCGAGACCGGCCGCGTCAGCAAGTACCGCATGCGCACCTGGCAGCGCGTCTGGTCGACGGGCTTCCAGTCGGCGTACGCGACCGAGGGCCCGGGCGGCCCTGACGTCCTCGGGCCGGAGGGGTTGTCCACGACCGGGCGCGGGTGCGAGCACGGCGGTTGCCCCGTCAGCATGATCATGTCGCTCTCGCAGAAGGGAATCGCGCACGAGAGCGGGGGTGCCCTTCACGCGAGGCAGGCGGGCCACCTGTTCACCCTGAACCGCCGGACGGGACATGCGCACGACCGCGCAAATGTCGGCGACCAGAACTACCGGTGGACGGCCGACCACCACGACCTGTTCCCCGACGACTTCCCCGACTCGAACCCGTACGGCGTGCTGGTCACCCGGACGCACCGGCACGGACACGAACACGGGTACGCGCGGCATTACACGCGGACCCGCACCTTCGTCGCCGACGCCGGCGCCAACACGGTCTCCGAGGTCATGCGCAACGGCGCCGTGCGGGTGATCGCGTACATCCCGAACGAGACGCCACCGCTGACCCGCGACGCCACGCCCACGTGCGTCGCCATGGGGCCCGACGGCATGCTCTACGTCGGCACCCTCAACATCATCGCCGGCGCCGGCCAGGCGTCCGTCTGGCGAGTCGACCCCGACGCGAACTACCCGACGGTTCCGGAGCTCTGGGCCACGGGGCTCACGACGATCACTGCCTGCGCGTTCGACCGGCACGGCGATTTCTGGGCGACCGAGATGTTCGCGAACAACGGGCCGTCCGCGCCTCCCGGTGACGTCGTCCGGGTGGACGGCGATCACCCGACGCACCAGCACCGTTACGGCGGTGGGCACCTCCCGCTGCCCGGCGGCCTGGCCGTCGGACGGCACGGCGAGCTGTACGTGAGCATCAACTCGGCCTCGCCCGTGCCCGGCAGCGGCGCGGTCGTCCGCATGTCGCGGTGACAAGTACCGCGCCGGGTCGGGCTCGAACGATCCCAACCCCACCTCCTACGAGGCCTGCACCACGTTCGAGTTGGCGGCGGCCATCGTGCCGTTCATGGCTTGTACGCGAAAGCGCCATGGCCTGCCGAGGAGCAATCCCGCAGTGAACGACAGCGTGGTTTGCGCGATCGGCAGACGTTGCCATGGCCCACTCGTGCCGGCGTATTGCCATATGTAGTACGCAGTGGCGTGCGACGACGCCGTCCACCTGAGAAGTGCGGTGCTCGTCGTCTGGTACGTCGCGCTCGACAGTGTGTTCGCGCTCGGCGCGCCATAGCCGGCGTAGACGGCGGGCACACCCGCCGCGGGCCCTTCCCCGTACGAGTTGACGGCACTCACCGACACGCGCAGGAGGTCGCCCTTGGCCGCTGTGATCTTCAGCGTCCCGGTGGTGCTGGTCTTGGACTGCAGGGACGATGGCGCCTTCGTGACGTTCACCCACGAGACCGTGTAGTCGAGGCCGCTCGCGGCGGTCCAGCCGATCGTGGCGTACGTGCACGTCGTGCACGACGTCGCCGTGAGCCCGGTCGGCCTGGTCGGCGTCTTCGGGTGGACCGTGACCGTGATGGCGGCCGATCGCGCGCCGACGTTGGTGTCGGATCGGCGTGCCTGGATCGCGAAGCTGACACTCTGCCCGCTGCTCAGTCCCTGGACCTGCCAATGATCATCCGCGATCGGCAACGGCAGCCTGGACAGGCTTCCCGTGCTCGCCGACGACCACACGTAGTAGCCGTCGGCCCCGTACACGTGCGACCACGAGAGAAGGGCGCCTTTGTCGTTCGGCGTGACCTTCAAGGTCGGCACGGTCATCGGCAGGTCGGGCACGCTGGCCGGGACGGCGCCGAACGACGGTCCGATCTTGTAGGCACCGGACAACACGTTGGCGAAGGTACGAGCGATCTTGTATTCACCGATGCCGTTGGGATGCAACCCGTCATGGGTGTCGGTCGCCGGATCGAAGCCGGAGCGCAGGTCGGCCAGGACAACAGGTGACCGAGCGGTCGTGAGTTCGGCGATGACCGAAGGAAGCTTCGCGTCGTAGCTCGAGATCAGGCTGGGAATGTCAGGACGCGAGTCGATCGGCGTCCGGTTCATCACGTTCCCGATCACGAACTTCAGGTCAGGATTGCTCGAGCGCGCATTGGCCACGAACTGTCGCAGATAGCTCAGGGTCTGGTCGGGGGAGCTCGCCAACCAGATCAGGTCGTTGACCCCGAGCTCGACGAGCATGACGTCAGGACGGTAGGTCGCCACTTGGCCGGCGATGACGCCGGCTTCGTCCTTCAGCTGCCGGCCCCACAGCGCCTCGTGGAAGCTGTCCCACGCCTGCACGCGGTAACGGCCCGCGTCTGGCAACCCGGAATAGAGGTCGTGTGCTCCGCTTCGAGGGCCGACGAAGTTGTAGTCCACCCCGTTCGCGGCGAAGTGTTGCCACAACCGGTAACGCCAGGTGTAGTCGCCCTCGAGTCCCTGGCTGATGCTGTCTCCCGCGACCATCACGGAAGGCCCGGACGTCAACAACCGGATGTCGACGTAGAAGGCGTCGCCGTCGTTGATGTGCAGCTTGCGGTACTGCGAGGAGAGGATGCCCCCCTGGCTGTTGTTCGCGGACAGCGGAACGGCCTGGGTGCTCAGTGTCTCGCCAGGACCGCCCTCGATCGTCGAAGCGAACGGGTATTCGTCACAGCTCTTGGCCGCTGGCGGCAATGGTTGGAAGTCGGCGCAGGCGCCCGTCCTGTTCCGCGTGATGTCGACCGACCTGGTGATTCGATGCAGGGGTTTCTTGAAGCCGGGTTGACCGGGATGGCCGGACAAGGTGCGTTGTGCGGCGGCCATGTGTTCTGCCACCGGATTGACCTTGGTGTTCTGGGCGGCGTCGAAGACCACCGTTGCGGCGGCGCGCGGCTCGACGCAGCCTGGCTGCGTGTAGCTGGTGTCGGGGTCCGGGTCCTCGTCGCTCGCGGGAACGTTGCTGTCGCAGCGGAAGGCACTGTACGGGCTGATGCCACCCGAGTACGGCACGACTGCCTGGCCGTTCACCGGCTCGGTGCTGCCGAAGTAGAGCTGCGCCGAGGTCGAGGGGTCCGGGTACATCTGACCGCTCTCGGAGGAGTTGCTGAAGTAGGTCTCCTGCCATACGCGCTGCATGTTCACGCCGCTCGCCCACGCGACCGGATTGCTCTCGCCCACGAGCGTCGCGGTGCAGAAGGCGCCGGTCGCGCAACCGCTCGTCATGGCGACGAAGACACCCTTCGTCACCCCCGTGACGTAGTTCAACATGACGTCGATGCCGTGCGTGACGGTGAGCGATTCTGTGGACAGCAGCCAATACTCGGTCGCGATCAGTTCGGCGCTTCCCAGTTTCGCTCCGCTCGACGACGAGAGCTCCAGGGTGAACCGATAGTAGGCGCAACCGGTGTTGCGGTCGGGTGAGTACACGTTGTTGGGCAGCTTTATGGCCGTCTCCAACGGGATGTCGCTGCACCCGTCAGGAAAGGCGAAACCGGACGCGGAACTCGCTGCCGTGCGATTCACCCGCTCGATCGTGCGCCTCGGAATCGCCGTGCCGCCGTCGGGGAAGGTGCGGGTGACGCACCAGCGCGATGACGAACCTCGGGCATCGACACACCGGTGCGCGGTGAGGCCTGGCCGACGGATGGCGCTGGCGCCCCGCTTCTCGCGTGCCGTGCCGGAATCCGGCCGCAGCCCCGCGGACGTCGCCGGTGCGTCCGCAGCACTCGGTTGTGTGGGCCTCTGCCCTGCCAGGTCGACGCTCTGCTGGCGATCGTGAGGTATCGAGGCGGCGCTCGCCGACGCTGGGGCTGCGGCCGTCATCGTCCGCGGTGCGGTCGGTGGCGCGGCGGACGACGCCTGCCCACCCATGGATCCCACAACGAGCGCGACGAGCACGCCGAGCGCGATAGAGCAACGTCTCACAGCAGCCCCCTCCTGGCCGTGCGAAGTATCGACGTCGAAGATCCCACCGTCAACGTGCTGCAGGCAGCGGTCGGCGGTGCCCGTCGTTGACACGGCGCCTGCCTCTGCTCAGCATGTGGGGCGTGCTGAGTGGTCTGCCGACGGTCCGACACACGTTGTGGAAAGACCACTTCCGCTATTCCGTCGTCGCGGTAGGGCCCGATGCCGACGGCAACGCCGAGCATTCGACCGACGACGATGACGCGCATTACGTCTTCCCGCCGACCGACGGCATTCTTCGCTGGCGCCTGCCTCGATCGGTTGAAATCATCCCCGGCAAGGAAGCCGGTGACCTGGACGTCGACGTGGCGTGGCTCGATGCGGAACCCGAGGGTGTCTACGAACGTGCGGGCGTCGCGTCGGCCTGCGATCTGCAGACGCCCACGGGAACGATCCACCTCGTGGACGGTGCCGGTTCGACAGTCGCGAGGCATCGGTTTCCCGCCGCTTCACGGTGCCGCGTATTCGTCGAGGTCGAGGGTCGGGACGCGTCTGCCGCGCCTGGCGTGCGGTGGGGGCAGAAGACGGACGAGGTGCACACGATCGTTGTGTGGCCGACCTCGCGAGCAACACCGCCCTGGACGTCACCGCGCCTCGACCGCACGGCGCATCAGGCGCTGGACGACCTGCGGGCGGTCGGCATCGATCCTGTCCGAGGTCAACGCGAGCCGTGACCACGACCGCGTGGCGAAAGCGGAGCGGTTACGACCAGTGGACGGCAATGTCGCGCTGGTCCGGGAAGTTCGGGGTCACGAAAGAACCCGCGGAACCTCCAGGGCGGTTGCGGGGTCGAGGCGCATGGAGGGTCATCGCCGCACACCCCGCGTGGGCGTCGCGGTGAGCGGATCTTCGGGCCAGGCGTGCTTCGGGTACCGCGCGCGCAGATCTGCGCGAACCTGCGCATATCCCGTCCGCCAGAAAGAGGCGAGGTCACCGGTGATCGCGGCCGTCCGTCCTGCGGGTGACAGCAGGTGCAGCACGACGGGCACGCGTCCGTCGGCGAGGGCGGGCGTCGACGTCCAGCCCAACACCTCCTGCAACCGGACGGCCACGACCGGCGCGGCGTCACCGTCGTAGGCGACCCGGATCCGCGATCCCGTCGGCATCGTCAGCCGTTCCGGCGCCAGCTCGTCCAGCCTGGTCGCCGCGGGCCAGGGCAGCAGGCGGCGCAGCGCGGACGTGGTGTCGACACGGGCGAGGTCGCGGTCCCGCCGCACCCGGACCAGATCGGGTCCGAGCCACTCGTCGAGCCGCTCGAGCAACGCCTCGTCCGCGACATCGGGCCACGGCTCGCCGAGCCGCGCGTGCAGGAACGCGAGGCGGGCGCGCAGGCCGGTGGCAGCGTCCGGCCACGGCAGCACGCCGAGGCCCGAGGCCCGCAGGCCGTCGCGCACGGCGGCGGCGACCGCGAGCGGATCGGGCGCGGTGAGCGGCTCGTCGTGCAGCACGATCGCGCCGAGCGCCTCGACCCGGCGGGCGACGAGCGCACCGTCGCGCCAGGCGACCTCGTCCCGGACGGAGAGCGCGTCCCCGGCGACGAGGCGGGCGGTGGTCTCGTCGAGAGGGGCGGCGAGCCGCACGCGGGCGTCGGCGCGGCCGGACGGCCGGTCGGCGCCGACGATCGCCAGCCACGGCGACCCGCGCAACGGCGACGCGTCGTCCAGCGCCGCGCCCGTGCCGTTGGCGAGCAGGTACGACGTGCCGTCCGCCCGCCGCCGCCGTCCGACGCGGTCGGGGAACGCGAGCCCGGCGACGGTCGCGACGGCGAGGTCGTCGGGCAGGTGGGTGCGCGGCGGACCGCCGTCGCCCAGCCGCCGCTGCTCGTCGCGCCACCGTCGCGTGGCGCCTGGGTCGTCGCGCCGGGCGACGGCGCGAAACACCGCGGCGAGATCGTCGCCGGACGCCCGCCCGGTGAGCGACTCGTCCGACAGCAACGCGACGATCCCGCGGGCGCGCTCACCGCCGACGAGTGGTGCTCCGTCGAGCACCGCTCGGGCCAGGCGGGGGTGCACGCCGAGCTCGGCCATGCGCCGGCCCCGGTCGGTCACCCGGCCGTCCGCCTCGACGGCGCCGAGGCGGCGCAGCAGGTCCGTCGCCGCCTCGAGGGCCGGGCCGGGCGGCGGGTCGGGCAGCGCGAGACCGCCCGCGCCCGGCGCGCCCCAGGCCGCGCACGCCAGCGCGAACCCGGTGAGGTCGGCGACCGCGATCTCCGGACGGGCGAACCGGTCGAGGCGCGCGTGGGCGTCGGCACTCCAGCAGCGGTACGCGCGGCCCGGGCCCTCGCGTCCGGCGCGTCCGGCGCGCTGATCGGCGGCGGCGCGGGACACCGCGGTCGTCACGAGCCGACCGAGGCCGCGTTCGTGGTCCGTCCGCGGCTCGCGGGACAACCCGGCGTCGACCACGACACGCACGCCGGGCACGGTCAGCGAGCTCTCGGCCACGGCGGTGGTGACGACGACCCGCCGGCCCGCGGCGGGGGAGAGCGCGCGGTCCTGCTCGGCGCGGGACTGCCGCCCGAAGAGGGGAAGCACCGTCGTGGGCGTCCCGACCATGCGCCGCACGACCCCGTCGACCTCCCGTTCGCCGGGGACGAACACGAGCACGTCCCCGTCGCTCTCGGCCAGCGCCCGCCGCGTCGTCGCCGCGACGTGCTCGAGCATCCGGTCGTCGACGCGGCCGTCCGCGCGCAACGGCACCGGGACCGGCGGTGGCGCCCACACGATGTCGACCGGGTGCAGCAGCCCCTCGGCCGCGACGACGGGCACGTCGGCCCCGAGCGCCCGGCGCAGCGCGTCGACGTCCGGGGTGGCCGAGGTGGCGACGACGGCCAGGTCCTCGCGCAGGGTCGCGCGGACGTCGCCGGCGAACGCGAGCAACAGGTCGCTGTCGAGCTGTCGTTCGTGGCACTCGTCGACCACCAGGGCGGACACGCCGGGCAGCTCGGGGTCGCGCTGCAGCCGGCGTACCAGCAGTCCGGTGGTGACGACCTCGACGCGGACGTCCGGCCCACCGACCCGCTCGCCGCGCATCGCGTAGCCGACGCGACCCCCGACCCGCTCGCCGAGCAGTGCGGCGAGCCGCGCCGCCGCGGCCCGGGTGGCGAGCCGCCGCGGCTCGGCGACGACCACCCGACCCGTCACCGCGTCGGCGAGCGCCAGCGGCAGCAGCGAGGTCTTGCCCGATCCCGGCGGGGCGACGAGCAGCGCCGTGCCGTGGGAGCCCACGGCGGCGGCGACGGGGGCGAGTGCCGGACGCACGGGCAGGTCGGCCCCGGGCGCCCCGGGGCCCGGCAGCAACGTGGGCACGTGCCGAGTCAACCAGCGGTCGGGGTGTCCCGCAGGATCTCGAGGAGGTCGTCGAGGCCCGCGAGCACCGCCCGCCGGGTCGCGGCCGGGCGCGAGGCCAGCACCTCGTCGAGGCCGGTCGCCTCGGCGTCGAGTCCTGTGGTGGCGGCCCGCCTGATGCGCGGGGGCACCGACACCAGCGTGCGGCGGCCGTCGGACGGGTCGGACCCGGTCTGGGCCCACCCCCGGTCCACGAGGCTCGCCACCGCGGCCGAGACCCGGCTCTGGGCGTAGCCGGTACGCGACGCGAGCGAGCCGATGGTGCACGGCGCGTGCTCGACGAGGTGTCGCATGATCACGAACTCGGTCGTCGGCACGTCGGGCAGCTGTGCCCGCATCTGGTGCCTGCCCAGGTCGGCCAGGCGTTCGCCGAGCCAGATGAGATCAGCGGTCTTCACGACGGCAGCGTATCCGATGTGATGCATCGGATCAGATATATCGATTATGATGCATCGGATCAGATGCATACGACGAGGAGACCTCATGCACACCACCGCATCACCCCGCCCTGCCGTCCGGCCGCTCGCGGTCCGCGCGCGACGGGTCGCCGCCGCCCGCGCCGCGCTCGCCGTCGTCTGGGCGGGGGCGCTGCTCGCCGCCCTCCCGTCCGGACCGGTCGGCACGGGGTCCGACCTCGGCCTCGCCGCCGGGCTGCTCGTCGCCGCCTATCCGCTGATCGATCTCGCGGCGCTCGCGGCGGGCCCCCGGAACCGCCACGACGCGGCGGCCGCCGTGATCGACGTGGCGGCCGTGGCCGTCCTGGTCGTCGCGACCGTGTCGTCCACCGCGGGAGCGGTCGTCGCCGCCTTCGGTGCGTGGGCCGTCCTGTCGGGGGCGGCGCAGGCGATCGCCACCGTCCGCGCCGACGCCCCACGGCGGGCGCGGGTACCGCTCGCGGCCAGCGGCGTGCTCTCGACCGTCGCCGGTGCGGCCTTCGTGGTCATGGCCACCGGTGACACCGTGTCACCGGCGGGCTTGTCCGGCTACGCCGTCCTCGGTGCGGTGTTCTTCCTCGTGAGCGCGGCAGCGCGACGTCGGCCCACCGCTGCGCGCTCCGCGTGAGGAACTCCGGTCGCCTCGCGACGGGGGAGGGGCAGGCGTCTGGCGCATACTGAGCGCACCCACGGCCTGTGACCGGGAGGTCCCTCATCGCGACTCGAGTGCTGGTCATCGACGACCACGTGTTGTTCGCCGAGGCGATGCGCGTCGCCCTCGCGAGCGACGACGACGTCGAGGTGGTCGGCGTCGCCGCCACCCTGGCGGACGGGCTGCGCGTACTGCGCGAGCACGACGTCGACGTCGTCCTGCTCGACTACCGCCTGCCCGACACCACCGGGTTCGACGGGCCCGGCGCCATCGCCGATCTCGCCCCGCACGCCGCGGTCGTGATGGTCACGGCGGTCGAGGACGAACGGGTGCTGCTGTCGGCGATCGAGGCCGGTTGCGCCGGTTTCGTCACCAAGACCGGCTCGCTCGACACCGTTCGCGAGGCGATCGCCCGGGCCGCGACGGGGGAGTCGACCGTCGCGCCCGACCTGCTGGCCCGGCTGCTGGGCCGCATCGCGCGGACCCGGTCCGCGGCGCGCCGCAGTCCCGGCGCCGACCTCACCGGCCGCGAGCGTGACGTGCTGCGCGGCATCGTGTCCGGCTGGTCGAACCAGCAGATCGCCGACGATCTCGTGGTGTCGGTCAACACCGTGCGCAACCACGTGCAGTCGGTGCTCACGAAGCTCGGCGCCCATTCGAAGCTCGAGGCGGCCGCGATCGCGACGCGGGAGTCGATCCTCGAGGCGTAATAGTGCAATCGCACCTACCGGCCCGGTGGTCGGGCGGTCAAGCTCGAAGGATGAATCCGGACAACGCGCCCGCGTCCGGTCTGCACGTGCTCATCGCCGACGACCAGGCGGACGTGAGGTACGCCCTGCGCGACGCGCTCGCCGGCCGTGGCGGTAGCCGCGGCGGCACTGTCCGGCCGTTGCGGGTCAGTCTGGCCGGCAGCGGCTCGCACGCCGTCGAGGCGCTCGAGGGCGACCACGTCGACATCGTGGTGCTGGACGTCCGGATGTCCGGCGGCGGCGCCGACCTCGTCACGACCGTGCGCGACCGGTGGCCGGGCACGACGATCGTCAGCACCTCCACGCACGTCGGGGAGCGCACCCGCATGCTCGCCGCGGGCGCGTCCTACTTCGCCGAGAAGTCGCAGGTCGTCGAGCTCGTCCGCAGCGTGATGGTCGGCTCGGCCGGCTGACTCACGCCCCGGCCAGCACCTCCGCCGGCAGCCACAGGTGCACGAGCGAGCCGCCACCGTCGGCGTCCCCGGCCGTGCAGCGGCCGCCCAGCGCCTCGATGCGAGCGGTCAGCGTGCGCAGCCCGAGGTGTCCGCGCCGCTCCGGCACGCGGCCCATGCCGACACCGTCGTCGGTGACGCGGACGTCCAGGCCGCCCGGGTCGCGAGCGAACGTCACGGCGACGGTCGAGGCGTGGGCGTGCCGTCCGGCGTTGTTCAGCGCCTCGCGGACGGCCCGGGCGAGCACGAGCGCCACGGTGTGCGGCAGCGGGCCCGGCTCGCCGGTCACGGTGACCTCGACCCCCGGGCACAACCGCGGCGCCGCCTCCGCGATCATCGAGGTGAAGGACTCGTCCGCCGGGCCGACGTCGAGACCGCTGAGGACGGCCCGCAGGCTCTGTCCGGTGCGATCGGCGAGATCGATGATCGTGCGCACCTCGTCGGCCGGGTCGTGCGTGCCGGCCAGGGCACGCAGCCGTAACCCGATCGCCGCCACGAGCTGCATCGGTTCGTCGTGCAGCACCTCGGCGAGGCGTCCGCGTTCGTTCTCCTCGGCGGTCACCACCTCCTGCAGCAGCTGACGTCGCTGCTCGCTGACCCGCTCGAGCGCGCGCCGCGCCTCGACCTCGTCGGTGATGTCGCGCAGGATCGCCGCGAGACCCATCGGCGTGCCGGTGCCGGGCTCGGTGAGGACGAGCGCGGTGGCGTCGACCGTGCGGGCGGGCGAGCCGCCCCGGCAGCGCAGCTCGAGCATCTCGCGTGCGTGACCGTCGACGCGCAGCCGCGCCAGCGCGGGGACGTCGGCTGCGCCGGAGGTGAGGAAGTCCGACCACTGGAACGCGGTGACGTCGGCGTCGTCGGTCAACCCGACGAGCCGCCGTCCGGCCGGGTTGAGGTAGGTCAGGCGGCCGTCGAGGTCGGCGAGGCAGACGAAGTTCGCGGTCCCCTCGACGAGGGCAGCGAAGTGGTGGGCCTCGTTCTCGGCCGCCCTCAGGTCGGTGATGTCGAGCAGCTGCGTGAAGTACTCCGCCGGCTCGTCCGCCGCGGCCGCGCGGATGACCGTCGACGCCTGCACCCAGCGTGCCTCGCCGTCGGGTCGCATCACCCGCTTCGTGTGCACCATGCGGGGCGCCCGCTGCTCGAGCACCTCCGCGAGGTGCCGTTCCTCGGTGTCGACGTCGTCCGGGTGCGTCAGCTCGCGCCAGTTGAGGCCCGCCAGGCTCGACGCGCTGCGGCCGAAGATCTCCTCGCCCCGCGGATTGACGAGGGCGATGTGTCCGGCGGCGTCGAGGAACCCCATGCCGACGGGCGCGGAGTCGAAGGCCTCCTGCCAGCGGCGCGCCAGCCGCTCCTGCTCGTAGCGTTGCCGGGAGATCGTGAGCAGCAGGTCGATCACGCCGGCGGACGCGCCGAGGACGCCCTCGTCGGTGTCGGCGAACCCGTCGGAGTCGCTGTCGCGACAGCAGGCGAGCGCGCCGACGAGGCCGTCGTCACCGTGCACCGCCGCCACGATCGCCTGCTGCCCCGCGGGCGGGACGAGCGCGTCGCGCAGCCGTCGGTCGGTCAGCGCGGACGGCTCGTCGCCGGGCCGCTGCCCGTCGCGGATCGCGGCGAGCGCCAGCCGGAGCGACGCGTCCATCTGCAGCGCCGCGACCGTGTCCGCCGAGGTCGCCGACAGCACCTGCCCCTCGTAGCCCGGGGGGTCGGCCAGCACGAGCACCGCCCCGGCGCACAGGGCGGGCGCGATGATCTCGACCGCCTTGCGCATGCTGGCGCGGCAGTCGTCGTCGTTGAGCGCGTGTGCCAGGTCGGTGATCATGCGGGCCGCGGACGGCGCCTCGGCTGCCGGGGCGGACGCATCGGTCGGCTCGGCTAGTGCATCGGCACCGGGGAAGTTGGTGCGTTCGGCTCTGCTCATCGGCGTGACCTTCCGGCACAGTTCGTAGGGTCAGGCCCGCACCTGCGGGCGCAAGCGCGTGTCGCCACGGTAGGACGTGGAGCGACGCGGACGCGGACGCACATCGTAGGACGGACGGGGCCGTGCATTCCACGACGACGACATCGGTGCGAGCCGGTATCGACGCGGTCATGCAGATGATCCGCGACGAGACCGCGCGCCAGGGTCTTCGTGTGCTGGCCGAGATCGACGTGGCCGACCACCTGTCCGACCAGAACGCCGACCGGAACGCCGACCACGGCGACGACCACGGCGACGACCACGAAGACGACCGCAGCCCCGTCCGCCGCATCTACACCAACGCCGACCCCCAGCACGATCACGGCGACGGGCACCGCCTGCTCGCGGTCGCCGACGCCGCCCACACCGTGCACGCCCTCGTGGCGGACCCGTTCTCCGCGGCGTGGTTGCCCCGCTGGGTGAGCGTGCGCCGCGTGGCGGACGTCGTCCGGGTCGACGCCTTCGGGCCCGTCCCGGACGGGACGCCGCACGTCGCCGGCGACGCGTCCTGCGCGCTCGGCGCGCTGCACCGCGAGGTGTCGGCGCGGATGGCCGAGGTGCTCGACGAGGTGACCCGCCGCCTCGCGGCATGAGAACTCGCCGTGGCGTCCCCCGTGCGTCACGGCGTTCGTACGGCCCCGACGCCCGAATCCCCCGGCGGGCGTCGGGGTCCTGCGCATTCACGTCACCGCGCGGACAGGAACTCCAGGGTGCGCTGCGTGAGCAGCGCGGTCGCCTCCGGGTCGTAGGTCGGCAGTGAAGCGTCGGCGAACAGGTGCTGGTTGCCGGGATACGTGAACAGCTGCGCCTGCTCGTCGCCGAGTTCGGCGACCAGCCCACGGGCGGCGTCGATGTCGCCCTCGTGGGCGAAGAACTCGTCGTCGTCCTTGCCGTGCACCTGCACCGGAACGCCCGCCGGCCACGGTCCGAAGGCCCATTCGCCGGAGATCGGCACGCACGCCTCGTACAGCAGCGCGCCCCGCGCGCCGGGACGTGTCTGGGCGAGCCGCTGCGCCTGCATGACGCCCAGGGACATCCCGGCGTAGACCAGGTTCGCGGGCAGGTCAGCGGCGACGGCGTCGGCCCGGGCGCCCAGGTCGAGGGTCTGGCTGTGCGCGAAACCGTCCTCGAGCGAATCGAAGGTGCGCCCGTCGAACAGGTCCGGCGCGTGCACGGTGTGCCCCGCCTCCCGCAGCGTCTCGGCGAACGCCGCCACGCCGTCGGTCAACCCCAGCACGTGATGGAACAGCAGGACCTCGGCCATGGATGGCACTCCTCGTCACTCGTCGTCGCCGGTCAGGGGCACGCTAGCGCCGCCCGGTGACAACGTCAGGGCGTGAGCACCAGCTTGCCGACGGACGAGCGGTCGAGCAGCGCCCGGTGGGCGTCGGCGGCGTTATCGAGTGAGTAGGTTTCTCCAACGACCGGACGGATGTCGCCCGAGGCGATCGCGCCGAGCAGGTCGGTGACGGCCTCGGCGAACAGCTGCGGACGCTGCATCACGTGCACCAGCCAGAATCCGACGACGGCGGTGCTGCGGCCGATGAGGCGTCCGGGGTCGACCGGCTGCGGCGGCGTCCGCCCGGCCATGCCGAAGACGGCGAGCCGGCCGAGCGGGGCGAGGGCGGCGAGGCTCTGGTCGAACACCGGCCCGCCCGTCATCTCGAGCACGACGTCGACACCCTTGCCGTCGTTGGCCTCGCGCAGCGCCGTGCGCAGGTCGCCGCTGCGGGAGTCGACCGCCACGTCGGCCCCGAGGTCGAGGGTGAGCTGCCGCTTGCTCTCGCTGCTCGCGGTGGCGATGACCCGGCCCGCGCCCCACCGCCTGGCGAGCTGGATCGCCAGGGTGCCGACCCCGCCGGCGCCCGCATGCACGACGACGGTCTCACCGGGCTGCAGGTGCGTGCTCGTGCGCAGCAGGTGCCATGCGGTGGCACCTTGCACCAGCGTGGTGAGGGCCTGGCCGTCGTCGACACCGTCCGGCACCGGGAACAGCGTGCGGGGATCGACCGCGATGCGGTCGGCGTACCCGCCGCTGCCGACCAGGCCCAGCAGGCGCCGGCCGGACGCGTCCCGGACCACGACCTCGGACCCCGGGATCAGCGGCAGTTCCTGCTTCGCGAGGTAGGAGTCCTCGGTCTGGTGCGTGTCGGCGTAGTTGACGCCGGCGGCGACGACGTCCATCAGTTCCTGGCCATCGCCCGGTTCGGGATCGGGCAGGTCGCGGACGATCAGGGTCTCCGGTCCACCGAACTCGGTGAGCTGCACAGCACGCATGTCCCGACCGTAGCCCGGCCCGTCACGGCGCCAGCAGGCCGCCGCGCGTCCAGGTGCCCCACGGCGTGTTCCAGTCGGCGATGCCGTTCCACGACTGCAGTTCGCCGCCATCGCAGTTGCGGTACACGACCACGTCGCCGAGCCGTGCGAAGTCGTAGAACCAGTGACCGTCCTGGGTCGAGAGGTTCGTGCAGCCGTTGGAACTGCTCACCTGGCCGAGGCGGTTGTTCCACGACGCGGCATGCAGGTACTCGCCCGACGTCGTGACCCGCACCGCCCACGGCACGATGTGGTTGCGGTACGTGCCGGCGTCGTCGCTCATGCTGACCGCGCCGTCCGGACGCAGCCGCCCGGTGGCCGGGTCGGTCTCGCCCTTCTGCATGACGACCTTGATGCCGTTGAACGTCGGCGTGGCCGGTGCGCCCAGCGAGACGAGCATGGTGCGGACGACGCGGTCGTTGACCTCGACGGTGGCACGCAGCGTGCGGCCGTCGACCCGGGTCACCCGCTTGTCGCCGGTACGGAACGTGACCGAGCTCAACTCGTCGCGGTAGACGAGTCCCTTGCCGGCGGACAGCCCGCCGATGGGCAGGTCGAGCTTCACCGTCGAGTTCGCCGGCCAGAACTCCCGGGTGCGGTAGTGGGCCTGCACCGGCTGGCCGCTGAGGTTGTGGCTCCAGAACCACGCCCCGTCGACGGGCTTGCCGTTCACCGTGACCTTCGCGGCCTCGACGAAGGCGGACGCGTCCGTCGGCGTCGGGTCGAAGCTGAGCACGATCGGCATGCCGACGCCCAGCACGGTCCCGTCCGCGATGGGGGTGGTGACCCGGACGGGCGACGGCGGCTGGGGACGTCGCGTCGTGCTCGGCGGGTCGGACGGGGTGCCGGCCGGCGACGTGGCGGCCGAATCCGTGGCGGCCGAATCCGAGGTGGACGGGGCCGACGCCGACGGTGCCGCCGCGACGGGGGAGGCGGAGCGGGTCGTCCGGCCGCCGGAGGTGCACGCGGCCAGAGCCGCGGCGAGGCCGAGACCGCCGGCACCGCCCAGCAGTGCCCGTCGGGTGATCGTCGGCCTCGGGTCCTGCGGCATGCATCCTCCTCGTCCGGCCCTGCGGGCCTCTCTCCTTCAAGGACGCGCGCGGAGCGGGTGAGGTTGCGTCCGGCCGGCGATCAGACGGCCAGTGACCCGCCGAAGATCTGCCACGCCAGCAGGGACTTGGCGATCAGGCTGAGCACGAGGTAGGTCTTCTCGCCGAACGCGTAGCTGCGCCAGGGGCCGATCTCGCGGTACTGCAGGTACTGGTTGACGGCGAAGGTCGAGAAGAAGATCAGCAGCGAGACGAAGATGCCGACCACGAACCCGGGCACACCGCTGCCCGCGCCCACGAAGTTGACGACGATGGCGATCCACGGCGCCGCGCCGGCGACGGTGCCGAACCAGAACGGCAGCATCGTGGTGCGCTCGCGGCCCGGTGGGTTCATCCGTTCCTGCAACCAGCCGAAGAGGATCATCGCCACGTTGGCGCCCACCACGGCCACCACGGTCGTGATGTCGGTCAGGCCGAAGTAGAAGCCGATCAGAACGATCATGATCGTGGCGCTGACCGAGTACTCGACCCACCGGAACCGGTTGATGCCGCGTTGCAGGTCGCGCTCGTAGAGACGGCGTCCGACCGTCGCGGTGAGCAGGTGGTCGACCGCCGCCAGCAGCAGGAACGCGGCGATGGCCGGGCCGACGGCCACGTCGACGAGCCGGTCGGGCGCCGGGGTGGCCATCCCCGGCGGCCCCTGCGGGAACGTCGAGGTGACGGTGATCGCGAAGTCGTTGGCCAGCACGAGGACGGCGACGGCCTGGGCGGCGTGCAGCACGGTCAGCGCGAGGTTCCACCGGCGCAGCCCGCGCAGTCGCTCGGGGGTCACGCCGGTCGCGGTCGGTTCGGTCACGGGCTCTCCTCGGGATGCGATCGCCCCATCGAATCACGCGCGACACATCGACCCGGGGCGGTGTGAGGCTCGATCGTGTTGGGCACGATCGAGACGGTCCGTCCGACAGTCGAACACCCCGAACGAGGAGTCCCATGTCCGAGCAGCCCTTCCAGAACGTCACCTTCCCGAGCAACGGCGGCACGGCGCACGGCTACCTCGCGACGCCCGAGGGCGGGTCCGGTCCAGGACTGATCGTGATCCAGGAGTGGTGGGGCCTGGACGACAGCCTGAAGAAGGTCGTCGACCGGTTCGCGTCCGAGGGTTTCGTCGCGCTCGCGCCCGACCTGTACGGCGGACGGGTCGCGCACGACTCGGACGAGGCCGGGGAGATGCTGAACTCCCTGCCGGTCGAGCAGGCGACGAAGGACCTCGCCGGCTCGGTCGACTTCCTGCTCGGCCACGACGCCGTGACGTCCTCGACTCTCGGCGTCGTCGGCTACTGCATGGGTGGCGCGTTCGCGCTGCTGCTCGCCGCGCAGGAGGGTGACCGGGTCAGCGCGGCGGTGCCCTACTACGGCGTCGGCCCGGGCACACCGGAGAGCTACGCCGGCATCACCGCCGCGGTGCAGGGTCACTACGGCAAGGAGGACCAGATGATGTCCGCCGAGGACGCCCGCCAGGTCGAGGAGCAGATCCGCAGCGAGGCGGGCGTCGAGGTCGAGTTCTTCTACTACGACGCCGGCCACGCCTTCATGAACCCCGACGACAAGATGGGCACCCACAAGCCCGAGCTCGCCGAGCAGGCGTGGTCGCGCACGCTCGACTTCCTGCGCTCGAAGGTCAGCTGACCCTCGCGGACCGTCGGCCGGTGCGGTGAGCGTCGAGTTCCTCTCCGGGGACGGTCCGGAAAGCCGACCGACACGGCCACCGCCACGGCGCGGACGGGTCGTCGCAGCTCTCGCGACGGTCCTGCTCGCCGGGGCGGTGGCCGTCGTCGTGCTGCAGCCGGAGGACGACACCGGCCCCACACCCACGCCGACCACGGCCTCGTTGCGGCCGTCCCCGGTTCCGGTGCTCCCGCGGCCGTCGCCGGTCGCCGACCCGTGCCGTCGGGTTCCGCGGTGCGTGGTCGACGCGACCGTCCCCGTTCCGCTCCGGCAACTCGCACGGTCCTACCTGCCGCCCGGTGTGCGCCTCGTGGTGCGGACGGTGCGGTCGATCGACCCGGGGACCGGTCGGACGGACCTGGTCACGCGCGACGTCGAGGCACTCGTCGACTCCGTGCGCATCGTCGTGCGGGTGCAGCACGGTGGTCCGACAACCCGCGAGATCGTGCCCGACCCGCCCGGCGTCGGATCGCTGCTGCTGCACACCCGCAACGCCGGGTTCACGGTGCGGCTGCAGTACCTGGCTCCCTCGACGGTCCCGCCGCCGAGCGACCGGCTGCGGGCGTTCATGGCCGACCGCCGCCTCACCTCGTCGTGAGCGCCGGCGAAGCCGGGAAGGCGATGGTGCGCGGCCAGTGCGAAGTGGTCCGCTCCCGAGTCGCCGAAGCGGTCCGGTGAAGCTGTGCACGCACCTGAACCACGGCTTCCACCTCACCGTCGCCGGTTGCGTCCTGCTGGCGGTCGGCGCGGTGATCCCGACGGACCGGTTCGACGACGCACCGGCTCAGTAGTGCGTGTGGAAGAAGACGTTGAGCGCATGGACGAGCCGGTACGCCTGCGCGAGCTGGGCCTTGGTCAGCCCGGTGATGGGTAGCGCGGCCAGACGGGTGACCTGCCCCCGCTGGATCGCGTATTTCTTGCCGTAGGCGGCGAGCTGTCGCGCGGCGAGGCGCAGATGGTGGTCCATGTTCGCGGCCGGGGCCTGGTTGGCCGCCACCCACTGCCGGCGCGCGAGGGTCAGGTGGCTTGCCGCCGGGGCGACGCCGTACAGGCCAGGGGTGTGGAAGAACGCGTTCAGTTCGCGCGTGATCCGCGTCGCGGTGGCCCGCTGGGCGGGGATTGTGTCCGTGAGCGGGATCGAGATCAGCGTGGTGAGGTCGCGCCGCTCGGCCGCGTAGCGGGCGCCGTAGTGCCGCAATTCGCCGCGGGCCTTCGCCCAGTACTTGCCCTCGACCGCGGCGACGGCCTTCGAGCCCTCGATCCAGTCCGCCCGCGCCAGTGCGATGTGGCTGGTCGCCGCCTGGGCCGGGGTGGCGGCGACAACGAGGCCGGCGCCGGCCGCGGCGAGCGTGATGGTCGTGATGAATTTGCGCATTCTTGCTCCTTCGCACGAGGACGACCTCTGTGTCGTCATCCGTGCGGATGACGGGACGGAGGCGCGGCGCGTTGCACGGCGCCCGGCGCCGCTCAGGCGGCCATCAGCACGACGACGACCCGTGCGCGGGCAGCACGAGGCTGCTCGCGTACGGGTCGTTCGTCGTATGGGTCGGTGGGGTGGTCTAGGTGGCCAGGGGTGGTTCGGGTGGGCGGTCGTAGGTCTTGCCGGTGGGGCTGGTCCAGTGGACGGTGCCGTCGCGCAGGCGTTGGACGTGCCAGCGGGCGTCGTGTTTGAGGTGGTGGTGGCGGGTGCACAGTGGGATGAGGTTGCGTGGGGCGGTGGGTCCGGCGGGCCAGGGACGGACGTGGTCCAGTTCGCAGCTGGCGGCGTTGCGGTTGCAGGTGGGGAATCTGCAGGTGCGGTCTCGTAGTTCGACGAATCTGGCCATGGGGCGCGGCGGTCGGTAGGTCGTGGAGGTGACGTCGACCAGTCGGCCGCACTCGTCGGTCACCAACCGGCGCCACGAGCCGGTGGGGTCGAGGGCGATCGCGCGGGCGACCGCGGCGGGGATCGGGCCGTGGCCCTCGAGCTCGCCGGGGGCGTCGGACAGCTCGAGCAGGGTGGCGAGCGAGACGGTGACGTTCACCTTCGGGCACAGCCCGCCGATCTCGCCGCGAACGAGGGCGCACAGCGCGTCGGCCCGCCGCTGGTCGAGGGTGCGCAGCTCGACCCCACAGGCCCCGAACTCGGCGGGGGAGGCGTCGGCACAGTCGGGGCATTCGAGGCGGTGGGCGGCGCGGTCCTGCTCGCCGAGAGTCTTCGCGTGCTGGGTGACGAGGGATTCGATGGCGGTGAGCTGCTCGATGGGCAGCAACGCCCACAGCTCACCGGTGGCGTCGTTCTGCGGGGTGAACGCGACGCGGCGGTCGGCCTCGCCGCGCTCGCGGCGCTGCTCGTCCTCGCCCGGAGCGATGCGGGCGACGGCACGGGCAACAGCCCGCTTGAACTGGGGAACGGTCTGCCGCTCCACGCCCGGCAGCACCGCGGCCTCGACAGCGGCGGCCTGCTCGTCGGACAGGTGCCCGGTCAGCTCGATCAACCGGTCGGTGTAGGTGCAGTTCAACCGCCCGGCATGCATCGCGGCCAGCGTCTCGGGAAAGCGCAGCACCACCGTCTCGGCGTAGTGCAGCTTGCGCGCCGCGGTGGACGAGGCGACCCCGAGAGCGAGCGCGACGTCCTCGACGATGAACTCCTTGTCCAGCGCCGGCACCCCGTTGCGGTACGGGTCGGGATCCATGATCAACGCGGCGAGGTGCTCGGTGTCGATCGCGTCGAGCTGAGCGCGCAGCGTGCGGTGCTGTTCGAGCACGTCCAACACCTCGGGTACCACCGAGGGACGCAACTCGATCACCGTCACGTGTTCGATTTTATTCGATTGCCTGGATCAGCGCCAGACCTGAATTTGCGCGATAGTGCGTGAATATGAGCGCGGTTGACGCGGATCGGCTTCGGTCATCTGATCGGTCCGTCGCCGAGGAGGTGAACGACGAGCAGGAACGGGTCGTCACCATCGAGGTCGTAGAGCGGGCTGTCGAGCGCGGTGCCGACGTCGCCGGGACCGAGTGGCCGGGGTGGTTCGGTGTCGGCGTCCAGGACGCTCCAGCTGCCGTCGTCGGCGGGCGCGAGGCGGAGGGTGCGGCGCGGGTCCTGCGGTGTGGTCCGCGGGTCCGGGGGGATCGAGATGTTGCCCTCGGCGTCCCAGACCAGTCCGGAGTGCACGGCGCGGGCGGCCACCCGGTGACGCAACTCGGCCGGCCAGGTGGCGGCCGGGCCGAGAAACCGGGTACCGGCGGCACTGTGCGTCACCCACTCGAGCACGTCACGCGCAGTCTCGAAGTACTGCATCGTGACGGCATGCTCCGGCGGGTAGCTCCGGTGCACGATGTGGGGCGGCAGATCCGTCACCGCCACGGGTTCGCCCCGCAGGCGCCCGATCACCCGGCGGTCACCGTGATCGCCACCAGACCGCGGCGTCCCCAACGGCGAGATCCAGGGCCGATAGGGGACCTCGTCGAACAGCGCGTCCTCGACGGCGAACGTGATGGCGTCCATGTCGGATCAGTCGCCGGGCGTGACCTTGGCCTTCAACCAGTCGGGACGGTTCGCGTCGTCGCGCGGAAAGCGCTCCAGGTCCTTCGAGAACCACTCGTCGGGAACACCCTCGTCCCATCGGGGCTCGGTGTCGTAATCGAAGTCGGCGTCCATGCGTCCCTCGCGCGTCACCGTGAACGTGGCAGAGAACCACGTGCCGGCGCCGGGTCGGTACATGGCTTCGCGCAGTTCCTCGGCCGCGTCCTGCACGTCCAGCTCGGGCAGCACCGGGACCCGACCGTCCGGGACGACGGCGTGCGCCACCGACTGGGACCCGAAGCCGACTTCGCTGAACACCAGCTCGATCCGCTCGGCACCGGACGGAATCGACCCGTGCAGAGAACGTCCGATGGTCTCGACCAGCTCCCGTGCGCGTTCGGGGTCGGATCGTGCTGGTTCAGCCATTGCGGAAGACCTTTCGGACGACATCCCCGCCGTTGATCTGGTAGTCGACGACGATCCTGCGGGGGACGGTGCTGCCGGCAGCGTACTGGGGACGGATGTCGACGGTGATCGAGCTGTGCGGATCCTTGGCGAGCAGATCGCGCCACTGACGCTCGAGGTTGCCGAAGTTGTCGCCGGAGCCACGGTTGATCTCGCGGAGCATCGGGACGAGGTTGTTGCGCTCGGTGCCACCGCCGAACGCCTTACCGATCAGGTGTCCACCCTCGTAGCCGTCGCCGCCCTCACGGCCGACGCGCGCGGTCACCGACGGCGAGCGGTCGGCGTGACCCAGATGCAACTGGTCCACGTGCACGTGATCGGTCCGCGCCAACGCATCGGTGTGGTAGGTGTGCCGGCCGTCGACCACGTAGGTCACGTTGGGCTGAGGGTCCATCAGGTCCGCGTTCAGGTGGCCCTTCCCGCCCGCCTGCGTCTCGACCTGCACCACCCGGCCGGTGTCGTCGGTGTAGAAGGTTCCGCGACCGTCGACGTGGTAGGCGGTGTTCGGCTGGAGATCGGTCTGCTTCGCGAACGCGGTACGCGGGCCCGGCGCGTCGGTGTGCACTTCGTGGTCGACCCGGGGCGGCTCGTGCGACGACCCGCCGGCCGGCCGCGTGCCGGTATCGGTGGGGCCGTTGCCGTGCCCCGGGGTGGACGGACCATCCGCGTGGGGACCGGAGCCGCCGACGCCGGACGGCGAGTCGGGGTGCGGCCCGCTCGGCACGTCCGTGCCACCACCGCCGGTGCTGTGCGGCGCCGGACCGGGACCCGTCGGCGTCTCGTGGGCCCCGCCGCCCACCCGCGCGGGTTCGCGGTCCGGCGTGCGCACCGGGACGCCGTCGCCGTGATGCGTGGCGGTGAGACCGGGCCCGCCGTCCGGGGTCTGCGCGTGCGGGAGCTTGAGGTCGTCGGCGTACTTGCCGCCGCCGAGGTGCGTGAGGTCGGCGAGCTTGCCCTTGAGCGCGCTGGTCACGTCGCCGATCTTCGGCAACTTGCCGAGGTCGGGCAGGTTCTTGATGTCCGCGTACTTGCTGAACAGCTTGATGCCGTCGTTGACGAGCCCGCCGGTCTTGCCGACCTCGCCGGCCTTGCCTGCGCCCGCGGCGGCGTCGGCGGCCTTGGCCGCCTTGCTGCCGTCTGCGGCCAGCTCGGCGACCTTCGAGCCGCCCTTGGCCGCAGCGCCGGCGCCACCGGTGCCGACGATGGTCAGGATGTCGAAGGTCGTCTCGCCCGCCGCCATCGACGGGTCCTTCTTCCAGTCGTCCCAGTGGACGAGCTGCTTGCCCAGGTTGGTCATGCGCTGGGCGTAACCCTTCGGCCCGTAGACGATCATCCCGAGCCCGGGGGTGAGCAGGATGCCCAGTTGGCCGAGGCCCTTCCAGGTGGCGACGAAGTTGTCCCAGCCACCGAAACCGAGACCGTTCTTCAGCAGCGTGTAGACGCCGGTGACCATGCCCCACAGGCCCTTGCCGACGCCGACGAAGAAGTGACCGATGTGCGTCATCGTCGAGGCGAAGCAGCCGTCCTTGTGCTCGACCTTGCCGCCCCACGGCATCTGCGCGTCGTCGGGGATGGACTCGAAGCCGTAGGCGTACTTGTCCTGCTTCTCGGAGTCCGGGTCGACGGCGTGGAACCGGTGTCCGCCGATGAGCGCCTCGATCGCGTTGGCCGCCTTGCGTTCGGCCGCCTGGAACGCGACCAGCGTGCTGTTGACGTGCTTGACCATGTCGTTGTTCTCGTTGACGAGGTCGTCGTCCTCGCGCCAGTCGTCCTTGCCCGCGATCTTGTTCTCGAGCGCGGCCGCGTCCGTCTTCGCCTGCGCCATCGTCGCCGCGATCGGCCCGGCCTCGGCGGCGAAGTTCTTCAGAATCGTGGCGACGGACGTCGCGTCGTCGGCGAACGCGTCGGTGTTCGTGGCGACCGGGTCCATGGCCGCGAGCAGCGTCGTGCTCTCGGGCGCCTCGTACACGCTCGACAACCCCGCCCACGTCGTCTTGATCGCCGCGCCGCTGGTGCGGATCGATGCGGCGGACGTCGCCAGCGAGCCGGCGGCCGACTGCAGCGCCCCGGCGTCCAGGTCGAACGTCGGGATGGCGCAGGAGTTGATGGGGGCGTTCTTGTCCGCCATGACCGGGACGGTCCTTCCGTGATGGCGTGATGCGGCGACCCGGCAGCGGGTCGTCCGGCGTCAGCCCTGGTTCGTGGGTGCGGTCGCGGCGCGCTGCGCGCGCAGCGCCATCTCGCGATCACCGTTCATGTACGCGTTGACCGCCGACACCGTGCCGCCCATGGCGGCGCGGATGCGGGTGGCGGCGGCTGACAGCTCGGGCGCGCGCTTGGTCGCGAAGTCCGACAGGGCGACGGCGACGAGGCTCTTGCCGAGCGCCGTGCCGCACGCCTCGATCGCCTTCCCGGTCGCCGTGCCGGCGTCGCCGAGGTCCTTGGCGTGCGACTCGGTCTTCGTCAGCACCGAGCCCACGCCGGACGGTCGAATGTCCCAGCGGGCCATCGTTCAGATCACCGAACCTCTGCGGCCCGGGTCAGCCGATGCCGCCGACGGCCGCCTTCGCCTTGGCGAGCGTCGACTGGGCGGTGCCGTCGTTCTCGTTCAGCACGGTCTTCAGCATCGCGATGATCGAGCGGACCTCGGACGCGGCGGACTTCCACTGCAGTTCCTTGCCGTGGTACTCGTCCGAGACGCCGTCGGCCTGGAAGTCGGCCATCGCCGCCTTCACCTGCTGGTCGCGGGTGTTCAGCACCTGCTCGAGCCGGGCGATGACGTTCGCGAGGTTGCCCTGCGCGTCACCCGAGGCGGCGGTGTCGTAGCTGTTGCGGTCCATGGGCATGACTGGTTCCCCTCCCGGTCAGTTCGAGCGGCCGAAGCTGGCGGCGCTGAAGTTCGCGCTGCCCATCGCGGACCTGGCGTTCTGCGAGAACTCGCTCTGGCCCTCGGTGAAGCTGCGGTTCATGCCGGACTGTCCACCGATGATGCTGGACAGCGCGGTGTTGAGGTTGCGCGTGATCTGGTCGGTGTGCGACTTGAAGGCGTCGAAGGCCTGCTTGCCGGCGCCGTTGAACTTGTTCTCCAGCGGCTGCGCGGCCACGACCAGCGCCTGGATCAGTGAGCCGAGGTCCTGGCTCTGGCCCTGGGTCTGCGACACCAGGGTCGTGAGCGTGTTCGTCCCCATGTCGAACTTCATGCTGCGTCTCCTCCCCATCCACACGCCCGGGCCCCGCGGCGACGTCGCGCTGGGCGAATCGGGCCGAACGTCCCATTACTTCTACCTCGCATCGGCCGTTTCGGTCCACTTGAGGGGAGTTGTCCCCATCAGCGTGGCTTCAGCAGGCAGGCGTGATCACGTCGCGGCAGAATGCGGGGACGTGTCCGCTCCCCACCCGGCCGTCGACGTGGTCACGTCCGACAGCGCCGTGATGCTGTCCAACCGGACGGTGGTGGGGTTGTCGTCGTGGCTGGTCGACGCGGTGGTCGGCGAGACCCGCGCGGGACGCGTCCCGGTGCTGGTCACGGGCCCCGACGGGCGGGTCACCCCCGCGGTGCGTGCACTGGCGATGAGCGGACGCCTGCACTGGGTCGTCCAGCTGCCGGACGGGCGGATCCACGACGCCGCCAGCGGCATCCCGCTCGGTCTGGAGGACGGTCGGGTGGTCGTGCCCGATACCGCGACCGCAGCCGTGACTCCGCCGGTGCCCGAGTTCGAGGCCGTCGCCGACGCCGACCGCGAGGCCGCCGCGTGGCAGGTGATCGTGGCCGCCACGGTCGAGCACCGCGCCGACGTGCACACCCGCGTCGGCGACGGGATCGAGGCGCTGTCGCGCGTGCTGACCGCCGCCCCACCGGCGGGGTGGGGCCTGTACGAGCCGGTCACCGAGTCGTGGCGTCCGTCCGACCTCACGGCCTTCGCGCGGCGGCGGATGCCCGACCCCACGCAGTTCGTCGTCGTCACGCCCGCGGCGGCCGGGCGGTCGCTGCTCGCCACCGTGCTCGTGCAACGCACCGACCGCGGCGTCGAGGAGCAGATCGATGCCGTCGCGTCCGTCGGTTCGCTCGACCTGGCCTTCGACCGGGTCGTCGGACGATCGGTGGACGCGCTGCTCGCGCTGGGCGAGGCGGGCACCGTCGGTTTCGCGTGGACCTATGCGCGGCCCGGTGCCGCGGACCTCACCGAGGTGCCGCGCCGCCGCGCGGCCCCGCTGCCCACCGCCGTGCTCGTCGGGCCGCGGGCCGTGCGCGCGCTGGGGGCAGACCGGGCCCGGGAGGCGCCGCTGCCGCCCCCGCGGACGGTCGGGCGTCCGCGTGTGCCGGGACTGGTCTGGGCGATCGGGGCGGACGGTCGGGACCCGTGGGACGACGTCGATGCGCTGGTCCGTCATCTCGGGCCACAGCGCATCGTCGAGGTCTCACCGGCTTTTGCGCAGATGCTGGGTATTGCTTGACGACACCCGCAACGGGTGGTCCGGAGGGAGGGACGAGTGGCACGCGATCGTGACGCGACGCTGCTGGAGACGGTGCGGGTGCGCCGCCGCCGGCTGCGCGATGCGTTCCTGCACGGCGCGCTGCGAGCCCGGCGGACGGCGTCGGACAACGTCCGCGCCCTGATCGTCGGTCTCGTTGTCGCCGCGGTCGCCTGCGCCGCGTGTGCGGCGGTGTCGTTCATCCGCTCGCACACCGGCGACGCGAAGGACGACCGCAGCCTGTCGGTGGTGGTCGTCCGATGACCCTCGTTCCCGAAGCGACGGGCGCGTCCGCCGAGCAGTCACGTCCCGCCGGCGGCTTCAGCCGGGTCACGCTCGTCGGCCGCACCAACCGGGCCGACCTCGTGCTGCCGTCCGACGAACCGCTGGGCACCCTGCTCGGCGAGGCCATCGCCGTGCTGCAGGAGTCCACCGCGGGTGAACCGCGCCGCCGGGTGTTCGCGACCGCGGTTGGCGACGTGCTGCCGATGGAGGAGTCGCTCGGGTCGCTGCAGATCGCCGACGGCACCGTGCTGCGGCTGGTGACCGAGGACGAGGTGCCGCCGCCACCCGTCGTCACCGACGTCACCGAGGAGACCGCGACCGACCTCGAGGCCCGTACCGGACGGTGGGGTGACGCCGCGCGCACGGCGACGCTCACGTCCGCAGCCGGTCTCGCCGGCGGTGTGCTCGCACTCGACACGATCGGGCGGGTCGGCGCGCACGACGCCCTCGTCCAGCTGCTCGTCGCGGCCGGAGCGGTCGCGGTCGTCGCGCTGCTCGCCGCGGTCGCGCGCGTCACGCGCCCCGCGGTCGGGCTCGCGGTGCTCGCCGCGGCGGGCGCGGCCGTCGCCGGCGTGGTCGCCGGTCCCGCCCGCGGGTGGACGGTCGCCGACCGGCTCGGCGTCGCGCTCGGGGCCGGTGGGGTGGCGCTGGTCGTCGCGGCCGCGGCCCGGCGCTCCCGCGGCGCCGCCGTCGGCGGGCTGGCCGCCGTCCTGCTCCCGGCGGCGTGGCTCGCACTGCGGCACGGTCCGCTGCAGCCCGAGGAGGCCGACGCGATCGTGATCGTCGCCGGTGCCGCGGTGCTCGGACTGCTGCCGCACTGGGCGGTCACGACGTCCGGCCTCACCCGGCTCGACGACCGCCGCCTCGCCGGCGGCACCGTCACGCGGCGGCGCCTCGACGCAGCCCTGCTCGCCGCGCACGCGTCGCTGATCTGGACGACGGTCGCCGTCGCCGCCGTCATGTCCGTCGCGGGCGCGCTGCTCGCCGTCCAGGCGCACCAGTGGCCGTGCTGGCTGGCGGCGACGGCGGGCGTGGTCGCCGTGCTGCGCTCGCGCGCGTTCCCGCTCGTGGCCGAGGTCGTCGCGCTCGTCGTCGCCGCCGCCGTGGTGGCCGTCGCCCTGCTGCTGGTGTGGATCGGACGCGCGGGCGGCAGCGCCTGGCCCACCGTCGCCACCGCCGCCGTCGCGCTCGTCGCCGTGGTCGCCACGGTCGCCGACCCGCCCGCCCACGTCCGCGCGCGTGTCCGCGGCATCGCCGACCGCGTCGAATCGCTCGCGGTGGTGGCGCTGCTGCCGTTGCTGCTCGGCGTCTTCGGCGTGTTCGGCCGACTGCTGCACACGTTCTGAGGCAGTGAGGCATGCAGCCATGACCGCCCCTCGTCACCACCGCGACCCCGCACCGCCGGCCCGCCCGTCCGCTCGGGTGCGGGCCGCGCGCCTGCTGCGGCGCGCCACCGGCGTGGCCGCGACGCGCGACGCGCGCGAGTACGTCGAGCTGCAGCTCTCGATGGGTGCGGCCGTGACGTCCGGACGCCGCGTGGCGGTGCTGTCGGTCGAGCCCGGACAGGGCACCACGACGGTGTCCGGGCTGCTCGCCGTCGCGTTCGCCGCCCGCCGCCAGGACCCGGTGCTGCTCGTCGACGCCGCCGCCCCCGGCGCGAACCCGCTGCACCACGTGTTCGGCGCCGAGCCGGTGCGCACCCTGCCCGATCTGGCCGCGCGCCCGCCGCGCATCGGGGTGCGTACCGACATCGACGGCGTGCTCACCCCGCTCGGCCGCGACCTGTGGTTGCTGCCCAACCGGCCCGACCCCGGCTGGGCGTACCGGGAGGCGACCCGAGGGCCGGACGCCGACACCTACGCGGTCGCGTTCGCGCCCTTCGCCCGCTGGTTCGACATCTCCGTCACCGACCTCGGCCACGCCGCCGGTCCCGGCACCGTCGACCTGCTGCTCGAGCGCGCGCACGCGCTGGTGCTGGTGACGTCCGGGAGGGCCGACGGCATCGACGCCGTACTGGCGCGGCTGCGGCAGTTCCGCGACGAGGCACGCGTCGGGTGGGCCGGACGCACCGTGGTGGTCGTCAACCGCCGTCCGGGCGACGTGGGGGGTGGCCGCCGCGCCCGGGTGCGCGCCGACGTCCCCGTCACCGAGCTCGGCCCGGACCCCGCCCTGGCGCCCGGGTTCCCGCACCGGCTCGCGCGGCTCGACGACGCCACGCACCGCTCCGCGCTGCGGCTGGCCGCCCAGGTGCTCGACACCGCCCTGCCGACGGCGGTGGCGCGATGACCACCCGCGTCGTCCACCGTCCGGCCCGCGACGTGCGTCCGGTTCCGGCACCGGAGCCGCTCGAGCTCTCCGCGCCGCCGTTGCTGCCCGACAAGCGAACGGGCGGTCCGCCGGTGCAGGCGCTGCTGCCCATGGTCGGCGCGATGTCGTCGATGACCATGATGATCACGCTGCGCAACAACCCGGTGCTCGTGGCCGTCGGCGCGCTCGTGATGGTCGTCGCGCTGCTCGGCGGCGTGCTCGCCCTGTTCGGCAGCCGCGCCCAGGGCAACCGGCAGCGCCGGTTGCACCGCGAGCGCTACCTCGACTACCTCGAGGAACTGTCCGAGCGGCTGCTCGCCGAGGAGACCGGCGCGCTGCGGACGGCGCGCATCGTCGACCCCGATCCGGCCGCACTGCCCGGCGTGGTGCTCGACCCCGCCCGCCGCTGGGACCGGCGGCGCGCCGACAGCGACTTCCTGCGGCTGCGGCTGGGCACGGGCACCGTCGCCTGGCGCGAGGTCACCGTGCCCGACAGCGGCGAGCCGACCCAGCCGACGGACGAGTTCATGAAGGCCGAGGCCGAGCGGCTCGCCGAGCGCTACCGCACCGCACCCGGGTTACCGCTTCCCGTGCCGCTCGACCGCGCGGGTGACGTCGCCGTGGTCGGGCCGTCCGCCGCGGTCGCCGCCGCGGCACGCGCCCTGCTCGCGCAGGCGGCTGCCTTCCACGCGCCCGACGACGTCGCCATCGCGCTGGCGGTCCCACCCGACCGGGGCGCCGAGTGGTTGCCGCTCGGCTGGCTGCCGCACGTGCTGGACGACGGGCTGCGCGACGGTCCCGTCCCCGCCCGGCGCATCGGGCGCGACCTCCCCGGGCTCGCCCGCACCATGGCGGGCGAGCTGTCGTCCCGCGCCACCATCGCGGCCGAGGCGCGCCGCGGCCTGTCCGGCAGCGACACCGCCCGGCTCGCGCCCCGGCTGCTCGTGCTGTCCGACAGCCGCGGTGACGTCGCCGTCCCGATGCCGCTGCCCGACGCCACGTTGACCCCGGCGGACGCCGGCATCACCGTCCTGCACCTCGTGACGGAGCGGTTGCACGAACCGTCCGACGTGACGATCCGCATCACCGTCGACGACGAGGGAGCGGTGACCGTCGAGGACCTCCGCGACCCCGACGCGCCGGTGGTCACCACCGGCTCGCTGGACCCCTGCCCGCCCGCGTTGCTCGCGGGCGTGGCGCGGTCGCTGGCCGCGCTGCGGCTGTCGCGCTCCACCCTGGCCGAGCAGGTGCAGGTGGGCTCGGTCGACACCGCCGCGCTGCTCGGCGTCGAGCGTCCCGAGGAACTGGACGTGGCCGCGTTGTGGCAGCCGCGCGCGCCGCTGGACTTCCTGCGCGTGCCGATCGGTGTCGACGACGGCGGCGCGCCGCTGCTGCTCGACCTCAAGGAGTCGGCGCAGCTCGGCATGGGTCCGCACGGGCTGTGCGTCGGCGCGACCGGGTCGGGCAAGTCGGAACTGCTGCGCACGCTCGTCGCGACGCTCGCGGTCACCCACCCGCCGGACGACCTCGCCATGGTGCTCGTCGACTACAAGGGCGGTGCCGCGTTCGCGCCCTTCGCCGCGCTGCCGCACGTCGCCGGGCTCATCGACAACCTCGCCGACGAGCCCGGCCTCATCGAGCGGGTGCACGCGAGCCTGCAGGGCGAGATCGTGCGCCGGCAGCGCGTGCTGCGCGACGCCGGCAACCTCGCTGGCGTCGACGACTACCGCGCCCTGCGTGACGAGCGTCCCGACCTGCCGCCGCTGCCGCACCTGCTCGTCGTCATCGACGAGTTCGGCGAGCTGCTCACCGCACAGGGCGACTTTATCGATCTGTTCCTGACCATCGGCCGTATCGGCCGCTCGATCGGCGTCCACCTGTTGCTGTCGAGCCAGCGCATCGAGGCGGGCAAGCTCAAGGGCCTCGAGACGTACCTGTCCTACCGGCTCGGGCTGCGCACGTTCAGCGAGGCTGAGTCGCAGGTCGTGCTCGACACCGGCGACGCGTTCCACCTGCCCTCGCTGCCCGGGTACGGCTTCCTCAAGGTCGACACCAGCGTCTACACCCGCTTTCGGTCGGCGTTCGTGTCCGGACCGGCGACCCGCACCGTCGAGGCCCGTCCGGCGCCGGGAGAGGACCCGGCAGGTGGGCGCCGGGTGCTGCAGCAGCCGCTCTACCCGGGACTGCTCGCGGCCAACGGCGTCGACACCCGCACCGACCCGTCCGCCGCCCTGCCCGACCGCGCTGTGCGCGAGACGGTGCTCGGCGCGCTGCTGGAACGGGTCGGCAGCGCCGCCGCGGACGGTCGTCCGACCCGCACGATCTGGTTGCCGCCGCTGCCGCGGGCGACCACCCTCGACCGGGTCGTCGGACGCACGGCGCGGGGTCCGCGAGGAGTGCAGTTCGCGACGCGCGTGCCCCCGATGCACGTCCCCGTCGGCGCGCTGGATGATCCTGCCCGGCAACGGCAGGAACCGTGGCTGCTGGACCTGACCGCCGCCGGCGGGCACGCCGCCGTGATCGGTGGTCCCCAGGCGGGCAAGACCACCTGGCTGCGCACCCTCGTCGCCGGCCTCGCGCTCACGCACACGCCGTCCGAGGTGAGCGTCTACGGGCTCGACCTCGCCGGCGAGGGGCTGGCGGTGCTGCGCGAGTTCCCGCACGTCGGCGGCGTCGCGGTGCGCACCGATCGCGAGCGGCTGCTGCGCACCATGGACGAACTGACGGGGATGCTCGACCACCGTGAGCTCGTCTTCCGCGACCACTCCGTCGACTCGATGGCCGACCTGCGTCGCCGCCGCGCCGCCGGTGACGTCACCGAGCTGCCCAGCGCCGACGTCGTCCTCGTCGTCGATGGCGCAGGAACGCTCAAAACCGACCACGAGGAGCTCGAGGAACGGGTCACCGACCTGCTCGTGCGCGGTCCGGGGTTCGGCGTCCATGTCGTGCTCTCGCTGCTGCGGTGGAACGACCTCAAGATCGCGCTGCAACCCACGATCGGCACCCGGGTCGAACTGCGGTTGAACGACCCGGGCGACTCGGTGCTCGACCGCAAGCTCGCGGCCACGCTGAGCAAGGCGCCGCCGGGACGCGCGCTGCTCGTCGACACGCGCACCGGCGACACACTGGTCGCGCAGACGGCGCTGCCCCGGTCGGACGGCCGCGTGCCCGAGGTCGACGACCGTGACCCGGACGCCGACGCCACCGCGGACGTCACCGACGCGCTGCGCGACCTCGGCCGCGCGTCGGGCACGGCCTGGGACGGGCGCCGGGCGCCGGCGGTGCGGGTACTGCCGGCGACCGTCCGGCCGGAGGACCTCCCGGACGAGATCGACGAACCGGACGCCGTCCCCATCGGCATCGCCGAGGCCACGCTGGCGCCGGCCACCCTGGACCTCTTCGGCCGCGACCAGCACCTGCTCGTGCTCGGCGACGCCGGGTGCGGCAAGACGACCCTGCTGCGTGGCATCGCGGCGGGGCTCGCCGCCCGGCACTCGACCGAGGAACTCGTCCTCGCCATGTACGACCCGCGGCGCGGGCTCACCGGAGTCGTGCCCACCGACTACGTCGGCGGGTACGCGGGCAACGCCGAGCTCGGGGTGAACCTCACGTCCGCGATCGTGCAGGAGTTGTCCGGACGGATGCCCGACGCCGCCACCGACCCCGATGCCACCCCGAATCGCACGATCGACGGGCCCCGCATCGTGCTGCTGGTCGACGACCACGACGTGCTCACCGCGGGCGGCGGCAACCCGCTCGAGGGCTTCCTGCCCTTCCTGCCCTCGGCCCGTGACATCGGGCTGCACGTGGTGCTGTCCCGGCCCGTCGCGGGCTGGTCCGGCGTCATGTTCGAGCGGTTCGTGGCGCTGCTGCGCGACACGGGAGGCACCGGTCTCATCATGAACGGCGACCGCAGCGAGGGCGCACCGCTGCCCGGCACCTACGCCGCGCCGCAGCCCCCCGGACGGGGGTTCCTCGTGCGCCGCGGTGAACCGCGCCAGACCGTGCAGGTGGCCGACTTCGGGAGGGGGTCGTGACCCACGACGTCGTCGCGCTGGTGTCCGCCCCGCCGGACGGCGAGGCACTGCTGCGGGCCATCGCCGCCGCCGATCCCGAGCTGCGGGTGGGCCCCAACGAGCCGGGCAACGTGCTGCGGCTGTACGACGCCGACCGCACCCTGGTCGTGTCGATGATGACGCCGGTGCGGGTGGCGGTGCCGGGAGAGGCGTCCCGGCTGCTCGGTGTGGCGGACGAGCCGGACGTGCCCTACTGGTGGCTCGAACTGCGCTGCTCGATCGGCCGTCCGGACGGGGTGCCGCTCGCGCGCGCCGTCGCGCAGCACGTGGTCGACGAGCTCGGTGGCGTGGTGTGGAGCAGCCCGGCACCCGGGTGACCGCGTCAGGTCAACGACGCCGCGACCTCCGTGAACGCGCGGCGCACGGTCGCGACGTCCGATCGTGAGGCGTCGCGGCGGTGCACCAGCGACACCCGACGCCGTTCCGCGGGCACACCGTCGATGCGGACGACGGTGACCCCGTCCGGCAGGTGCGGCAGCAGCTCGCGCGGCACCGAGGTGACACCCGCACCGCTCGCGACCAGCGCCAGCTTCGTCGCCCAGTCGCGGGCGGTGTGCCGCACACGCGGACGGCCGGGCAGTCCGGGCCAGACACCGAGCTGCGGCTCGTCGCCCGTCGACGGCGAGGCGATCCACGGCGCGTCCGCCGCGGTCGCGGCTTCGACGGTGGCCGACCGCGCCCACCCGCTCGCCGAGGGAACGGCGAGGGCCAGTTCGCTGTCGAACAGGGTGTGCACGACGAGGGGTGGGGACTCCTGGTCGGGGGAGCGGTGCGGGGGTCGTGACGTCACCAGCGCGACGTCGATCGATCCCGACCGCACCGCACGGACGAGCGACGGCGACGTGCCCTCCCGCGTGACGAGCTCGACGTCCGGTGCACTGCTGCGCATCACCGCGACGGCGCGCGGCAGCAGCATCGCCCCGGCGGACGCGAAGGCGCCGAGCCGGACCCGGCGCCGTGCGGGAGCCGTGGACGTGGCCTCGCGCCGCGCCGCGTCGAGAGCGTCGAGGGCCTCGACGACGTGACGTAGCACGGTGGAGCCGGAACGTGTCAGGCGGACGCCACCGCGCACCCGGTCGAACAAGACGGTGCCGAGTTCGTGCTCGGCCGCGGCGACCTGCCGCGACACGGCCGACTGCGTGTAGCCGAGCACGGACGCTGCCGCCGTGAAGCTGCCCTGCTCGGCCACAACGCGGATGGTCGCCAACGCCGTGGTGTCCATGCGCATCAAGCATAGGCAACATGCCGGACATTCGCTGGTCGCATGCTCGCGTCCGGCCTACCGTCGTGGACGTGAGCGAGAACCTGGGCGGCCGGCTGCCGCTGCTGGCACCGGACGAGCTGGACGACGACCAGCGCGAACTGCACGCACGGCTCGTCGAGACCCGGGTCGCCCGGGGCCGGCGCTCCGGTTACCGGGCCATGCTCGACGACGGCCGGCTGATCGGTCCCTTCAACGCGATGTTGCGGGCACCGGCCGTGGCCGCGGCACAGCTCGCGTGGGCCGAGGCCGTCTCGGCCGCCGGGCTCGACGCTCGCGTCCGCGAGATCGCCGTGCTCACGGTCGGCGCCGAGTACGGCGCGGCGTTCGTCGTCCACGCGCACGGCGCAGCCGCCGCCGGTGCCGGCATCGGCGACGACGACGTCCGCGCGATCGTCCGGGGGGCGGACCCGGCCGGCCTGTCACCCGCCGAGCACCTCGCGCACCGGCTGGCCCGTGCGCTCGTCCGCGAGCGCGCGGTGGACGACGACCTCTACGGCGAGGTGGTCGCCACCTTCGGCGAGCGCGACACCGTCGTGCTCGTTCAGCTCATCGGCCAGTACCTGGCCACGTCGGCCCTGCTGACGTGCTTCGACGTGCCTGCCCCGCAGGCCTGACCCGTCCGGCGGACCCTCCGCCGGTCACGAGAGGAAAGACCATGCCGTTCACGACCGTCGACCTGCACGCCGGCGCGTACACCGCCGACGAGCGCCGCGCGATCTCCGATGCCCTCCACGAGGCGATGATCGAGGCGCTCGGCATCCCCGAGGACGACCGCATCCACGCCTTCCACGAGTTCGGTGCGGACACCCTCTTCCACAGCGACGTCATGTTCACGATCCCGCGCACCGACCGGATGATCTTCGTGACGTTCTCGTTCAACGTCCGCAGCGCCGGTGCGAAGGCGCGGCTGTTCGACACGGTCGTCGAGCACCTGGGCCGCACCGCCGGCGTCGGTCCGGACGAGGTCATGATCCGGGTACTGGAGACCGCGAAGGAGAACTGGTGGGCGAGCGGACGCACCGTCGACCCCGCCACCGGTTACGACAGCCGCATGGCCGTGGTCGAGTGAGCGTCAGCGTCCGCTCGCACCGATGGCTTTGAAGCGCTCCGTCTGCTCCCGGATGCCGACCTCGGTGGGCAACCGCTCGATGGACGAGGCGCCGAAGAACCCGACGACGCCCTCGGTGTGCGCGAGCACGTACCCGGCGTCGTCGGGTTCGGCGATCGGGCCACCGTGGCACAGGCACAGGATGTCGGGGTTCACGCGCTTGGCCGCGTCGGCCAGGGCCTGCACCCGTTCGGCCGCCTGGTCGAGCGTGAGCGCGGTCTGCGCGCCGATCGTCCCCGACGTCGTCAGCCCCATGTGGGGCACGAGGATGTCGGCACCCGCGCGGGCCATCGCCGCCGCCTGGTCCTCGTCGAACACGTAGGGCGCGGTGAGCAGGTCGAGCTCGTGCGCGGCGGCGATCATGTCGACCTCGAGCCCGAAGCCCATGCCGGTCTCCTCGAGATTGGCGCGGAACACGCCGTCGATGAGGCCGACGGTCGGGAAGTTCTGGACGCCCGCGAAGCCGATGTCCTTCACCTGGCGCAGGAAGTGCGGCATCACCCGGAACGGGTCGGTGCCGCACACCCCGGCGAGCACCGGCGTACGGGACACGACCGGCAGCACCTCGTTCGCCATCTCCAGGACGATGGCGTTCGCATCGCCGTAGGGCAGCAGGCCCGACAGCGACCCGCGCCCGGCCATCCGGAAGCGTCCGGAGTTGTAGATGATGAGCAGGTCGATGCCGCCCGCCTCGGCCGACTTCGCGGTGATGCCGGTGCCCGCCCCGCCGCCGATGATCGTGCCGCCGCCGGCGACGAGCCCGCGGAAGCGCTCCAGGATCTCTGCGCGGGTCATGAGGTGCCTCCGATCAGCCGGTGCAGTGCGTCGGCGGCCGCGGTGCCAAAACCCGGGTCGTTGATCGCCTGGTCCAGTTCGTGCACGGCGACGTGCGTCTTCGCCAGCCCCTCGCGCACCGCCGTGAACAACGCCTCGTCGGCCTCGGCGTCGCGGAACGGGGCACCCTCGACGTCGATCGCGCTGACGCCGCGCAGCGGCACGAGCAGCTCTGTCGGCCCGGTGGCCGCCGCGAGCTTGGCGGCGATGCGGCGACCGAGCTCGGCCATCTCGTCCGCGGTCGTGCGCATGAGAGTGACGGTGGGGTTGTGCACGTAGAGCAGCCTGTCGCGGAAGCCGTCGGGGACGGTGTCCTCCGGCCCGAAGTTCACCATGTCGAGAGCGCCGAGGCTCACCACCTGCGGCACGCCCAGCCGTCCCGCAAGCTCGAGCCGGTGCGGACCCGCGCTGAGCACACCGCCGACGAGGTCGTCGGCGAGCTCGGTGGTCGTGAGGTCGCAGACGCCGGCGAGCATGCCCGACTCGACGAGCTTCTCCATCGCCCGTCCGCCGGTGCCGGTGGCGTGGAAGACCAGCACCTCGTAACCGTGCTCGCTGAGCCGCTGCCGGGCCTCGTCCGCCGCCGGGGTGGTGACGCCGAACATCGTGACCGCGACGAGCGGCCGGTGCTGCGTCGGGCGCGCCGCCCGTGCCTCGTACGCCTGCGCCATCCCGGCGACCGCGGCCACCGCGTTGCCCAGCACCGCTTCGGACACCGAGTTGATGCCGGCGACGTCGACCACGGAGTACATGAGCGTGGCGTCGACCTCGCCGACGTACGGTGCGACGTCGCCACTGGCCATGGTCGAGACGAGCAGCTTGGGGACACCGACCGGCAGCGCCTGCAGCGCGGGAGCCGCCACCGACGAACCTCCGGAGCCGCCCACGGCGAGCACCGCGTGCAGCCGTCCGCCGTCGAACAATCGCCGGACGACGGCCGCCGCGCCGCGTCCCATCACCGTCATCGACTCACCGCGGTCGCGGCGTTCGCGCAGTGCGGCGGCGTCCTCGCCCGCGGCCTCGACGACGGCGTCGGACGTGACGTCGGCGAGCGGGTCCGTCGAGAACGCCCCGACGTCGACGACCACCACCTCGACGCCGAGCGCGACGAGCCGCTCGCGCAGCCAGGCGTACTCCTCGGCCTTGGTGTCGAGTGTCCCGACGAGTGCGACGGTCGCCATCGGCCCCACCTTCCGTGTCGTTGCTGCGGACGATAACGACATTCCCGGAAGACGGGACCTTGGCCCCGTGATCATCCGACGGGTGCGGGCACCATCCCGTCGGACGGGATTTCACCCCGTCGCGCTGGAAACAGTCCCAGCACGCAGCACCGATCGAAGAGATCCCCCATGGAGCAGAGCCCGCCCACCCCGCGTGTGGCCGCCGCGCTGCCGCGCGGACTGTCGTTCACCGTCCTGTGCGCGGCCGTGCTGGGGTCGGCCCGCCGCATCGCGCACGCACACGGGGCGACGTTCGTGCTGCGCGACGGCGACGACTGCTGCTACGTCGACGAGGACGCCATCGCCCCACTGTGGCGCGGTCAGCGGTTCCCCGTGACCGAGTGCCTCAGCGGCTGGTGCATGACGCACGGTCGTCCCGCCGTCGTCGCCGACATCACGCTGGACGACCGGGTGCCGCTGGCGGCCTACCGTCCGACGTTCGTGTCCAGCATGGCGATGGTGCCGATGGGCGAACCGGCGGTCGGCGCCCTCGGCGTCTACTGGGCCCGCACCGATCCGGACGTGTCCGCCGGGACCCTCGAGCAGTTGCAGAGCCTCGCGCGCGAGACCGGCGACACGCTCGTGCGGCTCGGTCTGGTCGCTCTTCCCACACCCGTCGACGCCTGACGCCGGGACGCCACCGCCGGCTCACCGTCGCAGTCAGCGCCCGGCGTCGTCGATGCCGGGCACCGCTCCGGTCTCGACGACCTCGGCGGCGACGTCGCGCAGCTTGCGGTTCGTCCGCTGGCTCACCGACAGCAGCAGGTCGAACGCGCCCTCGGGGGAGAGCTTCCAGCGCTCGACGGCGACCCCGATGGCGACGCCGATCGTGCGGTTGGTGTCCAGTGCGCGCAGGAGATTGTCGATGCGCGCGCGAGCCGCCTCGAGTTCGCGGCGGAGGTCGGCGTCGACGGTCTCGGACGAGGCGGCCTCGGCCCGCTCGTTCGACTGCCCCGCCATGACATCCCCTCCGGCGTTCAGGACGATGGTCGTCCGAACGCTACCCGCTCGCGGGCCGGGTGCCGACCGCCGCCGCCCGGCCCTACCCTGGAACCTGGGTCGACACGGACCCGACTCGGATCTCCAGGAGCTTCGATGACGGACCCGACGGGGTTCACGCTGGCGGACGGACTGGCGCTCTCCGGTCAGGACGCGGACGAGGTCTGGTGGCGGTACGCGGCCAACGGCGGCACCGCGTCGTTCCCCGTCTTCGTCGACCGGATCGAGGGCGCCGCCTGCGACAGGGTCGAGCACGACCTCATCGCGCAGACGTTGAACGAGTGCTTCCTCGACGCGGGACTGCCCGGCTTCCCGGTGCGCTACTCGGGCCGACCGGCACCGCTGCCGCCCGCGGCGTCGGCCAACGCGCGCGCGGCGCGGGGAGCCCAGCGTCGGCTCGCGGTCGAGGCCCGGTTGCGCAGCGCCGCGGCCGCGCGGCAGGCCGCGTTGCTGCACGCGACCGCCGCCCGTCTGATGCAGACGAGCGGTCAGCTGACCTATGCGCACCGCGCCCAGCAGCGGGCGGCCGTCGCCCGGCGCCGCGCCACGTCGCTGCTGCAGCGCTGAGGCCTCGGCGAACCCGGCTGCGTCAGCCCAGCTGTTCCATGAGCAGCAGCGCACCGTCGGGGTCGCGGCCGTCCGCGTGCAGGGTCGTGACGCTGATGCGCAGCCGCACGGGGCGGCCGCGGCGGTTGATCGCGTCGACGCGGATCTCGCCGTTCTCGCGTCCGCCGAACACGACCTCGCGCACTAGCGGCCGCACCTGCTCCATGGGCATGCCGGTGTCGAGGGAGAGGAAGGGCTGGCCCACCGTCTCGTCCTCGCGCAGGCCCCAGAGATCCTCCGCCTGCCGGTTCCACACCCGCACGACGAGGTCGCGGTCGACCACGACCACCGCCGCGTCGAAGCTGCCGAGGATCGACTCCATGAAGCGGTTGAGCGTGGTGATCTCGCCGGTGCGCTCGCGCAATTCCTCGTTCGTGGCCTGCAGTTCGTCGTTCATCGACTGCAGTTCCTCGTTCATCGTCTCCAGTTCCTCGTTGGTCGACTGGAGTTCCTCGTTGGTGGTCTCGAGCTCCTCGACCGTCGACTGCAGTTCCTCGTTGGTGGTCTCGAGCTCCTCGTTGGTCGACTGCAGTTCCTCGTAGGCCGTCTCGAGCTGGCGGTTCGCGGTCTGGAGTTCGTCCTGCAACCGGCGGAACCGCGAGACGTCGTTGAACATGATCGCGGCGCCCAGCATCCGCGAACGCGGATCGACGAGCGGAACGACCTGGATGTCGACGACCAGCCGCTCGTTCGCCGAGCGCTGCCACTCGACGTCGCGCAGCCAGGTGCCGGTGCGGTGCTGCCGCACGACCGCCAGGTGCGAGCGCAGTTCGGCGGGTCGGTAGGACACCTCGAGGTCCTGGAACGGGCGTCCGAGATCGCGTTCGGACAGCCCCAGCAGTGTGGCCGCGCGGTGATTGACGAGCGCGAGCCGGTCCTGCTCGTCCACGACGAGCTGCGCGACCGGGCTGGTGAGGAACGCCTCGGTGCGCAGTGCCTGCACGTCGTCGCTCGCGGCGCCGGCGAGAGGCGGGCGGGCCGCGACGGGCGACCCCACGGCGGCCGCGTCCGCACGGGCGGTCTTGCGGAAGAAGCGGCGCTTGAGGTCGAGCGGCTCGAAGGTGGCCGCGTGGTTCAGCAGCATCTCGGCCTTGCCCAGGAACAGGACGCCGTGGGGCTTGAGCGCGAAGCCCAGCCGGGACACGATCCGGCTCTGGGTCTCGGCGTTGAAGTACATGAGCGAGTTGCGGCAGGCCAGCAGGTCGATGCGGGAGATGGGAGCGTCCTGCACCAGGTCGTTGCGGCCGAAGATCACGTTGCGCCGGAGATCCTTGCGGAACGCGTGCCGGCCGTTGACGGGCTCGAAGTACCGGTCGAGAAAGCCCTCCGGCAGGCCGCGCACCTCCCTGTCGGAGTAGGTGGCCTGGCGGGCGACCGCCAGCGCGTCCTCGTCGACGTCCGTGGCGTAGATCTTCACGCGGTTGCGGAACGCGGCGGGCCCGAGCGCCTCGGTCAGCGCCATGGCCAGGCTGTACGCCTCCTGGCCGCTCGCGCACCCCGCGCTCCACACGCGGATCGGGCCGTCACCGGCCGCGTCGAGGAGGGTCGGCAGGACGGACGACGCCAGGTGGTCCCAGGTCTCCGCGTCGCGGAAGAACCCGGTCACGTTGATCAGGATGGTGTTGAACAGCGCGGTGAACTCGCCCGGGTCGACCTGCAGGCGGTCGTAGTAGTCGTCGAAGGTCTCGTCGCCGACCTGTTGCATCTGGTGGCGGACGCGACGCATCAGGCTCGCGCGCTTGTACCCGGTGAAGTCGAACCCGCGGCTCTCCTTCAGGTGGACGAGCAGCCGCTCGAACGACGGGTCGACGCTCTCGTCCGGCGGCGGCGCGTCGACCTCCGGAGGTTCGCGCCAGTCAGGTGCGTCGCTCACGCCTCGTCGTCCTCCCGTGTCGTCCACCGTCATTGTCCCGGAGCCGTCACGGCCCTTCCTCGCGCATGCCCAGGCGGTTCTCGAGCAGCGTCCGGATCGTGGTGGCCGCCCGCACAGCATCCTCGTCCTGCTGCGCGAAGCGCTGCGCGGTCAGCGTGTCCCCCCGCTCGAGCGCGCGCTCGCGCAGCGTGCGGGCCAGCGCGGCCTTCTCCTCGAGGCCGCGCAACGCCATCCACAGCGCGGTGTCGAGCTGGGTGGTCTGCTCGCCGAACAGGCTCTCCGCCGACCAGGCATGCCCGACCCGGCAGCGGTAGCGGACGAGGTCGCCGTCCTCGATCTCGAACAGCACGCCGTCGCAGTCCGGACACGAGAAACCCGACGGCCGGCCCGGTCGCTCCGGCCGGTTCGTCGCCGCTCCGCCCGTGAGCGCGAGGTCTGCTTCGACGTCCGGCAACGGTGACAGCGGCGGTTCGACATCGGCAACCTCCTCGTCGCAGAGGTCGTGCAGCAGGTCGGCCAGCTCGTCGATCTTCACGACGTGGTCGACCCCCACGTGCTCGATCGCGTTCATCGGCATGCCCGGGTAGAGCGCGTCGCCCGGGTCCTGCGCGGTCGTGACGCCACCGCGCGCGGCGACCACGGCGGTGCCGGCGGTCCCGTCGTCGAGCGCCCCGGACAGGACCACGCTGATCAGCCGCGGGCCGAGCGCCCGGGCGGCGGACCGGAACAGCACGTCCACGGCGGGGCGGTGACCGTTCTCGCGCGGGCCCCGGGTGAGCAGCACGTGGTCGTCGGCGACGGCGAGGTGGTGATCGGGCGGGGCCACCAACACGGTGCCGGGCACGAACCGTTCGCCGGACACGGGATGGCGCGCCGGCAACGGCCCGGCGCGGTCGAGGATCGCGGGGAGCGCGCTGCCGCCGTAGGGCGGGATGTGTAGCACCACCAGGATCGTGCCGGGGAAATCGGCTCGCAGGCCCGACATCAGCAGGCGCAACGCCTCGACCCCGCCCGCGGACGCGCCGATCGTGACGACGGTGCGGCGCATCGAGGATCCCCCTCGGTCGGGCAGCGGCCGGTGGTTCCAGCGGTGGCCCAGCATCCCACCCTCCGGACGGACCCGGGGTGGCGACCCGCCTACGCCGGCGCGCTCACGGGCACCCGCAGACCCATGACGAGCACGTCGTCGCGCCGTTCCTCCCCGTGGTCGGCCTGCATGCGCTGCACGAGGACGTCGATGAGCTCGGCCAGGGGGCGGTGGCGGTTGTCGGCGGCGAGGCCAGCGAGCAGCGCCAGCCGGGCGTCGAGGTCGCGGCCGGGGCGTTCGACGAGGCCGTCGGTGAACAGCAGCAGCGTGCACCCGGCCGGCAGCTCGTGGCGGTGGGCCTCGCGCGCCGGTCGCAGGCCCAGGCCCACCGGCGGACGGTGCGGCCGGACCTCGAGGAAGCTCGCGACACCGTCGGCGGTGATCACGAGCGGCGGCGGATGGCCGGCGTTCGCCCACGTGAGCACGGCGGGCGCCCGGTGCGTCGGCGGGTCGACGGTGGCGAGCACCGTCGTGCCGTACCGGCCGAGCGGGGCGGCTTCGAGGGCGGAGTCGACGGCGACGAGCACATCGGCCGGCGTGCCGGGGTGGGCCAGGGCAACACCACGGATCATCGAACTGAGCCGGCCCATGACGCTCGCCGCCTCGACGTCGTGGCCCTGCACGTCACCCACCGAGACGCACAACCGCCCGTCCGGACGGACGAACGCGTCGTACCAGTCGCCGCCCACGGCATCGGCGGCACTGGCCGGCACGTACCGGGTGGCCAGCCGTACCCAGTCGGTCTCGGGCAGCGCCGGCAGCATCGACAGCTGCAGCATGTTGGCGACGCGTCGGCGGTCGGCGAGCAGCAGGGCACGATGAGCCGCCTGGGCGGTGTAGCGCCCCAGGGCCGCGAGCAGGGTGCGGTCGTCGGCGTCGAAACGGCGCTCGGTCGGCCAGAGCACGGCGACCGTGCCGATGACCTGGCCGGCAACGTGCAGCGGGTAGAAGACGCTGGCCTGCCCGCCCGCGCGCGCGACGCGCTCGGACGTCACCGGGTAGACCCCGGCGAGCGCATCGAGGGTCTCGTAGAGCTGAGGGATCCCGGTGCGCGCGACCTCGGTCGACGGCGACTCGAGCGGCAGCGGGAACGTGCTCGCCCACGGCGTGCTCCCGGCGTCCGGTGACTCGACGGCGTCGGGACGGGTGACGTAGTGGAGCAGCTCGCGTTCGCGGTCGACGACGGCCACCGCGCCGTGAACGGCGTCCAGGTGAGCCGTGGCGAGGTACTGCACCGCGCGCGAGACGTCCTCGACCGAGTCGGTGAGCATGAAGGTCTCGGACAGTTCGAGCAGGGCCGTGGCGCGACTGCCGGCGCGCCGGGCGAGGGCGGCGGTCGAGCGCAGTCGCAGCTCGGCCGAGCAGGCCGCGGCGAGTTCGGTGAGCAGGTGCAGTTCGCGCGGCGTCCAGTCGCGGGGGTTGTCGTCGATGGCGCACAGCGACCCGACGACGCGGTCACCGATGTCGCGCAGCGGCACGCCGGCATAGGCCACGACCCCGATCTCGGTGATGGCGAGGTTGCCGGCCACCCGGGGATCGGTGCGGGCGTCGCGCACGACGAGCGGCTCGTCGCTGGCGACGACGTACTGGCAGAACGAGTGGCTCAGCGGGGTGCGACGGATGCCGTTCCACGGCGAGGGCAGGCCGACGGCGCCGGGGAAGACCTGGCCCTGGCGGTCGACGAGCGAGACCAGCGCGACCGGCACCTGCAGCGCCTCGCGCACGAGCGCGGCGAACCGGTCGAACGCTCCGTCCGGAGCGCCCGGCAGCGGGGTCGCTTCGGGCAGGGCCTCGGCGGGGGCGAGTGGCGCAGATTCGGACACGGTGTCGGTGCCCCGGGCAGGGGGAGTCTCGGTGGCGGTCACGGCTTCTCGCCGCTGGTGGGACGGGGCACGATCGATCTTTCCCAACCCGGCGACGGTTGGAACGACCGACGTGATCACACCACGGTCGTACCCGCCGCGGGCCGGCCGGGCCGGCTCAGGAGACGGAACCGGCGGCCGCGCGGACGATCACCGCCACCGCGGCGGCGCCCGGGTCCTGCACGTCGTTCAGGTGTTCGTCCGACACGTAGGCCGACCGCCCGGCCGCGGCCTTCGTCATCGTCGCCGTGTGTCGCGCGCCCGCCTCGGCGGCGTCCGCCGCGTCGGCCGGCGAGCCGTCGCGCAGCGCCTCGAGGGCGGGGACCAGCGCGTCCAGCAGCGTGCGGTCGCCGACGGCCGCACCCCCGTGCTGCTGCATCGACTCCGCGCCGGCGAGCAGGGACGTGGCGAGGTCGGCGCCGCCGGCCCGCTCGGTGCCCGCGGCGGCGAAGAAGATCGACCCCAGCACGCCGCTGGACCCGCCCATGCCCGTGGACAGGATGGTCGACAGCGCGGTGAACAGCTGCGCCTGGTCGGCCAGTGGCAACCGGTCGAGGGCGTCGCGCACCCGTCGGGCGGCGGTGGCGAAGGTCGACCCGGTGTCGCCGTCGCCCACCTTGGCGTCGAGGGCGTTCAGTTCCGCCTCGGCACCGATGACGGCCTCGCACACGGCGTCCAGCAGCGCGCGTACCGCGTCGTCGGAGGACGGTTCCGGCGTCTCGATCGCGACGTCGGGCAGCGGACGGACCTCGACGTCGCCGACGGTGCGCACGCCGGGCCACGCGGCATGGGGTGCGGTGCCGGCCCGCAGGCCCTCGCGGACCGCATCGGTCAGCGGCAACGCCGACAGCGAGAGCCCCTGCGCCGAGAGCGAGGTCATCAGCGCCGCGGGTCCGGCGACGAGCTCGGCCCGCTCACCGAGCGGGGTGTCGAGCACGTCGCGCAGCACGACCCCCAGCTCGAGCGCGGCGATGCCGCCGAGGTTGTTGACCAGAAGGAACACCGGCCCGTCGGGCACCGCCGCGGCGAGGCGCCCGGCCATGGTGGCGACGACGGCCCGCGAGCTCTCGACGTCGATCGTCTCGGCGCCCGGCTCGCCGTGGATGCCGAGGCCGAGTTCGGCGCGGCCCTCCGCGATGCGGTCCTCGACCGGACGTCCCGGGATGGCCACGGGGCTCAGCGAGACGCCGAGGGTGCGCACGCCGTCGGCGACCTCGCGCGCCGCCGCCGCCACGGCCTGCAGGTCGTCGCCGCGCTCGGCCGCGGCGCCGGCGATCTTGTGCACCAGCAGGGTGCCCGCCAGGCCGCGCGGCTGCGCCGCGTCGTCGAGGGCGATGTCGTCGGACACGATCACCATCTCGACGTCCAGGCCGGCGTTGCGGGCGCGCTCGACAGCGAGTCCGAAATTCAAACGGTCTCCGGTGTAGTTCTTCACGATCACCAGGCAGCCGGCGTCACCGGTGACCGCGGTGATCGCGGCGTAGACCGCGTCGACGCTGGGCGAGGCGAAGATCTCGCCGCACACGGCCGCCGTGAGCAGACCCCGCCCGACGAACCCGGCGTGAGCCGGCTCGTGTCCCGACCCGCCGCCCGACACCAGCGCGACCTTGTCGCGCTGCCAGTCGGCGCGCACCACGACCTTGACGTCGGGGTAGCCGTCGAGGCGGGCGAGGGCCCCGCCGGACGAACGCACGAGGCCGTCCACGGCTTCGGTGACGACGTTGTCGAGGTCGTTCACGAGGTGCGTCATGCGCAAGACTCCGGGGGATCGGGGGACGGGACCTCCCGATCCTGGCAGCGCCGACGGAACGGGGACAAGCATGATCGAACGGCTCGGGCTCGGGCTCGCGGCGCTCGCGCGGCCCGCGTACATCACCGCCGGCCGCGGCGCCGACCTCGGCGACGACCGCTCGGTCTCGGCGTTGCGCGACCGCACCGCGCGGGTGCTCGACGCCGCCTACGACGCCGGCGTGCGTTACGTCGACGTCGCCCGGTCCTACGGCCGGGCCGAGGAGTTCCTCGCCTCCTGGCTCGACGGGCGGCCGGGTGCCGCCGATGTCGTGGTCGCGTCGAAGTGGGGCTACCGCTACGTCGGCGACTGGCGGCTCGACGCGGACGTCCACGAGGTGAAGGACCATTCCGCCGACGCGTTCGACGAGCAACTCGCGCTGACGCGCTCGATCCTGGGAGACCGGCTCGCCGTCTACCAGGTGCACTCGCTCATGCCCGACGACCCGTTGTTCGACGACCGCCGCGCGCTCGACGGGCTCGCCCGGCTGCGCGACGAGGGCGTGCGGGTCGGGTTCTCCACCTCGGGTCCCGCGCAGGCGGACACCGTCCGCCGTGCCCTCGAGCTCGGCCTGTTCACGGTCGTGCAGTCGACCTGGAACGTGCTCGAGACGTCGGTCGGGCCGGCGCTGGCCGAGGCGGCGGACGCCGGCGCTGCCGTCGTCGTGAAGGAGGGCATGGCCAACGGCCGGCTCGCCCCGGGCTCCGACGACCCGTCCGCGGGCGCCGGCGCCGTCCGCGAGCTCGCCCGGCGCCGCGGCGTCGCCGCCGACACGGTCGCGCTCGCCGCCGCGCTCGCGCAGCCGTGGTCGCCCCGCGTGCTCAGCGGTGCGGTGACCGTCGAGCAGCTGCGGAGCAACCTGGCCGCCGCCGACCTCGTCCTCGACGGGCACGAGCTCGCCTCGCTCACCGCTTCGCCCGAGGCGCCGGACGACTACTGGTCGCGCCGCTCGCAGCGCGACTGGGCGTGACCTGCGACTGAGAGGGTTTCGAGAGGTTCGCCGGGGACGGTCGGGGGCATGTCGACGATCAACGGCCTGCCGGCCCACGTCCTGCTGGTGCACGCGGTGGTCGTGCTCCTCCCGCTGCTCGCGCTCGCGGCGGTCGCGGCCGCGGTGTGGCCCGCCGCTCGGCGCCGCATCGGCGTCGCGCTGCCGGTGCTCGCGCTGGTGTGCCTCGTGCTCGTGCCGATCACCACGAACGCCGGGGAGTGGCTCGAGGAACGCGTCGGCGAGGACCAGCTGGTCGAGCGGCACGCGGAACTCGGGGACGGTCTGCTCCTCTGGGTCGCGCTGCTGTTCGTCGCGACGCTGGTGTTCTGGCTGCTCGACCGCGTGCCCGCCGCGCGGCGCGACGGTCCCGGTACGCAGGCCAAGCCTCGCGGTGGTCTCGCCGATCTCGCGGCGAAGCCGGCCGTCCGCGTCGTCGTGTCGGTCGTGATGGTGGCGCTGGCGGTCGTCACGGTCGTCCAGGTGATCCGCATCGGCGACACAGGGGCCCAGGCGGCCTGGCACGACGCCTACAAGAAGTGACGGCAGGCATGCTGGCGGGGTGACCCCGGTGCGTGCCCTCGTCGTGGAGGACGAGCGCGACCTCGCCGAGGCGCTGACGCGCGTGCTCACGCTCGAGGGCTGGGACACCGCCTGCGCGCTCGACGGCAACGCTGCCCTGCGCGCCGCGCGGGCGCAGCCGCCGGACGTCGTGGTGCTCGACGTCGTGCTGCCGGACATGACGGGTCTCGACGTGCTGCGCCACCTGCGCGCGGCCGACCCCGACGTCTGCGTGCTGTTCCTGACCGCGCGCGACGCCGTCGAGGACCGCGTCGCGGGCATCACCGCGGGCGGGGACGACTACCTGACGAAGCCGTTCGCGAACGAGGAGCTGCTGGCGCGACTGCGCGGTCTGCTGCGGCGGGCCGGGGCCGCCCGTCCGGCCGTGGACGAGCGGGTGCGGCTGGTGGTGGGCGACCTCGTGATGGACGAGGACGCGCGCGAGGTCACCCGCGCGGGCGAGCGGATCGAGCTGACCGTGACGGAGTTCGAGCTGCTGCGGATGCTGCTGCGCAACCCGCGCCGGGCGCTGTCGAAGGCACAGATCCTCGATCGTGTCTGGGGTTACGACTTCGGTCGCGACGCCCATGTCGTCGAGCTGTACATCTCCTACCTGCGACGCAAGATCGACCGCGGCCGCGAGCCCATGATCCACACCGTCCGCGGGGTCGGATACATCCTCAAACCGGCGCCGTGACCGGCGGGCGTCGCCGGCGCATGGTCCCCGCCACGCTGCGGGGACGGCTCACCGCGGTGCTCGCGCTCGTCGTCACGTTCGCGCTCGCGGCGGCGGCGGCGATCAGCGTGCTGGTCGTCCGTCGGGTGCTGACCGACCGGTTGGACGACGAGCTGCGGGCGGCGGGAGCGCGCTTCAGCGCCGGGCTGGAGAGCGACCGCGACGGTGACGACCGGTACGACCTCGTCGAGGGACAGCTCGCGGGCACGCTCGGTGCCCGCATCCGCGGCGGACGGGTGGTGTCGGCGGCCGTCGTGCGCGCCGACCGTGACCTGCGGCGTCCGCTGCCGCGTGCGGCCCTCGACCGGCTCGGCGGGGTGACCCCGTCGTCGTCCCCCCGTTCGCTCGATCTCGAGGGAGTGGGGGACTATCGCGTCCTCGGTGTACGGGGCCGCAACGGTGACGTGCTCGTCACCGGGTTGCCCACGGAGTCGATCGAGTCGACGATCCACAAGCTCGCCGCCGTCGTGCTCGCCGTGTTCGCCGGCGCGCTGCTCGTGATCGTGCTGCTGGCGGCCGGCCTGCTGCGGCGCATGCTCCGGCCCCTGACGCGGGTCGCGGCGACCGCGACCGAGGTGGCCGCGCTGCCGCTCGACCGGCAGGGGGTGCCACAGCGCGCCCGACCGGGGCCGGGTGGCTCCGAGATCGATGCGCTCGCGCGGGCCGTCAACGCGATGCTCGACCAGGTCGACTCGGCGCTGGCCGTCCGCGGTGAGAGCGAGCGGCGGTTGCGGCGTTTCGTCGCCGACGCCAGTCACGAGCTGCGGACGCCCGCGGCCGTCGTGCGCAGCCACGCCGAACTCGCGCTGCGCGAGGGCGGCGACACCCTGCCGTCGGACGTCGAACGGTCGCTGCGGCGCATCGCCGCCCAGGGCGAGCGGCTCGGACACCTCGTCGAGGACCTGCTGCTGCTCGCCCGGCTCGACTCGGGAAGGCCACCGGCGCGCGACCCGGTCGACGTCGTCCGCCTGGCGCTCGACGCCGTGGACGACGCCCGCACCGCCGCCCCGGACCATCGCTGGCGCCTCGCGCTGCCCGACCATCCGGTCGAGGTGCGCGGCGACGCGCACGCGCTGGGCCAGGTCGTGTCGAACCTGCTCTCGAACGCGGCGGTGCACACCGCGCCCGGCACGACCGTCACCGTGGGCGTGACCATCGCGGCGACGTCGCTCGGCGACCGCGTCCGCCTGGTCGTGGCCGACGACGGCGACGGCATGCCTCCGGAACTCGCCGGGCACGCCTTCGACCGCTTCGTGCGCGGCGGAGGGGAGCGGACGACCTCTCGCGGGTCGAGCGGGCTCGGCCTGGCGATCGTGCGGGCCGCCGTCGAGGCGCACGGCGGCCGGGTCGACCTCGACTCGGGCCCGTCGGGCACGAGCGTCGAGGTCGACCTGCCGGCGTCGTGACCGGCCGGACGGCTACCGGAACGGGTTGATGCGCGCCACGGCCGGCGTCCGCGGGTCGAGCAGGCGGTGCAGCGCCCAGGACGTGACCGCGCCGTAGGCGAGGTGCGCCACCAGGTCGCGCGCCAGGTTGCCGCCGGAACGCGCCGACGACTGTCCGGTGGCGGCGGCGAGCCCGTTGCCGACGGCCATCGCCGCGACACCGACCGCGGACGCGGCGACGACGGGGTTGGGCGTGGCGTGGTCGCCGCGCAGCGCGCCGGCGACGGCGCCGACGCCGAGCCCGATGCCCAGACCGCCGAGGTTGCCGAGGGCGGCGGCGCGGTTACCGGTGACGGCGGAGCTCTGCTGCCCCGGTGCGGCGTCGGTCACCGCGCCGGCGGTTCCGCCGACGGCGCTGCTCTGCGGCGAGCTCGGCGGGGCGTCCTGCGTGACCGCCTGGTCGAGGTAGCTGACGGCGTTCTTGGCGGTGGCGCCCGCGGCGCCGGCCAGCATGCCCGTGACGATGCCGTTCCAGATCCTGCTCAAGGTCGACTCCTCTGCGCCCGTCGCAGGAGCGCGCGGCCGCATCGTGACGCAGCCGTGGTCTCGACCGTCGCAACCGACCTGCCCGTGCGCCGTCCGCGGCAAACACGACCGGGGACACGGCACAGCCCGGCCGTCGGGCGACGGCCGGGCTGCGGACGGTGGTTCTCAGACCCCGGCGTGCCGGGGGTCGGCGGTGGAGTCGGCGGCGTCGGTGACGGGCTTCGCCTCACGCCCCGGCATCAGCACCGCGTAGAGCACGGCGGCGACGATCGCGCCGGCGACCGGCGCGACGAGGAACAGCCACAGCTGATCGAGGGCGTCGCCGCGGGCGAACAGCGCCGGCCCCAGGCTGCGGGCCGGGTTGACGCTGGTGCCGTCGATCGGGATGGCGACGAGGTGGATGACGGCCAGCGAGATGCCGATCGGGATGCCGGCGACGGCGGCGGACGCCGACCCCGCGGCGGAGGCCGTGGCGGCCAGCACGGTGAAGACGAGGACGGCGGTCAGCACGATCTCGGCGACGAGCGCGGCGTCGAAGCCGTAGCCACCCTTCGACGCGTCGCCCCAGCCGTTCGCGCCCAGGCCGTCGCGGGTCAGGTCGTAGCCCTTGCGGTTGGCGGCGATCGCCCGGACGACCGCGGCGCCGGCGATGCCGCCGAGCAGTTGCGCGACGACGTAGCCGACGGCGTCCTTGACGGGCAGCCGCTTGGCGATCGTCAGGCCGATGGTCACGGCGGGGTTCACGTGAGCGCCCGAGATCGGGCCGATGGCGAACGCGAGCACCAACAGCGTGAAGCCGAAGGCGAGCGCGATGCCGAGCTGGCCGACCTGGGGCGCGAGCACCGCGGTGCCCACACCACCGATCACCAACAGGGCGGTGCCCAGCAGTTCGGCCGCACAACGGCGGGCGGCGTCGGATCGAGCGGTGCTCACGGGAGGTCTCCTTCGACGTGTCCTGACAGGTCCGCGCGGGAAAGGTTGCGCACAACCGATCCTGCGACGATCGAGGTTTACCCCGTAAACCGTGGTTGGAACCTGTGCCGGATCGGGAGCTGCGTGGCGCTGCGCACACCGGCCGCGACGGGGGCGTCCCTACCTGGCCGACCGGCCAGACCCTGCCGCAGAACCTGTCCCGGGGTGTGACGCAGGGCATACGCTCGCAACCGTCCCTCGGACCCTCGAAGTCGCGACGACGAGAAGGAGCACCGCAGCGTGAAGACGAAGGCAGCAGTCATCTACGAGCCCGGCAAGCGCATCGAGGTCGAGGAGCTCGAACTCGACAAGCCGCGCGAGGGCGAAGTGCTCATCCGCTACCTCTACGCGGGGCTCTGCCACTCCGACATCCACGTCGCGCACGGCGACCTCGAGGCGCGCATGCCGATGGTGCTCGGGCACGAGGGCGCGGGCGTCATCGAGGAGGTCGGCCCGGGCGTCACGCGCGTCAAGGCGGGCGACCACGTCGTCTGCTCGTTCATCCCGAACTGCGGCACCTGTCGCTACTGCGCCAACGGCCAGCAGTCGATCTGCGACATGGGCGCGAGCATCCTCGAGGGCTACCTGCCCGGCGAGCACTTCCCGTACAAGGGCAAGAGCGGCGACTACGGCGCCATGTGCATGCTCGGCACGTTCAGCCAGTACGGCGTCATCCACCAGAACTCCGTGGTGAAGGTCGACGACGACCTGCCGCTCGACAAGGCCGTGCTCGTCGGCTGCGGCGTGCCCACCGGCTGGGGTGCCGCCGTCAACACCGCGAAGGTGCAGGCGGGAGACACCGTCGCGATCTTCGGCATCGGCGGCATCGGCATCAACGCCGTCCAGGGCGCGCGGCTCGCCGGCGCCAAGAACGTCGTCGCCATCGACCCGCTCGAGAACAAGCGCGAGAAGGCCATGGAGCTCGGGGCGACGCACGCGTTCGCGTCCGCCGAGGAAGCCATCGACACGATCACGCAGCTGACACGTGGCCAGATGGCCGACTCGGCCATCCTCACGCCCGGCCTCATGACGGCCGAGATCGTCGGCAACGGCTTCAACTCCGTCGGCAAGGGCGGGACGGTCGTGCTCACCGGCCTGAACAAGCTGATGGAGACGACCATCCAGATCCCGGGCACGATCCTGACGCTGTTCCGCAAGAACATCGTCGGCAGCCTGTTCGGCGACTGCAACCCGACCGTCGACATCCCGAAGATCCTCGGGCTGTACCAGTCGGGCGACATCAAGCTCGACGAGATCATCACCCGCACGTACACCCTCGACGAGGTCAACGAGGGCTACGACGACCTGCTCAACGGCAAGAACGTCCGCGGCATCGTCGTCCACGACCACGCCGCCTGATCCAGGGCGTGAGTGAACCCATCGACGCCATCGGGCGCGGCCGGGAGGTCGAACTCCTCCTGGCCGCGCTCGACAGCGGGGCCCACACCGTCCTCGAGGGCCCGCCCGGCACCGGCAAGAGCACCCTGCTGCGCCGCGTCGCCACCACCCGCGACGTCCCGTTCCACTTCGTCGAGGGCAACGCCGAGCTGACCCCGGCGCGGCTGGTCGGACACTTCGACCCGGCCCGGGTGATGTCCGACGGGTACGTCGAGGAGATCTTCGTCGACGGCCCCCTCGTCGCCGCGTTGCGCGACGGCGGACTGCTCTACGTCGAGGAGCTCAACCGCGTCCCCGAAGAGACGCTCAACGTCCTCATCACGGTCATGAGCGAGGGCGAGTTGCACGTGCCGCGGCTCGGGCGCATCGCGGCCGCCCCGGGCTTCCGCATCGTCGCCGCGATGAACCCGTTCGACGCGGTGGGCACGGCCCGCATCTCGTCCGCCGTCTACGACCGCACCTGTCGCATCGCGATGGGCTACCAGAGCGCCGTGGACGAGGCCGCCATCGTCGTCGCCCGCGGTCCCGCCGTGCCGGATGTGTGGCGCGGACGGGTCGTCGAGCTGGTGCGCCGCACCCGTGATCACGACGACGTGCGCGTCGGCTCGTCGGTGCGCGGCGCCATCGACCTGGTGAAGGTCGCCACCTCGCTCGCCGCCGCCCGCGGCGTGGCCGTGGACGACTGGCACGCCGGCCTCGACGCCGCGTACGTCGCGCTGTCCGGACGCATCCGGCTCGTCGAGTCGGCCGGCCGCACCGCCGAGCAGGTCGTCCGCGCGCTCTACGAGGACGTGTTCGGACCCGAGCCGACTCCGCCGAGCGGTGATGCGTCGGGGGAACGCCAGGCCCGCCCGGAGCGGGCCGCAGCTCGCTGAGCCCACCCGGCCGTCCGAAGCCGGCGAAGAAGCAGCGCACGACGTCCCGGTCCGACCTCGCCGCCGCTCACCCGCACTTCGCCGCCGTCTCGCCCGAGGTCGGCGAGCTCGACCAGGCGGCGGTGGACGACGCGCTGCGCGACGACCCGGGCGCCGCGCTGCACCTGCTCGCCGACCTGACCACCGCGACCGACGAGGGGTTGCGCGAGCGCGCCCGCCGCCTGGCCGGACGCGTGCTGCTCGAACTCGGACGGCAGGGCACGAACCGCCGCGGCGGCACCGGACGGCTGCACACCGTGCCCGCCGACCGCGGCGGCGACCTGGACGTCGACCGGTCCCTCGACCCGCTGTCGCTCGCGCTCGCGGAGGGACGTCCGCCCGGCCTGGACGAGTTGCTGGCCCGCGACTGGCGACGTCCCGAGCTCGCACTGTGCCTGCTGGTCGACGCGTCCGGCTCGATGGGCGGTGACCGGCTCGCCGCCGCCGCGCTCACCGCGGCCGCCTGCGCGTGGCGGGCTCCGAGCGAGTTCGCGGTGCTGAGCTTCGCCCGCGAGGTGCGGGTGCACCGCGCGATCAGCGCATCGGGCACGCCTGTCGAGACGGTCGACTCGCTGCTGTCGCTGCGCGGGCACGGGGTCACGTCCGTCGCCAACGCCCTGCGGGCCGCCGCCGACCAGCTCAGCGGTGCCAGAGCGGCCCGGCGCGTCACCGTGCTGCTCAGCGACTGCCGCGCCACCGACGACCTCGACCCCGTCCCCGCGGCGCGCGGGCTCGACGAGCTGATCGTGCTCGCGCCGAAGGGTGATGCGGGCGCGGCGCGGGAGCTCGCCGTCGCCGCGAACGCCCGGGTGGCGGAGATCGCGACCGCGGCCGACGCCCCCGCTGCCCTGGGCGATCTGCTGCACGCGCCCTGAGACGGTGCGGTGGACGCGTCCGCTGGGCAAGATCACTGCCGGCGCGTCGAGATCACGGCGGGCCGTCGGTCGGGGAGGGCGTCGTGCCGCCACCTGCTCTGTCGCGCCGCCGCTTCCTCGCGCTGTCGGCGGCGGCCGCCGCGCTGCCGCTGGCCGGCTGCGGTTTCGTGCCGCAGGACGACGGGTCGGACGACCCCGACACGCTCACGTTCACGACCTGGGGCACGGACGCCGAGCTCGCCGGGCTGCGCAGCACCATCGACGGCTTCGAGAAGGCGAACCCCGGACGGTCGGTACGGCTGAACGCCGTCCCGTACGACCAGATGTTCCCGAACCTGGACGCGCAGATCCAGGCCGGCAACGCCCCGGACATCTTCCGCGTGCCGTACTACACGCTCGGCGCGTACGCCGGTCGCGGCCAACTGCTGGACCTCGCCGACCACCTGCCCGCCGACTTCGGTGACCGCTTCACCGCGCCGGCATGGGCGGCGGTGCGCAGCCGCGGCCGTCCGGTCGGGGTCCCGCACCACACCGACACGTCCGTCGTCCTCTACAACAAGAAACTGCTCGCCGACGCGGGAGTGCGCTCGGTGCCGTCGCGGCCCGAGAACGCCTGGACGTGGGACGAGTTCGCCGCGGTGGCCGCGCAGATGCGCAGGAAGCTGCCCGGCGGCACCTACCCGTTCGTCGTGAACTGGCAGGGCAACGGTGTGACGCGGTGGCTGAGCTGGTTGTGGCAGGCAGGCGGACGCCTGCTCACCGACTCGCTGGACGAGCCCGCCGTCGACTCGGCGGCCGCTCGCGCCGCGCTCGGTTTCACACGCCGCTTCTTCACCGAACGCTGGGTGCCGCCGAGCACCTCCGTCCAGTCGAACACCCTCGCGCAGGACGTGTGGTTCTCGCAGACCACGGCGATGACCTGGGCCGGGGCCTTCCTGCTGCCGGACGCCGATTCCACCGCCTCCTTCGACTGGGGCGCCACCTTCCCGCCACGCCGGCAACGCGCGGCGAGCGACTTCGGCGGCAACGCGCTCGTCGCGACGTCCGGCACCCGCAAACCCGCGCTCGCGGCGGCGTTCCTCGAGTTCGCGACCCGCCGCGACGAGATGCGGACGTTCTGCCGCGGCGCCTCGCTGCTGCCCACCCGCCGCGACCTCACCGGAGACGACGGCCTCCGGTTCGAGGTGCGCCCCGAGCTCACGCGCGTGTTCCTGGACCAGGCGGCCACCGTGCGGCCCGCCGACGTCGCGCAGGTCGCCTCACCCGGCATGTCGCGCATCATCCCGGTGCTGCAGGACCGGTTGGAGGACGCCTTCGTCGGCGACGCCGGGACGGCCGCCACCGTCAGTGGCCTGGCCGCGGACATCCGCTCGGCGTTGACTCGATGACCGCCGTCGACCTCGCCACGGCCCCGGCCGCCGTCACCGCGCCCCGGGGCTCGCGGCGTCTCGGCCTGCGCGCGCGGGAGTCGGTGTCCGCGTACGTGCTGATCGCCCCGAACGTGCTCCTGCTCGGGCTGTTCGTGCTCGTGCCGCTCGTCCGGGCGGTGTGGCTCGGTTTCCGCAGCACCGACGGGTTCGGCGCCGGACGGTGGGTCGGCCTGGACAACTACACGCGCCTGTTCGGCGACGAACGGTTCTGGCGCGCCACCGGCAACACGGTGCTGTTCACGGCGATCGTCACGCCGTTGTCGATGGTGCTCGGGCTCGGCATGGCGGTGCTGCTGGACCAGGCCCTGCCGGCGCGGCCGGTGTTCCGGTCGCTGCTGATCCTGCCGATGGCCGTGTCGGGAATCGCGACCGCGCTGCTGGGCGGGCTGATCTTCGACGAGAACAGCGGCCTGTTGAACGCCCTGATCACCAGCGTCGGGTTGCCGGCGGTCGACTGGCAGTCCGGGGGAGTGCCCGCCTTCGCGTCGGTCACGCTCGTGACCCTGTGGTGGCGCGTCGGCTTCAACATGTTGATCTACCTGGCCGCGCTGCAGGGCATCGGGCCGCACCTGCACGAGGCCGCCCGCCTCGACGGCGCGTCGTCGTGGCAGCGGTTCCGTCACGTCACCGTGCCGCTGCTGGGCCCGGCCAGCTTCTTCCTCGTCGTCATGAACGTCATCTACTCGTTCCAGGTGTTCGACATCGTCTTCGTGCTGACCGGCGGGGGGCCGCAGGACGCGACGTCCGTGCTCGTCACCTACGCCTACGACACCGCGTTCGTCACCCGCGACCAGGGATACGCCGCCGCCATCGGCATGGTGCTGCTGCTGCTCACCGGGCTGTTCACCGCGGTGCGGTGGCGGCTCAGCCGCACCCGGGAGGTGTCGGAATGACGGCGCCCGCCCGGCGCCGCGGGCCGTGGTGGTGGCTGCGGCTGCTGCTCGCCGTCGTGGTGACCGGCGTCGTGGTGTTCCCGCTGTACTGGATGGTCGCCGTCGCGTTGTCGTCCCGGGCCGAGCTGGCGAGCGGCGACGTGCGGCTGTGGCCGAGGTCGCTGACGTTCGACAACCTGCGGACGGTGGCCGACAGCTTCCCCGTGCTCACCTGGTTCGGCAACAGCCTCGCGATCGCCGTGGCCGTCGCGCTGCTCACGACGGTCGTCAACGTGCTCGGCGGTTACGCCTTCGCGATGCTGCGCTTCCGCGGCCGCGGCGCGTTGTTCGTCGTCGCGCTGGCCACGCTGATGCTGCCGGTGCAGGTGATCATGGTGCCGCTGTACGACCTGATCGTCGACCTGCACCTGTACGGCACCTACTGGGCGGTCATCCTGCCGACGTCGGCGTCGGCCTTCGGGCTGTTCCTGGCCCGGCAGTTCTTCGTCTCGCTGCCGGTCGAGCTGCTCGAGGCCGCTCGGCTCGACGGGGCGTCGGAGTTCCGGACGCTGCGCAGCGTCGTCCTGCCGCAGGCGAAGCCACTGGTGGCGGTGCTGTTCTTCCTGTCGTTCCTGCAGTCGTGGAACGACTTCGCGTGGCCGCTGATCGCGCTGAAGGAGAACCGGCTCTTCACGCTGCCGGTGGGCCTGCTGTACCTGCAGGGCCAGTACGGCTCCGACTACGGAGCGATCATGTCGTTCGCACTGCTGAACGTGGTGCCGATGGCGATCCTGTTCCTGGTGTTCCAGCGCTTCTTCGTCCAGGGGTTCGCCCGCAGCGGGCTGCGGTGAGGGTTCACACCGTCGGGCCGGTGCCGTTCGCGGCGCGCCCGGCGCGGGGTGCGACGGTCAGGGTCACCTCCACGGTGTCGCCGTCGCCGATGCCCTCGGCGGTGCGCACCACCTTCTTCAGCGGCAGCCAGTAACCGCCGTCGCGGGGCAGCAGCGACGTCTCCCACTCGGTCGCGCCGATGCGCACCCGGACCGGCACCGCGCCCCAGCCATAGCTCGCGTCCTCGCCGCGCACGTGGTCGCAGGCCGCGTCGTCCAGCGGCACCCACCAGTAGGGCGCGGGCCCGCGCCACTCGACCAGCTGCGCCCGGAACGTGACCATGCCAGGGACCTTAACGCCGGACGCCCGGGCCGGCACGAGGCCGACCCGGGCGTCCGGTGATCGATCGTCGATCAGACGAGGACTCAGCCGATCAGGTCGTAGCGGTCGAGCATCATGACCTTGTCCCACGCCGTGACGAAGTCCTGGACGAACTTCTCCTTGGCGTCGTCGCTCGCGTACACCTCGGCGACGGCGCGCAGCTCGGAGTTCGAGCCGAACACGAGGTCGGCACGGGTGCCCGTCCACTTCACCTCGTCGGTGCCGCGGACGCGGGCCTCGAAGTGCTCGGACGAGTCGTCCGTGGCCTTCCACTCGGTGCCCATGTCCAGCAGATTGACGAAGAAGTCGTTCGTCAGCTGCCCCGGACGCTCGGTGAGCACGCCGTCCTTGGTCTGCTGGTAGGTGGCGCCGAGCACGCGCAGACCGCCGACGAGCACGGTCATCTCGGGCGCGCTGAGGTTCAGCAGGTTGGCGCGGTCGACGAGCAGGTACTCGGCCGGCAGGCGGTTGCCCTTGCCCGGGTAGTTGCGGAACCCGTCGTGCTGCGGCTCGAGCGCGGCGAACGACTCGACGTCCGTCTTCTCCTGCGTCGCGTCGGTGCGGCCCGGGGTGAACGGCACGGTGACGTCGAAGCCGGCGTCCTTGGCCGCCTTCTCGACCGCCGCGCAGCCACCGAGCACCACGAGGTCGGCGAAGGAGACCTTCTTGGCGTACGAACTCTGGATGCCCTCGAGCGTGCGGACGACCTGCGCCAGCTGGTCGGGCTCGTTGACGTCCCAGCCGCGCTGCGGCTCGAGACGGATGCGGCCGCCGTTGGCGCCGCCGCGCTTGTCGCTCTGGCGGAACGACGAGGCCGCGGCCCACGCCGTCGAGACCAGCTGTTGGACGGTCAGGCCCGAGTCGAGGATCAGCTGCTTGAGCTCGGCGGCGTCCGCCTCGCTGATCAGCTCGTGGTCGACGGCCGGCACCGGGTCCTGCCAGAGCAGCTCCTCCTGCGGCACCTCGGGTCCGAGGTAGCGCTGGATCGGGCCCATGTCGCGGTGGGTCAGCTTGAACCACGCACGGGCGAACGCGTCGGCGAACTGGTCCGGGTTCTCGAGGAAGCGGCGCGAGATCTCGTTGTAGATCGGGTCCTCGCGCAGGGCCAGGTCGGACGTCAGCATCGTCGGCTTGCGCTTGTTGGGCGTGCCGTCCGGGTCGGGGATGGTCAGCTCGTCGGTCTTCGCGACCCACTGCCATGCGCCGGCAGGGCTCTTCTCGAGCTCCCACTCGTACTTGAACAGGTTCTCGAAGTACTTGTTCGTCCACTTGGTGGGCTCGTCGGTCCAGGTGACCTCGAGGCCGCTGGTGATGACGTCGCCGAGCGTGCCGGAGTTGTACTTCTGCTTCCAGCCGAAGCCCATGTCCTCGATCGGCGCGCCCTCGGGCTCGCTGCCGACGTACTGCTCGGGGTCGGCGGCACCGTGGGTCTTGCCGAAGGTGTGGCCACCGGCGATGAGCGCGACGGTCTCCTCGTCGTTCATCGCCATGCGGGCGAACGTCTCGCGGATGTCACGCGCCGAACCCAGCGGGTCCGGATTCGCGTTCGGGCCCTCCGGGTTGACGTAGATCAGACCCATCTGCACGGCGCCGAGCGGCTGCTCCAGCTGGCGGTCACCGCTGTAGCGGCTGTCGCCGAGCCAGGTCTCCTCCGGGCCCCAGTAGACGTCCTCGTCCGGCTCGTAGACGTCGGCGCGGCCACCGGCGAAGCCGAAGGTGTCGAAGCCCATCGACTCCAGCGCCACGTTGCCGGTGAGGACGATGAGGTCGGCCCACGAGATCTTCTGGCCGTACTTCTGCTTGATCGGCCAGAGCAGGCGACGGGCCTTGTCGAGGTTGCCGTTGTCGGGCCAGCTGTTCAGCGGCGCGAAGCGCTGCATGCCGGCGCCGGCACCGCCACGGCCGTCCTGGATGCGGTAGGTGCCCGCGCTGTGCCACGCCATGCGGATCATGAAGCCGCCGTAGTGGCCGAAGTCGGCGGGCCACCAGTCCTGCGAGGTGGTCAGCATCTCGGCGATGTCCGCCTTGACGGCGTTCAGGTCGAGCGACTCGAACGACTCGCGGTAGTCGAAGTCGGCGCCCATCGGGTTGGCGACGTCGACGTGCTTGCGCAGGATCTTGAGGTTGAGCTGGTTGGGCCACCAGTCGCGGTTGCTGCCGCCCTCGACCGGGTAGGGACGGCGGCCGTGCGCGACGGGGCAACGCTCCTCGGCACTGGCCTCGGGCTCGTTCATCTCGCCGACGACGGCGTCGGGCTTGTCGGTGTCAGCCACGGGTTTCCTCTCCATTGATTGGGGACGGTGGGACGGTGGGGGTGCTTCCACGGACGGCGCACGCGGGGCAGAGGCCCCAGTACACGACCTCGGCTTCGTCGATCGCGAAACCGTGGTCGTCGGACGCCGTCAGGCAGGGGGTGTCTCCGACGGCGCAGTCGACGTCGGCGATCGTGCCGCAGGAGCGGCACACGAGGTGGTGGTGGTTGTCGCCGACGCGCGCCTCGTAGCGGGCCACCGAGCCGGCGGGCTGGATGCGGCGCACGAGGCCGCTGTCGGTGAGCACGCGCAAGACGTCGTAGACGGCCTGGTGCGACACGGCACCCAGCGACTGCCGGACAGCCGCGATGACGGTGTCGGTGTCGGCGTGGGGCGACGCGAGCAGGGCGTCGAGCACGGCCACCCGAGGACGGGTCACCCGCAGACCCGCGCCGCGCACCATGACCTCGAGGTCGGTGGGGGAGGGCATGACCCGACCCTGTCCCATTTTCTGGAACGAGTCAAGAAACGCGGCGTGTCGCGTCGTCATCGCACAGGTGACGCACGGTCGACGGACGTCCCCGAACGACAGAAAGCGGCTCGCGGTCCTCCGGGGGGTTGAGGCTGCGAGCCGCTGTCTGCGTACCTGACGAACGTGCCGGGAGGTATGGGGGGGAGCCCCCGACGCGCTCGTGACTTGGTGTTCCCGACCGAGTCTCGATCGTGACCGTGCGTGAGCGGCGAGGCATGCATTCACCACGTCGCCGCCGGGCTTGGCAGGACCCGTCCGACTTGCCCGGATCGGCGTCGGCACGGGGGCGACGGGTCGACTCGGCGCGCCTGCCGGGACCGTCAGCCGCGGACGGCCTGCAGCAACGAGTAGATACCCAGAACGATCATGACTATCGCCGCGATCCGGGTGATCCAGACGATCGGAAGGAAGCGCAGCAGTGTCTTGCCGCCGAGGATCGCGATGAGGCCGACCGCCCAGAGGCCGAGCACTGCTCCGATGCCGACCGACAGCGGGTCGTGGTACTTCGCGGCGAGGTTGGCCGTCAGGATCTGCGTGAGGTCGCCCCATTCGGCCAGGAAGATCACGCCGTAGCCGAGGGACGCCACCTTCCAGAACCCGGCGCCGTCGGCGACGGTGTTCGCATCCTCCGCGTCGTCCGCATCGTCCTGCTCGCGCCCCTCGCGCCAGATCAGGAACGCTCCCAGCAGGAACAGCACCGCGACGACGGCCTCCACCGCACGCCGCGGGGCGAGGGTGAGCAGCGATCCGGCGGCCACCGCGACGACGACGTGGGTGAGGAAGGCGGCCGCGATGCCGGCGAACACCCATCGCCACGGGAAGCGGGTGCCGAGCACGATGCCGGCGACGGCGGTCTTGTCGGGCAGCTCGGCGACGAACACGAGGGCGAACACGGTGGCGATGACCGCGATGTCGAGCACTGGTACCTCCGGGGCACGGCCACCGGCGAGCGCTCGGGACGAGCACGTCGGACCGGCAGCCTGGGTCGGCTGTGGATCCGAACGTCTCGTCCAGCCGATCGATGCTCGGCCCTGGACACCGGGCGGGGCGAACCCGCCAGTATGTCGACGTCCAGTCGAGGGACTACTCCCGTTCGGCAGGCACGTTACCCGACGGGTTCTCGAGCGTCCGGGCGAGGATGCCGAGCGTGGCGCGCAACGCCGCCTCGGGGATCACCGGGAAGATGTCCGTGCCGCGGTACTGCTCGTCGATCTCGCTCCAGTCGTAGTACGACACGACGCGAGTCGCCGGCGCGCCGTCGACCTCGATCGGTTCGAGCCGGTAGCCGTAGAGGTGACGCAGCGGCGGCTGGATCTGTCCGGAGATGGTCCACTCGATGGCGCGGTCGGGCTCGAACGCGGTGATGATCACCCGGACGTCGTACTTGCCCATCGGGTAGTCGTTCAGCGACTCGCGGTCCATGTGCACGACGAACTCGTCGCCCACCGCACTCACCGGCTCGCCGTCGGCGGACTGCAGCATGCCCGAGCTGTCGATCGCCACATGGCCCTCGGGGGAGCGCAGCAGCGCGAAGACGTCCTCGGGCGGGGTGGCGACCACGCGGGCGACCTCGAAGCGTTCGGCGGGAGTGGTCATGCCTTCACCCTGCCAGGCAGGGTCAGTGGCTCTTGGCCCACGCTCGGCACTGCGCGCTCGACCACCCGACGACCGGGCAGCCCGGGTGCCAGATCTGCAGCAGGTAGCGACCGACCGGTGGCTGCGCCTGGCAGATCCACCGCGCGTTGCCGAGCACGTAGCGTCCGACCGAGCTGTCGGGATCGACGCCGGCGAGCTTGCCCATCCGGACGCGGCAACTCGAATGCTTCGCGAAGGTCAGGTCGTCGTGGTAGCAGTCACGATCGAGCCATGACGGGCCCGACTTCGAGCACTTCCCGTCCACGTACCGCGTGCTGACGCTCGTCATCTCGCCGGCGTGGGCAGCAGGCGCGGCGACCACCGCTGCTCCGGCGAGGAAGGCGAGAACCGCGAGGAGGACGGTCAGGGGCCGGTACAGCCGGACTGTGGTCTGAGTCACAGGTCGAGTGAAGCAGGTCGGTCGGCGTTGATCAACCTGCTGTGGACAACCTCCACGACGACGACGCCGCCGGTCACCCGAGGGTGACCGGCGGCGCCGGGACGTGCTGAGGGGCTCAGGCGAGCTTGTTCGCCTGCAGGAAGGCCTTGGCCACGTCGGCCGGATCCTTCTGGTCGATCTGGACGGCCTTGTTCATCGCGATGATCGCGTCCGTGGTGAGCAGGGCACTCACCTGGTTGAGGATCTTCGGGAACTCCGGACCCATCTGCGCGAGCTTCTTGGTATTGATCACCGGCGCCACCTGCTGGAACCCGAAGATGCCCTTGGTGTCGGTGAGCACGGCGTACTTGCCGCTGGCCAGCTGCGCGTCGGTCGTGAAGATCGCGATCGTGTCGGCCTGGCCGTTGTCGAGAGCGGTGTACTGCGAACCGGTCTTCAGCGGCTTGAAGGTGAAGTTGCTCAGGCCGTAGGCCTTCTTCAGCCCGACGACGCCCTGGAAGCGCGTCGCGTTCTCGGGCGGGCCGAGGTACGTGAAGCTGCTGACCTTCTTCAGGTCGTCGATGGTCTTCAAACCGTTCTTGGCTGCGTACGACTTCGTGGTGGCCACGCCGTCGGCGTCCTGGAAGGGCGTCGGCTCGAGCACGGTGTAGCCGCGCTTGGCCTCCCACTTCTTGGCGCCCTCGTAGGTGATCTCCTTCGACTTCGGCTGGTCGCCGAGGTTCGCGAGGACCGTGTAGATGACGCCCGTGTACTCGGGGTATCCGTCGATCTGACCGCTGGTCAGCGCCTTGTCGATGACCTCGGACGAACCGATGTTCTCCTTGAGGTTGACCGTGTAGCCCTTCGCCTTGAGCGCCTGGGCGTAGAGCTCGCCGAGCAGGTACTGCTCGGCGAAGTCCTTGTCGCCCAGGGTGATGGACGGCTTGCCCTTACCGGGCAGGTCGGCCGAACCGCCGCTGCCGGAGCCCGTACCCGGTGCGGACGATCCGCCTCCGCCGCCGCCGTCCGAACCGCACGCGGCGAGCGTGACGGCCAGCGTGGCCGCGGCAGCGCCGAGAAAGGCGCGGCGGCCGATGCTGCGAACTGAATTCATGAGGTCAGGCTCCCTTGCTTGGTGGACTGGTCTTCTTCGATGGACAGTTGGGCCTCGGGCTCGTCGCCGAGCGCGGCGATGGTGTCGGGGTCGCGCCGCTTGAAGGACGTGAACGCGGACAGGAAGCCGCGGCGCTGCTTGAGCCCCGCCGGCGTGATCAGCTCCTCGATGACGACGAAGAGGATCTGTACGAGCACGGCCAGCACGATCAGCACGTACGACGCGCCGATCACGCCGTAGAGGCGGTACGACGCCGAGTTGCTGATGATGTCGCCCAGCCCGCCACCGCCGAAGTACCCCGTCAGGGTTGCGGTGGCGATCACGAACACCGACGCGGTGCGGATACCGGCGAAGATCAGGGGGAGTGCGAGCGGCAGCTCGACCTTGAACACGACCTGCCAGGGTTTGAGGCCGATTCCCTTCGCCGCGTCGACGGTGTCCGGATCGACGCTGTCGACCGCGACGTAGGCGTTGGTCAGGATGGGCGGCGCCGCCAGCACCACGAGCGCGATGATCGCCGTCGTCTGGCCGATGCCGGTGATGGGCAGGAAGATCGCCAGGATCGCGAGGCTCGGCAGCGCGCGGCCCAGGTTCGACACGTTGATCGCGAGGAACGAGAAGCGGTGGATGTGTCCCAGGAAGATGCCGATCGGCACCCCGATCAGGATCGAGATGACGATGGCCTTGCCGGAGATCTCGAGGTGCTCGATCATCCGCTCCGACACGAACGACCAGCCGCCGATGAACTGGCCCGGGCGGTCCTCGATCCGGGAGAAGATGAACTCGAAGCCCTTGATGAAGTCGCTCATGATCAGGCCGCCCTCCGTCGGGACGCCCACGGCGTCAGGATCCGCTGCACGAGGACGAACAACCCGTCCGCGGCCAGGGCGAGCACGACCGCGAGGACACCCGCCGCGACGAAGGCCGTGTTGAAGCCATTGGAACTCAAGGCGTCGAAGATGACCTTGCCCAGGCCTGCGGGCACGACCGCCGCCGCGACCGTCGCCAGCGACACCGTCGTGACTGCCGCCACCCGGACTCCCGCGATGATGGCCGGTACCGCGATCGGCATCTCGACCTTCCACAGGATCTGATTCGGCGTCAGGCCGATGCCTGCTGCGGCGTCACGGACGTCCGCGGACACGGCCGTGAGACCGGCGAGGGTGTTCGTGAACAGCGTCAGCAGTGTGTAGGAGATCAGGGCGATCTCGACCGTCCACCAGTTGATGCCGGTGATCGGGACCAGGATGAAGAACGTGGCGAGCGAGGGGATCGTGTACAGCAGGCTCGCGACGAAGGTGACCGGGGGCGCCAGCCAGCGCTGCTTGTAGGCGATGATGGCGAGCCCGAACGAGATCACGAAGCCCACCACGAGTGCGATGACGGTAAGCTCGATGTGCTCGATGAGACGTTCCTCGAAGCTGTACTTGCCGCCGTTCCAGTTCTCCTTGAAGTAGTCCCAGCAGAAGAACTTGTTCTGGTCGACGCACGAACTGGTGCCGCCGAAGTTGGGGACGACGGGCGCCGCCGCCAGGACGGTCATGCCGGCGACGACGCGTCGGCCGACTTCGACAGACCGGGGCTGCTGCCGTGTTCGGCGCGAGCCTCCTGCAATGCCTCGTTGATGCGCTCGATGGACAACCGTCCGACGACCTCGCCGTCACGCTCGACGCGCAGCGGGGTGAGGTCGGCCGTCATCATGAGCGACAGGGCATCGCGCAGCGACGACGAGGCGTCGATGCGAGGGCCGTCGCCGCTGCCGGCCGGTTCGAGCTGCACCTCGGACACCTTCGTCAGCTGCAGCCGCTTGAGTCCGCGGTCCTGGCCGACGAACTGGGCGACGAACTCGTTGATCGGATTGGCGAGGATGGCGTCCGGGGTGTCGTACTGCACCAGCTCGCCACCCTCCTTGAGGATCGCGATGCGGTCGCCCATCTTGATCGCCTCGTCGATGTCGTGCGTGACGAAGACGATCGTCTTGCGGATCTCGCTCTGCAGCCGCAGGAACTGGTTCTGCAGGTTGTCGCGGTTGATCGGGTCGATCGCGCCGAAGGGCTCGTCCATCAGCATCAGCGGCGGGTCGGCCGCGAGCGCGCGGGCGACGCCGACGCGCTGGCGCTGGCCGCCCGAGAGCTGACTGGGGTACCGCTTGCCCATCTCCTGCGGCAGGCCGATGAGCTCGAGCAGTTCCTCGCTGCGCTGCTGGATGCGCTTCTTGTCCCAGCCGAGCAGCCGCGGCACCGTGCCGATGTTGTTGATGATGTTCAGGTGCGGGAACAGGCCCACGTTCTGGATGACGTAGCCGATCTCGCGCCGCAGGTCGGTCTGGTTGCGGTCCTTCACACCCTTGCCGTCGATGAGGATGTCACCGCCGGAGATGCTGATCATCCGGTTGACCATGCGCATGGCGGTGGTCTTGCCGCAGCCGGACGGGCCCACCAGGACGCACACCTCGCCGGCCGGCACGGTGAACGAGAGGTCCTCGATGGCGGGGGAGGGCGCCCCCGGGTACTGCTTCTTGACGTTCTTGAACTCGAGGGGCGCGGCGCTCGCCGCACCGCCTACCGCCATGGCCCCTGGTTCGGCTCGGACAGCATGTGTCTGCTCACCCTCTCCCCGTGCGAAGTTCCGCAACTATAGACAGAGGGTCGGCGCAGTCCATGATCATGCACCCATGGCGAAGACTTCCGTGACACTCCCGTTATTCGGCGCTGCAGGCGCGGTGAAGTGACGCTTCACCCGTTCGAGTGAGTTGCGTCATGAGAATCAGTTGCGCATGGCGCAACTCGGCACTCGCATATACGGGCAACCCGGGAGATACCCGGCGGGTCGAACGCCCCGGTCGTGTCAGTCCGGACGGACGGGCAACCGCTCGCCGAGGTCGCCCCACCACCCGATGTCCGCGTCGTCGTGTCGCAGCACCGTCGTCACGTAGCCGAGGGGTTCGCCGATGTCGAAGTCCGCCATGTTCCAGCCGAAGCGTTCGGCGCCGACGGCACGTCCGTCGACCTCGTCGACCCCGACGTCCCAGCCCCACGTCGTGAGATCGCCGATGCGCCAGTCGGACGGTTCGAGCGCCGACCGGCGCCGCCGGCGCAGGGCGACGACGCGCCCCTCGTCGTGGGGCGGGCGGTACACCACGCACACGGCGTCGTCGGACGGCTCGGTCCAGCCGTCGACCACCCAGACCCGTCCGGCCTCGGTCACGGTGCTCGTCAGCAGGCGGCGCAGGCAGGCGAGCAGTGCCCGTCCGCTCCAGGCGTCGATGCCGTCGAGTTCGGCCAGCAGGTCGAGGTGCCGCTGCGAGCGCACCCGCGGTCGCGTCCCCTGCGGGGAGGGGAGCAGCGTGGGGACGAGGTCGGACGAGCCGCCCGGCGGCAGGGTTGTCCGCGTGACGGCGGGCCATCTCGGACGGACCGTCCGGCGTCGGCCGTGCTCGCGTTCCACGGCCGTCGAGCCTAGTGCCGCACGTGCGTCCCGGCGGCAGTCAGCCCGAGGTCGCCGCGATCAGCTCTCGGGCTGCTCCAGCAGCTGGGCGATGTAGAGCTGCTCGCCGACGACGTTGAGCAGCTCGAGCTGCGTCTCGAGGTAGTCGATGTGGTGCTCCTCGTCGGCGAGGATCGCCTCGAAGATGTTGGCGCTGGTGATGTCCGAGACGCTGCGCATGTACTCGATGCCGCGGCGCAGCCGGTCGATGGCCTCGGCCTCGACCTTCATGTCGGCCTCGAACATCTCCTGGATCGTGCGCCCGATGCGCAACGGGAACAGCCGCTGGTAGTTCGGCAGGCCGTCGAGGAAGAGGATGCGGTCGGTGAGCGTCTCGGCGTGGCGCATCTCGTCGATCGACTCGGAGCGGGTGTAGCGCGCGAGCTTGTGCCACCCGAAGTTCTCCTGCATCTTCGCGTGCAGGAAGTACTGGTTGATCGCGGTGAGCTCTGCGGTCAACTGCTCGTTGAGGAACTCGAGAACCCGTTCGTCGCCACGCATGCCGCAGACCCTAGCCGGTGGACCCGTGCGTCAGGCGACGCGCAACGAGGCCAACGGGCAGGGCCCGCAGCGCTCGGCCACGATGTCGTCGATGTGGTCGTGGCAGGTGCCGCAGGTGGTGCCGGCGCGGGTCGACAGACCCACGGCGGCGACGCTGTCGGCGCCCGCGTCGACCGCGTCCTCGATCTCGTCGTCGGTGACCGCGTGGCAGATGCACACGTACACGGGTCACTCCGATCGTCGAGCCGGGGCCGGGTCAGGCAAGGCGACCCTCATTAGGTATGCCTCACCATAACGGCGCCGGGGCGGCGTGTCGAGACCGGCTACCACCACCTTGAGAGGACGCCGGGCGAGGTCGTGGGGATGTCGCGGTGAGCCGCCATAATCTGCGCGTACCCGGACGCTGCGAGAGGGAGCCCATGACCGTCGAGCCGCCCGAGCGTGATGCCGAGATGCGGCGTCGTGCCGCGTGGTTGCTCGGCATGCTGGCGGTCGTCGCCGCACTGTTCGTGACGCTGATGGTCACGTTCCTCGGCAACTCCGGGAACGACTCCGACCGTGACGACCAGGCCGGGCCCACCGACCTCCCCACGCAGGGCACGACGACGTCCCCGGGAACGCCGAGCTCGACCCGTCCGAGCTCGCGCGGGCCGGCGTCGCCGACGGGCACGTCCACCACGGGCTCACCGACCGGTGCCGGGTCGGGTTCGGGGGTGCCCACCGACGGGCCGACCACCTGCCCGCGCCTCGAGCCCTGCGCGTTCGACAGCGACATCGGCGGCGCGGTGAAGGCCATCAACACGCTGCGCACGACGAACGGCAAACCGGCCGTCCCCGGTCGGGTGACCGCCGCGGCGAAGCGGTGCGCGCTGAGCAAGGGTGACGACTGCGTCGCCGGCTACGCCTACACCTTCCTCTACCCGCTCGACGGTCCCGCCGCGGTGCAGAAACTCGTGCAGCTCGGCGACCTGCTGGGGTCCATGCGCTCGGTCGAGGTGGGCTGGGCGCTCGATCCCCAGATCAAGCAGTACGGGCTGGCCATCATCCGGCACGACTGACTCCGCGCGGCTGCATCCAGGGCTGCGGGTGACGCCGTAGAGGGGATGGAACGGTCGGCGCCCGGCCGACCACCAGCCGAAAGGGACAGCATGCGCAGTCTTCGCAGTCTTCGGAGTCTCAGCACTCCCCGCCGCGCCGTCGCCGTCGCTGCCGGTGTGGCGGTGGCCCTCGCCACGCCCGCCCTCGTGGGTACCGCCACAGCTCAGGCCGCGCCCGGCACCCAGCTCGTGCTCACCACGGGCAGCACCAGCCTCGCGCTCAACCCGGCGACGGCGAGCGTGCTCAAGAAGAACCACATCACCGTCACCCCGGCGAGCGAGGCCCGCGTGACCAAGCGCGGCATCAGCTTCCCGATCACCGGCGGCAGCGTCGACTCCAAGACCCTCGCGGGCACGATCACGCACGCCGGCGGTCTGACCTTCGCCGCCAACGGCAAGAAGCTGACGATCCGCACCTTCTACATCAACACCCGCACGACCGCCCTGTCGGCCTACGTCGACCAGCTCGGTCAGCGCGTGCGCGTGCTGCGCATCGCGCTGAAGGACGCCAAGGTCTTCAGCAGCAAGCAGATCGTGCGCGTGCTGAACGTCAAGGCCGTGCTGGCCTACCCGGCGGCGCAGGCGCTGAACAAGTACTTCGGCGTCAAGCTGTTCAAGCAGGGCCTGCCCATCGGCACCGCTCGCGTCGACTCGTACTACAAGGCCTACCAGCGCTCGTAGTCCGCAGCTTCCGCTCCACCCACCGCCCGGGACGGTCCGACCGTCCCGGGCGGTGTCGTGCGTTGCGGGCGGTTGCGAGCTTTGCGGGGTCAGTGCTCGCTGAGCCGTGAGTCCTCCGGCACCTCGCCGGTCTCGACGACGTGGTCGGCCACGTCGCGAAGCTTGCGGTGCAGGTCCTGGCTGGTCGAGCGCAGCACCTCGAACGCGGCTTCGCGGGTGACGCGACGGGTCTGCATGACGATGCCGATCGCGGCGCCGATGACCCGGCTGTTGGCCAGTGCCGCCTCGAGGTGCGCCGACTGGTGCTCGGCGCGGCGCAGGCTCAGGAACCCGCCTGCCAGCGCCGCGACGACGGCGGCCGCGGTGAGGGCGTCGTCGTCGAACGCGCCGGGCACGTCGCCGAACAGGTTCAGCGCGGCCTTCTCCTCGCGCAGCGGGAACGCGAGCACGCTGCGCACGGGCGTGCTCTCCTGCAGTGCCCGCGCGTACTGCGGCCACCGCTGATCGTCGGCCACGTCGAAGCTGTAGAAGTCGTCACCGTCGAGCGCCGCCTGCAGGCACGGTCCCTCGCCGAGCTGGTGCTGCAGCCGATCGGCCTCCTGGGCGACGCCGTCCGAGGCGGCGATCGAACGCGCCTGGGCGTCGCTGACGCTGGCGTGCTCGCAGCCGCTGACCTGCTTGACGACGACGTCCATCATGCGGTCGAGCACGTCGTCGGAATCGAGGCGGCCACGAAGCTGCGCGCCCAGCGCGGCGAATTCCGCCGCCAGGGTCGCGATGTCGTCGCTGTCCACCACACCTCCAGGTCCCGGGGGATCGTCCAGCTCTTCCCGAGGACCGTCCGGGTCTCGGACGGACGCCCGGGACGCCAGCGAACAACTTAGCCCGCGACAGGGGAACGATTCGCGCCATTCGCCCGGATCTCGGCCGGAAAGCGCTTACGGCACCGAAAACTCGCGCGTGACTCAAGGCGGTGCGATCGCCATGCTGGGCCCGCCGCCCGCTCAGTCGGGGGGACGCGGCGCAAGCGGCCCGGCCGCGCCGCCCGTTCCCGGTCGCCCGAAACCCGAGGCGCCGAGGTCGTCCGTGACGGGGCGTCGAACAGACTGCGCCCCGTCACGGCACGAGCGGACCGCAGTGAGGAGGACAGCGCCGGACGGCGGGAAGCGCTCCCCGGGACGGCGGGGCCGGCGGCCGATAGGGTCGCTGACGTCGATCTTCGACGCCGTCCGCCGGCGTCGGACCACCCGCTGCGTACGAGGAGTAGCCGTGCCCGTCAGCCTCACCAAGGGCGGCAACGTGTCGCTCACCAAGTCCGCTCCCGGCCTCACCGCCGTCGTCGTCGGCCTCGGCTGGGACGCCCGGACCACCGATGGCCAGGCGTTCGACCTGGACTCCAGTGCCATCGTCTGCAACGCCGAGGGACGGGTGCTCACGGACAAGCACTTCGTCTTCTTCAACAACCTGAGCTCCCCGGACGGCGGCGTCACGCACTCCGGCGACAACCTGACCGGTGAGGGCGGCGGGGACGACGAGCAGATCGTCGTGAAGCTGGACGCGCTGCCGGCCGAGGCCGACAAGGTCGTCTTCCCGGTGTCGATCTACGGCTCGGGGGAGAACGGCCAGAACTTCGGGCAGGTGCGCAACGCGTTCATCCGCGTCGTCAACCAGGCCGACAACGTCGAGATCGCCCGCTACGACCTGTCCGAGGACATGTCCACCGAGACGGCGATGATCTTCGGCGAGATGTACCGCAACGGCGCGGAGTGGAAGTTCCGCGCCGTCGGCCAGGGGTACAGCGCGGGCCTGCAGGGCATCGCCCGCGACTACGGAGTCAACGTCTGACGTTCCGCACTGTCTGCCGGCGGCAATAGAGTCGCTGGCGTACCGCATCGTCTTCGGGAGGAAACCGGACAATGAGTGTCAGCCTCAACAAGGGCGGCAACGTCTCGCTCAGCAAGGAGGCCCCCGGCCTCACCGCCGTGCTCGTCGGCCTCGGCTGGGACGCGCGCACCACCACCGGCAACGACTTCGACCTCGACGCCTCGGCGCTGATGCTGGGCACGAACGGCAAGATCCTGTCCGACGCCCACTTCGTCTTCTTCAACAACCTGACCAGCCCCGACGGATCCGTCGAGCACACCGGCGACAACCTCACCGGTGAGGGCGAGGGTGACGACGAGTCGATCAAGGTCAATCTCGCCGCCGTCCCCGCCGAGGTCGACAAGATCACCATCACGGTCTCGATCTACGAGGCCGAGCAGCGCCAGCAGTCGTTCGGGCAGGTGCGCAACGCCTTCATCCGCGTCGTGAACCAGGCCGACGGCCGCGAGATCACCCGCTACGACCTGTCCGAGGACGCGTCGACCGAGACGGCGATGATCTTCGGCGAGCTGTACCGCAACGGCGGCGAGTGGAAGTTCCGCGCCGTCGGCCAGGGTTACAGCACCGGGCTGCGCGGCATCGCCCTCGACTTCGGCGTCAACGTCGGCTGATCCCGTCCGAACGACCGGACGCCCCCTCGACTGATCGGACATCTTCCTTGTTCTTCAAGACCTTCGGCTGGTCGCTCGCCGTGGCCGTCGTCGGCCTCGTGCTCGGCTTCGTCTACGACAGTGGGACGGGGCTCGCGCTCGTCGCCATCCTGGCCATCCTCGAGATATCGCTGTCGTTCGACAACGCGGTCGTCAACGCGACCGTGCTCGTCCGCATGAGCGAGTTCTGGCAGAAGATCTTCCTCTCCATCGGCGTCATCATCGCCGTGTTCGGCATGCGGCTGGTGTTCCCGCTGCTCATCGTGGGCATCACCGCGTCGCTGAACCCGGTCGAAGCGGTACGCCTGGCCCTCGAGAAGGGCGATCCCGACGAGCCGGGCACCTACGGCTACCTGCTGCACGAGGCGCACCCGGCGATCGCCGCCTTCGGCGGCATGTTCCTGCTGATGCTGTTCCTGGGCTTCGTGTTCGAGGAGCGGGAGATCACCTGGCTGTCGTGGATCGAGAAGCCACTGGCCAAGATCGGCCGGCTCGACCAGCTGTCCGTCGTGGTGGCGCTCGTGGTCCTGGGCGTGGCGGCGTACACCGTCGGCGACCACGCCGACACCAAGACGCCCGAGCGCATCTCCACCGTCCTGTTCTCCGGCATCCTCGGCATCGCGACCTATCTGTTGGTCAACGGTCTCGGCGAGTTGTTCAACGTCGACGAGGGCGACGACGAGGAGGTCGAGGAGAGCGGGCACGAGGTGCACATCGAACGCAAGCCCAACGCGAACGTCGCCGTCGGCAAGGCCGCGTTCTTCCTGTTCCTCTACCTCGAGATCCTCGACGCGTCGTTCAGCTTCGACGGTGTCATCGGCGCGTTCGCGATCACGTCCGACCCGATCATCATCGCGATCGGCCTCGGTGTGGGCGCGATGTTCATCCGGTCCACCACGATCTTCCTGGTCCGCAAGGGAACGCTCAGCGAGTACGTGTATCTGGAACACGGCGCGCTGTGGGCGATCGGCGCGCTGGCGACGATCCTGCTGGTGTCCATCGAGTACGAGGTGCCCGAGGTCGTCACCGGCCTGATCGGGGTCGCGTTCATCGCCCTCGCGTTGCTCTCGTCGGTTCTGCGCAACCGCCGGGAGGCGTCGGCCGCGCCGACGCGCGAGACCGCCACCGTCTGACGCCGGTTCCCCGGCGCTGTCGAAAGGGTCCACGATGGGAATCGACTACAACAAGCGGCCCAGTACTCCGCCGCAACCGCCGCAGCAGCCGCAGCAGCCTCCGCCTCCGCCGCCGCAGCAGGGCGGTTACCCGCCGCCCCCGCCGCCGCAGCAGGGCGGTTACCCGCCTATGCCGCCGCAGCAGGGTGGATACCCGCCGCCCCCGCCGCCGCAGCAGGGCGGTTACCCGCCGCCCCCGCCGCAGCAGTACCCGCCGCAGCAGCAGTACCCGCCGCAGCAGCAGGGCGGATATCCGCAGCAGCAGGGACAGGGCGGCGTGTCGCTGAGCAAGGTGACGCTGACCAAGGCCGCACCGACGGTGTCGCTGTCGAAGCACGGCGGTCAGGGCGGCGTGGTGCGGGTCAACCTGAACTGGAACGCCCGTCCGCAGGGCGGCGGTGGCCTGTTCCGCAAGGCGCAGCAGCTCGACCTCGATCTGGGCTGCCTCTACGAGTTCAGTGACGGCAGCAAGGGTGTCGTGCAGGCGCTGGGCAATGCGTTCACCGCCGACATGCAGACCACAGGCGAGGTGTTGATCCGGCTCGACGGTGACGACCGGTCGGGCGCCAACAGCGCCGGCGAGAACATGTCGATCAACCTTCAGGACGTCGGCAAGATCCGCCGCGTGCTGGTGTTCGCGCTCATCTACGAGGGCGCTGCCAACTGGGCCGCCGCCCAGGGGTTGCTGACGATCTATCCGGTCAACGCCGCCCCGATCGAGGTGCACCTCGACGACCCGCGCGACGGAGCCCGCATCTGCGCGGTCGCCCAGCTGATCAACCACAACGGCGAGCTCGTCGTGCAGCGCGAGGTCAACTACATCAACGGCGCCCAGCGCGCACTCGACCAGGCCTACGGCTGGGGCATGAACTGGACCGCCGGCCGCAAGTGACGCACCTGTCCGTCCGGCCGTCCACCGGGCGCGGAACGACCCGCGCCCGGTGGACGTTGCCCGGGTAGGCCAGCACCCACCCGCTCGGCAGGTACCCGCCGACCCGCACGTCCCGAAGGAGTCACCCGATGTCCGAGCTCGATCTGGGAGCGAACGCCACCCCCGCCGCCGCGCAGGCCGGCGCCGCACCGCAGGCGGCCGGCGGACTCGTGCTGGCTCCGCCCGCGCCGGTGCAGGTGGTCAAGCAGGAGGAAGCGGCCGGCGCCGTCCCCGTGGCCCCGGAGAAGCAGACCGAGCTGCAGCAGCGGGCGGCCGCGTTCGCGGCGGAGCTCGCGTCCATGGACCACCGGACGCCGCAGTTCAGCCAGAAGGTCGACACCATCGCCTCGATGGGCGACAAGGAACTGCGTGCGTCCGCCAACGTCTCCAACCGCATGCTCGACCGGCCGGCCGCGGTGATCAAGGCGCAGAAGGGCGCCGGTGGCGGTGACGCGCAGACGCGGGTCGCGACCACCCTGAACGAGTTGCGCACCACCGTGACCGAGCTCGACCCGAACCGCGCCGACCTCACCGGCGCGAAGAAGATCCTCAAGTGGATCCCGGGCGGCGACAAGATCGCGAAGTACTTCCAGAAGTACGAGTCCGCGCAGACCCAGCTGAACGCGATCATCAAGTCGCTCGAGTCCGGCCAGGACGACCTGCGCAAGGACAACGCGGCGATCGAGACCGAGAAGCAGAACATGTGGACGGTCATGGGCAAGCTCAGCGAGTACAACGAGCTCGCGTCCGCCCTCGACGAGGCCATCACCGCAAAGGTCGCCGAACTCGAGGCGGCGGGCAACACCGAGGCCGCCACCACGCTGAAGTCCGACGCGCTGTTCGCCGTCCGGCAGCGGCGGCAGGACATCATGACGCAGATGGCCGTGTCCGTGCAGGGCTACATGGCGCTCGATCTCGTCCGCAAGAACAATCTCGAGCTGATCAAGGGCGTCGACCGCGCGCAGACCACCACGGTCTCGGCGCTGCGCACCGCCGTCATCGTGTCGCAGGCCCTCGCCCGCCAGAAGCTGGTGCTCGACCAGATCACCGCGCTGAACACGACGACGTCGAACCTCATCGAGTCGACGTCGCAGCAGCTGAAGGTGCAGGGCGCGCAGATCAACGAGCAGGCAGCGTCCAGCACCATCGACATCCAGAAGCTGCAGGCGGCGTTCGACAACGTCTTCCAGACCATGGACGCGATCGACTCGTTCCGGTCGCAGGCCGTCGACTCGATGGCGCAGACCGTCACCGCGCTCGAGGGCCAGATCGAGCGGGCCAAGCCCTACCTCGAGCGCACCCGGCAGCAGGAGGGCAACACGGCCGAATTCGGCGCCGCCAACCCGAACCAGCTGCCGCCGGGGCGCTGAGCCGCCGCTGCGATGACCACCTGGTTCCGCCGCCGCAGGAAGGACGACGACGGGTCGGCCGCGCCACCGGCACCGGTCGACCCCCTGTCGGGCACGGACCCCGACGACTCGCCGGAGAAGTTGCTCGCGCGGCAGTGGGAGCTGGTGCGCTTCATCAACGCCAACGCCGGCAAGCTTCCCGTCGACGCCGTCGTCGTGTCGCGGGGCATCACCGACACCGTGCGCGAGGTGATCGAGGCAGCCGACCGCGACCTCGACGTGTACGCCATCGTGTCGATCAACGGCATCGTCGGCGACTACCTGCCCACGACCCTGCGCACCTACCTCGCCCTCGACCCGGCGCTCACCGAACGTCCGGGCCCGACGGGCAGGACGCCGCGGGCGGCCCTGCGCGAACAGCTCGAGTCGCTGTCGTCCGCCGCCGACGATCTGCTGCAGGCCACCCATGCGCACGACGTCGACGCACTCTTCACGCAGGGCAACTTCCTCAGGACGAAGTTCAGCCGCTCCGACCTCGATCTCTAGGGTTGGAAGGACCATGGCTGAGATGAAGCGCGGCGCCAACGTGTCGCTGACCCGCGAGATCCCGAATCTGCGGGGCCTCGTCCTCGGCGCCACCTGGAACGCCGGCGCCGAACGGGTGCTCGACGACAATCTCGTCTTCGCCGCGCTGCTGTGCGATGTGCACGGGCGGGTGCGTTCGGACCGGGACTTCGTGTTCTTCAACCAGCTGGCGTCCAGCGACCTGTCCGTCCAACAGCTCGAGCAGGCCATGGGCGAGGACAAGGTGCAGATCGAGGTCGACCTCGCGGGCGTCCCCGCCGAGATCGACCGCATCGTCTGCGTGCTCTACATCAACGAGGGTCCCGCGCAGCGGCGCACGCTCGGCCAGCTGCGCTCGTGCGGCATCCGGGTCCTGAACGTCGACGGCAACGCCGAGCTGGTCCGGTCCGAGGAGCTTTCCGGCGCGTTCGACCTCGAGACGGCCGTCGCTCTCGGCGAGGTCTACCGGCACAACGAGGAGTGGAAGTTCAAGGTCCTCGGCCAGGGCTACTCCAAGGGCATCAGCGGTATCGCCGCCGACTACGGGCTGCCGCTGTAGCCGATGATCACCGATCCGAAGTTCGCGCCCGCCCGTCCGGACATCACGTTCCTCAAGCGGCGGGTGCGGCCCAAGCAGCAGGCGAGTCCGTCGACGCCGAACGGCGCGACTGCGGCGGCGCGCACCCCCTCGGCGCCGGCCGCCTCCGGCCCGCGGATCGACTACACCCGGCGCGACCGCACGCCGGCGCAGCCTCCCGCGGCGGCGAGCCCGCCGCCGTCACCGCCGCAGGCACGGCCACCGTCACCGCCGCAGGCACCTCCGCGCGCCGACCCGCCGGCACCTGCGGCCGGCGGCGGGTCGCTCGACCTGTCGTCGCCCGCCCCGTCCGGCTCAGGGTCCGCCGCGCCCGGCGGCCGTATCGAGTACTCGCGGCCTGGGTCGGGTCCGGCGGCGGGGTCGTCCTCGCTCGACCTCTCGGGCGGGCCGGCGCCCGCCCCGTCCGGTGCGCCGCGCGCACGGACGCCGCAGGCTCCGGCCCCGTTGCCGGCGTGGCTCGAACGCCACGTGACGCGGGTGTCCGACCGGCGGCAGCACATCATGAGCGTGCAGGCGCCGACGGTGACGCTGACGCGGGTGCAGTCGGGCATCGGCGAGCTGCAGGTCGAGGCCGTCTGCTCCGACGAGGTCGGCGACCTGCGCCTCGGAGCCGCCTACCAGCTGCGGTCGGGCGGCAGCGGCATCGTGCAGTACACCGACGGCAACCGGTTCGGTCCGTCGTCACGCCGTCCGGTGATCATCGGCTCGCGCGAGGAGTACGAGCACCTCGGCATCGACCTGCGCCAGGTCGCCGACATCGAGCGCATCGCGGTGTATGCGTTCTCGCAGTCGCGCGCGACGCTCACCTGGGGCGGAACGCTCGTGGTCACGCTGTTCGGCGGCGCGCGGCTCGAACTGCCGCTGGAGCGGTTGTACCCGGGTCCGCTCGCGATGCTGATGACCTTCTACAACATGGACGGCGAGCTCGTCGTTCGCGCCGAGATGGAGAACATCGCCGGCGACATCCGGGAGGCGGCGCGCGCCTACGGTTTCGACCGCATCACCTGGCGAGACGGCCGGACGCCGGTCGAGTGACAGCTCGCATCGTCCCCGGCAGCGGGGCGGCGGACGCCGTGGGCGCGGTCGTCGTCGTCGACGTGCTGCGGGCGTTCACGACCGCGGCGTACGCCTTCGCGGCCGGCGCCCGGCGCATCGTGCTCGTGCGCGAGGTGTCGGCGGCGCTCGACTACAAGGCGGCGCATCCCGGTGCGCTGGCCGTGGGGGAGGACCGCGGCCTGCGGCTGCCCGGGTTCGACTTCGCGAACTCGCCCGCCGAGGTGTCGACGGCCGATCTGGACGGACGCGTGCTGGTGCTGCGGACGACGGCCGGAACGCGCGGTGTCGTCGAGGCGGCACGAGCCGAGCGCCGGTGGTGCGCCGGCCTCGTCGTCGCGACCGCGACGGCGGCCGCGGTCACGGCCAGTGGGTTGGGAGAACCGACCTACGTCGCGACGGGGTGGCGGGGTGACGACCTGCCCGGCCTCGACGACGTCGAGACCGCCCGCCTCGTCGAGCGGCTGCGGCGGGGCGAGCCGCCGCGGGCGGACGACGCCGCGGACGCGGTGCGCACGAGCCGTGAGGCGAGGCGGACGCTGGCGCTCGGCGCCGGCAACGTCGACCCGCGCGACGTCGCGCTCGCCTGCCGGGTCGACGCGTTCGACTTCGCGATGGAGGTGCGCGCGGCGCCGGACGGGCTGGAACTGGTGGTGGTGCGGCCCTGAGGCGACGGCACTCAGGCCGTCGTCACGTGCCGCGCCGCCGGGTCGACGAGCTTCTTGACCGTCCGTCCGTTGTGGAACTCGCCGATGGCGCGCATCTGCCACGTGCCGTCCGGTTCGCGTCGCAGCATCGCCATGATCACGCCGCTCGACGGCTCCGAGTCGGACAGGTCGAAGCGGACCAGCTCGGCGTCGCTGTGCCCGTCGACGAGCCGGCAGAAGGCGTTGCGCACGTCGGTGAACTTCTGCCCGCCGAACGAGTTGATGGTGAAGACCAGCGCGGCGACGTGCCCCGGCAGCCGGTCGAGCTCGATGACGATGCGCTCGTCGTCGCCGTCCCCCTTGCCGGTGAGGTTGTCGCCGGTGTGCACGATCGCCTGGTCGAACTCCTTCAGATGCATGAACCAGACGATCTCGAGCTTCGTGCCGGCGTGGTCGAAGGCGATCACGGAGGCGTCGAGGTCGATCTTCTTGCCGCGGGAGGCGGGGTCCCAGCCCAGGCCCATGATCACCTTCGTCAGTGGCGGGGCGCCGGACTTGGTCAGGCTGACGCGCTGACCCTTGGTCAGGCTGACCCGGCCCTTGTCGAGGTTGACCGGGGCGCCGGCGGCGGACGGGCCGGCGGGCTGCCACTGCGGCAGCTGCTGGCCTTGCGGGGCGGCGTTCGGTGGTGGCCACTGCTGCGCAGCGGGAGGCGGTGGCGCGGCGGGTGGCGGCGGGGCAGCGTCGTCGACGGTGATGCCGAAGTCGGTCGCGATGCCGGCCAGTCCGCTGTCGTAGCCCTGTCCGACGGCGCGGAACTTCCACTGGCCGTCACGGCGGTACAGCTCGCCACCGACGATCGCGGTCTCGACGCTCGCGTCCATGGCGAAGTCGGCGATCGGGCTGTTGGACGCGGCGTCGACGAGCACCAGCCGCAGGTCCGGCACCTGTCCGAAGGTGCCGCCGTCGGCGGACGCTGCGAAGACCACCCGTTCGACCGCCGACGGCAACGAGCCGAGGTCGACCTCGACGAAGTCGGCGGTGCCGTTCTTGCCCAGGTGGCGCACGGCGCCGCTCGGGTGCCGGGGCTGGTTGAAGAACACGAAGTCGTCGTCGCCCGACACCTTGCCGGACGCCTGCAGCAGCAGAGCCGAGGCGTCGACATCGGGCACACCGGGACCACCGTGCCAGGTGAGGGCGGCGCGGACCGAGGGACTCCGGACGGCGGTGTTGCCGCCCTTGGCGATCGTCGTCACGTGGCCCGACTGTTCCGGACCCGGCTGTGAACTTTCTGGACGCGCGCCGTGGCGATCGGACGTCCGCGCGGCGGTGGCCGGGCAGGAAGGTGGTTACCGCGGCGGCCAGGGGGCGTCGAGGTCCAGGGCGGTGTCGGCGGGCACGGCCGGCGGCGCCGGTCGCGCCGCGGCCGGAGCCGGTGCGGGAGCACCGGGTGCAGTCAGGTCGAGGCCGCCGGCGGGCGCGGCGGGCGCGGCGGGCGCGGCGGGCGCGGCGGGCGCTGCCGGCGGTGCGGGTGGCGCGGAAGTCGGAGGCCAAGCGGTCTTAGGAAGACAAATGTCTATCCCAA
>NZ_BAAGUN010000004.1:0-74649 GCF_054781375.1 Jatrophihabitans fulvus
CCACCGCGGCGAGTCGTCGCGACTGCGACTCGAGCTCGTCGACCGAAGCGAGGAAGGCAGCCGCGTCGCACCCGATCAGATCGGCCGCGAGCAGATCATCGATCGCCGACCGCAACCGCGCCACGGCCGTCTCGGCCGGAATCACGGTCGCTGCTTTCATGAATCGAACGTACGTGCAGGGTCTGACAGTTTCAGACGACGAGCGCCACGTCCCGGTGCGAGTCCGGTCCGACCCCGGGACGCTCGTCGTCCCAGGCCGCGGCGCTGATGCGCCAGCCGGCGTCCGTCCGCACGAACTGCATCGACTTCATGCCCGCCCCCGGGCACGGCGAACCGTTCAGCAGCCCGTCCTTCTCGTAGCGGCCGAACCAGTGCGCGATGTCGCCGAACACGTCGAAGCGACCGGCCACGGCGTGCTCGGAGAAGTCCGTCAGAGACCCGTTGGTCAGCACGTCCCGCCGCGGCGCGATGAAGGACTCGACGTCGTACACCGCCGGCGACGACCCGCAGGTCCGCACGACCACCGCCTGCGGCAGGAGCACCGCGCGCAGGGCGTCCAACCGCCCGTCGACCCCGGAACCCGAGGTGAACGCGGCGAAGAACGTGTGCACGAGAGCGTCGAGCTCGTCGAGATCGGGGTCGGTGTCGCCCGTCCGCCACTCGTCGGACAGCAACCCGTACACCAGCTGCGTCGCCCACTCGCCCTTGTGCCGGACGTTGTCGACCAGCCGTGCCTGGCGCGTGAACCCGAGTCGCTGCAGCAACCGGCAGGACGCGTCGTTGCCCTCGACGACGACCGCCGAGACCCGGTGCAGCTCGAGGGTGTCGAATGCGAGGCGCAGCATCGCCCGCACCGCCTCGGCGGCGTACCCGTGCCCCTGGTGCGAGCGGGAGAACGCGTACCCGACCTCACCCTGCCGGTCGGCGGGACTCGTCCACTTCAGCAGCACCTCACCGATGACCGTGGACGTCTCCCGCAGCTCGACGGCGAGCACCAACCACTCGCCCTCGGCCAGCCGGGCCTGCGCCAGCTTCGTCCGCAGCGCGACCTCGGTGGCCTGCCGGTCACGCACCGGCCACGGGATGTACCGGACCACCTCGGGGTCACCGTGGAATTGCGCGAGATCGCTCAGATCGTCCATCACGTGCGCCCGCAACAGCAGGCGCTCGGTGACGATCGGCAGGTCGAGAAGGGGGGCCATCGCGCCATCCTGCCCGATGGTCAGCGGGTCGGGGCGAGCGTCTTCACGGTGTGCAGACCCGCGGCGGACCCGCGCTTCTTAAGCGACATGACGAACGCGAGGACGGTGGCCACCGCGCGGTACAGGTCCGTCGGGATCTCGTCGCCGACCTTGCAGGAGGCGAACAGCGAGCGCGCGAGGGGCACGTCCGCGATCATGGGGATGCGGTGCTTGTCGGCCAGCTCGCGGATGCGCGCGGCGGTGTGGTCGCCGCCCTTCGCGACGACCCGGGGAGCACCGCGCGACGGCTCGTACTTCAGCGCGACCGCCACGTGGGTCGGGTTCACCAGCACGACGTCGGCGTCGGGGACGTCCGCCATCATGCGGTTGCGGCGCATCGCCATCTGTCGCGACTTGCGGGCGCTGCGGACGTGCGGGTCGCCCTCGTTGCTCTTGTACTCCTCCTTGACCTCCTCCTTCGTCATCTTCAACTGCTTGTCGTTGCGCTTGCGGACGACGACGAAGTCGGCGAGGGCCATGAGCAGGCCGGCCACGGCGGCGAACCGCAGCAGCCGCAGCCCGGCGTCGACGCAGATGTCGACGAGCTGCGCGAGCGGCAGGCTGCCCGAACCCATGATCGTCGGCACGAGGTCCTTGATCGACAACCAGAGAACCAGCCCGAGCGCCACGGACTTCAGCAGCGACTTGGTGAGGTTCCACGCCCCCTGCTTGCCGAACATGCGCTTGATGCCCGACAGCGGGTTCAACCGCTTCGCCTTCGGCTTGAGCAGCCCGGGTGCGAACCACAGCGAACCCTGCGCCGCGACGGACGCGCATCCCACGACGGCGGCGAGCAGCGCGAGCGGCAGCGCGTTCAGGAACGCGGACCTGAAGGCCTCGCCAACGGCGGCCATCGCCCGTCCGATGTCGGGCCGGCGGATCACGTCACCGAGCATCGTCAGGCACACCGACGCCGTGTTCATCAGCGACGAGACGACGTGCGGGATGACGAAGGAAGCGACGAGCAGTCCCAGCCACGCACCGAGTTCGGGGGTGTTGCCGACCTGCCCGTCGTGTCTCGCCTTCTTGCGCCGCTTGGGCGTCGCCTTCTCGGTGCGCTCGCCGCCCGACCCGCTGCCGCTCACGGGGCCGACCCCAGCGAGGCGCTGCCGGTGCTCATGAGGTCATCGCCGACACCAGCCGGGTCGACTTCGTCGCGAGCTCGGCGATGGTCTCGGGCATGAGCATGAACGCCATGCCCGCGAGCAGCAGCGTGAGGCCGATCTTGACGGGGAAGCTCATCGAGAAGGCGTTGAGCTGCGGGGCGATGCGGTTCAGCACGCCGAGCGCGAGGTCGGCGATGAACAGCACGACGATGAGCGGGCCCGCGATCTGCAGCGCCGACACGAACAGCTCGGTCATGCCGCCGGTGACCTGGGACGCCATCGCGTCGAGGTCGAAACCGGCGTCGAGCGGCACCGCGGTGAACGTCCGCAGGAAACCCCGGAAGATCGCGAGGTGCACGTCCGTGGCGAAGATCAGGGTCGTGCACAGCATCGCGTAGAACCGGCCGAGCACCGACGTCATGGTCGTGCTCAACGGGTCGTACGCGGTCGACAACGCGAAGCCGCCGAACAGATCGAGCAGGCTGCCGGCCGCCTCGACCGCCGCGAAGACCAACCGCGTCATGAAGCCGAGCGCCGCGCCCAACACGATCTGGATCACGAGCGCGCAGGCGATGGGGAACGCCTCCTGCTCCGGCAGGTGCCCGCGGACGGTCGGCAGTACCGCGACGGCCAGGGCCACGCTGAGCATGACCTTGACCGTCTTGGGTACGCCGGCCGTGGCGATCGGCGGCGCGACGAGCGACCACGCGAGGATGCGCGCCGCGGCGAGCACCAGCGCGAGCAGCCACGCGCCGTCGACGGACACCTGCATGACGCGTCAGACGTTCGAGAGCATCTGCGGGATGCCGTGGAACAGGTCGGTGGTGAACGTGACCATCGTCGTCAGCATCCAGTGACCGCTGATCAGCAGCGCGATACCGCAACCCACGGCCTTCGGGACGAAGGCGAGCGTGAACTCCTGGATCTGCGTCGCCGACTGGAACAGCGACACGGTGAAGCCGATGACCAACGAGGTGATGAGGACGGGCGCCGAGAGCTTGCCCGCGACCACGAAGACCTGCATGGCGAGGTGGATGACGTCGGAGTCGTTCACGAGGTGTCCTAACCGGTGCGGTAGCTCTGCACGAGCGAGGTGACGACGAGGCCCCACCCGTCGACGAGGACGAAGAGCAGGAGCTTGAAGGGCAGCGACACCGACACCGGCGGGAGCATCATCATGCCGAGCGACATGAGCGACGACGACACGACCAGGTCGATGATCACGAACGGGATGAAGACGACGAAGCCGATGATCATCGCCGAGCGCAGTTCCGAGAGGACGAACGCGGGGATGATGGTCGTGAGGTCGAGGTCCGCCTTGCTCGACGGGTTGGGCAGGTTGCCCGCCCGCAGCATGAGCGCGATCTCCTCGGGCCGGGTGTGCTCGAGCATGAACTGGCGCAGTGGCTTGGTGCCCTCCGCCCACGCGAGGTCGCGGCTCTTCGTGCCGTCCATGTAGGGCTTGATGCCGTTGTCCCACACCTTGGTGAGCACCGGCTGCATCACGAACAGGCTCAGGAACAGCGACAGCCCGGCGAGCACCTGGTTCGGCGGCACCGACTGCAGTCCCAGCGCGTTCCGCGTCAGCGACAGGACGACGAAGATCTTGGTGAAGCTGGTGACGAGCAGCAGCAGCGACGGCGCCACGCCCAGGACGGTGACGAGCAGCAGGATCGAGACCGACTGGCTCGGCTTCTTGCCGTCGACGTCGACGGTCACCGTGCCGTCGGACGAGCCCTTCGGCTTGGCCGGCGACGTCGGCGCCGCGGGCGCCTTCGGCGACGTGGGAGCGGCGGCGACCGGAGCGGCCGACGCGGTCGCGACGGTGGACGAGACGAGCGCCCCGCCGGTCACCAGGCCGATCGCCAGCGCGATCAGCACGGCGACACGGCGGAACGCGGTGCTCACCGCGACGTCAGGTCGCGCAACGACTCCACCGTCTGCCGCCAGGTCTGCGGCGAGAGGGCGGAACCGGCGAGCGGTCCGGTGGTGCGGGCGGCGACGGGCTCGGCAGGAGCGGGGGCGGCAGCCGGCACACGGGTGGCGGGCACCTGCAACCGCTCCGACGGCACGGCCTTGCGAGCCGGCGCCGCGGGCGCGCGGTGGGACGTGCGCTTGCGGGCGGACGGGGTCTCGCCCTTGGCGGCGAGCGACTCGGCCAGGTCGGTCTCGCCGAGCAGGGACACCTGCTGGTCGGCGACCCCGAGCACGAACGCCCGGTCGTTGACCCGGACGACGGCGACGGACGAGGAGCGGCCGAGGCTGGCGCGGTCGATGATCTCGACGACGCGGTCGCCCTTGCCCTTCATGCCCTTGCGGGCGCGACGGGCGATCACCCACATGACACCGAGGACGGCGGCCAGCGAGACCAGCAGGCGTCCGATCATGGCGGCGGTGTCCATGTCAGCGGCTCGGCTCGTCGGTGACGATCTGGGTGATGCGCAGCGCGTAGTTCTCGTCCATCACCACGATCTCGCCGTGGGCGATGAGCCGTCCGTTGACCAGCAGGTCGGCGGCCGCGCCGGCGGCCCGGTCGAGCTCGATGATCGCGCCGTCGTGCAGCGACAGCAGGTCGTTGACCGTCATGCGCGCGCGTCCGAGTTCGACGGTGGCGGACATCTCGACGCCGCGCAGCAGGTCGAGCCGCTCGCCGGCGCCCGCGGTGCGGACGGCGGGCGCCGCCGCCACCGGCGCGGCGGACGCGACGCCCACGGCGATCGCGGCGCGGATCGCCTGACCGTCGTCGAGTCCGACGATCGCCATCTCCTCGGACGCGTTGATGCGGCTCTCGGCCATGCGGGCGTCGATGGTGCGCGCCGGGCCGAGGACGACCGAACCGAGCGCGCCGGCGAGCGTTGCCATGGTGGGGGCGAGCGCGTCGGCGAGGTCGAGCTCGGCACCGTCCGCCTCGACCATCGAGCGGCCGAAGGCCTCCTCGACGAAGAAGGCGAGTTCGCCGGTCACCGTGCCGCCGAGCTCGCACATCACGGCGTAGCTCAACGCCAGGTCGACGGGCTGCGTCACGGGTTCGCCCACGTTGAGGACGGAGCCCGGGGCGACGGCCGACGCGGCGATGCCGGCGACGTCGGACGCGATCCGGCTCGCGGTGTTCGCGGTCTGGGTGATCACTTCGACTCCTTGCGGGGGGTGGCTGCGCCGATGGGGGAGGGGCCCTCGACGACGAGGGCGGCCAGGCGGGTTCCGGACCGCCCGGCGACGGCGCGGGCGTAGGCGACGCCGCCGGCGCGGACGGTGAGCGGGGTTCCGACACGCTGGTCGACGGCGACGACGTCGCCCACCGCGAGTCCGAGGATGCGGTCGGCAGTGAGGCGGACGGGCTCGAACTCGAGCGCGACGTCCAGGGTCACGTCACGGACGCGGGCCCCGAGCTTGGCGGCCATCTCGGCCTGCGCCACCGGGTCGGCCGCGGTCTCGACCGGCGCCTGCGCCTCGAGCACGGGCAGCATCTGCGCGAGCGGCAGGCTGATCAGCAGCGGGCTGGACACCGAGCCGATCTGCAGCGTGAAGTGGGCGACCAGCACCGCGTCCGCCGCGCCGGCGGCCTGCAGGAACTGCGGGTTGTACTCGACCGCGCCGATGCTCGTCTCGAGCGTCACCACCGGGTCGAGGCTGTAGCGCAGCACGCCCACGATCTGGTCGAGGATCGTCGACAGCAGCGGCAGCTCGATGTCGGTGAGCGGACGGGTCGGCTGGTCGCCACCCGGACCGCCGAGCATGTGGTCGATCGCGGCCAGCGCCACCTGCAGCGAGAAGTTGACGGTCATCGCCGCGTTCAGGGGCTGCGCCATGACCGGCACGGTGACCGACGGCGAGTCGAGCTTGGCGACGTAGTCGTCCCAGCTCTCCTGCGCGACCTCGCCGACCTGCACCTGGCAGACCTGGCGCAACCCGCTGGTCAGCAGCGTCGTCAGCCGCCGCGCCAGCGTGTCGAAGGCGAGCTGCAGCACGCGGACGTGCTCGCGGGACACCTTCGTGGGGCGCCGGAAGTCGTACGGTGTCGGCGCCGGGGGCGCCGTCCGCACGGGTTTGCGGGTCGCGAGTTCGATCACCGGGGTGGGGGCCGCGGGGACTGTCACGACACCTCTATCGGCGGCGCGATCGGGTTCCTTAGGGCGCGACGCGACAAACCGACCGCACGGGTGCGGGTCGGGACCTCCGGCCCGGGAGCCGGCTTCGGACGGGCCCCGCCGCGCGGGCGGGGCCGGCCCGGTCTACTGGGTGACGAACTGGGTCAGGTAGACGTCGAACACCTCGTCCTTGTACGCCTTCTTGATCTTCTTCTCGAGGTCGACCATGAGCTTCTTGCGCGCTTCGTTGGAGGCGACCGAGCGCACCGAGCGGTCGGAGAACTGGTCGATGACGAGCTCGGCGGCCTCGCTGGTCTTGAACTCCTCGGCGGTGCCCTTGCCCTTGACGAGCTGCACCGCGATGGCGACCTTCAGGTAGTGGCCGCCGGTGAGGTTGACCGTGGTCGGGTCCAGGGGGACGACCTCGCCGCCGCTGATCGGTTCGGGCTTGGCCGGCGGCGCGAGGAACGTGTACGCCCCGCCGCCGCCCACGGCCAGCAGCGCGACGATCGCGATGATGCCCTTCTTGGACTTCAGGAAGCTCTTCTTGGCGGGTTCGCTCTTGCCGCCCGCGGGGGCGGTCTCGGTGGCGGCGGTCACGGGGTGTCTCCTTGGGCGGGGGCCGGATCGACGGAGGTCCGGCCCGTGGGGTCGTTGGCGTGGGTGCTGAGGACGACGATCTCGACGCGCCGGTTGAGCGTCACCGAGCGCGGGTCGGTCGCCGGGTAGAGCGGACGGGTGTCGGCGTAGCCGACGGCGGTGAGGCGGTCCTGGGACACGCCGTCCTCGGCGAGGTAGCGGACCACGGCCGAGGCGCGGGCCGTCGACAGCTCCCAGCCGCTCGGGTACGGGAAGGTGCTCGCCTTCTGCTGGTTGGTGTGACCGTCCACCTCGATCGAGCGGGGCTGCTTGGCCAGCTCCGGCGCGACGATGCGCAGGATCTTGCGGGCGTCCGGACGGAGGTTCGCGCTGTTGGGCGCGAACACCAGGGCGTTGGTGACGACGGTGATGACGAGCCCGCGGCGGTCGATGGTGAAGCGGACGGCCTTCTCCAGGCCGGCCTTGGTGAGCGCCTTGCGCAGCGAGGACTGCGTCTTCTCGAAGTTCTCCTTCTCGCGCGCGGCGTCGGCCTTGCGGGCGATGGCCTGCAGGTCGGGGTCGGTCTTGCCGCCGGAGGCCTGCGCACCGACCGAGGGGGCGACCGGCATGCCCGGCATGACCATCTGCTGGCCGGAGCCCTCGGCGGAGTTGTCCAGCAGGCCGCTGCCGCCTTTGAGCGGCCCGGGCGAGCCGTCACCGAACACCGCGGCGAGCGACGTCTTGAGCGAGATGAACTTGGACGTGTTCACGACCGAGATCGAGAACAGCACGATGAACAGCACGAGCAGCAGCGTCAGCATGTCGGCGTAGGTGACCAGCCAGCGCTCGGAGCCCTCCTCGCCGCCGTGCTCGCCGTGGGCGCGCTTGCGGCGCACCCGTGCCGACCCGGCGGCGGCCCCGTGGGCGGCGGGCATCAGGCCGCGTCCTGCTTCGGGGGCTCGACGCCGAGCGTCATCATCGCGGTGAGCTTGCGCTCGATGACGCGCGGGTTGTTGCCGGCCTGGATGGCGAGGACGCCCTCGATCGCGACCTCCATCTGCTCGCACTCGGCCTCGCTGAGCCGCTTGAGGCGGTTGGCGAAGGGGAACCAGAACACGTTGGCGGTCATGACGCCCCAGAGCGTCGCGACGAACGCGGACGCGATCTTCTCGCCGAGGGTGGACGGGTCGCTGAGGTCGCCGAGCACGTGCACCAGACCGAGGACGGTGCCGATGATGCCGATCGTCGGGGCGAAGCCGCCCATGTCCTGGAAGATCTTCGCGGCCGCGCCGTCGGAGGCCCGCTTGGCGTCGACCTCGGCACCGAGGATCTCGGCGATCTCGTCGGCGTCCGTGCCGTCGACCGCCATCTCCAGGGCCTTGCGCAGGAAGGGGTCCTCGACCCCTGCGACCTCGGCCTCGAGGGCGAGCAGACCCTCGCGCCGCGCCCGGTCGGCGAGCGAGACGATGGTGGCGACGCTCGCGTCGGGCGCGGGTGTCTTGGCCGTCAGGGCCCGGATGATCGACTTCGGCATCGCCTTGGCGTCGGACATCAGCCCGCCGGCGATGGCGGCACCGGCCGTGCCGAAGAACACGAGGATCATCGGCGGGATCAGGATCATGTCACCGGGGCTGCCGCCCTCCATGATCGTCGAGCCGACGATCGCGACGAGGGCGAGGCCCATCCCGATGAGCGCTGCGGGGTCCATCACGCGTCTCCCGACTCGTCACGGAGCGGGACGACGGTGGCGTCGCCGTGGTTAGTGGTGCCGGCGTTGACGGCGTTGGTGACCAGCTGCGCGGCGGTGCGGCTGCGGGTGGGCCGGGTCGGGGGCGTCAGCTCGCGGGACGCGTTCACGATGTCCGCGCGGTAGCGCCGCACCAGGGTGACCAGCTCGTCCAGGCTCTCGCGGATCACGTACTTGGAGCCGTTGACCAGCGTCACGACGGTGTCGGGGGTGGCTTCGGCGCGCTCGATGAGATCCGGATTCAGCGCGAACGTGGGTCCGCTGAGTCTCGTCAACTGCAACATCGTGTCCGTCCTTGGAATGTCCCGAGGTCGCCGTCCGTGGCTTCCTCGTCCTCACTATCGGCAGGGAATGGTCGGTCTTGACCGGTTCGGCGGCGCCCGTCCCCGGGTTCGGGAGGGCGCCGCCGTCGGCGGTCAGCTCTTCATGTTGACGAGCGTCTGCAGCATCTCGTCGGAGGTGGTGATGACCTTCGAGTTCGCCTGGAAACCGCGCTGGGCGACGATCAGGCCGGTGAGCTCACGGGACAGGTCGACGTTCGACATCTCGACGGCGCCGGACGCGACCGAGCCGAGCCCGCCGGAGCCGGCGGTGCCGACGTTCGGCGTGCCCGACATGTTGGTGGCGACGTACTGGCTGTTGCCGATCTTCTGCAGGCCGTTCGGGTTGGTGAAGTTCGCGAGCGCGATCTGGCCGAGCTCGTCCGTCCCGTCGGTCTTGACGCCGAAGACCTTGCCGGTGGCGTCGATGTTGTACGACACGTAGTCACCCGAGTTGAGGGCCGACAGGTCCAGCGGGGCGCCGTCGGCGCCGCAGGCGATCGAGCCGTCGGCGGTGACCAGGTTGCCGTCCTTGAGCGTGAACGCGCCGTTGCGGCTGAACGTCTGCTGGCCGCTGGGCGACTGCATGACGAAGAAGCCGTCGCCGTTGATGATCAGGTTGCTGCCAACGCCGGTCGACTGCTGCGAGCCCTGCACGAAGTTCAGGTTCGTGCCGACGACCTGCACACCCAGGCCGACCTGGTTGGAGTTGGTGCCGCTCGAGGAGATGGTCTGGCTCAGGGTGTCCTCGAAGAGGGTGGTCGAGGACTTGAAGCCGACCGTGTTGACGTTCGCGATGTTGTTCGCGGTGACGTCGATCATCTGCTGGTGGGCGTTGAGGCCGCTGATGGCGGTGTAGAGGCTGCGGAGCACGGGGGTTTCTCCTTCGGGTGGGTGATGCGGGGGATCAGGGGGTGGTGGCGGTGGTGGTGGTGGGCTGGGTGACGCTGACGACCTTCGCGATGGGGACGGTCGTGGTGCCGACGAGCAACGTCGCCCCGCCGGGGGCGAGGTTGGCGCTACTGACCACGCCCGACGCCGTGGCGCCGTTCGCGTCGGTGTAGGTGATCTGCTTGCCGATCATCGACGTCGCCGACTGGACCTGCTGCGATTGCGCGAGTTCGCTCAATGTCGACGACATCGAGTTCATCGTCTGCACCTGGCTGAGCATCGCCGTCTGGTTCATGAAGGTGGACGTGTCGGTCGGGTTGGTGGGGTCCTGGTACTTCAGCTGCGCGACGAGCAGCTGAAGGAACGCCTGCGGGTCGAGCAGGCTGCCGCCGGGTGCGGTCGGCGTCTGCTGGGTGGGTGTCGTGCCGGGGACGTTGCCGGTGCCGGTGACACCGGTGACGGGACTGGTCATCGGGCGCTCCCGGTGAGGTAGGTGGAGAACTGGTCGTCGGGCCGGTGCTCGCGCCGCGGCTCCGGGTCGGGTCGTTCTTCGCGCTGCTGCCCGCGCGACTGCTGGTCCGCGGACGTGTCCGGCGCGGTCTGCTGCCGGCCGACGACCTCGACGGTGCCGAGGTGCGCCAGGTCGCGGTGCAGCGACGGCAGCGCCGCGGTGACGGCGTCGCGGGCCGCCGGGTCGGCGCAGGCGACGGTGACGTCGAGACGGCCGGCGTGGATCGCGACGCGCACGTGCACCGCGCCGAGCTCGGCCGGGTGCAGTTGCACCTCCAGCGAGCGGACGCCCTCCGGTCCGCGACCCAGGCGGGTGATCGCGGACGCCAGCTCGGGCTGCGGTTGCTCGGCGCGGGCCGCGGCGGACGCCGTCGTCGCGCCGGCGGCCGACATCGCCGGGACCGCGGGGGTGCTCGCGGCGACGGGGACGGTCGCGGCCGGTGTCGGCAGGTACACGACGTCCGTGTCGGCCGGCAGCGCGGACGCGGGCGTCGGTGCGGTGCCGGCGTCGAGGTCGTGCGGACGGCGATCCGCCGGGATGGCCCGGGACGTCGTGCCCGGCAGGAGCACCGTGCCGGACGCCGTGGCCGACGAGGTGTCGACCGTGGTGCCGGTCGGGGTGCCGGTCGTGGTGCCGGTCGTGGTGCCGGTCGCAAGGACGTGGACGGTCGCGGTACGGGGGTCCACGCTGCCTGCGCTCGCCGTGCCGGTGCCGGCGCCGGCGGGCGGGCCGGGAGTGGCGGGGGTGGTCGCGAGAGCCTCGGAGGCGCGCGCGCCCGGGGCCGGTGCGGCCGCGCCGGTGGTGGGGAGTGCAGGGGCGTCCGCGGTCACGGCGCGCGAGGTCGTGGGTGCGGCGGCACCGGGCGCTCCCGCAACTGCCGGACCCGACGACGGGGTGACCGTCGCGGCCGGTGCCGGCAGCGTGCCACCGGTGGCGGCCACCGTCCCGGTGACCTGGGCGGCTGCCCCTGTCGCCGGCGGGATGGGCTGTGTGGTGAGCGGGGCGACGGGCAGCGCCGTGGGGGACTCGGTGGCGAGCGCCGTGGTGGCGAGCGCGGTGTCGACGGCGGCGGGCGACGACCCGCCGGCGTCCGTGGTGCTGTCCGCTGCGTCCGCTCCGTCCGCGCCAGGGGCGTCCGGACGGGTCGCGGTGTCCGTGGCGACGACAGCCGTCACGGCGGGATCCGCGTCCCCGGTCGCGTCCGCGGCGGGCGAAGCCCCGCGACGGGGATCGGCGGCGGTGGGCCGCACCGTCGGCGCGGCGACCGACAACCGTGGGGCGGCCGCGGCGCCGGTGAGATCGGGGCGGACGGCGTCGAGCGGGGAGCTCCCGCGCGGCGACGCGACGGGTCCGGGTGCCGGCGTGACCGACGTCGCCAGGGGCGGCTGCGCGTCGCCCGGGGTGGCGCCGGAGAGCAGGTCGGCGAGCAGGCCCGGGAAGTCGTGGCCGGGTGCGAGGGCCGCGACCGCGTCCGGACGTGCGAGGGCGCTGCCGGGCACGGCGGGGCCCGGGTTCGGCAGGGAGAGCAGCGGGCCGGTCATCCTGTGCCCCCGAAGACGGACATGATGCGGCGCACGTAGTTCTGCGTCTCCTCGTAGGGCGGGATGCCGCCGTACTGCTGCACCGCACCGGCGCCGGCGTTGTAGGCGGCCAGCGCGAGCGGCACGGTGCCGAACTCGTTCAGGTTGCGCGACAGGATCTTGCCCGCGGCCTGGATGGCCTGGTTCGGGTCGAACGCGTTCACGCCCATGCCGGCCGCGGTCGAGGGCATCAGCTGCATGAGGCCCTGGGCACCCGCCGGGCTGACCGCGTTGGGATTTCCACCCGACTCCTGGTTGCAGACGGCGGCGAGCAGACCTGCGGGCAGCCCGTTGGCGCGCTCGGCGGCGGCGAACTGCGTCGCGTACGCCGCGACGGCGGGCGAGACCCCGGCGGGCAGGGTCGCGCCGGTGCCGGCGACCGGCGCGGTACCGGCGACGCCGGCGACACCCGCAGCGCCGTCCGTCCCGACGATGCGGCGGATGCTCGTCGGGGTGTCGTAGAGCGAGGTGACGCGCACGGTCTTGCCGGGTTCGGGCGACTCGACGATCTGGTTGTTGCCGGCGTAGATGGCGACGTGGTGCGCCGGGTCGCCGAAGAACACGAGGTCGCCGGGGCGGGCCTCGGCGAGCGACGCGACGGGAGTGCCGACGTCCTGCTGCTCGGCGGCGGTGCGGGGCAGGTCGATGCCCAGGTCCTTGAACGTGGTCTGCACGAGACCGCTGCAGTCCATGCCGCCCTCGCGCGTCTCGCCACCCCAGACGTACGGGACGCCGAGGTAGGTCTTCGCCTGCGCCACGACCGCGTCACCGGTCGCGGTGCCGCCCGCGGCCGGCTGCGTCGCGGTGGCGGACGCCGCCGCCGAGGCCGACGTCGCGGCGAGCGTGGAGGCGAACGCCGCCGCGCTCGTGCCGGGTGCTGTGGCGGCCGGCGACAGCGCGCGGATGCCGGTCTCGATGCTCTGGATGCGCGCGGTGATCGACATGATCGCGCCGATCTGCGCCGGGGCGGTCACGGCCGGCTCCCGTGCAGGCGCTGGTGGCGGGCGGTCGCGATCTCGTCGAGTTCGCGCTGCGCGGCCCCGGCCCGGGCGACCCGCTCCTGCGTCTCGGCGCGGTCGCGCAGCTCCTCCGCGACCTGGCGGGCGACGGCGGCCTCGGTGAGCTCGCGTTCGCGCTCGACGACCCACGCGTCGGCCTGCGCGGCCTCGCCGACGGCGACGGAGTGGGTGGCGGCGGCAGCCTGCGCGGCCGCCGCCGCGGCGACGAACGCGCCGGCGTCGGCCGCGGCCAGGCGACGGTTCAGGTCGGCGACGCGGTCGGCCTCGGCGCGGGCGCGGTCCTGCGCCCGTGCCTGCGCGCGGCGCGCGAACGCGAGCCGGCGGCTGGCGGTGTCCTCCTGCGACTGCCGGGCACGCACCAGGTGGCTCATCCACTGCGGGCTCACGACGCGTGACCTCCGACGGCGGCGGCGAGCGCGTCCCAGGCGCGGTCCGCCGGGGTGAGGTCGTGCAGGTCCTGCCGCAGCACCGCCTCGATGGCGGGCCACACCCCGAGGGCGCGGTCGGCGTCGGGATTCGTGCCGGCGACGTAGGCGCCGATCTCGACCAGTGGCTTGACGTCGCGGCGGGCCGCGATGAGACGCCGGGCCTCGCGCAGCAGCTCGCGCTGCGGGGCCGTGGTGACGGCACCGGCGACGCGCGACACCGACTGCAGCACGTCGACGGCCGGGAAGTGGCCGGCGTTGGCGAGGCCGCGGTCGAGCACCAGGTGCCCGTCCAGGATCGAGCGGACGGCGTCGGCGACCGGCTCGTTGTGGTCGTCACCGTCGACGAGCACGGTGTACAGCCCGGTGATCGTGCCGACCGTGCCGGCGCCGGCGCGCTCGAGCAGCCGCGGCAGCATCGCGAACACCGAGGGCGGGTAGCCGCGCGTGGTGGGCGGTTCGCCGGCCGAGAGGCCGATCTCGCGCTGCGCGAGAGCGAGCCGGGTGACGCTGTCCATGAGCAGCAGCACGTCCTCGCCGCCGTCGCGGAACCACTCGGCGATCCGGGTCGCGACGAAGGCGGCGCGCAGCCGCACCATCGGCGGCTGGTCCGAGGTCGCCACCACGACGACCGCGTTGCGCAGGCCCTCGGGACCGAGGTCGTCCTCGAGGAACTCGCGCACCTCGCGGCCGCGCTCACCGATGAGGGCCAGCACGGTGACCCCGGCGGACGTGCCGCGGGTGAGCATCGACAGCAGGCTCGACTTGCCGACGCCGCTGCCGGCGAAGATGCCGAGCCGCTGTCCCCGTCCGACGGGGGTGAGCGTGTCGATCGCGCGTACGCCCGTGGGCAGTGCGGTGTCGACGCGGGCGCGGTCCATCGCGCTGGGCGGCGTGCTCTCGAGCCCGACGGTGGCCATGCCCCGCGGCAGGCGCGAGCCGTCCAGGGGCCGGCCCAGCCCGTCGAGCACGCGGCCGAGCAGTTCGGACCCGACCTGCACCGTCATCGGACCGCCGGTCGCGACGACCTCGTCGCCCGCGGCGATGCCGGCGAGCGGGCCGAGGGGCAGGCACGTGGCGAGCCGGCCCTTCGCGGTGAGCTGAACGGCGACGACCTCGGCGGGGATCTCGCCGCCGGCGTCGGTGCGCACGGTGACGAGGTCGCCCACGCGGGCGGCGAGCCCGCCGACGGTGACCGAGAGACCGCGGATCTCCGACACCCGTCCGACGACGACCGGACGGGCCGCGGCGAGCGCCTCGGCGATACCGGCGTCGAGCCGTTGCAGTGCGGCGGTCATCGGCCGAGCACCTCCCGCACGCGGGCGAGGCCGGCGGCGATGCGCGCGTCCACGGTGGTGGCGTCGGCGGTCGCGATCGCGTCGCCGGGTGCGAGGGAGGGGTCGGCGACGAGGCGGACGCCCTCGGGCGGGGTGGTGCCGGCCGCGGTCAGCGCGGCCAGGTCGTCCGGGTACAGCGCGACGGTCACCTCGTCGTGCCCCTCGGGCACGAGCGCGAGCGCGCGGGCGACGGCGGAGCGGCCGCGCTGCGGGTCGTCGGCGACCGACCGTCCGACGATCTGTTCGGCGATGCGGAACGCGGTGTCGAGCACGAGGTGCTCGACGTCGGCGAGCGTGACGGCGGTGCGTCCGGCGAGCTCGCGCTGGGCCTGGTGCACGGCCTGCAGCGCGCGCTCGGCCTCGGCGCGGACGAGCGCGGCGGCCCGCTCGCAACGGGCCTGCTCGGCGGCGGCCTCGGCCTCGGCGCGCAGCCGGGCGACCCCGGCGCCGTGGGCGTAGCCGTCCGCGTAGCCGGCCGAGCGTGCGGCGCGGCGGGCGTCCGCCAGCACCGCCTCGGGCACGGCTGCGGTCGACGAGACGACGAACGACTCGGTGCGTGCCGGGCCCGTGGCCGGCGAGGTGGGGAAGGCGGCCTCGAACGCGGCGCGCGACAGCGCGGGCGCACCGGCGCGCAGTTCGAGGGCCTCCCAGCGCGGCAGCGCGACCTCGGGTGCGGCCTCGACCAGCTCAGGCGACGAAGGCATCCTCGTCCCCCCGTCCGACCGTGATCTCGCCCGACTCCTCGAGCTGCCGGATGACGCGGACGACCGCGGCCTGCGCCTCCTCGACGACGTGGACCCGTGTCGGGCCGAGCACGTCGAGCTCGTCGGACAGGTTCTGCGCCGAGCGCTCGGACATGTTCCGCATGACCTTGTCGCGCACCGGGTCGGAGACGCCCTTGAGCGCGGTGGCGAGCTCGTTGACCGGCACCTGGCGGACGACGAGCTGCACGGCGCGGTCCTCGAGGCCGACGATGTCCTCGAACATGAACATCTGGCCGCGGACGCGGTCGGCGAGGGCGCTGTCGAACTTCTCGAGGCCCTCGATGATGAGCTTCTCGGTGCTGCGGTCGGCGCGGTTGATGATGTCGACCAGCGGGCGCAGACCGCCGACCGTGGACAGGTCCGAGCGCACCCCCATCGACGACAGCCGGCGCTCGAGGCTGGACTCGACCTGGCGGATGAGCTCGGGCGAGGTGCGGTCCATGACGGCGATGCGGTGCGCGACGTCGGCCTGCAGGTCGCGGGTGAGCCCGGCGAGGATCGGCGCCGCGACACCGGCGGGCAGGTGCGCGAGCACGAGCGCGATCGTCTGCGGGTGCTCGTCGGCGAGGAACGACACGATCTGCCGGTGGTCGAGCTTCTGCAGGAACGCGAACGGGCTCGCCACGAAGTTGTGGGCGACGCGGTCGACGATCGCCATGGCGCGCTCGTGGCCGACCGACGCCGTGAGCATGTTCATCGCCGCGTCCATGCCGCCGTGGGACGGCCCGAGGCCGGCCTCGTCGAGCATGGCGGAGAACTCGTCGAGCACGGCGGCGGCCACGGCGGACGACACGTGACCGAGCCGGGCGATCTCGATCGAGAGGCCCTCGAGCTCGGCCTCGGTCAGCTCGGCCAGCACGCGCGCCGACTCGTCCTTGCCGAGCTGCAGCACGAGCACCGCGGCCTTCTGGCGCGGGGTCAGCAGCGCGGCCGGCGACGGCGTCTCCGGCAGCTCCATGTCGGGAGCGACGGGAAAGGCGAGGACGGTCATGTCAGTTCTCCCTTCCGGATCCGGTGGGGCTCAGCCATCCGGACAGCAGGTGGGCGACCTCGCTCGGACGGTTGTCGGCGGCGAGGACGAGTTGGCGGCGGCGTTCGGCGGCGTGCTCGGAGTCCGAGGCGCGGACGGCACGGTCGCGCTGCGGCTCGGGCTCGGGTTCTGGCATGAGCTCGTCGAGCAGCTCCGGGTCGTCGTCGACCGGAGCGGGCACGGGCTTGCGGGCCTTGCGGCGGCGACGCGAGGCGAGCCAGGTGCCGAGGACGATCGCCAGCAACAGCGCGGCGAAGGCGCCCTGCTTGATGAGCGACACCATCTCCTCGTGCGCCTTCTGCTGGGCGGCCGCCGCCGCGGCCGCCTTGGCCGCCTGCGTGGCCGCCGTCGCCGCGGCGGTGTTGAAGGGGAGCGTCTGCAGCGAGAACGAGTCGCCGCGCGCGGCGCTGTAGCCGACGCCGGACTTGACGAGGTTCGTGATCGCGGTGGGGTCGAGGCCCTTCGCGTTGCGGTCGAGCACGACGGCGATGTGCAGGTTCTTCAGACCGCCCGGCGCGGCCTCGGTGGTGTTCGAGATCGTGCCGAGGGCGTTGTTCACGGTCTTCGAGGTGTTGGTGTAGTTGCCCTTGCCGTTCCCCGTGCCGTTCGTGCCGTTGGTGTCGACGGCGGCGCCGCTGCCGAGCGTGCCGCCGGCGCCCGCGCCCGCGCCGGTGTACTTCTCCTTCGTCTCCGACTGCGACACCGGCGGGGTGTTCTTGTCGTAGACGTACTTGTTCGTGCGCGTCGTCGACTTGTCGTAGTCGAGCGTCGAGTTGACCATGACCTTCGCGTGGCCCGGGCCGAGCGAGGTGTCGATCATCGCCTGGATGCTGGCCGCGACCCGGTTGTTGTAGGCCAGCGTCTGCTGCGCCTGGGTGTCGGCGTTCACGGTGCCGCTCACGCCGGTGTCGGGTGCCGACAGCACGTTGCCGTTGGAGTCCGACACCGTAACGTCGCCGGCCTTCATGCCGGTGACGCTCGAGCTGACCAGGTTGACGACCGACTGCACCTGCGAGGTCGTGAGCGTCGTGCCGGGCGCGACGCCGAGCAGCACGGCCGCGGTCGGACGGGTGCTGTTGTCGCTGAAGACGTCGTCCTGCGGGATGGCGAGGTGCACCGACGCCGACTCGACGCCGTCGATCGACTGGATGGTGCGGGCCAGCTCGCCCTCGACCGCGCGCTGGTAGTTGACCTGCTGCTGGAACTGCGACGTCGTCACGCCCTGCTTGTCGAGCAGCGCGTACCCCGTCTGCCCCGAGTTCGGCAGCCCCGACGCGCTCACCGCGAGCCGCGCGCTGTCGACCTGGTCGGCGGGGACGCTGATGCCGGCGCCGCCGTCGGTGAGCTTGTAGGGGATGCCCTTGTCGTCCAGCTTGCCGACGATCGCGCTCGCGTCGCTCGCGGCGAGGTTCGAGTAGAGCGGGGAGTACGTGGGGTCCGACTTCCACGTCGCCAGCAGGTAACCGCCGATCGCGAGCGCCAGCACGGCGACGACCGTGACGGCCTTCTGTCCCGGGCTGAAGCCGCGGAAGTCGGCCCAGCGCTGCTTGCCGAACTCGACGACCTGTGTCTTGAGGTCCTGCTTCACGCCTGCATCCCCATGATCGTGTTGAAGGCGGTGACGGCCTTGCTCTGGATGGTCGAGGCGAGCTGCGTCATCAGCTGCGCCTGCGTGGCGGCGACGGTGTAGGTCGCCGGGTCGATCGACTGACCGGTCGCGGCCTGGATCGCGAGGTTGTCAGCGGTCGACTGCGCGTTGGACACGGCGTCGAGCCCCTTGCCAAGGGCGCCGGCGAAGTCGGCGCCCGAGGCGCCGGACGCCGCAGGAGTGGACGCGGCGGAGGTCGCCGGGGTCACCGACGACAGCGAGGGGACGGCAGGAACCGCACCGATGGGCATGGTCATCGTCAGACGCCCTTGCCGATCGCGATGGCCGCCTCGTAGACCTGCTTCGCGCGGTCGACGACGTTGGCGTTCGCCTGGAACGCGCGCTGGGCGGCGATCATGTCGCCGAGCTGCTCGCCGAGGTTGACGTTGGCGCGCCGCACCATCCCGTTGCCGTCGGCGATCGGGTTGTTGGGGTCGTAGACGACGTCGCCGTTGCCGGCCTCGGGGGCGACGTTCGCGACGGTGACGCCGTCGTGCCCGTCGAGCTCCTGGGCCTGCACGTAACGCTGCTGGAAGACCTGGCCGTTCGTCGGCGCCGTGTCGTTCACGTTCGCGATGTTGTTGGCGATGGTGTCGATCCACGTGTGGTACGTGGTCAGGCCGGTGCCGGCCGTGTCGATCGAGTTGAACATCCGCGTCAGCCCTTCAGTACCGACGAGATGTACGAGAACTTGGTGGTGATCGCGTTGGCGATCAGCTGCTCCTGCAGCGTCGTCTTCGTCGCGGTGACGATCTCGCGCTCGAGGCTGACGTTGTTGCCGTTCTGGCCGGTGGCGTCACCGGTGCCGACGACGGACGTCCGCGCGCTGCCCGGGTCGTTGTTGGCGACGGCGGTGGCGAGGCTGTTCTCGAAGTCGACCTGGGAGGCGAGGAAGCCGGGCGTCTCGACGTTCGCGATGTTGTTCGCCGTCGTCTGCTGGCGCTGCGACAGACCCGCGAGCGCGGTGCGCAGAGTGAGCGACGTGACGTCGTCGAGCACGACGGACCTCCGGGCGGAGAGGGCGCCGATCCGTCGGCGGGGGCGAGCGATCCGTGCTCACCCGTGTCAATCGGCCGTCGCGCGGCCGACTTGAGCGATCTTCGTGGTCCGTTTTCGGACGCAACCGCACCGATCGCGGGCGCTCCTCAGCCCGCGACGTCGAGGAAGTGCGGTCCGTCGCCCGCGACCGCCGGCTGCGCGAACACGACCGCCGCCCGCATCCGGTCGAGGGTCGCCTGCACCGCGATCTGCAGCTCGGCGGCCCGTTGCGCCAGGGCGCGCACGCGCGGGGCGAACTCCACGGGCACCGGCGGCATCTGCGACAGCGGCGGCAGCATGCCGTCGAGTGCGGGCGGCACCGGACGCAGCGTCCAGTACGGGTCGTCGGCGGACCCGTCACCGCCGCGCGACGTCTCACCGGAGGGGTGGAGCAACGCGGCGGTGCGGTCCTGGTCGAGCTCGATGGTGGTGAGCAGGTCGTTCCAGATCTGCCACGACGACGACGTCACCGGCGTCATGGTCCCGTCACGCGGTCCACGAGGCGGGGGTGGGCGAGGCGGCGGACAGGGCGACGGTCGCCCAGGCCGCGCGCAGGGAGCGCACGCTGTCGGCCACGGCGATCAGGGACTCGACCGGACCGTCGGCGGGAGCGGCGACGATCTCGCGCAGCATCCAGCCGTACAGGGCCGCGAGGTTCTCGGCGGGGCCGCCGGCGGTGAGGTCGAGGCTGCCGGCCAGCTCGGCGACGATCTGCGAGGCGTGCGAGAGGGACGCGGCGCGCTCGACGGGCTCGGTGGCCTCCGCGGTCGCGCGGGCCAGGTCGAGGCCGAGCCGGTCGTAGAGCATGACGACGCGCTGGGCAGGGCTCGCGGTGAGCACGCGGTCCTGCAGGAAGCGCTGTCTGATGGTGTCCAAGGTGCCCTCCGTGGCTACTACGAGCTCGCGTCCTGCGAGCCGTTCATGCTGTTGAACATCGACGTCAGGTAGGTCTGCTGCGACTGCAGCCGCGCGAGGGCGGTCTGCATGGTGGTGTACTTCGCCGTCAGGGCGTCCTTGATGTCGGCGAGCTTGGCCGTCCAGCCGTCGATCTCCTTCGACAGCCGGCTGCCGGTGCCCTGCAGGCCCGTGATGGTCTGCGAGATGCTGCCCGTCGTCGTGTCGATCGCCGCGGTCGACACGACGTCCGCCTGTGCGGCGAACGATCCCGCGATCGCGGCCTGCGTGGCGTCCGGGTCGGCCGCGTACGCCTTGGCGAACACGTCGGCGTCGAAGGCGATCGCGAAGGTCTTGTCGACGGTGATGCCGTACTGGGCCAGGCTGCCGCCCGAACCCGTCCCGCGGCTCACCAGCGAACCCAGCGACGTGAGCGTCGAGCGCACGTCACCGGCGCCCTGCAGCAGCCCGCCCTTGCCGGACCAGCCGCCGAGCTCGGTGCGGGCGGCGTTGGTCGCGGTCACGAGCGCCTTCACCGCGTCGGAGATCGCCGACGTGTTCTGCGTGACCGAGACCGAGACGTCGTTGGCCACCGCGCCGACGGAGAACGAGACGCCGGGGATGACGCCGGTGAAGGTGTTGCTGGAGCTGCTGACCGTGTACCCGGACGCGCCGCCGACACGCACCTGGGCGTCGGAGGCGGCGACGAGCTGCTGGGGGGCGGTGTCGAGTCCCATGACGCTGAACCCGTTGGCCGCGCCCGAGCGGGCGGACGAGAGTTGGAGAACCGGACCCTGGTCGGTCTGCACGACCGCGGCGCGCACACCGACGCCGGCGGAGTTGATGGCCGACGCGACCGACGACGCCGATCCGGACGTCAGGTCGATCTGGTGCGCGGTGCCGTCACCGGAGACGACGACGATGCCGGCGTCCGGGTCGGACACGACGGTGCCGTCGGCGGCGGGCTGCACCGTCGAGACCTGGGCCGCGGCGAGGCGGACGACGTCGAACGTGGTGCTGCCGACCGCCGATCCCGGTCCGGCGGTGGCCGACACGGAGGGGGACGAGGAGCTCGCGGTGCCCGCCTGCCACACCGCCGCCGAGGTGGCGCCGGTGAGAGCGCGGGCCGCGGTCTGCACGGCGGCCAGCCGGGTGTTGATCGACTGGTAGGCGGTGAGCTTGTCGTTGACGCTCGACAGCTGGTCCTTGAGCAGGTTCTGCGGGACCGACTGCGCCTGCATGAGCGACGAGATCAGGGACGGGACGTCGATCTTGCCGGCCGTACCGCCGAGCAGGCCGGTCACACTGATGCTGCCGGTCGCCATCGTCGCTCCCCTCTCTCGCTCGCGCCGTTGCCGGGAACCGGTTCCGGGCCGCGTGCCCCCCGTTCGAGGTCACGCGGCCCGGTGCCGGACGTGCGGTTCCTACTGCAGCAGCTTCAGGATGGCCTGCGGGGCCGAGTTCGCCTGGGCCAGCACGGACGTCGCCGCGTTGGTCAGGATCTGCTGCTGGGTCATCTGGGTCACCTGCGTCGCCAGGTCGGCGTCGGTCAGGTTCGAGCGGGACGCGCTGACGTTCGTGATCGCGGTCTGCAGGTTGGTCAGCGTGTAGGACAGCTGATTCTGCACGGCGCCGATGTCCGCCCGCGAGGACGAGACGGTCTTGATGGCGTCGTCGATCGCGGTCAGTGCGGCCGAGCTGTCGAAGCCGGACGCGGTGACGTCGATGGCGGTGTTGTCGACCCCGAGGGTGGAGGCCTTGAAGTCCGTCGAGAGCGTGAGCTTCACGGTCTCGCCGCCGTTGGCGCCGATCTGGAAGGTGCCGTCGTACGAGCCGTCGAGCAGCTTCTTGCCACCGAACGCGGTCTGGTTCGAGATCTTGTCGAGCTGGTCGCCCAGGGACTTGATCTCGGACTGGATGGCGCCGAGCGAGTCGGAGTCCTGCGTACCGGTGTTGGACGCCTGCACCACGAGGGTGCGCATGCGCTGCAGGATGTCCTGCGAGGTGCCGAGGGCGCCGTCCGCGATCTGCGCGACGTTGGTGGCGTCCTTGGCGTTGCTGACCGCCTGGGTCAGGCCGTTGATCTGGCTGGTCAGGCCCTGGCTGATGGCGAGACCGGACGCGTCGTCGGCCGCCTTGTTGATGCGCAGGCCGGACGAGAGCTGACCGAAGGAGCTCTCGAGCTTGCTCTGGTTCGCCGACAGGTTGTTGTAGGCGTTGAGCGCGGCCACGTTGGTGTTGATGCGAAGACTCATTGTCTGCCTCCCAAACAGAGTCCCTGGAGTGCCCGGGGTGGGCTGCCGATCCGTCCGTGGATCGGTCGTTCTTGGTATCGGCCGTCGTGCGCGGGACTTGAGCGGAAATCAGAGATTTCCGCGAGCCCCGTCCGTCACGCTTCGACCGGGGCGGCCAGCGGCCGGGTGGGCTCGCCGTGCACGTTGGTGGCGCCCAGACGCTGCGCGAGCGTCGAGCGGCCGGCGACGGCGGCGTAGTACGCGGCGGTCCCGGCGGTGCGGGCGCGGCGGACGGTGGAGAGGTCGGTGATCGGCCGGGCGGCGAAGACGGTGCCCGACTCTTCCGCGTCCTTGGCGGGCGTGTCGGACGCCTCGGCGGCCTTCATGCCGGCGCGCAGCATCTTGAGGGCCTCGGAGCGCAGCTGGGACACCCGCGACTCGGTGACACCGAGGTCGGCGGCGATGTCGACCATGCGCCGCTGCTCGACGAAGTGCCCGACGATCACGGTGCGCAGCCGCTCGGGCAGCTCGGCGACGGCGTCGTGCAGGTAGCCGAGCTGCTCGCGACGCAGCAGCGTCGTCTCGGGGGAGTCTGTCGCGGCGGGCACGACGTCGTCCGGATCGGCGACCGGCAGGGCCTGCAGGCTCAGGACGGACGCGCGGTGCACGTCGGAGTCGATGGCGTCGAGCTCGCGGGTCGAGACGCCCATCGTGGTGGCGATCTCGTCGCGGGTCGGCGTGCGGTTCAGGGCGCCGGCCAGGCTGTTGCGCACCTGCTCGAGCTCACGGGCCTTGCCGCGGACGGAGCGGCTGGCCCAGTCGCGGCTGCGCAGCTCGTCGGTGATGGCGCCGCGGATGCGGATGGCGGCGTAGCTGCCGAAGCCCACGCCGTGGCAGGTGTCGAAGCTCTTCGCGGCGGCCGCGAGGGCGTACATGCCGGCGGAGATGAGGTCGTCGCGCGAGATGTGGGAGGGGAGCCGGGTCAGCGTCTCCCGCACGATGTGCCCGACGAGCGGCAGGTGGGTCCGGACGAGCGTGTCGATGTCGGTGACGGTGCGGGCGGCGTCCGGGATGGTTCCGGCAGCGCTTTCGGTGACGGCGGCTTCGGCCAGGTTCGACACGCGGGACTCCTGAGGATCGGCCGGTGGGTTCCCCTCACCGGCGTCGTGCTGACGTTGTTCGACCCCCGTCGAGCGGATCTCACCTGCACCCCTGCCGATGTGAGATTCGCGTTAGGTGGATGTAAGCACAGCGTTTGATGAGCCGACAAGGGCGATGTAAGAACCAGGTGAATTATCGGGACGTTGGTCCCTCATGGCCGTGGTGCGTCAGCACTGGCCGGAATACGCACGCCGAAGGCGCTTACGGAACGCGTGAGGCATGACGTCGGGCGCGTGACGGGAGAAAAGCCGCACGTCGGCACTCAGGTCCGGCCCCGCCCTGCCGATACCAGGGACATGCCGAACAGCGACCTCCCCGGCGACCCCGGTCGACCCGGGCCCGTCACCCCGGGTGCGCTCGCAGCCGTGCTGTGGCGCGAGCGCGAGCTGCTCGAGCAGCTGCTCTACGCGCTCACCTGCCAGCAGCTGCTGCTCGCGTCCGGGGGGATCCGGTGGATCTCCGCCGCCGACGCACAGGTGCGCGCCGCGGTCGACGAGGTGACCGCCTGCGAACTGCAGCGCGCCGTCGTCACCCACGAGTACGCCTGGGCCGTCGGACTGCCGTCGGACGCCGCGCTGGAGGACCTCGCCCGTGCGGCGGAGGAGCCCTGGGACACCGTGCTGGGCGAGCACCGCGAGGCGCTGCGCGAGCTCGCGTCCGAGATCGGCGCCGTCACCGCCGAGAACCGCCGGCTGCTGCACACCGGCGCCGACATCGCCCGCGACACCCTCGAGCGGGCCCGCTCGGCCACCTCCGGCCACCGTCCCGACGGCGGTCTCGGACCGGGCGGACGCCCGGACCCGGGACCCATGCTGCTCGATCGGCAGGCGTGAGGGCCGTGAGCAACTGGTTCGCGGGGATCAACCAGGCATCGTCCGGGCTCGCCGCTGCGCGCTACGGACTGTCGGTGGTCGCCGAGAACATGGCCAACGTGTCCACGCCCGGCTACACCCGGCAGACGCCGCAGCTCGCCACTGCCGAACTCAAGCCCATCGCGAGCATCCACTCGGGCTCGGGGACCCCCGCCGGAGTGACGATCGCCGGCACCTCCCGCAGCACCGACCTCGTGCTCGACGCGCGGGTCCGCGGGGAGCACGCGAAGAGCAGCCTGGCCGACACCACGTCGGCGGCACTCGACGCGGTCGGCTCGATCCTCGGCGAGCCGAGCGAGACCGGCCTCGCCTCCCAGCTCGACACCTTCTGGAACGACTGGGGCACGCTCACCACCGACAACGGCGGCGCCGCCCGCAGCGTGCTGCTGCGCGACGCCGGCGCGGTGGCGGCGACCCTCAACACGATGGCCTCCGCACTCGACGACCTGGCCGCGAGCACGTCCCAGGCACTGGGCCGCGACGCCGGCACCGTGACGACGGCCGCGTCGCAACTGGCCGAGGTCAACGGCCAGATCGCCGTCGGCAACGCCACCGGCGCGAACGTGAACGCGCTGCTCGATCGCCGCGACTCGCTGCTCGACAGCCTCTCGTCGCTGTCCGGCGCCACCGCGACCATCCAGCCCGACGGCACCGCGTCCGTCACGCTCGGCGGCGCCCAGCTCGTCTCCGGCGTCACCGCCGCCACCGTGTCCGTCGACGCGGGCGCGAACGTCACCGTCGACGGCGTCGCCGTCACGGTGTCGTCCGGCAGCATGGCCGCGCGCTCGACGCTGCTCACCACCACCCTGCCGGCGTACCGCACGTCACTCGACGCGGTCGCCGACGCGCTGTCCGCCACGGTCAACGCCGCACAGACCTCCGGGTACGACGCGGACGGCAACCCGGGCGCGGCGATGTTCGGCGGCTCCGGCGCGGCCGGCATCCAGGTCGTGCTCACCGACCCGAAGGGCGTCGCGGCAGCGTCCGTCGCCGGCGGCAGTCGCGACACCGGCAACGCCCGGCTCGTGTCGCAGTACGGCACCCGTCCGGGTGGACCCGACTCGACGTTCAACGCCCTCGTCGGCACCGTCGGCTCGGCCGCGGCCGCCGCCGCGCGCCAGTCGGACACGCAGGGCGCCGTCACCAACTACGTCGACAAGCTCAAGGCCGCGACGTCCGGCGTCAGTCTCGACGAGGAGGCCGCGAACATGCTCGTCTACCAACAGGCGTTCAACGCGTCGTCGCGGGTGCTGACCGCGATCGACAGCATGCTCGACACGTTGATCAACCACACCGGGCTGGTGGGACGCGCATGAGGGTCACCACCATGAGCGCCACCACGGCCTCGATCGCGAACATCCAGGCGGCCGCGCAACGCCTGGCCGTCGTGCAGAACCAGCTGTCGTCCGGCAAGCGCATCACCACCGCGTCGGACGACCCGGAGGGCACCGTCACCGCGATGGCGCTGCGCTCGGAGCTCTCGCGCAGCGGGCAGTACACGTCCGCCGGCCGCGACGCGCTCGCCCGGCTCTCGACCGCCGACTCGGCCTACTCGCAGAGCGTGTCGGTGCTGCAGAGCGCGCGCACGCTCGTCGTCCAGGCGCTGAACAGCGGCACCACGGACGCCACTGCGAACTCCGCCCTCGCGCAGCAGTTCGACGGGCTGCGCTCGACCCTGCTGTCGCTGGCCAACACCACGTTCAACGGCCAGCCGGTGTTCGGCGGCACGACCGACGGCGACGTCGCGTACGACGCCTCGGGTGCCTACGTCGGCAACGCCGGCAGCGACCAGCGCCAGGTCGGGGCGCACACCGTCGTCGAGGTCGGGGCGGTCGGCACCGACGTGTTCGGGTCAGGAGCGACAGACGTGTTCCAGCAGTTGTCCGATCTCGCCGCCGCCCTGCGCGCCGGCACCCCGCTCTCGGGATCGGACCTCGACACCATCGACACCGCGGTCAAGCGGGTCAGCACCGCGCAGGCCGCGGCCGGCACCGTCTACCAGCAGGTGCAGACGGGTCTGTCCGCGCGGCTGTCCACCGACGCCGCCCTGAAGACCCGGCTGACCGACATCGTCAGCGTCGATCCCGCCGAGGCCGCCATCCAGACGGCCGCCGCCAACCTCGCCTACAACGCGGCGATCCAGACCACCGCCACCGTCAACCGCCAGTCGCTGCTCGACTTCCTGCGCTGACCTTCGAGAGGACAACCATCGTGACCAGCGTGCTCACCCCTTCGCAGCAGGCGTCCGAGCGGACCGGCGAACTTCCCGCCGACCCCGCCGAGGTCATCCGCCTCGTCGAACCGCTTCCCGGCTTCGACGGCGAACTCGACTTCGTGCTGAGCCGCATCGACGCGGACGGCGTCCTGTGGGCGATGCGGTCGGTGCGCGACCCGCAGCTGCGGTTCGTGCTGACCCCGTCCGCCTGCTTCTTCCCCGACTACGCCCCCGAGCTGGGAGCGGCCGTCGCGAGCGCGCTCGACGTCGACGAGGACGCCACTCTCGACTGCCTGCTCGTGCTGACCGTCCCGTCGGACCTGCGCGACGCGACCGCGAACCTGCGCGCCCCCATCGTCAGGCCCATCGGCGGCGGCACCGCGATGCAGGTCGTGCTCGACGACGAGAGCCTGTCGATGCACGAGCCGCTGCTGCCCGCGGCCTGACGCCACCGGCCGCTCCCTCCGCCCGAACCTCGCTGCGACCCGTACATTGGGCGGGTGCTGATCCTCACCCGGCGGGCCGGCGAGAACGTCGTCGTCGGCGACGACATCGTGATCTCGGTGATCGAGGTGCGCGGCGACGCCGTGCGGATCGGCATCCAGGCGCCCCGGTCGCTCGCGGTCCACCGCGAAGAGGTCTGGCTCGAACTGCAGAAGGCCAACTCCGAGGCCGCCTCGCCCAGCGACGAGGCCATCGGCGCCACGCTCGAACGCCTTCGCCGCCGCGGCCAGGACGACCCGCCCACGAAGTAGCGCCCGTCCGGCGGAACTGTCGGCGCCGTCGACCATGATGTGCCCGTGCCCGGGCTCGTGATCCACCGCAGCGAGCGCGCCGACCGGCTGGTCGACGCGCTCGCCGACGTGCTCGCCGAACCGGCGGGCGACCCGTTCGTCCCCGAGGTCGTCGCCGTGCCCAGCCGCGGGGTCGAGCGGTGGCTGGCGCAGCGGCTCAGCCACGTGCTCGGCGCCGGCCCGGAGGGCGACGGTGTCTGCGCGAACGTCCGCTTCCCGAACTCGTCCGAGGTGCTCGACCGGGCGGCGGCAGCGGCGCACGGGCCCTACGCCGACGCGGTCGAGAGCTGGTCTCCGCTGCGCGCCGTCTGGCCGCTGATGGCGATCGTCGACGAGGTGCGCCACGAGACGTGGGCGGCCCCGCTCGCGGCGCACCTGAGCGCGGGCGAGGGCCGCCGATTCGCGGTCGCCAGCACGCTCGCCCGCCACGTCGAGCGCTATGGGCGGTCCCGTCCGGCGATGCTGCGGGGCTGGCGCGACGGCGAGCCCGCCGACCTGCCGCCCGACCTGCTCTGGCAGGCCCGGCTGTGGCGGCTGCTGCGCGAGCAGCTGGGGCCGTCCCCCGCCGAGCTGCTCGACGCCGCCTGCGCGCGACTTCGGGACGATTCCGCCGCGGTCGAGCTGCCCGGGCGGGTATCGGTCTTCGGCCTGACGCGCCTCTCACCGTCCCGGGTGGGGGTGCTCACGGCCCTCGCGGCCCGGCGCGACGTGCATCTGTGGCTGCACCACCCGTCCCCGGCGCTGTGGCGTGCGGTCGCGGCGACGGGCGCGGTGCCCGGGCCGCGCCGCGACGACCCGACGGGCCCGGCCGTGCGGCACCCGCTGCTGCGCTCGCTGAGCCGCGACGTGCGCGAGCTGCAGGTGCTGGTGGCCGGCGCGGCCGGCGGCGACCTGCACCACCCGATGCCGCCGCCGCCGGCCACGCTGCTCGGCCGGCTGCAGCGCGGGCTCGCCGACGACGACGTGCCGACGACGCGCGTCCCGATCGCGGCGGACGATCGCAGCCTGACCGTGCACGCCTGCCACGGTCCGGCCCGACAGGTCGAGGTCGTGCGCGAGATCGTGCTGGGGTTGCTGCGCGACGACCCGACGCTCGAGCCGCGCGACATCGTGATCATGTGTCCCGACGTCGAGGTGTTCGCACCGCTCGTCGCGGCGAGCTTCGGCATGACCGACGAGCCGGGCGGCCACCCGGCCGCGCAGCTGCGGGTCCGGCTCGCCGACCGCGACCTGCAGCAGACCAACCCCATGCTCGCGCTGCTCGCGCAGCTGCTCGAGCTCGGCGCACACCGGGTGACGGCCTCGCAGCTGCTCGACCTCGCCGGGTCCGCGCCCGTCCGCGCGCGCTTCGGCTTCGGCGACGACGAGATCGAGGAACTGCGCGACCGCACCGCCGCGGCGAACGCCCGGTGGGGCCTCGATGCCCGGCACCGGGCGCCCTACGGTCTCGAGAACCTCGAGCAGGGCACGTGGCGCCGCGCCGTCGACCGCATGCTCGTGGGCGTCGCGCTCGAGGAGGACGACCGCTGGCTCGGTGACGTGCTGCCGCTCGACGACGTCGACAGCGGCGCCATCGACCTCGTCGGACGCTTCGCGGAGTTCGTCGACCGCGTCGACGCGGTGCTGCGCGAGGCCGAGCACCCGCACCCGGTGGGTGAGTGGGCGTCGCTGCTCGCCGAGGCGGTGCTCGGTCTGGGCGAGCCGGAGCGGGCCTGGCAGGGCGCGCAGCTGACCCGCGAGCTCGACGAGCTGGCCGAGGCCGCGGGCGACACCGACGTGTCGTTGAGTCGCGCCGAGGTGACCGCGCTGATCGAGCACCGGCTCAGCGGGCGTCCGACGCGGGCGAGCTTCCGCACCGGCACCCTCACCGTCTGCACGCTCGTGCCGATGCGCTCGGTGCCGCACCGGGTGGTGTGCCTGCTCGGCATGGACGACGGCGCCTTCCCGCGGCAGGGCGTCGTCGACGGCGACGACGTGCTCGCGCGCGACCCGGTGATCGGTGAGCGCGACGTGCGCAGCGAGGACCGCCAGCTCTTCCTCGACGCGATCTGCGCCGCCGAGCAGCACCTGGTGATCGCCTACACCGGCGCCGATCCGCGCACCGGGGTCGAGGTTCCGCCGTGCGTGCCGCTCGGCGAGTTGCTCGATGCCGTCGACGCCGCCGCGGCCGCTCCCGACGGCGGTGCGGCGCGTGACCACGTCGTCGTCCGGCACCCGCTGCAGCCGTTCGACGCGCGCAACTTCACCCCGGGCGCGCTCGGGGCGCCGGTGCCGTTCTCGTTCGACACCGCCGCGCTCGCGGGCGCACGTGCCGCGCTCGACGACCGGCGTCCGGTGCCGGCGCTGGTCACGGCCCCGCTGCCGGCCGTCCCCGCCGACGACACCGTCGAGCTCGACGACCTCGAGGGCTTCCTCGTCGCCCCGGTGAAGACGTTCCTGCAGCAGCGGCTGCTGGTGAGCACGTGGCAGGACGACGACGAACCGGCCGACGAGCTGCCCCTGGCCATGGACGGGCTGCCGTCGTGGGCCGTCGGCGACCGGTTGCTGCGCAACCGCCTGCGGGGCATGAGCGTCGAGGCGTGTCGCGAGGTCGAGCTGCGCCGGGGCGACCTGCCGCCCGGCCGCATCGGCGAGCGACTGCTGCAGACCGTCGGCGGCTCCGTCGAGGCGTTGCTGCTGCGGTGCGAGACGGTGCGCGCCACCCCGCCGCACTCCGTCGAGATCGCGGTGCCGCTCGACGACGGCCGGACGCTGACGGGCACCGTCGGCGGGGTGCACGGCACCACGCTGCTCGACGTCTCCTACTCGTCGCTCGGGCCGAAGCAGCGACTTCGCGCGTGGGTGCGCTATCTCGCGCTCGTGGCGCAGAGCGGTGACGCCACGATCGAGTCGCGGTGTGTGGGACGCGGCGGCGGCGGCGCCCGGCAGTGCGTGTTCCGCGGTCTCGACCGTCCCGAGGCGGTGGGCGTGCTCACCGACCTCGCCGGCCTGCGCGACGCGGGTCTGCGCACCCCGCTCCCGTTCGCCCCGAAGACCTCGTGGGCCTACGCCGACCGCATGCTGGCGAACAAGGGCGACGACGCCGCGTTGCGCTCGGCCGAGACGCAGTGGCGCGGCCGCGACTACCCCGGCGAGAACGCCGAGGCCGCCCACGCGCTGGTGCTCGGTGCGTCCGCCGGATTCGAGGCGTTCACGGCGGTGCCCGCGCCCGACGGGCTCGACTTCGCCGCGCTCGCGATGCGGGTCTGGCAGCGTCTCGCGTCCGCGGAGTCCTCGTGACCGGCCCGCGCGAGTTCGACCTGCTCGGCCCGCTGCCCACCGGCACGACGGTGCTCGAGGCCAGCGCGGGCACCGGCAAGACCTTCACCATCGCCGGCCTGGTCACCCGCTACGTGGCCGAGGGTGTGGTCCGGCTCGACGAACTGCTCGTCGTGACATTCGGTCGCGCGGCCACGCAGGAGCTGCGCGACCGGGTGCGGGCCCGGCTGGTGTCCGCCCGCGACGCGCTCGCCGACCCGGCGACGGCCGCGGCGGGCGACGACGCGCTGCTGCGCCACCTCGCCACCGCCGACCCGCGCGAGGTGGCGGCGCGGCGCGACCGGCTCGTCGACGCGCTGGGCGCCTTCGACTCCGCCACGGTCGCCACCACCCACGAGTTCTGCCGCCGGGTGCTGGCCGGGCTCGGCACCGCGGCCGACGTCGACGACGACGCCACCTTCGTCGACAACCTCGACGACCTCACCGAAGAGGTCGTGCACGACCTCTACCTGCGCATGTGGTCGCGTCCCAGCGCCGGGGAGCCCCCGCTCACCGTGGCCGGCGCCCTCGAGCTGGCGCACGCCGTCGTGCGCGACGGTCAGGCCGCGCTCGTCCCGCGCCGTGCCGCGCCCGACAGCGTCGCCGACCTGCGCCACCGCTTCGCCGGCGCGGTGCGTGACGAGGTCGAGCGCCGCAAGCGGGCGCGCCGGTTGCTCACCTTCGACGACCTGCTCACCCGGCTGCACCGCACCCTCACCGTCGACGCGACCGCCGGCACCGCCGCCGCGCGGCTGCGGGCGCGGTACCGGGTGGTGCTGGTCGACGAGTTCCAGGACACCGACCCGGTGCAGTGGGAGATCCTGCGCGCCGCCTTTCACGAGCACGCGGCCATGGTGCTGATCGGCGACCCCAAGCAGGCGATCTACGCGTTCCGCGGCGCCGACGTGCACGCCTACCTCGCGGCGGCCGCACTCGCCCGGCAGCACGCCACGCTCGCGCACAACTGGCGCAGCGACCCCGAGCTGCTCGGCGGGCTCGACGCGCTGTTCCGCGGGGCGGCGCTGGGCGACGACCGCATCCGGGTTCACCCGGTCACGGCGGGCCACCGGGGCCGCACCATCAGCGGTGCCGACGCCGGCCCGGCCCCCGTCGAGGTGCGCGCGGTGCGGTCCGAGCCGACCTGGATCACGCCGATGCGCGAGGCCGTCGTCACCGACCTGGTGGCGCGGGCGGTGCAGCTGCTGTCCGGCGACGCGCGCTTGCACCCGCGCGACGGCGGGGCGCCGCGTCCGGTACGACCCGGCGACATCGCGGTCGTCGTCGACACCAACGCGCAGCTCGACCTCGTGCACGACGCGTTGCAGGCGGCGGGCGTGCCGTCCGTCCGCCGCACCACCTCCAGCGTGTTCAAGACCGCCGCGGGCACCGACTGGATCGTCCTGCTCGAAGCGCTCGAACAACCCCAGCGGACGGGGCGGCTGCGCCGCCTCGCGCTGACCCCGTTCGTCGGGTGGACGGCGGCCGACCTCGACACCGGCGACGTCGACGGGCTCGGGGTGCGGCTGCGTCGCTGGCTGCGGGTGTACGAGCAGCGGGGCATCGCCGCCCTGCTCGACGCCGTCGGCCGTGACCAGGCGATGCCCGCCCGCCTGCTCGGCCAGCTCGACGGCGAGCGGCGGCTCACCGACATCCGGCACGTGGGCGAGGCGCTGCACTCGGCTGCCACGTCGGGGCAGCTGGGGTTGGCGGCGCTGCTCGACTGGCTGCGCCGGCGGGTGCGCGAATCGCACCGCGACACCACCGTCGAGCGCAGCCGGCGCCTCGATTCCGACGCCGCCGCGGTGCAGATCGTCACCGTGTGGGCGAGCAAGGGTCTCGAGTTCCCCGTCGTGTTCGTGCCCTTCGAGTGGGACCGGTTCCAGCGCGACGACGCGGTGCCGCTGTTCCACGACACGGAGGGCACGGAGGACACGGTCGACACGGAGGGCAGGGTCGGCACGGTCGGCACGGACGGCACGGGCGACGGCGCGGGCGACGGGCCCGAGCGCGCCCCGCGCCGGGTGCGCGACGTCGGTGGCGACGGGTCCGACAACCCGGGTTTCGCCGAGAGCAGCGGCCGCGCGCGCACCGAGCTGGCGGGCGAGCACCTGCGCCTGCTGTACGTCGCCATGACCCGCGCGCAGTCGCTCGTGATCGCGTGGTGGGCGCCGAGCCAGAAGAACTCCGAGTGCGCCCCGCTGCACCGGCTGCTGTTCACCGACGACCCGGCCGCGGGAGTGCCCGAGCGGGCCACGGTGCCGCCGATGGCCCGCGCCGCGCAGGTGCTCGTGTCGCGCGCCGTTCCGGGGCTGCTGCACGTGACGCCGGCGTCCGCCGCCGACGCCGCGCCACCGCGCTGGGAGTCCGACGCCACCGCGCCCGGGCACCTGGCCGCCGCCCGGCTCGAGCGGTCCGTCGACGCGACGTGGCGGCGTACGTCCTACAGCGCGCTCACCCGCGCGGCGCACGAGGTCGGGCCGGTGATCGGCAGCGAGCCCGAGGTCGTCGAGAAGGACGACGAGCCCGACACCCCGGCCGCCGTCGAGGCGGGTGACGACCCGCTGCGCGCGGTGCCGTCGCCGATGGCCGCGCTGCCCGGCGGCACCGGCTTCGGCACGCTCGTGCACGCCGTGCTCGAGCACGCCGACACCACGGCCGCCGACCTCGCCGAGGAGGTCCGTCCACTCGTCGTCGCGCAGATCGAACGCTCCGGCGGTCACGACCTCGCCGCCGACGAGCTGACCGAGGCGCTGCTGCCCTCGATCCGCACCCCGCTCGGCCCGCCGGCGGGCGACCGTTCGCTCGCCGAGCTGCCCCCGGCCGACCGGCTCAGCGAGCTCGACTTCGAACTGCCGCTGTGCGGCGGTGACACGCCGCGCGGCCGGGCCACGCTGCGCGACGTCGCCGGGTTGCTGCGCGAGCACCTGCCCCCCGGGGACCCGCTCGCCGGGTACCCGGACCTGCTCGACGACCCGTCCCTCGGCGACGGCGTGCTGCGCGGGTACCTCGGCGGGTCGATCGACGCCGTGCTGCGGGTGCGTGCCGCCCGTGCCGACCGTTTCGTCGTCGTCGACTACAAGACCAACCGGCTGGGCGACCTCGCCGAGCCGCTCACCGCGTGGCACTACCGCACCGGCGCGATGGCCGACGCGATGATGCACGCCCACTACCCGCTGCAGGCGCTGCTGTACGAGGTGGCGCTGCACCGCTTCCTGCGCTGGCGGGTGAGGGGTTACGACCCGGACGTGCACCTCGGCGGGGTGCTGTACCTGTTCCTGCGCGGCATGTGCGGGCCCGGCGTCGTCGACGCCGACGGCAGCATCCCCGGGGTGTTCGCGTGGCACCCGTCCGCGGCGTTGGTCACCGCCACGTCCGACCTGCTCGCCGGCGGGGTGACCCCGTGAGGCGCCTGCACACCGCCCGCGCGCACGGCCTGCTCGCCGCCTTCGACCGGGCCGGCGTGCTCGCCCCCGCCGACGTGCACGTCGCCCAACGCCTCGGCGCACTCACCGGCGAGCAGGACGAGCGCGTGCTGCTCGCCGTGGCGCTCACCGTGCGCGGCACGCGGCAGGGGTCCGTGGTTCTCGATCTCGCCGACGCCGCATCGACGATCACGGCCGAGGCCGACGAGGCCGGCGCCGACACGCCCGCGGTCACCGACGTCGGTGACACCGGGGCGACGGACGAACCGCTCGCCTGGCCCGATCCCGACGCCTGGGTGGCGGCCTGCCGGGCCAGCCCGCTGGTCCGCGGTGGCCCGGGGGCCACCGGGGTACCGCTGCGCCAGGTGGGCACGCGGTTGTGGCTCGACCGCTACTGGCGACAGGAGCTCGCGGTCGCCGACGACCTGCTGCGCCGCTGCGCCGACCGTCCCGACGACATCGACCCGGCCGCGCTGCGCGCCGACCTCGACTCGCTGTTCACCGACGCCGGCACCGCAGATCAACGCCGGGCTGTGGCGGTAGCCGCGCTGTCACGCATCAGCGTCATCGCGGGCGGGCCCGGTACCGGCAAGACCACCACGGTGGCGCAGCTGATCGCGGTGCTGCACCGCCGGCTCGGACCGTCGCTGCGGGTCGCGCTCGCTGCCCCCACCGGCAAGGCCGCCGCGCGTCTCGAGGAAGCCGTGCACGCCGCGGCCGGGCCCCTCGACGCCGCCGACCGCGCGGTGCTCGCCCGGCTCGGCGCGCGCACGCTGCACCGGCTGCTCGGCCGGCGTCCCGGTTCGTCGAGCCGGTTCAAGCACGACCGCGACCACCATCTGCCCTACGACGTGGTCGTCGTCGACGAGAGCTCGATGGTGCCGCTGACGATGATGGCGCGGCTGGTCGAGGCGCTCGCCCCGGCGACCCGGCTCGTGCTGGTGGGTGATCCCGACCAGCTGGCGTCCGTCGAGGCGGGGGCGGTGCTCGGCGACCTCGTCGATCCGGACGACGTCGGGCCGGTGACCGACACGTTCCGGCAGGTGCTCGCCCCCGCGCTCGACGACCTGCCGTCCGCCACCCGGCCGCAGCGCGCCGACGCCGAGCTGCGCTCGTCGGTCGCGATGCTCACGACCGTCCGCCGCACCGCGGGCGCGAGGGTCGAGCTGGCGCGGCTCGTGCGCTCCGGGGCCGCCGACGCCACGTTGGCATTCCTGCGCGCGCAGCCCGAGGGCGTCGTGTTCCACGAGGTCGACGACGAGCTCCCCGTGCCTCCGGACGTGCTCGCGGCGGTGCGGCGCTCGGTGGTCGCGCACGAGAGCGCGCTCGCGGCCGCGGCCGAGGCCGGCGACGCCGAGGGCGCGCTCGACGCCCTCGACGGCCACCGCCTGCTCTGCGCGCACCGGGCGGGGGCGCGCGGGGTCGAGCACTGGACCGCCCTGGCGCAGCGGTGGTTCGTGCCCGAACCCGCCGCGCCCGGTGCCGCGCAGCCCGGCGATCCCGCCGCCGACCCGGCCGCGTACGCCCTCGACGGCCACTACGCGGGCCGCCCCCTGCTCGTCACCGCCAACGACTACGACATCGACCTCTACAACGGCGACACCGGGGTCGTGGTGCGCCGCGAACCCGGCAGCCCCGTGCTCGAGGCGGCCTTCCGCAGCGCCGCCGGAGTGCGGCGGGTGCCGCTGGTGCGGCTCGGGGACGTCCGCCCGGTGCACGCCATGACCGTCCACAAGGCCCAGGGCAGCCAGTTCGGCACCGTCACGGTCGTGATGCCGCTCGCGGCGTCACCGCTGGCCACCCGGCAGACGTTCTACACAGCGATCACCCGCGCGATCGGGCCGTTGCACGTCGTCGGTTCCGCCGAGTCGGTGCTCGCCTGCGTGGCCCGTCCGATCGCGCGCGCGACCGGCCTGCGCGACCGGCTGCTCGCGCCCCTCGAACCGGAGCCGGCCGGGCCGTGACAGCCTGGGGTGATGCAGCCCGCGCCGCCCCGTCCGCCGGGACGGGTCGCGATCATCGGCGACCTCGCCGGCCAGCTCGACGAACTGTGCGGTGAGCTCGAGCGGCTCGGCGCCGTCGACGACCGCCTGCCCGACGACCTGACCGTCGTGCAGGTGGGCGACCTCGTGCACCGCGGCCCGGCGTCCGAGGGGGTCGTCGCGCTCGTCGACCGCTACCTGCGCGACCAACCGGCACAGTGGCGACAGCTCGCCGGCAACCACGAGGCGCAGTACCTCGCCGAACCCGCGTTCGACTGGCCCGAGCACCTCGACCACACCGCCGCCGACACCCTCGCCGGCTGGTGGGCGTCCGGCGCGATGCGTCCCGCGGTGGCGCTCGAGGCGGCCGGCGAGCGCCTGCTCGTCACGCACGCCGGGCTGACGTCCGACTACTGGCGCGACGTGCTCGACGCCCAACCCGACGTGACGCTGGTGGCCGCCGCGCTGAACTCGTTCGCCGGCACCCACGACGCCGTGCTGTTCGCCGCCGGCCACATGCTCGGCGGCGGGGCGCCGCGACCCGAGCGCGCAGGGCCGCTGTGGGCGGCGGCCGCCACCGAGCTGCTGCCGTCGTGGCTGCACACGCCGCTGCCGTTCAGCCAGGTGCACGGCCACTCGAGCCCCGTCGACTGGCGGCGCAAGCAGCTGCGTGCCGATGCGGACGTCGCCCGGGTGCTCGGCGTCGACCTCGAGGCCGCACACACCGAGGTCTCACTGCCCGGCGGACGGATCGTCGGCGTCGACCCCGGGCACGGCGCCAAGCCGCACCGCCCGTGGCGGGCGTTCGTGCTCGAGGACGCTCGCGTGCTGGGTTAGGCCTTCGACTCGATCTCGTCCTGGTTGACCGCCGGCGTGCCCCCGCCCTTGTTGCGGGCGGTGGGGCCGTCGTCGTTCCAGGCCGCCTCGAGATGTCCGTCGGTGTTGGCGATGACGTTCTTGCGGACGACCAGCCAGCCGATCATGAGCAGGAAGGCGATGATCGGGATGCCGAGCACGACGACGAGGAAGTCGGTCTTGCTCCAGAAGTCCGGCGACTCCTGCCAGCCCGAGATGGCCAGGGCGATGATGACGTAGCCCAGGAAGATCAGGCCCAGCCAGCTGGTGTACGGCGAACCCGGCATCTGGAACGGGCTCTTCTTGATGACGCCGCGGTTGACCAGCCGCCGCAACCTGATCTGGCAGGCGAAGATCGTCGCCCACGTGAAGGCGACACAGATCGACGACGCCTCGAGCGCGGTGGTGAAGGCGTCGGGATCGACGGCGTTGAGCACGGCGCCGAAGACGTAGACGACGGACGTCATGACGATGCCCGCCCACGGCACGCCGTGGCTGCTCATCTTCAGCGTGAAGTCGGGAGCCTGCTTCGACACGCCGAGGCTGCGCAGCACGCGGCCGGTCGAGTAGAGACCGGAGTTGAGCGACGACATCGCGGCGATGATCAGCACGGCGAGGATGACGTCGCCGACCCAGCCGAGGCCCATGCGGTCGAACACGGTGACGAACGGGCTGCTCGCCGGGTCGTCGGGGTTCTTCGGGGCGTAGTCGCTCGTCGGCAGCATCGAGATGAGGAGCAGGATCGAGCCGACGTAGAAGACGCCGATGCGGAAGACGACCGCGTTGACGGCCTTGGGCACCTCGGTGCGCGAGTCCTTCATCTCGCCCGCGGCGACACCGACCATCTCGATGGCGGCGAAGGCGAAGATGACGCTGGACATCACCAGGAGCGGCCCGTACCAGTTGAACTGGCCGTCGGACGGCCAGAAGCCGCCCGGGTTGTTCCAGAGGTTGGAGAAGCCGGCCTTGTGCGCGCCGAGGTGGATGCCGCCGATGACGTAGACCAGGCCGACGACGAGGAACATCACGATGGCCGCGACCTTGATGATCGACGCCCAGAACTCGAACTCGCCGAACGCCTTGGCCGACAGCAGATTGATGATCAGCACGACGGCGAGCGCCACGAGCACGGTGACGGGGCGCGGCACGCCGTCGAACTTCGACTGCACGTAGAGCGCCACGGCCGACAACTCGGTGATGCCGGTGAGCGCCCAGTTGAGCCAGTACATCCAGCCCGTCACGTACGCGCCGCGTTCGCCGAAGAACTCGCGCATGTACGACACGAACGCGCCCGAGGTCGCCCGGTGCAGCACCAGCTCGCCGAGGGCCCGCATGAGCAGGTAGGCGACGACGCCGACGATCGCGTAGCTGATCACCAGCGCGGGCCCGGTGGAGGCCAGCTTGGACGCCGAGCCCAGGAACAGACCGGTGCCGATGGCGCCGCCGATGGCGATCATCTGCACCTGGCGGCGGCCGAGCGACTGCTTGTAGCCGACCTGCTCGGCGTCGAGGCTGCCGCCGCCCTCGGCGTCGGCGCTGTCAGTCCCGGTCTGCGTCATGAGGCCGTTCCCCCTTCGTCGTGTGAGGTCACCCGCGCTTCGTGGGTACACGGTTCCCCGAACGGATCATTCCTACGCGGTTCCCAGGCGATCCCGGTCGGGCACCATGACATCCGTGCCTGACGACAGCGACGATCTGGCGGCGTTCCTGGGTGCGCACCCGCCGTTCGACGACCTCGACGCCGAGCAGCTCGGCCGTCTCGCGCGGGCCGCGCACACCCGCCGCTTCGCCGACGGGACGCAGATCCTGGACGCGTTCGCGACCGAGAGCGACGAGATGTACGTGGTGCTCGAGGGTCGCGTCGACCTCTGGAACAGCCGCGGCAGTGCCGACCCGGACGAGCGGTTGGGCCCGGGCGGCGTCTTCGGGTACTCGGCCCTGCTCACGCAGCGACCGGTGGGCCCGCGGGCCGTCGCGCGCGGCTCGGCGACGGTGGCGATCCTGCCCGGCGACATCGTGACCCCGGCCCTGCAGTCGTCGGGCGGCGCCCGGTTCCTGGCCGACAGCCTGTCGCGCCGTCCGCCGGACGTCGACCCGAGCTACGGCGTCGTCGACGAGCTGATCACCCGCACCCCGCTGCTCGTCGCGCCGGACACGTCCGTCGCGGACGTGGCCCAGCGGATGACCGAGGCGGACACCTACTACGCCGCGATCGAGCTCGGCGACGGACGGTTCGGCATCGTCACCGACCGCGTCCTGCGCACCGAGGTCATCGTGCCGCGGCGGCCGCTGACGACACCGGTGTCCGAGGTCATGCAGCCGGCACTGACCACGGCGAGCGGCGAGTCGGCGGCCGGCGCGCTGATCACCCTGCTCGACGAGGACGCCGAGTTCCTGCTCATCGTCGATCGCGCGGGACGGCTGCGCGGGGCGGCGGCGCCCGCCGACTTCGCGGTGTCGTCGACCACCGCCGGCGTCGCGCTGCGCGAGCAGATCTCGCGCGCCGGCGACGCCGATGAGCTCGCCGACCGGGCGGCCGGTGTGCCGGGCATGGTCGCCGACCTGCTCACCCGCGGGCTCGCGACCAGCAAGGTGACGGCCGTGTACACGGCGACCGTCGACGCGATCGTCCGCCGCGCTCTGGTGCTCGTGTTCGCGCAGCACGACGACCTCGACATCGACGCGTTCACCTGGCTGGAGCTCGGCGGCAACGGCCGCCGCGAGGCGGTGCTCAGCTCGGACGTCGACTCGGCGGTGACCTTCTCCGGCGACCTCGACCCCGCGCAGTACGGGCGCTACCGGTCGGCGTTCGCCGAGGTCGAGAAGCTGCTGGTGCGGGCGGGACTGCACGTCGACGAGCACGGCGCCACGGCCAGCCGCGCGGCTTTTTCGCGCACGAACGCGCAATGGCGTTCGGCCGCGAAGGACTGGTTGGACGACCCGGTGCCGAACCAGGGCGCGATCATGACCTCGCTGCTGGTCGACGGACGTCCGGTGCACGGCGACCCCGGCCTGCCCGAGGTCCTGCGCGTGTTCGGCGACCTGCGCTCGCACCCGGGCACCATGAAGCTGCTGCTCGAGGAGTCGTTGTCGAAGAAGGCGCGGCTGCGCTCGGTGCGCGACGTGCTCGCCCGCCGGGGCGGCACCTTCGACGTCAAGACCCACGCGCTGCTGCCCATCGTGAACATCGCGCGGTGGGCCGCGCTCACCGTCGGCTCGTCCGAGGTGCAGACGACCGAGCGGCTGCGGGCGGCGTCCGGGTCGCCGATGCTCGCCGACGGCGCCGCCGACACGCTGATCGAGGTCTTCGAGGTGCTGCAGCAGGTGCGGCTGCGGCACCAGCTCGCACAGCGCGAGCGCGGGCACCGGCCGTCAGACGTCGTCACCATGCACCGGCTGTCACCCATCGACCGCAGCGTCATCGGGCAGGCCGTCCGCGAGGTGTCGACGGTGCAGCGACGCATGGCCAACCTGGCGCAGTACACGTCCAGCGAGGAGTGGTGACTCAGGACAGCGTCGGCGTCCCGGAGAGCGCGCGGACGCTCGGCGGCAGCTCGCCGTCCGTGGCGGGCACCGCCTCGCCGTAGCGCTTCTCGAAGGGCACGACGCCGGCCCAGACGCCCGCCGACGCGGGCAGGTCCTCGAGGCTCGGGCCGCCCTCGCGCACCTTCACCGTCGCGTCGTCGAGCGGCATCGTGACCACCGCGGTCGCCCTCATCTCCTTCGGCGACGGACGCCGCGCCTCGGCCCACCGGCCGGGCGCAAGAGCCTCGGTGAGGGCCTCGAACGCGGCCATCAGCGCGTCGTCGCCGACCACCGGCTCGAAGCGGCCGTAGATCACGGCGCCGCGGTAGTTGACCGAGTGGTCGAAGACCGACTTCGCCAGCACGAGGCCGTCGACGACCGCGACCGAGACGCAGGCCGGGACGCCGGCAGCCAGCGCCTTCATCGTCCGGCTGGCGGACGAACCGTGCACGGCGAGCCGGTCGCCGATGCGGGCGGCGAGCATGGGCACGACCTGCGGTTCACCGTCGAGCACCCAGGCGACGTGCGCGAGGTGCTGGGCGTCGAGCACGGCGTGGAGCGACTCGCGGTCGTAGCGGCCGCGTTCGGGTTCGCGGCGGATGCGGCGGGTGGCGGCAGGGGTCACGTCCGACAGTCTGCCGCCACCGGAGCACTCACTTCTGGAGGGTCATCGCGTAGATCTCGGCCCCCGCGTTCGGCAGCGTGATCGACTGGACGGTGCGCGTCGCGTCGAGCGGCAGCGTCGAGACCCAGAGGTTGACCGGCGGGCCGTCCTTGCCGGTGCCGGTCTTGATGCGGTGGTCCATGGCGAGGCCCAGCGCGGTGCCGTCGGCCGGGGACGACGCCGCCCAGTCGCCGAGCACGAACGGCACCGACGCGGTCGTGCCGTCCGAGTAGGTGACCGTCGCGGACGAGCGGGTGTCGCCGCCGTGGGACGCGCCCAGCACCTTCACCGAGCCGTACGACCCAGGCGGCAGGGCCAGCTGGCGCCCGTCGGCCGACACGAAGTTCTTCGCCGTGCCGTCGGGGTCGGGCAGCAGCCACGGAACGCCCGCGAGGGTGTGCGCGCCGGCGTCGGGCAGCAGGTCGCCGTCGTAGCTCCAGCCACCGCCGTCGAAGTTGCCCGAGTCGGGTGCGGCGACCGTCGCGGTGCCGTCGAGGTCGGGCTGCAGGGCGAGCGCGCAGGCCCCGTCCGCGTCGGTGCAGCGGACGTCCTGCACCGACACGACGGCCTTGCGCGTCACGGTGCCGACGCCGTAGGCCCGCATCGTCATGGTGACCGGGTACTCGCCCGCCTCGGTGCCGGCGGGCAGCTTCAGCGTGATCGCCTTGTCGAGCTGGGCGGGCAGCCCGTCCGAGGTCAGCAGCGTGGTGGTGTGAGCGGGTTGGGCCTTCCAACCCTTCGGGACGGCGACCGACGTGGTCACGAGGTGATCACCGGGCCACTGGCCGACCATCGCGGCCGTGATCGTCACCGAGCGCGCCCCCACAGGGGCGGCCGCCCCGGCGACACGCGCGCCGAAAGACACCCGGGCGTCGTCGGCACTGCGGTCGATCGACGGCGGTGCGTCCTTCGCCCTCGTGCCCCAGGCGGACGGCGTCGCGCCGACGGTGAAGTCGAGCGCACCACCGCGGGCGATCGCCGAGAACGGGATCCACGTCCCGGTCGTGCCCTTGCCGTTCACGTCCACGGAGCGCACGTAGCGATTCGTGTCGCTCGCACCGGGCGCGGTCACCCGCAGGGTGCCGCCCTGGCGACCGGCGTACGACCCGATCTTCACCGTCGCCGAGGTGAACTGCGGGCTCGACAGCACGAACGTGTTCTGTCCGCTCATCGTCGGGTAGATGCCGAGCGAGCTCATCACGTACCAGGACGACATCTGGCCGAGGTCGTCGTTGCCGGTCATGCCGTCCGGGCCGGTGGTGAACAGCGTGTAGGCGGCGCGCACCGCGGTGGCGGTGTGCGACGGCTGCCCGGTCCACGCGTACAGGTACGGCGCGAGCAGGTCGGGCTCGTTGTTCGGGTTGTACGTCGACTTGGCGTAGTAGTCGTACGGCGCCGAGATCCAGTCCTCGCGGGCGGCCTTCGCCGGGGCGGCGAGCAGCTTGTCGTAGGCGAAGAACGCGTCCAGCGCCTTCGCCGTCCGGGCGCGGCCACCGTGCAGGTCGACCAGCCCGTGGACGTCCTGCGGCACGAGCCACGCGTACTGGTAGGCGCCGCCCTCGTGGAACTGCATGTCGGCCGACACCGGGTCGTACGGCTGCACGAAGGTGCCGTCGGCGTTGCGGGGGTGGAACACCTTCAGCTTCGAGTCCCAGAGATTGCGGTACCAGCGGCCGCGCTCGGCGAAGAGCTCGGCGTCCTGCGCGTGCCCGAGCGCCTTCGCCATCTGCGACAGGGCGGCATCGGCGGCGGAGTACTCGAGCGTGGCGGACGCCGGGTTGTTGCAGTCGCTGTCGCCGCCGGCGTACGGACAGTCGGTGTGCTGGTCGAGGCCGGACGGGATGTAACCGAGCTTCTTCCAGTAGGCGACGCCGGCGCGCCCGTTGTACTGCGAGTCCTGCGGCGGCAGCTGCGTGGCGTACCTGCGCAGCATCGCGTACGCCTCGTTCTCGTGGCCCTTCAGGAACCCCTTCGACCACAGCTCGACGAGGGTCGGGGTGACCGGGTCACCCGTCATGATGTTGGTCTCGCTGCTCTCGAGGGCCCACCGCGGCAGCCAGCCGCCCTCGCGTCCGATGGCCAGCAGCGACAGCGCGTCGTCGCGGGCGACGTCGGGGCGCAGCAGTTCGAGCAACTGGTTCTGCGTGCGGTAGGTATCCCAGAGCGAGAAGTTGGCGCGCGGCGTGAAGCCCCGTGCGGTGTGCGTCTTGCCGTCGAAGCCGAAGTACTTCCCGTCGACGTCGCCGCTGAGGTTCGGGTGCAGGAGAGCGTGGTAGAGCGCCGTGTAGTACGCGACCTGCCGCTCGTGGGTGCCGCCGGTGATCCTCGCCCGGGAGAGTTCGGATTCCCAACGGTCGGTGAGGGCCGTACGCGTGGCGTCGAAGTCGAAGGACGAGCCGGTCTCGGCGGTGAGGTTCTTCCGCGCACCGGCGACGCCGGTGTAGCTGAGCCCCACCTTGAGCGTGACCTGCTTCGTGTCGCCGAACGACACCCACTCGCCGTGGTTGCCGTCGCCGGGCAGTGCGCCGTGGGTGGTGAACGGCGTCGAGAAGCTGACCGCGAAGTACACCGTGTGCACGTCGTGCCCGGCGCAGAAGCCGCCGTCGGTGACGCTGCCGGTGATCGTCCGGTCGTCGACGACGTCGATCGTCGACGACTTCACCGCCATGTTCGCCTGCCCGGTGTTGAGCAGCACGTTGTGCTGCCCACCGGCCGGGAACGTGTAGCGCTGCCAGCCCGTCCGGTCGGTGGCCGTCAGCTCGGCGTCGATGCCGTAGCGCGACAGCCCGACCCGGTAGTACCCCGGCGTCGCCTTCTCGTCGTCGTGCGAGAACGCGGACGAGTAGTCGTCGATGCCGCCGCTGGTCACCGTGCCGGTGGTGGGCATGATCGGCAGCTCGCCGACCACGCCGCAGCCGACGCCGCTGAGGTGTGTCTGGCTGAAGCCGTGGATCTTCGTGCCCTTGTAGTCGTAGCCGCCCTGGCCGCCGGTGTCGGGACTGACCTGCACCATGCCGAACGGCGCGCTCGCGCCGGGGAACGTGTTGCCGAAGTTCTCCGTCCCCACGAAGGGGTTGACGAGGTCGGTGAGGTCGCCGGCGGGCGCCTGCGCGCCGGCCACGGGGGCGGTGGCCAGCGTTCCTGCGATCAGCGCCGCGCCCAGTGCGGCGGTGACGAGACGTCTCATGGCTGTGCCTCTCGATCGGGTGGGGGGCGCTCGCCGGACCCGCGGGGGATCAGGCGGACGGGCAGGCGGTCGTCGAAGGACGGGTCGGACGTGCCGTGCAACCGGGCGAGCAGGCGCTCGGCGCCGAGCTCGCCCATGGCCTCGGGGGAGTGGGCGACGACGGTGACGCCGAGCAGGTCGGCGAGCTCGAAGTCGTCGAAGCCGACGAGCGCGGGCGGACGGTCGGTGCCGCGCAGCGTGCGCAGCGCCCCGACCGTGATCCGGTTGTTCGTCGTGAACAGGGCGGTGGGTGGGGCCGGCAGCGCGAGCAGGTCGCGCACCGCGCGTTCGGCGGCGTCGCTGTCGTGCGAATCGGCGCGTACGTGCTCGCGCCACCCGTCGAAGCCCGCGGCGGTCATGGCCGCCTCGAAGCCCGCGACGCGCTCGCGGTGGGTGGCGAGTCGGCTGAGGTCGCCGACGAGCCCGATGCGGCGGTGCCCCTGCGCGAGCAGGTGTTCGGTCGCGGCGGTGGCGCCGCCGGCGTTGTCGAGCGCGACGGTGTCGGCGTCGATGCCGTGCGCCGGACGGTCGAGGAACGCCACCGGCACCCCGAGGCGCCGGTCGCTCTCGAGATGGGTGTGGTCGGTGAGGCAGGTCGTGACCAGCAGGCCGCACACGCGCCGTTCGAGCAGCTCGGCGGTCAGGCGGCGTTCGAGCGCCGGGTCCTCGTCACTGGAGGCGGTGATGACCTGCAGGCCCTCGCGCCGCAGCCGCCGTTCGACGCCGCGGGTGAGCCGGGCGTAGAACGGGTTCGCGACGTCGCTGATGATCAGCCCGACGCTCGTCGAGCGCGCGCCCTGCCGCAGCTCGCGGGCGATGACGTTCGGCCGGAAGCCCAGTTCGTCCGCCGCGGCCAGGACCCTGGCGCCCGTCGCGGCGGCCACGTGCGGCTCGCCGTTCACGACGCGGGAGGCGGTCTTGAGGCTGACACCCGCGAGCCGGGCCACGTCCTCGAGGGTGGGGCGAGCCGCTCGGACGGCAGGCGGCGAAACGGACGGAACCGGCACAGCGGGGAGCATGCTCGCTTCTTGACAACGCTGTCAATCGGGAGCAATGTGCCCGAACGTCGCGTAACGTCGCGCGGCGGTCTCCTGGGAGTAGCCCCGTGCAGCTGCGTTTCCGTACCCCCGCCCGCGGGTTCCTCGCCGCATTCACCGGCGCGGCCGTGGCCGTCTCCGGCGCCGCGGCGATCACCGCCCCCGCGGCCGCCGCGCCCGCGGCCGGCAGCTGGTCGACGTCCTTCGAGGCGGGCGACCCGGCCGCGCTCACCAGCACCGTCGAGAAGCGCGGCGGACGGGAGTGGCGCGACGGCGTGCGGGCCTCGTCGAACCACCTGCCCGGCAGCGTGGTCGACAGCGACACCCCGATCACGGCGTCGGCCGAGAACCCGCCCGGCGAGATCGCGAAGAACCTGGCCGACGGCGACCCCGCCACCAAGTGGCTCGCGTTCGCGACCACGGCGACGCTGACCTACCACCTGCCTGCGGCGACCGCCGTCGGCACGTACGCGCTGACGTCCGGCGGCGACGCCCCCGACCGCGACCCGAAGGCGTGGACGCTGCAGGGCTCCACCGACGGCAGCACCTTCACCACGCTCGACACCCGCACCGGCCAGACCTGGACCGGCCGCGGCGTGCGCAACACCTACACGGTCACCGACCCGAAGCCGTACGCCTACTACCGGCTGGCGATCAGCGCCCCGCAGTCGGGCACGCTGCTGCAGCTGGCCGACCTCGATCTCGCCGCCGCCGGTGCGACCGCGGACGACGAGCCGATGGTGACCGCCACGGGCAACGGCCCGACATCCGGCTTCAACCTCAAGGAGAACGCCGGCTTCACCGGCCGGCACGCCTACCGCTACGCGGGAGAACAGACGAAGACCGGGCGCGTCTACGAGACCAACGTGATCCAGAAGGACCTGTCGGTACGGGTGGGTCCGAAAACCCGACTGAGTTACCGCATCCTGCCGCAGGACACCGCGTCGAGCGAGGCCTACCCGTCGACGTACGCCGCCCTGGACCTGCACTTCACCGACGGCACGTACCTCTCGCAGCTGCAGCCCCGCGACCAGCACGACGTCCTGCTCACCCCGCGCGGCCAGGGCAACGGCAAGATCCTCTACGTCGACCAGTGGAACCAGATCAGCAGCGACATCGGCCGCATCGCGCGCGGAAAGACGATCGACCGCGTCCTGCTCGCCTACGACACCCCGAACGGCGCGCCCGAGCGGGCCTTCGCCGGCTGGATCGACGACATCGACCTCGACCCGTCCCCGGCCGGCGTCGACACCAGCCCGCTGGCGAACGCGGTCGACACCCGCCGCGGCACCAACGCGTCCGGCTCGTTCTCGCGCGGCAACAACCTGCCCATCAGCGCGGTGCCGAACGGCTTCACGTTCATGACCCCGGTGACCGACGCGACGTCGAACAGCTGGGAGTACTACTACGCGCAGGCCAACGACGACGACAACCTGCCCGAACTGCAGGGCTTCTCGGTCTCGCACGAGCCCAGCCCCTGGATGGGTGACCGCAACCAGCTGTCCGTCATGCCGTCCACGAGCGACACCCCGACCGGCAGCCCGACCGGACGTGCACTGGCCTTCCGTCACGACGACGAGACCGCTCGTCCGGACTACTACGGGGTGACGTTCCAGAACAAGCTGCGGACGGAGATCGCGCCGGCCGACCACGGCGCCGTGCTGCGGTTCACCTTCCCCGGCGACTCCGGCTCGCTCGTCTTCGACACCGTCGACCGCAACGGCTCGTTCGTGATCGACCCGGCCACCGGCACCGTCCACGGCTGGGTCGACAACGGCAGCGGGCTCTCGGTCGGCCGCAGCCGCATGTTCTTCACCGGCACGTTCTCGACGAAGCCGACCGCGACCGGTGCGGCGCCCGACGGCAACGCCGACTCGCAGTACGCGCGCTTCGCGTCGAAGACGGTCGAGCTGCGGCTCGCCACCTCGTTCATCGGTCTGACCCAGGCGCAGCGCAGCGAGAAGCTCGAACTCACCGGGCGGTCGTTCGACCAGCTGCACCGGAGCGCGACCGATGCCTGGCAGAAGCGGCTCGGCGTCGTCGAGGTCAAGGGCGCGAGTGACGACCAGCTGCGCACGCTCTACGGCAGCCTGTACCGCCTCAACCTGTATCCGAACTCGCAGTTCGAGAACACCGGTAGCGCCGCGAAGCCGGTCTACAGGTACGCCAGCCCGGTGCTGCCGAGCACGGCCACGGCGAGCGACACCGTCACGGGGGCCGCCGTCCGCAAGGGCAAGGTGTACGTCAACAACGGCTTCTGGGACACGTACCGCACGGTGTGGCCCGCCTACTCGCTGCTGTACCCCGAGGTCGCGAGCGAGCTCGTCGACGGGTTCGTGCAGCAGTACCGCGACGGCGGCTGGATCGCGCGCTGGTCGTCGCCGGGCTACGCCGACCTGATGACCGGAACCAGCAGCGACGTGGCCTTCGCCGGCGCGTACCTGCGCGGCGTGAAGCTGAAGGACGCGCTCGCGACCTACGAGGCGGGCCTGAAGAACGCCACCACGCTGCCCGCGTCGAGCGGGGTCGGGCGCAAGGGCCTGGCCACCAGCCTCTTCCGCAAGTACACCGACACCGGCACGGGCGAGTCCGTGTCGTGGGACCTCGAGGGCCATGTCAACGACGAGGGTCTCGCGCAGATGGCGGCGCAGCTCGCGAAGGACCCGACCCTGCCGAAGGCGAAGCGGCAGCAGCTGCGTGACGAGGCGGCGTACCTCGCCGACCGCGCCGGCCAGTACGTGAACCTGTTCGACCCGTCCGTCGGGTTCTTCCAGGGACGCCGGGCCGACGGCTCGTTCGCACAGGCGAAGGCCGACTACGACCCCGAGGCCTGGGGCGGCGTCTACACCGAGACCGACGGGTGGAACTTCGCGTTCCACGCCCCGCAGGACGGCCAGGGTCTCGCGGACCTCTACGGCGGACGCCCGGCGCTGGCGAAGAAGCTCGACCAGTTCTTCCGCACGCCGGAACTCGCGAACAAGCCGGGCGGCTACGGCGGCGTCATCCACGAGATGCGCGAGGCGCGGGCCGTCCGCATTGGTCAGTACGGCATGAGCAACCAGGTGTCGCACCACATCCCGTACATGTACGACTACGTGCAGCAGCCGTACAAGACGCAGAAGCTGGTGCGCGAGGTGCTGCAGCGGCTCTACGTCGGCAGCGAGATCGGCCAGGGCTACCCCGGCGACGAGGACAACGGCGAGATGTCGTCCTGGTACGTGCTGTCGGCGCTGGGCATCTACCCGCTGCAGTCCGGTTCGCCGAACTGGGCCGTCGGCAGCCCGCTGTTCGACAAGGCGGTCGTGCACCGCACGTCCGGCGACCTCACCATCACCGCTCGCGACAACAGCAGCGCGAACGTCTACGTGCAGTCGTTGAAGGTGAACGGCAGCACCCACCGCTCGACCTCGATCTCGACGGACGAGCTGTCCGGTGACGCCGGCCTCGACTTCCGCATGGGTCCGTCGCCGTCCGCGTGGGGTACGGGCAGGAACGACGTGCCGCCGTCACCGACCAAGGGCGACAAGGCACCGACTCCGGACCAGGACGCCACCAGCGAGGGTGTCGGCACGCTCACGGCGGCCAACGGCCAGGACGTGGCGGCACTGACCGACGACGACTCGACGACGCAGACGACCTTCCGCGACGGCGTGCCCACGCTGACGTGGCGGACGAACGGCTCGTCGGCCAAGGTGCGCATGTACACGCTGACGTCCGGCTCGGCCAAGGGCGACCCGTCGTCCTGGACGTTCGAGGGGTCGAACACGGGACGCCGCTGGACGACCGTCGATTCGCGCGAGAACGAGCAATTCAAGTGGCGCGGCGAGACGCGGCCGTTCACCGTGAAGAACCCGCAGGCGTACCGCATGTACCGCCTGCTGTTCACCGGTGGCGGCAAGGCGTCACTCGCCGAGGTCGAACTGCTGGTGAAGCCGAACCGCGCCGGCGCGAAGACCCTCGTCGTCACCCCGACGAGCAAGTCGATCGGCACGCGTACCGGCTCGCAGATTACGCCGACGCTCGGTAGCTTCGTGGCCGCGAAGGGCGCGTCCGCGAGCGACTACACCGCCACTCTCGACTGGGGCGACGGCACGACGTCCGCGGGCACGCTGCGTCCGGGCCAGCTCAACTCGTACTCGGTCGCCGGCAGCCACACGTACGCGAAGCCGGGCTACTACCGCGTCGCGGTGACCGTCACCGACGGCGAGCAGACGGCGACGAACTACGCGGGCGTCACCGTCGCGAAGGCGGCCACCGGCGGCATCACCGCCGGCTTCGACGGCACCTGCATCGCCGACGACGGCGTGGCCGTCGACTGCGACGGCGGCGGGTACTCCTACTCGCGGCAGGCGCTCGCCGCGGCCGGTGCGCCGCAGGGCACGTCGGTCGACGTCACGGGGACCGACCTGCACTTCACGCTGCCGGCCGTCGCCGCGGGCACACCCGACAACGCGAAGGGCAGCGGGCAGACGCTGCCGGTGTCGCTGCCGAAGGACGCCACGAAGATCGCGTTCGTCGGCGCCGGTACGCAGGGCGACCAGAAGGCCACCGCCACGCTGACCTACAGCGACGGCAGCACCCAGTCGGTGCCGATGAACTTCCCCGACTGGACGCTCGGCGGCGGCGGGGTCCCGGTGCCCGCAGGCTTCACGTCCGTGGCCGCGACGCAGTACCGCCTCGACGAGGGCGGACGCGACGGCGCCAAGCCCTACCTGTTCGCGGCACCGGCCATCACGCTCGCCGCGGGCAAGACCCTGACCGGCGTGGTCATGCCGAAGCAGACCGGCAGCGAGAAGGACAACGGCCGGGTGCACGTCTTCGCGATCGCCGACAACGGCACGCCGGCCCCGGCGCTCGCGCTGAAGCCCGGCAAGGACGTCACGGCCACCACCGGTACCGCGGCCACGCCGACCCTCGGCACTGCCACCGGCGGCACCGGCGACCGCACGGCCCGGGTGCAGTGGGGCGACGCGTCGCAGACCGCCGACGCGACCGTCGCGGCGGACGGGACGATCACCGGCACGCACACGTGGACGGCTCCGGGCGCGTACACCGTGCACGTCACCGTCTCGGACGGGCAGGGCAGCGTCACCGACTCGTTCACGGTGACGGTCGCCGACAAGGCGGCGCAGACGGTGTCCGCCGGCCGCAGCGCGCGACAGGGGAGTGCGCTGCCGATCGACGGCGCGGGGTTCCGTCCGGGCGAGACCGTGACGGTGCAGCTCGCGACGCCGACACCGGTCACCCGCACCGTCACCGCCGACGGGTCGGGCCGCATCGACACCACGATCGCGGTACCGACGTCGGCCACCGGCGACGTGTACGCCGTGACGGCCACCGGCTCGGCCACCCGCCTACCTGCGACCGACACGACCACGGTGCTCGACCGGGTCGCGCTCGCCGCCGACGCGCCGCAGGTGCGCTCGACGCTGGTGCTGTCGTCCCGGTCGGCCACGCCGGGCGAGCGGATCACCGCGAGCGGGGCGGGTTACCGTCCGGACGAGGTCGTGACCGTGTCGGGCACCCGACCCGACGGGTCGTCCGTCGTGCTCGGCCGCGGCCGAGCCAACCCCGACGGCGTCTTCACCGCCACGCTCGTGATGCCGTCCGGGCGGGTCGTGTCGGTCGGGACGGACAACGCGCTGGTGCAGTCGCTGCCGTCGGCGCGCACGCCGTTCCGCACGACGAGCACGCCGCACGGCAGCTGACACCGGCCTGGTTGCCGGCGGCGGGAGGACCGCCGGCAACTAGGCTCGCTCCGTGATCACCGACCTGTTCCGCCTCGACGACCGGGTCGCGATCGTCACCGGCGCGTCGTCCGGGTTGGGGGTCGCGTTCGCGCAGGCGCTCGCCGAGGCCGGCGCCGACGTCGTGCTCGCCGCCCGCCGCGCCGACAAGCTGGCCGACACGCAGAAGCTGGTCGAGGCCGCGGGCCGCCGCGCGTTGGCCGTTCCCACCGATGTCGCCGACCCCGGCTCGTGCCAGGCGCTGGTCGACGCGGCCATGGCGGAGTTCGGGCGGGTCGACGTGCTCGTGAACAACGCCGGCATCGGCACCGCCGTCCCGGCGACGAAGGAGACGCCCGAGCAGTTCCGCGCCGTCGTCGACGTGAACCTCAACGGTTGCTACTGGCTGGCCCAGGCATGCGGACGGGTCATGGCACCCGGCAGCAGCATCGTCAACATCAGCAGCGTCCTCGGCCTCACCACCGCGGGACTGCCGCAGGCCGCCTACTCCGCGAGCAAGGCGGGCCTGCTTGGCCTCACCCGTGACCTCGCGCAGCAGTGGACGGGGCGCAAGGGCATCCGCGTCAACGCGATCGCACCGGGATTCTTCGAGAGCGAGATGACCGACCAGTACACCGAGGGCTACCTCGAGTCGGTGCTGCAGCGCGTGGTCGCCGGGCGCATGGGCGACCCGGCCGAACTCGCCGCCGCCGTCGTCTTCCTGGCCTCGCCCGCGGGCGGGTACGTCACCGGGCAGACCCTCGCCGTCGACGGCGGCGTCACCATCACGTGACCGCTACCTGACCGTCGTCAGGCGTTCCAGCCGTGCCACCGCTCGATCGTCAGGTGGCAGTAGACACGCGGCGAGTCCCGGTTCGGGTACGGCGTGCCGTTGTAGTGCCGCGACAGCCGGTCGATCTGGGCCAGGCCCTCGTCGTCGAGGATCTCGCCGACCCGGCCCTGGACGCTGATCGCGGTGTACCAGTTCTCCTCGGCCAGCGCGGTCAGCGAGACGCGTGGGTCACGGCGCAGGTGGTTCAGCCGGGCCCGGCCGGCGTCCAGGCCGAGCAGGATCGTCCCGTCGTCCTCGAGCAGGTACCAGGTGGCCACGGTGACCGGGCGGCCGTCCTTGCCGAGCGTGGCCATCACGGCCGGGTTCGGCTTGGCCAGCTGCTCGCGGAGGTCGTCGGGCAGCGGTCCTGTGCTCATGCGATGTCCACTCCGAACTCCCGTGCGATGCCGGCCAACCCGGCGTCGTAGCCCTGGCCCACGGCGCGGAACTTCCACTCGCCGCGGTTGCGGTACAGCTCTCCGAAGATCATCGCCGTCTCGGTCGATGCGTCCTCGGTCAGGTCGTAGCGGGTGATCTCCTGCTCGTCGGCGCGGTTGACCACCCGGATGAACGCGCGTCGCACCTGCCCGAAGTTCTGGTGGCGTCCCTCGGCGTCGTAGATCGACACGGCGACGACGATGCGCTCGATGCCGGCGGGAACCGCGTCGAGCTGCACCGTCATCTGCTCGTCGTCGTCGAAACCCGAGCCGCCGACGAGGTTGTCGCCGAGGTGCTCGACGGACCCGTCCGGTGAGGTCAGGTTGTTGTAGAAGACGAAGTGCTCGTCGGACGGCACCTTGTCGTCGGGGCCGAGCAGCAGCGCGGACGCATCGAGGTCGAAGTCCGCCCCGGTCGACGACCGGGTCTGCCAGCCCAGCCCGATGGTCACGGCGGCGAGGCCCGGCGCCTCCTTGCTCAGCGAGACGTTCGCGCCTTTGGCGAGGGTGACGCTCATCCGGCGTCCTCGCTGCGCTCGGGGCGCCGGACGAGACTCCGGGGCGCGCTGTGCCGTTGATCCGCTCGGCAGGCCTCGCTCATGTCCCCGACCCTACTGATCGTGGACGGGAGGGCGGAGCCCGGCGAGGTGACCCCTTTCGCGAAATCTGTAATACACGCAGCTGCGCGTGTATTACAGATTTCGTAAGGGTGGTGCCGCGCGTCCCGTCAGGCCGTCCGCGCCTGCTCCGGCGGGGTCATGGCCCAGCGGATGCCGCTGACCAGCACCTTGCCCGCACCGCGGACGACGGTCGCCTCGGCGACCGGCAGGTACGGCAGGCGCAGCGGACGGCGCGTCCACGCCGGCAGCGAGCCCACGGCGGCGGCCGACAGCACGCCGTACGGGGCGCGGACGACCACGGGCAGCGGCGGGCGCAGCAGCAGGAACCGGGCGGCGGCGCGGGCCTCGGGCGTGCCCTCGAGCTCCGGACGGTAGGCCTGCAGCTGCTGCGCGAGTTCCTCCTCGGTGGTGGGCGGGTCGATCACGCCCAGCTTGCGGGCGACCACGGCGGCGTCGGCGACGTAGGCGTCCCGGCCGTTCCGGTCGAGCGTCCCCGAGCCGTAGGTCTGATACGTGCGCAGGAAACTGTCGGCCTCGGCGAGGTGGACCCACTTCAGCAGGTGCGGGTCGTCCGCCCGGTAGGGGCGGCCGTCGCGGGCGGTGCCGTGCACCCGCCGATGGATGCCCCGCACCTTCGCGATCGCGCGCTCGGCGTCCTCGACGGTGCCGTAGGTCGTGACGGCCAGGAAGTAGCTCGTGCGTTGCAGGCGGCCCCACGGGTCGCCCCGGTAGTCGGAGTGCTCTGCGACCCCCGCCATCGCGAGCGGGTGCAGGCTCTGCAGCAGCAGCGCCCGCAGCCCGCCGACGAACATCGACGAGTCGGCGTGGACGGTGCGGATGGGCGCGTCGGGGGCGAACCACCGCTCGCCCTCGGCGAAGTGGATGCGCTCGCGGTGCTGCGGCCCCTCGCTGCCGGCCACCCGCTCGAACACGAGGCGTCCCAATCGGGAGCGGAGATCGACGGCCATACCGTCCAGTGTGCCCAGGCGCTGGCAGTATCAGCGGGGTGACGAGCATCGACAATGAGGTCTCAGGCGCCTGGTTGAGCAACGAGGAGATGGACTCGGCGCGGATGCGCCTGCCGATCCTGTACGTCGACGCCGTGCCCGTGCGGGTCGACGAGGCCGGCGAGGTCACCGAGGTGGGACTGCTGCTGCGGGCCGATGCCGACGGCAACATGAGTCGCGCCCTCGTGTCCGGCCGGGTCTACTACGGCGAGCGGGTGCGGCAGGCTCTGCTGCGCCACCTCGAGAAGGACCTCGGCCCGCTGGCCCTGCCCCGGGTGCCCCCGTCGCCGCAGCCCTTCACGGTCGCCGAGTACTTCCCCGTCCCCGGCATCACGCCGTTCCACGACCCCCGGCAACACGCGGTGTCCCTGGCCTTCGTCATCCCCGTCGAGGGTGACTGCGAGCCCCGCCAGGACGCTCTCGAGATCACGTGGTTCAAGCCGCCGGACGCCAAGGACACCCGGGTGCTCTCGGAGATGGTCGGCGGCCAGAGCACGCTGCTGCTGCACGCCCTCGCGCACGTCGGGGTATGACCGTCACCCTCACGCTCGCCGACCGGCCGAGACGGCTGGCGCGGGTGCGCCTCGAGCAGGACGTCGGCCTCACCGACGTCGAGTTCGCCCGCGTGCCCGGCGCCTGGCAGCTGGAGTTCGAGCAGCCGGACGTCCTGCGCATGGAGTACCTGTTCGAGGTCACCGACCACAACGGCCGGTCCTGGACGACGACCGACCCGGTGCACGACCGGCGCGCCCCGGGCGCGTTCGGCGAGAAGTCGGTGCTCGAGTTCGACGGCTACGAGGCCCCTGCCTGGCTCGGGGCCGACGGCGTGCCCGGGTCGTTCACCGAGGCCGGCGCCGACGTCCTCGGCACGCCGGTGCGGGTCTGGACCCCGACCGGCCTCGACGGCCCCGCGCCCCTGCTGGTGGTGCACGACGGCCCCGAGTTCGACGGCATGGCCCGGTTCACCGCCTGGCTGGCGGCGATGATCGCGGACGGATCGGTGCCGCCGTCCCGGGCGGTGCTCCTGGATCCGGGCGACCGCAACGACTGGTACGCGGCCAACGACGGGTATGCCGACGCCGTGGCCGCTGCCCTGCCGAAGGTGTCCGCGACCGTCCGGGTCGGGGTGGGCGCGAGCCTGGGCGGGCTCGCGATGCTGCACCTGCACCGCCGGCACCCCACGCTGCTGGGCGGGCTGTTCCTGCAGTCGTCCAGCTTCTTCACCCCTGAGCTCGACGGGCAGGAGTCGGGCTTCAGCGGCTACGAGGCCGTCACCTCGTTCGTCGCGTCCGTGCACGATGCGGACGGCGACCTCGCGCCTGTGCCCACCGTGCTCACCTGCGGCACGGTCGAGGAGAACCTGGCCAACAACCGCACCATGACGACGACGCTGCGGCGGCTGGGATACCCGGCCGAGTTGCACGCCGTGCGCGACGCGCACAACTTCGTGGCCTGGCGCGACGCCCTGCACCCTCACCTGACCGAGCTGGTGCGCCGTGCGTCGTGACCACGTGCACCTCGACGGTGCCGACCTGATCGCGTACGGGCACTGGGGACGTCCGGTGCTGCTGTTCCCCGCCGAGGCCGGACGGGCCTGGGACCTCGAGGACAACGGGCTCATCGGGGCCGTCGCCGATCTCGTCGACGCCGGACGGGTCAAGCTGTACGCGGTCGACAGCGCGGACGCCTGGACGTGGTCGGCGCGCGACGTGTCGATCGAAGAACGCGCGCAGCGCCACGGGGTCTACGAGAACTGGCTGCTGAACACCGTCGTGCCGTGGATCGCGGCCGACTGCGGCGGCGCCGGCGAGATCATCACCGTCGGCGCGAGCCTCGGCGCCTATCACGCCGCCAACATTGCGCTGAAGCACGCAAACGTCTTCCCGCTCGCCATCTGCATGTCGGGCAACTACGACCCGACCACCTGGCACGCGTGGGGTGAGCCGGGCGACGCGACCTATTTCAACAACCCGTTCGCCTACGTGCCCAATCTGGGCGGTGACCATCTGTCGTGGTTGCGCGAACGGCTGAGCCTGCTGCTCGTCGTGGGCCGGGGCGCCTGGGAGGTCTCACCCACGCAGGCGCTGCCCAGCACCCGCGCGTTCGCGGACGTCCTGGGGCGTCAGGAAATCCGCCACGAGCTCGACGTGTGGGGCCACGACGTGCCCCACGACTGGCCGTCGTGGCAACGCCAGCTGGCGCACCACCTACCGAGGTTCTGCTGATTCACCCGTCGAAGGGATCTGGCTCGTGACGAACCACCTGATCGGACTGCTGCTGGGCACCGAGGAGGACTGGCCCACCGCCTTCGAGTCGATCGTGCGCCGCATGGGTCCCGTGACGGACGGCCTCGGCGGTGAGCACACCTACAGCACCGAGCGGGTCACCATCGAGCCGTTCGACCTGCGCGACAAGCCGCGCCACGATCTCGTCATCGACCGGCTCGCCTACTGGTACTACGTGCCGCGCGAGTGGCTCAAGAAGGTCGCCCTCATGGACGACATGTACCTGCTCAACAGCCCGTTCACGTTCCAGTCGATGGAGAAGCACGCCGCCTACTGCGCGATGATGCGGCTCGGCCTCAAGGTGCCCGACACCGTCCTCGTCCCGTACAAGAATCCGCCCGAGCACGCGAAGTACGCCTACACCGCGGCCCGGTACAACCAGCCCTTCGACCTCGACGCGATCGCCGAGCGCATCGGCTACCCCATGTTCATGAAGCCCTACGACGGTGGGGCGTGGGTGGGCGTCAGCCAGCTGAAGGGGCCCGAGGACCTGCACCGCGCCTACGACGAGTCCGGGCAGCGGCTGATGCACCTGCAGAAGGCCGTCGACGGCTTCGACGTCTTCGCCCGCAGCCTGTCGATCGGTGCAGAGACGATGGTGATGAACTTCGATCCCGACCAGCCGATGCACGCGCGCTACTCGGTGTCGCACGACTTCCTCGACGCGCAGACCGGCGACGAGGCCGTGACCATCGGGCGGCTCGTGAACGCGTTCTTCCGCTGGGAGTTCAACTCCTGCGAGACACTCGTCCGCGGCAGCGAGGTCTGCCCGATCGACTACGCCAACGCGTGCCCCGACGTCGCCCTCACCTCGTTGCACTACTACTTCCCCTGGGCGATGAAGGCGCTCGTCAAGTGGTCGGTCTTCTGCACCGCCACCGGACGCAAGCCCCGCTACGACCTCGACACCCGCCGCTACTTCGACGTCGCCGACCGCGACGACCTGTCGTACGCCGAGAAGCTCACCGAGTACCGCGCGCTCGCCGACGCCTACTTCGACGTCGAGCGCTACCACGACTTCTGCGCCTCACGCCTCGGCCACCTCGACGAGGTCGTGCTCGAGTGGGTCGAGGGGGCCGACTTCGACAACCTTCTCGTCGACGTCGTGCGTTCCACCTTCCCGCCGCACGAGCACGACCACTTCGTCGCCCACTACCGCGGCCTGCTCGCCGCCTGGGCCGCGGACGAGCGGAAGCGGCTCGGCTGACGCGTACCCGCCGCGACGCTGCATCCAGCCTCGGCCCCATGGCAGCGTCGCGATGGAGATCAACTGGCGACGCTCGGATGGGGCCAAGCGGCCTGCTCGCGACGCTCGGATGGGGCCAAGGGTGGACGGCGCGACGCTCGGATGGGGCCAGGCGGAACCTGCGCGTCAGAGCCGCTCGAGCAGCGCCGGGAGCGACGTCCCGATCGGCTCGCGGACGATCTCGTCCGCCAGGTCGTCGTAGGGGGTCGGCTCGTCGTTGACGATCACGATGCGCGCCCCGTGGGCGGCGGCGATGTCGACGAGCCCGGCGGCGGGGTGCACCTGCAGCGACGTGCCGACGGCGACGAAGACGTCCGCCTGTTCGGCGGCCGACGCCGCCTGCCGCAGCACGCGCTCGTCGAGCATCTGCCCGAACATGACGGTCGCGGTCTTGAGGATGCCGCCGCAGACGAGGCAGCGCGGATCGTCCTCGCCGGCGGCGAGCCGGTCGAGCGCCTCCTGCGTGGTGGAACGGGCGGCGCAGTCGATGCACTCCGCCTCGACCATGTTGCCGTGCAGTTCGAGCACCCGGTCGGCGGGGGAGCCGGCGCGCTGGTGCAGCCGATCGACGTTCTGCGTGATCACCCACGCGTCCGGACGGGCGGCGACGGCGAGGTGGGCCGCGTTCGGCGACGCGTTCCACGCCGGGTTGGCCTGCCGGGCCAGCCACGACCGGCGACGGATGTCGGCGTCCGCGACGTAGTAGTCGTACGTCACGAGCTTCTCGTTCTCGGGGTCCTGCCGCCACAGTCCCTGCGGCCCGCGGTAGTCGGGGATGCCGGAGTCGGTCGAGATCCCGGCGCCGGTCAGCAGCGTCAGTGTCGGCACGGCCTCATGGTAGGCAGGACCCATGGTGCGCAACGTGGTGCTGGGCAGGGTTCGCGACGACCTGGACGACGCGCAGCAGCGCGCGCTCGACGACGCCCTCGCCGGCATCGCCGCGCTCGCCCTGCCCGGCCTCGTCGACATGAAGCTCGGCCGCGACCTCGGCCTGCGCGACGGCGGATGGTCGTTCGCGATCACCAACGACTGGACGGACGCCGAGGCGTACCGCGCCTACGACACCGACGAGGAGCACAACCGCCACCGCGCGGTGCTCGTCGGGCTGTGCGAGCAGGTCGCGCGGGTGCAGATCGAGCTGTAGCTCAGCTCTCGCAGGCGATGCCGTCGCCGTCACGGTCGAGGTCGTAGGGATCCGAGCCGGTGACGTAGATCGGGCCGCTGACGTAACGCGGTCCGTTGCCCGAGCCGCCCTCGCAGTCGACGTCCGACCCGATCGGGATGCACGGGCTGTAGCCCGACGTGCACGATCCACCGCCGGTGCCACCGCCACCGCCGCCGCCGCTGGACGGCTTGGGGCGTACGTGCAGCACGACGGTCCTCGACAGCGAGCCGGCCCGCGCGGCGCGTCCCTTGAAGTAGACGCGCAGGTACTTGTCGCCGCTCGATCCCGGTCGCAGCGAGAACGTGTGCCGGGAGGCGCCGTTCAGGTACCGGTGCTGCAGCGTCACCCACCCGCTGCGCGTGTGCTTCTGCAGGTACACGCTGCGTCCCGACTGGTTCGGCGTGACCGCGGAGCGGATCGCCACCGCCTGTCCGAGCGTGATGGACGACTGCGCCAGCGTTGCGTAGGTGCGCGAACCGGGGCGGGCGTCCGCCCGGGTCGCCACCCCCAGCAGCACGAGGAGGGTGGCCACGACGAGGGCGGCGAGGCGGGCCGGGCGACGGTGCTGCATGAAGATCCTTCGGCTAGGGAACGAGACGTGATCCTGTCCGCAGCGCGTGGCGCCCGTCCGGGACGAAGGTCATCGCCGGCGGCGTCCGCCCGGACGAATCCGGCGTGCCTCGGACATCGCGGCCGCCCGCGGACGCGTCCTGCGGCCCTTGGCTTCGCGAATCGGCGTTCAGCCGCAGCCGAGCCCGTTGCGGTCGGGGTCGAGGCGGTAGGGATCCTGGCCCGAGGCCGAGACGAGGACGGGGCCTTCGACGAATCGGGGACCGTCGCCGTTGCCGCCCGCGCAGTCGACGTCCGGGCCGGGTGCGATGCACGGGCTGTACCCGGGCGTGCACTTCGACGAGGCCACGGGCTTCTTCTTCACGACCAGCTTGAGCGTCCGCGACAGCGACGCGCGGTAGCGGCGGGTGGCGGGGTCGTAGACGCGGAACAGCTTCGTTCCGGCGGTGACGCCCCGGACGGTGAACGTCACCCGCGAGGCCGTGCCGAGTCGCTTGCGCTGCACGGTCTTCCAGCGCGTGCCGACCTTCTGCTGCAGGGACACGCGGTGGCCGCGCTGTTTCGGACGGGTCGCCGACCGGACGCTCGCGGTCCTGCCGACCGTGATCGAGGTGGTGCTCAGCGACGCGTACGTGGTCGTCCGCTTCTTCGCGAGTGCCGACGCGGACGCCGACCCGGCGGGCGCGACGAGCCCGGCGGCGAGCAGCAGCAGCACGGTGGCGAGGGTGGCGACCCGGCGGGGGACGGGATGCGGCATGGGGGTCTCCGGGGACGACCGATGTTAGATAAGTGTGAAGTTAGCAGGAGGAATGGTCACCCGCCAGCGGTCGGCTCCACGAGGCGGACGGTGCCCGCGTCGGCGTCCAGCTCGGCCGCGACCCCGATCGGGAAGGCCCGGTTCGGACCGCTGTGGCCGATGTCGGCGTCGAGCACCATCGGCACGCCGAGGCCGCCGAGCCGCTCGAGGAGGATGTCCGCCACCAGCTCGTCCGGGCCGCAGTCGGAGAACCGGCCGCACACGATGCCCGCGACCCCGTCGAGGTAGCCGGCCCGCAGCAGGTGCGTGAACATGCGGTCGAGGCGGTACGGCGGCTCCTCCAGGTCCTCGAACAGCGCGATGCCGCCCGCGGCCGGGCGTGACGTCGGCGTCCCCAGCGACGCCTCGAGCACCGACACGTTGCCGCCGACCGTGACGCCGCGCGCCACACCGCCCACCGCGATGCGGGCGGCCGGGAACGTGATCGTGTCGGGTGGGGACATCACCATCTCGAGCAGCGAGTCGGTGGAGACCGCCGCGTGCTCGCCGTCCGAGGCCGTCGTGGCCCCGTGGACGGACGCCCAGCCGAGCTCGACGGCCACGGCCTCGAGCACCGCGGTGACGTCCGAGTAGCCGGCGACGATCTTCGGGGCGGCGCCGCGCACCGCGTCCCAGTCGACGGCGGCGACCGTGCGCCCGGCGCCGCTTCCGCCGCGGGCGACGAGCACGCCGGCGATCGTGGGGTCGGTCAACGCCTGCTGCAGGTCACGCGCGCGCAGCTCGTCGGTTCCGGCCAGGTAGGGGCGCCACGAGCCGGCGTCCCGCGCCGACCCGAGGACGACCGGATCCAGTCCGGCCGCCCGCAGCCGTGCCAGGCCGGCCTCGAGCGACTCGGCGGGGACGGCGCTGCTCGCCGACAGCACCGCGACACGGTCGCCCGGCCGCAGGGCCGGCGGACGGATCAGTGGGGCGGTCACGAGGCGCTCATGACGACGCAGAGGGTGAGGTCGTCGCTCACCGCGTCGAGGCGGTGGTCGGCGCCGGCCGGGAAGTGGCACGCGTCGCCCGACGCGAGCTCGTGGGCGGCGCCGTCGACGTGCAGCCGGCACGACCCGCGCACGACCAGCACGTACTCCTCGCCCTGGTGCCGGACGGCGTCGCCGTGATCGCCCGCCTCGCCGTGCACGAGGCGCGCGACCAACCGGGTCGACCCGGGTGCGGTGTGCTCCCACACGCCCGGCGACCCCGCGCGGCCGTGCGCCAAAGCCGCGCGGTTCACGCGCGGCGCGAACGCCGCCGGCTCCGGCGCCGGTGGGCCGTCGAGCAGCGACGACAGCCGTACGCCCACGGCGGCGGCCACCTGACTGAGGGCGCGCAGGGTCGGGTTCGCCGCCCCGGACTCGATCTGGCTGACGTACGCCGGTGACAGCCCGCTGCGTCCGGCGACGACCGCGAGCGTCACCCCGCGCCGCCGCCGCGCCTCCGCGAGACGGGTTCCGAGGGCTGCGAGCAGGCGATCGGCGTCGCCGTCGTCGATCGCCGGACGGGATGCCGGAGCGGCCTCCGGCGCGCCGTGACCGACCTCGGCACCAGGGGTTGTTAGGCGCGACATGTGGTGAGAGTATGCCGAAACGACAAATCCGGTATACGGATTCAAAAGGACATCTTCACTCGTACCGAATCAGGTCCGGACCACCCGTCGCCGGGAAGGGGGAACGGCATCACCGCGCACAGCAGCTCCTCGCAGTCGGCCCGCGCCGCGGGGTCCGCCCCTGGGTTCGCGCCGACACCGGTGCTGGACCTGCTGCGCGAAGCCGCCCTGCTGTGCGGTGGACGGGCGCCCCGGTTGGTCGACGAGCTCGCGCGCGACTACCCCGCCTCGCTGGCGCAGCGTCCGGCGCAGCTCGCCCGCGCGGCCGGCGTGCGGTCGGCCGATGTCACCGAACTCGTCCGCGCCGCGGGTTTCGACGGCCTCGACGACCTCCGTGACCGGGCCGCCCGTGAACAGCCGGGCGCCCGTCCGCGGCGGCGGGCCACCACGTCGGTGGCGACGTCCCGCCCCGACCCGGACGCCGTCGCCCGGCTCGCCTCCGCGGCCGTCACCGACACGCTCGTCAGCGCTCGTGCGACCGGCGTGCTCGAGGCCGCCGCCGGCGCCGTGCTGGGCAGCCGGCGGCGGTGGGTCTTCGGCGACCTGCGTTCGCGCGGATACGCGCAATTGTTCACGTCCGACCTCACGACCGCCCTCGCACAGGTCGTGCTCGTCGACCCCAGCGCCGCGGGCGTCCTGGCCGCGGCCGCCGACGTGCAGGCCCGCGACTCGCTCACCGTCTTCAGCTTCCGCCGGTACAGCCGGCTGACCGTCCGCCTCACCCGCGAGTTCGCCGAGCGCGGGGCGACCGTCGTCGCCGTCACCGACGACACGTCGGCACCGGTGGCCCTGGTCGCCGAGCACGTGCTGCGGGTCGTCGCCCCGGAACCGGCGCCCGCGGGCCCGGCCGTCGTCGCCCTCGCCCACGCTCTCGCGGCCGCCACTGCCGCGGGCGCCAAGGGCGCCGCCCGCCGCGCCGAGCACGAGGCCGCGGTCGCCGAGTCGTTGCAGTGGTACGAGGACGTCGGATGAGCACCCTGGCCCGGGACGCGGTGTCCGACACCGCCACCCTCATCCGGTTCGACACCACGAACTTCGGCGGTGGCGACTCCCGCGGCGAGCGCGACGCGGCCGAGTGGGTCGCCGGCGAGCTCACCGACTGCGGTTACGAGCCCGTGGTGCTCGAGTCGGCGCCGGGACGGGCGAGCACCGTCGTCCGCATCGCCGGACGCGACCGGGACGCACCGGGCCTGCTCGTGCACGGACACCTCGACGTCGTTCCGGCGGAGGCGTCCGACTGGGCCTTCGACCCGTTCTGCGGCGAGCTGCGCGACGGCCACCTGCTCGGCCGCGGGGCCCTGGACATGAAGGGCATGGACGGCATGATGCTCGCCGTCGCGCGGGACCTCGCGCGCCGCGGCGACCAGCCCGCCCGCGACGTCGTCCTCGCGTTCGTCGCCGACGAGGAGGACACCGGCGAGTACGGCGCGGGCTTCCTGGTCGAGCAGCACGCCGGGCTGTTCGAGGGCGTGACCACCGGCATCGGCGAGTCGGGTGCCGGGCTCACGGTGCTGCCCGACGGCAGCCGGCTCTACGCGATCGGCGCGGGGGAGCGCGGCACGGCGTGGATGACGCTGCGAGCCCGCGGCACGGCGGGTCACGGCTCGCGCACCACCGCCGACAACGCGGTCACGTCACTGACCCGCGCCGTCACCGCGCTGGCCGACATCGAGTGGCCCGTCCGCTCGATCCCCGTCGTGCAGGCGTTCCTCGACGGCGTGGGCGACCGGCTCGGCGTCCGCCTCGACGCCTCCGACGCGGACGGGCTGCGCGCGGCGCTCGGCGACGCGTACGGCTACGTCGAGCGCACCCTCGCGAACTCGCTCAACCCGACGATGCTCAGCGCCGGGTACAAGGTGAACGTCATCCCGTCCGAGGCGGTGGCGCACGTCGACGGCCGCATCCTGCCCGGTCTCGAGGACGAGTTCTTCGCCGCCGTCGACGCGCTGCTGCCCGCGCGGGTCACGCGCGAGTTCGACAGCTTCGCCGCGCCCGTCGGTGCCGACCACACCTCACCCGCGTTCGCGGCCATGGCGGACGCGGTGCGGCGGCACGACCCCGACGCCCTCGTGCTGCCGTTCGTGCTCGGCGGCGGCACCGACGCCAAGGCGTTCGCCCGCCTCGGCATCGACTGCTTCGGTTTCATGCCCGGCCGCACCCCGCCCGAGTTCCCCGCCGAGCGCTACGTGCACGGCGTCGACGAGCAGATCCCCGTCGACAGCCTCGAGTTCGGTGTCCACGTGCTGTCCACGTTCGTGACAGCCGAAGTGAAGGAGACCCCATGACCGGTCGCAACCCCGCCACGGGAGACGTCGCCACGGGCCGCGCCCGGCGCGGTCTCGCCGCGCTGCTCGCCCTCGTGCTGGCCGCGCTGGTCTCGGTGCTGCCGAGCCGCCCCGCCCGCGCCGACGGCGCGTCGACGTTCACCGTCGGTTCGCTGTCGCAGGTGGTCACGTTCAACCCGTTCCTGGCGTACGCGCAGGGCGAGCTGGACCCGATCAGCCAGATCTACCCGACGCTGGTGTGGGGCGACGCGAAGCGGTTGCCCGAGCACTACCTCGCCGACTCGTGGAAGACGACGAGCGACCGCAAGACCTGGACGTTCGCGCTGCACAAGAACCTGAAGTGGACGGACGGCAAGCCGATCACGTCCAAGGACGTCGCGTGGACGATGAACCTCATCCTGAGCAACCCGACGGCGGCGACCGCCAACGGACAGCTGCTCGACAACGTCGCCTCGGTGAAGGCCTCGGACGACACCACGGTCGTCATCACCACCAAGGCGCCGCAGGTCAACCTGCTCGACTCCGTCGGACAGGTGCCGATCGTGCCGCAGCACGTGTGGCAGTCGAAGGTGAAGGGGCTCGGCGACTTCACCAACACCAGCACCCCGGTCGTCGGCTACGGGCCGTTCTCGCTGCAGTCGTACAAGACCGAGCAGTCGACCGTGCTCAAGGCGAACAAGGACTTCTTCCTCGGCGCCCCGAAGTACGACACCGTCGTGCTGCAGTACTTCAAGAACAACGACGCCGCCGTGTCCGCCCTGCGCAGCGGTGAGATCGACCAGGTCGACCGCATCACGCCAACCGAGTTCGCGGCGCTGAAGAAGGACGGCAGCATCACGACCTACCCGCAGGTCGGCGCGCGCTGGACGGGCATCGAGATCAACCCGGGTGCCCGCACCAAGTCGGGCAAGAAGATCGGCACGGGCAACCCGGCGCTCACCGATCCCACGGTGCGCAAGGCGATCGCGATGGCGATCGACAAGCAGACCCTGGTGAAGCGGGTGCTCAACGGTCTCGGCCAGACGGGCGCGGGTTACCTGCCGCCCGCCTTCCCGAACTTCACGTGGAAGCCGAGCACGGTCACGCCGTACGACCCGTCCGCGGCGAACGCCATGCTCGACAAGGCCGGGTACACGAAGAACGGCGACGGCGTCCGCAAGGACCCGAAGACCGGCAAGGCACTCAGCCTGCGGCTCGGCACCCACTCCGACTCGACCACGGACGCCCAGATCGCCGAGTACGTCGTCGGCTGGCTGAAGAAGGTCGGCATCGAGGTCAAGACGGAGCCGCTGAGCTCGAGTGCTCTGAACGACCAGCTGTCCAAGGGTGACTTCGACATGTTCATGGACGGCTGGGGCACCGGTCCCGACCCGACCTACCTGCTCGGCATCCAGACCTGCGGCACGCTGCCCGACAACGCCGCGGGCGACAACGGCAACACCGACGCGTTCTTCTGCGACAAGCAGTACGACGCGCTCTACAACAAGCAGTTGCAGACGTTCGACACGAGCGAGCGGGCCGCGATCTGGGCGCAGATGCAGAAGATCCTCTACGACGCGAACGTCGACCTGATCCTCTACTACCAGAACAACCTGTCGGCCGTCCGGAAGGATTCGGCGAAGGACTTCATCACCGGCAAGGCCGACGCGCAGGGCTTCTACCCGTACCAGAACTACACGCGCAACTGGCGCCTCGCCGAGCCGTCCGCGAGTTCCGACAGCGGGTCGAACACCGGTCTCGTCGTCGGTCTCGTCGTGGTGGTCGTCGTGATCGTCGGTGTCGCGGCCGTCGTGCTGCTGCGCCGCCGCTCGACCGCTGCCGACCGGGAGTAACCGTGACCCTCAGCTCGCCCGAGACCGCGCTCGTCGCGGCCGAACACGAACCGGAGGCGCGCGAGACGCCGCCCACCGGCGCGGGCCGTGGACAGCTGCTGCGCTACCTCGGCGGCAAGGTGCTCGCCGCGGTGGTCAGCCTGTTCGTCGCGCTGAACATCGGGTTCCTGCTGTTCAACGTCATCTCCAAGGACCCGGCGGGCGCGATCACCCGCGGACGTCAGGTCAGCGCCGAGCAGAAGCGCGCGCTCGAGGACCAGATCGGCGCGAACCTGCCGCTGGGCGAGAAGTACGCGAACTACTGGGACAACCTGATCCACTTCCGGCTCGGGTACTCGTTCCAGTTCAACAGCCCGGTGTCGTCGCTGATCCTCGACCGGCTGGGCCCGACGCTGCTGCTGCTCGGCACGTCGACCGTGATCTCGGTGGCGCTCGGCCTGTGGCTCGGCGCCCGCGCGGGGTGGCGGCGCGGCAGCACCTTCGACCGCGTCGTCTCGGGCGCGTCGATCACGCTGTGGTCGGTGCCGACGTTCTGGCTCGGGCTCATCCTGCTCGTCGTGTTCGCCGTCGGGCTCGGCCCGCTGTCGGGCATCCTGCCGACCGGCGGCATGAACTCGCCGGTGGTGACCGGTGGGTGGATCGGCGAGGTGCTCGACACCGCCCAGCACCTCGTGCTGCCGGTGACGACCCTGGTTCTCGTCGTGTTCGCGCAGTACCTGACGATCATGCGGTCGTCGATCATCGACGAGCTCGGCAGCCCGTACCTGCTCACCGCGCGCGCGAAAGGCCTGCGCGACGACGTCGTGCGGCGCCGGCACGCGGTGCCCAACGCGCTGCTGCCGTCCGTCACCGTGATCTTCCTGCACCTCGGCGGCATCATCGGCGGCGCCATCACCGTCGAGACCGTGTTCTCGTGGCCCGGGTTGGGTTATCTGACCTACCAGGCGCTCAACGGCCCGGACGTGCAGTTGCTGCAGGGCTGCTTCCTGTTCTTCAGCGCCTCGGTCATCGCGATGAACCTCGTCGCCGACCTGCTCTACCGGTGGCTCGACCCGCGGGTGCGTGCGCAGTGACCGCCCTCGAGACCCCGGTGACGGTGCCGGGGCGGCAAGGTCGCCGTGGTGTGTTCGCGCAACTCGTCCGCATGCCCACGGGCGTCGCCGGGCTCACGGTGCTGGCGCTGACCGCGCTGGGCGCGCTGACCGCGCCCCTGTTCATCTCCGACGCCGACCTCGACGTCACGCAGGCGACCGGCCCGAGCCTGCAGGGACCGAGCGCCGACTACTGGCTCGGCACCGACCAGGCCGGGCGTTCCGTCGCCGAGCTGCTGATCTGGGGCTCGCGCTCGTCGCTGCTCGTGGGTCTGATCGCCACCGCCCTGACGATGGTGCTGGGCAGCGTGGTCGGCCTGCTGGCCGGGCACTACCAGGGACTTGTCGGCCGTATCCTCATGACCGTCACCGACTGGTTCATCGCCCTGCCCGCCCTGCCGTTGGCGATCTCGCTGGCGGCAGTTCTCGAACGAGGGCAGGTGTCGATCACGATCGCCATCGCGGTGACCTCGTGGACGAGTACCGCGCGGCTCGTGCGCGCGCAGACGCTCGCGGTCGAGGCCCGTCCGTTCGTCGAGCGCGCCAAGGTGCTCGGCGCCGGTGACCTGCAGATCGTCGCGCGGCACGTGTTCCCGAACGTCGCGCCGCTGATCCTGGTGTCGGCGACGCTCACCGTCGCGAGCGCGATCCTCGCCGAGACGACGCTGACGTTCCTGGGTCTCGGTGGCGACGGCGAGGTGTCGTGGGGCGGCATGCTGCACGACGCGTTCGGGCAGGGCGCCGTCAGCGGCGGCGCCTGGTGGTACGTGCTGCCGCCTGGCCTGGCGATCCTCGTCGTCGTGCTCGGGTTCACGCTCGTCGGCCGCGCGGTCGAGACCGTGCTCAACCCGAGGGGGCGCTGATGCTGCTGCGCGTGCGCGATCTCTCCGTCACCTACCGCACCGGTGCGACCGACGTTCCGGCCGTCCGCGGTGTGGACGTCGACCTCGATGCCGGGCAGACGCTCGGTGTCGCCGGCGAGTCCGGGTCGGGCAAGTCGACCTTGGCGCTGGCCCTGCTGCGCCTGCTGCCCGACTCGGCGAAGGTGACCGGCTCGGTCGAGTTCGACGGCACCGAGCTCACCACCGCACGCTGGGGCGAGCTGCGCGCGGTGCGCTGGGCGCAGGCGTCCGTCGTGTTCCAGGGCGCGATGAGCGCGCTCAACCCCGTCCGCACCATCGGCAGCCAGATCGCCGAACCCATCGAACTGCACGAGAAGATCCGCGGCGCCGCGGTGAGCCGCCGCGTCGCCGACCTGCTCGACAGCGTCGGCGTGCCCTCGCGGCGACGCGACGCGTACCCGCACGAGTTGTCCGGCGGGCAGCGGCAGCGCGTCATGATCGCGATGGCACTCGCGTGCCGTCCGAAGCTCGTCATCGCCGACGAACCCACCACCGCCCTGGACGTCATCGTGCAGGCGCAGGTGCTGTCCCTGCTCGCCGACCTGGTGCGCGACGCGGGCATCGGCATGATGATGATCAGCCACGACCTGACCGTGCTCGCCGAGACCTGCGAGCGCATGGCCGTCATGTACGCGGGCCAGGTCGTCGAGACCGGACCGTCGCACCAGCTGGTGTCCGCGCCGAAACACCCCTACACGCGTGCCCTGGCGGCGGCGTTCCCCCGCATCGGCGACCCCGCGTCGCGCCGGGCGCCCGCGGGCCTGCCCGGCGACCCGCCCGACCCGCGCGCACTCGGCACGGGGTGCCCGTTCGCGCCCCGCTGCCCGGAACGGTTCGACGCCTGCGACACCGAGCCGGTCGAACTGTGGGACGCCGGTCCCGACCACCGCTCGGCCTGCCTCAAGGTGCAGCCCGGACGGAAGCCGGTGACGGTGTGAGCACCCCGAGCAACGGCATCGACATCGACGACCTGTCCGTCGTGTACCCCGCCCGGCGCGGGCGTCCGCCGGCGAAGGCGGTCGACGGCGTCAACCTGACCGTCGGCGCGGGCGAGATCGTCGCGCTCATCGGCGAGTCCGGCTGCGGCAAGTCGACGCTCGCGCGCGCCATCGTCGGGCTCGTCGAGCCCACGCACGGGTCGATCGCGTGCGCCGGCGTGCCCCGTCCGTTCCGCGCGAAGGCGCTCAAGCAGTACCGGCGCAGCGTGCAGCTCGTCCTGCAGGACCCGGGTGGTGCGCTGAACCCGCGACAGAACGTGTACGACGCCGTGGCCGAGGGCCCGCGGCTGCACGGCCTCCGCGACGGGCTCGACGAGCTCGTGCACGAGTCGCTGTCGCGGGCCGGGCTGCGTCCGCCCGAGACGTTCGTCGACCGGTACCCCTACGAGCTGTCCGGCGGGCAGCAGCAGCGTGTCGTCATCGCGGGTGCGCTCGCGCTGAACCCGTCCGTCCTCGTGGCGGACGAGCCGGTCGCGTCGCTCGACGCGTCCGTGCGGGGCGAGATCCTCGCGCTGCTGCTGTCACTGCGCGACGAGCTCGGGCTCTCGGCGCTCGTGGTCAGCCACGACCTCGGTCTGGCGTGGAACATCGCCGACCGCGTCGCGGTGATGTACCTCGGGCGCATCGTCGAGGTCGGCACCGTCGAGGACGTCCTGCTGCGGCCGCAGCACCCGTACACGCAGGCGCTGCTGGCTGTCGTCCCCGACGCCACCCGCGAACAGCTTCCGCCGCTCATCCCCGGTGAGCCCCCGGACCCGACGGCGATCCCGTCCGGATGCCGCTTCCACCCCCGCTGCCCGCGGCGGCGCGACCTCGCCGCCGCGGGAACGGACGTGTCCGCGTGCGAGCGGGACGACCCCGCCGTGCTCGATGCGGACGCCGCCGGAGTGGCGTGCCACTTCGCGGGCACGACGCTGTCGAAGGAGGCCGCCGGTGCGGGTGCTCGTCTCGGCTGACATGGAGGGCGTCACCGGCGTGACGTGGCCCGACGACGTCGAACCGGGCAACCCGCGGTGGGAGTACCACCGGCAGTTCTTCACCGACGACGTCAACGCGGCCGTCCAGGGCTTCTTCGACGCGGGCGCGACCGAGGTGCTGGTCAACGAGGCGCACTCGACGCAGCGCAACCTGCTGCGCGACCGCCTCGACGCCCGGGCCGCGCTGCTCACCGGACGGCACAAGCCCTGGTCGATGATGGAGGGCATCGACCGCGGGTACGACGCCGTCGCGTTCGTCGGCTACCACGCCGGCGCGGGCCAGCAGGGCGTGCTCGCCCACACCTACCTGCCCGGGACGATCACCGGCGTCTGGCTCAACGGCGCGCCCTGCAGTGAGGGGTACATGAACGCCGCGCTCGCCGCCGAGTTCGGCGTGCCCGTCGTTCTCGTCACCGGCGACGACCGCGCCTGCGACGACGCCCGCACCTACGCGCCCGATGCCGCGCTCGTCGCGGTCAAGGAGTGCGTCGACCGCTACACCGCGATCTGCCACGCACCCGAGCGGACGTCCGCCTGGATCCGCGACGCGGCCGCCGGGGCGCTCGACCCGCTGCCCGCCGTGCCGTCCTCCTCGGGGCCGTGGCGCTACGAGGTGGAGTTCGACTCGACGAATCCCGTGGTGCTGTGCACGGGCATCCCCGACGTCGAGCAGGTCGACGTCCGCCGTGTGGCGTGGGAGCTGCCGACGATGAAGCAGGCGATCCGCTGCTTCCGGGCCGTCACCGCGCTCGCGTCGGGCAGCACCGAGCACACGTACGGGTGAACGTCACCGCGGCGGACGAGCTGCTGCACGAGGGGGTCGCGGCCGGGCTGTGGCCCGGGGTCGTCGCCGCGGTCGGAGTGGGTTCCGAAGTCCAACGGACCTGGGTGCTCGGGCAGGCCGACACCACCGTCGGACGCCCGTTCACCGCCGACACCGTGTTCGATCTCGCGTCGCTGACGAAGGTGCTCGTGACGACACCGCTGGCGCTGCGTCACCTCGCGCTCGACGCTGCCGTCCGCGAGTACCTGCCGGACGTCGATCCGCGGCTCACGGTCGAGTACCTGCTCACGCATACGTCGGGGTTGCCGGCGCACGTGCGGTTCACGGCGACGTCGTCGGACGAGCTCGTGCGCCAGGCCGCGGCCGTGCCGCTCGAGGCCGGGCCGGGCACGCGGGTCGCGTACTCCGACATCGGGTTCGTGCTGGTGGGCGGTGCCGTCGTCGCCGTCAGCGGCCGTCCGCTGGACGAGCTGGCGGACGGCCTGCCCGGCGGTGCCCGGTTCCGTCCGCCCGCTTCGTGGGCCGGGCGCATCGCCGCCACCGAGATCTACGACGGCGTTCCCACGCTGGGAGTCGTGCACGACGAGAACGCCCAGCTCGCCGGGGGAGTCGCCGGGCACGCCGGGCTGTTCGGGTCGCTCGCCGACGTGCTCGCCCTGCTCGCGCCGTGGCGGGACGGGACGTGGCCGTCGGACGCGTTCCGTGACCGCACGGCCGGTCTCGGCGGACATCGTGGGCTCGGCTGGACGTGCCGCGGCGACGGTCACGACATCCTGTCCGCCGGGTGGGGGGACGGCGCGGTCAGCCATACCGGCTTCACCGGCACCAGCGTCGCTCTCGACCCGGTCACGGGGCGCTGGGCTGTGCTGTTGACCAACCACGTGCACTTCGGCCGCGGCCGTCCGGAGGTGTTCGCCGCGCGGCGTCGCTGGCACGCCGTGCTGGTGGAAGACTGACCGACCATGACGTCAGCCCCGACGCCGAGCCGTGCCCGCCTGCTGCCGATGCGGCCCCGGGACCCGCACGAGCCCGGCCGGGTGGCGAGCTCGCTCGAGCTGTTCTTCGACCTGGTCTTCGTGGTGGCGGTGAGCATCGCCGCGGTCGAGCTGCACCACTACCTGACCGAGGACCACGTGCTCGACGGGCTCGGCAGGTTCGCCATCGTGTTCTTCGCGATCTGGTGGGCGTGGATGAACTTCACGTGGTTCGCCACCTCGTACGCGACGGACGACTGGCTGTACCGCGTGATGACCATCGTCCAGATGGGCGGTGTGCTCGTTCTCGCCGCGGGCATCCATCGGTTCTTCGACGACGGCAACCCCGTGATCATCGTGGCCGGGTACGTCGTCATGCGAGTCGCCATGGTGGGGCAGTGGCTGCGCGCGTCGCGCGGCGAGGACGCCGCCCTGCGCCGCACGTGCCGCACCTACGCCGTGGGTATCGCCGCCGTGCAGGTGCTGTGGTTGGCGGCCCTGGCGCTGCCGCACGACGTGCGGCCGGTGGCGATCGTCGTGCTGATCCTCGCCGAGATCGCGGTACCGGCGGTGGCCGAGCGTCGCGGCACGACGCCGTGGCATGCGCATCACATCACCGAGCGGTACGGGCTGTTCACGCTGATCCTGCTCGGTGAGAGCCTGCTGGCCTCGGCGAACGCGGTCATCGAGGCCGTCAACGAGGACGAGGCGCTCGCGCCGCTGATCGGCATCTCGGTCACCGCGCTCGTCGTGACGGCCGCGCTGTGGTGGATCTACTTCTGGCCGCCGCACCACGTGGCCATCGGCTCGTTGCGGCAATCGCTGCGCTACGGCTACGTGCACTACTTCGTCTTCGCGGCCGCGGCTGCGTTCTCGGCCGGCATCGAGGTCGAGATCGACGCCGCCACCGACCACACGGAACTCGGCGACGTCGCCGCGTCCTTCACCGTCACGGTGCCGGTCGCGGTGTTCGTGCTCGGCATCTGGTGGCTCGCGCTGCGCGGCAGCGCCGACTCCGTGGTCAACACCGTGGTGCCGGTCGGCGCCGTCCTCGTGCTGCTCGACCCGTTGCTGCCGGTGCCGGTGTTCCTCACTGCGATCGTGCTCGCCGTGGTCGTGGCGGTGCTGGTGATCCGTCCTCCGGTCGAGCGGTCAGCAGGTGCGGGTCCAGGAGCATTCGAGCACTGACGCGGGACCCGTGGCCGGACGGATCGTCACCCGCGTCGACGCGTCCGCGCCACCGTGCCGGGCCAGCGTCAGCGCCACGGCGTCCTCGAGCGGCTTCACGTCGCCGCCCACCATGTTGTTGCTGATCATCGAGAATGCGAGGTGGTGGCCGGCAGCGTCGGTGACGTAGCCGGACAGCGCGCTGACACCGGTCATCGATCCGGTCTTGGCGTGCAGGTTGTCCGCGGCAGGCGTGCCGCGCAGCCGGTTGCGCAGCGTCCCGCCGACGAGGCGGTCGGGGTTGCCGGCGATGGGGAGCGCCGAGTACCAGGTGCCGAACCACGGCTTCGAGCGTGCGGTGGCGAGCAGGGCTACGAGCTGCTGCGTGGTGGCGTAGTCGGCGCGCCCGAGACCTGATCCGTCCTCGAGCTGCAGCGTCGAGGTGTCGAGACCCAGCCGGTCCAGCTCGGCGACGACCGCGGCCGTGCCCGCGGCCCAGCTGCCGGTGCCCGAGACCTTCCGTCCGATCGCCTTGACGACCGTCTCGGCCATCATGTTGTTCGAGAGCTTGAGCCACGGCGTCAGCAACGCCGCCAGGGTGACCGATCGGTGGGTCGCGACGACCCGTGCGCCGGACGGAGTGGTGGCGTCGCGGACCGGACCTCCCACCCGCACGCCGTGCCGGGTCAGCGCCCGCGTGAAGACGTCCGCGGCGAGCCCGGTCGGACGCTCGACCGTCGGCTGGTCCTCGTAGGTCTCGCCGCCCGCGGGGATCGAGCCGGTGACGTCGAGGACGTTGCGGCCGTGCTCGCGGTCCATCGACACCGTCGGCGCCGAGCCCGCGGCGCCGGTCGTGGCGGTGTTGTGCACGCGCAGCCAGCGGTTCGCGGGTGTCATCGTGATCGTCGGCCGCGCACCGGCGCGGTGGGCGGGGCGGACGTCGACGAGCACGGTGCCCGCGTCGCCGTCGGTGTTCGGCGCGACCGTCAGTGCCGACGTCTGCGCGGAGTAGTAGTACGGCTCGTCGTCCCACGCCCAGAACGGCGCGAGCGGAACGTGGTCGAACGCCGTGTCGTCCGTGACGAGGCCGCGCACCGAGCGGATGCCGGCGCGCCGCACGCCCGCGGCGAGCCGGTCGTAATCGGCGGCCATCGTCGTGGGGTCGCCCGTGCCGCGCAGGTAGAGCACCCCCTTCGCCGTCCGCACATCCGTGGTGAACCGGTACGACGGACCGAGCAGGTCCAGGGCCGCTGCCGACGTCAGCAGCTTGGCGTTCGACGCAGGAAGCAGTCGCGTCGCGGCGTTCTGTTCGAACAGCGTGGTTCCGGTGTCGAGGTCACGCACGCTGAGAGCCGCCGACGCCCCGGACAGCCGCGCGTCGCCGAGGATCGTCGTCAACCGGTCGCGCAACGTCGGGTCCGCCGCCGACGGGGCCGCCTGGACACCCCCGCTCGCGACCAGGCCCGTCGTCACCGCGGTGGTCACGGCGACGGCGGCGATCGCGCCACGGATCGTGCGGCGTCCGGCGCGCGATGCGCGGGCGACGCGATCGACGCGGGCGACGCGGGCGACGCGGGCGGTGTGCGCTGTGCGAGCCATGAGCCCTCCCGGGGAGCGTCCTGTGCTCGCAGGCTAGGTGGTCCGGACCAATGCGGGCAAGGGGGAAGAACCGGACACGCTCCCGGGCGCCTGTCGCCCCCCGGCACCCCCTGTGTCGAAATCTGTAATACACGCAGATCTGCGTGTATTACAGATTTCGAAAGGGGGGTGCCTGACGAGGCGCACGGGGTCGGTCGCGGTCGGGTCGGTCGCGGTCGGGTCGGTCACCGACGAGCCGAGCG
>NZ_BAAGUN010000004.1:74748-387956 GCF_054781375.1 Jatrophihabitans fulvus
GCCGACGGGCCGAGCGCCGACGGGCCGAGCGCCGACGGGCCGAGCGCCGACGGGCCGAGCGCCGACGGGCCGAGCGCCGACGGGCCGAGCGCCGACGGGCCGAGCGCCGACGGATCAGAGGCCGACGGGTCAGAGGCCGACCGCGCGCCGCACGAGGTCGAGCGCGACCGACTGTGCGAGCCCGTCGACGGGAACGGTGTGACGCGGCTCGGCGGCGCCGCGGACGACGTCCTGGACGTGGGTGACGGCGTGGGTGAACGCGGTGCGCTCGTCGGCGGGGATCGTCTCGACGACCTCACCGCGGCGCACCAGCCGGACGGCGTCGCCGGGCTTCGGGTGGAACGGGTTGTCGATCTCCAACGTCGCCGCCGAGCCGATGATGCGGGTCGCGGTCGAGGCGGGTCGCTGCAGGCTGCACGACAGCACGAGGCGGCGGTCGCCAGGGAAGTCGAGCACGGCCGTCGTCGACAGGTCGATGCCGTTGTCGGCGAGCACGGCGCTGCCGTGGGCGGCCGTCGGCTCGGACCCGAGCAGCAGTCGGCCGAGTCGCACCGGGTAGCAGCCGACGTCGTACAGCGCGCCGCCGCCGGTGTCGTTGAGCCTGATGTTGGTGTCGCCGGAGACGGTGAAGTGGAACTCCGAGACCACCTGCAGCGGCTCCCCGAGTTCGGTGAGCAGCGCGGCGACGCGCTCGGACTGCGGGTGGAACGGGAAGACGAAGGCCTCCCACACCCGGGCGGCGGGTTCGAGGGTGTCGACGAGACGCGTCACGTCGGCGGCGTCGAGCCCGAGAGGCTTCTCGCACAGCACGGCCTTGCCCGCGGCTGCGGCCTTGAGGGCCCACTCGACGTGCTGGTCGTTCGGCAACGCGACGTAGACGACGTCGACGTCGGGGTCGGCGAGGACGCCCTCGTAGTCGGTACCCCCGCCGACGCCGCTCTCGCGCGCCCACTGCTGGGCGCGTTCCGGCGACCGGCTGCCCACCACGTGCGCCACCCCGCCCGCCGCCGCGACCGCCGGGAGCAACGAACTACGGGCGATCTTGGCGGTGCCGAGGACGCCCCAGCGCACGGGTGAGCTCACCCGATCGACGCTACTTGACGACGCTGCGGGAGTTGGCGCCGAAGGTGGAGCCGACCTCTCTCTGCACGATCCGGTAGCGGTATTTCTTGGTGCGGTTGAACGTCCAGGTGTAGCCGCGCGACGCCGTCGCGGTCGCCCGGCGCAACGTCACCCACTTGCCCTTCGCGTTCAGCTGCTGCAGCGCGACAGGGGCGGTGACGGCTTTCGTGTCGTCGAAGTCGTCGAAGCGGGCCGCACGGGCATGGAGCTTGACCTTGGAACCGGACCGGCTGGCCGTCAGGCGGGGCTTGCCGCCGAACTTGATGACGGTCGAGGCGGCAGTCATGGTGCAGGACAGCGCGTTGTAGTCGGCGTCGTAGGCACTGCACGTACTCGCGGTGGTGCGGTAGGTGCCCGGGACGATCGTGAAGGCGTAGACGGATTGCGTGTCGGGCGCGGTGCTGAACAGCCACGACAAGAAGTAGGAGTCCTTGCCACGGACGAGTTGGGTCGAGGCGGACATGTTGTCGTTGCGACAGGCCGCCGGGCCGACGACCGACAGCGGGACCCGCAAGCCGACGACGGTCTGGCCGACGACCACCCGCTTCGGCAGCACGGGCTTGTAGGTGCAGGTCGCGGCCGCGGCGGCGTCCGTCGCGGTGGCGAGAGTCAGTCCGGCCGCGGCCGTGACCAGAGACGTGAGGAGTGAGATCGGGGTGAGGTGTCTGCGCACCCGACGATCATGCGGGCGGGGTCCGACAGAAACCGCCGGAACCGAACGCAGCAGGACGACCGTCCGGACGAATCGGGGCGACGGTCCCGATCTTCGCGAAGCGCCCGGCCGATTTCCGGCGCGCTACCCGGCCACGGCCGCCGCGTAGGCGTCCGACTCGAAGAACGGGGCGAGACGGGACCGGACGAGATGCTCGAGGTCGCCGGTGTCGCGCAGCGTCTCGAGCAGCATGGGCGCGATCTGCTCGAGGGTCTGGCGCAGCTCGTCGGGCGTGAGTCCGAGGTCGCCCAGCAGGTCGGCCACGTCCCGTCCGCCGTAGGTCTCGAACACAGCGTCGACGACGCCGTCGATCAACTGGCCGGTGTACTCGGAGTCGCGGGCGTCGGCGACGATCAGGCGGACGATCTGCGCGAGCTCCCGGAGGTCGCCGGCCGAGGCGTACTCCCGCAGGGCCGCCACGGTCTCGGCGGCCTGCAGGTCCCACAGTTCGAGCGCGGCCTCACGCAGCCGCGCGTCCTGCAGCAGGTCGCGGGTGGCGGCGTTGGTGCGCTTGATGGCGAACTGCGCGCCCTTGCCCGCGGCGTCGCCGATGAAGGTGTCCTGCGTCGCCGTCCGCACCTTGTTCGCCGCGCCGAGACCGATGCCGATGAGCGACTTCGCGCCGGGCAGCTTCTCCATGCGCTCGCGGTTGGCGTTCACGAAATCGGACACGATGCGCCCGACGAACTGCGAGGCGATGTCGCCGACGGCCGGACTCTCGAACATGCGGGCCATGACCTGCTCGTGCAACTGCCGCATCGAGAGGACCTTGGTGACCAGGGCGTCCACGTGCTCGCGCGCGACGACGGCACCGAGTTCGTGGTCGTCGGCGGTGCGCAGGTCGTACACCGCGTCGACCGCGGTGTCGACGATCGACTCGACGAGCGGGCTGCCCGCCGACCCGGCGAGCGCGCGGCGGACGACCGACTTGATCGCGTCCGGGTCGGCGATCGACTCGAGCGGCACACGCGCGCCGATCTCGAAGAGGTCGTCGACGGCCTCGCCGATCAGCGTGGCGAACTCGTCACCGGTGAGGCGGTCGACGATCCAGGCGACCTGGGCGTCGAGCAGCCGGGCGGCGAGATCGGGTGCGGACTCTGGCATCCGCCCAGCATCCCGCACGCCCGGCGCGCGACGGTCAGCTGCCCCCGGCCTTGAGCGTGACCGTGATCGGCTTGTAGTCCTTGCCGGTCACGTCCTCGCCGTCCTTCTTGAGCTCGGCCAGCGCCTTCTCGGTGTACTCGTTCGTGTACGCCAGGCCCTTCGGCGCCCCGGTGAGCACCGTGTCGCCGTCGATGTTCTTCGTGCCCGACGCGATCGTGACGGTCCGGTCCCACGCTGTCTTGTCGACCATGCCGATGCCGTTCGGCGACGGCCAGATCAGCTTGTTGACCTCGTTGGTCTGCCACAGCTGGTGGCTGGCGCCGAGCTTCGAGCCGGCGGCCACGACCAGGTCACGGCACTCCGTGGCGTTCTTGGCGCAGTAGATCCAGCCCTTGTAGCTCGCCTTGAGGAACTTGACCGTCGTGTCCTGGTACTTCTTGTCCTTCAGCTTGGTCGTGTTCGCCCAGATGGCGTCCTGGAGCATCGCGGTGCCCTCGTCGTTCCAGTTGATCGTGTTGAAGTCCGACTGGGTGTAGAGCTTGCCCGTCTTCGGGTTCTTCGCCTCGAGCACCTGCGCGTACTCGTTGTAGATCATCGCCTGCGCGGCGTCGATGTCACCGGACAGCAGGGCGTTCATGTCGAACTGCTGCTGCACGATCTTCACGCCGCTGCCCGGGTCGATGCCCGCCTTCGTCATGCCGGCGAACAGCTCGTACTCGTTGCCGAAGCCCCAGTCGCCCACGGTCTTGCCCTTGAGGTCGGCGGCGGTGGTGATGTTCTTGTTCTTGAACGACACCTGCAGCGTGCCGGAGCGCTGGAAGACCTGACCGACGTCGGTGATCTGCGCGCCCTTCTCGCGCGACTGCAGCGCCTTCGGCACCCACGCGATCGCGTAGTCGGCCTGACCCTTGGCGAGCACGGTCTGCGGCACGATGTCGACGCCGCCCTGCAGGATCGACACGTCGAGCCCGGCGTCCTTGTAGAAGCCCTTCTTCAGCGCGGCGATGTAGCCGGCGAACTGCGCCTGCGTGAACCACTGCAGCTGCAGCTTGACCTTGGTCAGGTCGCCGCCTCCACCTCCGCCGCCTCCGCCGTCACTGTCGCTGCCGCACGCGGCAGTGACGCCGCCGACCGTGAGCACGGCGGCGCCGGTCGCGATCATCTTCCGGATCGAACTGCCCATTGCGTCCCCCAATAGGAGCTGTGATGTGAGTGGTGATGATGGCCGGGCGGCGCTGCCCGCGAAAGGTCTGTCAGCCCGTCACGTCGGCGCGTCCACGCATCGCGACGCGTTCGAGACCGAGCGCGACGACGTAGAACAGCAGACCGAGCAGCACGGCACCCAGCACGGACGCCCACGCGGCGGGATAGTCGGTCGCCGACACCGACGACGTGATGCGCGACCCGAGCCCGTCCTTGAGCCCGCCGAAGTACTCGGTGACCACCGACGCGATCACCGCGAGCGAGGCGGCGATGCGCAGGCCGGTGAAGAAGTACGGCAGCGCGGTGGGGATGCGGATGGTGCGCAACACGTCGGTGCCCGACGCCGCGTAGCTGGCCATGAGCTCGGCGTGCACCGGCCGCAGCCGTTTCAAGCCGCGGGCCACGTTCGTGAAGATCGGGACGAACGCAGCGACGGCGACGACGATGCGCCGCGGCATGGCCGAGGTCGACGAGTACATATTGTTCAGCAGCGGGGCCAGCGCGACGATCGGCATCGCGGCCAGAGCGGCGACCAGCGGCGTCACCAGTTCGTCGACCACGCGGATGCGGGTCGCGAGCGCCGCGGCGAGCACCGCGACGGCGCCACCCAGTACGAGCCCGACGAGCGCGTTCGTGCCCGAGCGCTCGGCGGCCTCGAGAATGCGGGAGAAGTTGCGGGTGAAGGCGCTCCAGATGTCCGTCGGCGCGGGCAGCACGAACGACTCGATGTCGCGCCAGCGCACGAGCGCCTGCCAGGCGAGCAGGAACAGCACGCCGAACGCCAGCGGCGGCGCGACGTTGGACGCCACGCGCCGCGCGGCGGTCACAAGGCACCCTTCGCGAGGTCGGGGACGGCGTCGGACGTCTCGCGGCCGCGCAGCGCCTCGCGCACCTTCGTGATCGCGGCGTAGAACTCGGGCGCCTCGCGGATCTCGGTGCCGGTGCGCGCCGATCCGTCCGCCCGGTGCCGCAGGCCGACGGGCACGATCGAGGCGATCCGTCCGGGGCGCGGGGACATGACGACCACGCGGTCGGACAGGTAGACGGCCTCGGGGATCGAGTGGGTCACGAACACCACCGCCGCCGACGTCTCGCCGGCGATGCGGACCAGTTCGTCCTGCATGCGCTCGCGGGTCATCTCGTCCAGGGCGCCGAAGGGCTCGTCCATCAGCAGCAGCGCGGGCTTCTCGGCCAGCGCGCGGGCGATGGCGACGCGCTGCTGCATGCCGCCGGACAACTGCGGCGGACGCTGTCGCGCGAAGTCGGACAGGCCGACCATCTCGAGCAGCTCCTGCGCGCGCGCCCGCCGCTTGCCCTTGTCGACCCCGTGCAGCTCGAGCGGCAGCTCGACGTTCGCCTGCACGGTGCGCCAGTCGAGCAGGCCCGCCTGCTGGAACGCGAAGCCGTACTCGCGTCCGAGCCGGGCGGCCTTGGCCGTCCGCCCGTTGACGGTGACCGCACCGGATGTCGGCGGCAACAGATCGGCGATCACCCGCAGCAGCGTCGACTTGCCGCATCCGGACGGTCCGATGAGCGACACGAACTCGCCCGCGCGGACGGTCAGGTCGATGTCGGACAGCGCCTGCACCGTCCCCGACTTCGTGGTGAAGGTCTTGGCGACGTCCCGCAGGACGACAGCGTCGGTGCCGGTGGCGGTGTCGCCCCGGGTATCGGTCATGACGACTCCGTCTTGAAGCGGCGCAGGCCGAGGTCGAACAGGCTGACGATGGCGGCGGCGACGAGGCCGAGCACGGCCGCGCCGATGACCGCGGTGTAGACGCGGGACGGGTCGCCCGTGGCGCCGGTCGAGTAGCTGATGATCAGGCGACCGATGCCCCCCTCGAGGCCGATGGAGATCTCGGCGACGACCTGGCCGACGACGGCGCCGGCCGCGGCCAGCCGCAGCGCGGGCACGAGGTAGGAGACCGAGGCCGGCAGCTTGAGCCGTACCAGCGTCGGCCACCAGCCCGCGTTCGCGGCGCGGAAGTACTCGCGGTGCACGGCGGCCGGCGACTTCAGGCCGCGCACCATGCCGACCGCGACCGGGAAGAACGCGAGGTAGGCGGCGATCAACGACGCCGACATCCAGGTGCGCCAGGGGATGGGCCCGAAGCTCGACCCGTCGCCCCAGTTCGTGACCAGCGGGGCGAGCGCGATGAGGGGAACGGTCTGGCTGAGGACCACGTAGGGCAGCAGGGCCTTCTCGAACAGCCCGACGGCGTCCATGAGCAGGGCCAGCAGCAATCCGACGGCGACGCCGAGCACGAACCCGGCGCCCGCCCACGCGAGCGAGTGCCACGCGGCCGAGAACACCGAGTCGAACACCGTCGGCGGGGCGTCGAGCGACAGCACGGACCCGCCGACCTCGGGTGCCCCGAACGCGTCCCAGATGCGGCCCAGGCTGGGCATGGCGGCGTCGGTGGTGCGCGGCAGCAGGCGCACGCCGCCGACGCTCACGCCGTCGGCCGGCCCGAACGACTTGTACAGCTCCCAGATCGCGAGCACGAGCACGAAGCCCAGCACCGCGAACGCCGCGCGCCGCAACCAGCCGAGGCCGGTGGCCCGGGTGGGCCGCATCCGGCGTGCCGCTGCCGGCGCCGGCGGCGCGTCGCGCGTGGGTCGTGACGTCACCGACGTCAACTCCTGGCCGCCTTGCGCACGTTGACCGCGGGCATGACCTTGTCGCCGTACGCGGCGAGGGTCTCGTTCTTCGCGTCGTGCTGCAGGTAGACGGCGAACTGGTCGACCCCCAGCGCCCGCAGCTCCTCGAGCCGAGCGACCTGATGCTCGACCGGGCCGACCAGGCAGAACCGGTCGACGATCTCGTCCGGCACGAAATCGGTGTGCGTGTTGCCGGCCTTGCCGTGCGAGTTGTAGTCGTAACCCTGCCGGCCGGCGATGTAGTCGCTCAGCGCGCGGGGGATGGCGGCACCGTCGGCCCCGTACCGCCCGACGATGTCGGCGACGTGGTTGCCCACCATGCCGCCGAACCACCGGCACTGGTCGCGGCCGTGCTGCAGGCCGTCCTCGGTGCCGTCGGTGACGTACGCCGGCGCCGCGACGCAGATGGTGATCGACTCGGGGTCGCGTCCGGCGTCGGCGGCCGCCTTGCGGACGGCCGCGATCGACCAGGCGGTGATGTCGGGGTCGGCGAGCTGCAGGATGAACCCGTCACCGACCTCGCCGGTGAGCGCGAGCGCCTTGGGCCCGTACGCGGCCACCCACACCGGCAGGTGCGACCCCTCGGACCACGGGAACTGCAGCGTGTTGCCCTTGTACTCGACCGCCTCGCCGTTGGCGAGACCGCGGATGACGCCGATCGACTCGCGCAGCGTCTTCAGCGTGACCGGGGCGCCGTTGATGACGCGAACGGCCGAGTCGCCGCGGCCGATGCCGCAGACGGTGCGGTTGCCGAACATCTCGTTGAGCGTGGCGAACAGGGACGCGGTGACCGTCCAGTCGCGGGTGGCCGGGTTCGTCACCATCGGGCCGACGACGATTTTGCGCGTCGACGCGAGAATCTGGCTGTAGACGACGTACGGCTCCTGCCACAGCAGGTGCGAGTCGAACGTCCACGCGTGCGAGAAGCCGTACGTCTCCGCCTGCCGCACGAGCTCGATCACCCGTGCGGCGGGCGGATCGTTCTGCAGGACGACGCCGAAGTCCATCTATCGCCTCAGATCAGGTTCTGGGACAGGCCGCGCTTCACGAACGCGCCGTGGCCCTTGCGTCCGACGTAACCGGTCTCGTCCTTGACCACCTCGCCGCGCGAGAGCACGAGGTCGACGTGGCCGTCGATCTCCCAGCCCTCCCAGGCGGAGTAGTCGATGTTCATGTGGTGCGTCTTGTCCAGTCCGATGGAGGTGTGGCCGTTCGGGTCGTAGACGACGATGTCGGCGTCGGCGCCCGCGGCGATGACACCCTTCTTGCCGTACATCCCGAACATGCGGGCCGGGGACGTCGAGGTGACGTCGACCCACCGCTCGAGGCTGATGCGGCCGTCCTTGACGCCCTGGAACAGCAGGTCCATGCGGTGCTCGACGGTGCCCATGCCGTTCGGGATCTTCGAGAAGTCCTGCAGGCCCAGTTCCTTCTGGTCCTTCATGCAGAAAGGACAGTGGTCGGTCGAGACGGACGTGACGTCGCCGGTGCGGATGAACTTCCAGAGCTCGTCCTGGTGGCCCTCGGACCGCTTGCGCAGCGGCGGCGAGCACACCCACTTCGCGCCCTCGAAGCCCTCGGCACCGAGCTGTTCCTCGAGCGAGAGGTACAGGTACTGCGGGCACGTCTCGCCGAACACGTTCTGCCCGGCGTTGCGGGCCTCGGCGATGCGGGCGAGCGCCTGCCCGGCCGACACGTGGACGATGTAGAGCGGCGTGCCGACGACCTCGGACAGCATGATCGCGCGGTGCGTGGCCTCCTGCTCCATCTGCCACGGGCGCGTCAGCCCGTGGTTCACCGGCGAGGTCTCACCCCGCTCGATCGCCTGCTGCACGAAGACGTCGATGGCCGAGCCGTTCTCCGCGTGCATCATGATCAGCGCGCCGTTGCCGGCGGCCGTCTGCATGGCCCGCACGATCTGGCCGTCGCTCGACAGGAACACGCCCGGGTAGGCCATGAACAGCTTGAAGCTGGTCACGCCCTCGTCGACGAGCTCGTCCATCGCCTTCAGCGACTCGTCGTTCACGTCGCCGATGATCTGGTGGAACGCGTAGTCGATCGCGCAGTTGCCGGCGGCTTTCTCGTGCCACACCTGCAGGCGGTCCTGCACGCGCTGGCCGACCGTCTGCACGGCCATGTCGATGATCGTGGTCGTGCCGCCCCACGCGGCCGCGCGGGTGCCGGTCTCGAACGTGTCGCACGCCTCGGTGCCGCCGAACGGCATCTCCATGTGGGTGTGCGCGTCGATGCCGCCGGGGATGACGTACTTGCCGGTGGCGTCGATCGTCCGGTCGGGCTGCAGGTCGGGCAACGCGCCCGGCGCGAGCACGGCGGCGATGGTCTCGCCGTCGACGAGGACGTCCTGGTGGGCGGTGCCGGTGGACGAGACGACCGTCCCGCCGGTGATCAGTGTTCTGCTCATGGCTTGACCTCGCTTCGCTCGGCCAGCGAAGCACGACACTGTGACATCGATCCGTTCACTGCGTTCACGGCTGAGCAATCCTGGTGTAGGAGTCGGGACGGCGGTCACGGTAGAACTGCCAGTCGTCGCGCATCTGCTGCACGAGGTCCATGTCGAGCTCGCGGACGAGCAGCTCCTCCTTGTCGGCCGAGCCGCGCTCGCCGACGAAGTTGCCGCGCGGGTCGATCACCTGGCTGGTGCCGTAGAAGTCGACGGCCAGGTCGCCGTACTCGTTGTCCTCACGGCCGACCCGGTTGGGCTGCAGCACGAAGTAGCCGTTGGCCACCGCGGCGCACGGGCCCTCGACCTCCCACAACCGGTTGGACAGTCCCGGCTTGGTGGCGTTGGGGTTGAACACGATGTGCGCGCCGTTGAGGCCCAGCTCGCGCCAGCCCTCGGGGAAGTGCCGGTCGTAGCAGATGTAGGTGCCGACCTTGCCGACGGCGGTGTCGAACACCGGGTAGCCGAGGTTGCCGGGGCGGAAGTAGAACTTCTCCCAGAACCGGTCCAGGTGAGGCAGGTGGTGCTTGCGGTACTTGCCGAGGATCGTGCCGTCGGCGTCGACCACGACGGTGGTGTTGTAGTAGACGCCGGTCTGCTCCTCCTCGTAGATCGGCAGCACCATGACCTGGCCGAGCTCCTCGGCGAGCGCGGCGAAGCGCTGCACGATCGGACCGTCCGCCGGCTCCGCGTAGCGGTAGTACTTCTGGTCCTGCGTGATGCCGAAGTACGGGCCGTAGAACAGCTCCTGGAAGCACATGACCTGCGCTCCCTGCTCGGCGGCGTCGCGGGCGAACTGCTCGTGCCGGTCGAGCATCGACTCCTTGTCGCCGGTCCAGGTGGTCTGCGAGATCGCAGCGATCACCTTCGTCATCCGTGCCTCCTCGGCGGGTTCGTGTGCAGTGTGGTGCGGCGAGATTTCAGCCAGGTGTCGCTGACGTCCTATGCGCCGTAGTACGAGTCGGCCACCTCGAGCGCGTCGTCGAGCATCGCCAGCCCGTCGCGCACCTCCTGCTCGGTGATCGTGCAGGGCGGCACGACGTGGGTGCGGTTGAAGTGGGTCATCGGCCACAATCCGCGCTTCTTGCACGCGGCCGCGAACTCGTTCATCGGCTTGGCGTCGCCGCCGCTCGCGTTGTACGGCACCAGTGGCGCGTGCGTGTCGGCGTCGCGGACGAGCTCGACGGCCCAGAAGACGCCCAGGCCGCGCACCTCGCCGACGGACGGGTGCTTCTCGGCGATCTTCGCCAGCTCCGGTCCGATGACGTCGGCGCCCAGCGCGCGGACGTGCTCGAGGATGCCCTCGTCCTCGAAGATGCGGATGGACGCGACCGCGGTCGCGCACGCCAGCGGGTGTCCGGAGTACGTGAGCCCGCCGGGGTAGACGCGCTCGTCGAACGTGCGCGCGATGCGCTCGCTGATCGCGACGCCGCCGAGGGGGACGTAGCCGGAGTTGACGCCCTTCGCGAACGCGATGAGGTCGGGGACGACGCCCCAGTGGTCGACGGCGAACCACTCGCCGCAGCGGCCGAAGCCGGCCATGACCTCGTCGGCGATGTAGACGATGCCGAACTCGTCGCAGATGGCGCGGACGCCCTCGAGGTAGCCGTCCGGCGGCACGAGGATGCCGTTCGTCCCCACGACCGTCTCGAGGATGATCGCGGCGACCGTGTGCGCCCCCTCGACCATGAGCGTGTCGCGCAGGTGCTGCAGCGCGCGCTCGCACTCCTGCTCGGGCGTCTCGCTGTGGAACGCCGAGCGGTACGGGTACGGACCCCAGAAGTGGACGATGCCCGGCATCGCCGGCTCGGCGCCCCAGCGCCGCGGGTCGCCGGTGAGCGTGATCGCCCCGGCGGTGGCGCCGTGGTAGCTGCGATAGGTGGCGAGCACCTTCTGCCGTCCGGTGTGCAGCTTCGCCATGCGCATCGCGTTCTCGACGGCCTCCGCGCCGCCGTTGGTGAAGAACACCCGGTTCAGGTCGCCGGGGGCGCGCTCGGCGATCAACCGCGCCGCCTCGCTGCGGGCGTCGTTCGCGAACGTGGGCGCGATGGTCGTGAGCTTCCCGGCGTACTCGCGGATGGCCTCGATCATCCGCGGGTGGCTGTAACCGAGGTTGGCGTTGATCAGCTGGCTCGAGAAGTCGAGATAGCGCGTTCCCGCGTAATCCTCGAAGTACGCGCCCTCGGCGCTCTTGATCGGCAGCGGGTCGATCAACGCCTGCGCCGACCACGAGTGGAACACGTGCGCGCGGTCGAGCTCGCGCACCCGCGCCTCGTCGGTGGGCAGTCCGTCCAGCGCGCTCATCAGCGCGTCCTCGGGAAGCCGAGGTCGACGGTGGACGTCGCCGGGTCGGGCCACCGCTGGGTGACCACCTTGCCGCGGGTATAGAAGTCGACGCCCTCGGGCCCGTACATGTGGTGGTCGCCGAACAGCGAGCCCTTCCAACCCCCGAAGGAGTAGTACGCCACCGGGACGGGGATGGGCACGTTGATGCCGACCATGCCGACCTCGACGTCGAACTGGAACTGCCGGGCGGCACCGCCGTCACGGGTGAAGATCGCGACACCGTTGCCGTACTCGTGCTCGTTCACCAGCTTCAGTGCCTCGTCGTACGTCCCGGCGCGCACGACCGACAGCACCGGGCCGAAGATCTCGTCGGTGTAGACGGTCATGTCGGCGGTGACGTTGTCGAGCAGCGTCGTGCCCAGGTAGAAGCCGTCGGACGGCACGTCCGCCTCGCGACCGTCGACGACGACCGTCGCGCCCGCGTCGGCGCCCGCGCCGATGTAGCCGGCGACCTTGTCGCGGTGCTCGGCGGTGATGAGCGGACCCATCTGCGAGTCGGGGTCGGCGCCGTCGCCGATGCGCAGCTTGGGCAGCCTCGCCGCGATGGCGTCGACCAGCTTGTCGCCGGCGTCGCCGACCGCGACGGCCACCGAGATCGCCATGCAGCGCTCGCCCGCGGCGCCGTAGGCCGCCGAGACCGCCGAGTCGGCGGCCAGGTCGATGTCGGCGTCGGGCAGCACGATCATGTGGTTCTTGGCGCCACCGAGCGCCTGCACGCGCTTGCCGTTGCGGGTGCCGGTCTCGTAGATGTACTTCGCGATGGGCGTCGAGCCGACGAAGCTGACGGCCGCGACGTCGGGGTGCGACAGCAGGCCGTCGACCGCCTCCTTGTCGCCCTGGACGACGGTGAAGACGCCGTCGGGCAGGCCGGCCTCCTTCCACGTCTCGGCCAGCCACAGCGAGGCGGACGGGTCCTTCTCGGACGGCTTGAGCACGAACGCGTTGCCGGTGGCGATCGCGTTGGCGGCCATCCACAGCGGCACCATCGCGGGGAAGTTGAAGGGCGTGATGCCGGCGACCACGCCGAGCGGCTGGCGGATCGAGTAGACGTCGACGCCGGCCGCCGCCTGCTCGCTGAACCCGCCCTTCATCAGCTCCGGCACGCCGCAGGCGTACTCGACGTTCTCGAGCGCCCGGGCGATCTCACCCTCGGCGTCCGACAGCACCTTGCCGTGCTCGGCGGTGACGATCTTGGCCAGCTCGCCGGTGCGGGCGTGCAGCAGCTCGCGGAACGCGAACAGCACCGCCGAGCGGCGCGACAGCGACGCCTGGCGCCATTCGGCGGCCGCCGCCTTCGCGCTCGCGACCGCGGCCTGCAGCTCGGACGCCGAGGCGAGGTCGACCTCGCCGGTCTGCTCGCCGGTGGCGGGGTTGAACACCGGCCCGGTGCGGCCGGAGGTGCCGGCGACGCGCGCGCCGTCGATCCAGTGGGTGATGCGATCCATGCGAGCACGCTAGGCCCGTCACCCGGTCAGCGGAACCGGACATGTCGTCGGATCGTCCGCGCGTCGCCGACGTTCTGTAAGGTCCGCTGCGTGCTGCCGACGCTGCGCCGCGTGCTCGAGCTGCCCGAACTGCGCGACGGTGCCCCGGTCCTGCGGGCCGGGGCGGCCGGGCTCGACCAGCCCGTCCGCTGGGTCCACGTCGCCGAGGTCACCGACATCGCGCCGCTGCTCGAGGGCGGCGAGCTCATCCTCACCACGGGCATCGCGCTGCCGGCCGCCGCGCGCGCCCAGCGGCAGTACGTGCGCGACCTCGCCGGGGCCGGCGTCCGCGGGGTGGTGGTCGAACTCGGGCGGCGGTTCCGCGGCTCGCTGCCCGACCCGCTCGTCGGGGCCGCCGAGGACGCCGACCTCCCGCTCGTCGAGCTGCACCGCGAGGTGCGCTTCGTGGCCGTCACGCAGGCCGTCCACGCCGTGATCCTGGACGTCCGGATGCGCGAGATCGCCGCCCAGGACGACCGGCAGCGGCACCGCACCGTCCTCACCGGCCTGCTCCACGGCCGGACGCCGCCGCTGTCCGGCGAGCGATGGACCGCCGCGGTCCTGCGCGGACCGGCCCCGCTCGCCCCCGCGGCGCTGCGCGAGCTGGCCGACGCCGCCGCCGACACGCTGGGGGCGGACGCCGTCGTCGCCCTGCTCGACGACGCGCACGTCGGGGTGCTGCTGTCCGGCGACCCGTCCGCCCTCGACGGCCTGGACCGGCTCGCCGACCCGGGCCTCGTCGTCGGCATCGGGTTCACCGTGACCGACGCATCGCGCGCCGGCGCGTCGCTGCGCGAGGCGGTGCGGGTGGCCGACCTCGCGCCCGCCGCCGGCTGCCACCGGGCGCCCGACCTGCGGCTCGCCGGCCTGCTGCACCAGCTGCGCGACCACCCGGCGGTGGCCGAGTACGTCGAGCGAGAACTCGGCGCGCTGCTCGCCCGTCCGGACGTCGACACGCTGTTGCCGACCCTGGCCGCGTACTGCCGCTGCGGGGGCAGCAAGACCGACGCCGCCGCCGAGCTGTTCATCTCGCGGGCCGCGCTCTACGACCGGCTGCGCCGCCTCGAGGCCGTGCTCGGTGTCGACCTCGCCGAGGCCGGCGCCGTCGTCGGCCTGCACGTCGCGCTGCTGGCCCGCGAGGCACGTGCGGACGGCGGATAGCCGACCCCGCCCGTCCGCCCGGACGGGCACCCGTCAGCGGCCGTCGACCCGGCTGAGCACCCACTCGGCCGGCGCGAACGAGGCCGGCTCGCCGGCGACGCGCCACGTCGTCGCGGGGACGTCGGCCGGCAGCCACGCGGCGTTCCACACGCCCAGCGAGCGGTCGAGGTCGCCGAGGTCCAGCGCGAGCTCGGGGGTGAGCTCGCAGCGCAGGTGCTCGGCCCACACCTTCACCCGCAGGTCGCGCACGAGCGTGGTGGCCGTCTCGACCGAAGAACTGATCTCGCAGTCGACGCCGGCCATCGAGCGGCTGAACAGGTTCGCCGAGCCGATGTTGGCGTAGACGTCGTCGACGAGCAGCAGTTTGGCGTGAACGGTGCAGTGCTCGACGCGGTAGACGACCACGTTGCCGCGCCGCTCGGGGTCGAGACGGTCGATCAGCTTGGTGCGCAGGTCCTTGTTGACGACCTTGTTGATGGCGAGCTGCGAGGGCCCGGGGTCCTCGGGGTCGCGGCGTCCGGACCCGACGAGCATCACCTTGACCCCGCGGGCGGCGGCGTCGCGCAGGTACGGGTAGAGCTCGAAGCCGTCCCGTCCGCCGGTGTACTCGTGCAGGTACTGGTCCTCGAGATAGACGTAGCGCCGGGCCCGCGAGATCGCGTGGCTGACGGTGTCGAAGATCTCCTGCACGCCACGGGCGGGCAGGGCGTCCCAGCTCGCGCCGCGGCCGGGGACGATCGAGGCCAGCTTGGTGTCCGAGATCGAGCGCAGCACCCGCACCGATGTCTGCGCGGCCACCTCGGCCGGCGCCGGCTTCTGCTCGCGGGCGACGTCGGGAGTGGGCGCCGCCGGGGGGTTGATGGGCGGCAGCGGGTGCCGGGACAGCCGCAGTGACGGGCGGACGGGCAGGGTGGCCGCCTCGTGCCAGCGCCGCACGAGCACGTCGTGGGCGCGGGCGGCCGCCGGCCCGCGCAGCCGGACGACGATGTCGTGCCAGCCCCAGCGGTTGCCCTTGAGCCGCAACGTGTCGTGCGGGGCGGCGTCCTTGCGGGGCACCTCGAGGTCGATGCCACCCACGAAGGCGGTGACCTCGCCGCCGCGGGTGATCACGACGGTCTTCTGGTGGTTGGACCCCAGGCGGGGCCCGGAGTAGTCGATGAGCGCGTGCCCGGCCTGCCCCGGCAGCGCGTTGAACTCCCGGCACACCTTCGCGTTGCTGCGGAACCCGGCCAGGCCGGGGAACGGCGCGAAGAACGCCGAGACCTTTCCGGCCAGCAGCAGGCGGACGTCGACGCCGTCGGCCGCCAGCGCGGCCAGCTGCTCGGGCAGGTGCGGCGAACCGTCGACCAGCCGCAGGTCCGGATCGAGGCCGAGGCCGCCGATGAGCACCTCGTCCCCGGCTCCGAGGCCCGTCAGCTGCTCGTGCAGGGCCGCGAAGTACGGGGCTCCGTCGATGATCGGGTGCCACTCGCTGTCGGCATCGAAGGTGGGGCAGTCCGCCGTGGGCGGGGGGAAGTACTCCGGCACTGTTCCATTGTCCCGGCTCGGAGCCCGCTGTGGCGAGTCGGAGGGATGTGGACGGCGCGCCGGAGCTGGGTAGGCCCTCGGCATGACCGAGTACCCCACCCCCGCCCGCGGCGAACCGTCCGAGCCGCCGGACGAGACCCGGGTCGAGAACCGGGCCGCAGAACTGCTCCCCGAGGAGCTGGCCGCCGGCACCGATGATCCCGTCGACGAGGCCCGCATCCTGCTCGAGGACTCCGACCGGCGCACCGAGGAGGCGTCGGGCTGAGCGCGCCGGGTTTCCGTCCGGCCATATTTGCGTGATACTGCGCTAATGGCACGGACGAACGCTTCCCAGGGATCACGGTCGAGCAGCGGACGCCGGCCGGCCGCCAGGACCCCGAAGAACGCCGGGTCCGGCGGGTTCGCGGGCGCCGCCCGCCCCTATCTGACGGTCGACGTGGCCATGCTGGGGCTGATCGACGACGGGTCCGGCGGATGGGCGCTGAGTGTGCTCGAGGTGAAGCGGGACGGCGGCGGGTGGATCCTGCCGGGCGTTCTCGTCGGCGAGGGCGAGCGGCTGGCCGCCGCGGCGAGCCGGGCCCTGGCCGAGGCCGCGGGGCTGCCGGGTGTGCCGCCCGCCTCGGCGCGTCAGCTGCGGGTGCTCGACGCCCCCGACCGGGACGACCGGGGGTGGGTCATGTCGGTCGGACACGTCGTGGTCGCCACGGACGAGCAGTGGGAGGGCCGCGGCCCGTCGACCCGCGTCGTCGCGGCGTCGTCGCCCGGGCGGCTGCCCTACGGCCACGGCGAGATCGTCGCCGCCGCCGTCGCCGACCTGCAGGCCCGCTACGCCGCCGCTCCCGACCCGGACGGCCTGCTGGGCGACTCGTTCACGCTGCGCGACCTGCGCCTGGTGCACGAGGCGATCGCCGGCCACGAGCTGCAGCGCGACACCTTCCGCCGCTCGATGGAGCCGATGCTGGCCAGCACCGGTGACGTGCTCGTGGGCGGCCGCGGCCGTCCGGCGGAGCTGTTCACCCGCGCCTGAGCCGCGCACCGCGGCCCGGTCGCCCCGCGCACCGTGGCCCGGATACGACGAACGCCCCGCACCGTGAGGTGCGGGGCGCTCGTGATGCGCGTGCAAATCAGACGGCGCGCACGTTCTGGGCCTGCGGGCCCTTCTGGCCCTGGGTGACCTCGAACTCGACGCGCTGGTTGTCCTCGAGGCTCTTGTAGCCGTCACCACCGATGCCGGAGTAGTGGACGAAGACGTCCGCTCCGCCGTCGTCGGGGGCGATGAAGCCGAACCCCTTCTCGGAGTTGAACCACTTGACCGTGCCCTGCGTCATGCTTTGGTGCCTTTCACCGATCTACGGAAAGGACGCCGCACCTCGCGGCGCCCCCGGTCCGCCCCACTTGCCTTGCCCGTGGATCAGGTGAAGACATGAAGTGCTGGAGACCGCGGGGAGCATAACAGCCGACACAGGCCGTCCCGCTACATTCGCGACCAACGAATCCGGGGCCGGGCAGGCGCCTCCGGGACGCCGATGAGGAAGGACGTGGGAACGGTGGGGCTGCGAAGCTCGGGCAGAGGCAGCCGGCAGACGGTCTTCCTGCACGTCGGCTCGCCGCAGGCAGGGACCGCGCTGGTGCAGACGACGCTCTGGGAGCGGCGGGACGAGCTGGCGGCCGCAGGGATCCGGTATCCGCTCGAACACCCGGGCGAGCACGTCGACGTCGCCATGGACGTGCGTCGCGCGCCGTTGGGCGGACGGTGGGACCCGGCCTGGGACGACGCCTGGGGCAGGGTCGCCGCGCGCATCACCGCCGGCCCGCAGTCGCGGGCCGTCCTGTCGACCGAGCTGCTCGGCGGGGCCGCCCGTCCGCAGATCACCGGCATGGTGGCGGCGGTGGCGCCCGCCGACGTCCACGTGGTCTTCACCGCCCGGGACGTCGCCCGCGCGCTCGCGTCCGACTGGCAGCAGCAGCTCACGCGCGCCCACACGGTCACCTTCGACCGGTTCGTGGACGATCTCGTGCGCCTCGGCCGCGACGCCCCGGCGCCGTTCGGCGAGATGTTCTGGGGCCTGCACGACCCGGTCGAGGTCCTGGCGCCGTGGGCGGACGTCCTCGGCGCCGACCACGTGCACGTGGTGACGGTGCCGCACGCGGACGACCGGGACGAGCTGTGGCGGCGGTTCGCGTCCGTCGTCGGCATCGACGCGTCGATCGCCCACGAATCGGGCGAGGCCGACACGCCGCTGGGGGTCGTCGAGGCCGAGTTGCTGCGGCGGCTCAACGAGCAGGGCCCGCTCGAGAAGCGCCTGACCTGGATGTACGACGGGCTGGCCCGGCTCGAGCTGGCCGAGTGGATCCTGGCCCGGCGGACGTCCGCCCGGCCCCTCACGCTGCCGCAGCGGCACCACGCGTGGGCGCGCGAGCACGGCGAGCGGACGGTCGCGGCGATCGGGAAGGCGGGTTACGACGTCGTCGGCTCGCCGGACGACCTGCGCCCGCAGCTCACCTCCGGCGACCAGCCCGCGGAGCTGTCGGACGCCGAACTGCTCGACGCCTCGGTGGAGACGGTCGCCGCGCTGCTGCTGCGGCTCGGCGTGGTCCAGAACCCGCCGTCCTGACGGGCCTGGGCCCGGAACTGTCGGTGGCGGTCGGCACCATGGGGGACGTGACCGCCACCGTCGATCTCCGTGCCGCCGCCCAGACCCATCTCGAGCGGCTCGCCGGGCCGTCCGCCGCGCTGCGCGACGACCAGTGGCGTGCCATCGAGGCGCTGGTGGCCGAGCGGCGCAAGGCCGTCGTCATCCAGCGCACCGGATGGGGCAAGTCGGCCGTGTACTGGATCGCGGCCGGGTTGCGGCGCTCGCAGGGGTTCGGCCCGACACTCGTCATCTCGCCGCTGCTGGCCCTGATGCGCGACCAGGTGGCGGCCGCCGAGCGCTCGGGGTTGCGGGCGGTCACGCTCAACTCGGCCAACATCGACGACTGGTCCTCGATCGAGGCCGAGATCGCCGCCGATGCCGTCGACGTGCTGCTCATCTCGCCCGAGCGGCTCAACTCCTTCGGTTTCCGGCAGCGCGTGCTGCCGCACCTGGCCCCCCGCATCGGCATGCTCGTCGTCGACGAGGCGCACTGCGTCAGCGACTGGGGTTCCGACTTCCGCGCCGACTACCGCCGCATCAAGGACGTCCTGGCGGGCCTGCCCGAGGGCACGCCGGTGCTGGCGACCACCGCCACCGCCAACGACCGCGTCACCGCCGACGTCGCCGCCCAGCTCGGCACCGACACCCTCACGCTGCGCGGCTCGCTCGATCGCGAGAGCCTCGCGCTGTCGGTCGTCGACACCCCGGACGTGCCGACCGCCTACGCGTGGATCGCCGACGCGCTGGCCGGCGACGGCCTGCCTGGCTCGGGGCTGATCTACACGCTCACCGTCGCCGAGACGACGCGGCTGGCCGACTTCCTGCGCCGGCAGGGCCACGAGGTCGCGCCCTACTCGTCGGCCACCCCGCCCGACGACCGCGCGGCCATCGAGCGGCGGCTGCTCGCGCACGAGCTGCGGGCGGTGGTCGCGACCTCGTCGCTCGGCATGGGCCTCGACCACCCGACGCTCGGGTTCGTGGTGAACCTCGGCGCCCCGGCGTCGCCGATCTCGTACTACCAGCAGGTCGGCCGTGCCGGGCGTGCGCTCGACGTCGCGCAGGCGGTCCTGCTGCCGACCGCCGCCGATGCCCGCATCTGGGCCTACTTCGACTCGACGGCGTTCCCGTCCGAGGACCGCGTGCGCCGGGTGCTGGCGGTGCTCGGCGACGGTCCGGTCAGCCTGCCCCGCATCGAGGCCGACTCCGGCCTGCGGCGCGGCCGGCTCGAGACCCTGCTGAAGGTGCTCGACGTCGAGGGCGCCGTCCAGCGGGTCGACGGCGGGTACGTCGCCACCGGCCGCGAGTGGGTGTACGACGCCGAGCGCTACGCCGGCATCGCCGCGGCCCGCAAGAAGGAACAGGCCGCGATGCTGCGTTACGAGCGGTCCGAGACGTGCCTGATGCAGCAGCTGCGGCACGAGCTCGACGACACGTCCGGCGCGGACTGCGGTCGCTGCGCGGTGTGCACCGGCCGGTTGCCGGCTCCGGGCGGTTCGCCGTCACCCGACACGGTCAAGGCCGCGTTCGCGCACCTGCGGGCGCAGACCACCGTGCTCGAGCCCCGCAAGATGTGGCCCTCGGGCGCTCCCCGGCGCGGCAAGATCGCCGAGTCGGCGCGGGCCGAACCGGGCCGCGCACTCGCGGTGGCCGAGGACCCCGCCTGGTCGGCGTGCGTCGAGGCCGCGTTCGCCCGCGACGAGCCGATCGGGCAGGAGCTGTTCGACGGCGTCGTCGCCACCCTGTCGCGGTGGGGGTGGCCCGCCGGCCGCCCGGCCTGGGTCACCTGGGTGCCGTCGCGCACCCGTCCGACGTTGCTGGCCGATCTCGCCGCCCGGCTCGCCGAGCTGGGCCGCATGACCGTCGCGACCCCGCTGGCGGCCACGGGCCCCGGCTTCCAGTCCGACACCACCACCAACGTCGACGCCGCGGCCCGCGCGCTCACCCGGCTGTCCGTCGACGGTGAGGTGCCGCCGGGGCCGGTGCTGCTGCTCGACGACGTCACCCGCAGCGGGTTCAGCTTCACCGTCGCCGCGGCCCTGCTGCGCGAGAACGGCGCGGGTCCGGTCTACCCGCTCGCGCTGCACAAGACCTTCTGAGTCAGCGGCCGCCCGGGGCCCAGGGTCCGACGCCGCCGATGCGCTCGATGTCGTAGTGCACGAGGAACCCGTCCTGCGGCGGGGCGGGGAAGCCGGCGTCCGGTCCGACGTAGAGCTTGGCGAGCCGGTCGAGCAGCGGCCAGGCGCGGTCGGTGTGCTCCACCCGGGCGCGGGCGTTGACCACGGCGTACGGATGCATGAACTCGCCCGGCGTCGCCGGCGCTAGGAACGAGAGCACCGCTCGCGGCTCGCGTTCGAGATTGCGGATCTTGGCGTAGCGGCCCAGGTGGGCGGTGACGAGGTGGTCGTCCTCGATGCCGACCCAGACGACCGTGACCTGGGGGCTGCCGTCCGGGTTGACGGTGCTGAGGTGCACGTAGGGACCGGACTCGACGAGTTCCCGCAGCTCGGCGGGCAGCGCGATGGTCATGGTCGGACGAACGCACGACGCGGCCGTCCGCTTCCCGTCACCGGCGTCGGCGGCCGACGCGGTCGGATCGGCCGGCGCGCCGTGCACAGGTCGGGCTCCCGCGGACGCGTGGCGAGGTCCACGGAATACGCCACCCGCGGGTGGGGCTCACAGCGCGCACCTACCGTTGATCGCGTGACCACCACCGTCGAACGGACCACACCCAACCTGCGCGTGCTCGGGTTCGTGATGGCCGTCGCGTGCGGTGTGACGGTGGCCAACCTCTACTACGCGCAGCCGCTGCTCGACCTGATCTCGCGTGACCTCGGCGTCGGGCAGGGCACGGCCACCACGGTCGTCACCCTCACCCAGATCGGCTACGTGCTCGGGCTCGTGCTGGTGCTGCCGACCGGTGACCTCGTCGAGAACCGCCGCCTGATCACCCGGACGCTCGTGGGCACCGCCGCCGCGCTCGTGCTGGCCGGGGTGTCGCCGGTGTTCGGCGTGTTCCTGGCCGCCTCGGTCCTGGTGGGCCTGACGTCGGTGGTCGCGCAGATCGTCGTGCCACTGGCCGCGCACCTCGCGCCGGAGGCCGAGCGCGGCCGCTTCGTCGGACGGGTCATGAGCGGCCTGCTGCTCGGCATCCTGCTCGCACGGACGTTCTCGAGCCTGCTGGCCGAGGCGTGGGGGTGGCGGTCGGTGTTCTTCGTGTCGGCCGGGCTGACGGTGGTGCTCGCCGCGGTGCTGCTGCGGATGCTGCCCGAGCGGACCCCCGAGCACCAGGACGGCTACGCGTCGCTGCTGCGCTCGGTCGGCAGCATCGTGCGCGAGGAACCGGTGCTGCGCCGGCTGGCACTGAGCCAGGCGTGTCAGTTCGGGGCGTTCACCGCGTTCTGGACCGCGATTGCCTACGAGCTCATCGACGATCACGGGTTCGGGCAGACCGGCGTCGGACTGTTCGCGCTCGCGGGCGCGGCCGGCGTGCTGGCCGCCCCGATCGCCGGCCGCCTCGCCGACCGCGGCCACGGGCGGACGGGACGGCTGGTCGCGCTGGTGCTCGCGGCCGGGGCCATGGTGCTGGCGGGCCTCGGCGACGCCAGCGTCGTGCTGCTGCTCGTCGCGGCCGTCCTGCTCGACCTCGCCGTGCAGGGACACCAGGTGATGAGCCAGCAGGTCGTGTACTCGCTGCGCGCCGACGCGCGCTCGCGCATCAACACCGTCTACATGAGCACGGTCTTCGTGGGCGGCGCCGTCGCGTCGACCGTGACCGGGGTGCTGCACGACACCGCGGGCTGGACGGGTGTGACGGTGTTCGCCGCCGTCCTGCCGCTGCTCGGTGTCGTGCTCTGGCTGACGGGCCGCACGACCGTCGACGGGTAGCGTCGCCTGCAACACGGCGGACGGACGGGCGGGTGGCGGTGTCGATCGTCGAACGGCTCGACCGGTTCCAGCGCACGCACCCGCGGGCCGGCCTGGCGATCGCCGTCTTCTACAAGTTCGCCGACGACCAGGGCAACTACCTCGCGGCGCTGATCACCTACTACGGTTTCCTGTCGATCGTGCCGCTGCTGCTGCTGTCGTCCACGATCCTGAACTTCGTGCTCGAGGGGCATCCCGAGCTGCAACGGGAACTCGTCGACTCGGTGGTCGGGCAGTTCCCGGTGGTGGGCACCCAGCTGTCGGACCCGAACGGGGTCAGCGGCAGCGGCATCGGCATCGCGATCGGCCTGCTCGGCACGCTCTACGGCGGCCTCGGCGCGGCGCAGGCCATCCAGAACGCCATGAACACGATCTGGCGGGTGCCGCGCAACGAGCGTCCGAACCCGCTCACCGGACGGGTGCGGTCGTTGCTGCTGATGGCCCTGCTCGGCCTGTCGATCCTGGGGACCACCGCACTCGCCGCGCTCGGCAGCACCATCGACCTGTTCGGGCCGGTCACCAAGGTGCTCGTCGGCGTCGGGACGCTGGCGATCAACTTCGGGGTGTTCACGGTCGGGTTCCGGCTGGCGACCGCGCGTGGCATCACGCTGCGCCAGACGGTGCCCGGTGCGTTCGTCGCCGCCCTGGTCTGGCAGGTGCTGCAGTACGTCGGCGCGGTCTACATCGGCTCGGTCGTCAGCACGGCGGACGCCGTCAACAGCGTGTTCGCGCTCGTGCTCGGGCTCGTCGCGTGGATCTACCTCGAGGCGCTCGTGGTCGTGCTCGCGGTGGAGTACAACACCGTGCGCTCGCTGAAGCTGTACCCCCGCGCGCTGCTGACGCCGTTCACCGACGAGGTCGAGCTGACCCCCGCCGACGAGCGCAGCTACACCCAGCAGGCCCGGGCGCAGCGCGCCAAGGGCTTCGAACAGATCACCGTCCGCTTCGACCCGCCCGAGACACGGGAGGGTCAGGACGGGTGACCGATGATCGGCGGCAGCGCGAGCAGCATGACCGCCGACCAGGTCAGGTGCGTCAGCATCGAGGCGAGGATGCCCCCGGACGCGCGGCGCTGCAGGCCGAACAGCACCCCCATGACCAGGGCCGCGAACACCAGCATCGGGTTGCCGGTGGCGATGGTGACGATCGCGTAGACGACCACCGAGATGACGATCGGGTGCCTGCGGCCGATGGCGGCGAACAGGGCGCCCCGGAAGAACACCTCCTCGGCCGCACCGTTGAGCAGGGCGACGAACGCGACCAGCGCGAGGTTGCCCTGGTTGGCGTGCTCGAGCACGCCGGCGACGAAGTCACGCAGCGGTTCGATGTACCGGATCACGAAGGCGCCGATCACGAACACGGCCGACGCGGCGAGGCCCAGGAGGATCGGCGTCACGATCGGACGGCGCAGCGACTCGCGGAACGGGATGTAGCCGAGGTGCAGCGGGCCCGACAGGAACCCGCCGACGAACCAGACCAGGGCCACCGCGATGGTGAGCGGATAGAACGCGGGATCGCCGGGGTCGGTGGCGAGCGAGAGGCCGAGCAGCACCGACCCGATCACGAGCGAGACCACCACCACGACGCGGCGGCGCCGGAACGCGCTGTCGGGCTGGTCGTGGTCGCGCGGAACGCGATCGATGAGGGCCGGTGCGATGAGGCCGCGGGCCCGTTGCTGCCACGCCCGTGAACCCGGGACGGGCGGCGCGCCCGGCGGCGTCGGGGTCGGCTCGGACGGCACGGGAGTCACCGTAGGGCCTTCTCGCGCTCCCGGATGGCCCGGCGGACGGCCTCGTCGTAGCCGATGGTGTCGCCGGGCACGACGCGGAGGATGGAGTCGTCGCGGACGATCACCTCGTTGGTCATCGAGTCGACGAGGTTGCGGGCGGTCGGGTAGTCGACGTCGGTGACCAGGGCGAGCCACCGTCCGGACAGGCCCGGCGACAGCAGCGGCACGCTCACCGAGCGCACCTTCTTGCCCATCTGCCGGCCCGCACGGGTGAGCATGTCGATGTACTGCAGCACGTCCGGGCCGCCGATCTCGAACGTCCGGCCGCGGGCGTCCGGGTGCTCGAGCACGCCGACGAGGTAGCGGACGACGTCGTCGAGCGCGATCGGCTGGGTGCGGGTGCGCACCCAGTTCGGCGTGACCATCAGCGGCAGGTGCGCGACGAGCTGGCGGGTGATCTCCCACGAGATGCCACCGTGGCCGACGACGACGGCGGCGCGCAGCACCGTCACCGGCACGCCGCCCTCGCCGAGCACGCTCTCGACCTCGCGCCGCGACCTCAGGTGGTCCGACAGCTCCTCGCGGTCGTCGCCGAGTCCGCCGAGGTACACGATGCGGTCGATGCCGGCCTCGCCCGCCGCCTTGCCGAAGGCGCGGGCCGCCTCGGCGTCCTTCTGCACGAAGTCGGCGCTGCCCAGCGAGTGCACGAGGTAGTACGCCGCGTCGACGCCGTCGAGCGCCCGGCGCAGGCTCTCGGGGTCCTCGACGTCGCCGTGCACCGGCGTGCCGGCCCCCTCGTACTTCTCCGGGTGGCGCGTCATCGCCCGCACCTCGTGCCCGGCGTCGACGAGGGCGGTGGCGAGATGGGAGCCCACGAATCCGGACGCACCGGTGAGCAGAACCTTGCTGGTCATTCCGGCATCGTTCCCGTCCGGCCGTCACGGCTACTGTCCCGGCGCGTGAGAGGTGCCACCGGCCCCGGTACGCCAAGCTGAGGCAGTGACGACCCACTCCCGGCCCGACGAGCAGTCCGACGCTCCCGTCCCGGCGCCGCCGCCCGAGCTGCCCCGCATCTTCCACACCCCGGAGCGGGAGGACCTGCAGCGGCGCGCGCGGGAGTTCGCCGCCACCGAGGTCAAGCCGATCGCCGACGAGTACGACCCGCAGAAGCGCGAGATGCCGCGCTCGCTCGTCGAGGCGATGGGACGCGAGGGTTACTTCGGGATCATGGTCGACGCCGAGCACGGGGGCCTCGGCCTCGGCGTGTTCGAGTACTGCACGGTCGCCGAGGAACTGGCCCGCGCCTGGATGAGCGTCGCGAGCATCATCGCCCGGGCGCAGGGCCTCGGCACCGACCTCAGCGACACCTCGCGGCGCGGGGAGTTGCTGCGCCGCAGCGCCCGTGGCGAGTGGATCGGCGCCGCCGGCTTCTCCGAGCCGGACGCCGGCTCCGACCTCGCCGCCGTCAGCACCCGCGCCGAGCTCGACGGCGACGAGTACGTGATCACCGGGGAGAAGCGCTGGATCGGCAACGCGAAGGCCGCGCACTTCATCCAGCTGCTGTGCCGCACCCACGACCCCGAGCCCGGGGAGAAGCGCGCCGCCGGTCTGGCGACGGTCATCGTCGAGAAGACGCCGGACGAGTTCCCGCCCGGCCTCACCGGCACGACCATCGACAAGATCGGCTATCACGGCTTCACGACGTGGAACCTCGTCTTCGACGGGCTGCGGGTGCCGGCGGCCAACAAGGTCGACGGGCAGGGCACGGCCGCGTTCCGCGACACGCAGAAGTGGCTGAACATCGCCCGGGTCCACACGGCCGCCCGCGCCGTCGGGCTCGCGCGGGCCGCCGTCGAGGACAGCGTGCTCTACCTGCAGGAGCGCGAGCAGTTCGGACGGCCGATCGCCGACTTCCAGGCGCTGCGGTTCATGCTCGCCACCATGGCGTCGCGCGTCGAGCAGGCTCGGGCGTTCTACCAGCAGGTCGCCGACCGGCTCGACCGCGGCGAACCGTGCGAGCGCGAGTCGGCGATGGTCAAGCTGGTGGCGACCGAGATGGCCGTCGAGGTCACCGGCGACGCGATGCAGCTGCACGGCGGCAACGGCTACACCACCGAGCGGCAGGTCGAGCGCTACTGGCGCGACGCGAGGCTCACCACCATCTTCGAGGGCACCAGCCAGATCCAGCAGAAGATCGTGGCCGACTCGCTGCTGCCGCGCAGCGAACTCGGCTGACGACCGTCCGCGCCGGGCATGGCAGGGTGAGCGCATGTCCCTCTCCCGCAAGCTCGGCGTCGTGCTCGCCGCGACCGGTGCCGCCCACTTCGTCAAGCCCGACCTCTTCCGCGAGGTCACCGCCATGGCGTTCCCCGACAACACCGACCAGGCCATCCAGCAGAACGGCGGCATCGAGACCGCGATCGGCCTCGGCCTGCTGCTGCCGGGGCTGAACAAGGCGGCCAAGCTCGGGCTCGTCGGCTACCTCGGCTGGCTGGGATACAACGCGGCGCAGGCCCAGAAGTAACCCGGAGCCGCCTCGCAGCGGGTGAGGCGGCGGCTGTGCATCGGCTCGGCGACCTGGGTAGGACAGCCCGTCAGGGCGCTTGATCATCAGCGGGCCGCCGGTCCGCGCCGTGCGCCGGTACGGAGACGGCCTGTGCTGCGGCTGCACCCGAGCGTGCTCGACATCGTCCTGCTGGCGATCTACTTCGTGGCCGTTCTCGGCATCGGCTTCGCCGCCCGCCGCTCGGTCGGCACCAGCGCCGACTTCCTGCTCGCCGGACGGGCCCTGCCGGCCTGGGTCACCGGTCTGGCGTTCGTCAGCGCCAACCTCGGCGCGACCGAGATCCTCGGCATGGCCGCGAACGGCGCCCAGTACGGCGTCGCAACGGTGCACTACTACTGGATCGGCGCCGTGCCGGCGATGGTGTTCCTCGGCATCGTGATGATGCCGTTCTACTTCCGGTCCAAGGTGCGCTCCGTGCCGGAGTTCCTCAAGGTCCGGTACAACAGCTCGACCCACGTGCTCAACGCCGTGACCTTCGCGGTGTCGGCCGTGCTCATCGCCGGCGTCAACCTCTTCGCGCTGGCCATCGTGCTGCAGAGCCTGCTCGGCGTGAACCTCTACGTCGGCATCGTGGTCTCGGCCGTGTTCGTGCTCGCCTACATCGGCGCGGGTGGCCTGTCGTCGGCGATCTACGGCGAGGTGCTGCAGTTCTTCGTCATCCTCGCCGGACTCATCCCGCTCACCATCGCCGCCGTCGTGCACGTGGGTGGCTTCAACGACCTCGGTGACAAGGTCATCAAGGCGTTCGCGGGCAACGACACCGCCCTGCACGCCTGGGCGGGCACCGGCATCGGCGCCGACCCCCAGAACCCCATCGGGTCGAACTTCATCGGCATCGTGCTCGGGCTCGGGTTCGTGCTGTCGTTCGGCTACTGGACCACCAACTTCGCCGAGGTGCAGCGCGCGCTCGCCGCCAAGGACGAGTCGGCCGGACGGCGCACCCCGCTCATCGCCGCCTACCCCAAGCTGTTCATCCCCGCGGTCACGATCATCCCGGGCATGGTCGCCGTGGCGTTGAACCCGAAGTTCGGCACCGGCGGCGACAATCTCACCTACAACGACGCCATCCCGGCGCTGATGGGCGACCTGCTGCCCAGCGGCGTGCTCGGCATCGCCATCACCGGCCTGTTCGCGTCGTTCATGGCGGGGGTCGCGGCGAACGTCAGCTCGCTGAACACCGTGGTCACCTACGACCTGCTCGAGCCCTACCTGGCGAAGGGCCGCAGCGACCAGTGGTACCTGCGCGCGGGGCGTCTGGTGACGTTCGTCGGCATCGTGATCGCGGTGTTCACGGCGATCCTGGCGTCGCACTTCAACAACATCATGACCTACCTGCAGTCGCTGTTCAGCATCTTCAACGCGCCGATCTTCGCGACGTTCGTCCTGGGCATGTTCTGGCGCCGGACGTCGGCGTGGGGTGGCTTCTGGGGCCTGCTCGCCGGGGTGGTCAGCGGCGCGACGACCTTCCTGCTCTACCAGACCGACGTGTTCACGGCGTCGTCCGACATCTACGCCACGTTCGTCCAGGCCGGCGTGGCGTTCGCCGTCGACATCGTGGTGACGCTGGCCGTCACCGCGGTCACGACCCGTCCCGACCCGGCCGCCCTGGGCGACATCGTCTACTCGCGCGAGACCGGGCGCCGCGAACGCAGTGAGAAGCGGGCCCGCCAGAAGTGGTGGGAGCGACCGGCCCTGCTCGGCGGTGGCGCGCTCGCCATCGGCCTCGTCCTCAACATCGTGTTCGCGTGACAGGAGCCCGGCGATGACCGACATGACGAAGAAGCCGGACGGCGGAGACGCGAGCCGCATCTCCAAGCTGTTCGACATCCGCCTCGTGGTGGGCGGGCTGCTCGCGATCTACGGGGTGATCCTGCTCGTCAAGGGACTGTTCGACACCGATGCCGAGATCGAGAAGGCGGCCGGCCTGCACCTGAACCTGTGGACGGGGGCCGGCATGCTCGCCGTCGGGCTGCTCATGCTGCTGTGGATGCGCCTTCGTCCGCTGCAGCCGCCGGACCCGGACGAGCTGACCGAGGAGTCCGGACCGGGGGAGTCGCGCGCCGAGTGAGCTCGGGCGTCAGTGCGAGAAGTAGGCCGGCGGTTCGCCGCCGGGCTGGGTGGGCAGGCCGGCTGCGGCCCAGGCGCGGAACCCGCCGACCACGTCGGTCGCCGGCACCCCGATCGAGTTGAGCGCGTCGGCGGCGAGCGACGAGGTGTAGCCCTCCTCGCAGATGACGACCCAGCGACGCCCGGGGACGGCCTCGTCGAGGCGCGCGTCCGACTCGGGGTGCAGCCGCCATTCGAGGTGGTTGCGCTCGACGACCTGCGCGCCGGGCACCTCGCCGTCGCGCCGGCGTTGCCACATCGGACGGATGTCGACGAGGCCGGCCCCGTCGGCGACGGCGGCCGCCGCCTGGCGCGGGTCGAGTCGGTCGAGACGGGAACGGGCGTCGGCGAGCAGGTCGTCGACGGAGCGGAATCGGGCGGACGTCACGATGCCTGTCGTACCACGCCCGGGTCGAACTCGGCCTCGGGGTCGTCCGTCGCCAGCGTGGCGATGCGCTCGAGGCGGCCCTCGGCGAGGTCGTAGAAGTTCATCGCCGTCAACGGCGCGGAGTAGGCGTGCACGCTGATCGCGGGCTCGTCACCGAGGTTGCGGACGTCGTGCACGTAGCGCGGGCCGAACCGGGTGGCGGAGCCGGCCGTCCGCCGGTGGTCGACCAGGCCGCCGTGGGCGGCGACGGTCTCGGTCAGTTCGCCCTGCAGCACCGTGAACGCCCCGGACGACCCGCCGTGGTCGTGCAGCTGCGTGCCCTGGGTGGGCAGCCAGCTGATGAGCCACACGTCGACCCGCCGGTCGCGGTAGATGCGCTGGTGCCAGCGCTGCTCGGCGTCGTAGTCGATGTGCGGGTGGTACTTGCCCGCGACCACCTCGTCGGCCCAGTAGCGGGCGAAGGCGGCGAGCTCGGCGGGCGGCAGGATGCGTCCCGCGGCGCTGCGGGACGGCATGCGGACGGTCACCGGGCCATCGTGACCCAGCAATCCCCACTTTGTCCAGTTCGTAGGTCGGGAAACTATACGTAGCGTCCGAACCAGTCGAGGATCGCGTCGAAGCGGGCGACGCGGTGGCTCGGCAGGCCGCTGCGGGACAGCTCGTGACCCTCGCCCGGGAACAGCAGGAACTCCACCGTGGCCCCGCGCTTGCGCAGCGAGACGTACAGCCGCTGCGCCTGCTCGACGGGACAGCGCCAGTCGTGCTCGGAGTGCACGATCAGCAGCGGGGTGCCGATGTGCTCGGCGTAGGTGAACGGGCTCTGCCGGCGACGCTGCTCGGGGTCGGTGCCGTACAGCGCGTCGGCGAACTCCCAGCCGATGTCGCTCGAGCCCTCGAAACTGTCGATGGCGTTGACGGCGCGCTCGCTGACCGCCGCACGGAACCGGTCGGTGTGTCCCACCAGCCACGTGGTCATGAACCCGCCGTGCGAGCCGCCGAGCACGCCCACCCGGTCGGCGTCGAGGTCGGGCCGCTCGAGCGCGGCGTCGAGCAGGGCCAGCAGGTCGGCGGCCGACTTCTCGCCGACGTCGCCCACGATGTACGACCCGTACGCCTGGCCGTAGCCGGACGAGCCGCGCGGGTTCGTGTACACGACCGCGTAGCCGGCGCGCGCGTAGACCTGCGCCTCGTCGAGCAGCGTCCAGCCGTAGGCGGCGAAGGGGCCGCCGTGGATCATCAGCAGCACCGGGTGCGGGCCGTCGCCCTCGGGCGTCACGACGAACCCGTGCAGCTCGGTACCGTCCGCGGCCGTGGCGGTGAAATCGTCCAGCGGTCGGACGAGCCCGTCCGTCGCGAACGAGGTGAGCGGTACGACACGGTCGCCGTCGACCCGTGCGAGTTCGCCTGCCGTCGCCGGGTCGGCGTAGGTGACCACGGTGGTGCCACCCTCGTGCGCCACGCCCTGGACGGTGCGGTGGCCACCGCTGACGGTGGTGAGGCCCCCGGCCGACCACTGCAGCAGCTCGACGGCGCCGCGGTTCTCGGCCGGCGCGAGCACGCCGTCGTCGGTGACGACGGGCGCGCCGACGATGTGCACCGTCTCGGCGTCGGTCAGCCGCTCGACGCTGCCGCCGGCGACCCGGAACAGCCCCTCGTTGTTGGCCACCCAGCCGCTGACGCCCATCTCGACGCCGGTCGTCACGAGCGTCGTGTCGTCGAGCCAGGCCGGCGCGTCGAGCCAGCGGGTGCCATCGCTGACGCGGGTGGCCTCACCGCCGTCGGGGGACACCGTGAACACGTCGTGCACCCAGTCGGTCTCGCGGTCGTCGTGCCGCCGGGACACGAACGCGATGCGGCTGCCGTCGGGCGACCAGGCGGGTGCGGTGTCGTCCCACTCGCCCTCGGTGATCTGCCGGGCCTCGGGCTCGTCGGCGGTGACGTCGACGACGAACACGTGGTGGCGGCGGTCGAGCACGAAGCCGACGTTGTCGGTGCGGTACTGCAGGCCGGTGATGCGGCGCGGCGGCTCCTTCTCCGGCGGGATCTTCTCGCCCTGAGCGTCCTCGCCGGTGCCGTAGCGGCCGTCGGCCGGCACGCGGACGGCGAACGCGACGCGCGTGGAATCGGGTGACCAGCGCGGCGCGCCCGCGCCACCGGGCAGGTCCGTGAGTTCGCGGGCATCGCCGCCGCCGGCGTTCAGGACGTGCAGCTGGGGCTTGTCGCGGCTGCCCTTGCGCAGGAAGGCGATCAGCCGGCCGTCCGGTGACCACTCGGGCGCGCTGTCGTGGTCGCCGTGCGTCAGCCGGCGGACGTCCGAGCCGTCGGTGGCGACGAGCCAGAGCGAGCTGCGGTACTCGTCGGCGTCGAGGTCGGGCCGGGTGACCGCGACGACGGCCCGGGCGCCGTCGGGGGAGAGGGTCGGCGGGCCGAGAGTGACGAGCTTCGCGATGTCGGCAGGGAGCATTCCGTCACGCTATGCCCCCGGTCGGACGGTTCGGTGCTCAGCCGGTGGCGACGCGGGTGCGGGGCCAGCCCTCGCTGCGTTCGATGCGGCCGAGCTCCTCGGCCAGCCACGCCGGGGTCGGTGGACGGTGGGCGGGGTCGGGCGACATCGCCCACGTCAGCAGGTCCGACATCGCCAGCGGAACGCCCGGCCCGACGATCGGCCGCACCTGGCCGCTCAGCACGCGGACGATGACCGTGGCCGGCGACTCGCCGACGTACTCGCGGAACGCGGCCTGTCCGGCGATGACCTCGTAGAGGGTCGCCGCCAACCCGTAGACGTCGCTGGCCGGCGTCGGCTCGCGGCCCTCGAGCAACTCCGGCGCCGTGTGCGCGGTGGTGGCGAGCTGCGCGGCACGGGCGCGGTCGGTGGCGACCGGCGTCGCCTCGTCGAAACCGGTGAGAACGGGCTCGCCCGCCGCGGTCAGCAGGACGGTGCTCGGACGCACGTCGCAGTGCAGCACGCCCGCGCGATGGACCGCGTCGAGTGCGCCGGCGAGCTTGATGCCGGTGGCGACGGCCTCCTGGACCGGGGTGAGCGCGCCCTGCGCCACGCGTTCGGCGAGCGACCCGGCGCACAGGTCGAGCACCAGTGCCGGCCGCCCGTCACCGAGCACGACCGTCTCGTAGAGCGTGACCACGTGCGGGTGACCTGCCAGGGCCGTCAGCAACCGGGCCTGGTCGCGCAGGGCGTCGGAGACCCACGCGGGGGTGCCGTCGGCCGGCAGCTTGACCGCGACCGGCGTACCGGTCGTGCGCTCGCGACCGCCGAGCACGGTGAAGCGCTCGCCGGCGCGCAGCACCGTCAGCGAGTCGAAGCGTTCGGACAGGTCACCGATGCGTGTCCTGCTCCGCGCGCCACTGGTCGCGAATGCCATAAGGTCCCCACCTCTCGGTGAGCTCATCTTACGTACATTTCACCCGCTGTCACGGCACGACGGTGACCGGCCAGGCGGCGTCCTTCACCAGCCGAGCGGCCAGCGAGCCGACGAAGCGGTGACCGGCCTGTGTCGAGGCGCCGACCACGATCGCGTCGACGCGCAGCTGCTCGGCGACGGTGATGATCTCCTTGTACGGGTTGCCCGAACGTTCGACGAACTCCGGCTCGATGCCGACGTAGGTCGCGCCCTCGGTGACGAGGTCCCGCACCTCGCGGGCGAGGTCCTCCTGGGCCTCGATCGCGGCACCGGCGGTGGCGGCGACGCCGCCGGCGAACCCCGCCGTGCGGACGAAGACCGTCACGAGACGGGCACCCTGCCGGCGCGCCAGGCCGGCCGCGTACGCGCCGGCCCGCAACGACGTGTCGGAGCCGTCGATGCCGACGAGGATGCGGGTCGGGCCGTCGGTGCCGAGCTCGAATCCCGAGGTCACGGGTCGATTCTGCTCCCGGCGGCCCGACCGCATCAGGCGGTCACCCCAGGTCGGCGACGTCGGACGCGGAGAGCGCCCGGTTCCAGACCCGCACGTCGTCGAGCGCGCCGGGCCAGTAGTCGGCGGGATTGCCGCCGTACTGGCCCCGCCCGATCGTCAGCGGGCCGGTGGCGGAGTCGCCGATGCACTGCTGGTGCACCTGCTGCTGCGCCTTGCCGTCGACGTAGAGCGTGTACGTACCTGCGCTCGCGTCGTGCACGCCGACCAGGTGGTACCAGCGGCCGGTCTCGGGGGCGGTGTCGGACAGCGCGCGTCCGCCGACGGTCGAGAACGCGAACCGGTTGTCGGCCTGCGAGTACTGCAGGAAGAACGCGCTCGCGCCGTTGCCGTCCTCGCCGACCGCGGTGGCGAAATGGCCGGTGCTGTCGAGCTTCACCCACGCGCCGACGCTGAAGTTGCCGGACGTGTCGACGACGGTGCCCTGCGTCTGCGCGGACTGCGTGCTGCCGTCCAGCTGCAGGGCCGTGCCCGCGTGACCGGGTACCCAGGACGGATCGCCGGTGACGGTGGCGTCGTGGTCGCCGGCGTCGTCGTGGGCGACGGTGCCGCTGCCCTCGTCGAGCTCGTACGACGCGACCGGGGCCTGCTGCCCGGCCGGGTACGTCGGGCCGTTCGGGTCGGAGTAGGCGGACGGCGCCGCCGCGATCACGGCTCGGTTGGCTTTCCGGACCTGCGCGCCGTCCATCTTCAGGACCCGCCGGTCGTAGGTCCAGAGCCCGTTGACCTCGTTCTCGACATCGGTGATCTGGGTGTAGATGCCCGCGCTCACGCCGCACTGCTGTTCGACCTTCAACAGCCGTTGCTGCGCCTGGACGTACTTCTCGGTCAGCGTCGCGGAATCGGGCTCCATCTCGTAGGCGCCGGGCGGTCCGGGCCACACGTGACCGTCGACGACGAGGCCGAAACCGCCGTACTCGCCGTCGATCGAGATGCGGTCCGCGAAGCTCGGCGGTGTCCCGGGACCCACGTAGGTGTGGTCGTCGTAGACGTCGCCGGCACCGCTGTCGGGGGCGGAATAGCAGCAGTTGACGCCGCTCTGGGCGTCGACGAGCCGGGTCGGGTCCCACGCCTTGACCTGCTGGGCGATCGGCTTGGGGTCGAACTCGCCCCAGCCCTCGTTGAACGGAACCCACGCGATGATCGACGTCTCGCTGCGGTGCTGGTCGATCATCCGCTTGAGCTCGCGCCGGTACTCGGCCTTCGCCGCGTCGGACGGGGTCTTGATGTCCATCGCGGGCATGTCCTGCCACACCATGAGCCCCAGCTTGTCTGCCCAGTAGTACCAGCGGGCGGGCTCGACCTTGATGTGCTTGCGGACGGAGTTGAAACCGAGCTGCTTGTGCTGGGCGAGGTCGAACTCGAGTGCCGCGTCGGTCGGGGCGGTGTAGATCCCGTCGGGCCAGAACCCCTGGTCGAGCGTGGCCATCGCGAACACGGGCTTGCCGTTGAGCATGAGGTGCGCCCGTCCGCGGGCGTCCTTGTGCATGCTCACCGACCGCAGACCTGCGTACGAGCCGACGGTGTCGACGGCCTTGCCGCGGTGCTTCACCACGACGCTCAGGTCGTAGAGGAACGGGTCGTTCGGTGACCAGAGGTGGGGCTTCGCGAACGCGACCGTGACCGTGCTGCCCGCGGCACCGCTCGCCCGGGCGATCCGCTTGCCCTTCGACGAGGCCGTCACGACGACGGTGTCGCCGCTGCGGGCGCCGACGACGACGGGCCTGACGCGCAGCGTCTTGCGGGCGACGTCCGGGGTGATGACGAGCGAGTCGACGTGCGTGTACCCGACCGGTTCCATCCATACCGTCTGCCAGATGCCCGAGGTCGGTGTGTAGAAGATGCCGCCCGGATCGTTGCGCTGCTTGCCGATCGGCTGGCCGCCGGCGTCGGTGGGATCGCTGACGCCGACCAGGATCTCCTGCGTGCCGCCCTTGTGGACGGCGCTGGTGATGTCGGCACTGAACGCGTCGTAGCCGCCGAGGTGGTGGGCGACCTTGACGCCGTTGACCCACACCGTGGTGTCGTAGTCGACCGCGCCGAAGTGCAGCAGCAGGTGCTTGCCGTTCCAGCTCTTCGGGACGGTGACCGTCCGGCGGTACCACATGCGGTCCTCGTGCCGCATGATCCCGGACAGCGCCGACTCGACCGGGTAGGGCACGAGGATGCGCTCGGCCAGCTTCTGGCCGACCGGCGGTTTCTCACCGGCCTCGGCGCCGGCGAACTGCCACACGCCGTTCAGGTTCTGCCAGGCCTTGCGGGTCAGCTGCGGACGCGGGTACTCGGGCAGGGCGTTGTCAGGACCGACCTGCGACGTCCACGGCGTGGAGATGGGAGGGGTCTTCGCGTGCCACTGGGGCGCTGCCGCGGCGGGGGCCGCGCCGAGCGCCGCGGGCGCGGCAGCGGCGACGAGCGCGGCTGCGGCGGCGAGCGCCGCTCTCGCCGACAGGCGTCGGCGGCGAGAATGGGAGGAGGTCACGAGCTTCGCCAATCGTTCCGAATCGGACAGGGGGATGGCTCCGTAACCAACTCGCCCCGATCGGTCGTGTCAAGAGTTGATCGATTGCTGATCGATGGCCGCAGGGTTACGCTCGCGCCGATCATCCGATGGTCCGGTCGCCCGGACGGTCGGCGGGAACCTTCCACGACCCCTGGCGGTGCCCCATGTTCACGGCCGAGCGCCGGCAGGCGATCGTCGAACTCGTCCGCGCCAACGGCGCGGTCTCGCTGCGCGAGCTGGCGGACGCGGTCGACACCTCCGAGGTCACCGTCCGGCGCGACGTCCGTGCCCTCGAGGAGCAGGGCGTCCTCGACCGGCGCCGGGGCGGGGCCGTGTGGCCCGGCGGGCTGTCGCACGAACAGAGCTACCGCCAGAAGCGCTCGGTCGCGTCCGAGGAGAAGGCGGCGATCGGGGCCCACGCGGCGCGCCTGGTGCAGGAGGGCGACGCGATCGTCGTCGGCGGCGGCAGTACGACGCAGGAGTTCGCGCGCTGCCTCGCCCGCATCGCCGACCTGACGGTCGTGACGAACTCGCTGCTGGTCGCGCAGGCGCTCATCGACGCGAAGGCGGAGGTGGTGCTGACCGGCGGTTCGGTGCGCAAGTCGACCCACGCCCTGATCGGCAGCGCGGCCGAGAAGGCGCTGGCCGGGCTGCGGGTGCGATGCGCCTTCCTCAGCGGCAACGGGCTGACGCCCGAGCGCGGGCTCTCGACGCCGAACATGCACGTGGCCAGCGTCGACCAGGCGATCGTCCGATCGGCGCAGCAGGTGGTCGTGCTCGCCGACCACACCAAGCTCGGCGTCGACACGATGTTCGAGACGGTGCCGACCGACCAGATCGCCGTTCTCGTGACGGACGGCGGTGCCGACCAGGAGTCGCTGGACCAGTTCACGGCCGCGGGCGTGGATGTCCAGGTCGCGACCGTGATCTGATCGAAACACTGTCGTCTATTGACCGAAACTGATCGGAAGCGTTCACTGACCCCACCAACGGTGGGACGACGAGGAGTGAACGACGGATGGTCTCCATGCGGATGCGGAGCGGGGGGTCGGCCGTGGCCGTCCTCGCCGCGGCGGCGGTGACGCTGGCCGGTTGCGCGAAGAGCGCTGACCAGGGCGGCGGCCCCGACAACACGGACGTGAACAACAGCGCGGCCGCGCAGCAGGTGCAGTCGACCGGCGCCGCGGGCCCGGGCTGCACCTACACCAAGTACGGCGCCCCGAAGCTGGACCTCAAGAACGTGACGGTCGGCTTCTCGCAGTCGGAGTCGACGAGCAACCCCTTCCGCGCGACCGAGACCAAATCGATCACCGACGAGGCCAAGCGGCTGGGCATCAAGCTCATCCAGCGCAACGCGAACGCCAACGTCGCGCAGCAGAACACCGACATCCAGGGCATGATCGCGCAGGGCGCCAAGGTGCTCATCGTGGCGCCCGAGAACTCCGACGGTCTCGCGCCGGCGCTCAACCAGGCCAAGGCCAAGAAGATCCCGGTGCTGACCATCGACCGCACCGTGCAGGGAACGGCCTGCAAGGACTTCGTCGGCTTCATCGGCTCGGACTTCTACGGGCAGGCGAAGATCGCCGCCGACGACCTCGCCGCTGCCATCGGCGGCAAGGGCGACGTCGCCGTCCTGCAGGGCACCTCGGGCAACAACGTCGCGCAGGAACGCACCAAGGGTTTCGAGGACCAGATCAAGGCGAAGTACTCGGGCGTCAAGATCGTGGCCTCGCAGACCGCCAACTTCGACCAGGCCACCGGTCAGAAGGTCACCGCACAGATCCTGCAGAGCAACCCCGGCATCAAGGGGATCTACGCGCAGAACGACACCATGGCGCTCGGCGCGATCCAGGCCATCCGCGCGGCCGGCAAGAAGCCCGGAACCGACATCAAGGTGGTCGGCATCGACGGCATCCGGCAGGCCGTCCAATACGTCGCGAACGGCACGATGTACAGCGACGTCGAGACCAACCCGCGCTTCGGCCCGCTCGCCTTCAAGGCCCTGCAGGACTTCTACGCGGGCGGCGACGGCGTCTCGACCAAGGTGATCATCAAGGACCAGCACTTCACCAAGGACAACGCCGCGGACGCCCTCAAGGAGGGCCGGGTCTACTGATGGACCTCGCGAAGCCGGACCAGCAGGCCCCGGCAGCGCGCGAGAACGTTCTCGAGGTCGTGGACGTCGACAAGCACTTCGTCGGCGTCCACGCCCTGCGAGGGGTGTCGTTCGCGCTGCGCGCGGGTGAGGTGCACGCGCTCGTCGGTGAGAACGGCGCGGGCAAGTCGACCCTGATCAAGGTCATGACGGGCGTCTACCGCCCCGACGGCGGCGCGGTGCGCTTCGCCGGCCGGGACGTCGACTTCCACAGCCCGCTCGACGCCCAGGACGCGGGCCTCTCGACCATCTACCAGGAGGTCAACCTCGTCCCGCTGATGAGCGTGGCCCGCAACCTGTTCCTCAACCGGGAACCGCGGCGCTTCGGGGTCGTCGACTCCGGACGGATGAAGCGCGAGGCACGTCGCGTCCTGCTGGACTTCGGCATCGACGTGAACGTGTCCCGTCCGCTGCGGACGCTGGGGCTCGGCGCCCAGCAGATGGTGGCGATCGCGCGGGCCGTCCAGCTCGAGGCCCGCGTGGTCATCATGGACGAGCCCACGTCGTCGCTCGAGGCCCGCGAGGTCGAGACGCTGTTCCGCGTCATCGAGCGGTTGAAGGCCCAGGGCATCGCCATCGTCTACGTGAGCCACCGTCTGGACGAGCTGTACCGCATCTGCGACCGCGCCACGATCATGCGCGACGGCCGCGTCGTCCACGTCGGCGAGATCGCCGACCTCGACCGGATGCGTCTCGTCGCGCTGATGCTCGGCCGGGACGTCGCCGAGGTGAAGCGCGGCGGCGCCACCGCATTCGGCGAGGGCCACGACGCCGGTGAGCAGCCGGTGCTGCGGGCCACCGGGTTGACGCGCCGGCACGACCTGCACGACGTGAGCCTCGAGATCCGTCCGGGTGAGGTCGTCGGGCTGGGCGGTCTGCTCGGCTCAGGGCGCAGCGAGACGGCGAAGGCCATCGCCGGGGCGCTGCCCGTCGACTCGGGCAGTGTCGAGGTCGCCGGACGCCGGGTCACGGCCCGCTCGACCGCGCGGGCGATCAAGGACGGCGTCGTGATGCTGCCCGAGGACCGCAAAAGCGAGGGCATCATCCCGAACCTGTCGGTGCGCGAGAACATCGTGCTCGCCGCGTTGCCGCGCATCTCCCGCCTCGGGCTGATCAACCGGGCGAAACAGGACGAGATCGTCGACCTGTTCATGGATCGGCTCAAGATCAAGGCGTCGAGCCCCGACCAGAAGGTCGCGGAGCTGTCCGGCGGGAACCAGCAGAAGGTCATGCTCGCGCGGTGGCTGTGCCTGCGACCGAAGGTGCTGCTGCTGGACGAGCCCACCCGGGGCATCGACGTGGGCGCCAAGGCCGAGGTGCAGGCAGTGATCGACGAGCTCGCTGCGGACGGCCTCGGCGTCATGCTCATCTCGTCCGAGCTGGACGAACTGCTCGAGGGCTCCGACCGCATCGTCGTCCTGAAGGACGGCCGCGTGATCGACCGGCTCGAGGGCGACGACGTCAACGAGACCTCCCTGATGAACGCGCTGGCCGTCGAGTCCGGTGACACGGCCGATGGCACCGCCGGTGACAGGGCCGGCGACATGACGAAGGAGGACGGCCGTGGCTGAGCTGACCGTCGGCCGGCGCCGCCCGGTGGACGTCGACGCCGCCCTGCGCGGACTGCAGCGGTACGGCGTCTATGCCGCCCTGCTGCTGCTCCTGGTCGTCGACATCGTGACGATCGACAATTTCGCAACTCTGAGCAATCTCAAGGTGCAGCTCGACCAGGCCGTTCCGGTGCTGGTCATCGCCCTCGGTATGGCGCTGGTCATCGGCACGGAGGGCATCGACCTGTCGGTGGGCGCCGTCATCGCCCTGTCGTCGGCCTTCGTCCCGCTCTACCTCGGCTACGGGGCCGGCGTCTCGATCGTCGCCGCGTTGCTCGCCGGCGCGGCCGTCGGCGCCGTGGCCGGCTTCATGGTCGCCGTCGTGGGCGTACAGCCGATCGTGGCCACGCTGTCGCTGATGATCGGCGTCCGCGGCATCGCGGTCATCGTCAACGGCGCGTCGGCGAAGCAGGTGCTCGACCCCACCATCCTCGGCCTCGGATCGAACGAGGTGTCCGGCGTACCGCTGATGGCGTGGCTGGCGCTCGTGCTCGTACTGCTCGTCGGTTTCACGGTGCGGTACACCCGCTTCGGCCGACAACTCGTCGCGATCGGTGACAACCGGCGCGCGAGCCAGCTCGCCGGCCTCCCCGTCAAGCGCATCCTGCTCGCGGTCTACGTGATCTCGGGGTTGTGCGCCGCGTTCGCCGGACTGCTCATCACCGGCTACGGCGCGGAGGCCGACCCGTCGAACTACGGCATCAACTACGAGCTGAGCGCCATCACGGCCGTGGTCGTCGGCGGCACGCCGCTGTCGGGCGGCAGGATCCGCGTGCTCGGCACGGTGGCCGGTGCGCTCTTCATGCAGTTGCTCACCGCGACACTCGTGCAGAACGACGTCGCGAACTCGTACGCGCAGATCGTGGAGGCCGCCATCATCTGCGGTGCGGTCTACCTCGCGCGGGGAAGGGCCGGACGATGACCGGACTGCTCACCAAGGACGGCGTCCCCGCCGGACCGGCCGGCGCCACCGCACCGACCACGGTGACGGAGACGCGCACGGAGCAGGTCACCCGGCTGCTGCGCGAGCAGGGCGGCGTGGCCGTCCTCGCGATCGTGTTCGTCTGCGCGTCGCTGTTCTCGGACGGGTTCTTCGACTGGGGCAACCTGCAGAGCATCCTCGTCGGCAACGCCTACGTGGCGCTGCTCGCGCTGGGGATGACGTTCGTCATCATCTCCGGCGGTATCGACCTGTCCGTGGGGTCGATGTTCGCCCTCGGCGGTGTGCTCGCCGGCTGGGGCGCGAACAACGGCGGCTGGGTCGTCGCGGTCCTGCTGCCGATCGGGGTCGGCTGCGTGTGGGGTCTCGTACAGGGCCTGCTGATCGCGAAGGCGGGGCTGGCGCCGTTCATCGTCACCCTGGCGGGACTGCTCGGCGCCCGCGGCCTGTTGCAGGCCATCTCGGACGAGGGCAACAAGACCTACGTCGTGCCGCAGGACTCGTTCTTCCTGCACCTCGGGGACGGGACGTGGATCCCGGTACTCACCGTCGTCGTGCTGTTCGCGCTGGGCGGGGTGCTGCTGCTGCGCACCCGCTACGGACAGTCGCTGTTCGCGCTCGGCGGCAACGAGAACGCGGCCGTGCTGATGGGCGTGCCGGTGCTGCGCAACAAGGTGCTGGTCTACGTGTTGTCCGCGGGCGTCGCCGCCACCGCCGGCATGCTGAACGCGTCCCGGCTGCAGTCGGGTGTCACCAACATCGGCGTCGGGTACGAACTGACCGCGATCGCGGCCGTCATCATCGGCGGGACACTGCTGACCGGCGGCGCGGGATCGGTGATCGGCACCGCTGCGGGTGTATTGTTGTTAGCGATAACACAGAATCTGATCGGGGTGCATCTCTCGCAGTACGGGTCCTCGGCGTCGGACGCGGTCAACGGCGCATTCCTGGCCGTGGTCGTCGTGCTGCAGACCCTGCTGACGAGAGCGGAGCGCATCGAGTGACCGCGGTTCACCTGCTCAGGACGCCGACCCGGCTGTCCGACGGTCGCATGCTGGTCTATTACGACGAGCATCCGGTCGATCGCACCGCTCACCCCGACGCGCGCGAGCTCGAGCCGATCACGAGCAGCAGCGAGCTGCGGCGTGACCCGCTCACGGGTGAGACCGTTATCATCGCGTCCCACCGGCAGAACCGCACCAACCTGCCGAGCACCGACCAGTGCCCGCTGTGCCCGACGACCGGCGGGTTCGCGACCGAGATCCCGGCACCGTCCTACGACGTCGTCGTGTTCGAGAACCGCTTCCCGTCCTTGGCCGGCGACACCGGGCGGTGCGAGGTCGTGTGCTTCAGCGACGACCACGACGCCTCGTTCGCATCGCTGCCCGGCTCCCGGGTGCGCACCATCGTCGACGCGTGGGCCGACCGCACCGCCGAACTCGCGCGGGTGCCGAGCGTGGAGCACGTGTTCCCGTTCGAGAACCGCGGCCGCGAGATCGGCGCGACCATCAGTCACCCGCACGGCCAGATCTACGCCTATCCGTTCGTGGCCCCGCGGTGGCGGACCATGCTCGAGCAGGCACGCGAACACCGCGATCGGACCGGTCACAACCTGTTCGCCGACGTCCTCGCCGACGAGCAGCGCGACGGCCGCCGTGTCGTCGCGAGCAGCGAGCACTGGACGGCGTACGTGCCGCAGGCGGCCCGCTGGCCGGTCGAACTGCACGTCGTCCCGCACCGCCGGGCGCGGGACCTGACGGAGTTGGACGACGCGGAACGCGACGACTTCGCCGAGCTCTATCCCGGCCTGCTGCGGCGGCTCGACGCCCTCTACGGCGTGCCGCTGCCGTACGTCGCGGCCTGGTACCAGGCGCCGGTGTCGTGGGGGCGCGACGACGCCTACCTGCACCTTCAGGTCTTCTCGACGCGCCGCGCGGCGGACAAGCTGAAGTACCTCGCGGGATCCGAGTCGGCCATGGGCGTGTTCATCAACGACGTCGTTCCGGAGAGCATGGCCGAGCGACTGCGGGCCGCCACCCCGTGAGCGCGGTCGTGTGGCGGGCTCCGGGTCGCGTCAACCTCATCGGCGAGCACACCGACTACAACGACGGGTTCGTGCTGCCCTTCGCGCTGCCCCTCGGAGTCACCGCGGCGGTCTCGCCCCGCGAAGACGATGTCGTGACCGTGCGCAGCGACGGGTGGGACGACACCGTCGAGCTGCGGTCGCCGCAGCCCGGGTCGGTCGACGGGTGGGCGGCCTACGCCGCCGGCGCCGTCTGGGCGTGCGACGCGGGCGGGGCGGACGTGCACCTCTCGTCCGACCTGCCGGTCGGTGCGGGACTGTCGTCGTCCGCGGCGGTCGAGTGTGCCGTCGTGGGCGCACTGGCCGAGGCCCGTGCACTCGGGCTGACACCTGCGGAACTCGTCCGGCGGGCGCACCGGGCCGAGACCGAGTTCGTCGGTGTGCCCGTGGGCGTGCTCGACCAGTCGGCCGTGGTGCACGCGAGCGAGGGACACGCGCTGTTCCTGGACACTCGAAGCGGTGAGCACCGGCCGGTGCCGCTGCCTCTCGCCGACGCCGGCCTCGCGGTGCTGGTGATGGACACCCGTGCTCCCCACCGCCTCGTCGACGGCGAATATGCGCGGCGCCGCGCAGAATGCGAACGGGCCTGCGCCGAGCTCGGGGTCCCCGCCCTGCGGGATGCCGACGCGGACGCGGTCGCGACGCTGGCCGACGACACCCTGCGGCGACGGGCCCGGCACATCGTGACCGAGAACGCGCGCGTTCTCGACACCGTCGCGCGGCTCGAGAGCGGGGACGTCCGGGGCATCGCCGACCTGCTCACGGCGTCCCATGCGTCGTTGCGCGACGACTACGAGGTGTCGAGCCGCGAACTGGATCTCGCCGTCGACACCGCCCTCGGGTCCGGGGCCCTCGGCGCCCGCATGACCGGCGGCGGGTTCGGCGGCAGCGCCGTCGCACTGCTCGACTCCGAGCGCGCCGACGCCGTCGGCGAGGCCGTCGCGAAGGCGTTCGCCGACGCCGGGTTCGCCGCGCCGCACTGCTTCGCCGTCGTCCCGTCCGAGGGTGCCCACCCCGTCCGCTGACCCCCTCCGTCGCCTTCCCGGCCGGATCGGTCGTGATGCGCCGGCGTGTCCGCAACCGTTCGGGCCGGGAAGCGGGCCGTCCGGGGGGAACGTGGCGGTCGCTACGTCGGCGCGCGGGTACATGCTGTCGCGGATACCGTGACCGGATGACCGCAACGACCACGGCGCCGCCCCGACTGCAGGGCCGGGCGGGTGAGCTCCCCGCGGGGATGACGACCCACCGGCTCGCCGACGGCACCGTGATCGCCCTCGTCGACAGCGGTCCGCGCGACGCCGAGGTCACCGTCGTGCTGGTGCCCGGGTGGTCGCAGGACCACGTGAGCTGGGAGGACGTCACCGCCCTGCTGCGGGCACAGCGTCCGGAGCTGCGCGTGATCGTGCCCGAGGCCCGCGGCCACGGCCGGTCGGACGCCGGGCCTCGCGGCAGCGCCACCATCGACCAGCTGGCCGAGGACGTCGTCCACGTGATCGGGGCGCGCGCGCCGCACGGGGACCTCGTGCTCGCCGGCCACTCGCTCGGCGGCCCGATCCTGATCTCGCTCGCCGCGCGGCACCCGCAGCTGATCGAGCGCCGGGTCCGCGGGGTGGCGCTGGTGGCCACCAGCGGCGCCGGGCTCGGCAAGGACCTGTTCGGCCTGCACGGCGCGGTCACCGCCCCGGCGATGCGCGTCACCGCCGCCGTCGCCGCGGTACGGGCACTGTCACGGGGCCGACGGAACCTGCGCCGTCCCGAACTGATCGCGTGGGCGATCCGTGCGGGGTTCTACGGTCCCGGTGCCGGTTCGGCGCGCAACCGGCGCCGGACGGCCGGCCAGACGTCGCGCGCGCACCCCGCGACGACCGCACAGCTCGTCGCCGAGATGATGCGCTTCGACCGGCTCGCCGAGCTCACCGCCTTGAACCGGCCGAGCACCGTCGTGCTCGCCGGCACGAAGGACGGGCTGTGCCCGATGGCGCACTCCCGCGCGCTCGCCGACGCGATGCCCGACGCCGAACTGATCGTCTACCCGAACGCCGGGCACATGCTGCCCTTCGAGCGCGCGTCCGAGGTCGCGGACGTCCTCGTCCGGCTCGCCGACACACCCGTTCCGCAGAAGGAGAAGTGATGGCCCGCGGCACCGCCACCGTCGTCGTCCCCGGCCCGCGCGAGCGGGTCTTCGCGCTGTTCGCCGACCGCGAGAACTACGGCGACCTCGTCGCCCCCGTGAGCTGCACCCTGGTGCGCGTGGGCCGCACCGAGCGGCAGGGCGTCGGCGCCGTGCACCGCATCGGCGTCGGGCCCGCGGGCCTGCGCGAGGAGATCGTCGCGCTCGAGCCGGGGCGCAGCTTCACCTACAAGGCGGTGACGCCGCTGCCGGTCAAGCACTGGATCGGCACCGTCGAGTTCCACGACCACCCGAAGGGCACCCGCGTCGACTACTCCCTCGACATCGAGGGTTTCGTGCCGCTGCCGGCGCCCGTGGTGAAGGCCGCCGCCCGCGGCCTGGCCGCCGGTCTCGCGCGCGGCGTCGCCAAGCGGGTCGCGACCGAGGCGTGACGGCCCGCACCAGCACCCCCGCTGAGGACGTGCGGCGCGGCTGACCCCGGCCGCGTGGCGACCCCGGCAGGGTTGTGGATACCGTCGGCGTTCACACGAACGCCACCGGAACACCCACCGGAGCGCCCCAGCGGAGGTCCCATGCTGACGATGACGTCGGGCTCGGCCACGCACGCGGGCAAGGTGCGCACGTCCAACGAGGACAGCCTGCTGGTGTCCGACCACTTCGTCGCCGTCGCGGACGGCCTCGGCGGTCACGCCGCGGGCGAGGTGGCCAGCCAGATCGCCGTCGACCGGCTGCGACAGCTCGACGAGCTCGCCCACCACGTCGACGCCGTCCGTCCGGACGACGTGGTCTCCGCCATCGCCGACGCCAACGCGCTGATCATCGACGAGATGCGCCGCGACGCCGAGCACGAGGGCATGGGCACCACCGTCACCGGCCTCGGCATCGTCGAGCTGGGCGGGGCCGCGCACGTCGCGGTGTTCAACGTCGGTGATTCACGCGTCTACCGCCTGGTCGACGACCGGTTCGAGCAGGTGACCGTCGACCACTCCGAGGTCGAGGAACTGCGCGCGGCCGGCATCATCAGCGCCGCCGACGCGGCCGTGCACCCGCGCCGCAACGTGGTCACCCGCTGCCTCGGCAGCATCCCGGCGCCGACGCCCGACCTGTGGGTCTATCCGCCGCGGGCGCGGGAGCGGTACCTGCTCTGCTCGGACGGTCTCACGAACGAGGTCGACGACGAGGCGCTCGCCGCCACCCTGCGCGCGCACGACGACCCGGACGCCGCCGCCCAGAGCCTCGTCGAGCAGGCCCTCGAGCACGGCGGACGCGACAACGTCACCGTGATCGTCGTCGACCTGCGCTCCGACCGCGCCGACGACGACGCCGCGGTCGACGGCGACACCGCGCCACGCCCGGCCCCGACCGACCAGTGACCGACGTGCCCGAGGACCGCCACGCATGACCACGCCCGACGCCGGCCCGCCCGCACCCACCCGTGCGCCCGTGCTCACCTTCGTGCCGGGGGCATGGCTCGCGGTCGTGTCCGACGACCTCGCGCTCCTGCTGGACGTGACCCCCAGCCACCCCGTGCTCGGCGCCTGCTGGAACGCCGCCGCCCGCGGCATCGGCGTCGACGGCGTGCTCGCGGCGCTGGCGCAGGCCGGCGGCATCACCGACTTCGCCCTGGTCGGCGCCACCGGTGACGGCGGCACCCGCGTCGTCGTCAGCGGCAGCGCCCGCGTCGAGCTCGCCGGGCCGCAGCCGGCCGTGCTCAGCGCCACGGACGGCCCGCGGGACGAGCGGTTCGGCGGCCGGCTCGCCGTCCGCCTCGCCGGCCCGGACACCGCGGGCCCCGCCGGTCCCGGCGCTGCGCTGCCCGTCGTCAAGGCGATCGTGCCCGCCGCCGCCGTCGGACGCGGCGTCGACGCGGCCACACCGGTCGCCGTTCCGCCCCCCGCCGCCCCCGCGCCCCCGACTCCGGCGCGCGAGCCCGTCGCCGTGCCGCCGGTCGGCAACGACACGATGCCGCCGTCGAACTTCGACTCCGGCCTCATCGACTCGCTGCCGTGGCGCACCCCGCCCAGCTTCGACACCGGCGACGCGCCCGAGCCGCCGGCGCAGCCCGAGCCCGCCCCCGCCCCGCCGCCCGCTGCCCCGCAGAGCTGGGGTGCGACCGCCGATGCGGACAACCCGTGGGCCGGGTACGCCGCCCCGGGTCCGCCGCCGATGTCGTCGCCGCCGGGTCCGCCGCCGATGTCGTCGCCGCCGGGTCCGCCGCCGATGTCGTCGCCGCCGGGTCCGCCGCCGATGTCGTCGCCGCCCCCGGACAATCCCTGGGCCCCGCGCACATCGCAGACCCCGCAGACCCCGCAGGCGGCGCCCGCACCCCCGGCGCCCGCCGGACCCCCCGCCGGACCCCCCGCTCCGTCGACCGACCCGACCCCGGCCCCGCCGTCCGGCAACGGCGGCGTCCCGACGGTGCATGCGTTCGCCTGCCCGCGGCAGCACCTGAACCCGCCGTCGGCGAGCACCTGCCGCGTCTGCGGCGAGCCGATCCCCCCGCAGGAGGGGTTCCTGGCACCCCGTCCGTCGCTGGGCGTGCTGCGCCTGTCGACCGGCGACACCGTGCCGCTGGACCGCGACGTCGTGCTGGGCCGAGCCCCGTTCCACGCCGACGAGAGTTCGGCGTCGCGTCCGCATCTCGTGCAGCTGGCGAGCCCCGACAACGACATCTCGCGCAGCCACCTGCGGGTGAACCTGGAGAACTGGTTCGTGCAGGTCACCGACCTCGACTCGACCAACGGCACCGTCGTGACGCTGCCCGACCAGGCGCCGGTGCGGCTGCGTCCGCACGATCCGTTCACGATCCTGCCGGGCACCGTCGTGAACATCGCCGACGAGGTCACGCTGCGCTACGAACTCTCGTGAGATGAGCCGTCCCCCCGAGCTGCCCGGCTTCCGGTTCGAGCGCCCGCTCGGCTCGGGCGGCTACTCGGACGTCTACCTCTACCGGCAGCAGCTGCCGGCGCGCCTGGTGGCGGTGAAGGTGCTGCGCGCGTCCGGTCTCGACGCCGCGCACCGGCCCCGCTTCACCGCCGAGGCCAACGCGATGGCGGGCCTGGCCGACCATCCGAACATCGTGTCGGTGTTCTCGGCGTCGATCAGCGACGACGGCCGTCCGTACCTCGTCATGCAGTACTACTCGCAGCCCAACCTGTCGGTGCGGGCGGCGAGCGAGCGGCTGGCGGTGGCCGAGGTGCTGCGCGTCGGCATCCAGATCGCGAGCGCGGTCGAGACCGCGCACCGCGCCGGCATCCTGCACCGCGACATCAAGCCCGCGAACCTGCTCATCAGCCAGTACGGCGCCCCCGGACTCACCGACTTCGGCATCGCCGGGCAGCTCGCCGACATCGGCAGCGCCCACGACGAGGACCACGGTGTCTCGGTGCCGTGGGCGGCGCCCGAGGTGCTGTACGCGACCGGCCCGACGAGCATCCGCTCGGACGTGTACTCGCTGGCCGCGACGCTGTGGCACCTGCTCGTCGGACGGTCGCCGTTCGAGGAGCGGGGCGGCGACAACTCGACGTTCGCGCTGATGCGGCGGGTGCGCGACATGCCGCCGCCGGTCACGGGACGTCCGGACGTGCCCCCGTCCCTCGACCGGTTGCTGCGGCAGTCGATGGCCAAGGACCCCGCGGCGCGGCCGGGTTCCGCGATCGAGGTGGCGCGGCGGCTGCAGGCCGTCGAACTCGAGCTGTCGCTGCCGCGCACCGAGATCGTCGTGACCACGGACGCGGATGCGGCCGGTCCCGCGGTGCCGCCGCCGGCCCACTACTCGACCGCGCCGTCGACGGTCGCCCGCCCGCTGTCGGTGACGGCGCAGCAACCGCCGCCGGCGGCCGGCGTCACCGGGCCCACCCACGACCGGCCGGTCCCGCCGACGAACGTCCGGCCGGGACGTCACGATCCTCAGGCGGACGGTGCGCCGCCGCGCCCCCGGCGCACCGGCGCCGTGGTCGCGGCCGTTGCCGCGGTGGTGGTCGTCGCGGGTGGTGTCGCGCTCGCCGTCAGCGCCGGCGGCGACGACGACCCGGGACCGCGCAGCACGGTCAGCCAACCCCCGGGGACCCAGAACGCCGGCCTGCCCGGCCAGGACATCCCGCCCGGCCGTCCGACCGTCAGCGGACGCCAGGACGGCGAACGGCTGGTCTTCACCTGGCGCTACTCGGCCCGCCGGTCGGACGACACCTACCAGTGGCGCGAGACCACGGGGGCGCGACGCCGGGGCGTCACTGAACAGCCCCGGCTGGCGCTGCGCGCCCGTCCGGGAGACCGTCGTACGTGTGTCGAGGTCAAGGTCATCAGGGCCGACGGCACGAACGCGTCCGCTACCTTCTCCCCGGAGGGGTGTACATGACCGAATCCAGTACCAGCCAGACACCGGTCGTCGCCGACGGCGACGGCGGTGACGGCGGTGACGGCGGTGACGCCGTCCGGCTGCCGCGGGTGACCGTCGAGTTCTGCGGCGAGCTGTTCGAGGTCGACCCGTCCGAACCGTTCGTCATCGGGCGCGAGGGCCAGCTCGAGATCGACGACAACCCGTACCTGCACCGCAAGTTCCTGCAGGTCAGCGAGTCCGGCTCGCTGTGGTGGCTGGCCAACGTGGGCAGCGCGCTCACCGCCACCGTCGCCGACGAGCAGGGCTCGATGCAGGCCTGGCTCGCGCCCGGCGCGCAGCTGCCGATCGTGTTCGACAAGACCGTCATCTGGTTCACGGCCGGCCCGACGACCTACGAGCTGTCGATCATGGTGTCGGAGTCGCCGTTCCAGCAGGTCACCGAGACGACCGCGGACGCGAAGGGCCAGGAGACCATCGGCCCGATGACGTTCACGCCCGATCAGCACCTGCTGATCCTGGCGTTGTGCGAGTCGATGCTGCGCGACGGCGCCCGCGGTGCGGGCAGCATCCCGAGTTCCGCCGACGCCGCCAAGCGGCTGGGCTGGAAGATCACCAAGTTCAACCGCAAGCTCGACAACGTGTGCGAGAAGCTCACCCGCGCCGGCATCCGCGGCCTGCACGGCGGCCCGGAGAAGCTGGCCGTGAACCGGCGCGCCCGGCTCGTCGAGTACGCGCTGGCCGCGCGCCTGGTCGAACGCTCCGACCTCGACCTGCTGGACGGCCTGGCCCAGGATCCCGAGGCCGACTGACCCGGTCCCGCCGGTCGCCTTCCACGGCGAGTCGGTGGCCGGACGGTGCGTTTCTGCCACCAACTCGCCGTAGGAGACGCTGCAGGCGACGGTGAAGCGTCTGGTCCGTCCGGGTTACGGTGTTCGCCGGACGTGAGTTGTCGGTGGGGTGAAGGGGCGGGGCGATGCTGTTCGTGCGCCGCCACCGCACCGCCGTCGCGCTCGGCGTCGTCGCCGTTCTCGTCGCGGGGCTGCTGGTCGTGCTGGCGCTGCAGTCGGACGGGTACGAGTCGCGGCACGTCGACCTCAACGACGGCGGCATCTGGGTCACCAGCGACGCGGACGGCCTGTTCGGCCGCCTCAACAAGCCCGCCGGTTCCCTCGACCTCGCGCTGAACCCGCCCGGCGGCGCGCAGTCGTCCTACCAGCTCGACGTGCGCCAGGCCGGCGCGGCGGTGGCCGCGTGGGACCAGGCGAGCGGCAAGCTGCTGCCCGTCAACGTCGCGACCGGACGGGCGGACGACGCGCAGGCCGTGCCCGTGTCGGCGGACGAGGGCGTCGCGCTCGCCGGCGGCACCATGGCCGTGCTCGACCCCGCCGTCGGCAAGGTGTGGGCCAAGCGGGTCGACGAGGCCGTCGGGCTCGGGTCGCTCGCCGAGCTGGACCCGTCCGCCAAGGCCGCGTTCGCGTTCCCCAAGCGCGACCAGCAGGGCACCCGCGGCGGGGCGGTCGCGGTCGGCACCGACGGTGTCGTCTACGCGGCCAGCAGCGCCGGCGACGTCGCCACCAGCGCCCCCACCGCGCGCGGGTTCGCCCGTCCGGACCTCACCCGGGTCGCCGGCCGGCTCGAGAGCGTGCAGATCACGGTCGTCGGCGACCGTCCGGTCGTCCTCGACGCGGCCAAGGGCACGGTCTACCTGCCGGGCGGACGGAAGACGGCGCTGCCCGAGGACGCCGACGCCCGGCTGCAGGAACCGTCCGCCGGCGGGTCGGACGTGATCGTCGCGAGCCGCACCCGGCTGTACTCGGTCCCGCTCGCGGGCGGGAAGCCCACCGTCCTGTTCAGCGGCGCGAACGGCAGGCCGGCGGCGCCGACGTGGCTCGGCGACTGCGTGCACGCGGCGTGGTCGGGGGAGCCGGGCGTGTACGCGCGCTCGTGCGGCGGGGCGGGCGCGCGGCGCATCGAGCTGCCGAACGCGCGCGTGTTCGAGCAGCCGGTGTTCCGCGTCAACCGCAACGCGATCGTGCTCAACGACCTCGCACTGGGCAACGTCTACGACCTGGACAGCCGCCGCGAGGTCGACAACTGGTCGCAGATCAAGCCGCCGCCGCTGGTCAAGCCGAACAACGACGACAAGAAGGACCAGAACACCGACGCCGCGCGCGACCTGCCGCCGAAGGCGGTCGACGACACGTGGGGCGCTCGTCCGGGCCGCACCACCGTGCTGCACGTACTGGACAACGACTCCGACCCGCAGGGGCGCATCCTGTCCATCACGCGATTGAGTGCGGTCAGCGACCCGGACGCGCGGGTGGCGGTCGCCCCGGACGGTCAGTCGGTCGAGGTCACGCTGCCCACGACCGACGCGCGGGACGTCCGCTTCAAGTACACCGTCGACGACGGCCGCAACGGCACCGGGCAGGCGAGCGTCGAGGTGCAGGTGCGCACGCCGTCGCAGAACGAGCCGCCCAGGCTCCGCTACGGGTTCCAGCAGCGCGCCTTCACCGTGGGCGCCGGCGGCACGCTCGACCTGCCCGCCCTGGACGATTGGCGCGACTTCGACGGCGACCCGCTCGTCATCCCGACCGCGAAGATCGACACCGGGTCGGTGACCGTCGCCCCGTCCGGACGGTTGAACTACGTCGCCCCGGGCACCGGCGCGAGCACCGCGATCGCCTACGACGTCACGGACGGCCGGTCCGACGCCAAGGTGCAGCGCGTCCCGGTCACCGTGCTCGCCCCGACCAGCGACCGCACGTCGCCGCCGGTCGCGCAGCCCGACATCGTCCGGGGGCAGGTCGGCAAACCGATCACCGTGACGCCACTGGCCAACGACCTGCCCGGCGCCGACCCGTCCAACCCCAGCGCCGATCTCGGCATCGCCGGCACCATCCCGAGCCCGGCGGGCACGAAGGTCGACACCGACCTCAAGAGCGGCACGGTCACGGTGGTCGCGTCGCGCGCCGGCACGTTCGGGCTGACGTACACCGCGTCCTTCGGCAACGCGAAGTTCGACCGCGCTCCGATCCGCGTCGACGTCGCGCCGCCGCCGTCGTCCGCGCAGCCGCCGACCGCCGTGCCCGACACCGGGGTGCTGTACGGCCAGACCGCGGCGACCATCGACGTGCTCGCCAACGACTACGACCCTGCGGGCGGTGTGCTGGTCGTGCAGCGTGCCGACGCCGTCTCCGACGACCAGCTGAGCGTGGCCGTCGTGTCCGGACGCTTCCTGCGCGTCGGGGCGCGCGTGCCCGACCTGACCACCAACCCGCAGGTCGTGCGTTACACGATCACCAACGGCCTGACGGCGCCGGTGCAGGGCGAGCTGACGGTCACGCAGGTGTCGGCGCCGGACGACGACGTGCCGCTCGCCGTCGACGACTACGCGACCGTCCGCTCGGGCGACTCGGCGCTGGTGCCGGTGCTCGACAACGACATCGACCCGACCGGCGCGACGCTCGGCCTGCTCGACGACGTGCCCGGCGCGCCGAGCAGCGGCGCGCTGCGCGTGAGCGACGCGGCGGGTCGCAACGGCACCCCCACCCGCACCGGCTCGGCCTGGGTCGGCGACCGGCAGGTGCGGTTCGCGGCGCCGACGGTCACGTCACCGACCGAGGTCACGGTCGCGTACGTGGCGACGAATCCGGCCGGCGGACGGGCGGCCGGCACGCTGCACGTCACTGTCACCCCGCCGCCGTCGACACGGAACCCGAACCAGTCGCCCGCCGCCGAGCCGGTCGACTCGCGCGCGGTGAGCGGGCAGACCGTCCGCATCCGCATCCCGACGACGGGCGTCGATCCTGACGGCGACACCGCCGACGTCGTCGCCATCACGTCCGCGCCCACGCTCGGCCGCATCGTCTCGATCGGCGCGAACTCGATCACCTACGAGGCGTTCCCGACCTCGTCGGGTACGGACCGGTTCGGGTACGAGGTGTCGGACGCCTACGGCGCGACCTCGACCAGCACGGTGTCGGTGGGTGTCGGGCAGGTCGCGGTGCCGCAGCCGCCCGTCGCCGTCGACGACACGATCACCGCCGCCCCCGGGGCGAAGGTCCGCGTCGACGTGCTCGCCAACGACGTCGTGGCGCCGGAGGACGCCGTCTCGATCGGTGACCTCGGCCGCCTCAACACCGACGTCCCCACCCGGGTGCGCCGGGTGGCCGCCGGCGGCCCCATCGAGATCACCGCGCGCCCGGGCGACGGCGAGTCGGTGACCGTGCAGTACTCGATCTCGGACGGTTCGGCCGACCCGTCCGTGGCGACCGTGACGGTGCGCAGCCGCAAGGGCTACCTGCCACCACCGACCGTGCAGGACGTGCCGGCCACCCCGGCCCCGGACGCCCGCACCGTCACCGTCGACGTGCTGCGCACCGCGAGCGACCCGCAGCAGCTGCCGCTCTCGGTCGCGAAGGTCTACGCGACGGGGGCGGTCGTCCGCGGCGGCAAGGTCACCGTGCCGGTCACGTCCCGCGTGCAGAACATCGTGTTCGCCGTCGAGAACAGCGAGGGCGCGGTGGCGGCTGCCGTGATCCACGTGCCGGCCGCGGGAACCGGCGCGCCGTACGTGAAGCCCGGGCAGCTGATCCGCGTCGACCGCAACGGCAGCCGCACCATCGACCTCGCCGACCACGTCGTCGACCCCGCCGGACGGCCCGTCCGCCTCACGACCGCCGACCGGTTGTCGGCGGCGCCCGCGGACGGGCTGCGGTTGACGTCCTCGAGCCCGACGTCGCTGACCCTGACCGGCACGAACGGGTACGTGGGGCCGGCGGCCATCACCTTCGAGGTGACCGACGGCGCCACTCTCGACGACCCGGACGGACGGCTCGCCCTGCTCACGCTGCAGGTGCAGGTCGGCGAGGACACGCCCGTCATCCGGTGCCCGTCCGCGCCGCTGCCCGTGGTCGGCGGCGGTCCCGACCTGCGGCTGGACATCACGACGCTGTGCCACGTCTGGCTCGGTGACCGGCGCAACCTCGCCGATCTCGACTACACCGCGACGTGGACCGACCGGCCCGACGACGTCGCGCTGGCGGGCAGCGGCGGGTCGGTCGTCACCCTGCGCGCCGGCGGGTCGTCGAAACCCGGGCAGCAGGGCCAGTTGCGGATCACGGCCGACGGCACCGACGCCAAGCCGTCCTCACTTCGCGTGGTCGTGCGCAAACTCGGTCCGCCGAGCATGTCGGCGGTTCGGGTCGACGGGGTGCGCGCCGGAACGACCGTCACCCGCGACCTCACCGGGTCGGTGAGCTCGCCGCTGCGCGACCCCGACATCCGCGTGCTCGGCGCGACCCGGGTCTCCGGTCAGCCCGCCCGCGTGACGACGTCGGGATCGCGGGTGAGCATCACCCCGGCGCGCGGCAGCAGCGGCGTGATGGTGTTCGACGTGGTGGGCAGCGACGTGCCCGAGCGCAACCGCACCGACCGCCAGTTCCGCGGCCGCATCACGCTCGTCGTGCTCAACGTGCCCGATGCCCCCGGCGCACCGCAGGCCGGACGCACGGTGCTCAGCGAGTCGGTCGTGCTGTCGTGGCCGACGCCCGCCGCCAACGGCGCGCCCATCGACGGCTACCGGGTCTCGTGGCCCGGCGGGTCGCAGAACTGCGCCGCCTCGCCGTGCCGCATCACCGGGCTGCAGAACGGACAGCGGTACGCCTTCACCGTGCAGGCGCACAACGCCGTCGGCTATTCGAAGCCGAGCCCGCGGCTGTCGCCGCCCGCCCGTCCCGACAAGCTGCCCGCGGCGGTGGCGGCGGTGCGCACCTCGAACCCGCAGGACGGCCGCATCACCGTCTCGTGGCGGGCCGTCGACAACGGTGCCTCGGCGACGCGCACATACCTGGTGACCTGGTCCGGGGGCGGGTCGCGGACGGTCGCGGGTTCGGCCCGTTCGGTCGTCGCCCAGGGCCTGGACAACCACAACGTCTACACGTTCACGGTCGTCGCGCGGAACGAACTCGGCGCCGGTCCGCCGGCCAGTGCGCGCGGGCAGTCGGCGGGTGCGCCGGCGACCCCGGGCAACGTGAACGTCCAGTACGCCGACGCTGCCGGCTCCGACACCCGCACCGTGCGGGTGAGCTGGAACGCGAGCGACGCCAACGGCCCGACGCCGACGACGTACACGGTCACCCGCGACGGCACCGCGATCTGCCGCGCGACCACGCAGACGTCCTGCACCGACACCCCGCGCTCGGGCCGCACCTACCGGTACTCGGTCGTCGCGACCAACGGTGCGGGCAAACGGTCGTCCGCGGGCAGCGCGTCGTTCGTCGTGGCCGGCACGCCGGGACAGCCGGCGAACGTGAACGCCCGCGCGACGAACAACGACGGCGAGCTGACGGTCACGTACACCGCGCCACAGCCGAACGGCCAGCAGCCGCGCATCGAGTGCCGCACCTCGACCAGTGGGTCGTGCGGCACGTGGACGCCGCCCGCCGCCGGGACGAACGACACCCGGACGATCGGCGGGCTGCCGAACGGGGCCAGCGTGGTCGTCTACCTCAAGGCCTGCAACGAACAGCAGTGCGGCGTGGAGGGGGCGTCAGCGCCCGCGGGTACGAACGGCCCGCCCAATGCCCCCGCGGTCAACTGTTCGCGCAGCGGGCAGACGATCACCTGGACCTGGAACCAGCCCGCGCCCGTCAACGGCCGTCCGGTGACGGCGTACCAGCTCGGCGGTGTGTCGAACGACCGCAACGGACGGACGTCCTACTCGGAGTCGTTCCCGCGCGACGGCAACGCGCGCACGCTGACCGTCACCTCGATCGACGACCGCAAGGAGGCCGGCGGCCAGGGCAGCGCGACGTGCAACGCGCAGGACCCACCACCACCACCGGACCCCGCCACCCTGACGGTCCTCATGGGTGATCACACGGTTCAGTCGGGTTGCTCGAGTGGGTGCAGCTATTTCAAGGCGCGTATCGCGAATGGCGAACCCAACACGAACTACCGCATTCGGTTCGTCGGCAACCCCGGCGGGTTCACGCGGTCGTACGGGGACGCGGACGACGGCTATCAGTACCTCCGAACGGATGGCAACGGCAACGGAGAGAAGCAGTACACCGGCTTCTGGGGTGCGCCCGACAGCGGTGGCACAGGCACGGTGACCGGCTCTGTCCTGAACGGCGGCATCCCCGACGACACCTGCAGTGGCGACTGGAAGAACACCGGAGGATGCCAATGAGTGCACCCGATCCCGCGACTTGGTTCGCGCAGACGTTCCGCCTCATGGCCGACAACATCGGCCAGGCGGTGAAGGGCAAGCAGCGCCCGATCGAGTACGCGCTGACCTGCCTGCTCACCGAGGGACACCTGCTGCTCGAGGACTACCCGGGCACCGGCAAGACCATGCTCGCGAAGGCGCTGGCGGCGACCGTCCAGGGCAGCAACAGCCGCATCCAGTTCACGCCCGACCTGCTGCCGTCCGACGTGACCGGCGTGACGATCTACGAGCAGCGCGAGCAGACCTTCCGCTTCCACGAGGGTCCGATCTTCGCCACCATCGTGCTGGCGGACGAGATCAACCGGGCGTCGCCGAAGACGCAGTCGGCGCTGCTCGAGGTGATGGAGGAGGGGCGGGTCACCGTCGACGGCACCGCGCACCCGGTGGGCCGTCCGTTCATGGTGATCGCGACGCAGAACCCCATCGAGCAGGCCGGTACGTACCGCTTGCCCGAGGCGCAGCTCGACCGTTTCCTGATGAAGACGTCACTCGGCTACCCCGATCACGAGGCGACCGTCGCCGTCCTCGCCGAGGCCGCGACGCGCGACCGGTCGGCGTCGATCGAACCCGTCATCACCGCCGACGTCGTCGCGCAGATGAGCCAGATGGCCGACCGCACGCACGTCGATCCCGCGATCCTCGGCTACGTGGCGCGGCTGGCCGAGCAGTCGCGCAGCCACGCCTCCGTCAAGCTCGGCCTGTCGGTGCGGGGGTGTCTCGCGCTGGTGCGCTGCGCGAAGACCTGGGCGATGGCGAACGGCCGCGGGTTCGTCGTGCCCGACGACGTCAAGGTGCTCGCCGGGCCCGTGATGGGTCACCGCGTGCTGCTCGACGCCGAGGCGCAGTTCGGCGGCACGACCGTCGACGAGGTCGTCGAGCAGGTGCTCGACTCGGTCCCGCCGCCCTCGCAGCGGGTCGCCTGACGCGATGACCGAACCGGACGTCTCCCTGCCCCGCCGTGTCGCGCGCTCCGCGCGGACGGCGTGGTCGTTCGTGCGTCCGGTGCTCGCGGTGGTCAGCCGTCTCGGGTGGACGGTGCTCGTGATCGGGCTGGGGGCGTGGGTGGCCGGCTACGTGCTCGGCTGGGCCGAGCTGATCGTCGCGGGCCTGGCCTGCCTCGTCACGCTGCTGCTGTGCGTGCTGATGACGATCGGGCGCACCCGGCTGACGGTGCGGCTCGAACTCGCGCCGCGCCGGGTGGTCATGGGCAATCCGGCCGCAGGTCGCCTGGTGATCACCAATCGCTCACGCGCCCGGCTGCTGCCGCTGCACCTCGAGCTGCCGATCGGCTCGTCGCGGGCGACGTTCCCGCTGCGCCGGCTGCGCATGGGCGAGGTGCAGGACGAGAGCTTCTCGCTCGCCACGACCCGCCGCGGCGTGATCCCCGTGGGCCCGGCGACGACGGTGCGGGGCGACCCGTTCGGGCTGTTGCGACGGTCGGTGCCGTGGAGCGGGACGATCGAGTTGATGGTGCACCCGATGACCGTCGCGCTCGAGTCGCTGGGTGCCGGCGTGCTGCGCGACCTCGAGGGGCAGACGACCAACGAGGTGTCGACGAGCGATCTCGCGTTCCACACCCTGCGGGAGTACGCCCCCGGCGACGACCGCCGCTACATCGCCTGGCGCGCCTCGGCGCGCATGAGCGCCGCGGGTGGGGAGACGACGCTGCTGGTGCGGCAGTTCCTCGACACCCGGCGCTCGCACCTCTGCGCCGTCGTCGACGGCACGCGCGCCGCCTACGCCGACGAGATCGACTTCGAGACCGCGGTCTCGGTGGCGGCGTCGGTCGTCCGCCGGGCCGGCGAGGACGACGTCGACACCACCGTGCTCGCCGCCCAGAGCCTGTTCACCCCCGCGGCGCCCGGCGGAGCCGCGCTGGCCATGGACGCCTTCGCCCGCGCCGAACTCGGGTCCGGCGCCGACCTGCCGGCCCTCGCCCGGCACGCCGCCCGCATCGCGCCCGACACCACCGTGGCGCTGCTGGTCACCGGCGCGCGGACGGGGTTCGCCGACCTGCAGCGCGCGGCCACGCACTTCCCGTCCGAGGTCAACGTCGTGGCCGTGCGGGTCGACCCCACCGAACCCGCGGGCATCACCGCGATCGGCACGCTCGTCGTGCTGCGCCTGCCGCAGCTCTCGGGACTGCGGGCGCTGCTGGGGGCGTCGGCGTGACCGGCCCCCGCGAACACCCGACCGGCGGACGGCGCAGTGCCCGCCGCCTCGTCGCCGACCCGCGCGCCGGTGCCGTCCGGCCGCCCGCGCTCGCACTGCGCGACCTCGTCGACGCGGCGTTCGTCCTGCTGCTCACCGGGGTGGCGCTCTACGGTTTCCGCACCACCTTCAGCGGGCACGCGTATCTGGTCGCCGGCCTCGGTGCGAGCGTGCTGGGCGTCGTCCTCACCTCGCTGGTCACGCTGCTGCGCAAACCGGTCTGGCTGGTGGCGCCGCTGCTGCCGGTCGGCTACTACCTGTTCGCCGGTGCACTCGTGTTCCGCGACGAGGCGACCGGCGGGGTGCTGCCGTCCGGGGACGTGCTGCGCGACGCGAGCACCGTGCTCATAGACGGTTGGAAACAACTACTGACCACGCTGCCACCCGTGGCGGCGGACGGGCCGCTGCTCGCGGTCCCGTACGTGATCGGGCTCGTCGCCGCGGCGACGTCGGCCGCCGTCGCGCAGCGGACGACCACCCGGCTCTGGCCGGCGGCGCCCCCGGCGCTCGCGCTGATCGGCGTGATCCTGCTCGGCACCGTCGAGCCGGCCGCCCGCGCGTGGCAGGGCATAGCGTTCGGCGTGGTGCTGGTCTGCTGGGCCGCCGTCCGCCACCCGGGGGCGAAGCCGCTGCGTCTCGGCGTCACCCCGGGCGGGCCGCAGCGACTGGTCATCGGACTGCTCGTGCTCGGCGTGGCGGGCGCGTCCGCGGCGGTGTTGCAGCCCTACGTCGCCGGTCACGACCGGCATCGGGTCGTGCTGCGCGACTACGTCGAACCGCCGTTCGACATCGCCGCGTACCCCAGCCCCCTCGTCGGCTTCCGCAAGTTCACCAAGGACGCGCGGTTGCTGTACGACCAGACGCTGTTCACCGTGCGTGGACTGCCCGCCGGCACTCCCGTGCGCATCGCGACGCTCGACTCGTACGACGGCACGGTCTGGGGAGCCACCAACGCCACCGTGCCGACGGCGCCGGGCGACCCGCTCGACGCGTTCCAGCGCGTCGGTTCGCGCATCGACGTGCCGGCGGCGCCCGGGCGGACTGTCGACGCGTCGGTCACGATCGCGGCGCCGTACGCGGCAGCGTCCGACCTGAATCCCTGGGTGCCCGGCGCCGGCACCTTGCGTGCGATCTCCTTCGCCGGAGGGCCGGCGGACGGCCTGGCCGACCAGTTCCGCTACAACCTCGCGACCGGATCGGGTGTCACGTCCGCGCGGCTGGCGGCGGGCGACCGGTACGACCTGCGCACCGTCGTGGCCGGGCCGGACCTGCCGAAGGACGCCACTCCGGCGGGCGAACCCACCCTGGACTCCGGGGCCATCGCCTTCGTGGGGGCGCGGGCCCAGCAGTGGTCGGGCAAGGTCGCCGACGTCCGGTCGAAGATCGTGGCCGTCGGCCGGTACATGCGCGATCGCGGCGCCTACAGCGACGGTGGTGCCGGCGAGGCGCAGTACCTCCCGGGACACAGCACCGGCCGCCTCACCGCGTTCCTCAACGCGCCGCAGCTGGTCGGCGACGACGAGCAGTACGCCGCCGCGTACGCGCTGATCTGCAACTACCTCGGCATGCCCGCGCGGGTGGTGCTGCTCGCCGAGCCCGGCAGCGGCGGACGGGTCGAGGGACGCGACGTGCACACCGCCGTCGAGGTGCACGTGCGCACCGGTGACCGCACCGAGTGGGCACTGATCCCGCGCAGCCGTTTCATGCCCGACGAGAACAAGAAGCCCGACAAGCAGCCGCCGCAGACCCAGCAGGACGCGCGCGCCGCCGTCGTGCCCCCACCCAATCCGGTGCAGCCGCCGAGCACGCTCGACGACCCCGACCGTCCGGACCAGAACACGCAACGGCTCGCGCGGACGGCCGACGACGAGCAGGGAGTGCTGTCGGGCTGGTTCGGCGACGTGCTGCGCTGGGTCGGCGTCCCGCTGCTCGTCGTGGCGCTGCTGTGCGCCCTGATCGTCGGCGTCAAGTGGCGGCGGCGGTCACTGCGTCGCACCCGTGGCGCGGTCGCCAACCGCTTCGACGCAGGCTGGCGGGAGTTCCTCGACACCGCCCAGGACGTCGGTGCGCGCGTTCCCCGCGGGCGCACCCGCCGCGAGCAGGCCGAGGTCCTGACCGGGCGCACCGCGCGGGCCACCCCACTGGCCGACGGCGCCGACCGAGGCGTCTTCGACGCCGGCGACCCGCCACCGGAGGCGGTCGCCGCGTACTGGCGCGAGGTCGACGCCGCGCGGCACGAGCTGGTCCGCTCCGCGGGCCGGCTCGGACGGGTGCGCGCCGCGCTCAACCTGCGCTCGCTGCGCCGTCCCACCCGGGCCACCGTCTGACCCGGACCCCGCCCACGGTTCCGGAGCGGGCGTCCCGGGGGAGAACGTGATCGTGGAGCGGACGGACAGGGGCGCATGACCACCTTCGACTACTCGAACCTCAGCGACCGCACCCGTGGACCGTTCCTGACGGCGGCGGGCTGGGTGCTGCCGGGCATCCGGCGGGTGCACGAGCAGGGCCGGCCGTACGCCGCCGCCTGGCGCCGCGACAACCTCGCCGCGCTCGAGCAGGGCGGCCCGCTGTGGGTCGCGCTCGGCGACTCGCTCACCCAGGGCATCGGCGCGTCCGCCCACGACCGCGGCTGGGTCGGGCAGGTGCGCGACCGGCTCGCGGCCGAGGGACGTCCGCACCGGGTCGTGAACCTCGGCGTCAGCGGCGCCCGCGTCGAGGACCTGATCGAACGGCAGCTGCCCGTGCTGGAGACCCTGGACGCCGCCCTGGTGACGGTGATGATCGGCTCGAACGACGTGCTGTGGCGCAAGTACCGCCGCGGGCTCGTCGAGCGGTTCGAGACGATGCTGGCGCGGTTGCCCCAGGGCACGGTCGTGACCACGCTGCCCAACCCGACGCCCACCGCGGCGGCGGTCAACCGCAGCATCGAGCGGGCCGCGCGTGACCGCGGGCTCGTGGTGGCCGAGCTGCGCGACCCCCGCACGACGAGCTGGCGCGGCAAACTGGCCGCCGACCACTTCCACCCGAACGACCGCGGGTACGAGGGCCTGGCCGCGGTCGTCGGCGACGCCGTCCTGCGCTCCGGGCGATAGGGTCCGCGCGTGCCCGCGCTCGACGACGACATCGACCGAGCACTCGTGGCCGCGCTGCGGGCCGACGGCCGCAGCACGCTCAAGGTGCTGGCCGAGCGGACGGGGCTGTCGGTGTCGGCCGTGCAGGCGCGGGTGCGGCGGCTCGAGTCGTCCGGGGTGATCCGCAACTACACGGCGGTCGTCGATCCCGAGGCGCTCGGCCTGCCGCTCGCCGCCCTCGTCGCGATCACGCCGCTCGACCCGGCGCAGCCCGACGACGCGCCCGAACGGCTCGCCGGCCTGTCCGAGATCGAGGCCTGCCACTCGGTCGCGGGCGACGACGCGTACGTGCTGTTCGTCCGCGTCGCGTCGCCGCCGGCGCTCGAGCAGCTCATCCGCGAGATCCGGCGGCGGGCCAACGTGTCGACCCGCACCACCGTCGTCCTGCAGACTTTCTTCGATCGTCCGGGCGGGCTACCGGAATAGTTCCGGCAGTCGAGGTGACAGGCCGGAAATTCACGCGTTACCCTCGGCGCATGACGATGATGCGAGACACCCACGTCGCACCCACCGACGTCCACGCGACCATCGCCCGGCACATGCTCGCCGACGGCTACGAGATGGTGCTCGACCTCGAACGCTCGTCCGGGACGACCCTCGTCGACGCGCGCGACGGCCGCGAGTACCTCGACCTGTTCACCTTCTTCGCCTCGTCCGCCCTGGGCATGAACCACCCCGAGCTGGCCTCCGACGACGCCCGCGCCGAGCTCGGCGCCGTCGCGGTCAACAAGCCGTCCAACTCCGACGTCTACACCGTGCCGATGGCACGCTTCGTCGAGACGTTCGCGCGCGTGCTCGGCGACCCGGCCCTGCCGCACCTGTTCTTCGTCGACGGCGGAGCGCTCGCGGTCGAGAACGCGCTCAAGGTCGCCTTCGACTGGAAGTCGCGCTGGAACGAGGCGCACGGCATCAGCCCCGAGCTGGGCACCAAGGTGCTGCACCTGCAGAAGGCCTTCCACGGCCGCAGCGGCTACACGATGAGCCTCACCAACACCGACCCGAACAAGGTCGCCCGCTTCCCCAAGTTCGACTGGCCGCGCATCCCGTCGCCGTCGATCAACGGCAACGACGACGTCGAGGCCGCCGAGCGCGAGGCGCTCGCCGCCGCCCGGCAGGCGTTCGAGGCGCACCCGCACGACATCGCCTGCTTCATCGCCGAGCCGATCCAGGGCGAGGGCGGCGACAACCACTTCCGTCCCGAGTTCCTGCAGGCCGTGCAGGCGCTGTGCCGCGAGTTCGACGCGCTGTTCGTCATGGACGAGGTGCAGACCGGCGTCGGCATGACCGGCACCGCGTGGGCCTACCAGCAGCTGGGCGTGCAGCCCGACGTCGTCGCGTTCGGCAAGAAGGCCCAGGTCTGCGGCGTCATGGCCGGCGGACGGGTCGACGAGGTCCCCGACAACGTCTTCCGCGTCTCCTCGCGCATCAACTCGACCTGGGGCGGCAACCTCACCGACATGGTGCGCGCCCGCCGCATCCTCGAGGTCGTCGAGCGCGACAACCTGATCGAGCGCGCCGGCGCCGTCGGACAGCACCTGCTGCACGAGCTCACCACGCTGGCCGAGAAGCACGCGTCGGTCACCGACGTCCGCGGCCGCGGACTGATGTGCGCGATCACCCTGCCGTCCGCCGAGCTGCGCGACGAGGTCGTCACGCGCATGCGCGAGCAGGAGAACGTGCTCGTGCTCGGCTGCGGCGTCGCGGCGCTGCGGGTGCGTCCGCCGCTCACCGTCACGGTCGAGGAGATCGACCGCGGCCTGGCCGCGCTCGACCGCGTCCTGTCGTCGCTGGCCTGAGTCCGGCCTGCGGCGGGCGGGCGCGCTTCAGGGCGCGGCCCGCCCTGCCGGCAGCGGCTCAGGCCTGACCGAGTTCGCGCATCAACTCGTCGCGCCGCGCGTACAGCGGCTGCAGCAGCGCGTAGTTCTCCTGGGCCATGGTGAGGTCGGCGGCGACCTCGGCGCTGTCCATGCCCGCCACGTCGTCGCCACCGGTGTCGGCGAACGCGGCGTCCGCCTCGCCGCCGAGCGTGCGGATCTGGTCGTTGACGTCGGCCAGCTGCTTCTGCAGCTCGTCCTTCGATGCGGCCACGGTGGGCTCCTTCCGGGTGTGCCTGTGCGTTGCACACCACCCTGCCCGTCCGGCGTGGCTTCCGTGCATCCGGGGCAAGGTTGCGGCATGACCGACACAGAGCGCACCCAGTCCGACGAGGTGGCCAAGGTCGCCGACCTCGCGCGCGGCATCCGCATCGCCATGCTCACCACCGTCGACACCGAGGGCAAGCTCACCGCCCGCCCGATGGCCCAACAGGAGGTCGAGTTCGACGGCGACCTGTGGTTCTTCGTCGAGGCCGACTCACGGACGGCGGCGAACATCAACGGCAACGCGAACACCGGCGTGACGCTGTCGTCCGACAGCACGTGGATCTCGCTGTCGGGGCACGCCGAGATCGTCCGCGACGTCGCGAAGGCGAAGGACCTCTGGAACCCGTGGGTCGAGGCGTGGTTGCCCGAGGGTCCCGAGGACCCGAACGTCGTGCTGATCAAGTTCACGGCCGCGTCGGCGGAGTACTGGGACACCCCGGGCGGCAAGGTCGCGTCCATCGCGAGCTTCGTGAAGGCCAAGCTCACCGGCAAGCGCTACGAGGGCGGCGAGAACGAGTCGGTCCGGCTTCCCAACTCCTAGAAGCCCAACACCTAGAAGCTCGTTCCCCGGCCGATACGCGTCGGCCCGCGCACGCCGCGCGGGTCGACGCGTTCGCCTTTCTGCCGCACCTCGACCACGCCGTCGTCGTGCAGGACCGCGACGACGGCGCGCACGTCGTCCATCACGCCGCGCCAGCGCTCGCCACCGACGACCCGCGCGATGTCGCTCGGACAGATCGTCTTCTCCGGGTCGCGGTGCCGCAGCAGCGCCCGCGCCGTTGCCGCGACGCGGGTCGCGAGACCGTCCGGAGACGGTTCCTCCCACCACGGTTCGCCCCGCTCGCCGAGCGCGACCTTCGCGTCCTGCACCCGCGGACGCGCGACGGCGGGGTCGTCGCGGACGGCACGGCGCGCCGACATCAGCTCGTCCACCAGTTCCTGCCGGAGCTTCTCCGGGATGCGCGGATCGGTCGCGCGCCAGCGGCGTCCGTCGACGACGATCCAGCGGCCATCGTCGGTGCGTTCCACGCCGGTGGTCTTCCCGCGGTGAATGAGGAAGCAACGCTTCCGCTTGCCGGTGTTGACTGTCGCCACCACGACGGCGAAGGGGAGGCACCACCATGTTCGGTCCGGGCAAGCACAGCGAGTCCGAGGTCCTGGTCGGCTACATCGAGGCGCAGTTGGTCTCGCTGCGGGCCTCCGCGTACGGCCTCACCGACGAGCAGGCGCGGCAGACGCCGTGCCGCAGCACGCTGTCCGTCGGCGGGTTGATCAAGCACGTGACCTGGGTGATGCGCGGACGCGAGCGCGATCGTCGGGACCCGACCGCCCTGCCGGACGAATCCATGGCCGCCGAGTTCACGGGCAGTTTCGCGCTCACCGCGGACGAGACCCTCGAGGGCGTGCTCGCCGAGTTCGACGCCGCATGCGAGGCCTACCTGGCCGACATCCGTTCCGTCGACCCCGGCGAGGCGATGGTCGCGCCGCCGGCGCCCTGGGACGGCGTGTTCACCCCGACCGACTCGGTGCAGCGCTTCGCGCTCGGCCACCACATCGAGGAGTTCGCGCGCCATGCCGGGCACGCCGACATCGTCCGCGAGCAGATCGACGGCGCGGGTGCCGCGTCACTGCTGATGGCGGTCGAGGGGCGCGAGGGCAACGACTTCGTCCAACCCTGGACGCCGGCCGGCTGAGCCGTTACGCGGCAGCGTCCGGGTGGGTAACGCCTGCCGGTGAGCATCCTGCACGGAGTTCTCGCGCTCGTCGTGCTGCTGGGCATCGCCTTCCTGTTCTCGGACGGCAAGCGCCGCATCAACCTGCGCACGGTGCTGGGCGCGCTCGCGATCCAGGTCGTGTTCGCGTTCCTGGTGCTGCGGTGGTCGCCGGGGCGCTCGGCCCTGAATTGGTTGTCCGAGCAGGTGCAGAAGCTCATCGGCTACGCCGAGGAAGGCACCAAGTTCCTCTTCGGCCCGCTCACCGAGGCCGGCGGCAAGAACGAGACCATCTTCGCGCTGAGCGTGCTGCCGGTGATCGTGTTCTTCGGGGCGCTCATCCAGTTGCTCTTCTACCTGCGGGTCGTGCAGTACGTCGCGTGGGCGGTCGGCGGAGCGATCCGCTGGCTGCTGCGCACCACGCGCATCGAGTCCTTCTTCGCCTCGGTGGTGATCATCCTCGGGCAGAGCGAGGCGCCGCTGATGATCGCGCCGTACCTGCCGAGGATCAGCAGGCAGGAACTGTTCGCGGTCATGACCGGCGGGTTCGCCGCGGCCGCGGGCTCGACGCTCGTCGGCTACTCGTTGCTGGGCGCGCCGCTGCCGTACCTGCTCGCGGCGAGTGTCATGAACGCGCCCGCCTCGCTCATGATGGCGAAGATCATGATGCCGACGCGCGAGGAGGACGTCGCGGAGGCGGACGAGCTCGACGTCCGCAAGGTCCGCGACGAGGAGTCGGCCAACGTCATCGACGCGCTCGGCCGCGGCGCGCTCGCCGGTGGACGCATCGCCGTCACCGTCGGCGCGCTGCTCATCGCGTTCGTCGCCGTCATCGCCATGCTGAACGCGATCGTCCACGGCATCGGCACGTGGTTCGGAAGCGACGACCTGTCGTTCCAGAAGCTGCTCGGCTGGATCTTCTCGCCGCTCGCCTGGCTGCTCGGCGTTCCGTGGCACGAGGCGACGCAGGCGGCGACCTACATCGGCGAGAAGACCGTCCTCAACGAGTTCGTCGCCTACAGCGACTTCGGGCCGCAGGTCGACGCGCTGTCGCCGCAGACGGTCGTCATCGTCACCTTCGCCCTGGCCGGGTTCGCCAACTTCGCCTCGATCGCGATCCAGATCGGCACCCTCGGCAGCCTCGCCGCCGAACGGCGGGCCGAGGTCGCGAAGCTGGGCCTGCGTGCCCTGCTGGCCGGCAGCCTGGCCAACCTGGCCAACGCCGCCGTGGCCGGCGCCGTCATCGCCCGGTAGCCGCGGGCAGTACTTCGAGCCCCGCCCGTCCCGGGTTTGCACCTGCCGAAGTCGTCAACGCCTCCGATTCGGCCGAGTTGGCGTCCTTGGCAGGTGCAAAGTCGGGCGGACGGTGCGGGTTTGCACCTGCCGAAGTCGTCAACGCCTCCGATTCGGCCGAGTTGGCGTCCTTGGCAGGTGCAAAGTCGGGCGGACGGTGGTTCAGCGGGAGAGCAGCTCGCGGGCGGCGGACTCGATGTCGGCCTCCGACAGCAACACCAGGTTGGCGGCATCGCCGAGCGGGATGTAGCTGTCGCGTCCGGTGACGCGCGCGACGTGACCGCCGAACCGGGCGTCGACGAGACCGGCGAGCACGCCCTCGCCCACCCCACCGGACGGTCGGGTCTCGTCGGCGACCAGGACCCGTCCGGTGTCGGACGCGGCCGCGAGAACGTCCGCCATGGGCAGCGGGGCGAGCCAGCGCAGATCGAGCACCCGGACGCCGATGCCCTCACGCGCCAATCGCGCGGAAACGCGCAAACTCATGCGGACGCCGTTGCCGAACGTGACGATCGTCAGGTCGGAGCCGTCGCCGTGCCGCCGGGCCGACCCGATCGGTGCCTCGCCGTCGGGGGAGTAGCTGCCGAGCCAGCCGCGGTCGCCGGGCTCGTGCAGGTCCTTCTCGTGGTACAGCGCGATGGGCTCGAGGAACACGCTGACCTGCCCCGTCTCGGCCGCCGCGGCGAGGCAGGCACGCAGCATGGGCGCCGCGTCGTCGGGTCGTGACGGCACCGCGACGACGATGCCCGGGATGTCGCGCAGTACGCCGACCGCGTTGTCGTTGTGGAAGTGCCCGCCGAAGCCCTTCTGGTACGCCAGGCCCGCCACGCGGACGACCATCGGGTTCGTGAACGCGCCGGCGGAGAAGAAGCGCAGCGACGCCGCCTCACCGCGCAGCTGGTCCTCGGCGTTGTGCAGGTAGGCGAGGTACTGGATCTCGGGCACCGGCAGCATCCCCGAGACGCCCAGCCCCAGCGCGAACCCGAGGATCGACTGCTCGTCCAGCAGGGTGTCGAAGACGCGGGGCGCCCCGAAGCGCTGCTGCAGTCCACGGGTGAGCCCGTAGACGCCGCCCTTGCGGCCGACGTCCTCGCCGAAGACCAGCATCTCCGGACGGGCCGCGAGCGCATCGGTCAGCGCGGCGTTGATGCTCTGCGCGAGGGTCATGGGGCCGGCGTCCTCGGGCAGCCGGCCGGCGAACACCCGGGTGCGTGCGCCCGTCGCCGCGAGCGGGATGGTCGCCGCCGTCGGACGCGGCGCGAGCGGCGCGACGACCTCGTCGGCCGTCGTCAGGGAGGGCGTCCCCTCGAGTTCGACCACGAGGTCCTCGAGTCGTGCCGCGACCTCGTCGTAGCGGGACGCCAACCCGGCGGCGCCCAGCCGGCGGGCGAGGGCGAGCAACGGATCGCGGGCACGACCGGCGGCGATCTCGGCCGCGGTGCGGTACCCGGCCTCGACGTCCGTGCCCGCGTGCCCCAGGTAGCGCACGGTGCGCAGGTGCAGAAGTACCGGACGCCGCGTGCGGCGCACGGTGTCGACCGCGTCCCGGGCCACGGCGAAGGCGCCGTCCGGGTCGTCGCCGTCGGCGCTGACGTACGTGACCCCCGGACGCTGCGCGGCCCGCGCCACCCACCCGTCCGGCGTCGGGACGGAGATGCCCAGGCCGTTGTCCTCGCACACGAACAGCAGCGGCAGCGGCAGTCCCTGCGCGGCGCTGTACCCGGCGGCGTTGAGGGCGCCCGCGGCGGTGGAGTGGTTCAGCGAGGCGTCTCCGAACGAGCAGACCGTCACGGCGTCCGCGGGCCACCGGCAGGGGACGCCGAGCCGCGTCGCGCGGGCGACCGACAGGGCGACGCCGAGGGCGCGCGGCAGGTGCGAGGCGATCGTGGACGTCTGCGGCACGACGGCCAGCGACGCGTCGCCCCACACCTTGTGCCGCCCGCCGGACGCGGCGTCCGCCGTGCTCGCGAGCATGCTCAGCAGCACCGCGCGCAGTGCGTCGTCGAGCGACCGGCCCGCCTGCAGGGCGCGCGCGACGAAGAAGCCGCCGGAGCGGTAGTGCAGCAACGCGGGATCGGTCGGTCGCAGCGCGGCCGCGACGTACGCGTTCGACTCGTGTCCCGCTGACCCGATCGTGTAGTAGCCGCGGCCCCGCTCGCGCATCCGCCGCGCCTGGATGTCGAGCAGGCGGCTGGCGGCCATGGCGTCGAACAGCTCGAGACCGAGCGGGTCGCTGCCGGGATCCGTGCCCGGTGGCAACTCCGAGAGGGCGCGGCGGACGCGCTGGTCGAGATCGTCGTGCGGAGACGCTGCGGCCGTGCTCACACCTCGCATCATGCCTTGCGAGATACATAAGCGAGTTATATTTTGGTCTTATGAGTTTGCGCCTGTCGGACGTCCGCGCGCTCGCCGCCGGACTCGACCGGCTGACCATCTGGCTGCGCCGGCAGGCGAGCAACGAGGTCAGCGCCTCGACCATCACCACGCTCGACCGGCTGCGTACCGAAGGCCCGTTGCGGGTGTCCGAGCTGGCCGTCCGCGAGGGCATGACGCAGCCGGGCGTGACGCTCCTGGTCAACCGGTTGGCCGAGGCGGGGTACGCCGAACGGCTGCCCGACCCGACCGACCGGCGCGCCACGCTCGTGCGCATCACCCGAGCGGGCACCGGCGTCCTCACCCGCCGCGAGGCCCAGCGCGCCGAGATCCTGCGCGACCGGCTCGCCCAGCTCGACGAGCGCGACCGTGAGCTCATCGCCGCCGCCCTGCCCGCCATCGAGCGGCTCGTTGCGACGGGTCACACCACCGATCCGAAGAAGGTCTGAATGTCTGCGCACAGTCACCACGACGTCGCGGAGAACGCCAGCCCGTTCCGCCAGCCGAAGGCGGTCTGGGCGGTCGCGTTCGCCTGCGTCATCTCGTTCATGGGCATCGGCCTGGTCGACCCGATCCTGCCGTCGCTGCGCGACAAGCTCGGCGCCACGCCCGATCAGATCTCGCTGCTGTTCACCAGCTACCTCGTCGTCACCGCCGTGGCCATGCTGGTCACCGGCTGGGTGTCCAGCCGGCTCGGCGCCAAGCGCACGCTGATCGCGGGCCTCACCCTCATCGTCCTGTTCGCGGCCGCGGCGGGTGCCAGCGGTTCCATCGACGGCATCGTCGGCTTCCGCGCCGGCTGGGGACTGGGCAACGCCCTGTTCATCGCGACCTCGCTGGCGGTCATCGTCGGTTCGGCCTCGGGGGGCTTCGGCGGCGCGATCATCCTGTACGAGACGGCGCTCGGCATCGGCATCGCGCTCGGCCCGCTGGTGGGTGGCGAGCTGGGTTCCATCAGCTGGCGCGGCCCGTTCTTCGGCGTCGCCGTCCTCATGGCCATCGCCCTGATCGCCACGATCGTGCTGCTGCCCGCCACGCCGACGCCGCACCGCAAGGAACGGCTCAGCGAGCCCATCCGCGCGCTGCGTCACCGCGCGCTCGCGACGACCAGTGGTGTCGGCCTGCTCTACAACTGGGGCTTCTTCACCCTGCTCGGCTACTCGCCGTTCCTCATGGGCGACCTGTCCCCGCAGCAGCTCGGTCTCGTGTTCTGCGGCTGGGGGCTGCTCGTGGCCGCGTTCGCGGTGTGGGGTGCGCCGTGGTTGCGCGCCCGGTTCGGCACCGCCGGCACGCTGTACGGCAACTTCGTCCTCATGGCCGCCGACCTCGCGGTCATCGCGATCTGGCACGACCGCCCGTCCGTCGTCATCGTCGCGGTGATCGTCGCCGGCGTGTTCATCGGTGTGAACAACACGCTCGTCACCACCGCCGTCATGAGCATCGCCCCGGTCGAACGCCCGGTCGCGTCCGCCACCTACGGCTTCGTCCGCTTCATCGGCGGCGGGCTGGCCCCGTTCGTCGCCGCCAAGCTGGTGACGCACTTCAACGCGACCGTGCCGTTCCTGCTCGGCGCCGGCACCGTGCTCGTCGCGGCGGTGCTGCTGGCGACCGTGCACTCCGCGCTCGTGGCGGCCGACCGGGGAGAGGCCCCGGGCGAACAGCCCGGGCTCGACGACGACGTCGCGGCCGAACCCGTCACGGCCGGCGTCCGCTGAGCGTTACGACTCGCGTCGCACCCGCAGCGCCCAGGCGATGAGCGGCAGTTGCATCGGCAGGCGCAGCACGGTTCCCGCGCGGTACGCGCGGGAATCGCTGCGTCGGGCGTCCAACGCCATCTGCACGTTGCCCGGCAGCACGGCGACGAACAGGCCCGCCGCGGCGAGCGCGCCGTGGCGGCGGGTGGCGGGGGAGAGCACCGCGGCCGCGACCGCGAGCTCCACGGCCCCCGAGCCGAACGTCCAGGTGCGGGGCGGTCCCGGCAGCTGCTCGGGGATCATCGCGTCGTAGATGCCCGGCACCGCGAAGTGCGACGCACCGGCGCCGGCCAGCAACGCCGCCAGGGCGAGGGCTCGGGTGCGGGGTCCGTTCACGCCGCACACCTTCTCACGACCCGCGCGCCGACGCCCGGTGCCGGACGGTCACGCGTTGCTACCCTCCACCTCCAGGGCAGCTTCGGGAGGTAACCGCCGTGACGCGACCGCGTCGCCCGAACGCCGCCGCGCGCGAGCTGTTCCCCGGCTACGCCGAGATCTCCGAGCTCGGGGCCGCGACCGCCTCGACCGTGTTCGCGGGCCGGGACGCCGCCTCCGGTCTCCCCGTCGTGCTGATCGTCGCCGACCTGCAGGCCGTGCCGCCGCACGTGGCAGAGGCGTTCGACCGCGACGTCCGCGCCCTGGTGCAGCTGCCGCGGCAACCGGGTCTGGTGCCGCTGCTGCGCGCCTACCGCACCGCGGACGACTTCGTCGTCTTCGTCGAGCAACCGTTCCCCCAGTCGTTCGCGGACGTGGTCCGCGACGGCCGTGCCGTGCCCGTGGCAGACGCTGCGCGGGTGGGCGTCGTCATCGGTGCGGCGCTCGAGCAGGCCCACCGCGCCGGGCTCGCCCACGGCGACGTCTCGGTGGCCCGCATCCGCATCGGCGACGACGGGCGTCCGGCGCTCGACGGTTTCGCGCTGGCCCGGCTGCAGGTGCCGGACGAGCTGCCGTCGCACGTCGCGCCGGAACTGTCCCGCGGCGACGGTCCGGTGCCGGCCACCGACGTGCACGGTCTCGCGTGCGCCCTGCACGAGATGATCACCGGACGGCCGCCGCTCGGCGCCCCCGCGCTCGCGCCCGGCGGTCTCACCGAGCTGCTCGCGCGTGCGCTTGCGCACGACCCGGCCGCGCGGCCGACGATGGCCGAGTTCGTCGCCGGCCTCACGTTCGTAGGGGCGGACGGGGACACGCCGCCGGCGTCCGTCGCACCGCGGGCCCGGCACGCCGCGCCGGACGAGACCGACACCCGGACGGACGGTGCCTCCGTCCCGGCGTCGACGGCCGCCGCGGACGACGACTGGTCGAGCCCCACGCTGTCCCGACACGCCGCTGAGCCGGACGAGCCGGTGGAGGGGGAGGCGCCCGCCGAGACGGAGGCGCAGGACGAGCCGTTCGAGCAGGTCGCCGCGGCCGGGGCCGAGACCCTCGACCCGTTGCCGGTGTCCGGCGCCGTCATGCAGGCCGAACCGGAGGCAGAGCCGGAGCCGAAGCCCGAACCCGAGCCCGAGCCCGAGCCCGAACCCGAGCCCGAACCGAAGCCCGAACCGGAGAGAACGCCGGAGCCGTCACCTCCCCAGGCGGAGGTCACGGTCCGGCGCTCCGACCTGCCCGCGGAGTTCCGGGCCGCCCCGCCGCTGTCACCCGCCGAGCCGCCCGCCGAACCGCCCGCCGAGCCAACCGCCGAGCCACCTGTCGCCCCGTCCGACGATCTCCGCGAGCCGCCGCCGGCGGACGCGACCGTCCGCCGCTCGGACCTGCCCGACGTGCCGCTCGCCCCGCCCGGCCCGGCGGACGACCGGATCGACGAGCCACCACCCCCGCCCGACGCGACGCTGCTGCGCTCGCCGTTCCGCGACGTCCCGCAGGCACCTCCCTCGTCGCCGCCCGCGGACGAGCAGACCGTGTCGCGCGGCTCGCTGTCCGGGGTGCCGCAGGCGCCGCCGTCCGGCCGGACACCGGGACTGCCGCCACAACCGCCACGTCCGGGGCACGGCGCGGCCGGGTTCGACCCGCTGCAGACCGTGGTGCGGGCCGGGCTCCAGCGCCCGGACAACGCCGAGCAGGCTCCCGCGGCCTGGCCGCCACCGTCCTCGTCCGCCCCGCAGTCCCCGCCCGACCTGCTGATCGATCCCGCCGCGTTGCGGCGCAAGATCACGATCCGGTCCGGCGGTTCGTCCCTGAGCGTCGACGAGCAACGGGTCGTCGTTCGCGCATGGTTGCGCAAAACCGAGCTCGCCTGGAACGACGTGCTGGGTTTCGAACCGCGGATGTCGGGTGTGGACGCCTCGGGCAGCGGCGGCCACCTCGTCGCGATCACGCGCAACGGCCCCGTGGAACTCCCGGCCACGAAACGGTCTCTGGCCGACCTGCGCTATCTGCACGCCCTGCTCGAGGCCTACCGCCGGCGGGCCGCTCAACCCCCGGCCTGACCACCGAACAGCGCGCGGGTGATCGGCAGGTCCAGATCGGCGACGCTGGTGCCCCACGCGTTCGGCTGCCGCGGGTCGGCACCGGCGTCGAGCAGCATCCGGCCGATCTCGACGGCTCGTTCGTCGTCGGAAGAGGACATCAGGGCCACGAACAACGCGGTGTTGCCGTCCCGGTCGACCGCGTTCGGGGACGCGCCCTCGAGGAGCAGGTAGCTCACCAGTTCGAGATGGCCTCGGACCGCCGCGGTGTGCAGCGCGGTGTAGCCCGACCGGTCGACGGGGTCCTGCGCGTCGATGTGCGCGCCGGCGCGCAGGGCACGCTTCACCTGGCGCTTGCTCCCCTCGCTCGCGCCCGAGATCAGCGACACCACGGGGTCGTCCATGTGGGCGAGAATCCGGTCCAGGGGGTCGCCCTCGAGCGGGCCCGGCGGCGGCGCCGACGACGGCGGTGCGGCGGCGCCCGATCCCTTGCCCCGGGCCCGTTGCGCGCCGGCCCGCTCGAGCGCCAGCTGCAGCAACTCCGCCGATTCGACGTGACCGGACAGGTCGGGCACGTCGGCGAGGTCGTCGGGGACGCCGGCGCGCCCACCCGCGCTGAGCATGAACCGTTGCTCACCGACCCACACCGACGTCGCCCCCATCGCGAACCGGGTGCGGGCGTAGCGCACCGATGCCACCGGCGCCTCGGCGAGGGTGCGGCCCTTGCCGTCGAGGATGCGCATCCGCTTTCCGTCGATGACGACCCACCCGGAGTTCGCCTTCGGTCGCAGCCCCTGCCAGACCGCCACGCAGGCCACGAAACGCTTCATACCCTCCATCCTGCTGCGCGGCGCGGCGTGCCGGGAGGGGGACCGCTACCCGCGTCGCCCGCGGCGCGGTCGCAAGTCCGCGAGCAGCCGACGGCGCCGCGACAACGTCCGCCGGACGGCCGCGCGCAGCAGGTCCTGGTCGCGCCAGGCCGCGGCGGCGTCCTCGTCGCGCACGACGGCGCGGGTGCTGAACAACGCGACGTTGGCGGCGTTGCCCACGCTGCCGGCGCGATGACCGGGCTCGGGCCCGAAGCGGTCGGACGTCGCGCGCGCGACCTCGCTGCTCGTCAGGCCCTGCAGGCCGGACAGTCCGCTGTCGCCGAGCACGTCCAGGGTCTCCTGCCATGCCCCCACGAGCCGTTCGCGCGGGTCGGCGAGCTCCCGCCGACGCCGGGTGCGGCGCCGATTGCGCAGCACCAGCGCGACCGGCACCGCGATCGCGATCAGGACGACGACGGCCGCGAGCACCAGCCACAGCACCGCCGACGGGGCGCGGGCGGACGGCACGTCGCTCTTCGGCCCGACCGCATTGCCCGCGTCGGACGGCACCTGGGTCACGAGCGCGTTCTGGGTCGACGACGGCGAGGCGGACGGCGTCGGACGCGCGCTGGCGCTCGGCGCCGGCGCCGGCTGTGTGTAGCGCGAGGGCGCCGCGTCGACGACGACCCAGCCCCGTCCGCGCACGAGCACCTCGGACCACGTCCAGGCCTGCCGGGACTGCACCTGGTAGGTGCCCGCCTCGACCGTCGCGCCCTCGCCGGTGCCCACCCGGAACCCGGTGACGACCCGCGCCGGCACGTTCTGCGCCCGGGCGAGCAAGGTGACGAGGGTCGCGTACTGCTCGGGGGTGGCGGCCCGCGCCGACCCCAGGATCGACGCGAGCACGCCGGCGAAGGTGTTGCCGCCGATGCGCGGGTTGTCGTCGGACGGGCTCGGGCTGGGTGTGGGCACGCCCGAGGGACGCGACGACGGTCGGCGTGACGGCGCGGTGCTCGTCGCGGACGGGCGCGCGGCGCTCGTGGTCGCGCCGCCCGAGAGCGTGTAGTTCGTACGGAAGTCGCGCACCAGCGCCTGCAGGAACCGCAGCGGGGGAGCGCCGACGGTGTTCGTCTCCGCCTGCAGCGCGGAGATGACGGTGCCGATGGACGACCGCACCGACGCGGGCAGCGACGTCGCCGACGGCGGGGCGGACGTGCCCGGCAGCGCACCCGCGGGCAGCGACTCCACCGCCGTCGGGGTGGTCGACGAGATGACGCGATAGCTCTGGCCCGCGCGCAACGACTCGGCCGGCACGATCATGCCGCTCTGCTGGTCGGTGTTGATCGCCGTGCCCAGCACGTCACGTGGCCGGTACTGGAACGGCATCCACGGAGTCTGCGCGAACGTGCCGTCCTCGACCGTGTACCGCTGCGTCACGAGCGGGCCGCGGCCACGGGCGTCGGGGTCCGGGTCGGCCGGGATCACCCCGCCGGACGGCCGGAACTCGCGCGAGAACGACCACGAGTCCCCGTCGTAGGAGTCGACGTCGGCGATGGCGACGTACCGCGACGCCGTCCGGTCGAAGGTCACCGCGAACAGCCGACGTCCGGCGTCGGACGGATCCTCCGGACGCAGCCCCGCGACGAACGCCACCGGGGTCAGCGGACGTCCGGTGTCGAGCGGCGGCGTGCGCTGCGCCGTGGCGGGCGAACCTCCGAGCGCGCCCGACTGCACGACGAACGCCGCGGCCAGGGACACGACCACGGCGACCGCGGTGCCGATGGCGAGACCGCGCAGCGGCAGCACGCCCTCGGCCTGCAGCGCCTCGGCGTCGTCGTCCTGCTCCAGCCAGGTCTGGGCCACCCGCAGCAGCAGCAGCGTCACCAGCAGCGCACCGGCGAGCAGCGCGTCGTAGCGGCGGTTGTCGTCGGGACCGGCGATGGCCCTCGTCGTGGCCGCGTAGGCGAGGCCGAAGGTCACGAGGGCAGTGGCGTACGGGACGACCGACTGCCAGCCGCGGCCGATGCACTCGCCGATGATGGCGCCGCACAGCCAGCACAGCGCGACGGGCGCGACCAGCAGCGCGCGCGGGCTGACGAGCGGCAGCGCGAACGTCAGCACCTGCGACGGCCCGTGCACGAGCCCGGTCCAGAGCTGGTCGAGGGCACCGGGCGCGCGCAGCGTCACCAGGGTCGTGAAGAAGGCGAAGCCGACCACGTCGACCAGGGCGGTCAGCCACAGCGACCGCACGCCGACGGCGATGACGACCACCGGCAGCAGCACCGACAACAGCGCGGTCCCCACGAGCGGGACGGCCATGACGGCCGCCGGGAACGCGCGCAGCCACGGCGCGCTCGCGAGCACGCACGCCACGAGGGCGAGCGGCAGCACGAGCAGCGGCACCGTGCGCCGCACGATCGCGCGCGAGCGCGGCACGGGCGTCGCGGCCGGACGGGTCGTGGTCGTCACCGGGCGACCTCGAGGTTCCACGCCGCGCACGCGTCCGCGGCGTCGGCGGCGACGATCACCCGCACGCCGCGCGGCTGGGGGGCGGGCCCCTGGTGGTCGGGATCGATCGAGATCAGGGTCAACCGCTCGAAGCGGCGGCGCAGTGACGCGAGCGCCGGCAGGTCGGTGGTGTCGAGCTCGCCGGTCACGACCACCAGCGAGGTGCCGCCGCGTGCCTGGCGCAGGGTCAGCAGCGCGGCCCGCAGCGTGCCCAGCGGGGTGGCCTTCAGACCGGTGAGGTGGTCGATCAGCGGGGTCACCTCGCGCACCCGCGGACCGCCGACAACGGTGCGGTCGGTGGTTCGCAGTTCGACCGGGGCGCGTCCGGACGAACAGGCCACCACCATCGAGGCCACGACGTCGACGGCCTCCTCGAAGGACGCCTCGGTATAGCGGGACGGCCGCTGGTCGAACAGCACCACCGAGTACGGCTGCGAGGTGTCGACGTTGTGACGGACCAGCAGGCGTCCGGCCCGGGCGGACGAACGCCAGTGCACCAGCCGGAGGTCGTCGCCCTCGACGTACTCGCGCAGGCGGTGGAACGTCACGTTGCCCTGCGGGGACGAGTCGGACGACGGCCCGTCGAGGTGGCGGGTGATGCCGACGGGCGGAGGGCGCACCGGCAGCACCTTCGGGTACACCCAGATGCGCGCGGGCTCGGCGTAGAGGCGGCGCAGTCGGAACAGATCGAACGCGTCGCGGCGGGTCAGCTCGAGCGGTGGCACGTCGAAGATGCCGCGCCGGGTCGTCGGCAGCCGGTACGCGCGGTTGCCGTGCTCGCCGCGGCGCAGCCGGGGGATGACGGTGCGCACCCGATGCGCGCCGAACGGCTGGGTGGCGACGGTGACGCCGTGGTTGCGTCGTCCGCGGTTGGCGAACGACAGCAGCGCGATGGCCGGGTCGCCCTTGGGCACACGCGGGGGCTGGATCTCGCGGTCCACCGTCAGCCGCGAGGGTTGCGACACGACCCCGAAGCCGAGGACGACGATCGCGAGCAGGCCGAGGCCGATCAGGTCGAACGCCAGCCAGTCGAGGACGAGGCCGAGCGCCAGCGCGGCGCCGCCCGCGAGCAGCGCCGCGACCCCGAAACGCGTCATCGGACGGTCACTGGCTCGACACGAGCGCCCGCGGCACCGGGACCGTCTGCACCGCGCGGGTGACGAGCTCGAGCCCCGTCCGCCCTTGCAGTTCCGCGTCGGGCTGCAGGATCACACGGTGGGCGAGCACGACCGGCGCCATGGCCTTCACGTCCTCGGGCAGCACGTACGGACGGCCGTCGACGGCCGCCGACGCGCGCGCCGCCCGCAGCAGCGCGAGGCTGCCGCGCGGCGAGACGCCCAGCCGCAACTCCGACATCGTGCGGGTGGCGGCGGAGATCGACACGATGTACTGCTCGAGCGCGGGAGCGACCTCGACCTGGCGCACCGCGTCGATCATCGCGCTCACGGCGCCGGCGTCGAGCACCGGCGACAGCCGTCCGACGGTCGCGCCCATCTTCTGCGTCCGCAGCACCTCGGCCTCGGCGTCGGCGCTCGGGTACCCGACCGAGAGCTTCATGAGGAAGCGGTCGAGCTGCGCCTCCGGGAGGATGTACGTGCCCTCCATGTCGATGGGGTTCTGCGTCGCGACGACCATGAACGGACGGGGCAGCTCGTGCCCGACACCGTCGATGCTGAGGACGCCCTCCTCCATGACCTCGAGCAGCGCCGACTGCGTCTTGGGCGACGCCCGGTTGATCTCGTCGGCGAGGACGATGTTCGCGAACACCGGTCCGGGTTTGAACTCGAAATGCTGGGTGCCCTGGTTGTAGATCGACACGCCGGTGACGTCGGACGGCAGCAGGTCGGGCGTGAACTGCACCCGGTGCCACGCCAGCGAGAGCGACGAGGCGAGCGCGCGGGCCAGTGACGTCTTGCCGGTGCCGGGCACGTCCTCGAGCAGCAGGTGTCCCTCGGCGAGCAGGCACACCACGGCGTTGCGGATGACCTCGGACTTGCCCTGGATGACGTGGCCGATGTTGTCGCACAGCCGGGCGGCGTCCTCGGCGACGCGGGTGACGGGGTCAGGTGCGCTCATCGGTGTGCTCCTCGGCTGTCAGGCGTCGGGTGGGCTGCCGTCGAGCATGATCGGGCCCGAACCGGTGGTCTGACCGTCCGCGTCCGTCCACGTCACGACAACAGTCCAACCGCTCTGACTGGGCGTGGTTGTGCATTTTCCGGCGTACTGGATGGTGGCAGGTGGCTGACCGTCCGTGTCGGCGCACGGGGCCGTGTCGTCCGGTGCGGTCAACGTGTAGGTCCAGTCCGTGCAGTCGGTGAGGGTGCCGCTGACGGCAATGTTCACGCCCTCGGCCTGCGTCGCCCCCCAGGCCGCCGTTACGGAGCCGACGGTGCACACCTTCGGCGGAGGTGGGGGCACGTAGGTGCGCGGTCCACCGACGAGGTCGACCCGCAGCCGGTGCTCGGTGCCGTCGACGGCATCGGTGTAGACAATGCGCACCTGCCAGCCGCTCGTGGTTGCACCGTACTGCTGCACGCAGTCGCCGGCGCTGACGTCGACCTGCTGTTTGAGCGGCTGGGCCGTGCCCTGTTTGAGCGGCTCGGCCGTGCTGCACTCGGTGCCGTCGGGAGCCAGGACCTGGGCGGTCATGGTCGAAACCGCCTCCTGATATTGGCCGTTGTACGAAACCGATGCCGGGCCTGCGTCCGTCCAGGTGACATTGAAATCGGCGGGGGTAAGCCCAGCCGTCGCGGCCGCACCCAGATTGACAGCCGTGCTGACGGCGGGGGAGGGCACGCCACCGAAGTACAGCGGCGGCGCCGCCCCGTCCGACTCGACGAGTGCGGCAGTCACGGTGCAGGACCCGAACAGGCCGAGCGGCAGCTGTCCGATCGTGCGCGTGACGACGGGTCCGGACGACGGATCGAACCCGGCCGCCTCAAGCGGCACCGTCACCTGGCCGCACTGGAGCGCGCTGCTCGAGGTCAGGTCGAAGCGTTCGCCGCCCACGGCCGCGCTCGAAATGCCGGCGATGGTCACCGACAGCTGGCAGGTGAGCAGTCCGGTCGACGGGCAGCTCGCGGTCACGCCGAGGCCCGGCCAGCGCGACCGGGTCGAGATCTGCCCGGCGTCCACGGTGACGGCCGCTTCGGGGTGCCCGGGCGGGCTGACCCGCGCGGTCGCTGCGTAGCGGACACCGGGACGGACGCCGTCGAAGGTGTGGGTGAGCACGCCGCTGCGCCCGTCGACGGTCGTGGTGGAGGTTTGCGCGCCGCCCGGTCCGGTCAGGACGAAGGTGACGGTGGCGCCGACACCGCCGACGGCGGCCAGGGGGTCGTCGCCGAGCGAGAGGCTCAGGGTGGTCGTGGTGGTGCCGCCGGCGTCGACGTCCGCCGGGCTGCTCGCGGACAACCGCAGTGCCGCGGTGTTCGGCGGCGCCCAGCTCGCGACGCAGGCACTCGTGGCCGACGGGGCGCCCACGGACCCGTCCGCCCCGACGCCGACGACCTGGAAGCTCAGCGAGCGACCGAGCAGCGCGCTGCCGCCGCGCAGCGCGGCGCCGGGCTGGGTGCGGGTGGTCGGGTCGGCCGGCACCTCGAGCGTGGCCGGCGCCGCCGACAGGCCGCGGCCGTCGCAGTACTGCGGGATGACCCGCCAGGTGCTCGCCGGGACGCAGTCGTCCGACTGCGCACCGCACGATCGCCAGTCGACCGTCCAGGTGCCGGTCGCGTCGGCGCGGGCGGTGACGGCGGTGGCCGCGCCGGGACCCTCGGGGCCGGTCGTGACCTGGATGGGGGCCGACGCGGTGCCCTTGCCGTTGAGGTAGGCCGTCACGCGCAGCTCGTAGCGCGTGGACGGATACAGGCCGGTCAGGTTCACGCCCTGCTGCCCCTGGACGGTCACCGACGCCGGCGCGGACGGGGCGTCACCGCTGAGCGTGCTGACCTCGACCACATAGGTGGAGGGGATGCAGTCGCCGCGGTCGGTGACCGGGTAGGTCCAGCTCAACTGCACCGACCGCGATCCCGGCACGGGCTGGCCGAACGCCGGGATGTGCGGCTTCTGCGAGGTCGCGGTGCAGTCGACGGACGTGTTCACCGGCTGGGCCGGCGTGGCGACGGCCTTCGGCGGGCCCTGCTTCGGCGGCCGCTGGGACGGGTCGTCGCCGCGGCGGCTGCGGGCCAGCGCCTCGGCGCCGCCGCCGGCGTTCACGTTGATGGCCGAACTCTTCTGGATGCGCACCGGCCCGCGGCTGCCGTCGGTGAAGATGCCCACCGCCAGCAGGTGGTTGGGCGAGTTCACGATCACGCGCGGGCCGCGGGCGACGACGGTGGAGTCGGCGAAGCCGGACGCCTCGATACGGCGCCCGCCCTGGGAGGCCACCGGGTAGCTGCCCATGCCGTCGAGCCGCTGCACCCGACCGGCGGCGTCGATCTGCAACAACCCACCGTCGCCGGTGTCGACGGTGTAGAGGCGGCCGTTGCTGACGGCCGGCGGCACGAGCACGGCGTCGCGGGCGAGTCCACGCAGCGGCGTCGGCCCGCGCAGGTCCGTGCCGTCGGCGCCGACGGACACCAGGCTCCAGCCGTCCGTGCCGTGCATCAGCCAGTTCAACCGGGTGGCGCTGTCGTGGGCCGGCAGGATCGTGTCGAGACCGGCGGGTGCGGTGACGGCCCGGTCGAGCAGGACCTGATCGCCCCGGTACACCCGCACCCGCTCCCGGTCGGCGATGCCGACGGTGCCCGCGACCCTGGCGGACGTCGGGGTGCCGTCGTAGGTCGGGCCCAGCGTGCGCGACCCGTCGTCGGCCGACACCAGCGCGGCCGGTCCCGACACGTCGCCGACCTGCTGCATCGCCAGCGTCGAACCCGGCACGCTGTCCGGGCGCACCGAGAGCCTGCGCAGCGAGCGGTCGGTGCCGGTGCCGGCGAGCAGCCAGAGGTCGTCGCCGGCGGTCGCCGCCGCTCCGGCGCCGGTCGAGACCGGCTGCGGCATCGAGCGGAAGGCCCGCGGCTTGACCGCAGCCGTGCTGGACGCCCGCTGCACGGTCGCGGCGTTGACGACGTAGGTCGACGTCCCCGTCGGACCGGTCTGGGCGATGTAGGCGAAGTTGCGGGCGGCCAGGGCGACGGCACCGGTCGCGCCCGCCCGCCGGGGCAACGGCACACCGCCGTCCGTCTTGATCACGAACCCGGTGGCGTCGACCATGTTGAACTCGCCGGTCACGCGGTTGAGCAGCAGCGTGCCGTCGGAGGTGGGGACGACCCCGACCCGGTCGGCGCGGCTCGCGCCGACCTGCTGGGCGGCATCGACGAGGCGGACGGTCGGACGTCCGGTCGCCAGGTCGACGGCCACGGGCGCGACCTGGTCGGCCAGGAAGACGGAGCCGCCGAACAGATCGAAGCTGCGGGCCTCGTCCGGCTTGACGACGAGCGAGACGACGGCGACGGCGCCGGCGACGAGCAGCAGCGCCAGCACGAGGCACACTGCCTGGCGTCGGGGAGGGGCGGCGGACGAGGTCTCGGCGCGCGGATCGGCCCGGAACGCGGCATGCTTGGCCGCAGCACCGGACGCGCGACGCGTCGACCTGCCCAACACTGCTCGTGACCCCCAGGTGTGGTTGCGACCGTGCCCGCCCGGCAGCGGACCGGCGGGCCCGCACGACGACGGGCCCGTACGTGGGACCTGCCGTCACACCCATGTGCGAGCAGCGTTAAGAGAATAACTGACGAAACGTGAATTTCACCCCACGGATGGGCCCACCCCGCCCACCCCGGCGTCGTACGCGGGGCTATTCTCGGCTCAGGCCCGGGGTGACCCGGGACGGCGCGCCGCGACACCGGCCGCCGGCGCATCACAGCAAGGGGATCGCGTGACCACCACCGCCGAGCCGCCACCGGCCGGGGCCGAGTCGACGGGCCTCACCGGGCCGCAGCCGATCGTCGCCCGTCCGTTCCCGACGCGTGCGACCAGCAGGGGCTCCTACCTCAGCAACATGCTGCGGACCACGGACCCCAAGGTCATCGGCCGTATGTACCTCGTGACGTCGTTCGTGTTCTTCGCGATCGGCGGCGTGATGGCGCTGCTGATGCGCATCGAGCTGGCCCGGCCGGGACGGCAGTACCTGTCCCAGGAGCAGTACAACCAGCTGTTCACGATGCACGGCACGATCATGCTGCTGTTCTTCGCGACGCCGATCCTCTTCGCGTTCGCCAACCTCGTGCTGCCGCTGCAGATCGGTTCTCCGGACGTCGCCTTCCCGCGCCTGAACGCCTTCAGCTACTGGCTCTACCTCTTCGGTGCGATCACCTCGACCTCGGGCTTCTTCACCCCGAACGGCGCGGCCGACTTCGGGTGGTATGCCTACTCGCCGCTGACCAACGCCGTGAACTCGCCCGGCGCCGGCGCCGACCTCTGGATCATGGGCCTGGCCATCTCGGGCCTGGGCACCATCCTCGGTGGCGTCAACATGGTGACCACGGTCATCACCCTGCGGGCCCCCGGCATGACGATGTTCCGGATGCCGATCTTCACCTGGAACATCCTGGTGACGAGCCTGCTGATCCTGCTCGCCTTCCCGATCCTGACCGCCGCGCTGCTCGTGCTCTACGTCGACCGGCACATGGGGTCGGTGGTGTTCGAGGCCGACAACGGTGGCGCCATCCTGTGGCAGCACCTGTTCTGGTTCTTCGGGCACCCCGAGGTCTACATCGTGGCGTTGCCGTTCTTCGGCATCGTCACCGAGATCATCCCGGTCTTCAGCCGCAAGCCGCTGTTCGGCTACAAGGGCATGATCCTGGCGACGCTGTCGATCGCCGCGCTGTCGCTGACCGTGTGGGCGCACCACATGTTCACCACCGGCGCGGTGCTACTGCCGTTCTTCTCGGTGATGACGTTCCTGATCGCCGTCCCCACCGGCATCAAGTTCTTCAACTGGATCGGCTCGATGTGGCGCGGATCGATCACCTTCGAGTCGCCGATGCTGTTCTCGGTCGGCTTCATGGTGACGTTCCTGTTCGGCGGCCTCACCGGTGTGCTGCTGGCCAGCCCGCCGGTCGACTTCCACGTCGCCGACAGCTACTTCGTCATCGCGCACTTCCACTACGTGCTGTTCGGCACGATCGTGTTCGCGGTGTACGCGGGCGTCTACTTCTGGTTCCCGAAGTTCACCGGCCGCTACCTCGACGAGCGCCTGGGCAAGTTCCACTTCTGGCTCACGTTCGTGGGCTTCCACATGACGTTCCTCGTGCAGCACTGGCTCGGTGCCGAGGGCATGCCTCGCCGCTACGTCGATTACCTGCCGGGTGACGGCTTCACCGGCCTGAACACCTTCTCGACCATCGGGTCGTTCGTGCTCGGCGCCTCGCTGCTGCCGTTCATCTACAACTGCTACAAGTCCTACCGCTACGGCGAGATCGTCACCGCCGACGACCCGTGGGGCTTCGGCAACTCGCTCGAGTGGGCCACGTCCTCCCCGCCGCCGCGGCACAACTTCACGTCGATCCCGGCGATCCGGTCCGAGCGCCCGGCGTTCGAGGCGCACTACCCGCACCTCATCGAGCGGCTCGAGCGTGAGGCGCACGCCGGCGGGCGCAAGCACAAGAACCCCCAGCCCGCACTGGCGAACGGCCGCGCCGGCCAGAAGGACCCGACTCCGGGCGGCTGACGCGGCACCGGCCCCGCGCCGGTCCGCGTCGCCCGGCGACGCTCCTCCATGCAGCCCACCTCGGTGCTGGCCACCCTGACCGGTCGCGACCGGCCAGGGGTCACGTCCTCCTTCTTCGCGTCGCTGGCCGCCCACGACGTCGACGTCCGCGACGTCGAGCAGGTGGTCATCCGCGACCGGCTCGTGCTGGCGGTGCTGTTCGACCTGCGCGGTGACGCGACCGCGCTGCGGTCGTCGGTGACGCGGGCGGCGCACGCGCTCGGCATGGAGTGCGAGGTCGCGATCGCCGACGAGCCCCGCCCGTCCCGCTCCGAGCGCGGGTCGCGCCAGCACGTGATCGTCATCGGACGGCCCCTGCGGCCCGGCGGCGTGAGCCACGTGGCCCAGCGCATCGCCGACGTCGAGGCGAACATCGAGTCGATGACCCAGCTGTCGAGCGAACCCGCCTCGAGCATCGAGATGATCGTGCGCGCACCCGACCCCGTCGCGCTGCGGGCGGGTCTGGTGCGGGCGGCGGACGAGACCGGCCTCGACATCGCCGTCGAGCCGGCCGGCCTGCGTCGCCGGGCCAAGCGGCTGGTGGTCATGGACGTCGACTCGACCCTCATCCGCGACGAGGCCATCGACGTGCTGGCCGAGCGCGCCGGGGTGGGTGCGCAGGTCGCCGAGATCACCGAGCGGGCGATGTCCGGCGAGCTCGACTTCACCGCGTCGCTGCGGGCCCGCGTCGCCTTGCTGAAGGGCCTGACGCGCGCCGAGCTCGACGCCGTCCGCGACTCCCTCGAACTCACACCGGGCGCTCGGACCTTCGTGCGCACGCTGCGTCGGCTCGGCTTCCACGTGGGTGTCGTCAGCGGCGGGTTCACCTTCGTCACCGACCGGTTCGTCTCCGAACTCGACCTCGACTTCGCCGCCGCGAACGAGCTGGAGATCGTCGACGGCGTCGTCACGGGACGGGTGCTCGGCGACATCGTCGATCGAGCCGGAAAGGCCCGGGCGCTGCGCGACTTCGCGGCCCGCTTCGGCGTCCCCGCCTCGCAGACGGTCGCGGTGGGCGACGGCGCCAACGACATCGACATGCTCGAGGCCGCCGGCCTGGGCGTGGCGTTCAACGCCAAGGCGGCACTGCGCCGCGCCGCCGACACGTCCGTGAACCTGCCCTACCTCGACACGATCCTGTTCGTGCTCGGCATCTCCGCCGAGGACGTCGCCGAGGCCAACGACGACGCGTCCGTCGGTCCGGGTCAGTAACCCCGGACGGGCGCCGGGGACCGCCGGGTGCCGCACAACGCGCCGACGCCCAGCAGCGCGAACCCACCGACCGCCGCCCAGAAGCCGACCGTCGTCGCGCCGAAGTACTCGCCGTACGGCGGGTCGGGCACGTTGCCGCCGGTCACGTCCAGCAGGTCGATGGCCACGAAGGTGAGACCGACCGCCGCGGCGGCGACGAGCGCCCCGATCAGCCGCAGCGCCGGGACGGCCCGGCTCGGCACGTTGGCGGCGAGGGCGAGACCGAAGCAGGCCAGCAGCAACGCCCACGACAACCAGCTGAAGTAGTGCACCGCCACCGGTTCGACGGTCACGTTCGGGTTGATCTCGATGCGCGAGATGACGGTGCCGATCAGGGAGAACGACCCGCTGCGGTCGGTGCCGGCGTGCACCATCCCCTCGTCGAACCACGGCAGGCCGACGAAGCTCGCCAGCACCGCGCCCGCGCCCACCGCGGTGGCGAGGGGGCCGAGCACGCCCACCCGCCTGCGTGCGCCCGCGGGCTGCGCGGCCGGGTGGAAGGACGCCCCGGCAGGGGTCGGCGCGACGGCCGGGTAGTAGGGCTGGGACCACGTCTGCGGCTCGGTGTGCGTCATGCCCCCGACGCTACGAACGCAGTTTGCAGATGTGAATCGGAAGGTCTTCCCAGGCGTCAGGCCCGGCGGCGCGAGCCCGTCACGGCACCGATCGCCATGAGCACCAGCCCACCGGCGACGACGTAGTTGCCGAGACCGTTCTTCAAGTAGTCACCTGCGCCGCTCGAGTCGTCCAGGATCGGCCCGAACACCGTGTACGCGGCGCCGGCCAAGCCGATCACCAGGCCGACGACGCGGAAGGTCGGCGCCGCGCCGGTCGGCAGACAGGCGACGATCGCGCACACCAGCGTGACGCCCAGCAGCACGAAGGCGGCCCACTGGAAGTAGGCCTTGGTCAACGCGAAGTCGTCGAACCGGCCCGCGTCGACCGCGTCCCGGAAGTCGAGGAACTTCCGATCACCGATCTTTCGAAGCCACGCGAACGCGAACAACCCCACCAGCGCCGCGGCCGTGCCCAGAACGGCGAGGATCAACCCGGTCACGCCCACGGCCCGTTCCGGACGCCGCGGCGCCCCATAGGGCGACTGCCCGTACTGCTGCGGCGGCTGGCCGTACTGCTGCCCGTACGTGAGCGGGGACGACTGCGCCTGCCCGTATCCCGGTGATGTCTGGCCGTACTGCTGCTGGCCGTACTGCTGCGCGGGCGGTTGGCCGTACTGCTGCGTCGGCTGATGACCACCCGGCGCCGATCCGGGTCGGGTGAACACGGTCTTCTCGTCGTCCGGCGATCCGGAGGGCGTCCCCTGCGTCATGCGCGAGAACGTAGCCCGCGCGGACGGCCGGGGGCAGACCCTCGCGCGAAGTCGTCCGGTATGCGAGGAAGAAGAGCGTCGCTCAGACCTTGCGCGGGCCGATCGCCGCGCCGACGCCGATGAGCACGAAGCCGGCCACGGCCAGGTAGAACCCGATGCGCGCGTTGCCGAGCCACACCGTGTAGCTGCGCGCGTCGTTGACCTGGACGGCGAGGAAGCTCAGGCCGGCCGCGGCGAACGACGTCACGACGCCGACCACCCGCAGCGCGCGCAGCGCCGGGGACGGGAAGCTCGACCCGACGGCGCACGCGGTGCCGATGACCATGAACGTCCAGGCGAACCAGTTGAAGTAGGCCGTGGCGAAACCGGTGGTGCCCTCGCTGCCCGAGATGTCACCGAAGGTGATGTTGCCGCCGAAGGAGCCGGGCACCTCGACGGCGAACCAGTCGAGCGCCGTGAAGCAGACGATCAGCAGCACGGCGCCGAGCAATGCGCAGACCATGCCCGCGATGCCGAAGCGCTCGTTGCCCTCGGTGCCGAAGGGGTTCTCGTGCCGGTAGCCGGGCTGCGCGACCGGCTGGGCGTAGGGGTCCCGACCGAACTGCGTCGTGGGCTGCTGCGCCGGGTCCCGCCGCGGGTCGTTCGGGTACTGGCTCATGATCCGGACCCTAGCTCTCCAGCGGGGTTCCGACGAGCACGACGCCCGCGTCGCGCAACTCGTCGAGGGCGCCGGCAACGGTCTCGGGAGCGACCCCCGCGGTGAGGTCGAGCCGCACGGTGGTGGCGAAGCCGTGGCGGACGGCGTCGAGCGCGGTCGCCCGCACGCAGTGGTCGGTGGCGATGCCACCGATCTCGACCTGGTCGACGCCACGCTCGCGCAGCCACTCGGCCAGCGGCGTGCCGTCGGCGGTGCCCTCGAACCCGGAGTAGGCCGCGGTGTACTCGCCCTTGTCGAACACGGCCTCGATGCGGGACGTGTCGAACTCCGGGTGCAGGTCCACGCCACCGGTGCCCACCACGCAGTGACGCGGCCAGCTCGACACGTAGTCCGGCGTCTCGGAGAAGTGGTCTCCCGGGTCGATGTGGTGGTCGCGGGTGGCGACGGCGTGGTCGTACCCGCCGTCGGCGAGGCGGGCGCTCATGCGCCGGGCCACCTCGCCGCCACCGGCGACGGCGAGCGACCCGCCCTCGCAGAAGTCGTTCTGGACGTCGACCACGATGACCGCATTCGCCATGCCGTCAGCCTAGAACGGTCAGTCGAACCGGGTCGGGATCGCGGGCTCGCCGCGCGAGAGCTTGAGCCCGTCCCACGGCAGCGTGACGGTGGCGGCCCGCAACCGCTCGCGGGCCTCGTCCAGCGACCCCGGGGCGACGACCTCGCCGCCGCGCACGAGCGGCACCTGCAGCAGCCGCTCGCCCTCACCCGGTTCGACGTCCGTCCGGACGGTGACGATCTCCTCGGTCGCGGTGCCGCTCGGCTTGTGCGCGCGCAGCGCGGTCTTGCGTCCGCCCCTGCTGCTCTTGTGCTCCGAGCGTTTCGCGACCGGACGTCCGTCGACCTCGACGAGCTTGTAGACCATGCCGGCGGTCGGGGCGCCCGAGCCGACCACGACGGCGGTGCCCGCGCCGTAGGTGTCGACGGGGGTCGCGGCGAGGGCGGCGATCGCGTACTCGTCCAGGTCGCCGCTGACGACGATGCGCGTGCCGGTCGCGCCGAGGGAGTCGAGCTGCTCGCGAGCGTGGCGGGCCATGACGCCGAGGTCGCCCGAGTCGATGCGGACGGCACCCAGCCTCGGCCCGGCGACGGCCACGGCGGTCTCGATGCCGCGGGCGATGTCGTAGGTGTCGACCAGCAGCGTGGTGCCGACGCCGAGCGAGTCGATCTGCGCCGCGAACGCGTCGCGCTCGTCGTCGTGCAGCAGCGTGAAGGCGTGGGCCGCCGTGCCGGCGGTCGGCACCCCGTAGCGGCGCGCGGCCTCGAGATTGGACGTCGACGCGAAGCCGGCGAGGTACGCCGCGCGGGCGGACGCGACGGCCGCCTGCTCGTGGGTGCGTCGCGACCCCATCTCGATGATCGGACGGCCCGCCGCCGCGGTGACCATGCGCGCGGCGGCCGCGGCGACGGCGCAGTCGTGGTTGAGGATCGACAGCGTCAGCGTCTCGAGCACCACCGCCTCGGCGAAGGTGCCGGTCACGGTCAGCACCGGCGAACCGGGGAAGTACAGCTCGCCCTCGGGGTAGCCGTCGATGTCGCCGCCGAACCGGTAGCCGACCAGGAATTCCGCCGCCGTGTCGTCGACGACGTCCTGCTCGCGCAGGGCGGTCACCGTGGCCTCGTCGAACCGGAAGTCGCGCAGTGCGTCGAGCAGGCGCCCGGTGCCGGCCACGACCCCGTAGCGGCGGATCTCGGGCAGGCGGCGCGCGAACACCTCGAAGACGCAGTGCCGGTGCGCGGTGCCGTCACGCAGGGCCGATCCGAGCATGGTCAGCTCGTAGCGGTCGGTGAGCAGGGCGGTGCTCGTCATGTCCCGATCGTGTCAGAGGCCGGTGCGGCACTCAGCCGCGGCGCGGCCCGCGGGTGCCCGCCAGAGTCATGAGCAGGAAACCGCCGAAGGCCGCGTACGCCCCGTACGACGCGTTGTGCCACACCGGGTGATCGGCCCCACCGGCCGCTTCCTGCGCGTTGAACAGCTGCGCCAACGCGTAGTAGGTGGCGACCAACCCGAGTGCCCCGGCCAGGAACGCCAGCACCCGGAGCGGGTCGCTGAGGCGCGTCGGCAGGTTCGCGAGCAGGGCCGCGGCGGCGGACACGATCAGCAGGGTCCAGCCGAACCATCCGAAGTAGGCGGCGGCGACGGCCGCGTCCAGCGACGTCGCGTTGGCGTGCAGGTCGGTGCGGGTGAATCCGGTGTCGGCGACGTTCACGCCGTCCTCGACCGTGTACCACTGCAGGCCGCCCTGGGCGGCGAGCACGAGCAGGCCGCCGAGCAGCGTCAGCAGCAGGTTGCCGGAACGCACCTGCAGCCGCGCCGCCGCGCGCTCGTCCTGCGTCCCGGCGGTCACCTCGGCACCGTAGCCCAGCTCCCCGCGCGGCGGCCCGTGCCACGATGGAGTCATGCCGGGCACCCTCAGTCCGCCGCAGGAGGACGTCGACGTCGCGAGCGCGACCGGTGACGTGCTGCCCGATCCGGACCGGCCCTGGATCACGATCGTGTGGAACGACCCGGTCAACCTCATGTCGTACGTGACGCACGTGTTCATGGAGGTGTTCGGGTACGCGAAGCCGAAGGCCGAGAAGCTGATGCTCGACGTGCACCACAAGGGACGCGCCGTGGTCTCGTCCGGCACCCGCGAACGGATGGAGCTCGACGTCAACACCCTTCACGGCTACGGCCTCTGGGCCACGCTCGAACAGCAGACGTGAGACTGCGCGAGAAACCGCTGCGGCTCGAACTGGGTCCCGGCGAGAACAAGCTGCTCGACGGCCTGCTCGACGAGCTCGGGCAGCTGCTCGAGGCCGACGACCCCGACGACGCCGCCCGGCAGCGGTTGTTCCCGTCCGCGTATCCGGACGATGCGGACGCCGAGGCCGAGTACCGCTCGATCACCGAGACCGGCCTGCGCGACGACCGGTTGGCCCGCATCGAGGAGTGTGCGGCGGACCTCGCGGACGGGTCGGCCACGATCGCGCTCGCCGACGAGGCGGCCGTGCGCCGCTGGATCCAGGTGCTCAACGACCTGCGGCTCGCGCTCGGCACCCGCCTCGGCGTCACCGAAGAGCCACCGGAGATCGATCCCGACGACCCGGCCATGCACCCGTGGGCGGTGTACCACTGGCTGACCGCGGTGCAGGACACCGTGGTGAACGCGGTCATGCCCTGACCCACAGTGCGAGCGGGGCGGCCCGGACGCCGAATCCCGACCGGTACGCTCGGAAATCGTGCTGCGCATCGACCGTGCGATCCACGACGAGATCGTGGCCCACGCCCGCCGGGACCATCCGGACGAGGCGTGCGGCGTCGTCGCCGGACCCGAGGGCAGCGACGAACCGCGCCGGTTCGCGCCGATGCTGAACGCGGCCCGCTCGCCGACGTTCTACGAGTTCGACTCGGCCGACCTGCTCGCGCTGTACAAGGAGATGGACGCGAACGACGAGGAACCCGTCGTCGTGTACCACTCGCACACCGCCACCGAGGCCTACCCGTCGCGCACCGACATCAGCTACGCGTCCGAGCCCAACGCTCACTACGTGCTGGTGTCGACCCGCGACGAGGACGCCGTCGAGTTCCGGTCCTTCCGGATCGTCGACGGCGAGGTCACGGAGGAACCGGTGGAGATCCGCGACTGACCGCGGGACGTTTTTCGGCCCGCCGGACGTTCACCCCACAAGCACGCACCCGACCCAGGAGTCCTGACACATGGCCATCGAGGTCAAGATCCCGACCATCCTGCGCACCTACACCGGCGGCGAGAAGACCGTCGAGGGCAAGGGCGACACCCTGACGGCGCTCATCGACGACCTCGACAGCCGGCACGAGGGCATCAAGGGCCGTCTCGTCACCGACGAGGGCGCCCTGCACAAGTTCGTGAACATCTACGTCAACGACGAGGACGTGCGCTTCACCGGCTCCCTCGACACGTCGCTGTCGGACGGCGACTCGGTGACGATCCTCCCCGCCGTCGCGGGCGGCTGATCTCTCGGCGGACCTCCGGAGGGAGGCGGACGGCATGACGCGATACGAGTCGCTGCTCGAGGCGGTCGGGGACACCCCGCTCGTCGGGCTGCCGCGGTTGTCCCCGCGCTGGGACGGCGAGAACCCGGTGCGGCTGTGGGCCAAGCTCGAGGACCGCAACCCGACCGGGTCCATCAAGGACCGCGCCGCGCTGGCGATGATCCGGGCGGCCGAGGCCGAGGGCCGGTTGACCCCGGGCTGCACGATCCTCGAGCCGACGTCCGGCAACACCGGCATCTCGCTGGCCATGGCGGCCAAGCTCGCCGGCTACGGGCTCGTCTGCGTCATGCCCGAGAACACCTCCACCGAGCGGCGGCAGCTGCTCGAGATGTTCGGTGCGCGCATCATCTCCTCGCCGGCCGCGGGCGGCTCGAACCAGGCCGTGGCGACCGCCAAGGAGCTGGCGAAGCAGTATCCCGACTGGGTCATGCTGTACCAGTACGGCAACGCCGCCAACGCCCAGGCCCACTACGAGGGCACCGGTCCCGAGCTGCTGCGCGACCTGCCGACGATCACCCACTTCGTGGCCGGTCTCGGCACCACCGGCACGCTGATGGGCACGGGGCGCTACCTGCGCGAGAAGGTGCCCGACGTGCAGATCGTCGCCGCCGAGCCGCGCTACGGCGACCTCGTCTACGGCCTGCGCAACATCGACGAGGGCTTCGTGCCCGAGCTCTACGACGACACCGTGCTGACCCGGCGGTTCTCGGTCACGTCCTACGACGCGCTGCGCCGCACCCGCGAGCTCATCGAGGGCGAGGGCATCTTCGCGGGCGTGTCCACGGGCGCGATCCTGCACGCCGCGCTGTCGATCGCCGAGAAGATCGGGCCCGACCAGCGCGCCGACGTGGCGTTCGTGGTCTGCGACGGCGGCTGGAAGTACCTGTCGACGGGCGCCTACACCGGCACGCTGCAGCAGGCGGCCGAACGGCTCGAGGGCCAGCTCTGGGCCTAGGGTCCGGGCCTACCCTGAACCCCGTGACCGCCGCCCGCCGCTCGTTCCTGCGCCCCGGCGCCGGTGCGTCGGCGTCGCCCGGGACCCGGCCGGCACCGCAGGGCTGGCGCTACTGGGTCAGCCCGGGCACGTGGCCGGGCGCGTTCGTGCTCATGGTGCTGTTCGCCGGCGTGCTGTGGGCGATCCAGGCCGTCAACGCGGTGCATCCGCTGATCGAGTACGGCCTGCGCCCGCGCGACGCGGTCGGTCTCCGCGGCGTCGTCACCGAACCCTTCCTGCACGGCAGCTGGGACCACCTCGCCTCGAACACGCTGCCGCTGGTGCTCATCGGCTGGGTCGTGCTGCTCGCGGGTGTGCGCGAGTGGCTGGTCGTCAGCGGCGTGGTGGTCGTCGTCGGTGGTCTGCTCACCTGGCTGATCGCACCGGGCAACCAGGTGATCGTCGGGGCGAGCGGGCTCGTGTTCGGCTGGCTGGGATACCTCATCGCCCGCGCCGTCTTCAGCCGCGCGTTCCGCTGGATCGTCTCCGCGGGCATCGTCATGCTCGTGTTCGGCACGCTGCTGTTCGGGCTGCTGCCCACGCAACCCGGCGTCTCCTGGCAGGCGCACGTCTGCGGGTTCGCGGCGGGCATCCTCGTCGCCGCGCTGCTGTACGACCCACGCGGCGGACCCGGCGCCCTGGCCCGGCGCCCGTGAGCGCCGAGCGGGACGCGCCGATCGGCGTCATGGACTCCGGTGTGGGCGGCCTGACGGTGGCCCGCGCCGTGCTCGACCAGCTGCCGCACGAGGCGCTGCACTACGTCGGCGACACCGCGAACAGCCCGTACGGCCCGAAGCCCATCGCCGAGGTGCGCCGGCACGCCCTCGCCGTCATGGACGAGCTGGTCGGCACCGGCGTCAAGGCGCTCGTCATCGCGTGCAACAGCGCGAGCTCCGCCTGCCTGGCCGACGCGCGCGAGCGCTACGACGTGCCCGTCGTCGAGGTGGTGCGGCCGGCCGTCCGCCGCGCCGTGGCCGCGACCCGCAACGGTCGCGTCGGCGTCATCGGCACGGTCGCGACCGTCACCAGCGGCGCCTACCAGGATGCGTTCGGGGCAGCCCCCGACATCGAGGTGACCGCGGCCGCGTGCCCCCGCTTCGCCGAGTTCGTCGAGCGCGGCGTCACCAGCGGACGCCAGCTGCTCGGTCTCGCCGAGGCCTACCTCGCCCCGCTGAACGCGGCCGACGTCGACACCCTCGTGCTCGGCTGCACGCACTACCCCCTGCTGACCGGGTTGCTGTCGGTGGTGATGGGCGACGGCGTCACGCTCGTGTCCAGCGCCGAGGAGACCGCCAAGGACGTCTACCGGATGCTCACCGCGCACGACCTGCTACGCCCCGACGACGCCCCGCCGCCGCAGCACGTGTTCCGCGCGACCGGCGCGCAGGAGCCGTTCCGGCGTCTCGGCCACCGCTTCCTCGGCCCGGAGTTGACGGCGGCCACGACCCGCGTCGGCTGACCCGGCGGCGGCGGTGCGGCCTGAGTATCGTTCGGGCGGACGCCGGAACCGTTGGAGGACCCCGTATGAAGCTCACCGTGCTGGGGTGCTCCGGCAGCCTGCCCGGACCGGACTCCCCGGCGTCGGGCTACCTCGTCGAGGCGGACGGTTTCCGGCTGCTCGTCGACCTCGGCCACGGCGCGTTCGGCGCCCTGCAGCGCTACGTCGACCCGGCCGACGTCGACGCGATCGTCATCACGCACCTGCACGCCGACCACTGCATCGACCTGACCGCCTACGTGGTGGCGCTGCGCTACGGCGGCGCCGGGTACGGGCTGGCCGAGGGGCAGATCCCGCTGATCGGCGTGCCCGGCACGCGCGACCGCATCGAGGCTGCGTACGACCCGCTGGCCCGCAAGCTGTCGCTGCACGAGATCTTCTCGTTCGCCAAGCCCGTCGCCGGTGAGCTGGGGCCGTTCCGCATGTCCTACGCGGGGGTGAACCACCCGGTGCCGACCAACGCCGTCCGCATCGAGCACGACGGTCACGCGCTGGTCTACTCCGGCGACACCGGCGACAGCCCCGCGCTGGTCGACCTGGCCGCGGGGGCGGACGTGCTGCTGTGCGAGGCGTCCGTCGGCCCGGACGAGGTCCTCATCCCCGACCTGCACATGACCGGCGCGATGGCCGGCGAGCACGCCCACAAGGCGGGCGTCGAGCGGTTGATCGTCACGCACGTGCCGCCGTGGAACTCGCGCGAGGTGGCGGCCGAGGAGGCCGCCACGGTGTTCGACGGCCCGATCGACATCGCCACGCCGGACGCGGTCTTCGAGATCTGATGTCCCGGCTCAGCCGGCCAGGAACGACAACCGCACCTGCCGCACGGCGTTGTCGACGTTGGTGTCGACGAGGCAGATCGACTGCCAGGTGCCCAGCTGCGTCCGTCCGCCGATCACCGGCACGGTGACGGACGGCGCGATGATCGCCGGCAGCACGTGGTCACGGCCGTGGCCGGGGCTGCCGTGGGCGTGGCGCCACCGCCCGTCGCGCGGCAACAGATCGTCCAGCGCGCTCAGCAGGTCGTCGTCGCTGCCGGCGCCGGTCTCGAGGATGGCCACGCCCGCGGTCGCGTGCGGCACGAAGACGGACAGCAGCCCGTCCTGTTCGTCCGCGACGAACCGGTCGCAGTCGCGGGTGAGGTCGTGAACGGCGGCCGTGCCGCCCGTGCGGACGTCGATGGTCTCGCTGCGCATGACCTCATGGTGCCCGCGAGGGCACCGTGCTCGATCAGGCGGCGCGGGTCCAGTCGACGAGCTCGCGCAGCTTCTGCGTCTCGTCGTCGCTGTAGCGGTCCAGCAGGGCGGCGAGCTCGGTGAGCTCGGCCTGCGAGCGGTACTCGGCCAGTTCGGCGGCGAGCCGCGCGGACCGACGGATGGGACGGCGGGTGAACCGTGTACGGGTCACGATGTGCTCCTTCTTCTCGGTCGACTCCAGTCTCGTCCGCGTGAACCGTTGCGTCCAATGAAGGTTGTCCGGGTCATCCATGCATTAGCGTCATGGAATGGACATTGCGTCGTTGCGCTGGTTCCAGCAGGTCGCCGACGGCGCGACGGTCACCGAGGTCAGCGAGCTCGACCAGGTCAGCCAGAGCGGGGTGTCGCGGGCCCTGGCCCGGCTCGAGCGCGAGGTCGGGGTGCCGCTGCTGCACCGCTCCGGGCGGGTGCTGCGGATGACCCGCGCGGGTGCCACGTTCAAGCGGCACGTCGACAAGGTGCTGCACGACCTCGACGACGGCCTGGCCGCGCTGTCGGAACTCACCTCACCCGACACGGGCACGGTGGTCGTGGCCTACCAGCCGTCGTTCGGCACCTGGCTGGTGCCCGACCTGGTGGCCGCCTTCCGTGCCGAACATCCCGGGGTGCAGTTCGTGCTGCGCCAGATCCGTACCGACACCGGGGCGGTCGTCGCGCGGGGGGACGTCGACCTCGAGATCACCACCCGGCGGCCGTCCGAGGACACCGTGCGCTGGCGTCCGCTGCTGTCGCAGCCGTTGCGGTTGGCCGTCGTCGCCGGGCATGCGCTCGCCGAGGACGGGCCGATCGAGCTCGCCCACGTGCGTGACGAACCGTTCGTGCTGCTGCCGCGCAGCTACGTGCTGCGCGAGACGTCCGAGAACCTGTGCGCCCGCGCCGGGTTCACCCCGCGCGTGGCGTTCGAGGGCGAGGACCTGTCGGCCGTCACCGGGCTGGTCGGCGCCGGGCTCGGGGTGTCCATCGTGCCGGTGCCGTTGAGCCGGCCCAGTCACGCCGCCGTCGCCGGCTCGATCGTCTACCGGCCCATCGCGGACGCGACCGCGAGCCGCCAGATCGGCCTGGTGTGGTCGCGGGAGCGCCGCCTGCTGCCGGCGGCCGCGGCCTTTCGCGCCTTCGCGGTGGCCTGGGCGGCAGGAACGCACGCCGCGCCGCGCTGAGGGCCGGCCGTGAACGCGCAGGGACGTGCCAGAGTGGACGCCGTGCAGATCGGCATCCTCGGACCGCTCGTGGTCCTGGACGACGCGGGGTCGCCGGTCGACGTGCCGGGCACCCGGCTGCGCACCCTGCTCACCCGGCTCGCGCTCGAGCCCGGCCGACCGGTCGGGGTCGAGAGGCTCGCGCTCGTCGTCTGGGGCGACGCGCCGCCCGCCGATCCCACCAATGCGCTGCAGACCCTGGTGTCGCGGTTGCGGCGGGCGCTCGGAGCGACCGGCGCGGTCACGCAGTCGGCCTCCGGCTACGCCCTGGCGGTCGGGTCGGACGGCGTCGACGCCGCCCGCTTCCGCGCCCTCGCCGCCGCGGGCGCCGCGGCCGTGCGCAGTGGCGCGCCCGACGCGCTGGCCACGCTCGACACCGCCCTCGGGCTGTGGCGCGGACCCGCCCTCGCCGACACCCGCGACCGGGCCGACGACCTGCTCGCCTTCGCCGCCGAACTCGACGACCTGCGTCTCACCGCCGTGCTCGATCGCACCGAGGCCCGCCTGGCGGTCGACCCGTCGGCGGTCGATCTCGCCGAGCTCGAGCACCTCGTCGCCGACCACCCGCTGCACGAACGACTGGCCGGCCTGCACGTGCGGGCGCTGGTGTCCGCCGGGCGGGGGGCCGACGCCCTGCGCGCCTACGACGCCGTCCGCCGGCGGCTGGCCGACGAGCTCGGCGTCGACCCGTCCGCCGAACTGCAGCAGCTGCACGTCTCGCTGTTGCGTGGTGACGAGGGCGGACGCGCCCCGCGCCGCACGAACCTCAAGGCGCAGCTCACCAGCTTCGTGGGCCGCGAGGACGAGCTCGCCCGCGTGGTGAAGTCGCTCGGCGAGAACCGCCTGGTCACGTTGGTCGGGCCGGGTGGTGCGGGCAAGACGCGGCTGGCGTCCGAGGCCGGTCACCGCATCGCCGACTCGGCCCCCGACGGTGTCTGGCTGAGCGCGCTCGCGACGGTCACGGACGGCGACGACGTGCCGCAGGCGGTGTTCGGCTCGCTGGGCATCCGCGAGATCCACCTGTTCAACGACCGCCGCGGCGCCCAGCTGACGACCCGCGACGCCACCGACAAGCTGCGTGACGCGCTCGCCGACCGGGCGGCCGTTCTCGTGCTGGACAACTGCGAGCACGTGATCGACGCGACCGCACGGTTGGCCGAACAGCTGCTCAGCGACTGTCCCGACCTGCGGGTGCTCGCGACCAGTCGCGAGCCGCTGGGCATCGTCGGCGAGGCGCTGCTGGCCGTGCCCCCGCTGGGCCAGCCCGCCCCGGAGGCGGGGCCGGTCGATGCGCTCGCCTACCCGGCCGTCCGGCTGTTCGCCGACCGGGCGGGTGCCGTGTCACCCGACTTCGCCGTCTGCGACGCGACGGTCGGGTCGGTCGTCGAGATCGTCCGCCGGCTGGACGGCCTGCCGCTGGCCATCGAGCTCGCCGCGGCCAGGCTGCGCACCCTGCCGGTGGACGAGATCGCCCGGCGCATCGACGACCGGTTCCGGCTGCTCACGGGCGGCAGCCGCACCGCACTGCCCCGCCACCGCACGCTGCGCGCCGTCGTCCAGTGGAGCTGGGAACTGCTCACCGACGCGGAACGGGCGCTGGTCGAGGTGCTGGCCGTGTTCCCCGCCGGCATCACCTCGGCGAGCGCGACGGCCGTGCACCCGGACGGCGTACCCGCGGACGAGGTCGAGGACATCCTCGCCTCGCTCATCGACAAGTCCCTGCTGCAGCCGATCGACGGCGGACGCCGGCTGCGCATGCTCGAGACCATCCGCGAGTACGGGCTCGAGCAGTTGTCCGACCGGGGCGAGCTCGCGGCCGCGCGGGAACGGCACGCCCGCCACTTCCGTGAGGTGCTGGCCGAGGCGGAGCCCTACCTCACCACGCGCGACCAGCTGCCGTGGTTCGCCCTGCTCACCGCCGAGCGGGAGAACATCCTCGCCGCCCTGCGGCACTACTGCGACGTCGGCGACGCCGACGCCGCGCTGCGCATCGCCGTGGCGCTCGGCGGCTACGGGATGATGCTCGGCGAGCACGCCGACATCGCCGGCTGGGCGCGGGCGGCCCTCGAGGTGCCCGGTGGCGAGGACGCCGAGTTGCGCCTGATGACCCGGGCGTTGCTGGCGATCAATTCGACGGCGGCGGGGGACGGGGGCGCCGACGCCGACTGGATGCCGCAGCTGCGCGAGATCGTGGCCGAGCTGCGCGGAATCGATCGCGACCTCGCGAACCCGATGCTCAGCCTGATGCGACCGGTCATGGCGTTCTTCGTCGGCGACAACGAGCTCGCCCAGCAGTGGTCCGACGAGGCAATGGCCAGCGACAGCGCCTGGGTGCGGGCGGCCACGCGCATGTTCCGCGCGGGGTTCGCCGAGAACAACGCCGCGACGGACGTCGCGCGCACCGAGACCGCCCTGGCGCTCGAGGAGTTCGAGCAGCTGGGCGAGCGCTGGGGCCTCGCGAGTGTATTGCGCAATGTTGCGCAATTACGCACGCTCGACGGTGATCTGGAAGGCGCCGTCGAGGCGTACGAGCGGGCGCTGTCGCTCATGGACGAGATGGGCTCGCGCGACGACGAGGTGTTCATCTACGCGCGGCTGGCCGACCTGGCGTTGCGCAGGGGGGACGACGCGGCGGCGCGCGCCTACCTGACGACACGGCCGATGCGCGAGACCGAGGACAGTCCCGGTCTCGACACCGTGTTCGTGCTCGCCGCCGTGGGCGACGTCGAGCACCGACTCGGGTCCGAGGCGGAGGGGCGGCGCAAGATCGAGGACGCGCTGTCCAGGCTCGGGACCCTGCCCCGCGAGCACCCGGCGCAGGGTCACATGCGCGCGTTGACGTACGCGGTGGCGGCCCGCCTCGCGGTGGTCGACGGCGATCTCGACCGCGCCGCCGACCTCGCCGACAGGTCGCTCCAGGCGGCCGCCGGCACGCGCGATCTGCCGATCGTGTCGCTGCCCGCGGTGCTGCTCGCCCGCCTCGCCGCCGTCGACGACCCGAGACGCGGCGCGCGGATGCTGGGTGCGGCAGCGGTCCTGCGCGGCGGCGACGACCGGACGGACCTCGAGGTCGCGGCGCTGACGACCGACCTGCGCGCCGCCCTCGGCGACGAGGGTTTCGCCGAGGCCTACGACACAGGGCGAGTGCTGCCCGCGGAGGCGGCACTCGCCCTGTTCGGCGTGACGTTCGACGTGCCGGGCGTGCTCGATCAGGAGCGCTTGCGGTAGGCCCGCATCGTCAGCGGCACGAAGACCGCCAGCAGCCCGAGCATCCAGGCCAGGGTGATGAGCAGGTTCGTGGCGACCGGGCCACCGACCATCAGTCCCCGCATCGAGTCGACGAGCCGCGTGATCGGGTTGACGTGGTTCCACGCCTGCAGCCAGCCGGGCATCGTGTCCGGGTTCGCGAACACGCTACTGCCGAACGACAGCGGGAAGATCAGCAGGAACATCACGCCCTGTACCGAACCCGACGTCCGCGCCTTGAGCCCCACCCACAGCGACACCCAGCAGAAGCAGAGCGCGAACGAGATGGCGACGACGACCGCGGCGAGCAGGCCGGCGAGGTTCGTGTCGAGGCGGAAGCCGATCGCGAAGCCGAACCCGAGCGTCACCACGCACAGGATCAGGTAGCGCGCGAAATCGGCGAACACTGCTCCGACCAGCGGGGCCGACCGCGCGATGGGCAGCGCCCGGAACCGGTCGAACACCCCCTTCTCGATGTCGGCGTTCATGTTCTGGCCGAGCGCGATGCTGCCCAGGGCGATGCCCTGGCCGAGCAGGCCCGGCAGCAGGTACTGCAGGTAGGCGTGCCGGTCGCCGCCGCCGAGCGCGCCGCCGAAGACGTACACGAACAGCAGGATGAAGATGAGCGGCTGGATGGTCACGTCGATCAGCTGTTCGGGCGTGCGCATCGTCTTGATCAGGTTGCGCTTCGCCAGTACCACGGCGTGGCGCAGGGTGCGGACGGGGGAGTTCGTTGCGCTGGTGCGCGACGGGACGCTCGGGGCGGACATCGGCTTCTCCAGGGTGGTGGTCATGCCGCGGCCTCCTCGCCGGTTCGCACGGCGTCGGTGGCCTTCGCGCCGGTGAGGGTGAAGAACACCTCGTCGAGGCTGGGCAGGTGCAGCGACAGCTCGGTGACGGCGATGCCGGCCTCGTGCAGGCGGGCCACGACGGTGGGCAGGGCCTCGTCGCCGGAGACGGGCACGCTGAGCGTGTCCCTGCCGTCCGGCTCGGGGGCGGCGTCCGCGATGCCGGTGAGGATCGCCCCGACCCGGTCGAGATCGGACGGCTCGCTCGGGCGCACGGTGAGCCGCTGGCCACCCACGACCCGCTTCAGTCCGAGCGGGGTGTCGTGCGCGATGACGCGGCCCTTGTCGATCACCGAGATCTCGTCGGCGAGCGCGTCCGCCTCGTCGAGGTACTGCGTGGTCAGCAGCACGGTCGACCCGTCGCCGACGAGGTTGCGGACGACGTCCCACATCGCCTCGCGCTTCGACGGGTCGAGGCCCGTCGTCGGTTCGTCGAGGAAGATCACGGCCGGACGGCCGACGAGTGAGGCGGCGAGGTCGAGGCGCCGCCGCATGCCGCCCGAGTAGGTCTTCGCGACACGGTCCGCGGCGTCGGCGAGGTCGAACCACTCGAGCAGCTCGGTCGCGCGTCGCGTCGCCTCCTTCGCGCGCATGTCGAGCAACTGGCCGATCATGCGCAGGTTCTGCATGCCGGTGAGGTCGTCGTCGACGGACGCGAACTGGCCGGTCAGCCCGACCGACTCCCGCACCTGCTGCGCCTGGGTGGCGACGTCGAAGCCCGCAACGCGCGCGGAGCCCGAGTCGGCCTGCAGCAGGGTGGCGAGGATGCGGACGGCGGTGGTCTTGCCGGCGCCGTTCGGCCCGAGGACGCCGAGCACGCTGCCCTCGGCGGCGGCGAGGTCGACACCGGCGAGGGCCTGGGTGGCGGTCTTTCCCGAGCCGAAGCGCTTCGTGAGCCCTTCGGCCTCGATGGCGTAGGTGGTCGCAGTGGTCATGACAGCACCGTGCCGACCACCGCTGGCACGGCCCTGTCACGCCACTGACATCACCGCTTCCCGGCTGAAACGGCTGCCGACACGCCGGGCGGGAGCCACCACCTCGGCCGGGAAGCGGGCATCAGGGGGCGAGGTAGGCCCGCATGGGCGGCAGCCGCACCGCGTCGCGCACCGGCAGTGCCGCCGCCAGCACGGTGATCGCGCCGACAACGAGGGCGGTGGCGGCGAGCACCGGCCACGGCACGACGAAGGGCACCGGCGCCGCCGTCAGCGTGCCGCCGACCGACTGCGCCCCCGCCCAGCCGAAGCCGAGCCCGAGGACGACGCCGAGCACCGTGGCCGTGGTGCCGACGAGAACGCTGTGCGCGAGCACGACCGTCCGGGTCTGCCGGCCGGTCCGTCCGAGGATCCGGAACAGGGCGGTCTCCCGGCGCCGTGCCCACGTCTCGAAACCGATGGCGTTGCCGAGCGCGACGGCGGCGGTGAGCCCGAGGCAGCACGCCAGCACGAGGACGACGCGGACGACGGTGTCACGGACGTCCGTCGCCAGACCCTGGAACGCCGAACCCTCGTAGTGGGCGGCGACCGCGGCGTCGAAGCACGACACCCCGACGACGAACGTGGTGACGACCGCGACGGCGGCGGCGACGCCGAGCACGGCGCGGCTGCTGCGTTCCGGGTGGCGCACCATCGCCCGTCGTGCCTGGACGAAACCGGGTGTGCGGGGCAGCAGCAGGGCGGTGCCCGACGCCAGTCGGGGAACGATCCGCGGCCCGTACGAGACCACGCCGACGAAGGTGACGATGCCGCCGGCGAGCGCGGGCAGCATGGCCAGCGGCGTCGACCGCGACACGAGCACCGCGGCGATGAGCAGCGCGAGCCCCAGGCCGAGCACGCCCGCGGAGGCGCGCGGCGGCACGGCCAGGGTGCGCGCGACCGCGGCGTCGGCGTCCCCCGAGCGGCGCAGGGCCTCCGCGGGGCGCACCAGGAGCACGCCGCGGGCGCCGCGGCGGACGGCCGCATGGGTGGCGGCGTACTGGCCGAGCAGCGCGATCAGCAGCAGCGGCGACGGCAGGTACGCCGCGCCGGACAGCTGCAGCCCGTCCGACGGGCCGACGGTCGCGGCGAGCACGACGATCGAGACGAGGTGTCCGACCACGGCGCCGGCGACCATGCCGGCGAGCGCTCGGCGCAGCACCGAGCGCACGACGCGGTCCCGTTCGTCCGCTGCGGACGCGCCCAGCAGGCGGCGCAGGGCGATCTCGCGCAGCCGCCCGACGAGGACGATCTCGGTCGCCCCGGTGACGGCGACGGCGGTGACGGTCATGGCCACCGCGACGAAGACGCCCGAGAGCAGGGTGAGGACGATCGCCGCCATCGGGCCGGCGGCGAAGACGGTGCCGCCCACCGCGTCGCCCACCGCGCCCACCTGGGTGACGATCGCGGCCGACTGCGCGGCACCGAGGGCCGAGGTCGACAGCACCACCCACGACGCCCGGCGGGCGGGGGCCGCGCTCACGCCACCACCTCGGACAGGACCAGCCGCGAGAGGGTCGCGGCGTCGGTGGCGGGCAGGTCGTGCCGCACCCGTCCGTCCGCGAGGATCACGACGCGGTCGGCGTGGGCGGCGGCGGTCGCGTCGTGGGTCACCATGATCACCGTGCTGCCCTGCGCCGGGGCGAGGGCGGCGAGCAGGCCGAGCACCGCGCGTCCGGTGCCGAGGTCGAGGTTGCCGGTCGGCTCGTCGGCGAAGACGATGCGCGGCTTGTGCACGAGGGCACGGGCGATGGCGACGCGCTGCTGCTGCCCGCCCGAGATCTCCGCGGGCCGGCGCCGCAGCAGCGCACCGAGCTCCAACTCGTCGACGAGCCGTGCCGACCACGCGCGGTCCGGCCCGTGCATGCCCGCCCCGAGCGTGAAGGGGACCGCGAGGTTCTCCTCGACCGTGAGGTCGTCGAACAGGTTGAACGACTGGAAGACGAAACCCATCGCGTCGCGGCGCACCCGGGTCGCGTCGTCGTCCGAGAGCGACGACAGCTCCAGCGACCCGAGGGTGACCGTGCCGGACGTCGGCCGGTCGAGACCCGCGAGCAGGTGCAGCAGCGTCGACTTGCCCGACCCGGAGGGCCCCATGATCGCGGTGAGACACGCCGGTTGGAAGTGCAGGTCGATGCCGTCGACCGCGGCGACGGTGTGGTCGCCGGTGCCGAACACACGGGTGAGGGCGCTCGCGCGCAGCAGGTTCGAGGTCATGGCAGTGACGCTAGGAACGCCGCGGTGCCGCGCGCATCGGTCCCGAGGACCGGGCCACCGGTACCCCGGTGCCGTTCAGCGCAGCCCGTGGTCGACCGCGAAGACGACGACCTGTACCCGGTCACGCAGGCCGAGCTTGCGCAGCACGCTGCCCACGTGGGTCTTCACGGTCGACTCGCTGAGGTGCACCTCGCGGCCGATCTCGACGTTGGACAACCCCCGCGCGACGAGGCGGAAGATCTCGCGTTCCTTCTCCGTCAGGGTCGCGAACGCCGGCGGCACCGGGGGCGGGGGCGGTGCGAGACCGCCGACCAGACGGGACAGGTCGTCCGGCGCGAGCACGGCATTGCCGGCGTGCACGGTGCGGATCGCGGCGAGCAGGAACTCGGGGCTGCAGTCCTTCAGCAGGAATCCGCTGGCACCGTGCCGGATCGCGGCGGCGGCACGGTCGTCGAGATTGAACGTCGTGAGCACGATGACGCGGACCGTCCTGCGCCGCCGCGCGGACTCGTCCGGGGCGAAGATGCGCCGGCACGCCTCGACGCCGTCCGTGCCGGGCATGCGGATGTCCATGAGGACGACGTCCGGCTCGAGCTCGCGCACCGCCCGCACCGCGGCGTCGCCGTCGGCGACGTCGCCGACGACCTGCAGATCGGGTTGGGTGCCGATCGTCAACGCGAGGCCGGAGCGGAACAGCGCCTGGTCGTCGACCAGCAGGACCGAGATCACCGCCCGGCCCCGAGCGGCAGGTGGGCGGTCGCCACGAAGCGTCCGCGGACGGTGGCCGTGTGCAGCGTCCCGCCGTGCGCGGCGAGGCGCGCGCTGGCGCCCTCGAGGCCGCTGCCGCCCTCGAGCGCCGGCGTCTCGGCGAGCGGGTTGGAAACCCGAACCGTGAAGCCGGACGCGGCCCACACCCGCTCGACGTCGATCGCGCCACCGCCGTGCTTGAGCGCGTTCGTGAGCAGCTCCTGCAGCACCCGGTAGACGGCGGTCGCCGAGCTCGCGTCCAGCTCGACCGGGGTGCCCGTCGTCGTGTCCGTGACCTCGTGCCCGGCTGCGCGCACCCCCGCGACGAGGTCGTCCAGGTCGGCGGCACCGGTGGCGGCCGAGCGGGCCTCGCCCCCGGTGAGCGAGAGCACCTCACGCACCTCGGCGAGCGACGTCCGGCCGACGCCGGCGATGCGCTCGAGGGCGTCCCGGACGAGCGGGTCCGCGTCGGGGACGGCGAGCCGGGCGGCATCGGCCTGCGCCACGATGACCGCGAGCGAGTGCCCGACCACGTCGTGCACCTCGCGGGTGAGCCGGGTGCGGGCGGCCTGCTCCTCGGCGAGCGCCAGCGCGTGCGCCTGCTCGACCCGGTGGGCCGCCTCGTCGCGGCGGTGACGCTGCTCGAGGCGCAGCAGCAGGCCGATCGTCCAGGGCGTGGCGAGCACCGCCATGCCGGCGAGCACCGCCCCGACGACGCCGACGCCGGTCACGCGCTGCAGCACGTCGGCGAAGCCGGGCTCGGCGTCCGCGTTCCGCCGGAACACGGCGACCACCACGGCGGCTGCCGCGGCCGCCGGGATGGACGCCGCCGCCAGCCCCACGACCGTCCGGCTGCCGTGCCGTGCCGCGCAGTACGACACGATCAGGGCGGCGACGTCGAGGCCGCCGAAGGCGATCGCGTCGAGCCCTCCGGACGCCGGCGCGGTCACGAGGTGGAGCAGCCCCGCGACCCAGACCGTGGCGAGGGCCGCGCCCGGACGCGAGCGGGCGAGTGCCGCCGCGACCGCCGCCGCGGCGACGGCGACGAGCCGTCCGGTCGTGACGTCGTGGGCGGCGAGGCTCGCCGCCCAGAGTCCGGCGGCGAGGACGAGGGCGCCGGCCGCGGCGTCGACCACCGCGCCGGCCGGGATCCGTCGCGCCGTCACGTCCGCGACGGTAACCGGCACCCGGGGCCGGGCGCCTCGTCCTCAGGTACCGGACCCGCTGCGCGGGACGAGCCGGGGCAGGGCGAACCGGGAGTGGACGCCGCGCGTCCAGAGCGGGCGCAGCATCTCGCCGGCGGGTTCGACACCGGCGGCTGCGACGAGCCCGTCGTCCAGGTGCAGCAGCTCGGCCGACTGCAGCGGCCACGGTCCGTGGTGGTTCTGCACCCACATGGTGCGGTGGCCGACGCGGGAGTGCATGCCCCACCGGCTGGTCAGGAACACCTCGAGATCGGTCGGTTCCGTGGGCGCGCCGACGCGGACCCGCAGCTCGCTCGTCGGACGCGGCCGTTCCCGCCGCCGCATCCGCCACGTGACGTCGTCCGTGGTGCCGGACGTCGCGATGTGCGCGTAGCGGTAGGGGATGCCGAAGGTGCGCGCGAACGCCACGATCGCGAGCCGGTCGGTGTCGAGGCTGCGGAACACCACGCCGTGGCGACCCTGGTCGTCGACCGAGTACAGGCGGACGTTCCATTCGAGGAACCGCCCGAAGAAGGGCACCGGCACCCGCGGCCCGAAGCCGGCGCCGCTCATGCGGAACGGCACGAGCCCGACGTAGGTCAGCCCGTCGTGCCACACGTCCGGACGGGTGTCCGGTGGGTACAGGTGCGCGACCGAGGCCGGGTCGACCGGCCAGTGCAGGAACAGCAGGTCGAGCCAGTCCTGGGCGAACATCGTCGGCCCGCTCAGCGGTTCGGCCTCGCGCGGGACCCCCGCGTACACGTCGGTCATCGCAGGCCCGCCAGGACCGCCTCGGCCACCCGGCGTCCCGACACGAGCGCACCCTGCAGCGACGAGGTGTCGCGGTGGTCGCCCGCGACGTAGACGCCGTCGCGCACCTGCGGACGGCGGCGCAGCGGCGCGCCGGGCACGACCTTGGGCAGCGCCGCGGCGATCACGTAGGTGGCGACGTGCTCCCAACCGGACGGGTCGCACCCGTACACCGTGCCCGCGTGGCGTCGCGCGGCCCGCTCGGCCGCGGCGGACCCGTCGGTGCCCAGCGCGGTCGACGCGACCAGCGCGTGTCCCGGCGCGTACGAGGGGGCGGCGTCGGTCATGACCGCGGTGTTCACGAGCGGACCTCGCCGGTCGCCGTCGAGGTGCAGCATGCGCCGCGCGGCCGGGGAGGCGGGCGCGCGGTGGTAGAAGGTCGTCAGCGCGTTGAGGCCGGGCGCGGGCGTGCCCACGAGCCGGTGCGCGGTGGTGCCGTCGGTGGCGACGACGACCGCGCGGGCGGTGACGGTGCCGCCGTCGTGCGCGACCGACGTGCCGTCGATCCGGTGCACGCGGGTGCCTGTGAGCACGCCGCCGGCGGGCAGCGCGGACGCGAGCTGGCGGGGGATGGCCTGCATGCCGCGCGCCGGCACGCCCGGCGTGCCGCGCACGAAGGACCGGACGACGAGCTCGGCGAACCGCCGCGAGGTCGCGAGGTCGTCCTCGCCGAACACGCCGGCCAGGAACGGCCGCAGCACGCTCTCGGTGATCTCCCCGTGCACGCCGCGACGGCGCAGGTGCTCGGCGAGGGAGGCGTCCGCCGGCCGCTTGACCCGGCGCACGGGCCCGAAACCGACCGGCGCAGCCCACGCGAGCAGGGCGGCCTTCTCGCGCAGGCTGCCGACGGGAAGACGCAGGTCGGCGGGGAGATCGCGTGGCGAGCGGCGCGGGTCGGCGACGACGAAGCGACCGTCGCCCTTCGCGACGACCGCGCCCGCCTCGAACGTGTGCAGGCGCAGGGCGTCGAGGTCGAGGTCGGCGCGGGCGGCCGGATAGGCGGGGTTGAGCAATTGGAAGCCGCGGTCGAGCAGCATGCCGTCGACCTCGTCGGTGCGCACGCGCCCGCCGACGTCGTCGTCGGCCTCGAGCACGAGCACCGTCCGGCCGGACCCGTGCAGGGTGCGCGCGGCGGCCAGTCCGGCGATGCCGGCACCCACGACCACCACGTCGACGTCGTTCGTCACGCCTGCTGTCCTACCCGCCGCGGGGCCACCTGCCCGGCGCCGATGACGCGGACCATAGGCTCGGTGCATGCCTCGCCCCGACGCGCGCACCAACGACCAGCTCCGGCCCGTGACGATCACCCGTCAGTGGCAGAAGTACGCCGAAGGCTCGGCGTTGATCGAGTTCGGAGACACGAAGGTGCTGTGCTCGGCGTCGGTGACGCAGGGCGTCCCGCGGTGGCGCAAGGGCAGCGGCCTGGGCTGGGTGACGGCCGAGTACTCGATGCTGCCGCGCGCCACGCTCACCCGCAACGACCGCGAGTCGGTGAAGGGCAAGATCGGCGGACGGACGCACGAGATCTCCCGGCTCATCGGCCGCTCGCTGCGGGCCGCCATCGACCTCTCGGCGCTCGGCGAGAACTCGATCTCGATCGACTGCGACGTGCTGCAGGCCGACGGCGGCACCCGCACCGCGGCGATCACCGGCGCCTACGTCGCGCTGTCCGACGCGGTGTCGTGGCTGCGCGACCGCAAGGCGCTCTCGCGTCCGGAGCCGGTTGTGAACTCGATCGCGGCGGTGTCCGTGGGCGTCATCGACGGCGAACCGCGGCTGGACCTCATGTACGAGGAGGACGTGCGCGCCGAGACGGACATGAACGTGGTCGTCACGGGTGCCGGCGAGTTCGTCGAGGTGCAGGGCACCGCCGAGGGTGCCCCGTTCCGCCGCGACGAGCTGGACGCGCTGCTCGACCTGGCGGTCAAGGGGTGCGGCGAGCTCGCCGGCTTCCAGCGGGCGGCGCTCGAGGCATGACCCGGCGGGTGCTGCTGGCGAGCCGCAACGCCAAGAAGCTCGCCGAGATGCGCCGAATCGTCGGCCCGGTGCTGCCGGACGCCGAGATCGTCGGCCTGGACGACGTCGAGGCCTACGACGAGGTGCCCGAGAGCGGCGCGACGTTCGCCGACAACGCCCTCATCAAGGCGCGCGAGGGGTTCCGGCACACGGGGCTGCCGACGGTGGCCGACGACTCGGGGCTGACCGTCGACGCGCTCAACGGCATGCCCGGCATCCACTCCGCCCGCTGGGCCGGCCGGCACGGCGACGACGAGGCCAATCTGCAGCTCGTGCTCGGCCAGCTCGCCGAGATCCCGGACGAGCGGCTCACCGCCGCGTTCGTGTCGACCGTCGCCTACGTCGACGCGGACGGCGAGATCGTCACCGAGGGACGGATGCCGGGTCGGTTGGTGCGTGAGAAGCGTGGCGGCAACGGGTTCGGGTACGACCCGATCTTCGTCCCGGACGGTCACGACGTGACCAGCGCCGAGCTGAGCAGCGAGGCGAAGGACGCGATCAGCCACCGGGGGCAGGCGCTGCGGGCGTTGGCCGAGGCGTTGCGCGGGCGGGTTGTGCGCTGAGCGGCCGTCGGCCGGAAGGTGAGCGCGGGACGTCCCGCGCCGACGAGGGTGGTGCGCCGTCAGGGACTCGAACCCCGAACCCGCTGGTTAAGAGCCAGCTGCTCTGCCAATTGAGCTAACGGCGCAGATCATGCGACCGGCCCACCTCGGTGGGCCGGTCTTCGACACTAGCACGCCCGCGGGGCACCGATTTCACCGGTGCCGCGCGGGCGGACGGTCGTGCCGGAGCCCGTGGGATCAGGCGGCGGGGCGGCGGGTGCGGCGCGCCGCGAGGCGGGCGCGGAGGCCGACGCGGTGGGCGTGGCGCACCTGCGAGCCGGAGAAGGCCTGGGCGTAGGCGAACTTGCTGGTGGCGGCGCTGAACGGGCGCTGGGCGGTGATCACGGTGGGCTCCTGCTGCGTGCTCGAACTGGTGGACGTCGTTGTCGACACCCTCAGTGTGCAACCCGTGTTTATGAAAGAAAATTGCATTCTGATTGAGCCGGGTTGAAGCTGTACTTATGGCAATCGACCCCCGTCGCCTGGTCGTCCTGCGTGCCGTCGACCGCCACGGCGGCGTGGTGGGCGCCGCCGAGGCGCTGCACGTGTCGCCGTCCGCCGTGTCCCAGCAGCTCGCGATGCTCGAGCGGGAGACCGGCTTCGTGCTCGTCGACCGCTCCCGCCGCGGCGGGCAGCGTCCGGTGGAGTTCACGACGGCGGGACGTCGGCTGGTCGCCCACGCCGACGCGCTGGTGCAGGTGCTCGACGACGCCGAGGCCGAGCTGCGCACCCTCGCCGACACCGTCGCCGGCACCGTGACGCTCGCGGCCTTCGTCACCGTGCTGCGCGCGTTCGCCGGAGACGCGATCATCGGCGTGGGGGACAACCACCCGGGCATCGAGCTGTCGGTGCACCAGCTCGACGACTCCACCGCCGTCGACGACGTGCTCGCCGGCCGCACCGACCTCGCGCTCGTCGAGGACGACGCGCAGCGCCGGCGCACGGTGCCCCGCGGCCTGCACTACGAAGCGCTGTTCGACGACCCGTTCCGTGCGGTCGTGCCGATCGCGTGGGCCGAGTTCGACGAGCTCGCCGCGGTGGCCGACCGGCCCTGGATCGACGGGCCCGCCGACAGCGCGGTCGGGCAGGCCATGCGCCGCGTGCGGCACACCACCGGCCTGCGGCTGCCGGCGGCACACCTGTGCCAGGACTTCACCGCCGGGCTGACGCTGGTGTCCGCTGGGTTCGCCGCCGCGCTCGTCCCCCTGCTCGCGCTGCAGTGGGCGCCGCGCGAGCGGGTGCGGGAGGTCGTGCTGCCCGGTCTCGGCGCGCGCCGCATCGGTGTCGTCTACCGCCGGTCGCGCAACGAGCCGACCCCGGTCGTCCGTGCGGTTCTCGACGAGCTGCGCGCGGCGGCCGCTGCCGCTGCCGCCGACGAGCATCCGGGCCGTTAACGGCGTCAGGCCCCGGAGTCCGGGGCCTGACAGACGGGGCGAGCGACGGGGCTCGAACCCGCGACCCCCGCGACCACAACGCGGTGCTCTACCAGCTGAGCTACGCCCGCCATGCCGGCGCAACTGCCGCCGGGCGTGGAGAAGTCTAGCTGGCCGCGTCTACTCGGCTGCGTCCCCCCGGACGGCCTGCGCCGCCGCTCGCGCCTCGTCCAAGGTCGGGCCCGGCTGCGGCACGAAGAGGGTGCGCCGGTAGTAGCGCAGCTCGTCGATGCTCTCGAGGATGTCGTCCAGCGCCCGGTGCGACAACGCCTTGCGCGGCTGCGACTGGTACACCCGCGGGTACCAGCGCTTCGCCAGCTCCTTGATCGACGACACGTCGACCATGCGGTAGTGCAGGTGGGCGTCGAGCTCGTGCATGTCGCGCGCGATGAAGCCGCGGTCGGTGGCGATGGAGTTGCCGCACAGCGGAGCCGTGCGGGCCTCGGGCACGTGCGAGCGGACGTAGTCGAGCGCCAGCTTCTCGGCGTCGGCCAGCGTCACCGTCGACTCGCGCACGGCGGTGGTGAGGCCCGAGGACTCGTGCATGTCGCGGACGAACGGGATCATCCCGTCGAGCAGCTCGTCGGACGCATGGACGATCACGTCCAGGCCGTCGTCCAGCGGGGTCAGCTCTGCGTCGGTGACGACCACGGCCAGTTCGATGAGCGCGTCCTTGTGCAGGTCCAGGCCCGTCATCTCGCAGTCGATCCAGACCAGTGCCGCTGTGTTGCCCGCATTGCCGGGGGTCTCCGCGCGTTCCGCCACGACCCGAGGCTAGCCCGTGGGTGATCGAGACGCGCGTTTCGTCCGTTCCGTGCGATGTCGGCGCTACCGTCGGGTCATGGCGAAGCTGCTCGACCGGACGGCGATCGACGACGGGCTGCGCGCCCTCGACCCCGGATGGACCGGCACTGCCGAGCGGCTCGCGCGCTCGATCGAGTTCGGCGGATTCCTCGACGCGGTGCGCTTCGTGTCCGAACTCGCCCCGCACTGCGAGCGACTCGACCACCACCCCGACCTGGACATCCGCTGGCGCCGGGTCGACGTCGTGCTGAGCACGCACAGCGCCGGCGGCGTGACCGCCAAGGACCTCGAGCTGGCGCGCGTGGTCGACGAGGTCGCCCGCGGGGTCGCCGAGGGGCGCTAGTCCTTGCTGCGCCAGGCCCCCATGCCGAGCACGATGAGGCGCAGCTGCTGCGTGGCCCGGTGCTGGATGAGTTCGGCGTCCTCGGGGTGGCGCTCGTCGATGTCCAGCAGCCGGGTGACGCTGGTGAGCATCGAGCCCACCATCAGGTCGGCGGCCATCTCGAGGTCGTCCGTCGACCAGTCGTAGCCGGTGGTGAGCCGGGCGAGGTCGACGGTCAGATCGCTCGTGAACAGCCGCAGCTCGGTGGCGATGGCCCGGCGGACGGCGCCCACGCCCCCGTAGCGCTCGCGGACGAGGAAGCGGAACTGCTCCTGGTGGTTGCGCACCTGGGCAGCGAGCACGGTGACGGTGTCCTTGATGATGTCGCCGGTCTCGACCCGTCCCTTGCGGGTGTCGCGCAGCATCTGCCGCAGCGGGCGCATGCTCTCGTCGACCAGGTCGACGCCGAGCTCGTCGACGGATGCGTAGTGCCGGTAGAACGCGGTGGGGACGATGCCCGCCTCGCGCGCGACCTCGCGCAGGCTGATGCCGCTGAGGCTGCGCTCGGTGATCAGTCGCAGTGTGACGTCGAGCAACTTGCGGCGGGTGAGCTCCTTGCGCTCGGCGCGCGACCTCGGGTCCCCCACAGGCCGCACCCTACGCGGACGCGGACGTCCCGACGGGGCGAACGCGAAACCGGTGTACACCGGGGGATTGCGTGCCGGACGTGCGGGCCGTCACGCCGTCCTGCGTTGACACGTGTTCGCGGCTTCCGTTCACTAGTGAGTGTACGAATGTGCACCGAAAGCGAGTGGAGGTTCGACCCGATGTCGCTGTTGACTCCGGCGCTCTCGAGCAGGCCGGCGAAGAAGCTGCTCAGCACCCTGGAGGTGCTGGCCACGCCCCACGGTGTCGATCGCTACCTGGAGCTGGTCAACCCCATGCTGACGGTGCGCGAACTGCGCGCCCGGGTCGTCGAGGTGCGGCACGGTTCGCCCGACACGACCACGCTGCTGCTGCGCCCGACCCGGCAGTGGGAGGGCTTCCGTGCGGGCCAGCACGTGCAGGTGTCCGTCGACATCGACGGCGTCCGCCGCCAGAGGTTCTACTCGCCGGCGTGCTCGCAGTACCGCGCGGACGGGCTGCTGGAACTGACGGTCAAGGCCCACCCGCACGGGCTGGTGTCCAACTACCTCTACGCGCATGCGGCACCCGGCATGGTGCTGGGCCTGTCGCAGGCCACCGGCACCTTCACGCTGCCGCAGCCGCGGCCCGAGCGCGTGCTGCTGCTCAGCGGCGGCAGCGGCATCACCCCGGTGATGTCGATGCTGCGGAGCCTGTGCGACGAGGGCTACACCGGCGAGATCGTCTTCCTGCACTACGCGTTCACCGAACGTCACGTCTCGTACCGGCACGAGTTGCGGGCCCTGGCCGGACGGTACGACAACGTCCGTGTCGTCCTCGCCTACACCGAGCAGGAAGAGGGCGGCGACCTGCACGGCCTGTTCCACAAGGGCCACCTGGACGAGGTCGCGCCCTGGTACGCCGACGCCGAGACCTACCTCTGCGGGCCGCCCGGACTGATGAAGTCGATCCGCTCGCACTTCGTCGCCCGCGATCTGGACGACCGCCTGCACACCGAGGACTTCGCGCCCGCACCGGTCGAGGTCGACCCCGAGGACGCCACCGGCACCGTCGCGTTCGCCCGCAGCGGCGCCTCGGCCGACAACAGCGGCAAGACGCTGCTCGAGCAGGCGGAGGACGCCGGCCTGAGCCCCGACTACGGCTGCCGCATGGGCATCTGTTTCACCTGCACGTCCCGCAAGGTCAGCGGCAGCGTCCGCAACGTGAACACCGGTGACGTCGACAGCGACCCCGACACCGAGGTGCAGCTGTGCATCAACGTGCCGTGCGGCGACGTCGAACTGGACATCTGATCTCCCACCATCCGATCACCGGAGGAACTCCCATGGCAGAGAAGACCATCAAGCTCGACCCCGAGCAGATCGAGGAACTCGGCCGCGAGCTCGACGCCCTGCGCAAGCGCGTCGTAGACGACCTCGGTGCCGAGGACCGCGAGTACATCTACAAGATCGTCAAGGCGCAGCGAGCCTTCGAGGCCGGCGGGCGCGCGTCGCTGATGCTCAGCGCCCTGCCGCCGTTCTGGCTGCTCGGCACCGCCGCGCTCTCGCTGTCGAAGATCCTCGACAACATGGAGATCGGCCACAACGTCATGCACGGCCAGTACGACTGGATGCGTGACCCGGCCCTGAACTCGAAGATGTTCGAGTGGGACACCGCGTGCCCGTCCGACCAGTGGCGCCACTCGCACAACTACATGCACCACACCTTCACGAACATCGTCGACAAGGACCGTGACATCGGTTACGGCATCCTGCGCATGGACGAGTCGCAGAAGTGGAACCCCTACTACCTGCTCAACCCGGTGTGGGCGTTCCTGCTGATGACCTTCTTCCAGTACGGCGTGGCGCTGCACGACCTCGAGGTCGAGAACGTGATCACGGGCAAACGCAAGCCGTCCGAGAACAAGAAGCTGCTCAAGGGCATCTGGCGCAAGGTCGGCAAGCAGTCGCTGAAGGACTACGTGCTGTGGCCGCTGCTGAGCGGCCCGCAGGCGCCGTTCACGATCGCCGCGAACGGCACTGCCAACCTCGTCCGCAACCTGTGGGCGTACTCGATCATCTTCTGCGGTCACTTCCCGTCCGGGGTCGCGACCTTCAGTGAGGAGGAGACCGAGAACGAGACCCGCGGTGAGTGGTACGTGCGCCAGATGATGGGCTCGGCCAACATCACCGGCAGCACGCTGTTCCACATCCTGTCGGGCAACCTGAGCCACCAGATCGAGCACCACCTCTTCCCGGACATCCCGGCCCGCCGGTACCCGGAGATCGCCGCCGAGGTGCAGGCGCTGTGCGAGAAGTACGGGCTCGACTACAACACCGGCCGGTTCTCGAAGCAGATCGGCTCGACCTGGGCGAAGATCTTCCGTCTCGCGCTCCCGACCACCGGCCGGGGCGACTCGGGCGAGACCGGCCCGTCCGAGCCGGCCGAGCCGGCCGAGTCGACCGGGAGCGACCGGGAGGCCGTCGCCGTCTGACGCGCCGCCCACGGCCCGCCACCGCGACGGAGAGAGAACTCATGGTCAGCAAGCTGGAGATCGGCAAGGACACCGCGCAGGTCGTCGTCGAGTCCGCCGCCACGCACGTCGGGCGCATCGCCTCGATCATCACCGGGGCGGTGCGGGAGGTCACCCAGGAGCTGGGTGACTGGGCGTCCGACGTCTTCGAGATGCGCGAGGCCGCGGGCCGCGCGGCCGACGACGCCCGCCGCGTCGACGTCGGCGTGGCCGAACGCCGGGAGGCGGCCGGTCTCTGACCGTCCGAAGGTCGGGCAATCGGGGTACCTCGTCGGCAGGGACGGTGACAAGCACCGTTCCTGCCGCCGACCCGAGGGGACGAGCGCATGACCACAGCGCGGGACAAGTACACGACCACGAATGCCGGTGCTCCGGTCGAGAGCGACGAGCACTCGCTCACGCAGGGCGAGGCGGGCGGCATCCTGCTGCACGACCACTACCTGATCGAGAAGATGGCGCAGTTCAACCGCGAACGCGTCCCGGAGCGCGTGGTGCACGCGAAGGGCGGCGGCGCGTTCGGCGAGTTCGTCGTCACCAACCCGGAGATCGCGCGGTACACCAAGGCCGCGTTCCTGCAGCCGGGGGTCACCACCGAGATGGTGGCGCGCTTCTCGACCGTCGCCGGTGAGCAGGGATCGCCCGACACCTGGCGCGACCCGCGCGGGTTCGCGCTGAAGTTCTACACGACCGAGGGCAATTACGACCTGGTCGGCAACAACACCCCCGTCTTCTTCGTGAAGGATCCGATGAAGTTCCAGGACTTCATCCGCTCCCAGAAGCGCTTGCCGGCGTCCGGCCTGCGTGACAACGACATGCAGTGGGATTTCTGGACCCTCTCGCCCGAGTCGGCGCACCAGGTCACCTGGCTCATGGGCGACCGCGGCATCCCACGCACGTGGCGGCACATGGACGGTTTCGGCAGCCACACGTTCCAGTGGATCGCCGCCGACGGCACGCGCAGCTGGGTGAAGTACCACTTCAAGACCGACCAGGGCGTCGAGTTCCTGACGCAGGACAAGGCGGACGAGCTCGCCGGCACGTCCCCGGACAACCACCGCCAGGACCTGTACGGCTCCATCGAGAACGGCGACTTCCCGTCCTGGACGTTGAAGGTGCAGATCATGCCGTTCGAGGAGGCGGAGACCTACCGCTTCAACCCCTTCGACCTGACGAAGGTGTGGTCGCAGCGCGACTACCCGCTCATCGAGGTCGGAAAGATGACGCTGAACCGCAACCCGCAGAACTTCTTCGCCGAGATCGAGCAGAGCTCGTTCGAGCCGTCGAACTTCGTGCCGGGCATCGACACGTCCCCGGACAAGATGCTGCTCGGCCGCATCTTCAGCTACGCCGACGCCCACCGCTACCGCATCGGCACGAACTACGCGCAGCTGCCGGTCAACCAGCCGAAGGCCGCCGAGCAGGTGAACTCCTACTCCAAGGAGGGTGCGATGAACTACCGGTTCAACGCACCGTCCGAACCGGTGTACGCGCCGAACAGTTACGGCGGTGCCCACGCCGACACCTCGCAGCAGGACGGCAAGGGCTGGGAGGCCGGCGGCCCGATGGTGCGTGCGGCCTACACGCAGCACGCCGAGGACGACGACTGGGGCCAGGCGGGCACGCTCGTCCGCGAGGTCATGGACGACGCGGCCCGCGAGCGGCTGGTGTCCAACGCCAGCGGTCACCTGCTCAACGGCGTGTCCGAGCCGGTACTGACCCGTGCCTTCGAGTACTGGCGCAACGTCGACGCCGAGCTCGGCAAGAAGATCGAGGAGTCGGTGCGCGCGCAGCAGTCCGACAGCGCTCCCACCACCGCGGCCGGCCCGACCACGCCGGGTGACGAGGCCGAGAAGGTCTGACCACCCGCACCACGGAACGCGACGCCCCGGCCGGGACCCGGCCGGGGCGTCCGCGCGTCGCGACTCGTGCGCAGCGGTGGGCCGAAGGTCCCACATGTTGCCCGTCCCGGCGGGCACAAGCGCACGAGTCGGGCGTATCGCACTGCCTCGTGCGTGAGATGCCCGCCCGGTCGGTGCGAGCTGAACTATCTTCGTGCCCAGGCCACCGCACGGGACGAGAGAGCGATGACGACGATCTTCACGGCGACGTCGAACCGCCCCTATCTCGCGGACGTGCTCAAGACCCACCGGCTCTACCGGCGCATCTTCGGCGACCTGCCGTTCATCGTCGACGCGGTCCTCGCCGGTGACCACGAGCGCACCCGCACCGTCGGCCGCATCTTCGAGACCTACACCGGTCAGTTCGGGCACCGCATGCAGGCCGCGGACGAACTGCTGTGGCCGGTGCTGGCGCTGCGCGCGCCCGGTTCGGCCGACTTCACCCGCCGCGTCCGGGACCGGCGCGTCGCCGTGCTCGAGCAGATGCACCATGCGCGCGAGCCGCTGGCCCGCTGGCAGGCCGTCGCGGACACCGGCACCCGCGGCGAGGTGTCCGCTGCGTTCGCCGCCGTCGACGCGGCCCTGTCCGACAGCCTCGACGACGAGGTCGCGAACCTGGTGCCGCTCATCGAGCAGCACCTCTCGCCGACCGAGTGGCGCCGGCTGTGCCGTGCAACCCGCGCCTCGGCGAGCCAGCGCGGCTTCGTGATCCAGATGGGGTGGGTCATGGACGGCCTCGACACCGGCGACCGCGCGGAATTCCTGCGCAGCCTGACTCCCTCCCAGCGGGCGTCGTGGCGCATGGGTGGGCGCCGGGCCTGGGAACGGCAGCGGGACCGGCTCTACGACCTCTGACAGACGGCGTCCGAGGCGCGCTGATCACCGATGCCGCGTCGGGGTAGGACCGCTGCATGGACGCCACCACGTTGCAGGCCGCCCAGCGGCACGCCGACCGGGCGCACAGTCGCCTCGTCGAGCTCGGCGCGACGATCGCCACGGCCGAGTCGCTGACCGGCGGCATGCTCGGCGTGCTGCTGACCGAGGCGCCGGCCACGAGCGTCACCTACCGCGGCGGGCTGATCGTCTACGGCACCGACACCAAGAACCACATGGCCGGCGTGGACGACGACCTGTTGCGCGAGCACGGACCGGTGCACCCCGAGGTGGCGGGTCAGTTGGCCGAGGGCGCCCGCGAGCGCGTCGACGCCGACTTCGGCATCGGCATCACCGGGGTGGCCGGTCCCGGCGCGCAGGGAGGCCGTCCGGTCGGAGAGGTGCATGTGGGCATCGCGTCGCGGGCCCGCACAATGACACGGGAGTTTCACTTCGAGGGCGCGCGCGGCGAGATCCGCGACGCCGCGGCAGCCGCCGCGCTCGCCTTCCTCGTCGAGGAACTCGAACAGCACACGGGAGAGGCGGTCGGGTGAGCGAGCACGACTTCGCAGCGCTGCACGCGCACGGGATGGTGCGCGTCGCGGCCGCGACGCCGCAGGTGGCCACGGCCGACCCGGCCCGCAACGCCGGGGCGACCGTCGAACTGGCCCGCCGCGCCGACGCCGAGGGTGTCGACCTGGTCGTGTTCCCGGAATTGGGGCTCTCCTCCTACGCCATCGACGACCTGCTGCTGCAGGACGCGCTGCTCGACGCCGTCGAGGACGCTCTCGCGACGGTGCGTGACGCCACCCGTGACCTGTCGCCGGTGCTGCTGGTCGGCGCCCCGCTGCGGCGCGAGGGACGGCTCTACAACTGTGCGGTCGCGATCGGGCGCGGCGAGGTGTTGGCGGTCGTGCCGAAGACGTTCCTGCCGAACTACCGCGAGTACTACGAGAAGCGATGGTTCGCCTCGGGCGGTCGTACGTCCGGGCTGTCGATCACCGTCGCGGGAGCGTCCGTCCCGTTCGGCGACGACATCCTGCTCGCCGCCACCGACGTGCCCGACCTCGTGATCGGCGTCGAGATCTGCGAGGACTACTGGTCCGTCGTGCCGCCGTCGTCGTACGCGGCGATGGCGGGCGCGACCGTGCTGGCGAACCTGTCGGCATCGAACATCACCGTGGGCAAGTCGGCCGACCGCGCCGCGCTGTCGTCCGCCCACTCGGCGCGCACGGTCTCGGCGTACGTCTACTCGGCGGCGGGGACCGGCGAGAGCAGCACCGACCTGTCGTGGGACGGGCAGGGCACCGTCCACGAGCTGGGGGCGCTGCTCGCCGCGTCCGAACGGTTCGCCGACGACGCGCAGTTGCTCGTGGCCGACGTCGACCTCGAACGCATCCGGCTCGAACGCATGCGCACCCCCACCTTCTCCGATTCCGCCGCGCTGGCCGACGAACCGGCCCGGCGCTACCGGCGGGTCGCGTTCACGCACCGTCCGCACGGCAGGGACGTCGGGTTGCGCCGTCCGCTGCGCCGCTTCCCGTTCGTCCCCGACGAGCAGGCGGACCTCGACCAGGACTGCTACGAGGCGTTCAACATCCAGGTCGTCGCCCTGGCGCGCCGGTTCAGGACCGCCGGCGACCGCATGGTCATCGGCGTCTCGGGCGGTCTCGACTCGACGCACGCGTTGATCGTCGCGGCGAAGGCGTGCGACAGGCTCGGGCTAGACCGCAGGACCATCCTCGGCGTCACGATGCCCGGCTTCGCCACCGGCGACGCGACGAAGTCGAACGCGTGGGCACTCATGCGTGCGCTCGGCGTCGAGGGCACCGAGATCGACATCCGCCCCGCGGCCACGCAGATGCTCACCGACATGGGCCACCCCTACGGGCGCGGCGAGCCGGTCTACGACGTGACGTTCGAGAACGTGCAGGCCGGGCTGCGGACGGACTACCTGTTCCGGCTCGCCAACCAGCGCGGTGGGTTCGTCGTCGGCACCGGCGACCTCAGCGAGCTCGCGCTGGGCTGGTGCACGTACGGCGTCGGCGATCAGATGAGCCACTACGCCGTCAACGCCGGCGTGCCCAAGACCCTGATCCAGTACCTCATCCGCTGGACGGTCACGTCGGGGCAGTTCGACGACGAGACCGGACGGCTGCTCACGTCGATCCTCGACACCGAGATCTCGCCCGAACTCGTGCCCGCGGACGAGGAGACCGGCGCCATGCAGAGCACCGAGGACCGCATCGGTCCCTACGAGTTGCACGACTTCTTCCTGTTCCACGTGCTGCGGTACGGGCTCGCCCCGTCGAAGGTCGCGTTTCTCGCGTGGCACGCCTGGCGCGACGCGGAGGCAGGACGGTGGCCGGCCGGTTTCCCCGACGACGGGCGGCACGCCTACGACCTGCCCACGATCACCCGCTGGTTGCGGGACTTCCTGCAGCGCTACTTCGCCTTCGCGCAGTTCAAGCGTTCGGCGCTGCCCAACGGCCCCAAGGTCAGCGCGGGCGGCTCGCTCTCGCCGCGGGGCGACTGGCGTGCGCCGTCGGACGCGAGCGCCGCCGCGTGGCTGGCCGAGCTGGAGCGCAACGGACCGCGGGCCTGAGCGACGCGGTGGGGCGCCCCCGGCAGGGATCGAACCTGCGACCAACCGCTTAGAAGGCGGCTGCTCTATCCGCTGAGCTACGAGGGCGGGCGCGGCCGAGGTTACCGGCCGGCCACTACCACACGGGGGCGACGGGACCGGTCGTGCGCGTCCACAGGCCCGCGGTGCGTCCACAGCCCGCGCCGACGGCGCCCGCGGACGGCGTTCGCGCTGGTGTGCTCCTCCCGGGCCTCGATCGGGGCCCGCGACGGAACACGAGGGGGACGATATGAACGAGACGACGATGACGGTGCGCGGCAACGTGGTCGACGCGCCGACGCTGCGGCGCACCAAGAGCGGGCACCTGGTGGCCAACTTCCGGGTGGCGTCCACGCAGCGGCGCTTCGACCGCGAGGCGGCGCAGTGGGTCGACGGCACCACCCTGTTCGTGTCGGTCACGGCGTGGCGCGCGCTCGCCGACAACGTCGCCGCGTCGCTGCTGCGCGGTCAACCGGTGATCGTGCACGGGCGCTACTACCAGCGCGACTACACGAAGGACGACCAGCCGCGCACCGCCTACGAGCTCGAGGCGGTCTCCGTGGGTCACGACATGAGTCGCGGCACCAGCGAGTTCCGGCGTGGCCAGCGCACCGAGGCGGCGGGCGTCGAGACCGACGAGTCGGGCGCGCCGATCGACGTGGCGGCCTCGGCGTTCGCCGAGTTCGAGGGTGCCGAGATCGTCGCCGGGCCGGGCGTCACCGTCGATCCCGACACCGGCGAGCTGCACGAATTGACCGCGGTCTGAGCGGTCGTCGCCGAGCCGGGTCGGGCACGCTCCGGCGCCGAATATCTCGAATCGGTAACGTGAGCCTGGTCACGATCATGTGCGCCTGCCATGGATCGGGCAGGAATGCGACCGCAGGCCGGTCTCGCGTCGGCGATCAGTGTTTCCGGGGGTTGCGGGCAGGTGGGTCGCGTTCGGCCTGTTCGCAACGTCCGGTATGCGGTGTGACGGCGGCGACGAGAGCGCGAGCACAGCTGTTTGATCCTGCGCCTGACAGCCACCTACTTTCGTCCGAGCCGCGCGGCCCCGATGGCCGCGCCGCACCGGGGAGGGACCGGTGCGTCCGGCCGGGGGTCCCGATTCGGGATGTCGGCCGGGGGAGCCCGAGGGATTCCCCGCGTACGTCCGGCCACCGCAGCGTGGCCCGGGTGGCCGACAGGTGCCGCCTTCCGACGGGGACCGAGTCGTGCGGGCGCGCGGAGTTGCGCGCCCGTGGGAAGGCAGTTCATGAACCCCAGTTCCACCACGTCCGACGTGGCGCATACCGACGCGTCCGCGAAGGGCAGCGCCGGTTCGCTCGGCCGCCGTGCCGCGACGACCGTCGCCGCCACGGTCAGCGCCGCCGCCGCGATCTCCGCCCTGGCGGCGCCGGCCGCCCAGGCGAAGAAGCCGTACGAGCCCGTGTGGGACCGCGTCGCGAAGTGCGAGAGCGGCAACCGCTGGCACATCAACACCGGCAACGGCTTCTACGGGGGCCTGCAGTTCACCCGCAGCACCTGGAGTTCCTACGGCGGCGGCAAGTACGCCGGCCGCGCCGACTGGGCGAGCCGCATGGAGCAGATCCAGGTCGCCCGTCGCGTCCTGCACGCGCAGGGCCCCGGCGCCTGGCCGGTCTGCAGCCAGCAGGCCGGGCTGAACCGCTCGAACGGCCGCGCCACCGCCGCGAAGCTGCCGGCGAACGCCAACGGCACGTCGGTCGCGCACAAGGCCAAGAAGGCGCACAAGGCGAAGCACCGTCACGCAGGCAACCAGCACGCGAAGGGCGGCCAGCACCACGCCCGCCACGCCGCGCACGGCACCTATCGCGTGCACTCCGGTGACACGCTCGCCAAGATCGCCCGCAAGAAGCACGTCGACGGCGGCTGGCGTGCGCTCTACCGCGCGAACCGCGACAAGATGAACAACCCCAACGTGATCCACGTCGGGCAGGTGCTCCGCCTGCCCTGATCGGCAGCGCACGGCACGTCACGGCGGGCCCGGACCGGTTTCGGTCCGGGCCCGCCGTCGTGCGTTCGAGCACGGGTGCGACTGTCGCGCGGTCGTTCCCGGCCCGCCGGGTTCGCGCCGGTCGCGGCCGGAAAGAGCGAGCGGCCACCCCCCCGGTGCGAAGTCCGGGTTGCCGGGCGGTGATTGCCGTGTCAACCTCGACCCCGGTTCGACACGCAGCCGCCGCCCACCGCCGACGCCACGTCGCGGTCGCGTCCCGAGGCCCGTCGTATGACCACTTTCGAGCTCGCTCTCCCGGTGGTCCCCTCGTGCGCCCTGCCGGTCGGGGAGGGCACCGGACCCCGGTGACGCCGGTCGAGGCTGGTTGTCCGGGGGGAGCCAGCACGTCGACCGGCGTCGCCGGCCGGACGCGTCTCACCCGGTCCGGCGGATCTCCTGCAGCGACCAGCCGTTGCCGTCGGGGTCGCTGAAGAAGGCGAAGCGCGAGCCCGGCGTGCCCTCGGGGCCCATCTGGCGCACGTCGCTGATGGCGACTCCCCGTCCGGCGAGTTCGGCTCGCGCCGCATCGATGTCCTCGACGACCAGCTGCAGGCCCTTCGTGGTGCCGGGGTCGCCGATCGGCAGGCCCTCGCCCACCACGATCGACGTGGGTGACCCGGGCGGGGTCAGCTGGGCGACGCGCAGGCCCGGCGCCGGACGGGCGTCGTGGTCGAGGTGGAACCCGACCTGCTCGACGTAGAACTGCAGCGCGGCGTCGACATCGGCGACGGGAACGGCGACGACCTCGAGGCGGTAGTCCATGTCAGGCGCTCCACCGCGGGTTGCGACCGAGGAAGCGCAGCAGCGAGTCGGCGGCACCGCCGTCGCCGCCCGGCACCGGGGCGCCGATCGCGCCGTACGCCCGCAGCGGCTCGACGATCGCGTGCGCCGTCGGCGCCAGCAGCGATGCCAGGTCGTCCTCGAGAGGCGACGGCCGGCCCAGGGCCACGGCGACGTCCCAGGCGTGGACGGCCGCGTCGAGGGCGCACGCCGCGGCGGCCGCGTCGCCGTCCAGCGGCCCCTGCGGCAACGGGGTGCCGAGCGGGCCGGCGGCGTCCGTCCGCGACCACGTGTCGAAGGCCGTGGCGACGGCGGCCCGGACCTGCGCCACGACGTCCGACGGACCGGTGGGCGCGAACGGATCGGTGGCCGGCCCGTCCGTCCGCCCGTCGGACACGGCGTGCGCCCACGCCAGCTGGTCGAGCGCGGCGTGCTCCAGTACCTGCGCGACGGTCCACGCCGAGCAGGGTGTCGGGCGGGCGAGATCGTCCGCCGTGAGTTCGTCGGCGGCGCGGGTCAGGGCGTGCAGGGCGCTGGTCAGGACGGGCCAGCGGGTGGTGTCGGTCATCGGCTCTCCTCGGTTGGTGTGCCGGCGACGCTATCAGAACGGAACGATCCATTCCAGATACGATCGTGGTGTGACCACGCCGATGAACGGACGCCGCAAGCAGGCCGCGCGCAACGACGAGCGGATCCTCGCCGCCGCCCGTGAGGTCTTCCTCGCCGATCCGGGTGCGCCCATCTCGGCGGTGTCGGCGCACGCGCAGGTCGGCATCAGTGCCCTCTACAGCCGCTACGCCAACAAGGAGGGATTGCTGCGTGCGCTGGCCGGAGCGGCGCTCGAGGACCTGCTCGCCGACGTCACCGCCGCACTCGACGACCTCGCGGCCGGACCGCCCGACCCGGAGCGCGCGTGGACGGTCTACTGCGAGTGCCTCGGACGCATCGTCGACGGCCGCAGCCAGGCGCTCGCGCAGCGGCTGGCCGGCACCTTCCGCCCGACCCCCGAGCTGGGCGAGCTCGCCGCACGGGCGGGGACGGCGGTGACGACCCTGCACCGCCGCGTCACCCGGGCGGGCGCGCTGCGCCGCGACGTCAGCGCCGCGGACGTCACCCTGCTGCTCGAAGCGGTGATGACCATCGACGTGCCGGACGAGTCGCTGCGCCGCCGCTACCTCGCGGTGGTGACGCAGTCGCTGCGCGCACCCGGCGGCGGAGCGCTGCCCGGCCGCCCGGCCGAGGAGTCCGATCTCGCCGAACGCTGGCGCCGGGGTGCCGACCGCGCGTGACCGTCCGACCCCGCAGCTAGCGTCGGGGCAGTGATCCACGTCGACCCGTTGCCCCAGCTGCGCCGCCGCACCAGCGAGAAGTGGTCGACGTACCCCGACGACGTGCTGCCGATGTTCGTGGCCGAGATGGACTTCGACCTCGCGCCCGCGATCAGGCAGGCGCTGGCCGCGGCGCTCGAGCGCGGTGACACCGGGTACGTGCGCGACCACGACACCTCCGCCGCCGAGGCGTTCGCCGACTACGCGGCGGGGGCGTGGGGCTGGCGTCCCGAGGTCGAGCGCATGGCCACGACCACCGACGTCAGCGTCGTGATCGTCGAGACGCTGCGCCGTCTCGTCCGTCCGGGCGAGGGTGTCGTGATCATGCCGCCGGTCTATCCACCGTTCTTCGACCTGCTGCCCGAGGCCGGTGCCTCGGTCGTCGAGGTGCCGCTGGCCGACGACGGCGCGACGTACGCGATCGACCTCGCCGGAGTCGACCGTGCCCTGAGCACCGGGGCGCGCGGCGTGCTGCTCTGCCACCCGCACAACCCGCTCGGTCACGTGCACCCGCGCGAGGAGTTGGTCGAGCTGTCCCGCATCGTGCAGCGGCACGGCGGCTTCGTCCTCAGCGACGAGATCCATGCGCCGCTCGTCCACCACGGGCAGTCGTTCGCGCCCTACCTCTCGGTCTCGGACGAGGCACGCGAGCACGGTGTGGCCGCCGAGTCGGGGAGCAAGGCGTTCAACCTCGCCGGGCTCAAGACCGCGTTCTTCGTGGCGGCGGGGCAACGGATGACGACCCTGGTGCGCTCCCTGCCGGACGAGGTCCGCTTCCGCACCGGGCTGTTCGGCCTGCTCGCCACGCGCGCCGGCTTCGCCGAGGGGCTCGGCTGGTTGGACGACGCCGTCACCGCGATCGAGGCGAACCTCGACCTGCTGGACGAGCGGCTGCGCACCGAGCTGCCGGACGTCCGGTGGCGCCGGCCGCGGGCGGGGTACCTCGCCTGGCTCGACATGACGGCACTCGGATGGGGCGACGACCCGGCGGCCGTCGCGCTGCGCGAGGCGCGGGTCGCGCTGGTCAGCGGGCCGACGTTCGGCGGGCCCGGCGCGGGCCACGCGCGCATGAATATCGCCTGCGCCCCGGACACCGTCGTCGAGGCCGTCGCCCGTCTGTCCCGCGCCGCCCGGAACGGCCCCGCGGCGGGCTGACTACGCTCGACTGCGGACAAGACGGGATTCGAGCCGCCGCCGGCGGCAAGGGAGACGACGTGGCCCAGTTCATCTACACCATGCAGAAGGTGCGCAAGGCGCACGGCGACAAGGTCATCCTCGACGACGTCACCCTGGCCTTCCTTCCGGGCGCCAAGATCGGTGTCGTCGGCCCGAACGGCGCGGGCAAGTCCAGCGTCCTCAAGATCATGGCCGGCCTCGACCAGGCGTCCAACGGTGACGCCAGGCTCAGCGAGGGGTTCAGCGTCGGGCTGCTGCAGCAGGAGCCGCCGCTCGACGAGAACAAGACGGTGCGGGAGAACGTCGAGGACGCCGTCGCCGACCTCCGCGCGACGATGGCGCGCTTCGAGGAGATCGGCACCGAGATGGGCGAGCCGGACGCCGACTTCGACAAGCTCATGGCCGAGATGGGCGAGCTGCAGGAGAAGATCGACCACGCCGAGGGCTGGGAGCTCGACAGCCGCATCGAGCAGGCGATGGACGCGCTGCGCTGCCCGCCCGGCGACGAGTCGGTGACGCACCTGTCCGGCGGTGAGCGGCGCCGCGTCGCGCTGTGCAAGCTGCTGCTCGAAGCCCCCGACCTGCTGCTGCTCGACGAGCCCACCAACCACCTCGACGCCGAGAGCGTGAACTGGCTCGAGCAGCACCTCGCGAAGTACCCCGGCGCCGTGCTGGCCGTGACCCACGACCGGTATTTCCTCGACAACGTCGCCGAGTGGATCCTCGAGCTCGACCGCGGCCGCGCCTACCCCTACGAGGGCAACTACTCGACGTACCTCGAGAAGAAGGCCGAGCGCCTCGCGGTTCAGGGCAAGAAGGACCAGAAGCTGCAGAAGCGGCTGCGCGACGAGCTCGAGTGGGTGCGCCAGAACGCGAAGGGACGCCAGACCAAGTCGAAGTCGCGACTGGCTCGCTACGAGGAGATGGCGGCGGAGGCCGAGAAGACCCGCAAGCTCGACTTCGAGGAGATCCAGATCCCGCCGGGCCCGCGCCTGGGCAACCTGGTCATGGAGGCCAAGGGCCTGACGAAGGGCTTCGGCGACCAGCTGCTCTGGGACGACATCTCGTTCTCGCTGCCCCGCGGCGGCATCGTCGGCGTCATCGGGCCGAACGGCGTCGGCAAGACCACGCTGTTCAAGATGATGGTCGGTCAGGAGACCCCCGACAGCGGCGAGCTGCAGATCGGCGACACCGTCAAGATCAGCTATGTCGACCAGAACCGCGGCGGCCTCGACCCCGAGAAGAACGTGTGGGAGCTCGTCTCGGACGGCCTCGACTACATCCACGTCGGCCAGGTCGAGATGCCCTCGCGCGCCTACGTCGGCGCGTTCGGGTTCAAGGGACCCGACCAGCAGAAGCCGTCCCGCGTGCTGTCGGGTGGCGAGCGCAACCGCCTGAACCTGGCGCTCACGCTCAAGGAGGGCGGCAACCTGCTGATGCTGGACGAGCCGACCAACGACCTCGACGTCGAAACCCTCGGCTCGCTCGAGAACGCGCTGCTGAACTTCCCCGGCTGCGCCGTGATCACGTCCCACGACCGGTGGTTCCTCGACCGCATCGCCACGCACATCCTCGCGTGGGAGGGCACCGCCGAGAAGCCGGGCAACTGGTTCTGGTTCGAGGGCAACTTCGACTCGTACGAGAAGAACAAGGTCGAGCGGCTCGGCCCCGACGCCGCCCGTCCGCACGCGGTGACGCACCGCAAGCTGACGCGCGACTGACATGGCGCGCTTCGTCCACGAGGTGGCGATGCGCTGGTCGGACATGGACGCCTACCGGCACATCAACAACACCGCCTACCTGCAGTACCTCGAGGACGCCCGCGTCGCGATGTTCTTCCACCGCAACGAGGGTTTCTCGAGCGGCACGGTCATCGCCAGGCACGAGATCGAGTACAAGCGGCCGATCGTCTACCACCCCGAGCCGTTGCGCATCGAGGTGTGGATCGGCGTGATCCGCGCTGCCTCGTTCGTCGTGCACTACGAGGTGATCGACAACGGTGTCGTCGCCGCGCGGGCGTCGACCACGTGCGTCACGGTCGACTTCGACGGCGACCATCCGCGCCGGCTCACCGACGAGGAGCGCAGCATCCTGCGCGGGTTCGCCGACGAGCCCGCCGGGGCGTGAGCGACCCGTCCGGGGCCGACCGCGAGGGGTTGCGCACGCTCGAGCCCCTGCTGCGGCGGGCGGTCGATCTCGACCCGCGCATCCTGGCGCGCCTGCGCATGGACGGGATGCGGGCGGTGCTGCTCGTCCGCCTGCCGTTCGAGATCCTCGTGTCGCAGGCGACGCCCGCGTCGCGCTCCGAGCCGCTGGACGTCGTGATGCGGGCGGCGGACGCGCTCGCCTGGCTGGACGGCACCGCAGAGCGCCCCGAACCCCGCGACCACGAGTGGCGCTGGGGCGCGCCTCCCGATGCCGGCTGGCAGCGGCTCGAGACGGTGCCGGACGACGTGATCCGTCCGCTCGTGCGGCAGGGCGCCCTCACCCTCAAGGAGGCGGCCGCGCGCGAGGGCGTGCCCGGCGCGCAGCCCCGCGCCGAGGTCGCCGACGCGCTGCTCGACTCGACCGTGCTCACCGTCGAACGTGACGGCGTCGAGGCGCAGGTGAACCTGCGCGCGCTCAGCGCCCTCACGCGCATGGGGTTCCTGCCGCGCGGCGGCGCGGCCCACGTCGAGCTGCGCGGGCGGTGGATCCGCGTCGTCGCCCTCTACGGTTCGGTCTACCTGGAACGTCCCGGGGGGCTCTCACTCGTCTGAGGTGTAACGCCCGCGGCTCGTCCGGACATCTACCGGACGTCGGGCGGTGCCGGGGAGGACGAGTGGGCGACACACCAGCCGCGGCGCGGGACGCAAGGCTCGAGGCCTGGTTCCGCGCGTACGGCGACCGCGTGCTCGCGTACCTGCTGCACCGCACCGACGCCCACACGGCGCAGGACGTGCTGCAGGAGGTGTTCGTGACCGCGTTCCGCAGACACGACGAGGTGCCCGACCCACCGCTCGGCTGGCTGTTCGGCACCGCCCGGCGGTTGCTCGCCAACGCGGTGCGCGCCGAACGCCGCCGGACCCGGCTCGGCGACCGCATCGCCGACGAGGTGCGGGCGCACGACCTGCCCGGCCCGGACGACGACCCCGTGGGCGATCTCGTCGCCGCGCCCCACGGCGACGACCGGCTGGCCGAGGCGCTGGCGTCGCTGTCGGGCGCCGATCGCGAGGTGCTGACCCTGGGCACGTGGTACGGGTTGGACGCCGACGAGGCGGCCACCGCCCTGCGCTGCAGCCGCGCCGCCTACCGCGTGCGCGCCCACCGGGCCCGCCGCCGGCTGGCCGAGGCACTGGTCGCCGCCGGCCACCCGCGCGCGACCGGCTCCAAGACCGGACCCGTGATCGAGGGAGTGTCATGAGCGAGCCCACCGACGACGACCTGGACGCCCGCTTGCGGGCGGGCCGTCCGACGACGGACGCCGACGCCGGGTGGGCGGCGTCCGCCGAGGGCGTGGCGATGCTGCGGCGCATCGGCGGACGCGTCAGCGCCCGTCGCCACCGCCGGCGCTACACCGACGCGATCGTCGGCGGGTTCGCCGCCGCCGCGTCCGCCGTGCTGCTCGTGCTCGCCGGCACCTCCGGCGGCCCGGCCCCGGACCGGGTGGACGGATCGGGCCCCGGCAACCCGCCGCGCACCTCCGGGCTGCGTCCGCCCGACCTGGCACTCGTCGGCTACGACACGTGCACGTCCGCGCTCGCCGGGCTGCGCCAGGCTGCGGCCACCCACCGCAACGCCTACCGCCAGCGCTACTACGGCTACCCACTGCCCGCGATCGCGGCCAACGGCGGCGCGGCGCGGGCGGACGCGCTGCAGAAGGAGGCCGCGCCGGAGCACTCGACCACGAACAACCAGGAGGCGGGCGTCGACGAGCCCGACGTCGTGAAGACCGACGGCCGCCGCATCCTGTCGGTGACCGACGGCGTGCTGCGCGTGACGGACGTGTCGACGCGGAAGATCACCGGCCAGCTCGACCTCACGATGTACGCCGGGGCCCAGGGGGCGTCGCTGCTGCTGGCCGGCGACCGCGCGGTGGTGCTGCTCGGCGACACGTACCGGTACGGACCGATGATCGACTACGACCACGGACAGCCTCGGGAGGGCCGCGGCACGGTCCTGCTCGTCGACCTCGCCGGGTCCCAGCCGCGGGTGACGTCCACGTTCCGTCCGGACGGCGGCACCGTCGACGCCCGCATGACCGACGGGGTCGTCCGTCTCGTGGTGGGGTCACGGGCGAAGGTGCAGCTGCCGAGCGACATGGACGCCGCCGCCTGGCGCTCCCGGCTGGCGAGCACACCGCTGACCTCCTGGTTGCCGACCTGGACGGTCACCACCGGCGACCGGTCGCAGACGCGGACGCTGCCGTGCTCGGACCTCCGGCATCCGGTGAGCTACACGGGCGCCGACCTGCTCACGGTCTACTCGCTCGACCCAGCCGCCGGTTTCGCGCAGGTGCACCCGGTCTCGATCGCCGCCGACGGCGCGACGGTGTACGGCAGCGGTACCGACCTGTACGTGACCGACCAGGAGGCCGACCGCGCGCGGATCCACCGCTTCGACGTCACCGGCGCCACGCCGCAGTACCTGGGCTCCGGTTCGGTGCGCGGGTGGGTCAAGGATTCCTACTCACTGTCGGAGTACGACGGCACGCTGCGGGTCGTGACGACCAGTGGTCGGCGGCAGAGCTCGACGTCGGTCGTGACGCTCGACGCGGACACACTGCGCGAGCGCGGGCGTGTCGACGGGCTGGGTGTGGGCGAGCAGGTCTACGGCGTCCGCTTCGCCGGCCCGGTCGGTTACGTCGTGACGTTCCGCCAGGTCGATCCGCTGTACGTCCTGGACCTGCGCGATCCGGACCGTCCGCGCCGCGCCGGCGAACTGAAGATCACCGGCTACTCGTCCTACCTGCACGTCGTCGGCGACGGACGCCTGCTGGGGGTCGGGGCGGGCGCCACGGGGGCCGGGCGCGTGACCGGCGGGCAGGTGTCGCTGTTCGGCGTCGGACGCGGCGACGCGACACGCCTGCTCGACCGGGTCGACCGGCCGCGTGAGGGCGTCGACCAGCTCGACCCGCACGCCTTCCTGTGGTGGCAGGCGTCGGCCACCGCGTTCGTGCCGCTGAGCTCGTGGCGGTCGGGGGTGGCGCGGGTTCTCGCCGTGCGCGTGTCGGCGAACGGGTTGACCGAGCGGGGTGAGATCACCAACCCGGCCGGGTCGTCCGACCGCAGCATCGTGCGCACGGCGGTGGTGGGCGACGACGTCTGGACGCTGTCGGCCTCCGGCCTGCAGGCGAGCTCGCTCGCGACGCTCGACCGCGTGGCGTGGCTCCCGTTCGACTGATCAGCCGGTGCGCACCCACACGGTGGTGTCGGGCGGCACCTGCCCGCCGTCCGCAGCCTTCGGTGTGGAGGCGTGCAGCAGCTCGCCGGCGGGCAGCGGGACGGGTTCGGAGCCGCCGTTCATGAGCACGGTGACGTCGCCGCGCCGGAACGCCAGGCAGTCGGTTGGAGCGTCCAACCAAGCGAAGTCTCCGTGCACCAGGTCGTCGATCTCGCGCCGCAGCCGTGTCGCGGTGCGGAATACGTGCAACGTCGAGGCGGGGTCCGACTCCTGCGCCGCGACGGTGAGGGGGCCCCAGCCGTCCGGCATCGGCAGCCAGCTCGTCGAACCGGTGCCGAACCCGTAGGGCGGCTCGTCCCCGGACCACGGCAGCGGCACGCGCTCGCCGTCGCGTCCGCGGTCGGTGTGCCCGGACCGCTCCCACGTCGGGTCCTGCAGCACCTCGTCGGGCAGCTCGACGTTCTCGAGCCCGAGCTCGTCGCCGTTGAACAGGTAGACGGCACCGGGCAGGGACAGCTGCACCAGCGCGGCGGCGCGCGCCCGTGCCACGCCGACGGGTCCACCGCCGTAGCGCGTCGCGGCACGGTCGACGTCGTGGTTCGACAGCACCCACGTGCAGGGCGCCCCGACCTCGCTCATCGCATCGAGCGACCGCTCGATCGCGCTGCGGAACGACGCGCCGCCCCACACCGCCTCGACGAGCTGGAAGTTGAAGGTCAGGTTCAGCTCGTCCGGACGCACGTAGTGCGCGAGTCGGCGGGGGTCGGCCACCCACGCCTCACCCACCGCCATGCGGTCACCCGGGTACGAGTCGAGCACGCGCCGGAACAGCCGGTGCATGTCGTGCACCTCGTCGCGGTCCCAGCGGACGTCCTCGGCCAGCGGCATGCCGCCGCCGACCTGCAGCAGGATGTCCGGGTCGAGGTCGGGCAGGCCCTCGGGCTTGGCCATCGAATGGGCGACGTCGACGCGGAAGCCGTCGACGCCGCGGTCCATCCAGAACCGCATGATGCGCTCGAACTCGGCGGGCACCGCCGGGTCGAGCCAGTTGAGGTCGGGCTGCTCGGGCGCGAACAGGTGCAGGTACCACTCGCCGTCGGGCAGGCGGTGCCACGCCGGGCCGCCGAACACCGACGGCCAGTTGTTCGGCGGCAGCGAGCCGTCCGCGCCCTTGCCGGGGCGGATGACGAAGCGGGAACGCATCTCCTGGTCGCCTGCCAGCACGGCCTGGAACCACGGGTGCTGGTCGCTGAAGTGGTTGGGGACGATGTCGATCGTCACCTTGATGTCGCGAGCGTGCGCCTCGGCGAGCATGGCGTCGAAGTCGTCGATGGTCCCGAACATCGGGTCGGGGTCGCACGGATCGGCCACGTCGTAGCCGCCGTCGGCCATGGGGGAGCGGTAGAACGGCGACAGCCACACCGCGTCGACGCCCAGGTCGACCAGGTGGTCGAGGCGCTCGCGGATGCCGATCAGGTCGCCCGTGCCGTCGCCGTTGCCGTCGGCGAAGCTGCGCGGGTAGATCTGGTAGAACACCGCGGACGCCCACCACGGAACCGAACCGGAAGCGCTTTTGGTCATGCCGGCGACTCTATCGCCGCAGCGTGGGGGCGGGCAGAGTGGAGGCCATGAGCGACGACGGACGGACCGAGGAAACGATCTTCACCTGGGGGGCCGCGCCGCTGAAGTTCGGCGCCGGGGCGCTCGACGAGATCGGCTTCGAACTCGGCCAGTACGAGGACGTCCGCCGGGCGCTCGTCGTCACCGACAGCACCATCGCCGGCCTCGGCATCCCGCAGCGCATCCAGGACCGGCTCGCCGAGCACTCGATCTCGTCCGAGGTGTTCGACGGCGTGCACGTCGAGCCCACCGACGACAGCATCGACAAGGCCGCCGGGTACGCCCGGGCGCAGGGCCCGTGGGACGCGTTCGTCGCGGTCGGCGGCGGCTCGGCCATCGACACCGCGAAGGCCGTCAACCTCATGACGACCGACGGCGGCGAGCTCACCGACTACCTCAACAAGCCCATCGGCGAGGCGCGCGCGCCGCGCGGTCAGCTCAAGCCGCTGATCGCCGTGCCCACGACCGCGGGCACCGGCTCGGAGTCGACGGCCATGTGCGTGCTCGACGTGCTGTCGATGCGGGTCAAGACCGGCATCAGCCACTGGCGGTTGCGTCCGACCCTGGCGATCGTCGACCCCGAGCTGACGCTGACGCTGCCGCCCGAGGTCACCGCGGCCGCCGGCATGGACATCGTCTGCCACGCGCTCGAGTCGTACACCGCGCGGTGGTTCGCCAGCGGGCCGCGCAAGCGTCCGGAGGAGCGGGTGACCTATTGCGGCTCGAATCCCGTGTCGGACCTGTGGTGCGAGAAGGCGATGACGCTGCTCGCCCGGGCGTTCCGCAGCGCGGTGCACGAGGGCGCGTCCGATCTCTCCGTCCGCACCGACATGATGCTGGCCGCGACGTTCGCCGGCATGGGCTTCGGCAACTCGGGGGTGCACATCCCGCACGCCAACGCCTACCCGATCGCCGGACGGGTCGACACGTTCCGGCCGGGCGGCTACCCGCAGGACGAGGCGCTCGTGCCCCACGGCATGGCCGTCTCGCTCACCGCCCCCGAGGCGTTCCGCTTCACCTTCGACACCGCCCCCGAACGGCACCTGACCGCGGCGCGACTGCTGGGTCCCGACACCGACCGGCAGGACGACGCGTCCGAGCAGTTGCCCGCCGTCCTCACGTCGTTGATGCGCGACATCGGCATCCCGAACGGCATCGGCGCGGTGGGCTACACCGAGGACGACATCGCCGACCTCGTGCCCGGCACGATGAAGCAGCAGCGCCTGCTCGCCACCTGCCCGCGCACGCCCGACGAGGACGACATCGCCGCCATCTTCCGGGGCTCGCTGCAGAACTGGTGAGCGGTCAGTAGGTGCTGTCGTAGCTCTCGCGGCTCAGCCGGAACGCGTCGCCGGTCGTCATGTCCGCGCAGGTGATGCCGTCGGACCTGCTGACGCAGGCCATGTCACCGTTCACCACCGAGTAGCCGTAGGGCAGGGCCCGGTCGCCGGAGTAGGTGTAGCCGACGCAGTCGATGCTCGGGCTCGACGCCTCGTACATCAGAACCCCGGCGCCGTTGTCGCAGTCGTACCCCGGCTCGGAGAACAGGTAGTCGGTGATCGTGCACTCGACGCGTGACCCGTACCCGACGATGCGGCACCCGATGTTGCCGCTGGGGCTGCTGAAGTAGACGGTGCCGCCGCTGGAGTAGGCGGAGGCGTCGACCTGGCGGGACGAGACGAACTCGTCGCTGAAGGAGCCGTTCACGCTCGGGCCGGAGCCGTAGTCCGGGACGACCACCTTGGTGACGGTGCGCGTCTGCGGCGGGACGACGGTCACGGTGCTGTTCTGCGGCGGCGCGACCGTGGTCGTGGCGGGCGGGGCGGACGTGCTCGCCGCCAACGGCGAGTTGGCCGCGGACGTGCGGCCGCCCGCCTGGGGTGCGGACTTCCCGTCCCCCGAGGTGACGATGACCGCGGCGACGATCAACCCGGCGACGACGATGACCGCGGCGGCGATGGACCAGGTGGCGGGATGCCGCTTCCAGTCCGTGCGCGCGGGCGACCCGGCGGGCGATGCCGCGGCGGCCGCCCAGGTGGCGTCGTGACGCAGCGACGTCGTGGCGTCGATCGGTGGGACCGCCGTGGCGAACGGTGTGCCGCAAGTCGTGCAGAACCGGGTGTCGCCGTGCGGCGGGTGCCAGGTACCGCAGTAGGAACAGTTCATCGTCAGGCCCTCCACCGCGCGATGATCGAATTCCCCGACCGTAGGTGTTCACGCCGGCGTGTCAGATCCGCGTAAGTCCGCGGCGGGAGGGCCGAACGGCCCGGATCAGCCCGGGGTGTTGCGCAGCGAGTCGGCGGCCCGGACGAAGTACTCCCACAGCGCCTGCTTGTGCACGTCCGCTGCGTCGATCGAGTCGAGCGCGTCGTGCATGTGCTTCAGCCACGCGTCCCGGGCGGCGAGGTCGACGGCGAACGGGGCGTGCCGCATGCGCAACCGGGGATGGCCCCGCTCGGCGGAGTAGGTGGTCGGGCCGCCCCAGTACTGGATCAGGAACATTCGCAACCGGACCTCGGCCGGACCGAGGTCCTCCTCGGGGTAGAGCGGCCGCAGCACGGGGTCGTCCCGGACGCCCTCGTAGAACCGGGACACGAGCGCGCGGAACGTCTCCTCGCCGCCGACCGCCTCGAAGAGGGTGTCGGCGCGGCCGTCCGCATCAGGCTGCTCGCTCATCGGACCCATTCTGCCGACTAGCGTGGGAGCCGTGGACTACGACCTGATCGTGCTGGGGCTGGGACCGGGCGGCGAGGCGGTGGCCGAGGCCGTCGCGGCCGGCGACAAGGGCCTGTCGGTGCTCGCGGTGGACGAACGGCTGGTCGGCGGCGAGTGCCCGTATTTCGGCTGCATCCCGTCGAAGATGATCCTGCGCGGCGCGGAGGTGCTCGCCGAATCGCGCCGGGTCGACCAGCTCGCCGGGTCCGCCCGGGACACCCCCGACTTCGGCGTGGTGGCGAAGCGCATCCGCGAGGAGGCCACCGACGACTGGGACGACCGCGTCGCCGTCGAACGCCTCGAAGGCACCGGCGCGACCTTCGCCCGCGGTCACGGCCGGCTCGCCGGACGCGACGGCGGACGGATCACCGTCGAGGTCGAGACGTCCGGCGGCACCGAGACCCATACCGGCGCTCACGTCGTCATCGCGACGGGCACCCGTCCGGCCGTCCCGCCGATTCCCGGGCTGCGTGACCTCGAGATCGCCGTCGACGGCCCGGTCTGGACCAACCGCGAGATCCTCATGGCCCGCGAGGCGCCCGAGTCGCTCGTCGTCATCGGCGGCGGCGTCATCAGCTGCGAGCTCGCGCAGGGCATGGCGCGCTTCGGCACGACCGTCACCCTCGTCGAGGGCGGGCCGCGCCTGCTCGGCCGCGAGGAGCCCGAGGCCGGCGACCTGCTGAAGGACGTCTTCGAGCGCGAGGGCATCACCGTGAAGCTCGGGTCGTCGGTGGCCGGCGTGAGCGCGGAGGGCGACGGCGTGCGCGTCACCCTCGACAGCGGCGACACCGTGGTCGCGGCCAAGGTGCTCGTCGCCGCGGGACGCACGCCCAACCTGGACGGCCTCGGCCTCGACACCGTCGGGCTCGACCCCCGGGCGCGCACGCTGGACATCGACGAGCACATGGCCGTGCCCGGCGTCGACGGGCTGTACGCGATCGGCGACGTCACCGGCAAGGGTCCGTTCACGCACGTGTCGGTGTGGCAGGGACGCATCCTCGCCGACCACCTGCTCGGCCGGCCGGAGGGTTTCGGCGGCTACGACGCGATGGCCTGGGCGACCTTCACCGACCCCGAGGTCGGACGGGTGGGCCTGAGCGAGAAGGACGCGCGCGACGCCGGCCTGAACGTCCGTGTCGGCATGCAGCAGCTGTCGTCGAACAGCCGCGGCTGGATCCACGGCCCCGGCAATGACGGCTTCGTCAAGGTCGTCGAGGACGCCGATCGCGGCGTGCTCGTGGGCGCGACCGTCATGGGCCCGTCCGGCGGCGAGCTCATCGGCATGCTGACCGTCGCCGTTCACGCCGAGGTGCCGGTGGCGAAGCTGCTGACGATGCACTACGTGTTCCCGACGCTGCACCGCGCCGTGCTCGAGGCGCTGCAGGCGCTCGCGTAGCTGTTCCGACCCCGCGGTCAGTTCTCGCGCTCGGCCCGCACCTCGGGCGGGTCGGGACGCGGCCCGCCGCTCTGGCCGGGGGTCTCGGGCGCCGCGTCGATGTCGAGCCGGTCGAGCGCCTCGCGGATGCGGCGGCGCAGCTCGCGGGCCGTCCGCCACTGCTCGAGGGGACGGACGCGGGCGGTGAGCCGGATGACGGTCTCGTCGCGGTTGATGTCCTCGACGCCCAGCAGTTCCGGCTCCTTGAGGAAGACCGGCTTCCAGTCCTCCTCCTCGCTCATCGCGCGGGCGACCGACAGCATCGCCGCGCCGGCGGTGTCGACGTCCGCCCAGGCGTCGATGGGCACGTCGAGCACGACGGTCGCGAAGCCCTGGCTCTTGTTGCCGACGCGGACGACCTCACCGTTGCGGACGTACCAGACGGTGCCGTTGATGTCGCGCAGCCGCGTGCTGCGCAGGCCGACCGCCTCGACCGTGCCGCTGGCCTTCTCGAAGTCGATGACGTCGCCGACGCCGTACTGGTCCTCCATGAGCATGAACATGCCGGTGAGGAAGTCCTTGACGATGTTCTGCGCGCCGAAGCCCAGCGCGACGCCGACGATCGACGTGCCCGCGATGAACGGGGCCAGGTTGATGCGCAGCTCCGACAGGATCAGCAGGAAGCAGATGACGAAGATGATCGCGGTCGCCGCCGACTTGAGCACCGAACCGAGGGTTGCGGCCCGCAGCGCCCGCCGTTCGGACACCAGGCCGGACGACTCGAGCAGCGACGACTGCTGCAACCGTTCGCGGAAGGGTCGCAGGATGCGCGGCGCCTGGCCGTGCACCGGGCGCACCGCGCGGTCGATCACGCGACGGGCCACGGCCCGGATGACGAAACCCACCAGGATGATCACGACGATGCGGATCGGGGTCTCGATCAGGACCTGCTGGTGGTCCTCCCAGAACTTGGGGAGGGCGATCAAGGTGTCTGCGCCGCCGGCGCTCGCTGGAAGAGACATTGCGGCCCACCTTGCCACGCCCGGCCTCTGCCGCGAATGGGCGTGCATCCTCCTGCGTGGTCGGGTTCACTACTGTCAGGTAGTGGAGAGGTCGTGCCATGGGCGCAGCGCTGGTGCTCAACGCGACGTACGAGCCGTTGTGCGTCGTGCCGCTGCGGCGCGCCGTCGTCCTCGTCCTGGCCGAGAAGGCGCTCGTTGTCGAGACCGGTCCGCTGGTCATGCACTCCGAGCGCCTCGTCATGCCGATCCCGACCGTCGTCCGGCTGGCCCGCTTCGTCCGCGTGCCCTACCGGCACGGCGTCCCCCTCACCCGGCGGGCAGTGCTCGAACGCGACCGGCACCGGTGCGCCTACTGCCCGGCGCGGGCCGACACGGTCGACCACGTGCGGCCGCGGTCGCGCGGGGGGCCGCACGTGTGGACGAACGTCGTCGCCGCCTGCGCCCGCTGCAACCACCGCAAGGGTGACCGCCTGCTGTCCGAGATCGGCTGGACGCTGCCGAAACCGCCGGTCGAGCCGCCCGCGAGCGTCGCGGTCGTCATGGGCTGGACGGGCCGCGACCCGTCGTGGGCGCCCTACCTCGGCCTGCCCGGTTCCGGCGCGGACGACGCGGACGACGCGGACGACGCCCCGGCCATCGCACCTGCCGTCTGAAGGGCTATTTTCGACAGCGTGAGCGTCATCGAGACCCTGCTGGTCTTCGTCGCCATCCCGATCGGCATCATCGCCCTCGTCTTCGCGATGGTGTACGGCCGGTCGATGGTGCGGCAGCCCAACCGGTACCGGCCCGGCAAGAGCTGGGACTACCCGCCCGCGTGGTACGTCCCGCACCCGGACGCCGTGACCAATGCGGTCGACCCGTCCCAGGAGAAGGCGCAGACGACCGCGGTGGGAGGTGCCAGCGGTGAGTGGTGAAGTCGAGGTCATCAAGCCCAAGACCGTCACCCGCGAGCTGCAGTACGGGCCGCAGGGTGCGCTCGGCGGCGACGGTCCGTTCACGACCACGCAGCTCACCCGCCTCGACGAGGCGCTGACGCTGTCCAGCCGCGAGACCGGGCTGACGTTCTCGGTCTACGTGGGCCGGTTCGAGACCCCGACCCGCGCGCACGCCGAGGCGCTGTTCGAGACCCTCGTCGACTCGGCCGTGCTGATCGCGGTCTCGCCGGAACAGCGGGCCCTGCACATCGTCACCGGCCCGGCGTCGGCGAAGCGGCTGCCGAACCGGTCGTGCGCCCTCGCCGCGCTCGCCATGCGGGCGTCGTTCTCCAACGGCGACCTCACCGGCGGCATCGTCACCGGACTGCGCATGCTGGCGGACGCCGCGTCCGCCTGAGACTCCGAACGTCGCGAAGGGCCGCCCCGACCGGGGCGGCCCTTCGTCGTCTGCGCGGTGGTCCTCGATGCCGATGCGCATCGATCCTGCTCGTGTCAAGAGGACGAAGCGCACGCTACGGCGTGAACATCGTCCTCTTGATCAACGGCGGACGGGGTGGCTCAGAAGCACGGGATGGGCACACCGGGGACGAGGTAGCAGGTCTTCGACGGAGACGGGTCCGGCTCGGACGGCGAGCTGCTCCCGCTGCCGCCGCCGCTGCTCGATCCGCCGCCCGGCGTGGAGCTGCCCGACGTCGGGGCCGGCGTGGGCTTCGGGGTCGACCCCGTGCCGCCACCGGTGCTGCCGCCGCCTCCGGCGCCGGTGCCGCCACCCGAGGTGCCGCCGGAGCCACCCGAGCCGCCCGTGCCCTTCGACCCGCCGGACCCCTTCGACCCGCCGGACCCCTTCGATCCGCCGGTGCCCGTCGACCCGCCGGAGCCCTTCGATCCGCCGGAGCCCTTCGAGCCCTTCGATCCCTTCGGTCCCTTGGAGCCCGCCGATCCCGTGCCCTTGTCCTTCGACGACCCCGGCGGGTCGACGGCGGTCGGGGCGCCCGGGTTGGCCGGGGGGATCGAACCCGTCCGTCCGACCGGGGGGAGCGAGCCGGTGGTGTTGCCGACCGGGATGCCCGACACGGGGACGCCGGTGCGGTAGGCGTTCGCGAGCGCGAGCACCTGGGCGAGGTACTGGTCGTTGTGGTTGTACGTCAGCACCGCCCGGACCTGGCCGGCCTGGGTGGTGAGGTCGCCGCCGGCGGCGCAGAGATAGCGCGCGGACGCGAGAGCGGCGTCGTTGATGTCGAAGATGTCGGCCTTGCCGTCGCCGTCCGCATCGGCGCCGTACCCGTCCCAGGTGCTCGGGATGAACTGCATCGGTCCGAGGGCGTGGGCGTACTTCGTGTCGCCGGTGACACCGATGTAGGCGGGGTCGGCGGCGAAGTAGTCCCAGGTCGAGCCGGTGAGCGCGGGACCCACGATGGGCGGGCTGGACGTGCCGTTGCTGCGCAGCACCGACCCGGCGAAGCGTCCGTGGTCGGACTCGACGCGACCGATGCCGGCCAGCAGCGACCAGTGGATGCCACAGCCGGGGTTCACGTGGCCCAGGCGGGCGGCGGCGACGCGGTAGGCGTTGAGCGCGACCTTCGGGATGCCGTTGGCGGCGAGGCCGCTGATGGTGCCGGGGTCGGTGGGCGCCTTCTTCTTCGCGCGCACGGGCTTGGTGTCGGCCTCACGCACCTCGGGCACCGAGCGGGCCGGGGTCGGCAGGACCGGACGGACGCTCGTGCTCGAGCTGCTGCTCGGCGCAGCCGGGGCGGCGACCGGGCGCCGGTCGTTCTCGTCCGCCCCGGCGAGCGGCGTCGTGAGGCTGGCCACGACGAACAACGCGGCGCCGACGGCGATCGCGCCGACCGACACCCCGCGCCCGTCGACGCGGCCCCACGGCAGGCGGGCGGCGGTGCGGGCGCTGGCCAGCAGGCTGGGCACCCGGATGACCGGCGCCGCCGTGCCCCGGTCCGCCAGCCCGGGGGCACCGTCCGCCCGTCCGGCCCGGTCGATCGTCGTCCCGGGCATCGGGCGGACGGCCGGGGACGGGGTCGGGCGCGGGCGGGGCGCAGGGGACGGCGAGGTCATGCGGACTCCTGGGACGGACACGGACCGGCGTTACGTGTTATCGCCTGTGGCTACCTGCTGGTAACGACGATCACAGGAGTTTGGTAACGCGTGAAGTCCGTGTGAGTCAAGCCCCGTCGGTCAGGCTCCGGCGTCGGCGGACCTCGCCTTCAGGGCACGCAGGACGTCGGCGCGACCCTCGCCGACCAGGCGGGCCAGGGATCGCGGCACGTCGTCGCCGGCCAGGAACGCGTCAGCGGCCTCGACGGTCGCCTGGTCGATGGTGGACGACCATGTCGGAAACAGGCCGACGACGACGTTCTGCGCGAGCTCGCTCGTGCGGCGGTCCCAGACGTCGCGGATGTCGGCGAAGTACCGCTCGACGTACGGCGCGACGAGCTCGCCCTGGCTGGCGGGGGCGAACCCGCCGATGACGGCCTCCTGCACGGCGTTGGGCAGCGTGTCGTCGTGGACGGCCAGCTGCCAGGCCCGCTCCTTGGCCTCGGCGGTCGGTCGGGCGGCCCGGGCAGTGGCCGCGTGCCGGCGTCCGGCCGCGGACGGGTCACGCTGCAGCTCGGCCTCGATCTCGTCCTCGCCGGCGAGCCCGCGCACGACCAGCGAGATGAGCACCGACCAGCGAAGCTCGTCGTCGACGGCCAGGCCCTCGGGCACGGACGTGCCGTCGTACAGACCGCGGACGACGGCGTTGTGCTCGTCGCTGCGGGCCGCCGACAGCAGGGTGTGCACCCATGCGAGCTGGTGGTCCGAGCCCGGCGCGCAGCGCGAGAGGGCGGCCACGGCGGCGTCGGCGAGCTGGGCGTAGCCCTGCGGGGCCCACTGCGGGTCGGCGTAGATCTCGAGGGCGCGCAGGGCCTGCCGCGTGAGCGACTGCATGACGCCGATGTCGGTCTCGTTCTCGGCGCCGGCCGCGACCAGGGCGACGTAGTCACGGGTGCGCAGCTCGCCGTCACGGGTCATGTCCCATGCCGCCGACCAGCACAGCGCGCGGGCCAGTGGCGACTCGAGCTCACCGATGCCGCCGCCGAGCAGGGTCTGCAGGCTGGCCTCGGTGAGGCGCTGCTTGCAGTACGTGAGGTCGTCGTCGTTGACCAGCAGCAGTCCGCGCTGCGGCGGGGTCTGGCCGATCAGCTCGGGCACGGGCGTGCGCTCGCCGGCGACGTCCATCTCGATGCGCGCGGTGCGGACGAGCCGTCCGCCCTGGTCCTCGTAGCAGCCGACGGCCAGGCGGTGCGGACGCAGCGTGTTCGAGGTCGCGACCTCGGTCGGGGCCGACTGCACGATGTCGAACGTGGCGTAGCGACCCTGGTCGTCGAGCGTGAACTCCGGACGCAGCGTGCTGATGCCGGTGGTCTCGAGCCACAGCTTCGACCACTCGCCCAGGTCGCGTCCGGACGACTTCTCCAGCGCCCGCAGCAGGTCGGCGAGCGTGGTGTTGCCGTACGCGTGCTCCTGGAAGTAGTCGCGCAGGCCGGCGAGGAACGCCTCGACGCCGACGTACGCGCCGAGCTGCTTGAGCACGGACGCGCCCTTGGCGTAGGTGATGCCGTCGAAGTTGACCTCGGCGGTCTGCACGTCGGGGGCGTCGGTGGCGATGGGGTGCGTCGAGGGCAGCTGGTCCTGACGGTAGGCCCAGGTCTTCTCGGCGTTGGCGAACGTCGCCCACGCCTCGGTCCAGCGGGTGGCGCTGGTCTGGCAGAGGATGGAGGCGTAGGTCGCGAACGACTCGTTGAGCCAGAGGTCGTCCCACCAGCGCATGGTCACGAGGTCGCCGAACCACATGTGCGCCATCTCGTGCAGCAGCGTCTCGGCGCGGCGCTCGTAGCGGGCGTCGGTCACCTTGCTGCGGAAGACGTAGTCCTCGCGGAAGGTCACGCAGCCGGCGTTCTCCATCGCCCCGGCGTTGAACTCGGGGACGAACAACTGGTCGTACTTGTCGAACGGGTACCGCACGCCGAAGTTGGCGTGGTACCAGTCGAAGCCCTGCTTGGTCAGCAGGAACAGCTCGTCGGAGTCGAGGTGGTCGGCCAGCGTCTTGCGGCACCACAGCCCGAGGTCGATGCCGTCGTGGTGGTCGGTGACCACGTGGTACGGCCCCGCGACCAGCGCGGTGATGTACGGGCTGATGCGCGCGGTGGTCGCGAAGTGCAGCAGCTTGCCGGCGGGCAGGTCCTCGGTGCGCTCGAGGCGCCCGTTGGTCGCGACCTGCCAGTGGTCGGGCGCGGTGACCCGGACGGTGAACGTGGCCTTCAGGTCGGGCTGGTCGAAGCAGGCGTACATGCGCTTGGCGTCGGCCGTCTCGAACTGCGAGTAGAGGTAGGTCTCGCCGTCGAGCGGGTCGACGAAGCGGTGCAGACCCTCACCGGTGTTCGTGTAGAGCAGGTCGGCGTCGACCACGAGGGTGTTGTGCTCGGCGAGGCCCTCGAGCCGGATGCCGTCCTCGGGCCGGTAACCGCTGACGTCGACGTCCGCGCCGTTGAGCGTCACCGAGTGGAAGCGGTCGGCGATGACGTCGATGAAGGTCGACTCACCGGCGCGGGCGGCGCCGAAGGTGACGGTCGTCGTCGAGCGGAAGGTGCGGTCGCCGGGCTTGCCGCCGCCGTCGGTGAGGTCGAGCGTGATGTCGTACGACTCGACGGTCAGCAGGTCTGCACGGGCACGCGCGTCGTCGCGCGTGAGGTTCGGTACGGCCACTGGTGAGAGGCTCCCTGTCCATCGTGGGCATGGCTGTTCGCAAGCGTCGGGCCCGGCGGATCCACGCCGGCCCGTAGTGGGACAAGTCTGTCACGCGGCTGCGGCCCCGCGCCGCGCCGTTTACGGTGAGGACATGCGTGAAGGTGACACCGTCCCCGATTTCGAACTGCCCGACCAGACCGGTACGCCCCGCCGGTTGTCGACGCTGCTGGCGGACGGCCCGGTGGTGCTGTTCTTCTACCCGGCCGCGATGACGGGTGGCTGCACCAAGGAGGCCTGCCACTTCCGCGACCTCGCGTCGGAGTTCGCCGCGGTCGGCGCGCAGCGCGTCGGCATCAGCGCCGACGCCGTCGACAAGCAGAAGCAGTTCTCCGACACGCACACCTTCGACTACCCGTTGCTCGCCGACACCGAGCGCGCCGTCGCCGACACCTTCGGCGTCAAGCGCGGCGGCCTGCTCGGCAAGCTGGGCCCGGTCAAGCGGCACACCTTCGTCATCGGTCAGGACTCGAAGGTCAAGAAGGTCATCGCCTCCGAGACCAAGTTCGAGTACCACGCGGACGAGGCGCTCGCCGCGCTCAAGTAGTACCCGAAGTGGGTACGGTTGTTGACATGTCATCCGATGTCACCGAAGCCTCAGAAGAGCGCCCCACCGTCGACTTCTACTTCGACCCGCTCTGCCCCTTCGCGTGGGTCTCGTCCCGCTGGATCCTCGAGGTCGAGAAGCACCGTCCGATGGACCTGACGTTCCGCGTCATGTCCCTGTCGGTGCTGAACTCCGACAAGGAGGGCCTGCCCGAGCAGTACCGCGAGATGCTCGAGCGGGGCTGGGGCCCCGTTCGCATCTGCATCGCCGCCGAGCAGAAGCACGGCACCGCGGTGCTGCGCGACCTCTACACGGCGCTCGGCACCAAGCGGCACAACGAGAAGCGCGAGTTCGGCCGGGAGCTGTACGTCGAGGCGCTGCGCGAGGTCGGGCTGCCCGAGGATCTCGCCGACGCCGCCGACTCGACCGAGTACGACGAGGCGCTGAAGGAGTCGCACCACCGCGGCATGGACCCGGTCGGGTCCGAGGTCGGCACCCCGACCCTCCACATCGACGGCGTGGCGTTCTTCGGGCCGGTGCTCACCCGCATCCCGCGCGGCGACGACGCGCTCAAGCTCTGGGACGGGTCGCGGCTGGTCGCCTCGTACCCGTACTTCTTCGAGCTCAAGCGCACCCGTACCGAGGACCCGCGCTTCGACTGATCACGAACCCACTGCGCGCTTGTCGGTCTCGAGGTCGAAACGGACCGACTCCTCGAGCGCGTGGGGCTTCAACCCGAACGTCTCCTGCGCGAGCGTGCTGTCGAGCACGTAGGGCTTGCGGAACTGGTGCTGCGTCTCGCGCAGCTCGCGCAGGAACGGGTTGAACACGCCGGCCAGCCACACCGCCGCGTACGGCAGCGCGCGCACCTTCGGCTCGACCCCGAGCTGCGCGGCGGCCATGCTCGCCAGTTCGCGCATGGTCACCGGGTCGTTGCTGGGAACGTGCCACGCGCGCCCCCACGCGCGCTCGTCGAACACGCCGGTGACGAGCAGTGACGCGACGTCGCGCACGTCGGTGAACGTGTGCGGCACGTCGAGGTCGGCCGGCACCATCGCCGTCCGCCCCTTCTTCCACGCCGGCGTCAGGACGGTCGACAGGTACGAATTGCCGCCGAGGTAGTCGCTGCCCCGGACCTCGAACATCCGGATGCGCCCCTCCTCGTGCGCGGCCAGGGCCTCGGCCCACATCTCGTTGCGGACGCGGCCCTTGGTGCCCGTCGCCGCGAGCGGCGTGCTCTCCGTCATCGGGCCGTCGACCTCGCCGTAGCCGTAGAGGTTGCCGGTGACCGCGAGCACGGCGCCCGACGTCTCTGCCGCGTGCAGCAGCGCGTGCGCGACCGGCGGCCACATCTCCGCCCACCGGTGGTACGGCGGGTTGACGCAGTTGTAGATCGCCGTCGCGCCCTCGGCCAGGGCGGCGAGCCGGGCCGCGTCGCCGGCGTCGGCAGCGACGCGCTCGGTGCCGTCCGGCCCGCTGCCGCTGCGGGTGACGACGCGGACGTCCTCCCCGCGGTTCATCAGTTCGTGCGCGACCGCCGTCCCGACCGGTCCGGCGCCGACCACCACGTGAGTTCCCATGATTTCTCCAAAGTGTGAGCACTGCTCTCTCTTCTGACAAGGGAGAGCATTGCTCTCGCTTTCCGAGAAGTCAAGAGCAGTGCTCTCTGTTTGTGGTTGACTCTCACCATGGCTGCCGACACCCCCCGCGCACGAGCCCGCGCCGAGACGATCGACCAGATCAAGGCGATCGCCCGCGCGCACCTGGCCAGCGACGGTCCCGACCTGTCGCTGCGGGCGGTGGCCCGTGAACTCGGCGTCGTGTCGTCGGCGGTCTACCGCTACTTCGCGAGCCGCGACGAGTTGCTCACGGCGTTGATCGTCGACGGGTACGGGGCGCTCGCCGATGCCGTCGACGCCGCCGAGGCGGCCGTGCCGCGGCGTGACCTGGCCGGACGGTGGGCGGCGATCTGGCACGCCGTCCGCGACTGGGCGCGCGAGCGTCCGAGCGAGTACGCGCTCCTGTACGGCAGTCCCGTCCCGGGATACGCCGCGCCGCAGGACACCATCGTGGTGGCGCAGCGTCCGGTCGTGCTCGCCGTCGGGCTGCTGCGCGAGGCGGTCGAGCGCGGGCTCGAGGTGCCGCGCGAACGGGTGTCCCGCCCGGTGCGGGCCGACCTCGCCGGCATCGCGCAGTACCCGGGGCTCGAGGGAGTGCCACCGGCCCTGCTCGCCCGTGGCATGACCATGTGGGCGCTGCTGTTCGGCGCCGTCAGCTTCGAGCTGTTCGGACGCTACGGTGACGCCTTCGCGCATCCGGACGAGTACTTCGACCACCAGATCCGGCTGTCGCTCGACTACCTGGGGATGTCATGAACCTGTTCCACCTCGTGACCCCGTCCGACTGGGAAGCGGCCGTCGCGCAGGGTTCGTACGCACCGCCGTCGCTCGGGACCGAGGGGTTCGTGCACTTCTCGTACGCCGACCAGGTGACCGGCACGGCGAACCGCTTCTACCGCGAGCTGCCCGAGCTCGTCGTCGTCGAGGTCGACACCGACGCGTGGGACGCCGACCTGCGCGTCGAGGACAGCTACGGCAGCGGCACCGAGTTCCCGCACGTGTACGGGCCGGTGCCGACGTCGGCGGCGGTCGCCGTCCACCCGATCGAACGCACGGCGGACGGCGACTGGTCGTTCACCGCTGCTTCTTGAGCCGTTCCCGCATCGCCGGGTCGCTGAGCCACCACGGCTCGTCCGTCTCGGCACCACGCGCGGCGCGCTCGGCCTCGAGCACGGCGTCGATGTGCGCGGCGTCCTTGGCGTCGATACGGCGCCAGCGGCGGTAGGCGAGCACGAGGAACGGCAGGTCGATCAGCTCGGCGATGAACCACAGCACGGCGCCGGCGCGGCGCTGGTCGCTCAGCGCGTCCGGCTGACCGGCGAACGGGCTGCGCTCGTCGAAGAACGTCGTGACCAGGTTGTCCTTGAGGCGCATGACGATGCCGGGGACGGCGTCGACGACCAGCTCGAACATGCCCAGGCCGAGCGCGAACCCGGCCGACAGCGTGGTGACACGGTCCTCGTCGATGCCCACGAGCCACAGCGCCATCGCGGCGCCGAGCGCGACCAGCACCAGTTGCAGCACCCACCCGAACACCGGGACGCCGACGGCCCACCCGGGCACGGGACCGAAGAAGACGACGAACGAGAGGATCGGCACGAGGGCGGGGGAGACCAGCGGCTTCGAGATCACCCGGATCGGGGCGGAATCGAGCACGCGGTCGGGCCACCGTCCGGGACCGGTGACGGCGCGAGCCAGCTGCACCGGGTGGCCGAACAGCAGCAGGAACGGCACGACCAGCCACAGCACGAGCCCCTGCGCCATCCACACCCAGAACAGCGCCGGTCCGTAGACGCCGGGGGCGCCGCAGGTCGTGTACAGCAGCAGTGCGAGGCCGAGCGCGAACGTCGCCGTGCGCCCGCGCGGCCACGGCCGGTCGAGGCGGCGGACGCCGTAGGCGTAGGTCAGCGCGAGGGCGGCGACGGCGGCCAGCGCGAGGGGTTGCGGTGTCCACGCGGTGAACACCGAGGCCACCGTGGGGCGGTCGAGCGCTGCCGTCACTCCTCCATGGTGACACCCTGCAATGATCGGACGATGCGCGTCTACCTCGGCAGTGATCACGCCGGTTTCGAGCTCAAGGCCCGCCTGGTCGAGCACGTCCGCTCGCTCGGGCACGAGGCGGTCGACTGCGGCGCCCACACCTTCGACCCCGAGGACGACTACCCGGCGCCCTGCATCGCCGCCGCGCACCGCGCGGTCGCCGACGAGGGCAGCCTCGCCGTCGTCATCGGCGGGTCCGGCAACGGCGAGCAGATCGCGGCCAACAAGGTGACCGGCACCCGCGCGGCGCTCGTCTGGAGCGACGAGACCGCCCGCCTGGCCCGAGAGCACAACGACGCCAACGTGATCAGCATCGGCGCGCGCAACCACCCCGAGGCCGACGCGCTGCGCTTCGTCGAGATCTTCCTCGCCACCCCGTTCTCGCAGGCCGAGCGGCACCAGCGGCGCATCGACGAGCTGCACGAGTACGAGGCCACCGGCGGCATCGCCGGCCAGCAGACCACCTGACGCCGTGCTCCGGGTGACGCTGCGCTCGCGCGGCGAACCGGCCGCCGTGCTGGGATCGGGCGAGACGCTGCTGTTCGGGCGCGCGCCGGCCGTGCCCGATCTCGGCGCGGACGAACAGCTCCGGGTCACCGCGCTCGCCCTGCCCGGGTGCACCCCGCACGTGTCGCGGCTGCTCGGCGAACTCGTCGTCGGCGAGGAGATGGTGCGGCTGCGCTGGCGCGGTGCCGCCGAGGCCCAGCTGTCGTCGCTGTTCGACGCCCCCGGCGGCGCGCGCCGCGTGACGCTGGGGGAGGGCATGTCCGCGCTGCTCGACGAGGGCGAGAACCGGCTGACCGTCCTGCGCGGGCGCGAGCTCGACGACGGCACGTTCGCCGACCTCACGCTCGAGATCGACATCGCGGTGCCGTCCGATGCCGCGGTGCCCTCGCCGGAACGTCCGCCGACCACAGGCGAGGGAGCCGACGGCGACGCCACCGCCACCGCGCCCGGACTCGTCCGCGGCACCCGGGAGTGGTTCGTCGCGCTCGCCCTCGCCGAGCCGTGGCTGTCGGGGGCGGACGACTACCCGCGGCCGCCGTCCAACCGCGAGATCTTCGAACGGGTCCGCCACTGGCACGGCTACACCTGGAACCTCGAACGTCCGCAACGCGTCGACGACGCCATCCGCGCCATCGCCGGCGTCGCCTTCGGCGTCCAGGACGACCCGTTCCGCCGCTCGTCCGGCGGCCGGGTGCAGAACGTCCGCTTCGCCGTCGGACGGCGCGCCGCCGAGGTCCGGCTCGTCACCGCCGACGACCTCGCCTGGGCCGAGCGCCAGGCCGCGACCCGCCCGTCCGCCTGACCCACCTCGGTCCGGCCGGGCACAAAGCGGAAGTTTCCATCTCGACCGCACGTCCCCGCTCTTCTTGACTCTCTCCTGACAGACCGGACGAGCGGGAGATGCGGCATGAGCAACGGCATGTGGGGCATGGACACGGCGGAGGTCCGCGACCACGCGGCGAAGATGGACGGCGGGGTGTCCGCGGTGCACGGCGCGATGGGCCGGGTCGAGGCCGCGCTCAGCAGCACCGAGTGGTTCGGCCGCTACGCCGACGAGTTCGTGCAGGAGTGGCACGGCGCGTTCAAGCAACAGCTGAACGGCGTCACCAACGCACTCACCGACAACGCGACCGTGCTGCGCCGCCGCGCCGACATGCAGGACGAGGCCAGCTCCTCATGACCGGCACCGGCCTCGCCACCACCGGCGGCTTCCTCGGCGCGGACGTCGAGAAACTCGACGGCCTCGCCCAGGACTTCACCGTCGCCGCCGAGATCGTCGACGGCGTCAAGACGGCCTGCGAGGTCATCGTCGCGGCCGCCTCGATCTTCGGCCCGTTCGGCGCCGCCTTCGTGGCCTACCTGAAGACCACAGTGATCCCGTGGCTGACGAAGATCAGCGAAGCGCTGAAGATCATGAGCAAGGTGCTGGCCGGGCACTCCCAGGCGCAGAAGGAGACGTCGTCGAGCGCGACGTCGACGGCGAACGTCACCGTCAACCTGCCCTCGTACCGGTCGCCGGGCAACCTGCCGTCGGGCGACACCAACAACTACCCGACGCTGCCCGCGTCGGTCCCGGCCTCGGGTCCCGCGACGCCGGCGCCGTCGAGCACGGACGGCGCGACCGTCACCACGCCGCCGTCCCTCGGCGGCACGACGGACGGGACGACCGCGCCGACGGACGGCGCCACCCCGACCGGCAGCGACCTCGCCGGCGCCGTGACGCCGGTCGTCCAGACGATCACCGCGCTCACCGGGCTCGTGAAGGCCGTCGACCACCTGATCCACCCGGACTCGGGCACGGACGGCGGCGACGTCCCGACGGACCCGGGCACGACGCCGACCGATCCGGGCACGACGCCGACGGACCCGGGCACGACGCCGACGGACCCGGGCACGACGCCGACGGACCCGGGCACGACGCCGACGGACCCGGGCACGACGCCGACGGATCCGGGCACGACGCCGTCCGACCCGGGCACGACGCCGACCGACCCGGGCACGACGCCGACGGACCCGGGCACGACGCCGTCCGACCCGGGCACGAGTCCCGTCGGCACCACCGGCGGACTCGACCTGAGCCACTTCACGCCGCTGCATCCCGGCGACACGGTGGGCGTGCTGAGCATCCCGGTCGACATCGCGCCGGACGGCACGGTCACGCCGCTCATCCACCTGCCCGGTGACAGCCCGTCGCTGCCGACCGCCGGCGCCGGAGGCACCGTCCCCGACATCAGCAGCCTGCCGCCGCAGATGGCGCCGCCGGTGCACGACGCCGCGCTGCCGGGCAACACCATGTCCGACCCCGCCCTCCACGGCGGCGGTGGCAGCGGCGACAGCGGCGGCGGAGCCGCGGGCGGTGGCGGTGTCCCGAGCGGCGGCGGTGGCGGGGGAGTGCCGGCCGTGACGCCGGCCAACCCGATCCCGGCCATCCACACCCCGGACCCGGCGCCGGCGGTCACCACCGCCACGACGACCCCGGTGGGCGCGGCCGCCCATCACGCCGCCCCGCTCGCCGCACCGGGAAGTGACCACTCCGGCATCTACACCGGCGTCGGGACGGCCACCGGGCTCGGTGCAGGGGCCGCCGCCCTCGCGCGGGCCGTGCTGCACGAGGCGAGACAGCGGGTCGAGGCCGGCGCCGCCGGGGCGATCCCGGCCGACGGCGACAGCGACGGCGCCGTCCGCGTCCGCGTGCTCGACGGCGAGCTGGGCTGACCCGTCCGAAGACGTCCGCGCCGTCCGACACGGCGCGGCAGCACCACCCTTCACCACCCGGAATCACAGGAGGAACCGCCATGACCGTGCTGGGAATGGACATCGAGCAGGTCCAGACGCTCGCTGCCTCGATGCAGCAGAACTCGGACGCCATCGCCCAGGCGACGGCGCAGCTCACCAGCCAGATCGACTCCACGCAGTGGACCGGCCAGGACCAGATGAAGTTCCGCAGCGACTGGGACTCCATCTACTCCGTGCAGCTGCGCAACGTCGTCGAGCAGCTGCAGGAGCGCTACACCCACCTGCGCGCCGAGGCCGACCAGCAGGCCCAGGCGTCGGGCAACTGACCGCACGCACGATCACGAGGACGGGACGGAAGGTGGCGGCATGACCAGCCCGCAGTTCACGCAGGAGTCCTGGGCGCGCGACCTGCTCACGCGCATGGGCTACCCGGTCACGACGAACAACATGACGTCGGTGATGGCCTGGGAGTACGCCGAGGGCGGGCACTTCAACAACGCCGCCACCTTCAACCCCCTCAACAGCACCCGCGCGCACGGCACGTACGGGTCGATGAACAGCGTCGGCGTCGCGACCTACCCCGACTACGAGACGGGCATGACGCAGACCATCAAGACACTCAACCTGCCGTATTACGCAAAAGTGCGCGAAAGCCTGGCGGCCGACGCGTCACCCGCCACGACCACGGCTGCCGTCTCCGCGTCACCGTGGGGCACGTGGCACGGTGACGCCCACCCGCGGACGTCCATCGGCCGCGCCGAGAAGTACCTGCAGACCCACCCGGTCACCCCCGTGACCCCCGCCCCGGACGCGGGCGCCGGCAGCCACCCACTGCCGGTGCCCGCCCCGACGGCGACACCCACGCCGGCGACGAGCGGCACCGGCGGCACCTCGGGGAGCTTCCGCGGCGCCGACGTCGAAGGACTCGACGGTCTCAGCCGCGACTTCACGCAGGCCGCCGAGATCGTCGACGGCGTCAGGACGGCCTGCGAGGCGATCGTCGCCGCGGCCTCGATCTTCGGACCGTTCGGCGCCGCCTTCGTCGCCTACCTGAAGGGGACGGTCATCCCGTGGCTGACGAAGATCGAGCAGGCGCTGCGCTCGATGAGCCAGGTGCTGGCCACGCACTCGCAGGCGCAGAAGGACGCGTCGTCCGCGGGCACGTCGCTGCCGACCTACACCTCGACCGGCAGCCTGCCGGTCGGCAACACCGCCGACTACCCGCTGCTGGGCCAGGGCGGCGCCGCCGCGACCGGCGCCCCGGTCACGAGCGGGACGCCGGCAGCGACGATCGGCAGCGCGCCGCTCATCGGCGCGCTCTGAGCCATGACCGCCGGCACGCTCGCCCGCACCTGGACGGTGACGGTCAACCCGTCACCCGACAGCGGCCACGCCCCCGCGGACGTCACCATCGACGCCCGCGCGGGCGCCACGGTCGGCGACCTCGCCGCCGCCCTCGGCGAACACCTCGCCGAGGGTCGGCGGGTGCTCGTCGCCCCCGTCGAGGACGGTCGGCCGTGGCCGGCCGCCCGTCCGCTGCTCGAGTGCGGCATCCGCACCGGCGACGTGCTCGACGTCGTCACCGTCCCCGCCGCCTGGGCCGACCAGCCCGCCCGGCCGTCGCGACGGCGCGCCACGCTGCGCATCGTGTCCGGTCCCGACACCGGCCGCACCGTGGCGCTCTCGACGACGAGCGTGACGATCGGGCGCGACGCCGACTGCACCGTCACCCTCACCGATCCGCTCGTCTCGCGGCGGCACGCGACGGTCGTGTTCGGGCACGTCCGCCCGACGATCACGGACGACGGGTCGGCGCACGGGACGCTCGTCGACGGCAGCGCCGTCACCGGTCCCACCGCGCTCGAGTGGGGACGGCCCGTCCGCCTCGGCGACACCGCGCTGGTGCTCGAACCCGTCGACGACACCCACGACCGTCCGGTCGCGGTGCTGCGTCCGCCGCGCTTCGGGGAACCGCTGGCCGAAGGGACGGTCGACGTCCCCGCCCCGCCCGCCAAGCCGCGGCCGTACCCGCTGCAGTGGGCGATGTTCGCGATGCCGCTGGTGTTCGGCGGCGCGCTGCTCATGCAGTCGCGCAGCAGCTTCAGCCTCGCCTACGTCTGCGGCTACCCGGTGATCATGCTGGCGACCTGGTGGCAGCAACGCCGCCGGGCCCGCAAGGAGCACCGCGAGGCGTTGCGGCTGTGGCGCGAGGACGTCGACGAGACGCTGGCGACGATCGACCGGGCCGGCGCAGCCCAGCGCGAACGCAGCCAGGAGGACCACCCCGAGTTCGCGACGCTGACCACCCGCGTGCAGGTGCGCGGCCGCGCCCTGTGGACCCGGCGGGTCGGCGACCCCGACTTCCTCGCCTGCCGCGCCGGGCTCGGGCCGGTGCCCGCGCTGCTCACCGCCGGGGTCCGCGACGGCGGCGACCGCGAGCCGCAGAAGCAGGCGCGCGAGGACGCCGCGTTGCGCGCCACGCTGGACGGGCTGGCCGTGCCCGTCGGCATCGCCGACTCACCGGTGTTCGCGGTGACCGGCCCCGGCGACGACGTGGACGCCGCCGTCCGCGCGTTCGTGGCGCGCCTCGCCGTCGACCACTCACCGGCCGAACTGACGCTCGCCGCCGTGCTCGGCCGCGGTCGCGCCCACCACGAGACCTGGCTGCGGTGGCTGCCGCACACCGCCCGGCGGCCCAGCGGCTTCGCGCCCGTCGCGGTCGGCGCGCCGGACGGGGCCGTGCTGCTCGACGCGCTCGCCGGCGAGGAGCGTGACCGCGGCGTGGTGCTGTGCCTCGTCGACGCCGACGCCGGCATCCCGCGGCGCCTCGTCGAGGCCGTCGCCGCCGGCGAGCACGCGGCCGAGGGACGGCTGCGCCTGCTGTGGCTCGGATCCGACCCCGACACCGTGCCCGCCGCGACGACCGTCCTGCTGGACCTCACCGCGTCGCTCCCCGCCCCGGACGCGACCCGCGCCGCCACCCGTCCGGGCCGTGCCGAACCGCGCCCCGCCGCGGTGCTGGCCACCCGCGACCGCCGCGGCATCCAGCTGCTGACCGACGTCGACCGGGTGGGGCTCGACGACGTGTGGCGGCTGGCCCGCGCGATGGCGGCGTGCACGGACGACGCCGCCGTGGTGCCCGCCGACACGGCCCTGCCGGACGTCACCCGGCTGCCCGACCTGGTTCCCGACCTCGTCGACCCGGACGACGCCGCGGGCATCCGCGCCCGGTGGGCGGCCCGCCGCGGGCTGCGGGCGCAGCTCGGCGTCGGCGCCGGTGGCGTCGTCTCGCTCGACCTGCGCGAGGACGGCCCGCACGGTCTCGTCGCCGGCACCACCGGCTCCGGCAAGAGCGAGCTGTTGCAGACGCTGATCTGCTCGCTGGCCCTGAACAACCCGCCGCAGCGCATCACCTTCCTGCTCGTCGACTACAAGGGCGGCGCCGCGTTCCGCGAGTGCGCCGACCTGCCGCACACCGTCGGCTACATCACCGACCTGTCGCCCGCGCTCGTGCAGCGCGCGCTCACCAGCCTGGCCGCCGAGGTGCACGCCCGGGAGCGGCTGCTCGAGCGGTACGCCGCCAAGGACCTCGTCGCGCTCGAGGCCGCGCACCCCGAGGTGGCACCGCCCAGCCTGCTCATCTGCGTCGACGAGTTCGCCGCGCTGACCGCCGAGGTGCCGGAGTTCGTCGACGGCGTCGTCAACATCGCCCAGCGCGGACGCTCGCTCGGCATGCACCTGCTGCTCGCGACGCAGCGTCCGGCCGGTGTCGTCACACCGCACGTGCGCGCCAACACCGACCTGCGCATCGCCCTGCGCGTCTCGTCGCCGGACGACTCGTCCGACGTCATCGACAGCCAGGACGCCGCCCGCATCAGCCGTCGCACCCCCGGCCGCGCCTGGGTGCGGCGTACCGGCCACGGCACCGCCGAGCTCGTGCAGACCGGGTGGGTGGGCGCCCGCGCCCCGCTCGCCGGCGCGGAACCGCCGGTCAGCGTCCACGGCTTCTCGGCCGCGGTGGCGCAGGCGTCCGTCCCGCTGGGTCAGGTGGACACCCGAACCGACCTGGAGCGGTTGGTGAGCGCCGTCCGCACCGCCTTCGACACGAGCGGGTCGCCCCTGCCGTCGAAGCCGTGGCTGCGCGCCCTCGAGGACGAGGTGCGCCTCGAGAGCGCGCAGCGCGGCACGCTCACCGTCGGCGGCGAGCCGGTCGCCCCCGGCCCCGGGCGGGTCGTCGTCGGACGCCTCGACGACCCCGCCGAGCAGGCGCAGCGGCCCGCGGTGCTCGACTTCGCGCACGCCGGCAACGTCCTGGCGTTCGGCGCGTCGGGTAGCGGCAAGACCGAGCTGCTGCGCACGGTCGCGGTGTCGGCGATGCTGACCGAGACCGCGCCGCCCGCCGTCTACGCGATCGACTTCGGCGGCGGCGCGCTCGGCGCGCTGCAGGCGCTGCCGGTCGTCGGCGCCGTCATCGGTGAGAGCGAGCCCGAGCGCGTCATGCGGCTGCTGCGGATGCTGCGGGCGGCCGTCGCCGACCGCAACCGGCTGCTCGCGAGCCGCGGCGCCGCCGACGTCGGCGCGCTCGCCGCCGCGGGTGTCACGCTGCCGCGCATCCACGTGCTGATCGACAACCTGCCGAGCCTGCTCGAGACGCTCGAGTCGGGCGGGGCCGCCCGGCGCGTGCACGCCGACATGCTCGCCGGCATCCTGCAGGACGGCCGCCGGGTCGGCGTGCACGTCACCGCGACGTCGCCGCGGCGCACCGGCATCACCAGCGGCATGCTGTCCGCCTTCGGACAGCGGCTCGTGCTGCGCATGCCGGTCGACGACGACTACCAGATGCTGGGGGTGCCCGGCGGGCTGCTCGGCGCCGACTCGGCACCGGGACGCGCGCTGCTGGGCCGGCACGAACTGCAGGTCGCGACGATCGGTGGCGCCGGTACCCCGGCGCAGGCCGAGGCGCTGGCCAAGGTCGCGGCCCTCGTGAGCGACGCCCCTCCCGCCGTTGCCGTGCCGCCGATGCCCGCGCGGCTGCCGCAGCAGGCGATGCCGCAGCCGCGGCGCGACGCCCTGCCGTTCGCGGTCGACTCCGACTTCGTCGCCGCGGTGACGCTGCCGCTGCTGCGGGCGCCGCTGCTCGTCACCGGACGCGCCGGCAGCGGCCGCACCGGCATGCTGCACGGGCTGGCCCAGCTCGCACGCCGCTCGTCCGAACCGCCGGCCGAGATCGTCCTGGTCGGACCGCGGGCGGCCGAGGCGCCGGCGGGTCTCGCCGATCTCGCCCTGAACGACCCGGCCGCGGTCGTCGAGTGGGCCACCCGCCCCGCCCCGGCGGACGGCTGGCGCCTGGTGCTCGTCGACGACGCCCACGCCTGGGAGCGGGAGTGGGAGCGCAACGGTCCGGCCCGCGAGGCCGTCGAGGCGCTGGCCGGCGTCGTCTCGGCCGCCGCCGTCGCCTCACACACCGCGGTGGTCGTCGCGACCGACACCGACGACGCCCGCACCCGCCAGCACGTGGCGGGCCCGACACAGGCCGCGAAGCGCGGTCGCGTCGGCGTGCTGCTCTCGCCCGACCTGCCGGACGGATCGCTGCTCGGCGTCACCGTGCCGACCCAGACGGCGGAGGCCCTCGGCGGGCCGGGCCGCGGACTGTTCTGCGAGGGAGGACGAACCCGCGTCGTGCAGGTAATCTGCACCGGTCTGTCCGGTGAGGGTGGGGGATGAGGCACATGTCCGGTCGCGCCGGAAATGGAGATCGGGGTCGGCTGCGCGCCGTCCTCGCGCTGCGCCCGCCCGCCCTCGGTGGCCGCCGGGGAACCGTCCTCGCACTCGTGCTCGCGGCCGCGGCCGTCGCCGCCGGCATGACACTCGGCAGCGGGGTGGCCGACAGCCGCACCCGCTCCGGCTACGACCTGGCCTGGCTCGCCGACGGCAAGCGCGGGCAGCTCGTGCAGGTCGATCCGGTGCTGGGCCGGGCCAACGTCCGCCTGCAGGTCGCCGACCCGGGCAGCACGCTGTCGGTGCAGCAGGGCAACGGCCAGCTGATCGTCACCGACCGCACCACCGGCCGCATCACCAGCATCGACCTCGGCACCCTGCTCGTCGGCGGCAGCCGCAGCGCGCGCCCCGGCGACTCGGTCAAGGTGCTGCTCGCCGGCTCCCGGCTCTACGTCGCCGACCTCGCCCGCGGCACCGTGCAGGCCGTCGACCCCGCCACCCAGGCCGACATCGGCACGCCGTGGTCGGCGGGCCGTCCGCTCGTCGACGTGGGGGTCGACGGCACGAACGCCGTGTGGGCGCTCGACAGCACCAAGCTGTTGCGGACGCTGCGCTGGGACGGCGGCACCCTGCGACCCGTCACCACCCGGTCGGTCGCCGGTGCCGGTCCCGGGTCGGTGATCGTCGGGCACGACCGCGGCGTCACCGTCGTCGGCTCCGGCGGCGCCGTCGTCACCGTCGGCACCGGACGCGACCGCCGCCTCGACGCGCCCCGCATCGACGGCACCCTGCACGGTCCCGGCCGCAGCCCCGACGACCTCGTCCCCGTCAGCAGTCCCGGCACCTCGTCGGTGATCATCGTCGGTCCCGGCGACGCCGTCGTCGACGACGTCGGTGGCTACGGCTGCGACCGTCCGGCCGCCCCGACCGTGTTCGACGGCAAGGTGTACGTGCCCTGCTCCGGCGCCGGCAAGGTGATCGTGCTGGGCCCGGACGGCCGCCAGGTCGGCGCCGCGATCCCCACTCCCGGCGGCGGCGACCCGCAGCTGACGGTCAGCGGCGGACGCCTCGTCATCGACGTCCCCGGTTCCGGCAGCGCCACCGTCGTCGACGGCTCGGGCAACCGCCACGACTTCCCGACCGTGGCTCCCGGCGTCGGGGTGCAGAACCCCAACGACCCGCCGCCCGACCCGCCCGCGCCGCCGACGCCGAAGCCCTCGCCGCCCCGTGCGGGTCACCAGGACGACGGCGACGACGGCGACAACGGCGACAACGGCGGCAACGGCGACAACGGCAACGGGCACGGCGGCTTCGGCAGCGGCACCGGCCACGGCAACCGTCCCGGCGGCCTCGGCGGCGACCCGTCCGGCGGCCCGTCCAGTCCCGGCGGGTCGGGCTCGAACGGGCCTGGCAGCAGCAGCGGCGCCGCCCACGCCGAGGCCCGTCCCGACGGCTCCGTGGTCGTGACCTGGAGCGGGGGATCCGGCAGCACCGTGATCACCGCGACGGCCACCGGCGACGAGGTCGCCACCGTGCCCTCGGGCGCGCAGTCGGCGACGGTCACCGTGCTCGCGCCGGGCACGACGACCGCGTTCACCGTCCGCAACTCCGCGATGACGGCGACGACCAACTCGGTCACCACCACGACCGCACCGGGCGCGGCGAGCGCCGTGACCGTCACGCCCCAGGGCGTGGCGGACGGGTTCGCGACGCTGGTCGTCACCTGGCGCGCCGCGAGTGCCAACGGCACCCGGGTCAGCTACGCCGTCGGCCCGAAGGGCGGCGCCCTCACCACGACGACGTCGGCGCTGACCGCGACCGTCCGCGTGCCGTGCAGCAACGGCTGCACGGGGACGATCGTCGTCACGCCGCGCAATGCGGCCGGCGCGGGGGCGGCGGCGAGCGCCGCCTACTCCGTCGCGGGCAGCGCACCCGCCCCGGCGCCGACGACGGCGGTGCCCGCGCCGCAGCCGCAGCCCGAACCGACGACCGCAGCTCCGGCGCCCGCTCCGCAACCGGTCGCGATGCCCGCCGGTGGCGAGGCGCTGATCACGACCTCGGCGAGCGTCGGCAGCGACACCGCCGGCACGGCGGCGGTGGCCCATGTGACGATCACGTCCCCGGGCGACTGGGCGGCCTTCGGCGGCACCTGCACGCTCTACGCCGACGGCATCGCGCAGACCGGCACGCTGTCGAGCTGCAACGTGAGCGGCCAGGTCGTCGACTTCCCCTACGGCGAGTCGGGCACCCACGAGTTCTGGGTGGTCGCGACCGACCCCGCCACCGGGCGCACGTCGGAATCGGCCCACGCCAGCCAGTCGGTGGTCTACCGGCAGATGTGCCTGAACTCGGCCGGTGAACGGCAGCTCGCGGGGCCGGGCGGCGCGCCGCTGCAGCGTCCGATCTGCGACGAGCCGCCGACCTGCCCCGGGTGCCAGATCCCGCTGATGCAGCCGCTGCAGCCCAGCACGGAGCCCGCGGCGCTGCCCGCCCTGTTCGAGTACACGCGGAGGATGTGGTGACGTCGGTGACCGACCTGTCGGCCGGGCTGAGCGAGACCGAGGTCGCGGAGTTCCGCAACCTGCACGCCGCAGTGGCCGAGGCCGTCGAGGTGGCGGTGCAGGGCAAGCGGGTCACCGTCGAGCTGGTGCTGACGGCGTTGTTCGCCGGCGGCCACGTGCTGCTCGAGGACGTCCCCGGCACCGGCAAGACCACGCTGGCCCGTTCGCTCGCCGCGGCGCTGGGCGGACGCTCGCGCCGGGTGCAGTTCACGCCCGACCTGCTGCCCTCCGACGTCACCGGCACCGCCGTCTACGACCCGGCGAGTGGCGAGATCGCCTTCCGGGCCGGTCCGGTGTTCGCGAACGTCGTGCTGGCGGACGAGATCAACCGGGCGGCGGCCAAGACGCAGTCGGCGCTGCTCGAGGTCATGGAGGAGCGCACCGTCACCGTCGACGGGGTGCCGCACGCGGTGCCGGACCCGTTCCTCGTCGTCGCCACGCAGAACCCGGTCGACCTCGACGGCACCTACCGGCTGCCCGAGGCGCAACTCGACCGGTTCGCGCTGCGCACCGCGCTCGGCTACCCGGACGTCGAGGACGAGATCGCGGTGCTGCGTCCCGGCGCGCCCGCCGGTTCCGTCGACAAGGTGCCGACCGTGACGTCCCCGGAGGACGTCGCCGCCCACACCGCGCGACTGACCCGGGTGCACGTCGCCGAACCGATCCTGCGCTACGTGCGGGCGCTCGGCGCGGGCACCCGCAGCGACGAGCGGTTGCGGCTCGGCGTGAGCACCCGCGGCCTGCGGACGCTCGTGCGTTGCGCGCAGGTGCACGCGGCCGCCGCCGGTCGCCACTACGTGGTGCCGAGCGACGTGCAGCAGCTCGCGCAGCCCGTGCTCGGCCACCGGCTGCAGCTCAGCCGGGCCGCCGCCGTGGGTGGCACGACCACGACCGAGGTGCTGGCGGACGTGCTCGCGGGCACGCCGGTGCCCCGCCCCACCGCAGACTGAGCCGACCGTGTCAGTCAGGCCGACCTCGCGGGGTGTGGTGGCGTTCGTCCTCGGCCTGCTCGCCCTCGCGGGCGGGCTGGTGTGGCGCTACCCGGGGCTCGTCGCCCTCGGCGCCGGCCTGCTCGTGCTCTGCGCCGTCGCGGTCGTCGGGGTGTCGCTGCCCGTCGCACTCGTGCCCGACCGTCGCGTCGCGCCGGTGCGGGTGGCCCGCAACGGGGCGTGCCGGGGCACGCTGCGGGTCACCAGCGCACGCGGCCGCGTCGCGGTGAGCCTGGACGCCGACGAGCGCATCGGCGCCCGGCGGGTGCCGGTCGTCGTGCCGCGGCTGGCGCCCGGCGCGACCGTCGAGGCCGGGTACGACGTCCCGACGTCGCGCCGGGGCGTGGTCGAGGTCGGCCCGCTGCGCCTGCGCCGCGTCGGTGTCGCGGGCCTCGCCGTCGCGCAGGGCGAGGTGGGCGACACCGTCGCGGTGCACGTGCTGCCGCGGGTGCTGCCGGTGCTCGGGCTGCCGGCGGGCGTGCGACGCGGTCACGTCGGGGCCGACGAGCGGGTCGAGCGCGGCGGCACCGACCTGGTCGCGCTGCGCGAGTACCTGCCGGGCGACGACCTGCGCCGCGTGCACTGGGCGACCAGTGCCCGTAGCGGCACGCTGATGGTGCGCGAGGACGCCGACCCCGCCCGTCCGCACCTGACGCTGGTGCTCGACGACCGCGCGCAGCGCTACACCGGCGACCAGTTCGAGGACGCCGTCGAGGCGGCAGCGTCCCTGGCGACCACGGTGGTCGAGGCGGGGCACCCGATCCGGCTGCTCACCACCACCGGCGGGCTGGACGTCGAGGTGCCCGCTGCCGCTCCCGGCATGCTCGCCCCCGGTGCCGACGACCTGCTGCGGGCGCTCGCCGAGGTACGCCCGTCCGACGTCACCGAGGCCGCGCCGCCCGTGCTGCGCGACCTGGACGTCCTCGTGGTCGTGACCGGTGCCGCCGCCGAGCCGGTCGCCGACCTCGTCGCCGAGGCCGCGCGGGCCTCGCTCGGCCTGGTGCTGGTGCTCGACGCCCACGACGTCGACGTGCACGCCCACGGCAGCGTGCTCGCGCTGCACGGTCCCCGCGCCGAGGACCTGCTGCACGCCTGGGACGCGATGGTGGCATGAGCGCGCCGTCCGTCGTCCGTGCCCGCACCGGGTGGGCCCTCGTCCTGCTGTTGCTCGGGGCATTCGGCTTCGTGGCCGGTTTTCGCGGCGTCCTGCCCCCGCTGCTGCTGGCGGTCGCCTGCTCGCTGCCGTTCGGGATCGTCCGCCTCGGCCAGAAGCTACGCCTCGGCACCGCCGTTCCCGCGCTGGTGTGCGTCGTGCTCGCCGCGCTGGGCGCCTGGCTCGCCCTGCGGTCGGACGGTCGCGGGGTCGGGGACGCGCTGCCGCGGCTGCTCACGACGGCGCGGCCCGCGGACCCGTCCGCGGCCCTGCTCGCGGCGCCGCTGCTGCTCGTCGTTCTCGTCGCCACCGTGGTGGCCGCCGCGGTCCTCGCCGACCCGCGACACACGGCGGCACCGGACGACATCGCGCGCACGGCGGACGGCCGGTTCGCGGGCCTGCTCGCCCCCGTGCTCGGCGCGGCCTTGCTCTACGGCGCGGCGCAACTCCTCGCCGCGGGTGCTGCCGACCCGTACGGCGTCGTCGCCGTCTGCCTGCTCGCGGTCGTCGTGGCCGGCTGGACCTACCCCTACGCCCGGGGCGGGCGTGCCGCGTGGCGCCCGCTGGCGGTGCTGCCGCTCGTGCTCGCGATCGCCGTGGGGCTCGGCGCCGCGGCGCTCACGAGCACGTCGGACCGCTTCGACCCGCGCGAGCACGTCACGCCGCCGACGGTGCAGTTCCGCCAGACCAGCCCGCTGACACAGCTGCGGGCATGGGCGGCCAACCCGGACGTGCGCATCCTGCGCGCCGACGTCACCGGCACCGACCGGCTGCGGCTCGCCGTGCTCGACACCTTCACCGGCGCGAGCTGGCAGGTCGACTCGCGCTACCGCGAGCTCGGCCTCGGGGCGGCGCGGCTGCCCGCGGGTGCCCGGCAGCAGGACGTGCGGGCGACCGTCCGCCTCGAACGCCTGGGCGGGCTGCAGCTGCCGACCCCCGGCACGGCGACCGGCTCGTCGCTGCCCGACGTGCTCGGCGACCCGGACGACGGCAGCCTCGCGCTGCCCGGCGAGGTGCGCCCTGGCCTCACGTACTCCGTCTCCGGACGGGTCGACGCGCCGACGCGGCAGGAGCTGTCGGTGGCGGCGGTGCCGCCTGCGGTGCCGCCGGTCTACCTCGACCTCGCGAACGCGCCGATCGGCTTCGCGCAGTACGCCCGCAACGCCGTCCGGGGCGCGTCTACCCCGCTGGAGGAGGCGGTCGCGCTCGAGAACGCGGTGGCCAGCGGCCGTCGCGTCGACCCGAAGGCGGCGAGCGGCTCGTCGTTCGGACGGCTGTCGACGTTCCTGTTCGCGAAGCGCGGCACGGCCGGCGCCGCCGTCGGCAGCGCCGAGCAGTTCGCGGCCGCCTTCGCCGTGCTCGGCCGCGAGGTCGGCCTGCCGACCCGGCTCGTCGTCGGCTTCGAGCTGGACGGCACCGGGACCGTGGTCGTCCGCGGTCGGGACGCCACCGTGTGGCCCGAGGTCTACCTCGACGGACCCGGCTGGACGCGCTTCTCGCCCACGCCGGGTGCGGGCGGTGACGGTCCGGGGGACGGGCTGCGCGATCAGGTGCTCAAGCGGGTGTCCGAACGGGCCAAGGACCTGCCGCCGCTGCCGCCGCCGGCCTCGACGGCGCCGAAGGGGACGACGACGCAGCCGTCCGCGTCGGCGACCCGGCAGCAGCCGGGAGCGCCGGACGGCCTGCCCGGCTGGGTGGTGGCGGTGCTCGTGGTCGGCGGTGTGCTCGTGCTGCTCGTCGGCGCGGTGGCCGTGTTGCGGGCGCGCCGCACCCGCCGCCACCGGCGCCTCGGCGCCCGCGGTGCGTGGTCGGAACTCGAGGACCTGCTCGTTCTCGTCGGGCGCGCGCCGGGCCGTGACCGTCCGGCGCCCGAGGTGGCCGCCGACGCCGCCGACCTGCTCGGCGAGCGCGGTGCCGTCATCGCGGCCGCCGCCGACCGCGAGGCGTTCGCGCCCGCGCCGGGACCGTCCGCCCCGGTGTGGGGACACCTGCGCACGGTGCGGCGCGACTGCGTGCGGACGCTGCCGCGCTACCGGCGGCCGCTGTCGCGGGTCGACCCTCGACCGCTGCTGCGCCGCTGACTCAGCCCAGGCACCGCGGGGACGAGACCCCGGCGACGACCCGTCCGCCGAACCGGCCGTAGCTGGTGACGCGCACGCAGTGGCGTCCGGTGGGGAACGCGTTCATGACGAGGTAGGTGCGGCCCTGCTGCACCTGATAGATCTGCGACGCGAGCGCGGGCTCGTCGACGAAGTTGACGATGAACTGCGCGCTGCCGCGGGTCGGGTCGCTCCAGCGCAGCACCGCCGCCGTGCCGCGGCGCTTCAGGCTGGTGATGCGCGGCGCGCGGGACGGCTCGATCGGGATGCTCGCGCTCGGCGTCACCGATCGCGAGTCGACCGACGGCACCACGACCACGCCGCCGCGGGTGTCGGACGACGAGGGCGCCGACGTGGTCGGGCCCGTCGACGGCCGTGGTCGTGCGGCGGGCTCGTCCGACCCGCCGCGCAGCACCCCGACGAGCACGCCGGCGGCGAGGGCGACGACGACGATCGCCGCGAGCAGGAACCAGCGGCGACGCGACGGGGGTTCGGCGGTGTCGCCGTCGTCGGCAGGAACCTCGGCCGGCCGCAGGCCGGTCGCGTCGCCGTCGGGCGGGTCCGGCGGTCGCTCGCCCGAGTGCGCGGGCGTCGCCAGATGCGCCAGGGCCGAGACGGCGACCGGCTCCCGCTCGTCCGCGAAGGACGGCGGCGGCGGGGCCGGGGCGGCCGGGGCGGCCGGGGCGGCCGGTGGCGGAGTCGGCGGAGCCGGCGGTGCGACCGCCGGCGGGGCGGGAGCCGGCTCGGGCGCCCAGCTGCGGGTCTCGGTCGGCACCGCCTCGAGCGCGGCGCGCAGCTCGGCCGCGCCGGCGAACCGGTCGTCGCGCTCGCGGGCAAGGCACCGGGTGACCACGTCGCGCAGCGCGGGCGGCAGGTCGTCGCGCTCGAGCGGACGAGGGGATCCGGTGCGCGCCCGGCGCAGGTAGGCCAGGGCGGAGTCCTCGTCCGGGTCGTCGGCGGCGAACGGGGCGCGCCCGTCCAGCAGCGTGTGCAGCGTCGAACCGAGCGACCAGATGTCGTCGGCGACGGTGGGCGGCAGCCCGTCCAGGATCTGCGGCGACGCGTGCCGGTAGGAGAAGCGTTCCAGCGAGGCGGAGTGACCGGCGTCGACGGCGCGGGCGAGGCCGAAGTCGGCGAGCACGTACGACGTCGGCAGCACGAGCACGTTCTGCGGCTTCACGTCACGGTGCAGGACGCCCTGGCCGTGCGCGAAGTCGAGCGCGTCGGCGACGACCGAGCCCGCCGCCACCACCTCGCTCACCGGCAGCGGCCCGCGGGCGGCCAGCCGGTCGTGCAACGAGCCCAGCTCGAAGTAGTCCATCACCAGGCACGGCGAGCCGGCCGAGGTCGTCGCCACGGCGAGCACGGTGACGATGTGGGGGTGCTGGCGGCCCAGCCGGACCGTGATCTCCAGCTCGCGCCGGAACCGGGCCGCGGCGGTGGGGTCGGAGTCGTCGAGCTCGACGACCTTGATGGCCACCTCCCGGCCCACGGACGTCTGCCGGGCGCGGTAGACGACGCTGTCGCCGCCGCGGGCGACGGCAACGGCGTCGGTGTAGCCGGGCAGCAGTTCGGGTGTCGTGGGCGACGCGGCGGGCGCCCGCGGCGCCCAGACGTCGTCGGGTGGTTCCGGCTCGGTCACGACGGCGGCCGCCAGTCGCGGCGCACGATCACGACGTCGCGCTCGGCAGCGGCGAGATCGTCGTCGGACGGACGGTTCACGTCCCGGGCCCGCAACGCCCGCTCGACGCCCAGCTGCGACGGCCCGCCGCCGACCAGGTCGCGCAGCGCACCGTCGGACGGGGCGTCCCGACGACGTCGGCGGGGAGCCGGCGCCGGAGAAGGCGCATCGGCCACCGGACGCGCCGACGGCGCGGCATCGCTGCCGCGCCGTCGGCGACGTCGCCGGTGTGTTGCCGAGTCGTCACCCACGGTGAGGATCTTCGCGCATGCGGCGGCGCGCGTCCTGCCGTGGGGGACGACGGCCGGGTTACGGGATGTAGTCGAACGTGTCCGGGTCGGGACCGGTGCGCTCGTCGCGGTTGACCGACGCGATCGTCTCGATGTCGTCGCCGTCGAGCTCGAAGTCGAAGACCGCGAAGTTCTCGACGATGCGCTCGGGGGTGGTCGACTTCGGGAACACGATGTCGCCGCGCTCGAGGTGCCAGCGCAGCACGACCTGCGCGGGCGTCTTGCCGTACTTCTCGGCGACGGACGTGATGATCGGGTCGTCGAGCACCTTGCCCTGCGCGATGGGCGACCACGCCTCGACGGCGATCTGGTGCTCGGCGCAGTAACCGCGCAGCTCGCTCTGCGTGAGGTAGGGGTGCACCTCGATCTGGTTCACGGCGGGGACGACGTTCGCCTCGGCCGCGAGGCGTCCGAGGTGGGAGGCCTGGAAGTTCGAGACGCCGATCGAGCGGGCCCGTCCGTCGCGGTAGAACTCCTCGAGCGTCTTCCACGTCTGGACGAAGTCGCCGCCGTAGCGGGTCGGCAGCGGCCAGTGGATGAGGAACAGGTCGACGTAGTCGGTGTCGAGCTTGGCCAGCGTCTCGTCGAACGAGCGCCGCGCGTCGTCGGGCTCGTGGTTGCCGTTGTTGAGCTTGCTGGTGATGAACACGTCGGACCGGTCGATGGCGTACTTCGACACGGCCTCGCCGACCTCGGCCTCGTTGCCGTACATCTGGGCGGTGTCGATGTGGCGGTAGCCGGCGTCGAGGGCCCGGGTCACGGCCTCGGCGGTGTCCTTCGGCTCGATCTGGTAGGTGCCGAAGCCGAACTGCGGGATCCGCTGTCCGTTGTTGAGCAGGATGTCGGGCACTGCACTCACAGGGAGTTGCTCCTTCGTTGTCGATGGCTCACGAAGGAGGTACCCGAACCGCCCGCCGCCGACACCGCGGGTCGCTCAGCCCAGCGCCAACATCTCGATGAACGTGCGCGCCGCCTGGCCGCCGTCGTCCAGCGCGATCGCCAGCGCGCCGGGGACGTCGAGGTCGTCGAGCAGGGCGGCGGGCACGGCTGCCGCGCCGGGGGCCGCCCCCGGACGGGCCGCCGCGGCGTAGAGCTGTTCGAGCGTCGCCTCGGCGTCGTCCAGCAGCGAGGGGCTGTAGGTCCACCCGTCGGACCAGCGCCGGTTCAGGCACATCAGCCGGACGGCGCCGGGGGAGTGGTCCTTCAGCAGGTCGTCGACGAGCACGAGGTTGCCCGACGACTTCGCCATCTTGTTGCCGCCCTCGACCGAGACGATGCCGGCGCGCAACCAGCTGCGCGCGAACGGCGCGACGCCGGTCGCGGCCTCACCGAGCGCGGCCTCGCACGCGTGGTGCGGAAAGGCCAGATCGCCGCCACCGCAGTGGATGTCGACGGTGGGGCCGAACAGCGCGAGCACCATGGCGGCGCACTCGGCGTGCCAGCCCGGACGTCCCTCGCCCCACGGGCTGGGCCAGCTGACCTCGTCGTCCGCGCCGGACGCCACCCACACCGCGGTGTCGAGCGGGTCGTCCTTGTCGGGGTCGCCCGGACGGTCGTGGAACTCCTCGGCCCGCGCCAGCGCGGTCTCGTGGTCGAGACCGACGTGCGCGTACGCACCGGAGGTGCGCGCGTACACGGTGCCGTTGCGCTCGTAGGCCGCGTCGCGGTCGAGCAGCGCCGCCGCGAGCTGCACGACGTGGCCGATGTGCTGCGCCGCGGACGGTGCGAGATCGGGCGGACGGACCTGCAGCGTCGCCATCGTGCCTTCGAAGGACGCCCGCTGCAGCGTCGCCAGCATGGTGTGCGACTCGCCGCGGCGGCGGGCCTCGGCGAACAGCACGTCGTCGACGTCGGTGACGTTGCGCGCGACGGTGACGTGGTGGCCGTGCCAGCGCAGGATGCGCTCGCACGCGTCGGCCCAGACGTAGGTCGCGGCGTGGCCGAGGTGCGTGACGTCGTAGGGCGTGATGCCGCAGACGTACATGCGCACCCGTCCGACCATCGGCAGGCTCGCACCGGCGAGCCGCAGGCGCATCGGGGGACCGGTGAGGCGGGTCGGGTTCACCCCCGCAAGCTATCCTGTCGTCGCGGCGTCGAGCCGCACGCGGGCGTAGCTCAATGGCAGAGCCTCAGTCTTCCAAACTGATTACGCGAGTTCGATTCTCGTCGCCCGCTCCACCCCGATCGGCGTCCGGCGCCAGGGCACATCGGCCGGTGCGCGGGCGCGTCCGCAGTGACAGACTGCGACGGCTCCGCGGTGTGCGGACGTGACGCCTGGAGGGCACCGCACATGCACCCGATCCCGCGACGCACCCTGCTCGGCCTCGTCACCGGTGCCCTCGTCGTCTCCGGTGCGGGTGCGACGGGCGCGAGCACCGCGGCGGCCGCTCCTGCGGCGACGACGGCATCCTCCTCGTCGACCGCGCCGAAGCCCGTCGGCAGCTGGCGCGTGCAGCGCCTCACGGCCGGCCGCTGGCAGGTCAGCTGGACCGCGCCGCGGCGGCTGCCCGTCCGCTCCGACCGTCCCGAGATCGTGACGCGCTCGGGCGCGGCGATCGGCGTGCCGGTGACGGCGGGACGCACCGTCCGCACGGTCGTGGCCGCGCGGACGCGTCCCGACGCGCGCGCCCTGCAGGTCGTGCTGTCGGGCCGGCGCCTCGACCGGACGACGACCTCCCGCCCGGCGATGACCCCGGCGGCCGTGCCCCGGGCGGCGGCTGCGCCGGTGCCGGACATCGGCCTCGACCCCGGTGTGCCGGGGCCGTACGCGACGACGAGCAGCGACTACGTGCGTCCGTCGGTCAAGGTTGCGGGCATGGCCGCGCCGATCGAGATGGTCGGCCACGTGGTCGAGCCGGTGGCGGGCGCCGCCACCGGACCCCGTCCGCTCGTGCTGTTCCTGCACGGCCGGCACGAGTACTGCTACCAGGCGCGCAAGGGCGAGCCCGACTACGACTGGCCGTGCCGCGGCGTGATGCGCGAGGTGCCGAGCCAGCTCGGCTACGTGTACGCGCAGCAGCTGCTCGCCTCGCAGGGATACACGACGGTGTCGATCCGGACGAACGGCATCAACGCGCAGGACGGCGACCTGGCCGACGGCGGCGCGTCCGCCCGCGCCACGATCGTGCAGCGGCACCTCGACTACTGGGCGACGATCGCCACGGCGCACCAGGTCGACCTGAGCCGGGTCGTGCTCGTCGGTCACAGCCGCGGTGGCGAGGGCGTCGACCGGGCGGCCATCCGCATCCCGACCTCCGCGCCGTACCGCGTCGTCGGACAGGTGCTGATCGCCCCCACCGACTTCGCGAGCCAGACGGCGTCGGACGTGCCGACGGTGACCCTGCTGCCCTACTGCGACGGCGACGTCAGCGACCTGCAGGGCCAGCGCTTCACCGACATCGCGCGCGACCAAAGCGCCGGTCCCGCGCTGCACAGCTCGGTGCTGGTGATGGGCGCGAACCACAACTACTTCAACAGCGAGTGGACGCCCGGCGTCTCGGTCGCGCCGTCCAGCGACGACTGGGGCGGCGACCCGAGCCTGCTGTGCGGCACGAAGACGTCGGCCCGGCTGTCCGCGGCCGCGCAACGATCGGTGGGCAAGGCCTACGTCGCCGGCGCGGTGCGCATGTTCACCGACGCGGCCGAGTCGGCCGACCTGCTGCCGTTGTTCGACGGGTCGCAGGTCGCGGTCCCCTCGGCGGGCCGCGCCCTGGTGTACAGCCACGCGGTCGGTGGTGACCGCGACGTGCGGCGTCCCGGTCGGGACACCACCCTGACCCTGCCCTTCGGCGCCGACAGCTCGTTCTGCACCGGCGCGACGTCCGACGACTACCGGCCCGACCTCTGCGGGTCGGAGCTCTCCGGCATCACCACGCCCCTCTGGCCGGCCCGGGACGAACAGCCGGTCGCGAAGCGCACGTTCTGGCAGGTGCGCTGGACGGCGGCGCACCGGACGGCCGGGCTGCACCTCGCCCGGGAACTCGACCTGCGGTCGCGGGTGCTGGACCTGCGCACGATCGTCGACCCGCGGTACGGGCCGGTGCGGCTGCGCGTCACCGTCGTCGACGCGGACGGGCACACCGCCGCGGTCGTCCCCGAGGGCGGCGGCACCGTCGACCCGCTCCCCGCGTCGCCGCCGGGCGACTACGACCAGGCCGAGAAGCTGTGGGCGCAGACCGTCCGCATCGACCCGCAGTCGGTCGCGGGCTCGGTCGACCTCGCGCACGTGGCCGCGGTCGGCATCGTCGGCGACAGCAGCCGCGGGCAGGTCTGGGTGGCCGATCTCGCGGCGAGCGTGGGCACGGTGCCGGCGGCGTCCGGCACGCGCCTGCCGACGCTGTCCGTCGGGTCGGTGTCCGTTCCCGAGGGCAACGCCGGCGGCACCCGGATCGCGCGGGTGCCCTTCACGCTGTCGCGCCCGATGGACCGGGCCGGGCGGTTCGTCGTCTCGACCCAGGGCGACGACGCGATCAGCAACCGCGTGTTCGCCGTCGACCTCGCCCCTGGCCAGCAGTCGGGCACCATCCCGGTCGGCTACCTCTCCGACCGGCTCGACAGCCCGTCCCGTCTCGCGACGGTGGTGCTCGTCGGCGCGACGACGAACGTCGTCACCGACCGGTACGTCGGCGCGCTCACCGTGCTCGACGACGACCCCGCGCCGACGGTCACGCTGACGCCGGTGAGGTCGGTGGTCCGGGAGGGTTCGAGCGCGCAGTGGCGGCTGACGCTGAGCAGCCCCGTCGCCTACGAGACGTACGTGGCGGCCCGTGTCGTGTTCGGCCCGGGACGCGATCTGCGCGGCGCCGACGTGCCGGCGGCGTGGTTGCGCGAGCACGCCTACGAACCGGGGACGGCTGCGGCGCTCGCCGCGCTCGACACCGAGCTGTTCGTCGACCTGCCGGCCGGCCGGCGCAGTGCGGTGCTGGCGATCCCGACCGTCCGCGACCGCGTGAAGGAGGGCACCGAGGCGGTGACGCTGCGCGCGTCCGTCGCCGGGTTGTCGGTGCGGCAAGCGCCGGTCACCCGCACCGTCCGGGTGCTGTCCTGACGGTGGTGCACGCCGGGTAGGCACGCCGTGTGACCGCGGCCCCCTCCGTCCGACCCGACTGTCCGAAGCGGATGGTGTTCGGGCCGTGCGGCGGGGTGCGGCCGGACGGTGCGTGCGAGATGCGACCGCACCCGTGCGTGTTCGACGGCCCGGTGCCGTGGCCCGACCCCGTCGCCGCCGCACCCGCGGACGTGCCCCTGGTGCTCGCCGACTTCTCGGCCCCGCCGTTCGACCTCGCCACCGCGACCCGCCTCGCGCGGACGATGGCCGAGCACTGCGGCGCCGTGCTCGTGGGCGAGCACAGCAACCGTCCGGATCTCCCACCCACTCTGCTCGCGAGCGCGCTGCTCGACGCCGGCGCGACCCCGTGGATCACGCTGTCGTGCCGCGAACGCAACCGGGTCGTGCTCGAGCAGGAGCTGCACGGGCTGGCGTCGGTCGGGGTGCGCACCGTGCTCTGCGTGACCGGGGACGGCCGCGGCTACGACGTGCGTCCCGACGTCACCCAGGTGTTCGACCTGGACGGTCCCCGGCTGGCGTCCCTGGCCGCGGCGACGGGACTGACCGCGGCCGTGCCCGAGACGCCGACCGCCCCGCCGGTGGGCGGACGCCCGCAGCGGCTGGTGCAGAAGCAGCGCGCGGGCGCCTCGGTGGCGGTGCTCAACCACGTCGCGTCGGCCGCCGCGCTCGCCGACTTCGTGGCCGCGGCGCGCGCCGCCGGCCTGACCGTCCCGGTGGTGGCCGGGGTCGCGGTGTACACCGACGTCGCGTCGGCGGCGGTGCTCGACGCCCTGCCCGGGCTGCATCTCGACCGTGGTGTCGTCGATGCGGTGGTGACGGCGCCCGACCCGTTCGAGGCGGGCGTCGCGGCCGCGGTCGACGTCGCCCGTGAACTGCTGGCGATCGAGGGCGTCGCCGGCGTGAACCTGTCCGGGTCGGCCGTCACCGGCGACCCGATGGCCGGGGCGGAGGTCAAGGCCGAGATCGCGCGCCGACTGGCCTCGCCGGTGTGAGGAGGTCCGGTTGAACGACCGTATGGACGACGAGTTCGACACCGTCGCGTGGTGGACGGCCGAGGCCGCCCTCGAGCTGGGGGAGGATCACCGTCTGCCGGCCGCGTGCCGGGGCAGCGGCGGCCCGGGCGTGCTCGGCTGGCTGCTCGACCGGCTGTCGGTCACGGCCGACGACCTCATGCTCGACTGCGGCGCCGGGGTGGGCGGCCCCGCCGCGTTCGCCGCGCAGCGCACCGGGGTGCGTCCGGTGCTCGCCGAACCCGAGGCCGGGGCGTGCCGGGCCGCCACCCGGCTGTTCCGGCTGCCGGCCGTGATCGCTCCCGGCCAGGACCTGCCGTTCCCGGACGGATCGTTCGACGTCGTGTGGTCGATCGCCGTGCTGTGTACGACGGACGAGCAGACCGAGCTCGTCGCCGAGCTGCGGCGGGTCGTCGCGGACGCCGGCCGCGTCGGCCTGCTCGTGTACGTCCGTACCGTCGAGGACGTCAGCGGCGGTCCCGCCGGCAACGTGTTCCCGTCCGACGCCGAACTGGACGAGCTGATCGAGCGCGCCGGGCTCGAGGTGACCGACCGGCGCGGCACGTCCGACCTGCCGTCGGCGGACGACGACTGGAACTCCCGCGCCGAGGCGGTGCAGGACCGGGTGCGCGAGCGCCACGGGCACGAGGAGGCCTGGCGCAGCGCGCAGGAGCAGGCGGACGCGTTCGCGTCCCTGCTGGAGGACGGGCGGGTCGAGGGACGGCTCGTGGTCGCGGTCCCGCGGGTTCGCGATGGCGCCGCCGGGGCACCGTGACGCCATGCCGCTCTGGTTGGACAAGATCCTGGGACGTACCCGCAAGGCCGAGGCCGACGTCGAGCTGGACGACGCCCGCGTCGACAGCCGCGACGCGGCCGGCGACACCGACTACGTCGGACGCGTGGCCGGGCAGGACCCCGGCGCGATCGGCGAGCAGGGCGCCGAGCGCCGCGCGCAGGAGGACGACGACTGACCCGTGCGGTAGGCCGTCGCGGTGCCGGGGCAGCCTCGCGTCACTGTCTGCCGGGACGGGTGAGCGATGAGCAGGATCCGCATGACCGCGGTCGACGCCGCGTGGTTGCACATGGACAGGCCGGTCAACGAGGTGGTGGTCAACGCCGTCCTCTGGTTCGACGAGCCGCTGGACGACGACGTCGTCCGCCTCGCGGTCGAGAAGCGGCTGGTGGGGGAGCACCCCCGGTTCGCGCAGCGGGTCGACGACGACGGCACCGCGGCGTGGTGGGTACCGGTCGACGGTTTCGACCCGATGGCGCACGTGACCCGCGAACGGCTGCCCGAACCGGGTGACCGCGCCGCGCTGGAGCGCCGGGTCGGGGCGCTGGCCTCGACGCCGCTCGACCGGGAGCGTCCGCTCTGGCACATCCACGTCGTCGACGGCTACCGCGGCGGCACGGCGCTCGTGGCCCGCATGCACCACTGCATCGCCGACGGTGTCGCACTGTTCCGGGTGCTGCTGTCGCTGTCGGACGAGGCCCAGGACGGCGGGCTGGGGGCACCTCGAGCGGCGGGGCCGGCGGCCCCGCTGCCGAACGTGGTCTCGCGCGGGTTGCGGGTGACGCGGGCGGTGGCGCAACTGGTCGCCCTGCCGCCCGACCGCGGCACCGCGCTGCGCGGCCCGTTGGGCACCACCAAGGCGGTCCGCTGGTCCGATCCGCTGCCGCTGGACGGCGTGAAGGCGGCCGCCCGCGCGTCCGGCGCCACCGTCAACGACGTCGTGCTGGCCGCCCTCGGCGCGGCCCTGCGCGATGTCATGGCGGACGGGCGGGTGCGCGACGTGCGGGCCGTGCTGCCGGTCAACCTGCGTCCGCTCGATTCGCCCCGGGTCGAGCTCGGCAACCGCTTCGGTCTGGTGTTCCTGCGGCTCCCGGTCACCGCGCCGTCCGCCGCCGCCCGCATCGCGGCCGTCCGCCGTCGCACCGCCGCACTCAAGCGGTCCGCGACCGCGCCGGTGGCGCTGGCCGTGCTCGCGCTGGTCGGACGGACGCACCGGCGGGTCGTGTCGGCGGTGGTCAGCGCGTTCGCGGTCAAGGCGAGCGTGGTGGTGACGAACGTGCCCGGGCCGGGACGGGCGCTGCACCTCGACGGACGGCGGCTGGCGGGGATCATCGCGTGGCCGCCCCAGGTGGGATCGCTCGGTCTCGGGGTGTCGGTGATCAGCTACGGCGGACGGGTCGTGCTCGGTGTCACCGCCGACGAGCGCGTGGTGCCCGACCCCGGCGCGTTGCTGCGCGGCCTCGAGCGCGAACTGGCCGTCCTGGGTGTGACGACGTCGAGTGCCTGACACGGTCCCGATCTGGGTATCCCTCCTGTCGAAGATCGTTCCTCGGGAGGACCACGTGACCAGCGACGCCCTGCGCGCCCCGCGCATCGTCGACGACCCCGACACCGTCTGGTTCCCCGTCGACGACCACGCCGCGGGGTCGGCGCGGCAACACGTCGCCACGGTGCTGGCGTCATGGGGCATCGACGACGTCTGCGCGGGTGACGCCGAGCTGCTGGTCTCCGAGCTGGTGACCAACGTGGTGCGCTACACCGGGTCGCGCACCGTCGGTGTGAACGTCCGGGCGACCGAGCGGATGGTCATCGTCGGCGTCCGGGAGACGGCCGTGACCGCCACACCCGGCCCGCGGACCACGATGCTCGCCGACTTCGCACCGCCACCCGGGCCCGGCGACGACGCCGTGCACGGCCGGGGCCTGCGCATCCTCGACGCCCTCGCCACCGAGTGGGGCATCACGCGCACGAACCGCTACACGGGCACCTGGTTCGCACTCACGCCCGACACGCCGCCGCCGCTGCGGGCGCTGAGCGTGGCGGCCGCCGCCCAGCTCGACGCGGTGCAGTCGAGCCTGGCGCGCACCCAGCTCCTGCTGCGCATCACCGAGAGCCTCGGCGACGCCGTGACCGCCGACCAGGTGGGCACGGTGATCACCCGTCACCTGCGCGACCACCTCGACGCCGTGTTCACCGGCATCGCGCTGATCGTGCCGGGAACGGCCGGCGAGGACGCCATGATGCGCTACCTCGACCTGTCGGCGTTCCCCGAGAGCACCCGCGCGCACTGGGCCCGCTTCCCCTACGCCACCGGCGCCCCGGTGGCGGCCGCCGCAGCCACCCGCACGGGGCTGTTCCACGAGAGCCGCGACGCCGCGGACGCCGATTTCCCCGGCATCGGCGAGCACATGGCCACGGCGGGCACCGGTGCTATGGCGCACGTGCCGCTGCTGGCGGCCGGCACCTGCCTCGGCACGCTCGCCCTGGCGTGGTCGCAGCCGCGGGTCATCGACGCCGACACCCGGGCCCTGCTCACGATCGTGGCGGGCTACGCCGCGCACGCCCTGCACCGGCACGCCTGACGCCGACACGGGCGCCGCCCGCCCGCACACGTCAAGATGGAGGGGTGACCCTCGATCCCGCGGAGCTGTTCGACCTCGACCCGGACCGTCCCGACCTCACCGGCACCGTGCTCGTGCACACCCTCGACGGGTTCGTCGATGCCGGCGCCGCCGTCCGGCTGGCCCGGTTGAGCCTGCTCGGCGAGGCCGACGACGCGCCGGTGCTGGCCCGCTTCGACATCGACCAGCTCTACGACTACCGGGCGCGGCGGCCGATCATGCGCTTCGACGCCGACCACTGGAGCGCCTACGAGACGCCGCAGCTCACCCTGCGCCTGCTGCACGACAACGACGAGACGCCGTTCCTGCTGCTGAGCGGCCCCGAGCCCGACATCCAGTGGGAGCGGTTCGCGTCCGCGGTGACGATGCTCGTCGAACGGCTCGGCGTCCGCCTCGTCGTCGGGCTCGACGCGTTCCCGATGTCGGTGCCGCACAGCCGCCCGACACCGCTGATCGTGCACGGGTCGCGGCGCGATCTGTTCGCCGACTACCAGCCCTGGCTCGGCCAGATCGTCGTGCCGGCGAGCACCGGCCACCTGCTGGAGTACCGGCTCGGCACGGCCGGCATCGACACGATGGGACTCGCCGCCCCGGTGCCGCCTTACCTGTCCGAGACACAGTTCCCCGCCGCCGCGCTGGCTCTGCTGCGCGAGCTCGGCGCCCGCGCCGGGCTGCGGCTCGACACGGCCGCGCTCGAGGACGCCGAGCTGGTGAGCCGGACGGCCATCGAGCGCGAGGTGGCCGGCTCCGAGGACCTGCAGCGGGTGGTCGCGGCGCTGGAGAAGCAGTACGACGACGCCGCGGCGACGCGGCGGGCGACGCTGGGCGACGACCTGCCGTCCGCCGACGAACTCGGCGCGGAACTCGAACGCTTCCTGGCGGACGAGTCCCGCGGCGAGTGACGCCTCAGGACGCGAGCGGGACGCCGAGCCGGTCGGCCAGGTCGGCGGCCGTGGTGCCGTAGGTCTCGACGACCTCGACCCGGCCGTCGCGCAGGGCGAAGACCGCGTGGTCGGTGTAGACGCGGGTGACGCAGGCGAGGCCGGTCAGGGGGTAGGTGCACTCGGGCACCAGCTTCGGCGCCCCCGCCTTGTCGAACAGGGTCATGATCACGTAGACGTCCTTGGCGCCGATGGCGAGGTCCATGGCGCCGCCGACGGCGGGGATCGCGTCCGGCGCCTCGGTGTGCCAGTTGGCGAGGTCGCCCGCGACGGACACCTGGAAGGCGCCGAGCACGCACACGTCCAGGTGGCCGCCGCGCATCATCGCGAAGCTGTCGGCGTGGTGGAAGTAGCTGGCGCCCGGGGTCTCGGTGACGGGGATCTTGCCGGCGTTGACGAGGTCGAGGTCGACCTCGTCGTCGTGCGCCGCCCGGCCCATGCCGAGCATGCCGTTCTCGGTGTGCAGCGTGACGCCGCTGTCGACGTCGAGATGGTCGGCCACGGCGGTGGGTTGGCCGATGCCGAGGTTGACGTACGCGCCGGCCGGGATGTCGCGGGCGACGCGCGCCGGGATCTCGTCGCGTCCCAGGGGTCCGCGGTCGAGGTGTTCGACGGTCACGCGACCACCACCCGGTCGACGAAGATGCCGGGCGTGACGACGTGCTCGGGATCGATGTCGCCCAGCTCGGTGACCTGGACGACCGTCGTCGTGGCGGCGGTCGCCATGACCGGTCCGAAGTTCCGCGCCGTCTTGCGGTAGACGAGGTTGCCGGCGTGGTCGGCGCGATGCGCCTTGATCAGCGCGACGTCGCCGCGGATGGGGTACTCGAGCACGTAGTCGCGGCCGTCGATCGTCCGGGTCTCCTTGCCCTCGGCCAGCGGGGTGCCGACGCCGGTGGGGCAGAAGAAGGCACCGATGCCCGCGCCCGCGGCCCGCATCCGCTCGGCCAGGTTGCCCTGCGGCACGAGCTCGAGCTCGATGCGGCCCTGGCGGTACAGCTCGTCGAACACCCACGAGTCGCTCTGCCGCGGGAACGAGCAGACGATGCGGCGCACCTGTCCCTGCTTCAGCAGGGCGGCCAGGCCGGTGTCGCCGTTGCCCGCGTTGTTGTTCACGACCGTCAGGTCGCGCACGCCGCTGCGCCGCAGCGCCTCGATCAGTTCGACGGGCTGGCCGGCGGGGCCGAAGCCACCGATGAGGACGGTGGCGCCGTCCTCGATGCCGGCCACCGCCTCGTCCGGGTCGGCGCAGACGACCGCGCGGCTCACGCGTTCTCCTCCGCCAGCACGATGTCGAACCGTACCCGCGTCCAGGTGCCGTCGACGGCGCGACCGTCGGGCGTCGGAGTGCCGGCGGGCTGTCGCTCGAAGTCGCGCACCAGCGACTGCCGGATGCCGAAGACGCTGTCGGCGCCGAGGTCGTCGCCGGCGACGAAGATGTGCGTGACCAGCGTGGCGCAGCCCGGGGCGGACACCATGAAGTGCAGGTGGGGTGCCCGCATCGGCGACCGGTGCGTGGCGGCGAGCAGCCGTCCGACGGGGCCGTCGTCGGGGATCGGGTACGGGGTCGGGGTGAGCGCCCAGAACCGGAACGTGCCGTCGCCGGCCGCCACGAGCCGCCCGCGGGCGCTCGTCCGGTCGCCGTCGCGCTGCACGTCGTAGAGGCCGTCGTCGTCGGCCTCCCACACCTCGATCGCCGCGCCGGGCAGGGGACGTCCGGAGGCGGAGCGCACGCTGCCCTCGACCCAGCACGGCTCGCCCGGCGCGCCGAACGCGATGTCGCCGCCGTCGGCGACCTCGGGGGCGCCTTCGACGAAGAACGGTCCGAGGACGGTCGACTCGGTCACGCCGCCGTCCGCCGGGTGGTTGACGGTGATCGTCTGCATCGACAGCCCGAGCACGTCCGACAGCAGCACGAACTCCTGGCGGCGGTCGTCGGTGATGTGGCCGACGGCGGTGAGGAACTCGATGGCCGCCGACCACTCCGGCTCGGTGAGCCGCACCTCGCGCGCGAACGCGTGCAGGTGCCGCGTGAGCGCGGTGACGAGTTCGTGCAGGCGGGGGTCCGGGGTCGCCGCGAAGCTCGCGACGACGGTGTCGGTGAGGGCGGCCTCGCGGGCGGCCCGGTCGTCGGTCATGTGCTTCCCTTCGCGGACGGTGTCGAGTGGAGCCACCATGACGGACGTCCCACCGCGCCGCGCGAGGTGGTCGACCAGGTCATGGGACGGCCCGGTCGACGGCCGGGGCGGACCACGCGGTCCAGAGCCCGGCGTACCGCCCGCCCGCGGCGAGCAGGTCGTCGTGGGTGCCCTGCTCGACGATCGCGCCGTCGTGCAGCAGCAGCACCCGGTCGCAGGCGGCGGCCTGGCCGAGCCGGTGCGCGATGACGATGGCCGTGCGCCCCTCGATCGCCGCCTGTGCGGCCGCGTCGAGCTGGCGGGCGCCGGACGAGCCGGCCTCGGCGGTGGCCTCGTCGAGGACGACCACGGGCGGGTCGGCGAGCAGCACCCGTGCCAGGGCGAGCTGTTGCGTCTGGGCGGGGGTCAGGGTGGCGCCCCCGTCACCGACCACCGTGGCGGCACCGTCGGGAAGGGCGTCGACCCACGCCAGCGCCCCGACCCGGGCCAGCGCGGCGCGCAGGTCGGCGTCGTCCGCGTCCGGACGGGCCAGGGTGAGGTTGTCGGCGACGGTGCCGGTGAAGACGTGCAGGTCCTGGCTGACGAGCCCGACCCGGCCCGCGTGCACCCGTCCGCGGGTGGGGCGCACCCGCCCGGCGGCGACGAGTCCGAGCGTCGACTTGCCGGCGCCGGTCGCGCCGACGACGGCCACGTGCTCGCCGGGCGCGAGCACCAGGTCGACGTCGCGCAGCACCGGACGACCCGGCACGTACTCGTGCCCGACGCCGGCGAGGACGACCCCGGCGTCGGGACGGTCGCGCGCGTCCGCGGTGGGGGGCGGCATCAGCGCCACCCCCGCCATGCGCGACAGCGACGCCCCGCTCGACTGGATCTGGTCGAACGAGAACAGCAGGGTGCCGATGGGATTGAACAGCCGGTGGAAGTAGAGCGCCGCCGCGGTGGCCTCGCCGACGGTGCCGCCGCTGCGGACGACGAAGAACCCGGCGGTCAGTACGAGAATCAAACCCACGAGTTCGCTGCCGTTGTTGCGGGCACCCCAGCGCACGAGGACGCCGAAGACGGTCATCGACAGGTCGGCGGCACGTCGCGACTGCTGCCGTACGCGCTCGACCTGGTCGCGCTCGCGTGCGAAGGCGCGCAGCGTCGCCGCGCCCTGAATGCCGGTGACGAGGGCCTCGGCACGCTCGCCCTGCGCGATGCGTTCCTCGCGGTAGAGCTGCGGGGAACGGGCGAGATACCAGCGCAACGCGAGCGCGTAGCAGGGCATGGCGGCGAGCCCGGCCAGGCCGAGCCGCCAGTCGAGCGCGAGCAGGCCGACGGCGGTGAACGCGGTGGTGAGCAGCGACGTGATCACCGGCGGCACCACGTCGGTGAGCGAGGTCGTCACCGTCCGCACGTCGTCGCCCACGCGGGACAGCACGTCGCCCGCCCCGGCCGCCTCGATCCGCTGCGCGTCGAGGTGCACGGCCCGGTCGAGCACGTCCTCGCGCAGGTCCGCCAGCGCCGGCGCGGTCACGCGGGCGAGCGCGGCCGCCGACAGCGTGGTGGCCACGCCGCCGACGACCGCCGCGGCCGCGACGACCAGCGCCAGCCGGGTGACGGTCGACGCGTCGTCACCGTCACGCACCGCGTCGACGATGCGGCCCAGCGCGAGCGGCGCCACCATGCTGCTGAGGCCGGCGACGACGAAGGCGGCGACGGTCAACGCCAGCGCGCCGCGCCGGCGCCGCAGCAACCGCATCGCGAGGGCGGCGGTCGGGCGGGGTCCGGCGATGGGGAGCAGGTCGCGGGTGGTCACCGCACCACCGCTTGCCGGTACGCGGCGTCGCCGGCGACGAGATCGCGGTGAGCGCCGCGTGCGGCGACCCGTCCGTCGCGGACGACGACGACCTCGTCGGCCAGGTCGAGCAGCGCCGGGCTCGAGGTGACGACGAGCGTCGAGAGACCGGCGCGCACCGTCCCCACGCCCCGGGCGATCGCCTGCTCGGTGACGGCGTCGACCGCGCTCGTGGGCTCGTGCAGCACGAGCACCGGTGCGGGTGCGGCCAGCGCCCGGGCCAGCGCGACCCGCTGCCGCTGGCCGCCCGAGAGCGTCGAGCCGGACGGCGAGACCGGGGCGTCGAGTCCACCGTCCGCCGACGCCACGACGTCGTCGGCCGCGGACGCCGCGAGCACCGCCGCGAGGTCGTCGGCGTCGAGCCGGTCGTGGGGGTCGACGTTGCTGCGCAGGGTGCCCTCGAACAAGTCGACGTGGTGCGGGCAGACGAGCAGTGCGCTGCGCCGTGCCGCGATGCTCAGCTCGGCGAGGTCGACCCCGCCGAGCGTGACGCGGCCCGCGTCCGGACGCCGCCCGGCGAGCACATCGAGCAGGGCGTCGGCGGTGGCGGGGTCGTCGACGGCCAGGGCCACGAACCGTCCGGGGTCGCAGCGCAGCGACAGGCCCCGGAGCGGCCCGCTGCGCACGTCGTCCAGCTCGAGTGCGGCGGTGCCGGCCACGGTGGCCGAACCGTCCACGGCGATCAGGTGGGGCGAGTGCAGGAAGCGGGCGATCCGTCCGGCCGACCCGTGCGCTGACGCGGCGTAGGCGCTCACCTCGCCCAGGCCGGTGATCGGCTCGGCGAGGAACTGCGTCAGCCCGACGACGGCGACGAGCTCGCCCAGGGAGATGTCGCCGGCGAGGGCCGCCCGTCCGGCCAGCAGGGCGACGAAGGCGAGGAACACCCCGGACAGGCCGGTCGTGAGCCCGAACAGGTAGCCGTACGAGCGGGCGGTGCGCACGCTCGCGTCGCGCGCGACCCGGCTGGCCCGGCGGTACCGGGCCACCGCGGCGCCCTCGCCGCCGAAACCCTTCAGCGGACGCAGGCCACGCACGATGTCGGTGGCGAGGCCGGACGCGTGCGCGATCACCTCGTGCTGCCGGGCGCTGCGACGCGAGATGACGGGGCTGACGACCTGCACGAGGCCGAGCACGACGGGCACGCCGACCAGCACGACGAGCCCGATCGTGACGTCGACGCGCAGCAGGTACACGGCGCTCACCACGATCGCGGTCAGCGCGCCCAGCGCGTAGGCGAGCAGGCGCAGCAGCAGCCCGACCTGGTCGGCGTCACCGGTCGCGAGCGACAGGACCTCGCCGGGCAGCAGGTCGGTGTCGGCGCCGCGGGGATGCAGCTCGCGCTCGGCGATCTCGACGCGCAGCGCGTGCGACTCGTCCTGCGTGGCGCGCATGCCGAGGCGGGCGCCGAAGCGGTAGCCGTAGCTCAGGACGGCCATCACGGCAGCGAGCACGCCGAGCCAGGCCACGAACGCGCCGACGTCGCCGGTGGCGATGCCGTGATCGATGACCGCGCCGAGGACGACCGGCACCAGGGCCTCGCTCGTCGCCCAGACCGCGAGCAGCAGGTACGAGCCGGTCAGCAGCCGGCCACGTCGGCGCAGCATGCGGCGCAGCAGGCCCCACGCGCCGCTCGGGGTGGTCGCGTCCGGCACGGCGGCCACCCTAATAGGCATGCCTAACCTCGGGCTGGGTGCGTGTCCCGGAGGTCACGGCGCGACCATCGTCCGGCGCGGGTGTGGCCGTCGACGCACACGTTCGAGACGACGTGTCGCGCGGGTAGGGCATAGGGCATGACTGCTGCGCCGAACAAGCCGAACCCGACCGTCGCCGTGCTGCGGACGGCGGTGCGAGCCGAACAGCTGCTGGTTCGGACGCCGCTGGCACTGGCGGCCGGTGTCGCCGCGTCGAAGCTGGGGCGGCGTTCGCCCGTCGCAACCACCCTCGAGCGGGGGGTGGAGGTGCTCGACGCCGCCGCCGAACGGCTGCTTGCGTCGCTCGATCCCGCAGGCTCGCCGCAGCCGCGTCCCGAGGCGCACCCCGAGCCGCAGGCGCCGACCGCCTCGCGCCCGGGCACGTCGGACCCGGAGGACATCGAGGATGCCGTCGACGTCACGGCGCCCGAGGTGGAGGTCGCCGGCCCCGAGGAAGCGCTGCCCGCCGAGGAGACCGAGGTCGTCGAGCACGTCGCCGAGGAGTTGCTCGAGGAGCAGGAGCACAAGCCGCTCGCCGGCGAGCTGAGCGAGGACGACGAGTTGCGCCGGGTGCAGGCGGAGCTGCACGCCAAGCACCTCGTGGAGGAACAGGCCCAGGAGCGCAGCGCGGAGTAGGCCGAGCTGCGCTCAGGCGGCATGGTGTTCGCCGGCGTCGTAGTGGACGACCGGCATCCAGCGCAGCGTCGTGCGGACCGGGGTGGACCCGCGACAGGGTTCAGCGCTGTCGTAGCGGTGGCCGGTGGGCGTCACGGTGGTGACGGTGCCGTCGTGGCGCGCGAGGGCGGCCCACCCGAAGGTCTCCTTGATGTAGTTGCAGCGCTCGCACAGGCCCTGGCCGTTCGCGGCGCTGGTGGCACCGCCGTCGGCGACGCGTTCGACATGGTCGAGGTGTCTGATCGGGGCGTCGCACCACGGAGTGCGGCACGTACCGAGGTCGCGGAGTTCGATGAAGTGGGCCAGGCCGTGGTCGAAGCGGCGGCGTGCGGAATCCATGGCGACCAACCGCCGGCCGTCGGGGCTCGTGTACAGCCGTCTCAGCCAGCGGGCGACCTTGCCGTCACCTCCCGCGAAGGCGATGGCGCGGGCGAGAGGCGCCGGGACGGGTCCGAAGCCGGGTACGTGGCCGGGCTGGTCGCCGTTGTTCAGCAACGTGTCTGCGGGCATCACCAGCTCGATCTCGACCGGCACCGCGGCCGCTGACGTCTGGCCGGTGAGCCGCTCGACGGCGAGGTCGGCCATCACCTGGTCCCGGGTCTTCGCGCTGCCGTCGTCGTTGCTGCCCTGAGCGCCACGACCGATCAGCTCGTCGGCAGCCTTCTGCAGGGCCGCGCGGACGGCGACGCCCTGGGCGACGGGCAGGAGCAGCGTCACCCAGCTCATCACGTCGGGCGCGGGACGGACGGTCACGCGCCGTTCACGGGACGCACGCCGGGCGCGCTCGGCGGCGCCGGCCGGATCGAGCTGCTGCGCCAGCGCCCGGGCCTCCCGCTCCACGGCCCGGTCGCCGAGGCTCTCGAGGCGCTCGGCGAGGGCGCGGTCGACGTAGGCACGGTCGTCCCGCGACAGGTACACGGTCTCGCGGACCATCGCCGCGGCGCGGCGCTCGGTGGTGCGCCCGGCGAGCAGGGACGCGAACGTGGACGGCATCTCGGTGATCAGCACCCGCGCCAGTTGCAGCCACCGGTCGGCCTGGTTCGGTGACATGCGCCGGGCGAGCGCCACCTCACCGGCCGCCCCTGCGCCCTGCCGCTGCGGCGGCACGCCGCGCGTCGCGTCCTCGACGCGGCGCTGGTCCTGATGCGCGACGGCCAGGGTCATCAGCTGCGCGTCGAGCGACGCGCGCAGCTGCTGCAACTGTCTGATGCGCTCGATACGGTCGGCCGCATCGAGCACCGGAACCATCGAGCCGAGCGCAGCCCTCACCCCGGGCAGTGCTGCGGTGTCGAAAGGCCCGTCCATCCTCATATTATAGTTCACATGTTCGAATAAGGCAACCGGGGAGCAGTCATGATCGACGCGCCCGAGCTGCGGACGCACCGGCTGCTGCTGCGTCGGTGGCGGCAGAGCGACCGCGAACCGTTCGCGGCCCTCAATGCCGACCCCGAGGTCACCCACTTCCTTCGCGGGTCGCTCGACCGCGAGGAGAGCGATCGATTTGCCGACCGCATCGAGGCATCCTTCGAGGAGCACGGGTACGGCTTGTGGGCGGTCGAGCTGCAGTCGTCGGGCGAGTTCCTCGGCTTCACGGGGCTCGCTCTGCAGACCTACGACGCGCCGTTCACGCCGGCTGTCGAAGTGGGTTGGCGTTATGCGCGCTCGGCGTGGCACCACGGGTACGCGACGGAAGCGGCGCGGGCCGCCGTCGACTTCGCGTTCGGGCCTGCCGGTCTCGCCGACATCGTCTCGGTCACCGCTGCGGCGAACGAGCCCTCGCGGGCCGTGATGCGACGGCTCGGGATGACCTACGACCCGGGCGACGATTTCGAGCAGCCGGGCTTCGCCGACGGGCATCCGCTGCGGCCCGGCGTGGTCTACCGACTGACTCGGGAGCGTTGGGTTCGATAGGAACGCCGACGGCGCTGTCTGACCGCGTCGCTACCGTCCGCACCATGAGTGTCGAGCCGCCTGCCGATCTTGCCGCGGTGCGGGCGTCGTACGACGCCGTGGCGGACAACTACGTCGCCATGGTCGGCGACCCCGGCCCCTGGTTGCGGGCGGCGCTCGACGCGTTCGCCGAGCAGGTGCGCGACGTCGGGCCGGTGCTGGACGCCGGGTGCGGGCCGGGATGGATCACCGGCTACCTGCACGCGCGGCAGGTCGACGTGTGGGGCATCGACCTGTCGCCCCGCATGATCGAGCACGCGCGGCGGCAGCATCCCGACGTCCGTTTCGAGGTCGCATCGGTGACCGAGCTGCGGCCCGAGCCGAACTCGCTCGGCGGCGTCCTCGGATGGTGGTCGTGGTTCAACCTGCCCAGGCAGTGGCTGCCCCGCGTGATCGCGACGATGGCGCAGGCGCTGCGTCCCGGCGGGCAACTGGTCATCGGCACCCACTGCGGCGAGGGCGATCGTTCACGCACGCGCTGCTACGGCGACGTGCCGGTCGAGTGGACGACCCACCTCTACCGGCCCGAGGACCTGACCGCCCTGCTCGCCGACGCCGGGTTGGAGATCGTCGTCGAACTACGGTTCCCGCCCCGTCCGCCGTCCGCCACGCCGCAAATGATTGTTTCTGCGCAAAAACCCTAGGGTCGCCAGCGCGACGCCGGCACGCCGGGGACGTCGACGCGCACGTGGAACACCGATCCGGCGAGCGGGTCGGGGTCGAGGTCGGCGGTGCGGATGCTGCGGCGGGCGGTCGTGACGAACAGGTCGCGCAGGTCGTCCCCGCCCAGGCAGCAACTCGTCGTGCGGGCCGTCGGCACGCGTACCTCGGCGAGCAGTCGCCCGTCGGGCGCGAACCGTCGGACGGCGCCGCCGCGGTAGAACGCGATCCAGAGGCAGCCGTCGGCGTCGATCGTCATCCCGTCCGGCATTCCGTCGTACCGGGTGAGGTCGAACGCCGGTTCCCGCGCGGTGACGACGCCGTCGGCGACGTCGTACGCCAGCTCGTCGACCCTTCCGAGCACGCTGTCGATGAAGTACAGCGAGGTGCCGGACGCCGTCCACGCCAGACCGTTGCCGATGCCGACTCCGTCGAGCAGCGGCACCGCGGTGTCACCGTCCAGCCGCAGCAGGTGGCCGTCGCGACCGGTCGCGTCGGCGCGCATCGTCCCCGCGACGAAGCGTCCGGCGGGATCGCACGCGCCGTCGTTCAGCAGCACGTCGCGATCGACCGGAGCGAGCAGCACCGACGGCGGCCCGAGCGAGCGGAAGCCGCCCTGCGCGGCTACGACCAGGCCGTCACCGTCTTCCCGCACGGCGATGCTGCCGACGTGGCGTCCGAGGTCATGGCGGGTCTCGTGACCGGTGGCGACGTCGAGGGTCAGCACCGCTCCCGCCACGCCGTCGACGCGGTGCAGCACGCCCTGCCGCTCGTCCCACACCGGGCACTCGCCGAGCAGGTCGCCGCCGCGGTGCACCGGTTCGGCGAGCAGGGTGGTCATGCCGGCGGACGGAAGGCGAGCGGCGGTTCGACCCCGATGGCGGGCGGGTGGGCGACGAGCTCGTTGCGGGCGAGGTGGCACTGCAGCCACCAGCCGCCCTCGACCTCGCTGAACTCGCCCTCGCCGACGACGAAGGCGGTGTTGAGCCAGCGGTACGCGTCCGCCGACGTCGTGAACGCGACCGTCGCCAGCACCGATCGCCGCACGTCGGGGGCGCGTTCGAGCACGGAGACGCCGTCGATCGCGACCAGCACCTCGGCGCCGTCGGACGTCGTCACGTAACCGCGCACGCTCGGGCACCAGACACCGTCCTCGCGACGGTGCGCGTGGTTCGACCAGAGCAACGTGCCGGTCAGCGCCGGTCCGTCGACGGTGCCGGTGCCCGCGCCGAACCCCTGTCCCTGGTCGCCCGCGTACGGCCGGTGCCAGCTCGCGTGGTCGTAGCGCAGCGCGAAGCGGCACAGCGGACGGAGTTCCATCGCGTCAGCCGCCGTTCACCATCTCCGTGACGGTGCGGTGGAAGTGCTGCACGCCGGGCTCGTTGCGCCCGAACGTGAACGACGTGCCCGCGAGGGCGTCGAGGCCGCGCTGCACGCCCTCGCCGGTGCGGTAGTCCTCCTCGAGGGTGACCTCGTAGAACCAGTCCCGGGCGTGGTCGGCGACCTTGACCTCCTCGTCGTCCGCGGGAGGCTCGCGCAGCAGGGTGTGCTGCTCGGTCGTCGAGGTGTCCCAGGCGGTGCCGGGCAGCACGATCGAGATCTCGACGATGCGCCGCCAGCCGCCGGCGATCGCGATGCCGGGGAAGAGCCAGAAGATCGGACCGACGTTGGCGGCCGGCTCCCACTCGTCCTCGGGCTTGTCGGCGGACGCCCCGATGGCCTTGAGCGCGAACGCCACGCGCATGTGCGGGCCGAACGCGTCGAACGTCGCCATGTTCGAGTGGTTGGTCTTGAACACGGTCTGGGTGTGCAGCGACGCGAAGTGGTAGCCCTCGAGATAGCCGTCGACGACGAGCTTCCAGTTCGGGCCGGGCAGGTGGGTGGTGCCGTGGTGGTGGCACCGGTCGATCGCGAGACCGTCGAGCACCGGGCCCATCGGTCCGAGCCAGGCGTCGAGGTCCATCGGACGCCCGCGGTCGAGGCTCACGAAGACGAACCCGGCCCGCTCGGCGACCGGCAGCGACAGCAGGCCGAGCCGCTCGCGGTCGACCCCGCCGAACGTGTCCTCGCCGTAGACGCCGACGAGGCATCCGGACAGGTCGTAGGACCACGCGTGATACGGGCACGTCAACCGGCGGGTCGTTCCGGTGCCGGACGGCAGGATCTCGGCGCCACGGTGCCGGCAGGCGTTCACCATCGCCCGCACCTGCCCGTCGCGGTCGCGGGTGACGATCACCGGCGTGCCGACGATCTCGAGCGACTTGAACGACCCGGGTTCGGGCAGCTCGGCCGAGAGCGCGACCGGCAGGGGCACCGTGCGGTGGATGTGCTCGATCTCGCGCTGCCACAGCTCGGGATCGCGGTAGCGATCGACCGGTTCCGAGTACTGCTCGGGCGCCTGGTCGGTCGTCTTCGCCCGGTAGTGGCCCACGAGGCGACGCATCACGTCGAGCGCGTCATCCCGCATCTCGCGGGTGAAGTCGAGCGCGGTGATGTAGGGCGGGGTGGACATGGCAACCTCCGAAGGCCGACTGACTCATCTATACAACTCAGTCGGACGCGCCCGGTCAACCTCCGGACGTCAGGTCGTGCCGTACTCGACCAGGTAGCGCACCCGGTCGGCGCGCGCCCGCCGCCGCACCCGCAGGACCGGCTTGCCCGCGACGTCCGCGGTCAGACCCTCGCGGACGAGCACCGGCGTGCCCGGGCGCACGCCGAGCAGTTCGGCGTCCTCGGGCGACGCGGCCTCGGCGGCGAACGACCGCCACACGTACCGCAGCCCTCCCTCGACGCGGTCCAGCAGCAGCCCGTAGACGCCGTCGGTCTCGCGCCACCGCGCGGCGACGCCCGACAGTGCGCGCTCCGGGCCCCACGCGGTCGAGCACACCCAGGTCTCGCCGTCGACCTCGAGCGCGCTGTCGACCCGCCGCAGGCGACCGCGGGGATAGCGCAGGTCGCGGCGTACCGCGGCGTCCTCGGTGAGCTCGCTGGACATCAGCACGTCGCGGTAGCTGCGGCCCAGTTCGAGCATCTGGCGCTCGATGCCGGACGCGAACTCGTCGCGCGACAGCGGGATCGTGACCGCGATCGGCGCCTGCCGGTGGGTGACGAACGTGCCCGATCCCTGGCGCGCCTGCAGCAGGCCCTCGCGGGCGAGCTCCTCGACGGCCCGGCGGACGGTCAGCCGGTGCACGTCCAGCTCCTCGGCCAACCGGGTCTCGCTGGGCAGCTTCTGCCCTGGCGTGTACTCGCCGTCGACCAGGCGACGGTGCAGGGTGTCGCGCACCTGCCGGTACAGCGGCGCTTCTGCACTCCCCGCGGCGGTCACGAGGCAGCAGCCTAGTGGTGATGCCACCACCCCGTTGCGTCGATTCATCTATATGACTTAGCGTGCCGCCATGGACCTCGGCCTCAGCGGTGCCCGTGCCCTCGTCTCCGGCGGCAGCCACGGCATCGGCCGCGCGGTCGCCGAGCGCCTGCTGCGCGAGGGGGCGAGCGTCGCGCTCTGCGCGCGTGACGGTGCTGGTGTCGAGGCGGCGGTGCGTGACCTGTCCCCGCTCGGCACGGTGACGGGCGACGTGTGCGACTTCGCCGACGAGGCCGCCGTCCGCGCGTGGGTGGGGTCGTCCGCCGAGCGGTTGGGCGGTGTCGACGTCGTCGTCAGCAACGTGAGCGCCAGCGGCCAGCACGGTGACGGGTCGGCGCCGTGGCGCACCGTCTTCGACGTCGACATCCTCGGCTGCGTCGCGCTGTGCGAGGCGGCCAAACCGCATCTCGACCGGTCGTCGGCGGCGGCCATCGTGCAGGTCGGCACCATCACCGCGATCGAGCACCACGACGTGCCGATCAATCCGAGCTACGGCGCGCTGAAGGCGGCCACGATCAACTACATGGCGCAGCTCGCGCAACGCTGGGGCGGTGACGGCATCCGCGCCAACACGGTCTCGCCCGGCCCGACCTTCATCGAGGGCCGGCGGTGGGACAGCATCAGGGAGCGGCACCCCGACATCTACGCCCGCGACCGCGACCGGCACCCCGGCGGCCGGATGGGCACCGCGGACGAGATCGCCGACATGGTCGTCGTCCTGGCCAGCCCGGTGGCGAGCTGGGTGACCGGACAGAACCTCGTCGTCGACGGCGGTTACACCAAGCGCGTCGGCTTCTGACGGCGATCAGGGGCGGGTCGTCGCCGTGACCCGCTGCACCTGCCCGACGACGAGCGGACGCACGATGCGCGGCACGCCCGACCACGTCGCCGCCCGCAGCGAGGTCGCGTCGAAGCCCGCGTCCCGCAGGGCGGCGCCGGTCTCGCGGTTGCACGTGCAGCCGGCGGCGAACGCCGCCCACGGCCGCCGCCACCGGTCCTGCCGGCGCGCGAGCCGCGGGTCGGCCGCGCGCACGTGCTCGATGACGAGCAACCGCCCGCCCGGCGCCAGCACCCGGTCGATCTCGCGCAGCGCGGCGGACGGGTCGGCCACCGTGCACAGCACGAGCGTGCAGACGACGGTGTCGAACGTGCCGTCCGCGAACGGCAGGTCCCCGGCCGGGGCCGGCACGACCGTCGCCGGCCGGCCGCCGCGCTCCGTCCGCCGCCGCAACCGCCGCAGCATCGCCGCGTCGGAGTCCGTGAGGACGAGGTCGGTGACGGAGTCCGGGTAGAGCGCCAGGTTGAGCCCGGTCCCGGCGCCGATCTCGAGGGTGCGTCCCCGGGCCGCCGCGAGCAGTTCGGCCCGCTGCGCGTGCATGCCGCGACGCTCTCCCGGACGCAGGAACGCGTCGTAGGCGAGGGCGAACAGACGGGTGCCGAGTGACATCGGGTTCTCCTGACCTGTGGTGGACGGGCGTCGTCCATCGTCGTCGTCGCGGGGCCGCGATGCAGCCGTGGAACTACCGCTTTCCGGCGCCGTCCGCAGCCTGCTCGGCGGTGAACCAGGCCGCGATCTGCGCCCGGTTGCGGAAGCCGAGGCGGTCGCGGATGCGTTCGACATGCGACTCCGCGGACCGCTCGGTGATGACGAGGCGGGCGGCGATGGCGCGGTTGGTGAGGCCGTCGGCGACCAGCGCGGCCACCTCGAGCTGGCGGCGCGTCAGCCGCGGGGCGACGGGGCGTTCGACAGGAGGAAGACCCAACCCACTTCGGATGGCGTCGACGAGCGCGTCGACGTCGCCCGCGAACGGGATGTGCGCCCGGCCGGGAAGCACCGTGAGTGCGGCGCCGGGGATCGTCGCGGCCAGCCGGCGGCCCTCGGCGACCGGGACCGCGCGGTCGCCCTCGCGGTGGATCACCTGCGTCGTCGCGCGCACCCGCGCGGCCGCGTCCGCGACGTGCAGCCCGTAACCGAGCGCGAGCGTCCGCCGTGCGGTGGCGGCGGGGCAGCACTCGCGCTGGTAGGTGGCGAAGGCGGTACGGAAGGCGGCGTCGCCGTCGGGCGCGAAGATGCCCGTGAGCACCTCCGAGCCCAGCCCCCAGTGCTGCTCGACGAGCCCGAGCACGTGCTCGCGCACCGCGGGCGGCCCGAGCGCGTCACCGTCGAGCCAGCCGCCGTAGAGCACCAGCCGGCGCACCGCGTCCGGGCGGGCCGCTGCCCACAGCACGGCCAGCGGGGCCGACAGCGACGACCCCACCACGTCGGCGGAACTCGCGCCGATCGCGGCGAGCACGGCCTCGATCACCTCGAACTCGAGCGCGACCGCGTCGGTGGCGTCGCAGGGGTCGGACGTCCCGCACCCGGGCCGGTCGTAGCGCACCAGCGTCCGTCCGGTGGCCAGCGCCTCGTAGAAGCGCCGTTCGGCGGGGAAGGCCCAGCCGAGGTCGAGGTGCGAGACCCAGCCGGGCACCCACAGCATCGGCGGCCCCGAGCCCACGGTGGCGAAACCGACCCGGGTGCCGTCGGCGAGCCGCACCCGGTCGACCCGCTGCCGGACGGGCCCGGCGCTCGTCGTGGGCATGCGTTCACCATCGCCTCGACGTCAAGCACGACCCGTGAAAGCTCCACAAACGGTTGACGTTTCCGCATCATTTCGTAGACACTTCGAGGTATGACGGCCGTGGAACTCGCACCCTCGATCGACTTCCGCCGCACGCCGGACGGCTACCGGCACTGGCGGGTCAGCTACGACGGTCCGGTCGCGACCGTCGTCATGGACGTCGCCGAGGACGGCGGGCTCGTGCCGGGTTACGAGCTCAAGCTCAACAGCTACGACCTCGGCGTCGACATCGAGCTGTACGACATCGTCCAGCGGCTGCGCTTCGAGCACCCCGAGGTCCGCACGGTCGTGCTGACGTCCGGCAAGGACAAGATCTTCTGCGCGGGCGCGAACATCCGCATGCTCGCCGCGTCCGCGCACGGCTGGAAGGTGAACTTCTGCAAGTTCACCAACGAGACCCGCAACGGCATCGAGGACGCGTCCGCGAACTCCGGTCAGCGCTGGATCGCCGCCATGAACGGCACGGCGTCGGGCGGCGGCTACGAGATCGCGCTCGCGTGCGACCACCTCATGCTCGTCGACGACCGGTCGTCCGCGGTGTCGCTGCCCGAGCTGCCGCTGCTCGGCGTGCTCCCGGGCACCGGCGGGCTCACCCGCGTGGTCGACAAGCGGCACGTGCGCCGCGACCTCGCCGACTACTTCGCCACCAAGAGCGAGGGCGTGGGCGGCGCGAAGGCCGTGCAGTGGAAGCTCGTGGACGAGGTCGTCCCCCGCCAGAAGTGGGACGAGACCGTCGCCGCGCGCGCCGCCGAGCTCGGCGAGGGGTCGTCGCGTCCGTCCGACGCGACGGGCATCGAGCTGCCGCCGCTGCAGAAGGAACGCACCGACGCCGGCATCACGTACCCGCACGTCACGGCGGCGTTCGACCGCGACCAGCGCAGCGTCACCATCACCGTCCACGGCCCCGAGGGCGAGGCGCCGTCCGACATCGCCGCGCTGCACGAGCGGGGCGCCGACTTCTGGACGCTCGCACTCACCCGCGAGCTCGACGACCTGATCCTCGACCTGCGCACCAACGAGCCCGAGCTCGGCACGTGGGTGCTGAAGACTCGCGGCGACGCCGCCGCGGTGCTCGCCCACGACGACCTGCTGCTCGCGCACCGCGACACCGACTGGCTCGCGAACGAGGTGCTGCTGTACCTCAAGCGCACGCTCAAGCGGCTCGACGTGACCAGCCGGTCACTGGTCGCCCTGATCGAGCCGGGCAGCTGCTTCGCCGGGTCGCTGCTCGAGCTCGCGCTCGCCGCCGACCGCTCGTTCCAGCTGTTCGGTGTCTTCGAGGACGTCGACCCGGACGCCGCCCCGGCGACGGTGACCGTCGGCGCCGCCAATCTCGGCGCGTTGCCGATGGGCAACGACCTCACCCGGCTGCAGACACGCTTCTGGGGCGACGACGAGGCGCTGGCCGCGGTGACGGCCCGGCAGGGCGACGCCCTCGAGGCCGACGACGCCGTCGCCCTCGGCCTGGTCACGTTCGGCCCGGACGACATCGACTGGGACGAGGAGGTGCGCATCACCGTCGAGGAACGTGCCTCCTTCAGCCCCGACGCGCTCACCGGACTCGAGGCCAACTACCGCTTCGCCGGCCCCGAGACGCTCGAGACGAAGATCTTCGGACGGCTCACCGCCTGGCAGAACTGGATCTTCAACCGGCCCAACGCGTCAAGCGCCGACGGCGCCCTGCGCAAGTTCGGCACCGGCCAGCGCGCGGACTTCGACCGGACCCGGGTCTGATCAGACCCGGTCGATCGACGCCCACACGATCTTGCCGACGCGGTCGTCGAGCGGCTGCACACCCCAGGCAGCGGCGAGCCGGTCGACGATGGCGAGCCCGCGCCCGCTGCCCTGCCCCACGACCTCGTCCGCCTCGCGCTTGCGCGGCGTGCCCGGCCCGTGGTCCAACACCGCGACGTCGACGGCGAACGGTTCCGCCCGCAGCCGCACGCAGATCTCGGGCGCGCCGTGCCGCACCGCGTTGCTGACCAGTTCGGTGACGACCAATGCCACGTCGTCCAGGACCTCTTCGTCGAGGTGGGTCCACCGCTGCTGCACGTAGCGACGTGCCACCGGCACCGACCCGTTCTCGGCGGGCAGCGACAGTTCGACGGACCCGTCGGCCAGTTCGGTCACGTATTCCGCAGTCGGCTCTGCGGGTTCAGCGGTCACGAACGCCACTGTCCCCGTCCGCCCTCACGCCCAACCAGGCCCCGTAACCTCGAGAGCGAGTCCGGCGAACGAGGGAGATCGGCAGTGGCCCAGACCTACGCGCTGATCCTGGCCGCCTGCGTCGTCATGACCCTGCCCCTCGAATTCCTGATCCCGGCGCGGGTCTACCGGCGTCCCGTGGCGCTGGTGGCGACCCTCGTGCCCGTCGTGGCGGTGTTCGTCGCCTGGGACGTGCTCGCGGTGCGCGCGGGGTGGTGGACGTTCGACCCCGACCAGACCCTCGGCGTCACCCTGCCCGGCCGGTTGCCGATCGAGGAGTTCCTGTTCTTCGTGGTCGTGCCGATCTGTGCGGTGCTGACCTACGAAGCGGTCGACGGCACGCTGCGCCGCCGCGCGGGGACGGTGTCGGCATGACGTACACGCAGGGCGCGGCGCTGGGCGTGGTCCTGGCGATCGCGATCGACCTGTGGCTGGTGCGCAGCCGGCTCGTCACGCAGAAGGTCTTCTGGGTGTCGTACGCGGTGATCGTCTTCTTCCAGCTGATCGTCAACGGCCTGCTCACCGGCCTCGAGGTCGTGCGTTACGACCCCGACCGCATCCTCGGCCTCCGCCTGGCCTACGCCCCCGTCGAGGACATCCTGTTCGGGTTCGCCCTCGTGCTGCTCACGCTCACGCTGTGGGTGCGGCTGACCCGCGGCGCACCCCGGGAGCGGACGGACGACTCCGTCGGTGTCGGACGCGAGCGGGCGTCGTGAGCGACCGCATCCCGATCGAGCGCATCCCGCGCACGCGGGTCGACCGGCTCGCCGCCAGCTGGAAGCAGGCCGACCCCGAGCGCATCGCCGACGCGCTCGCCGACGCCGAGAGCCGCGACCCGGGTGGCTGGTTCGTCGTCGGCGCGGCGGCGGACGTCCCCGCCCGGCGCAGCGTCGTCCGCGAGATCGCCGGCCGCGAGGTGGTGCTGTGGCGCGACGCGTCCGGTGGCCTGCACGCCGGCCCGGGTGCGTGTCCCCATCTCGGCGCGCAGCTCGACGGCTGCCCCGTCGTCGGTGACGCGCTGCGCTGCACGTGGCACGGGCTCGCGCTCGGCCCGAAGGGTCGTCCCGACTGGCGCACCTGGCCGGCGCACGACGACGGCGTGCTGGCGTGGGTGCGGCTGCCCGGCCACGACCGCGAGCAGCGCGACGAGCCGATCGTCACCCGGCGTCCGCCGCTCGACCGGTCGCTGACGGCGGTGATCGGCATGACCGCCCGCTGCGAGCCGCGTGACGTCGTCGCCAACCGCCTCGACCCGTGGCACGGCTCGTGGCTGCACCCGTACGCGTTCAGCCACCTCACCGTCGACGACGCGGCCAGCAGCGTCGAGAAACTCGTCGTCGACGTCGTGTTCCGCCTCGGGCCGACCTACGGCGTGCCGGTGAAGGCCGAGTTCTCCTGCCCCGACGCGCGGACGATCGTCATGCACATCGTCGAGGGCGAAGGGGCGGGAAGCGTCGTCGAGACCCATGCGACGCCGCTGGGCACCGACCGCGACGGCGCCGCCCGCACCCTCATGACCGAGGCGACGATCGCGTACAGCGACCGCACGGGGTTCCGCGTCGCCACCGGGGTGGGGGCGCTGGTGCGGCCGCTCATGCGCCGCTCGCAGCGGCGGCTGTGGGTCGACGACCTCGCCTACGCCGAGCGCACGTACCGGGTGCGTCGTGGCGAGGTGGGCGGTCCCGCGCGCCGCTAGTCGGGCAGGCGAGCGGTGATCGTGTGCAGGATGCCCTTCTGCCAGCCGCCCACGGTCGCCACCTCGATGTCGGTGAACCCGGCGCGCCGCAACCGCTGCTCGAAACGGGCCACCGAGTCGAAGCGCAGCACGCTGCGCCACAGGTAGCGGTACAGCGTGGTGCGGCGTCCGAACACCAACGACAGCGGGATGACGATCAGCCAGCAGACGATCGTCCACAGCAGCTGCGAGCGGCGTGACCCCGCGACCGAGTACTCCTGCGTCACGAGCGTTCCGCCGGGTGCGAGCACCTGCCGCACCGCCTCGAGCGCGCCGTCGCGATCGTCGATGTTGCGGAACAGGTAGCAGGCCAGGGCGCCGTCGACCCCGCCGTCGACGAGGGACGGGATCTGCTCGGCCTTCGCGTGCACGAAGCGCACCTCGTCCGGCCAGCTCTTGCGCCGGGCCTCGTCGAGCATGCCGTCGGACGCGTCGACGCCGAGCAGGTCCGCGGTCTCGTGCCCGGCGAGCGCGTCGACGAGGGCCACGGTCGACGCTCCCGACCCGCACCCGAGGTCGAGCACGCGGACCGACCGATCGGTCGGTAGCTGCGCGACCAGCGTGCGGGCGGCCTCGGCCAGGTGGTCGTGGTAGCCGGGGTTCAGGCCGACGAGGCGGTCGTACTGCGGTGCGGCGGCGTCGAACTCGCGCTCGAGATCGACCTCGGACCGGGGGCTCACGCGGCCTCCTCGCCGCGCAGCCACTGCCCGACCCGTTCGGCCGCGAGGCGTCCGGACAGCAACACCATGGGCACGCCCACCCCGGGCGTGGTGCCGCCGCCGGCGAGCACGAGTCCGGGCACTCGCCGGACGGTGTTCTTCGGACGGAACGGGCCGGTCTGCACGAAGGTGTGCGCGAGGGAGAACGGCGTGCCCGCGCTCAGCCCCTCGTCCTGCCAGTCGGCGGGCGTGACGAGATGCTCGGACACGATGTCGGTGGGATATCCCTCCTGACCCAGGAAGGCCAGCAGGCGCTCGCGCATGGCGTCGCGCTCGCGCTTCCAGTCGAGGTCGGCGGCGAGGTTCGGCACCGGCTCGAGCACGTACATGGTGCTGGCACCCTCGGGAGCCAGCGACGGGTCGGACAACGAGGGCACGGACACCAGCCTCGACGGGTCGGGCATCAGCTGCCGACTGCGGATCAGCGCCTCGAACGACTCGGACCACTGCCGTCCGAAATGGATGTTGTGGTGGGTCGTGCCGTCCGCGGGCGCGCCCTTCGCCCCGACGTGCCAGACCACCGCCGACGGGGCGTATCCAGCGCGGCGCACCGCGCGCGGCGCCCGCAGATCGGGCAGGAGTCGTTCGTAGGTGGTGCCGATGTCGGCGGTGCAGACGACCGCGTCGGCGCGCAGCTTGTCGCCGTCGGCCAGGCGCACGCCGGCGACCCCGCCGGTGTCGGACCGGCGCAGGATCTCGACCGCCTCGGCCTCGTAGCGGAAGGTCACGCCCGCCGCGGCTGCGGCGTCGGCCAACGCGACCGGCACCGCGTGCATGCCGCCCTCGGCGACCCACACGCCCTCGACGGTGTCCATGTAGGTGATCACCGCGTAGAGCGCCAGCGCGCGCGTCGGGTCGAGGCCGGCGTACAGCGCCTGGAAGCTGAACAGCCGGCGCAACCGCTCGTCGTCGAAGTACTTGGCGACCGCGCGGTTCAGCCGGCCGAAGCCGCCGAGCCGCACCAGCTTCGCCGCCGCGCGGGGGTCGCTGAGCAGGTCGAGCGGCGAGTCGAAGTTGCGGTCGATGAAGTTCGGCAGCTCGACCTCGTACAGCTCGCCGAGCCAGTCGACGAAGCCGTCGAACCCGTCCGCGTCGTGCGCACCGCAGCGGGTGGCGATCTCGGCGCGCATCGCGTCGAGCGACGAGCGCACCAGCAGTTCGCTGCCGTCGGCGTAGCGCGCGCGGTAGGCGGGGTCGAGCCGTCGTAGCGGCAGCACCGCCTTCGGATCCGCGCCGGCCGCGCGCAGCACGTCGTTGATCAGACCGGGCATGGTCAGCACGGTCGGGCCCAGGTCGAAGGTGAAGCCGCCGTCGCGGCGGGTGGCGGCACGGCCGCCGGGCGCGGACGTGGACTCCACGACGGTGACGTCGTAGCCGCGGCGGCTGAGGTGGCAGGCGGTGGCGAGGCCGGCGAGCCCCGCCCCGATGACGATCACGGGCTGCATGAGTGGGTCAGGACCTCCGGCCGGCGAGCTCGGTGGCGAGCCGCCGCAACTGGGTGATGCCCGCGCCGGAGAGCAGGGCGGGGTCGAGCGCGGCCAGGGCGTCGCGGGTACGGGTGTCGATCATCGCCTCGACCGTGGCGACCACGCCGGTACGCCGCAGCGCCTCGGCGACCGCGTCGACCTCCGCGTCGGTCATGTCCGCGCAGCCGGCGCGGGCGAGCAGGGCGGCGTCGTCGCCCTCGAGCCGTTCGGTCGCGAGCGCGAGCAGCACGGTGGGCTTGCCGGACCGGATGTCGTCGCCGATGGGCTTTCCGGTCGTGCCGGGGTCGCCGTAGACACCGAGCAGGTCGTCGCGCAGCGCGAAGGCGTCGCCGACCTGGCGGCCGAACTCGGCCAGCGCGTCGAGCGCGGCCGGTGCCGCCCCGGCGGCGGCGGCGCCCAGCTGCAGCGGCCGGGCGATCGTGTACAGGCCGGTCTTGCGGCGGGCGACGCGCCGGGCGAAGCCGAGGTGCCGCTGCCCGGCGGCCGTGCCGACGATGTCGGTGACCTGGCCGGCCAGCAGCTCGATCACCATCTGCTGCCAGATCGCGCGCAGCGGCGCGGGCAGGCCCGCGGCGAGCCGCTCGGCCTCGGAGTGCGCGAGGTCGCCGACCAGCACCGCCACGCTGTCTCCGAACCGCGCGCTGTCACCCCGCCCGTCGTGGGCGGCGTGCAACCGGGCGGCCTCGGCATGCACGCTCGCCAGGCCGCGGCGGGTGGGTGACTCGTCCATCACGTCGTCGTGGATGACGGCGAACGCGTGCAGCAGTTCCAGTGCCACCGATGCCCGGACGACGTCGTCGTACCCGTCGACACCGTGCCCCGCCACCCAGCCGAGCAGGATCATCACCGGACGGGTGCGCTTACCGCCGCCGAGTACGAGCGAGCTCAGCCGGCCGGGAAGGTCCATCGCGGCGGCCCACGAGTCGTCGGGCAGGGTCGCGTCCCAGCCCTCGGCCAGCGCCGCCAGCTCCTCGGCCAGCCGGTCGGTCACGAGGCCGACGTGCTCGGCGATGGTGGGCGGGTTCCCCTCCGGTGTGGCACCGGCGGAGGCCGCGTCGGCGTGAACCGTCACCGCCACCTCCGCTCGCCCGGACGCGCGTCCGCACGTCTCTGCCCGATCATGCCCGTTGTGCACCGTCTGCAACGCCGGGGGGCCCGAGACGCTCACCACGCGCGTACCCGGTCACGTGCCCACGACGCCGCGCCGGCTACCCCACCGACCGCACGGCGGCGGTGACGGTGTGCAGCGCGAGCAGTCGTACCAGGTCGACGTGGGCCCCGGCCGTGGCGGCGGTACCGGTCGCGGTGCCCGTCGCGGCGGCGACGAACGCGTCGCCGTCCGCACGGGTGTGGGGCGTCGTGACGGCGCGGGCGAGACCGTCGTGGGCGCCCTGCGCGACGAGTCGGCACTGCGTCTTGTCCAGGTGCGCGTCGGTGACGACCACGCCGATCGTCGTGTGCTCGCGCGGCCCGAACGCGACCGACAACCGGGACACGGCGGCCACGGCGTCCCCGTCGAGGCTGCCGTCGCCGGGGTCGACGTCGCCGAACGCGTTGACCGCGACGAGGGCCGCGACCGTCACGCCACCGCCCGTGCGGACGGCGTGCCCCAGCCCGCCGGGGCGGCGGCCGTCCGGACCGCGCCAGTGCCCGACGTAGGCGCCCGCCCCGGCGCCGACCCGACCCGACACCACCGCGTCCGGCCGCAGGTCGCGCGCCGCGGCAGCGCCCGCCTCGGGTCCGGGACGGACGCCGGCGTCGCCGACCGCCAGGTCGAACAGGCCGAGCGTGGGGACGATCGGGACGACCCCCGCCGGTGTGAGTACGCCGCGGCCCGCCCGCTCGTAGTGGCGCATCACCCCGTCGGCGGCGGCCAGCCCGAACGCCGAGCCGCCCGTGAGCAGCACGGCGTCGACCGCGGACACCATCTTGTCCGGCTCCAGGGCGACCAGCTCCCGCGTGGCCGGTGCTCCACCGCGGGCCTCGTAGGACGCGACCGTGCCGGGCGGCAGCTCGACGAGGGTGCACCCGGTCTCAGCCGCAGCGTCCGTCCAGTGGCCGACCCGTACGCCGTCGATGCCGAAGCCCATGCGAGCAGGCTGCCAGGCTTCATGAGAATCCGATGTGATCGGCGCCCGACGGTCCCCTTCGCCGCCGGTGATCTCCGTGCCAAGGTCACGGAGTGATCACGACCCTCGGCCGCCAGGTCGGCTTCCGGCGCGTGGTGCTCGCCCTCGCGCTGGTGCTCGCCGGTGGCGCGGCCGTCGCGGCGCCGGCCTCCGCGGCCCCGACCTGGACGACGGCCGTCGTTCCGGCGGCCGGCCCCGACCTTCCTCACGCCAAGCTGCTCGGCATCGCGTGCGCGGGCGGACGGTGCCTGGCCGTCGGCCGGCGCGTGGCGACGGACGGACTGCTGCGGCCGTTCGCCGAGACCCGGGGCAGCACGTGGCGCCCGGTCACCGCCGCGGTGCCGGCGGGGTTCACGTCCTTCGACTCGGTGTCGTGCTCGTCCGCGACCTTCTGCATGATCATCGCGAGCGACGACGCCGGCATCGGGCAGCCGGTGCGGTGGGACGGCAGCCGCTTCACCCGCCTCACCGTCGGGCCCGCCGGTCACACCCGGCTCAGCGACGTCGCGTGCCGCACCCGCGCCGACTGCCAGCTGGTCGGCACCGCCTCGGGCGCGAACGCAGCGTGGCACTGGAACGGGAAGGTCTGGGGGCGGCACACGGCGCCGTCCGGCATGCGGATCGACGCGGTGACCTGCCCGTCCGCGACCGCCTGCTACGGCGTCGGGGCCACGCCGGGGTACACGTCCCGACGCCCGCGGGCCGAGCGGTGGAACGGGCGCAGCTGGTCAGCCGTCCACCTGCCCCGCGGCCGGTCCGGCTCGACGCTCGTCGACATCTCGTGCCCCACCGCCTCGCGGTGCCTCGCCGTCGGCGGCGGTGCCACGACGGCCGTGCTGTCGGGCGGACGCTGGCGCCTGGGCACCATGCCGACGTCGGTCCGACGCAGCGGCGACGGCGTCGCGGTCGCGTGCACGGCCTCGTTCACCTGCACCTCGATCATCAGTTACCTCGACGCGCACGACGCGGTCGGCTACTCGCTGGTCCGCCGCACGGCCGCGGGGTCGTACGGGAAGGCGTCGCGCGAGCTCGTCGACGCCGAGGGCCTGCGCTGCTCGGCCACGCGGTGCGACGTCGTCGGCAGCGACCTGCTGTTCGACCGGGGCGGCATCCAGCTCGGCGACGAGACGGTGCACGCCCGTGCGTGGAGCACGTCGACGGCAGCGGGCACACCGTCGCCGCAGCCGGTGACCGTGCGTCAGCCCGTGGGCCGGCTCGCGAACCTGATGCAGTCCGTGTCGTGCGCCCCGGACGGGTTCTGTGCCGCCACCCAGCAGTCGAGCGACCTGACCCGGGGCGACACCGCGCTGCGCACGCGCACCGCGCCGGGCGGCGCGTGGAGCACCCACGCCACCGGCAACATCACCCCGGCGTGGGCCGACGTCGACTGCCTGTCGAGGACGTTCTGCGCGGCCGTGCGCAGGGGCGGGTCTGCGATGTGGGACGGCGTCCGCTGGACGACCCACGCGATCCCGCAGCCGGCCGGCAAGGGCAAGGACGACGTGCTCGGCGTCTCGTGCACGTCGCCGACGTCGTGCGAGGCGGTCGGCACGACCGGGGCGGACGGCCTGCCCGTGCGTTCGCTCGTCGCCCACTGGAACGGATCGTCGTGGACGGTCGCCCGCGGCGCGAGCGCCGCCACCGACCCGACCCAGCTGAACCAGGTGTCGTGCGCCTCGGCGACCTACTGCCTCGCCGTCGGCGTCGCCTACGGCGGACGACCGCACCCGGTCGCCGAGCGCTTCGACGGCAGTGCGTGGCACGCGGTGAGCACCTCCGGCCTGCCGTCCGATTCCGCACTCGGGGACGTCTCGTGCGCAGCGGCATCCGCGTGCATGGTGACGGCTCCGAACGACTACGGAACCCCGACGGTGTCGAGCTGGGACGGCACGCGCTTCACGCCACGTGCGCTGCCCGGGCGCCTCGCCGACGTCTACGGAGTCTCGTGCGACGCGACGGCGTCGTGCACCGTCGTCGGCACCTACGCGCCCGGCGGGACGACGTTCCGACCGCTGGTCGCCCACTGGAACGGCGCCGCGTTGACGGTGGTGCCGCAGCCCGTCCTCACCGGCATCGATTCCGAGTACGACAGCGTCTCGTGCCCGGTGGGCTCGTCGCACTGCACCGCGGCCGGGACGGTCTCCCGGGCGATGGCCGTCGGCATCGTGGGGGACGGGCCGATCGGCTGACGATCACGCGTCGGAGCTGCCGAGCGCCCCGGTCACGAACAGCGCGCACGCGGCGGCACAGCCGACCGTCCGCACGTGGTTCCACGCGGTCCAGCGGGAGAGGAACGTCTCCCACTGCGACCCGGCCGCCGCCGGGTCGAGCGCGGCGAGCCCGTCGTTGAGCGGCACGTTGGCGCCGATGGTCACCACGACACCGGCGGCGACGTAGGCGATCGCGGCGGCGAGCGTCCAGCGAGCCCACGACTCGTCGAGGTGGCGGGCGGCGCGCACGCCGGCGGCGACGCTCACCGCGGCCGTCCCGAACAGGGCGATCATGAGCGGCGGCTGCACCGCCGTCCGGTTGATCGACTGCATCGCGCGGACGCCGTCCGCCGAGGGCAGCCGGCGCAGGGCCGGCATCACGAAGCCGGAGAAGGCGAAGAACACGCCGCCGACGAGGCCGGCGCCGAGGGCGGCGGTGGTTCCGAGGGTCTGGGTCAGGTTCGGCATGCGTCCAGTGCACCGGCCCGCGTCGATACGGACCATCGCCGTGCAGCGCAGGAACATACGCGAGCGTCTAGATTGACGGCCCATGGACGCCGTCGCCGGTCTGCTCGACGGGCCGCGGGCCCGCGAGGCCTTCCTGCTGCGGGCGACGCTCGCGGCGCCGTGGTCGGTCGGCATCCGGGACGGGGCGCCGTTGACCGTGCTGGCGGTCGCCCGCGGTTCTGCGTGGCTGGTGGCCGAGGGCGTGCGCCGTCGGCTGGTGCCCGGCGACGTGGCGGTGGTGCAGGGACCGGCGCCCTATCTCGTGGCCGACGACCCGGACCGTCCGCCCGACGCGGTCATCCTGCCGGGCCAGGTCTGCGCCGCCCCGGACGGCGGCGAGCAGCACGTGATGGGCTGGGTGGCGCCGCGCACCTGGGGCAACGCCGCCGACGGCGGCACCGAACTGCTCGTCGGCACGTACACCGTGGCCCGCGAGGTGAGCCGCGCGCTGGTGGCTGCGCTGCCGCCGGCGCTCGTGCTCGGGGCGGACGAGTGGCACTGCCCGCTGCTGCCGCTGCTCGCCGACGAGGTGGGCAAGGACCTCCCCGGCCAGGACGCGGTGCTCGACCGGCTGCTCGACCTGGTGCTCGTCACGACGCTGCGGGCCTGGTTCGACCGGGCGCCGGCGCCCGCCTGGTACCGGGCGCACGACGATCCGGTGGCGGGCCCGGCGCTCGCGCTCATGCAGCACGAGCCGCACCGCCCCTGGACGCTCGCCGCCCTCGCCGACACCGCGGGTGTCTCGCGGGCGACGTTCGCGCGACGGTTCGCCGAGGCCGTCGGCGAACCCCCGATGGCCTTCCTGACGCGCTGGCGGCTCGACCTCGCCGCCGACCTGCTGCGCGAGTCGGACGACACCCTCGAGGCGGTGGCGCGCCGGGTCGGCTACGCGACGCCGTACGCGCTGAGCACGGCCTTCCGGCGGGCCCACGGCGTCAGCCCCCGGGACTACCGGCGGCGGGCATCTGACCCTGCGTGACCGGCCGTGCAGGCTGTGATCGTCAGCGAACGCGACATTCACGCAACCCCGCGCAGGTGCGGGACGCGGAGGGGCAGACGTGTGAGGATCGCGGCACAGCACCCTGCCAGGGAGCGAGCGCGGGAGGGAGGCACCCGGGTGTACCGCGTCCGCACCTGCCGCTGCACCTGCTGCGAGCTCGAGCTCGACATCGCGATCGACCCCGAACGCCCCTTCGCGGCGCCGGTCTGCGCCCGCTGCTGGTTGCACCAGGACGACGACCAGGTGCGAGCCGGCGACCACGTGGCGATGTACCGGCACGCCCTCGACGACGCCCGGGACGCGACCGAGCTGGCGCAGGGCGAGCGCGACTTCTACCGCGAGCGCGCCACCACCACCGCGCAGAGCGCGGAGAGCCTGGTGCGGGTGCTGGGCGAGATCGACCACCTGCACCACCTCGTCGGCACCCGGTGCTCGTGCGGCGCGTGGGACTGCCGCGTCATGGAGCTGCTCAGCGACCCCGCCGTCGGCCGGCTCATCGGCACGTACGACGAGCAGCGCCACACCCTGTTCGAGCTGCGCCGGGCCAACCCCGGCGCGTGGTCGGACGAGTGGGACGACATCGACGTGACACTCGTGTACCCGCCGGCGCCGCCGCGCAGCACCGGCGGACGTCACCGCGCCGTGGGCTGACCACCTACCCCAGTGCCGTGAGCAGGCGCCGGGCCACCGGAACGGCCTTCGTGCCCGCCGAGGCCCCGTCGTAGACGAACACCGCGAACGCCAGGCGGTTCGCGCCCGTGCCGCTGACCCCGGCGAACCAGGAGTGGCTGCGCGGCGGCTTCGCGTCGCCGTACTCGGCGGTGCCGGTCTTGCCGACCACGGTGATGCCCAGGCCGGCGAGATCGCGGGCGGTGCCGCCGGGCAGTGCGACCGTGGCGCGCAGCAACGGCGCCAGCTTCGTCACCAGGGCGAACGGGACGGTGCCGGTGCGCGTGGGCGCGCGCGTCTGCAGCAGCTGCGGGGCGTAGACGTCGCCGGTGGCGGCGCTGCCGGCCATGAGGGCCATGAGCAGCGGTGACACCAGCACGCGGCCCTGACCGATGCCGTCGGCGGCCCGCTCGGTCTCGGTGCGCGGGGTGGGTACCGACCCGGCGAAGGCCTCGACCGGGAGCGTCCAGGCGCCGCCGAGCCCGAGCTGCTTCGCCGCGGCGCCGAGCGCACCGTCGGGAAGGTCGAGCGCGGCCTTGATCGCCGAGGTGTTGCACGAGTACCCGAACGCCGAGCTGATCGGGATCGGCGGGTAGCCGAACCGGTCCTCGTTCTCGAAGCGGCGGCCGTCGACGGTGATCGTGCGCGGGCAGGCGACCTTCGTGGCCGGTGTGAGCGACGGGGTGTTCTCGAACGCCGCCGCCCATGTCGCGATCTTGAAGGTCGACCCCGGCGGCACGGCCGCGCTCAGGCCGAGGTCGTAGGTGGCCGCGGACGTGTTCGCGTCGGCCAGGATGCGGCCGGTGCCCGGCTGCACGACCACGATCGCCGCCTGCTGCCGGACGGATGCGAGCGCGGTCTCGGCCGCCGTCTGCACTCGCCGCTCGAGGGTGAGGCGGACGGGGTCGCCGGGCTTCGGCGCGCTGACCGTCGCCAGGCGCGTGCTCTGCCCGCTGCCGGACGTGGCGTCGACGGCGAGGCCCGGCGTGCCGGACAGCTGCGTGTCGAGAGCCTGCTGCAGGCCGCCGAGCCCGGTCTGCCGCCCGGCCGTCAGCCGTCCCTTCGACTTCTCGATCATCTCGGCGGTGGGCTCGCCGACGCTGCCCAGCAGCTGGCGGCCGAAGCCGGCGGTCGGGGCGAGCACGCGGGTGTCCGACCGGAACACGGTGCCGGGCAGGTCGTAGATGCGGCTGCGGATGCGCTCGTAGACGTTCTTGCGCAGCGTGATCAGTTCGACGAACTCGGTCGGACGGGCCGCACGCACCGCCTTCAGGATGTCGGCGCGGGTCGACTGCAGCTCGGGCACGGCGGCGAGCGTCGTCGCGAGCCGGCCGAGGTTCGTGACGCGGCGTGGCTCGATGCCGACGGTGACCACCGGCGTGGCCGTGAAGAGGGCCCCGCCGGCCGAGTCCTGCAGGGCGGCACGCGGCGGCTGCACCCGCACGGCCTGCAGGTGCTCGCCGTCGCGCAGCTTCGGGTGCAGGGTGTTGGCCTGCCACGCCACCCGCCAGCCGTCGCGGGTGTCGTCGAGCGGCACCAGCCCTCGGTAGCGCCAGGTGGCGTTGCCGGCGAGCGTCCACTCGGCGGTGAACCGGGCGCTGGTGATGCCGCCCTTCGTGCTCGTCGTGACGTCGGTGAACCTGACCTGGCCGCCCAGGCCCTTCAGGGTGGCGGCGACGAGGGGGCGGGCGGCGGCGGGATCGGTGGTCACGGCGGCGGCGGCCACGGCGTCGCGCTGGGCGACCGCGTCGAGGAAGGTCTGCACAGCTTGCTGCTCGGGCGGCGGACCGTCGTCGCCGGTGCACCCGGCGAGCACGCCGAGTGCGAGCAGCGCCGCGGCCACCGTCCGTCCGGTTCGTCCGAAGATCACGCCGACAGTCAACCGGAAGGGTCCGTCAATTCCGTGCGGGACCCACGGAACCGCGCGGTTGCGCGACCGGGGTCAGCAACTTGCGCCGTGACCTCTTGTCGTCGTCGATCGCCCGGACGGTGCGCTCGACGGCGTGCGCCACGAGGGTGTCGACCGGCCAGCGGAAGTTCGACAGGGGAGGGGTGAGCAGCCGCGACACCGGGTCGTCGTCGTAACCGAGCACCGAGATGTCGTCGGGGATGCGCAGCCCGAGCCGGCCGGCGGCTGCGTACACGCCGTAGGCCATCGCGTCGGCGAGGCAGAACAACGCGGTCGGCGGCTCGTCGGCGGTGAGCACCTGCTCGGCGACCGCGGCGGCGCCGTCGAGGTCGTAGGGAGTCATGTGCAGCTCGGCGCTGATGCCGAGCTCGTCGGCGACCCGGGCGATCGCGACCTCGGCGGGGGTGTCCGGGGTGTTGCGGTCGGACGGGGTGAGCACGGCGACGCGCTTGTGGCCGCGGTCGGCCAGCTGGGCGAAGGCCGTCCCGACGCCGACGTCGTTGTCGAACACGACCTCGACGTACGTCGCGGCGCCGGGCAGGCCGTCGCCGATCGAGACCAGGATGGTGCGCTCGGCGACGTCCGCCCAGTGCGGCGCGCGCGGGTTGGCCCAGAGCGTGATGAGCGCGTCGACCCGCTGGTCGACGAGCTGGTTGGCGAGTTCCTTCTCCAGCTCGGGGGAGTTGGACGCGTCGACGATCAGGGCGTGTCGGTCGTTGTCGAGCAGGCCCCGGCCGAGGGCGGCGGCGACGTTCTGCTGCCAGATGTCCGACAGCGAGCCGCAGAGCACGCCGACGTACCCGGTGCGTCCGGACGCGAGGGCGCGGGCGATGGGGTCGACCTGGTAGCCGAGGCGGTCGGCCACCTCGCGGACCCGCGCCTGCGTCTCGGGCGGCACCTGCAGCCCGCGCAGGGCGTAGGAGACGGCGGCGGTCGAGAGGCCGGTCTCCCTCGCGACGTCTCGCAGCGTCACGCGCTTCGGACGTTCGCGCATCGCACGATCGTAACGAGGTGGTGACACGGGGGTAGTGGAGTACGGCTAGCTTAAACGCTACAGTGAAACGGTTCACCAGATCGGTTCGAGGAGGTCCCACCGCATGACCACGCCCACCACGTACACGCGACTCGACAGCGGTGGCGGCGTTCCCGCCCACGCTGCCCGGGCCATCGCCGAGGTCGCGTCCGGTGCCGTGGCGGGTGCGGTGGACATCGGCGGGGAGCGTTACCTCAGCCGGCGGCAGCTGCTCGACCTGGCCGCTTCGATCGCGTCCCGGCCGCACGACTGGGAGAGCGAGGTGCGCTTCGAGGGTGGCAACGCCGAGGACCTCCCCGGCGGCGAGCGCCACTACGTGTGCCTCCACCGCGACGAGGTCGTCGACGTCTGGCTGCTGTGCTGGACCACCGACGGCGACACCGGCTGGCACGACCACGACGTCTCCTCCGGTGCGGTGGCCGTCGCGCGCGGCCGCATCGTGGAGCACAACCTGGCCGTGGGCCGGCCCGAGATCCGCACCGACGTGACGGCTGGCCAGGCCTTCTCGTTCGGGCCCGACCACATCCACCGGCTCACCGGCGCCGACCCGGCGGGCAGCGTCAGCATCCACGCGTACTCGCCACCGCTGCAGACGCTCGGGCAGTACGTCGTCGACGACAACGGCATGCTGCACCGCACCTCCGTCACCTACGCGGACGAGCTGCGCGTGCTCGACGGGGTTCCGGCATGAGCGGGCGCTACGACCTCGTGGTCGTCGGCGGTGGCGTGATGGGGCTGTTCACGGCCTATCACGCGTCCGCGGACGGACGCCGGGTCGCCGTGCTCGAACGGGGCACGATCGGCGACCCGATGACGGCCTCGTTCGGACGCACGCGCTCGTACCGGGTCGACTACCTCGACCCGCTGTACGTGCGGCTGGCCGGCGAGGCCGTCACGCTCTGGGACGCGTTCGAGCGCGAGACCGCCACGCGGGCGCTCGTCCGCTGCGGGTGCATGAACATCGCGTCGTCGAGCGTCACGCCCGACCTCGCCGACACCTACGCGCAGCGCAGCACCGAGGTGATGGTCGAGCTGGGCGTCGGGCCCGAGGTCCTGACGCCGTCCGAGATCGGCGAGCGCTTCCCGTACCTGCGTGCCGACCTCGCGCATCTCGACCCGTCCGGGGGACTGGTCGATCTGCGCACCGTGGCCGCGACGCTGCTCGCGGCCCTCGAGGCGCGGGGCGTCGACGTGCACGAGCACGTCGACGTCACCGCGATCGCGACGGACGGGGACGGCGTGCGGCTGACCACCTCGGCGGGTGAGTTCGCCGCGGGCTCGCTCGTCGTCACGGCGGGGCACGGCACCAACGACGTGCTCGCCCTCATCGAGGGGGTCGAATTGCAGGTGCCGATCACCAAGGACCGTCCGAGCGAGGCGAAGTACTTCACGCCACCGGCGGACGTCCGCGAGCGATTCACGTCCGAGCACATGCCGGTCATCGCCTACCTCGACACCGGCGTCTACGTGCACCCGATCGTCGACGGCGTGATCGACAAGGTGAAGGTTGGCTATTACAACCCACCGGACATCCCGCGTGACCGCACCGGCGTGCAGGACATCGCCGACTTCGTCGCACAGGTCATGCCGGGTCTCGCCGACGCGACGTTCGAGGACGTCGTCGACACCGACGGCTGCGACTACGACCTCGTCGCCGACGACCACTTCGTGCTCGGCGCCGTGCCCGGAGCCGCGAACGTGTTCGTCGGCGTCGGCTGGCGCGGCACCGGCTACAAGTTCGCCCCCTGGGTCGGCCGCTCGCTGGCCGACCTCGTGGGTGGTGCAGCGGCGCGCCATCCCGAGTTCGATCCCGCCCGCTTCGTCACCGCGTCCGTCGGAGGTTAGCCATGCCGTCCGCTCCGCCCCGCCCGTCCGCCCGCAGTTTCACCGAGCGTCTCGCCGACGGCCCTATGGTCGGCGCCGAGGGGTACGTCTTCGAACTCGAACGGCGCGGCTACGTCAAGGCCGGTCCGTACGTGCCCGAGGTCATCCTCGACGCGCCGGACGCGTTGCGGCAGCTGCACCGTGAGTTCCTGCGGGCGGGTGCGGACGTCATGGTCGCGCTCACCTACTACGCGCACCGCGAGAAGCTGCGCGACGTCGGCCGCGACGGCGAGCTCGAGACGATGAACCGGCAGGCCGTCCGCATCGCCAACGAGATCGCGGCCGAGGGCGGCGCGCTCGTCGCCGGCAACATCTGCAACACCTGGTGCTACGACCCCGCCAACCCGGCCGAGTCGGGCGCGGTCGTGCGCGAGCAGTACCGCGAGCAGCTGGGCTGGGCGCTCGACGAGGGCGTCGACTTCGTCATCAGCGAGACCAACGACTTCCTCGGCGAGGCGCTCATCGGGCTCGAGGTCTGCCAGGAACTGGGGCTGCCCGCGATGGTGACGCTCGCCAGCGTGCGTCCGGACACGACGTTCGACGGGGTCGACTACGTCGAGGCGTGCCGGCGCCTCGCCGACGCCGGGGCCGCCGCGGTGGGCCTGAACTGCTCGCGCGGGCCGGCCACCATGCTGCCGTTGCTCGAGAAGGTGCGCGCCGCCGTCGACGTGCCCGTCGCCGTGCAGCCGGTGCCCTACCGCACCGACGCCACGACCCCCGCCTTCGAGTCGTTGGAGGGGGCGGACGGGCAGCGGCTGTTCCCGATCCAGCTCGAGGCCAGCGGGCACACCCGTTTCGAGATGGCCGACTTCGCGCGCCGTGCCCGCGAGATCGGCGCCGACTACATCGGCATCTGCTGCGGCGGCTCGCCGCACCACGTGCGGGCCATGGCCGAGGCGCTCGGCCGCGAGACCCCGGCGAGCCGCTACTCGCCGGCCCTCGACCTGCACCCGGTGCTCGGTGTGGGCGAGACCGACACCTCCGGTCCCGCGGCCGAGGTCATGCGCGGCTGGTCCGCCGCGTCGTGACCGGTACCGCCTCCTGAGACCCGCCGGGCGTCGTGCTGCCTGCGCCGCGACGCCCGGCGACCTCGGGTCCCCGCTGGTGTGGATCTTCAGGCGGTTACGGGGTCCGGGCGCAGCCACGGTCTGAAGGTCGCGCGCTGGTGTGGATCTTCAGGCGGTTGCGGGGTCCGGGCGCAGCCACGGTCTGAAGGTCGCGCGCTGGTGTGGATCTTCGGGCGGTTCGCGTCAGCGCAGCGGGAACTCGATCCCGCGATCCTCGTCCGGGCGCGGGCCGAAGATGCGACGCTCCGACTCGTCGATGCGCAGGTCGTTGATAGACGCCTCGCGCCGGGCCATGAGGCCGGACTCGGCGAACTCCCAGAGCTCGTTGCCGTAGCTACGCCACCACTGTCCGGACGCGTCGCGGCACTCGTACTGGAAGCGGACGCCGATGCGGTTGCCCTCGAACGCCCAGAGGTTCTTGCGCAGCGCATAGTCGAGCTCGCGCTCCCACTTCGCGGTCAGGAAGGCGACGATCTCGTCCCGCCCGGTGACGAACGTGTCGCGGTTCCGCCACACCGAGTCGGGCGTGTACGCGGCGGCGACCTTCACCGCGTCGCGGGTGTTCCAGGCGTCCTCGGCCGCCTGCACCTTCTGCGCGGCGGTCTCGGCGTCGAAGGGCGGGAACGGCGGGCGGGTCTCGGTCATGTCCTCATCCTGTCGTGCCGGACGGCCGCGCGCTGTCGGGAATCATTGTCATCTCCGCGCGGTTGTCGAGCGCAGGAGGTGCGGAGATGGCACGAGCAATGGATGTCCGTCCGATCGTCACGCTGCGCAGCACGGCAGGGACCGGCTACACGTACGTCACGAGGAAGAACCGCCGCAACGATCCCGACCGGCTGCGGCTGACGAAGTACGACCCGCGGGCGGGTCGGCACGTCGAGTTCCGCGAGGCCCGCTGACCCCCGGTTCAGCCGGGCGTGCCGACCAGCGCGACGGCGGGCTTGCACTGCGGACGGAAGTTCGGGTCGTCCTTGCCGAGCGCGTTGAGCACGTACTGGATCGCGTTGTCGTCGAACGGGATGCCGAGATGATCGGTGGCGTCGAGCGGGCAGGCGCGCTGCAGCACGATGTTGCGCGCGCCCTCGCCGCGCAGGAAAGCCCCCGTGTACGGGGTGACGACGTCGTCGTACCGGGTCTGGATGACGGTGTACTTCACCCCGGCGCGGGTGTCGCCGTTGCGGTTGAGCGCGGAGATGAACGGACCACCCGCGAGTTGCTGCTCGAACGCGGGAGCGCCGACGTAGTCGAGGAAGGGCACGTTGCCCAGCCGCTCGAGCGTGGTCGCGAGCGTGAGCACGCCGAAGAACGAGGTGCCGTAGTTCGACGGTGACAGGCCGACGAGGTGGTTCACCTTCGCGGCGCCGCCGAGGTTCTGGATGTAGTAGCGCGGCATCGGTCCACCGCCCTGCGACCAGCCGACGATGTCGACCTTGCTCGAGCCGGTGCGGGCGAGTACGTCGTTCACGAAGGTGCGCAGCTGCCCCGCGGAGCGGGCGATGTCGCCCATGGCGCCGACCACGCCGTTGGTCGCGGTCGTCAGCTGCGTCTCGCCGTAGTTCAGGCCGTAGACGCAGTAGCCGGCGTTCGCGAGCGTGGGCCCGAGCCGGTAGAACGAGTGCACCGTGCGCGAGGTCGTTCCCTCGAGCACCACGACCGGCCGCGGATGTGCCGGGCTCGGCGTGCAGCCGGTGTTCACGCCCGGCGGGTTCGCATCGGGGTTCGCGAACCATGCGCCGTAGGCCTCTGCCCCGGTGCCGACCCGGTAGGCGGGCGCCGCAGACGCGGACGTCGCGGGCAGCAGCAGTGCGGTCGTGAGCAGGGCCGTCGCGGCCACGGCCGCCCGGCGCAACGGTGAACGCATGGACCGGACTATGCCCGGTTTCGGACGGTTTCGCTCGGTGGAGCGCGAGTCAGTCGCGGCTGCCGGAGAAGATGCCGCCCAGGCCGCCGGCGCCGGTGTCGTCCGCCTTCTTGGAGTTCTTCTCCAGCGCGGCGGCGAGCGCGTTGATGGTCATCGACTGCAGGATGACGCGGCCGTTGCCGCTGAGGGTGGCGAGCGAGAAGCCCTCGCCGCCGAACATCGCGTTCATGATGCCCTGCTTGTTCAGCGCCCCGACCCGCTCGATGCCGTACTGGATGTTGCCGTCCCACGCGACGACGCAGCCGGTGTCGACCTTGATCCTGCCGCCGTAGTCGGCGGGGTTGATGTCGATGAAGTTTGCCGGCACCGCCGATGATCAGGCTGCCGCGACCGGTGAACTTCTCGAGCACGAACCCCTCGCCGCCGCTGAAGCCCTGCCGCAGGCCGCTGAAGGCGATGTCGAAGTTGACGCCGGCCTCGGCGGCGACGAAGGCGTCCTTCTCGGCGAACCAGGTGGTGGAGCCATCGAGCTCGAGCACCTGCATCTCGCCGGGCAGCACGCCCGCGAAGGCCAGCAGCCCGTCGCCGCCGGTGGTGTGGAAGTGGCAGAAGGCGAACGACTCGCCGGCCATCATCCGCTTGCCCGCGTCCATCGCGCCGCGCAGCAGACCGCCGAAACCGCCGCCACCTCCGCCGCCCGGGGGCTGGCCGCCCGGCTGTCCCGAACTCGGCTGGCTGAGCTTCGTCTCCATCTGCACGTCGGCCGAGCTGAACAGGAACTTGCCGGCCTCGCTGTAGACGACCTGATTCGGCGCCAGGTTCACGATGGCCATCTGCATCGCGTTGCCGCTGATGGTGATGTCGAGCATGGGCCGAGGTTAGTGCCGCTCAGGTGAAGAGTGCCCAGTCGTGCGCGGGAACCGTCCGGCCGTCCGCCTCGTACTCCTCGTCGCCGAGGTTGAGCGCGAGGACCACCGCCTCGTCCGGACCCGACAGACGCAACGTGAGCGTCTCGTTGGTGAGCTCGACGGTCTCGCTGCGGGCGGTGTGCAGCCACGGGTGCCGACGGCGCAGGCCCACGAGCTCCTGGTGCAGCCGCAGCACCTCCGGGTCGCCCACCGTGTCGGACGGTGCCCCCAGCGCCGGACGGATCGCGTCGTCACCGCCGGCCCGCTCCTCCTTCACCGCCTCGAAGCCGTACTCGTCGCCGTAGTAGACCGCCGGCGTGCCGCCGAGCGTCATGAGCAGGGCCAGGGCGTGCGGACGGTGCCGTGGGTCGGCCACCTGCGAAGCGATGCGGGTGACGTCGTGGTTGCCGACGAACGTCCAGGGCACGAAGGTGTCGAGCATGCCGTTGTGCCGGCCGAGGGCGTGGTCGAGTTCGAACAGGTTGCGTTCGCGCAGCGAGCTCCAGATCGCCTTCCACAACTCGTACTGCGTGACGCTGTCGATCCCGGAGGCCCGGACGTACTCGGCGTAGTCGCCGTGCAGCATCTCGCCGACGACGTAGACGTCGGGATGGCGCTCGCGCACGCGGGGCAGCACGTCCGCCCAGAACTCCGCCGGAACGGCGTACGCAGCATCGAGCCGCCAGCCGTCCGCACCGCGGTCGCACCAGTAATTCATGACGTCGGCGACGTGGTCGGCGACCGCGGGGTTGCGGTGGTCGAGCGCGAGCAGGCCGTCGTGGCCCTCGAACGTCCGCGGTGAGCCGTCCCGCCCGCGCCGCAGCCAGTCGTCGTGGCCGAAGCCGGGCGCGACGTGGTTGAAGACGCCGTCGAGCACGACCCGGATGCCCCGGTCGTGCGCGGCGGCGACGAAGCGGTCGAAGGCGGCGCCGTCGCCGAGGCGGGGGTCGATCGCGTAGTGGTCGAGGGTGTCGTAGCCGTGCGTCGCCGAGTCGAACACCGGACCGAGCGCGACGCCGTTCAGCCCCAGCTCGACGACGTGGTCGAGCCAGGACGTCAGGAGGTCGAGCCCGTTGCCGGGGGAGCGGTCGCCACCGGTGGTGTCGGCGCCCGCCACGCCCAGCGGGTAGACGTGCCACCAGATCGAATGCGCCACCCAGTCAGCAGTCATGCACCGAACCCTAGGGACGGCCGGTGAGCAGCCTGACGACGGCGTCCTTGGCGATGACGGTGCCCATCATTCCGCTGAACACGAGTGCGTTGGGATTCCGGACCATCGCCCGCCACGAGAACGGCTGCGGCTGCGGGACGGCGACGGGTGCACGGCGCACCGGGATCGGTCGTGCCCACGCGGCCGGGTCGGCCAGGGCCACGGACGACGAGGCGCACAGGCGGGTGGCGTCGAGACGGTCGAGGACGGACATGGCGGTTCCTGACGGGCGGGCGGACGGGTCGTCCGCGTCTGCATCGATCGTGTCGCCGGTGATCACGTCGCACACGAGGGTTGCCACCGAGACCGAGGGGGGTGGTGGTACGCCCTGTGCCGCGGGTGAACCCCGACGGTCCCGATCGTGGGCGCTCTCCCGGCGCGGGGCCATGGGGACGGGTAGCGCTCCCCGCATGCCCTAGGTTCAGCGGGTGGCCGGGTTGCTGTTGCGGGTGCTCGGACCCGTCGAGGCCGAGCGCGACGGCGAGCCGGTCGATCTCGGGGGCGCGCGGCAGCGCTCGGTCGTGGCCCGGTTGCTCGTGGCGGGTGGTCAGATCGTCCCGGCCGAGGTGCTGGTGGGCCAGCTGTGGCGCTCCGACCTCCAGCCCCGCGCGCTGGCGTCACTGCAGGCGCACGTCTCGCACCTGCGGCGCGCACTCGAACCCGACCGGCCGCCCCGGGCTCCGGCGACCGTGCTCGTGAGCTCGCCGCCGGGGTACGCGCTGCGCGCGCACACCGACGCGGCCGAGTTCGCGCGTCTCGTCGCGGCAGGGGACGCCGAAGGTGACCCGGCCGTCGCGGCAGCCCACTTCGCGGAGGCGCTGCGGCAGTGGCGGGGTCCCGCCTACGCCGAGTTCGCCGACGCGGCGTGGGCGGAACCGGAGGTCGCGCGGCTGACCGAGCTGCGGTCGGCGACCGTCGAGCGCGAGGCGGCCGCGCGCATGGACGCCGGGGACACGGACGCCGCCGTCGCCTCGTTGCAGGCGCACCTGAGCGGCCTGCCGCTGCGCGAGGAGGCGTGGCGGCTGCTCGCGCTCGCCCTCTACCGGGCCGGCCGGCAGGCGGACGCCCTCGCGGCGCTGCGCGACGCGCGGCGGCGGCTGGCCGACGAGCTCGGCGTCGATCCCGGACCGGCGCTGCGGACCCTCGAGTCGGACGTGCTCGCGCACGCCCCGCACCTGATGCCGTCCGCCCGCACGCCGGCCGCGCCGCCCGCCGCGGCCGTCCGCCCGGCGTCGCCCGTCCGCCACCGGCTCGTCGGACGGGACGACGAGCGGGAGCTCGTCGCGACCGCTGCCGCCCGGGCGCGGGCGGCCGGGCGGCGACAGATCGCGCTCGTCGCCGGGGACGCCGGTGAGGGCAAGACCGCGCTGCTCGACACGGTGACGTCCGAGCTCGCCGACGACGGCTGGACCGTGGTCGGCGTTCGCTGCCCCGAGACGGACGGCGCTCCCAGCGGGTGGCCGTGGGTCGCTGCGCTGCGCGCGCTGGCCGATCGGATCGGACCGTCCGACGACGCGCTGCTCGCGGGTTGGCTGACGGACAGCGCGTCGGTCGACGCCGGTGACATGGCGTCGGCCCGGTTCCGGGTGCACGGGGCAGCCGTCCGCTGGTTGTCGGACGTGGCGGCGCGGACACCGTTGCTCGTCGCGGTGGACGACCTGCACCGCGCGGACGGCGAGACGGCGTCGCTGCTGCTCGACCTCGTCGAGGGACTGGCCGGATCGCCGGTGCTCGTCGTGCTCGGGCACCGGCGCGAGAGCTCCGCGGAGCTGACCAGGGTGCTCGGCGCGCTGGCGCGGCACGAACCCGTCCGCGTCGAGTTGGGTGGACTGAGCCCTGCCGCGGTCGCGCAGCTCGTCGCCGAGGTCGCGAACACGGACGTCGCCCCGGCGGAGGCCGCCGTGGTCGCCGAACGCTCGGGTGGCAACCCGTTCTTCGTCCGCGAGCTGACCCGGCTGCTGGACGCGGGGGCGGAGGCCACGGCGGTGCCCGACGGCGTGCGTGACGTCGTGCGGCACCGCCTGGCGCTGCTGCCGGCTCGGGTCGACACGGTGCTGCACGCCGCTGCGGCCGCGGGCCGGGAGGTCGACCTCGACGTGCTGCTCGCGACGGTCGGCGGTGACGGCGACGCCGACGACCTGCTCGACGCGGTCGAGGCCGCCGTGGTGAGCGGCCTGCTCGTCGAGCGCGGTCCGGATCGCGTGGCGTTCACCCACGCGCTCGTGCGCGACACGTTGTACGACGATCTCTCGGCGATGCGCGCCGCGCGGTGGCACGGCCGCCTCGCCGCGGCGCTCGAACGCCTGCGGCCGGACGCGGTCACCGCGCTGGCGCACCACCACGGGCTGGCCGGGTCCGCGCACGCGGCGGCGGCCTCCCGGTACGCGGTGCGCGCGGCCGAGCTCGCCACGAGCCGGTTCGCCCACACCGAGGCCGCGCAGTGGTGGCAGCGCGCCGTCGCCGCCCACGGAATCGCAGCTCCCGACGCGATCGACGAGCGCGTCCGGCTGCACGTCGGCTGGATCGCGGCGGTGCAGCGGATGGGTGACGTGCCGCGGGCGCGGACCATGCGCGCGGACGTGCTGCCGACCGCCGCCGGGCTAGGGGACCCCGAGCTGGTGGCCGACGTGGTCCTCGCGTGCGAGGCCCCGTCCGGATGGTCGGCACGCGATCAGGAGACCCCGGACGAGGAGTTCGTCGCGGTCGTGGCCGCCACTGCGGACGCATTGTCCGGGCGGCCGGAACGCCGCGCCCGGTTGCTCGCCGTGCTCGCCCAGGAACTCGAGGCGAGCGCCGACCGGCGCGGTTACGAGGCGAGCCGCGAGGCGCTCGCCCTGGCGCGCGACACCGGCGAGCCGGGAGCGACGGCGCACGCCCTCAACGCCCGCTACCTGCACACCTACCGCGACGGCGCCGAGGGTCTGGCAGAACGCGAGGCGATCGGCCGCGAGCTGCTCGAGCTCGCGGTCGCCCACGGGTACGGCCACTACGAAGCGGCGGCGCACTTCGTACTGCTGCAGGTGGCCTGCGCCGCGCCGGACCTCGACGAGGCCGACCGGCACGCGGCGGCGCTGGTGAGCGCGGCCGATCGGTTCGACGCGCCGCTGCTCGGCAGCATCGCCGCGTTCTACGACGCCGTCCGCCTGGTGATCGTCGGCGACGACACCGCCGCCGAGGCCGCGTACGACGAGGCTGCCGGACGGGTGGGCGCGACCGGCTGGTGGACCGAACTGGCGCAGGCGTTGCGATGGCTCGGCGTGACCGGCATGAAGCTGGCGTCCGGTACCGCGACCGACCTGTCCGGCCCGACCGGGGCGCTGTTCGGGATGCTGCCGCCCGCGGCCCGCGCGATGACCGCCGAGATGTACGCGTGCACTCTGCTGGCCGACGATCGCGGCGACGAGGCACGGCGCGTGCTCGACGACCTCGACGCCGCGCACGGCGGCCCGTTGCCGGTGCGCCCCAACTACCTGGCGCCGCTCATCTACGGCCTGCGTGCCGAGGCCGGGCTCGGGTTGGGCGACCGCGCGCGGATCGACGACGCGTACGAGCACCTGCTGCCGTTCTCGGGCACCGTCTGCGGTGCCTGGACGGCATCGGTCTGCCTCGGCCCCACCGACACGCTGCTCGCCCGCCTCGCCGACGCGCGCGGCGACTCCGCGGCGGCGGCGGTGCACGCCGCGCGCGCCGTCGAGGTCGCCCGCCGGGTCGGCAACGTCCGTTGGGCGGAACTGGCCCAGCGGTTGCGGTGAGTCAGCCGCGGACGATCGAGCGGCGCTCGTGCCATGAGCGCTCGGACGCGCGCAACAGCAGGCGCAGCGGCAACGGGGCGTCGGCGAGCAGCGCGTCGCGTTCGGCGTCGGAGCACTGGTCCATCAGCCACGGCAGCATGAAGCGCAGGTGCTTGAACGACGAGCCCTTGCGGAACATGCGCTCGCACCGCGCGAAGTCCTCCTTCGACACGTAACGGTGCATCACGGGGAACACCGCGTCCTCCTCGTCCGCGATGTGCGCGTCCAGACCGGCGGACAGTTCCGTGAACGTCGGCGCGAGCACGGCGACCGCGGCGCGCCAGTCGGTGTCCAGGCCGCGGACCGCGGACGTCGCGGTGTCGATGAGCTGCTGCAGCTCGGTGTGGTCGTCGGTCAGCGGCTCGAGGTCGATGTGCGGTCCGGCGCACGCGGCGATCACCGGCCACAGCACCTCGTCCTCCTTGACGTGGTGGCCGTGCAGCTCGTGCAGCACATGGCCGGCGAAGCGCTTGATCTCGCGTCGGCGGGTCGGGTCCAGCGAGGCGGCCGGGTGGTCGAGGTGCGTGAAGACGTCCGCCAGCAGGGCGGCACCCGACCGCAGAGCGCGGTGCACCAGCGCGAAGCCGGTCAGGTCGGGCTGCGGGTCGCCCTCGGTGCGGGGCGTGACAGGGAACGGGAGCGTGGTGGCTGCGGTCATGGCGTCACCCTGACCGCAGCCACTTGCGGTGCGCTTGCAGCCGACTAGTGGGCGGTCAGCCGGGCAGCCTGCGTACCTCGTCGACGGGGAGGTCCGACCACCAGAAGTCGTAGCGGCCGTAGGCCCGCGCGTCTCGGGCGCGCAGCAGCGCGAGCAGCCCGTCCGCCTCGGTGGCGAGGGCGGCCCAGGTGTCGTCCGGCAGTTCGTGGAACGCGGTGGCCTCGACGGCGTCGTCGACGACGCGCCAGACGCCGGCGGCCTGTCCGTCGACGAGAAGGGTCGGCAGGCAGTCGCCGTTCTGCCTGATCACGTACCGGCGGTACGGCTCGGGGATGGTGCGGGTGCGGTCGGCGTAGGCGAAGTAGATGCTGTCCCACATCGCCATGAGCCGCGGTGGGGCAACGGTGCCGGCAACCGGCACGGTCGCGCCGGCGACGTCCCAGACCGGCCCCGACGGCCCCTCGTGCGCCTCGACGGCGTCGCCGAGCTCGTCGAGCGCACGCCGCAGCGGCGTGACCGTCAGCCGTGAGAACTGCTGCGCGTCGGCGACGGACGCCGGACCGAACGCCTGCAGGTACCGCAGCAGGTAGTGACGGACACCCTCGTCGCCGGGTGCTGTCGGCACGTGGGTGTGGCGGTAGGACGGCCGCTGGCCGAACGACCACGGACCGCCGGTGGGGGCGTGGTGCACCGGCGCGTACGCGCGCAGTGCCCACCACGCTCCCAGCTCGCCGGTGTCGCCGGTGAGCGAGCGCAGGTGCCGGTCGATGTCGGCGTTGGTGCGCGCGTCGGCCGTGAACTCGGCCAACGGCTCGAGCAGGGCATCGACGTCGTCGATCGTCAGGCCGGTCCCGGCGAAGCGCTTGTCGAACACCCGCTGCCGTAGCCGCGCCGCCATCGCCCCCTGCAGTCCGGGCCAGTCGTCGCTGTGCACGGCGTGCAGCGTCATACGCATGAGCGTCGACTTGACGACGTCGCGGGCGGCGAAGGCGGCGTCGAGCTGTGCGGGGTCGAACCCCGCGACCCGGTTCCACAGCGCGACGTAGGGGGAGGCGGGTGCCTGCGCCTGGATGGCGAGGATGCGGGCGACGGCGTCGGCGACGGACATCCGCCGGCGCTTCAGCAGCAACTGCCGATCGAGGGTGGCGCGGTTGAGCTGCCGCGCGGAGTACCTCACCCCTGCTTGTCGACCGAGGCCTTGTAGATCTCGGCGATGGAGTGCGCGAGGGTGGCGTCGAACTCGTCGTCGCTCTGCCCGTCCGACAGGCCTTCGAGCAGCGCACGGGAGAAGCTCGCGATCATCGCGGGTTCCTTCGCCAGCCGGGCGCACGCCTCGTCGCGGCTGTAACCGCCGGACAAGGCGACGACCTGCAGCACGCGATCGTCGGCGAGCAGGTCGGCGTAGCGGCCGGGCTCGTCGGGGATGGTGAGCTTGAGCATCAGCGGCACGTCACCCTCCCAGCCGGCCAGCCGTGCCTGGATGCCGTCGTGCAGCATCGCCTCGGCGGCGGCCTTGTCGGGTGCGTCGATGCTGACCTCGGGCTCGAGGATCGGCACCAGTCCTGCGGCCGCGATGCGGGCACCGACCTCGAACTGCTGCGCGACGATGTCGCCGATGCCCTTCTCGTTCGCGCTCTTGATCACCGAGCGCATCTTGGTGCCGAACACGCCGTTGTCCTTCGCCCGCGACAGCAGGTCGTCGAGGGTGTCGATCGGCTTCATGAGCTGCACGTGGTCCGACTCGTCCGCCAGGCCCTTGTCGACCTTGAGGATGGGCACGACCTGCTTGTCCTCCCAAAGGTAGGACGCGGTCGGCTTGCCGTGCATCTCGCGGTCCATCGTCTGCTCGAACAGGATCGCCGCGATGACCCGTGAACCGTCGAACGCCGGGCTGGACACGACGCGGGTGCGCATCCGGTGCACGAGGTCGAACATCTCGTCCTCGGTCGACCAGCGGTCGTCCTCGATGCCGTACTGCCGCAGGGCCTTCGGAGTGCTGCCGCCGCTCTGGTCGAGGGCGGCGAAGAAGCCCTGCCCGTTGCGGATGCGGTCGGCCTGCGAAGCGTCGATGGTCATGCCGGACATCCTGCCCGGATCAGGCGCGCACCACCACGGCGTAGGACCCGATGCCGACCAGGGCGTCGCCCGGGACGTCCCGGTCACCCACGCGCAGCGCGGTGATGGTGCCGCCGGCGGGGTCGAAGTCGACGTCCGCGAGCTTGCCGATCTCGTCGCCCGCAGTGGTGAGCACACGCTTGCCGAGGGCGCGACGGTCCTTATGCGCCAGCTCGGCCGTCCACTGGTCGGCCTCGGTGATGAGCGACGCCTCGGCGACCGTGATCGCGTCGCCGCCGACCGCGGTGATGTTCTGCCAGGTCAGGGTGTCGCCGGAGTCGGTCTTCTTCAGCCGCAGGGCGACGACCTTGCGGGTGGACGGGTCGACCACGAACTCGTCGACCTTGCCGACGGTCTCGGCGCTGCTGGTGCTGACGACCTTGCGGCCGTCGACCTCGGTGAACAGCATCAGACACTTCCCTTGCTGAGCTGGGAGCGGAAGTCGTCGACGGCGGCACCGAAACCGGCGAGATCGTCGCGGACGAACTCGGTCGCGCTGGCAGGGACCATGAGGTGCTCCCCGGACGCCGCGATCGTGTCGGGCAGCGGGATGAGCAGCTTCGACCCCTTGGCGTTGCCGGGAGCAAGGGTCTCGCTGGCGGCGATCTCGTAGCCGACGACATCGCACTGCTCACGGCCACCGGCACCGACCTCGATGATCACGTCGACGACCTCGCCGAGGTCGGTGCCCTGGTCGGTGAGCACGCGCGACTTGAGCACGTTGCCGCCGGACCCGCCCGTGGCCGCGGAGTGGTCGAGCACGGCGTCGGGCTCGGACAGCGCGTCCTCGTGCTCGATCATCACCGCGTCGGCGCCGAGGGCGAGCACGTTCGTCCACAGCAGCGACTGCTTGAGCGGGCCGGCGAGCAGTCCCCGTCCGGCGAGCGTGAAACCACCCACCTCGCCTCCGCCCGCGGCGAAGACGATGTCCTTCAGCTGCGCGACGTCCTCACCCGCGAGCGTCACGACCGGCAGCTTTGCGATCTCGGACGTGCGCATCAAGCGGCCGCTCATACGCCACCACCCCGTCCGGTGCGGCGCGACTTGGTCGGGTCGACGATCACGCCGCCCCTGCGGCGACGTGCCTGAAGGGCGATGAAAGCGCCGACGAGCAGCGCGATCACCACCACGATGACGATGAGCCAGACCAACCAATCCATGTTTACGGTGTACCCAACCGGGTCGTCCCCGAGACTGTGAGGCGGGCGATCGTGCTCCCGGGAGTACGGGGGTCAGGCGCCGATGACGCCGGTGACGATGCGGTCGACGACGACCTCGGCGAGGGCGTCGGTGACGGAGCGGGGCTCGTCGCGCAGCGGACCTCGCGTGGCGAGGTCGGCGAGGCCGTGCACCGCCGACCAGCAGGGCCACTCGGCGTGCTCGCGGCGGGACGCGTCGAGCACGCCCGCCTCGACCAGGCCGTCCAGCGCGCCGACGAGGAGGCGGAACGGTGGCGGGTCGTCGGAGTCGGGGTCGCGGACGAACAACTCGTGCGAGCGGAACGCGACCTGGAACCAACCTGGTTCGGAGACGGCGAAGTCGACGTACGCCAGGCCGACGGCCCGCAGCGTCGCGACCGCCTTCGCGCGCGGGTCGCGCAGTCCGGCGACCGTCGCGATGCGGGCGGACATCGCCTCGGCGACGCGCTCCTGCGCCTGCGTCGCGACCGCGAGAACGAGAGCCGACCGGTCGGCGAAGTGCCGGTACGCCGCGTTCGGCGTCACCCCGACCGCGCGGGTGACCTCGCGCAGGCCGAGGGCGTCGGGACCGCCCTCTCGGGTCAGCTCGAGCCCGGCAGCGACGAGGGCCGACTTGAGATCGCCGTGGTGGTAGCCCTTCTTCGCCGTCGGTCGTGCCTTCGCGGGCATCTCTCGGTCCTCCCGGCGGCGGTCGACCACGGTGCGTACCGCGTCGATGTGGACGCTGTAGACACTACGCGCGCCGGCCGTCCCGGCACGACGACGGCCCGGAACGGCAAACCGTCCCGGGCCGTGGGGGGTCGGGTTACTTGGTCACGAGGCGGACGGTCTTCGTCTTCCTGGTGACGTTTCCGGCCTTGTCGGTCGCGGTGGCGGTCCAGGTCACGTGACGCACCTTCGGCTTCTTCGTGGCTGTGACCTTGCGGGTCAGGGAGCAGCTCGCGAGCCCGCTGTACCTGCCGCTGTAGTTCTCGAAGGTCACGCAGTGCACGCTCGGGATCTTGGTGAACGTCGCGCCGGCCCGGGCGCCCTTGATCCACACGCGGGGTGCGCCGCGGTCGATCTTCACCGTCACCGAGACGGTGGCCGTGCCGCCGTCCTCCGCCGTCACGCTGCGCTTGACGGTGCGAGCGCCGCTGACCTTCAGCACGACCGGCTTAGGGCACGAGACCACCGGCGCACTCGTCGCGGTGCAGGAGAAGCGGACGGTCACGGCGCTGCGGTACCAGCCGTACGTCGACTTCGGGGTGGGGCTGGCCACGCTCGTGGTGATGCGGGGGGCGGTGACGACCGCCTTGGCCTTCGTCCAGGTCAAGGTCACCAGGCCGTCGCCGGTGTGCGTGGCGGTCGAGGTGCTTGAGACGAGTCCGGGCGCAGAGTAACCCGATCCGCCGCCGGCACCCTGGTAGTGCCCGCCGGCGCCGCCGCCGTAGCCGCCACCGCCACCGCCGCCGCCGCCGTACTCCTCACCCACGGAGTTGCCGCCGCGGCCCCCGCGACCCGGGCCGTCGGTGTCGGCCGGGCCGGTCCCGGCCGTTCCCGCGCTGCCGTAGACCGATCCGAAGAGGAAGAACTGGCCGCCGGTCCCGCCGGCCGTCGAGGTGCCGCCGGTCGCACCGGTATAGGCGTAGATCGAGTCGGGGTAGCCGACGCCGTCCCCGCCCGAGGCGCCGCCGCCGGCGCCACCCCTGCCCGCCGGCAAGCCTGCGTACCCGCCGCCGCCGCCGGCCGCGACGACGAGGTGCTGGTCCTCGCCGAAGATGAACGATCCGCCGCCGCCGGACGTGCCGTGGGAGCCGGCGCGAACTGGTCCGCCGCCACCGTAGGTGCCGACCGTGTCGCCGACGGAACCCTGCTCGCCGACCGCAAGTGTGAGTATGTCCCCGGCTTGGACCGGGAACCGAAGCCGACTGACACCACCGCGACCGGCGCTGGCGTCCTCGCCGCCCGACGCGCCCTGGACGACCGCGGTCACGTTCGAGACGCGTGCCGGGACGGTGAAGGTCTGCGGTCCCCCGGCGTAGCCGAAGGTGATCGTGCAGGTGGTCGCGGCGCTGCAGTCCGGGTCGGGGTCATCGGAACGGCCTGGGCCGCGGGGGCGAACGCGACGAGGGCGAGGCCGGAGGCCGCGGTGGCCAGTGCGCCGCCGAGGGCGGCCGCGCGGCGGGGGATGCGAGGGGGCACGAGGGTCCGATCGGTAGACGGAGGGTCGCCCGCGCCATCGGCCGTCGTCCGCCCGGCCTGAGGGTTTTGGGTTGCGGAACCGAAGACCGGGACCTTGGACCCGTTCGAACCGGTCACAGTGCGCTGTGACGGACGGTCCCGGATGTCCCGTCCTGGGTAGGGTCTTCAGGTTCGGCGGGCAGCCGGACGTCCGCACTCAGCAAGGGGGAATCCGTCGTGGGGGACGCCGATGCCGTCCGCATCGGTGGCCGCTACCGCCTCGAGCGTCAGCTCGCGGCCGGTGGCATGGGCACGGTGTGGCTCGCGTGGGACGAATCGCTGCGCCGCCAGGTGGCGGTCAAGCGGCTGCACCTGCGGCCCGGGCTGAGCGCGTCCGAACGGGACGACGCCGTCGAGCGGGCCATGCGCGAGGGGCGCATCACCGCCCGCCTGCAGCACCCGCACGCGGTGCCGGTCTACGACGTCGTCGACGACGACCACGGACCCTGCCTGGTCATGCAGTACGTGCCGTCGCGCAGCCTCGCGGCCGTCGTCACCGAGGACGGGCCGCTGCCGCCGCACGAGGTGGCCCGCATCGGCACCCAGATCGCGGCCGCGCTCGCGGCGGCGCACCGGGTCGGCATCGTCCACCGCGACGTGAAGCCCGCCAACATCCTCATCGCCGACGACGGCACCGCGAAGATCACCGACTTCGGCGTCTCGCACGCCCTGGACGACTCGTCCATCACCTCGACCGGCATGGTCACCGGCACGCCGGGCTTCCTCGCCCCCGAGGTCGCGCGAGGCGAGGCGTCGAACCCGGCCAGCGACGTGTTCTCGCTCGGTTCCACGCTCTACCTCGCCGTCGAGGGCGTGACCCCCTTCGGCACCGACCAGAACGCGATGGCGGTGCTGCACCGCGTCGCGTCCGGACGGCCGCGCCCGCCGGAGCGTGCGGGGGCGCTGCGCCCGATGCTCGAGCGGCTCATGGCCCCCGCTCCGGCCGACCGGCCCGACATGGTGGCCGTCGCGACGCAGCTTCCCGACCTGCACCCGCTGACGTCCGACGGCCAGGCTCCCGACGAAGCGGTCACGCAGGCGTTGCGCGCCATTCCCACCGTGCCCAGCACCGCGCCGTCCCCGGTGGCCGACTCGGCCGACACCCAGGTCTTCACGCGCCGGCCCGACGCGAACCGCACCGCGGCGATCCCGGCCGCGGCGCCGCCGGTGCTGCGGCCCCGGACGCCGCCGCCCTCGCCCGCGCCGATGCCGGCCGGTGCGCCCGTCGCGCAGCCGTCGCGGCGGGGTGACTCGCACCGCACGGTCTACGCGCTCGTCGCCGCCGTCGTCGTCGTCCTGCTGGGCGCCGGAGTGCTGGTCGTGCTGCTGTCGAACTCCGGCAACGGTGACGACAACGTGGCCGACCCCGCCGCGTCGACGAGTGCGCCGGCCGCGCCGTCGTCGCAGGCGCCCACATCCCCGTCGTCGACGCCCTCGTCGACGCCCTCGTCGACGCCCTCGTCCACGCCCTCGTCGACGCCCTCGTCGATGCCCTCGTCGACGCCGAAGTCCACCTCGTCGTCGACGCGCCCGAACCGTGCCGCGCAGCGGGTGACGAACGCCGATCTCGCGTCGGCGGTGACGAGCTACTTCCAGCTCATCCCCGGCGACCTGGACGCGGCGTGGGACCGCTTGACGCCCGGGTTCCAGCAGGGCCGGGCGGGCGGACGGGGCACCTTCGACTCGTACTGGAACTCGGTGCGCCGTGTCGACGTGCGCAACCCGGTCGGCAACGCGCCGGGCCAGGCGTCCGCGCAGCTCGTCTACTACTACCGCGACGGACGCGTCGTCACCCAGCAGACGACGTTCCGGTTCGTGCGGCAGGACGGGCAGCTGAAGATCGACGCCCAGTACTAGTAGACGGGGGCGCGCAGGAACGGCCGGCCCACGCCCGAGCCGGATCCGTCGAAGTGCCACCACTCACCGCGGTAGACGACGAGCCCGCCCGAGCCCATGACGCGCCGCAGCTTGGCGCGGTGGGCCCGCGCGATCGTCGACACGCCGGAGGTGGCGTAGGCGTACGCGCGCGGGGTGAAGGCGTCGAACGCGGTGCCCATGGTCAGCAGGCAGTGTCCGCGGACGCGGACGCGGCTCGGGCACGCGCCCGACGTGCGGCGCAGCGCCAAGGTGACGTCGACCGACCGTCCGGCCTCGTGGCTGCGGGCGGACGAGCCCGGCTTCGCGACCCACGCCGGGTTCGGCACGACCCGGTACATGCGCTCCTGCACGTAGTGCGGGCGGTAGCAGTCCCAGAACACGATGCTCAGCCCGGCGGCGCGCGCCCGGTCGCCGGCCCGCCTCAGCCCCGGCGCCATGGACGAGTGGATCAGGCACCGTGCCCTGGTCGGATACAGCCGCACCCGCGTGAAGTTGTCGGGCGTCGCGTACCGCAGGTCGACGACCGCGTCGGGCACGACCGTGCGGACGTCGCGCAGGCCGGCCCGCCGGGCGGCGGCGGACACCGGCGGGATCGCCGCTGCGCGGCGCGGTGCGGACGACGGTGCTGCGGACGGGACTGCGGACGACGGTGCGGACGACGGTGCGGACGGCGCTGCCGTTGACGGTGCCGACGTGGTCACGCCCGCGCTCGTCGGCGTGCGGTCCGGCGCGAACGTATCGCTGCACGCCGACACGCTTCCGGACACCACGAGCAGCGCCGCGGTCACGGCCAGGGCGGATCGACGGGCGCTCACCGCGGCCGATCGTGTCACACCCGTGCCGCAGACTGGTGCCGTGCCGAGCCGCTATCCGACCTGGCCGGCCGCGGCGCGCGCGCTCGCGGACCCGGTCGACGACGCCGTCCGCGCGGCCGGTGTCCACGACGCGGACGGTTTCGCCGATGCGCTCGCCCGGTTGCGCCGCGCCGACCCCGACGTGCTGGCAACGCTGCTCGGCACGATGACGCAACAGTTGATCGAGCGTCGCTTCCCCGACGGTCTCGACTCCGACGACGCGCAGCAACTGCTCGACGCAGCGGCTGCGCCGTGGTTCGGACGGTTCGACTCCGACCATCTGGCCATCGCGCTCATCGGTGCGCTGGGCATGCACGACCCCGCCGAGACGCCCCGCGCCGAGCCGTCGCTCGTCACCGCGCACGGTCTGCTGCTGATCGCCGAGCTGCTGCCGTCCGAGAAGGGGCTGGTCGCCCTCGTCACGGACGCGCTCGGCGAGATCCACCGAGCGCAGACGGTCGAGATGCCCTGAGCCGCCTCACACCGTGCGGCCGTCGCGCTCCGTCCAGTACGGCGCCCGCAGGTCGCGCTTGAGGATCTTGCCGGTGGGGTTGCGCGGCAGCGTGTCGACGAAGTCGACCGACGACGGGCACTTGAACTTCGCAAGATTCGCGCGGCAATGCGCAATGAGTTCCTGCTCGGTGAGCGAGGCCCCCGGCTGCCGTGACACGACCGCCTTCACGACCTCGCCCCACTTCTCGTCGGGCACGCCGATCACCGCGACCTCCATGACGGCGGGGTGCTCGGCGATGACCCGTTCGACCTCGGGCGAGTAGATGTTCTCCCCGCCCGAGATGATCATGTCCTTCAGCCGGTCCTCGACGTAGACGTAGCCGTCCGCGTCGACCTTGCCCATGTCGCCGGTGCGGAACCAGCCACCGTCGACGACCACCTCGGCGGTCGCGTCCGGACGTCCGCGGTAGCCCTTCATCAGCTGGTCCGTGCGCAACCAGAGCTCGCCGTGCTCGCCGACCGGCAGGTCCTCGAGCGTCACCGGGTCGACGATGCGCAGCTCGACGCCGGGCAGCGGCTGTCCGGCCGAGACCAGTCGCTCGGGGTGGGTCGGGTCGCGATGCTCCGGCGGCATGAGGTGCGTGACCACGCCGCACACCTCGGTGAGGCCGTACACCTGGATGAAGTCGGTGTCCGGCCAGACCTCGATCGCCTTGCGCAGCAGCGGAAGCGGCATCGGCGCCGCCCCGTACGTGTACGTCTTGAGCCTGCCGAACACCGCGATCGCCTGCTCGCCCGACTGCAGCACCTGCGCGAGGACGGCGGGCACGAGGAAGATCCGGTTGGCGCCGGCCATGATCGCTCCGGCGAGCGACGGTCCGTCCGGGTCGCGGGTCATGATGCTGGGCACGCCGTCGTGCAGGCCGAACATGATGTAGCTCGACCCACCCACGTGGAACAGCGGCATCGCGACCAGGTTCTTGTCGCCCGGCTCGAAGCCCCAGCCGTCGTGCGCCGCGATCGTGTGCGCGCACATCGAGCGGTGGGTCAGCTCGACGCCCTTGGGGTAGCCGGTGGTGCCGGAGGAGTACATGACGAGCGCGACGTCGTCGGGCGTCACGTCCTCGGCGCGACCGCGCGGGGTGGCGCCGGCCAGCAGCTGCTCGTACGGGTCGGCTCTGCCGTCCTCGCCGCCGTCGGGCGTCACCTCGACCACGTGCTCGACCCCCGGGATGCGCTCGCGGATCGACTTCACCAGCGGCAGCAGGTCGGTGCCGACGACGAGCACCGTCGCGCCCGAGTCGTTGATCGCGTAGTCGACCTCGGCGCCGGCGAGCCTGAAGTTGAGGATCGCGTTCGCCGCCCCGAGCGACGACGCCGCGAGCGACAACTCCACGCACGCGGGATGGTTCTTGTCGAGGAACGCCACCGTGCCGCCCCGTCCGACGCCCCACGCGTGCAGCGCACCGGCCAGCCGCCGGATTCGCTCGTCCCACTGGGCCCACGTCCAGGTACGGCCGAGATACGTGATGGCCTCGGCGTCCGGGGTCGTCGCCGCCCAGTGAGCGACACGGTCGTCGAGGAACACCATCGGCGGCGCTGTGGCGGCGGTCACGATCGTCATGGGACGAGACTGTGACACAAGCACTGTCGGAACGGGCTATGTCTTCGCCGAGGGGTCACGCGTCGTGCGTGAACGAGTGGTGCTCGTGGGTGACGGTCCAGCGTCCGCCGGCCCGACGCAGCCCGATGGTCAGCCGCAGCCGACGGTCGGGATCGGCCGCGAACTCGGCCGGCGTACCGCAGCGGACGAGCGCCCATGCGAAGGCGACCTCGTCCCCCGCGGTCACGTCGAGCTCGTCGATCTCGAACGTCGCACCCGAGCGCTGCCACTCGAAGAACGGCAGCCAGACGTCGCGGTAGGCAGCGTTGCCGCGCACCCCGCGCTGCGGCGGCGGGACGTCGAACATGACGATGTCGGCGGCATGATCGGCCACGACCGTCGCCAGATCGCCGGTGTGGACGGCTTTCGCCCACCTCGCCACCAACGCCCGCACCTCGTCGGTATCGCCCATGGTCCGCTCCTCGTGCAGATCAGCAACATTGCTTGCGGTTTCGCGATGTGCGCGCGCACCCTGCATCCATGACGCACGCGCACCACGACCACGCGACCGACGCCCCCGACCCGGCGACCATGCACACCGCCGCGGTGTGGGACGAGCGGTACGGCACCACCGAAGCGGTGTGGAGCGGCAACGTCAACCAGCGCCTCGCCGAGCAGGCGTCCGACCTGCCGCCCGGCGACGCGCTCGAACTCGGGTGCGGCGAGGGTGCGGACGCGGTCTGGCTCGCGCAGCGCGGATGGACCGTCACCGCGTCGGACGTCTCCGGTGTGGTCGTCGACAAGAACCGCGCGCGCAGCGAGGCGACGCTGCCGGCGGACGTCGCGGCGCGGTTGACCTGGGTGCGCTCCGACATCAAGGAGTGGCAGCCGCCGGCCGCGGCCTACGACCTCGTCTCGATGCAGTTCCTGCACCTGCCGGCCGAACTGTTCGCGGACGTGCAGCGCCGGGTGGCCGTCGCCGTCCGTCCCGGCGGACGGCTGCTCGTCGTCAACCACGACCCGCGCGATCACGAGGCCGGCCTCCGGCCCCACGGCCTGCCGGGCATGATGCCGCGCCCCGAGGAGATCGCCGCCATGCTGGACCCGCACGCCTGGGACGTCGAGGTGGCCGAGACCCAGGCTCGGCGCTGGACGATGCCGGACGGGGACGAGGCGACGGTCCACGACGCGGTCGTGCGGGCGCGTCGCCGCTGACCCGTTGTCGTCCCCGCTGCCTAGGGTTGTGAACATGGCCGACCGCCGACTCACGCTCATGACCGTCCACGCCCACCCCGACGACGAGGCCACCGGCACCGGGGGTGTGCTGGCCAAGGCGGCTGCCGAGGGCATGCGCACGGTGCTCGTCACCTGCACCGACGGGCGCTGCGGCGACGGTCCCGGCGGGGTCAAGCCCGGCGACGACGGCCACGACCCGGCCGCGGTCGTCGAGATGCGCCGCGCCGAGCTCGAGCGCAGTTGCGCCGTCCTCGGGGTCACGGACCTCGAACTGCTCGGCTACGGCGACTCCGGGATGATGGGCTGGGCCACCAACGACGCGCCCGACTCGTTCTGGTCGACGCCCGTCGACGAGGCCGCCACCCGGCTGGCCGCGCTGATGCGCACCTACCGTCCCGACGTCGTCGTCACCTACGACGAGTTCGGCTTCTACGGCCACCCCGACCACATCCAGGCGCACCGCATCACCATGCGCGCCGTCGAGCTGCTGGCCGACCATCCGTCCGACCCGTGGGCGCCCGCGAAGGTCTACTGGACCACCGTGCCGCGCGACGAGATGGAGGAGTTCGGCCGCCGGCTGCGCGAGATGGGCCTCTGGGACGAGGAAGAGGAGCAGGCCGAGGGCGGCGACCAGCCCGAGATGGGGTTGCCGCGCGACCAGATCCACACCTTCGTCGACACCACCGAGTTCGGCCCGGCCAAGTTCCGCGCGCTCGAGGCGCACGGCAGCCAGGGCGACAACATCTTCTTCATGAAGCTCGGCGAGCAGCTGTTCACCGAGATGATGGGCATCGAGGCCTTCGTCCGGGTTCGCGACACCACCGACGCCCCGCTGCCTGAGGACGATCTGTTCGCCGGCCTGCGCTGAGCCGCGTTGCCTGAGTCTCCGCTGGGTTCCCGCTGTGGCGGGAATGTGTTTCGGGACCGTATGGTTAGGAACCGAAGTATTCGGCCCCTAAGTCTGCGGGCCCGAAACATCCGGACGGGGAGGCACTGTGGCCACCGATCAGCAACCCGATCAGAGGCGCGTCGACGCCGCTCAGGAGCTGTTCGACCTGTGGCACGCCATCCGGCGGGTCACGGCGGCCCGGTTCAACGACTACGGCGTCTCGTTCCCGCGGGCGAAGGTCCTCTGGACGCTCGCCGCATCCGGGCCCCTGCGCGCCAGCGCACTGGCCGACCAGCTCGACTGTTCGGGGGCCACCGCCACCGAGCTCGTCGACGCCCTCGTCCGTGACGGCCTGGCCGTCCGCTCGCCCGACCCGAAGGACCGCCGCGCGGTGCTGATCGACATCACGCCCGCCGGCCGCGAGGTCGCCGCCGAGGCGCGGGCGCACAAGCGCGCCGTGCTCGACGACGTCTTCTCGACCCTCTCCACCGCCGAGGTGGAGCACCTCACGGCGCTGTTGCACCAGCTCGCCTCGAGCCCGACCCTGAAAGAAGCATCGGCATGACCGCACCGACACCCACCACTGACCGCCGCTGGGTGCTCATGGCCTTCGTGGCCGTGGCCCAGCTGATGGTGGTCCTCGACGCCACCGTCGTGAACATCGCCCTGCCCCGCGCCCAGGCCGACCTCGGCTTCGGCGACGCCGCCCGCCAGTGGGTGGTGACCGCGTACGCGCTCGCGTTCGGCAGCCTGCTGCTGCTGGGCGGACGCCTGGCCGACCGCATCGGCCGCAAGGAATCGTTCGTCATCGGCCTCGCCGGCTTCGCCGCCGCGTCCGCGCTCGGTGGCGCCGCGACCTCGTTCGGGATGCTCGTCGCCGCGCGGGCGTTGCAGGGCATCTTCGGGGCGCTGCTCGCGCCGTCCGTCCTCTCGACGCTCGTCACGACGTTCACCGACCCCAAGGAGCGTCGCAAGGCGTTCGGCATCTTCGGCACCGTCGCCGTCAGCGGCGGCGCGGTCGGCCTGATCCTCGGCGGCCTGCTGACCGAGTACGCCTCCTGGCGCTGGTGCATGTACGTCAACGTCGCCTTCGCCGCCGTCGCGATCTCCGGGGTGGTCGCGGTCATGCCGCGCACCCGCAGCGAGCACCGTCCGCACATCGACCTCGTCGGCACCGTGCTCGCGTCCGCAGGCCTGTTCGCGCTCGTGTTCGGCTTCTCCCGCGCCGAGACCGAGGGCTGGTCGGCGCCGTCGTCCTGGCTGTCGCTCGCCGCGGCGGTCGTGCTGCTGGCGTCGTTCCTGCAGTCGCAGCGCATGCTCGCCACCCCGCTGCTGCCACTGCGCATCCCGGTCAACCGCACGCGCGGCGCGGCCTACGCCGCGGTGTTGCTCGCGATGATGGCGGTGTTCGGACTCTTCCTGTTCCTCACCTACTACCTGCAGGTCGTCAAGGGGTACAGCCCGGTGCGCAGCAGCCTCGCGTTCCTGCCGATGGTCGGCTGCATCGTGCTGATGTCGAACGTGGCGTCGCTGGTGCTCCTGCCGCGCATCGGCCCGCGTCGCCTGATCCCGCTCGGCATGCTGTCCGGCGCGGTCGGAATGACCTGGCTGTCGACCATCGAACCCGGCTCGGCGTACGCGGTGCACGTGCTGCCCGCGATCATGCTGATCGGCCTCGGCATGGGCTCGATCGTGGCCCCGGCGATGAACACCGCCACCACGGACGTCGCCCCGGCCGACGCCGGCATCGCGTCGGCGTTGGTCAACACCAGCCAGCAGGTCGGTGGCTCGATCGGCACCGCCGTGCTCAGCACCATCGCCGCGTCGGCGACCGCCGGGTACGCCGGCGGGCCGTTCGCCGCGGCCACGCACGGCTACTCGGTGGCGTTCGCCGTCTCGGCCGGCATCTACGTGCTCGGCGCGATCGTGGTTTTCGCCGTCCTGCCGCGCCGCGCGGCGAAGCCGGTCGTCGTCGAGACGCTGCGGCCCGCCGCCGAGAACGAGAAGACCGACAGCGACGCGATCGCCGAGCGGGTCTGACCGTCCGCCGCCGGCCGGTTCAGCGGAACCGGTCGGCGGCGTCCTGCACCCGCGCGCGGTAGGCCGCCCACGCGTCCGCGTCGCGCCCGGGCAGGTTGTCGTTGCCCTGCTGCAGACCGGCGGCACCGTCGATGGTCTCGCGCACGATGTCGAGCTGACCGGCGTGCCGGTTCAGCTCGGCGACGAGGTGCACGACGATGTGGCCCAACGACACCCGGCGCCGCTGCGGCGGCCACCACGGCACCTCGCCCGTCGCGTCGAGATCCAGGTCGTCGATCGTGTCGAGCGCGTGCGCCCACACCCGCCGGAAGAGCCCCACGATGTCGTCGCGGGTCTCGTCGGCGGTCGCCCACATGTCGGCGTCGTCGGGCATGCCCTCGGCCAGCCACGGCAGCGCCTCGGGGAAGGGCCGGCCGAACACGCTGCCGAGGTACTCCGACTCGACCGACGCGACGTGTTTGACGACGCCGAGCAGGTTGGTGCCGGTGGGCGTCATCGGCCTTCGCACATCGTGGTCGCCCAGCCCGTCGAGCTTCCACAGCAGCGCCTCGTGGGCGCGGTCGAGGTGGCGGCGCAGGTCCTGCTTGAGGTCCTCGAGCAGCACGTCGGCCGCGACCAGCGCGTCGGCCTCGGGGGTCTCGTCGGTATCGCCGTCGGTCGGCGTCAGCGGGTCGGTCATGCCCGCTGACCCTGCCATTAGGGTCGGACGCGGACCACCGTTCGACGACGGAAGGACACCCGATGGCCGCCGACCGCACCGAGTTCTACATCGGGGGCGCGTGGACCGCGCCCACCGGCACCGAGACGATCGAGGTCGAGAACCCGGCCACGCGCGAGATCGTCGCCCGGGTCCCGAGCGGGACGGCGGCGGATGCCGACGCCGCCGTCGAGGCCGCCGCCGCGGCGCTGCCCGCGTGGGCGGCGACGCCGCCGGCCGAACGCGCCGCGTACGTGCTGAAGCTGCACGAGGCGTTGAGCGCGCGGTCGGACGAGATGGCCGCGACGATCAGCACCGAGATGGGTTCGCCGATCGCCTTCTCGCAGCGTGTGCAGGCGCAGGTGCCGATCGCCAACCTGCGCGCGTTCGCGGAGAGCGCCGAGTCCTTCGCCTGGGAGGAGGAGGTCGGCAACTCCCTGGTCGTGAAGGAGCCGCTCGGCGTCGTCGCCGCGATCACGCCGTGGAACTACCCGCTCAACCAGATCACCGCGAAGCTCGGCGGCGCCGTCGTCGCGGGCAACACCGTCGTGCTCAAGCCGAGCGAGCTGACGCCGTTGTCGGCGTACCTGCTGTTCGACGCGATCCACGAGGTCGGCTTCCCGGCGGGCGTGCTCAACCTCGTCGTCGGCTACGGTCCCGTCGTGGGCGAGGCGCTGGCCGCCCACCCCCGTGTCGACATGGTGTCGTTCACCGGGTCGACGCTCGCCGGCAAGCGGGTCGCCGCGGTCGGCGCCGAGACGGTGAAGAAGGTGTCGCTCGAACTCGGCGGCAAGTCGGCCTGCGTGATCCTGCCCGACGCCGACCTGAAGAAGGCCGTGAAGATCGGCGTCGCGAACGCGCTCGTCAACGCCGGCCAGACGTGCATCGCGTGGACCCGCATGCTCGTGCACCGCGACCAGTACGACGAGGCCGTCGAGCTCGCCGCCGGCTTCGCCGAGGGCTACACGCCCGGCGACCCGTTCGCCGAGGGCACCCGCATGGGTCCGCTGGTGTCGCAGCGGCAGCTCGACCGCGTCCGCGGCTACATCGAGAAGGGCGTGGCCGAGGGTGCCCGCGTCGTCACCGGCGGCGTCGAGCCGCCCGAGGGTGCGGACGGTGGGTACTACGTCCGTCCGACCGTGCTCGCCGACGTGAAACCCGACGACACCGTCGCGCAGGAGGAGATCTTCGGGCCGGTGCTGTCGGTCATCGCCTACGACGACGAGGACGACGCGGCGGCCATCGCGAACAACTCACCCTACGGCCTGTCCGGCGCGGTCTGGGCCGGCGACACCGAGCACGCGATCGCGTTCGCGCGGCGGCTGCGCACCGGCGCCGTCGATGTCAACGGCGGTCGCTACAACCCGCTCGCACCGTTCGGCGGCTACAAGCAGTCGGGCGTCGGACGGGAGAACGGCGCCTACGGCATCGAGGAGTTCACGCAGACGAAGTCCATCCAGCGCTGACGATCTCTGCCAGACTGCGCCGGTGGTCGACCTGGCGCAGCTCATCGTCCCCGGCTGCCGCATCGCGCTCGGCGACGGCATGGGCGCGCCCCGCAGCGTCTTCGGCGCGCTGAGCGACGCCGCGGCCGCGGCCGGCGACGTCGAGCTCATCCTCGGCTGGCTGCCGCTCGCCGACCCCGCCCTGCGCTACGACGCGTTCGTCGACGTGCGGGCGCTGGTGTCGGGGTGGGGCCTACGGCGCGCCATCGACGCCGGTCAGGTGCACGCGGTGCCGATGCGGATGTCGACCGTCCCCGCGCTGCTCGCCGGCCACATGCGCCCCGACCTGCTCGTGGCCAGCGTCGTCCGCGTGGACGGCGGGTTCGCGTTCGGCAGCGAGGTGTCGTGGCAGCGCGCGGCCGTCGACGCCGGCGCGTTCGTGGCCGCGGTGGTGTCGCACGGCCATCCCCACGCCGATGCCGGCGAGCCGTTGCCCGCCGACCGGGTCACCGTCGTCGCCGAGACCGACGCACCCCCGCTGCCGCTCATGTCCACCCCGCCCAGCGCGGGGCACCACGAGCTGGCCGCCCAGGTGGCGCGGCTCGTGCCCGAGGGCGCGCGGCTGCAGATCGGGCCGGGCCCGCTCGGCTCGGCGCTGCTCGACGCGCTCACCGTGCCGGTGTCGATCGACACCGGTCAGCTGCCGGACGGCGTGATCGGGCTCGAGCGCCGCGGCCTGCTGCTCGGTGAACCGGTCGCGACCTACCTCGCCGGCGGTGACGAACTGCTGGCCTGGGCCGACGGCCGTCCGATCCTGCACCGCATCGAGTACGCGCAGGACGTCACCCGTCTCGCGACCGGCGCGCAGCCCTTCGTCGCCGTCAACCTGGCGGTCGAGATCGACGACCAGGCGCAGGTGAACGCCGAGCGCACCGCCGACGCCACCATCGGGGGCATCGGCAGCCACCCCGACTACGCGCTGGCCGGCACCCGCTCGCCCGGGGGGCTGTCGATCGTGGCGCTGCCGTCGCAGATGCGGGGCAGGTCCACGCTCGTCGAGCAGCTGTCGGCGCCGGTCAGCACGCCCGGCCACGACGTCGACGTCGTGGTCACCGAGCGGGGAGCGGCCGACCTGCGCGGCCTCGACCGGTCCGAGCGGCGCGCGGCCGTCCGCGGGCTGTGGCGCTGACGGCACGCGACCGACGCGAACGGTGCAACAACCGGCGGGGGTGCCGCGTGGAAGGACGTGTCCGCACCACCGTCCCTCGAGCCGCCGGCGGCCGCGGTGAGGCCGCTGCGCCGCGCTCCCGCGCCCCCGGACGAGTCGTTCGACACCTACGTGGCCGAGCACCAGGCGGCGCTGGTCCGCTTCGCGACGCTGCTCGCCGGGTCGCCCTCCCAGGCCGAGGACCTCGTGCAGGAGGTGCTGGTGCGGCTGTACCCGCGGTGGTCGCGCATCGCATCCCTGCGGGACCCGCACCCGTACGTCCGCCGGTGCGTCACCAACGAGTTCCTGTCGTGGAAGCGGCGCTGGAGCACCCGGCACGTGCACGCGGTGACCGACCTCGTGCTCGACCAGGCGGCGCCGTCCGTGCCCGGCCCGGAGACCGGCGGACGGGATCCCGAGTTGTGGCAGCACCTGCTGGACCTGCCCCCGCAGCAGCGTGCCGCGGTCGTGCTGCGCTACTGGGAGGGCCTGCGCGACGAGGAGATCGGCGAGGTGTTGTCGTGCAAGCCCGGCACGGTGCGCGGCCATGTCAGCCGCGGTCTCGCCGCCCTGCGCGCGGCGCTCGGTGAAACGGGGGTGACGCGGTGAGCGGTGACGACCTCGAACACCGGCTGCGCAGGTCACTGGCCGACCGCGCGGGGCAGGTCGACCCGCACTTGTCGGGACCGGCGCTGCGCGCCCGCGCCGCCGGAGCGGCCCACGCCGGACGCCGGCGTGCGGCCACCGTGCTCGCGTCGGCCGCCGCCGTGGTGCTCGTCGCCGCGGGCGCGCTCGGTGTCGCCGTCTGGCAGGGCGATCGCGGCGCGCCGCCGGTCTCACCGGGCGGCCCGGCACCGGCCACGTCCGTCCGGGTCGGGCCGTCGACCGCGAGCGACCCGGCGCGGCCGGCGAGTTCCTCTCCGCAGGTACCGCCCCTGACCGCGACGCCGGCGCCGGGCACGACCCCGGCCGGCACGACCCCGGCCGACACGACCCCCTCCGGGACCGCCACCCGGCCGGGGCTGCCGTCCCGCGTGCCGCCCACCACGAGCCCGTACCCGTCGACCGCGCAGCGGGCGTCCGACTCGCCGTCGCGCCCCGCACGCTGAGAACGGTCCGAGCTCTCGACCGGCCGGCGTCGCAACAGCACGGGGGTGGCGCGCATGGAGGGGGTGCGCGCGGGCGAACGACGCCCGCCACGACCGACTGGAGATCTCCGTGACCGTGACGTCCCGTACCGCCGCAGGCCTGCTCGCCGCCGCCGCGCTCGCCGCCCCGGTGGCCGCGTTGCTGCTCAGCGCCCCGGCGGCGTCCGCTGCGCCGGCCGCACCGGCGGCGGCCCCGTCCGTCGTCCCGTCGACGACGCCCACCGTCGCCGAGCCCGCGATGTCGGCGCAGCCGGCGCCCGGGCCGACCACGCCGGCGCGGCCGGTGCCCTCCGCCTACGACACCGGCGGCACCGGCGGCGACGGGCCGATCGCCGTCCCGGCGGGACACGTCGACGTGGGCCCCGCGTCCGGCGACGGCTCCGGGGGCGCCCCGGTCACCGCGATCGTCGCGCTCGCCGCGGGCGGGGCGCTGGTGCTGGCGGGCGGGTCGGTCGTGGTGGCCCGCGCCCGCCGATGACCGGACGGGCGCGCGCCCTGCTCGGCGGCGTGCTCGCGGCCGGAGTCGTCCTGCTGGGGGTGGGGATCGCGCTGCTGGCCGGCCGCGGGACGGCGGTCGCGGGGGAGCCCCGGCTCGCGCTCGGTGCGCCGGTGGTCGACGTCGGGCAGGTTCCCCTCGGCCGCTCGGCCGCGCCGGGCGGCGGCCGGGGTGACCCGGTCGCCGCGGGGGCCCGGCTCCGGGTGCCGAGGCTGGGTGTCGACGCGCCCGTCGTGCACGTCGCGGTGCGCGCCGCGGGCGGACAGCGGGTGATGCAGGTGCCGCGCGACCCGGGAACCGTCGGCTGGTGGTCGGGCTCGGCCCGTCCCGGAGCGGCCTCCGGCACGGTCGTGGTCGTCGGGCACGTCAACTACGACGGCGTGCCCGGGGCGTTGGGTGTGCTGCCGAGGGCCCGCCCGGGCGACCGGGTGGCGCTGGCGTCGCGGACGGGCCGCGAGACCTACCGGGTGACGGCGGTGCGCACCTACGCCAAGACGGTGGGCATCCCGCCGGACGCCTTCCGCACCGGCGGGGCACCGCGGCTGGTGCTCATCACCTGCGGTGGCCCGTTCGACCCGGCGACCGGGAACTACGAGGACAACGTGGTCGCCTACGCGGTTCCGGTCACCGGGCCGAGCTGAGGTCGCATCAGGCGCGGGTCGCCGGGCGCGAACCCGGACGGACGCCGGAGGCCCGGCGGACGTGCCGCAGCACGCGGCGGGCGCGCCGGGCGGTGCGGACCTCGGCGCGCTGCTGGGCGCGCAGCTGGTGGGCGTGCCCGAGCGCGGCGTAGACCGGCTGCGGGTAGGCGAGCGAACGGGCGGATCGGCTGCTGGACATCGGACTCGGCCCCTTTCCGGTACGGGTCGTGTCCGGGTCTCTCCCGGACACGTCCACCCTCGCGCGGACGGCCGGCCACGGGCAGGGCGTCACCAGGCGGTCCGGGGTGGTGGCACCGCCCGTGGTCCGTCGGGACCTTCGGGCCGCCGGTGACGCGCGAACCTGTGTTTAGGTCGAGTGATGTCGATCTTGCGGGAGGGCGTCCGGGTCCCGACGGTGGACGTCGACCGATTCGCCCGGCTCGCGGCCCGGGTCGTGTCCGCGCCGGGCGCGACCGTCGTGCTCGCCGGGCGCGGCGGTGATTCCGGTCCCAGAGCCGTGGTCGGGCGGCACGACGACCCCTCCGGCCCGCCCGCCGCCCTGACGTCCGCGATCGGCGTGCGGCTCGGCGCCCGGGTCGCACGCGAAGGCGTCCTGTGCACCCACGCGACCCACCCCGACCCCGAGCACGGCGCCGGCTCGTGGCTCGGTGTCCCCGTCGTCGCCGGCGAAGGCGTCGCCGGCGCGGTGTGCGTGCTCGACCCGGCTGACCGCGAGTGGACGTCCGACGAGCTGGAGGACGTCGTCGCCGTCGCCGAGGCGCTCGGCCGGCAGCTCACCGATTCCCAGGGCGGCACGTCCCCGTCCGCCGATCGTGCCGAACTCGAGCGGCGCAACGCGTTCCTCAACGCGGTGCTCGAGAACCTGTCCGAGGGCGTGGCGGCGTGCGACGCCGACGGCACGCTCGTGTACTTCAACCCCGAACTGCGGCGCATCCACGGATTGCCCGAGCGTCCGATCCCGCGCGAGGAGTGGGCCAGCGCCTACGACCTCTACGACGCCGACGGCGAGCGGCTGCTGACCGGTGGCGAGATCCCGCTGGCGCGAGCCTTCAACGGCGAGCAGGTGCGCCGGCAGCAGATGGTGGTCGTCAACGAGCGGGGCCGCCGTCATTTCGTGAGCAGCGGCGACCCGCTCGTGGGCGCCGGGGGCGAGCGTCTCGGCGCGGTCGTGCTGATGCACGACGTGACCCACGAGCACCGCCGTCGCCGGGTGCGGGCAGGGCACCTCGCCGTGGCCACCGAGCTCGCGCAGGCGCCCGAGCGCGCCGCGGGTGTGGCGACGGCGCTCACCCACCTGCGGGCGGCGCTCGAGGCGACCACCGCCGACCTCGTCGGGGTCCGCGAGCCGGTGGCACCCGACGTCGACCGGCGCGTGGTCGCCGAGGTGATCCGCTCGGGCGCGACGGTGCAGCGCGTGCTCGACGACCCGTACGAGGGCCACGTGGTCTGCGTGCCCGTCGCCGTCGACGGCACCACCACTGACGTGCTCTACCTCGCGGGACCGTCCGACGACCTGCTCGACGACCTCAGCGCGACGACCTGGCCCGGGCGGACAACGACGTGCGGCGGCTGGCGGGCCTGACGACCGCGTTCCTCTGGAGCGTCGAGATGCTGCCGTCCGGCTTCTCGGACCTGCGGACGATCACGTCGCCGGTGCACGTTCTCGGTGGCGAGTCACCGGCACCCGGCACCTGGTGGAACGCGATCGTCGCGCGCGCCGAGCCCGAGGACGTTCCGGCGCTCGAGGCGTTCCACCGGCGCATCCTGTCCGGACGTCCCGGCGAGGTGACCGTGCGGCTGCACGGTGCGGACGGCGTCGTGCGCTCGATCCGCACCCGTTGCCGGGTGCGCTCGGACGGCGTCCGCCGCCACCTCGACGGCGTCAGCGAGATCGTGGCTCAGCCCGGCGTCAGCCGGTAGATCGCTCCCGCGTAGTCGTCCGAGATGTAGATCGAGGACGACGCCGGCGACTTGACCGCGCTCACCGGCCGTCCCCAGCGCGAGCCGTCGGCGTTCTGGAAGCCCTTGACGAGCACCTGCCGGCCGCCGAGCGTCCCGTTCGCCCAGTGCATGAAGACCACGCAGGGCTCGCGCGGGGTCGCGCGGTTCCACGACCCGTGCACGCCGATCAGCGCACCGGTGCCGTAGCGGCTGACGGTCGCGAACGACATGCCCAGCGGCGCCGAGTGGGCGGGCAGGCCCTGCTCGATGCGCTTGAGGTTGCCGCACTTCATCGTCCGGCCGCCGCGATTGGTCTCGGCGTCGGCCACGAACGGACGCTTCGCGTAGGCGAGCGCCGACCTCGACCCCTTCGACGGCGTCACGTCCGCGTCGGCGAAGCAGTAGGGCCAGCCCAGGTCGCGGCCCGGGGTGAGGCGGGCGACCGGCTCGATCGGGTGGTTGTCGACGTAGCTCTGGATGACCTTGCCGTAGTCGTTGCTGCCGTCGCCGTTCCAGTCGCGGTTGTGCGGGTAGGGCATGTTGTCGCGGCTGTTCACGGCGGTCCAGAGGCCGCCGTTGGGTGCGAACGCGAGACCGGTGCCGTTGCGGACGCCGCGGGCGTAGACCCGCGCGCGACCGTCGGCGAACTTGTAGACCGTGGCGCGCTGCGGGCTCGAGCGGCGGTCGTTCGAGGACGTGTTGCCGATGCTGCCGATCGAGTAGAACAGCCCGGACGGGCCGGCGACGACGCTCTTGAGCGCGTGCGCGTACTGGCCACCCAGGTCGGGGCTCTTCGCGTCGGGCAGGTTGCGCACGACGATGCGGCGGTTGCTGACGAGCCCGTTCCGGTAGCGGTACGCGTTGATCTGGTTGCTCTCCGCGACGTAGAGCGTGCCCTTGCGGTACGCGAGTCCGTGCGGCTGCCGCAGGCCCTTGATCAGGATGCGGGTGAGCGGCGCCTTGACGCCCCGCGGCACCAGTTTCACGACGTCGCCGTGCTCGGGCCGTGAGATCAGCAGCCGGTGGTCGGGCGTCCAGAGCATGAGGCGCGGGTCGGCGACGCGGGCGAAGACCGACATCTTCCAGCCCTTGGGGATCACCACGCGGCGGGTCGTCGCGAAGGAGCCGGTCCGCATGCTCGCCGGCACGGACAGGACCGTGCTGCCCGCGGCGGCGGCCGCGCGTGCGGCGGGTGCCCGTTCGGGGACGGGCTGCGCCCCCGCCGAGCTCGAGGCGGCGGACGCCGCTGCGAGCAGCCCGACGACCGGGATCGTCAGCCTCAGAGCACGGGAGCGGGGACGTGACGAACGGATCGACATTCGGGCCTCCGGGGGTTCAGCCTGCCGTCCGGACGGACGTTACGCGGAATTCGTCCGGAGCGCCCCCGCCCTCGCCCGATGACTAGGGTCCGGGGAGTGGACCGCGACGGCGACGATCTCGCACGGCGGCTGCTCGATGCCCACGTCCGGTTCCAGGTCGAGCAACTGCGCGGGGACGGGTTCGCGGCGATCGTGGCCGAGGAGGTCGACGCCGCCCTCTCGCTGGCCGCGACGCTGACCCTCGACGACGTCGTCGACCGTGCGGACGTCCGCACGGTCGCCATCAAGTACGTGGCCGGGTTCCGGCTGCCGGGCGCCATCCCCGAACTGGCGGGTGACATCGCGCTGCGGGTGCGGGCCCACCCCGCCGGTGAGGCGCCGATCGCCGACGTGCTGCCGCGCCGCCACGTCGGCGCCCTGCTCGCGAAGCTCGCCGAGGTGCAGCCGGTGCGGGCCCGGTTCGCGGCGGCGCTGGCCGACGCCCCGAGCGTGCAGCTGTGGCTGGCCGACTTCCTGCACTCGCTGACCACCTCGACCGTCGCGGCCAACCGCCGGTTCGCCGAGCGGCTGCCCGGCGTCTCGGCAGCGCTCGCCGTGGGCGACCGTCTCGCCGGTGGCGCCGTGGGCCAGGCCGACCGCGCGGCGCGCGAGGTCGCCGAACGGGCCGCGCGCGGCCTGCTGCACCGGCTGCGTGACGCGGTGTCGCAACCGGTCGACGACGACACCGTCACCGCGTGGCTGCTCGTGTGGGACGACCTCGCCGAACGGTCCGTCGGCGACGCGCTGGCCTCGGTGCCCGAGGACGATCTCGTCGACCTGCTCGCGATCGGTTACGAACTCTGGCTCGAGCTGCGCGAGAACCCCTACCTGCACGCACTGGTCGGGGTCGGCATCGACTACTTCTTCGACACGTACGGCGGCTACCCGCTCGACGCACTGCTCGAGGAATTCGGTCTCGGTCGCGCCGACCTGGTCGAGGAGGCGATGCGCTTCGCCCCGCGGGTGATCGCCGCTCTCGACGAACGCGGGGCGCTCGACGCCGTCGTCCGCCGTCGTCTCGCCGCCTTCTACGAGTCGGACGCCTTCCGTGCCGCCGTCACCGAGTCGGAAAGTCCAACTGTCTGAACTCGCTGGAGTGGAAGACCAGGGGCGGACGGTCGGGGAACGCCTCGAGCTCGTGCACCTCGAGCACGGTGATCACGTGGTCACCGGCGGCGAACTCGGCGAACACGGTGCACTCGAGCCACAGGCAGGCGTGGTCGACGAGCACGGCACCGCCGTCGGCGGTGGTGGTGCGCACGCCGGCGAACCGGTCGATGCCGCGCGCCGCGAACTGCCGGGCGAGCGCGGGCTGGTCGTCGGCCAGCACGCTCACCCCGAGCCGTCCGCCCTGCCGCATGCCGTCGCGCAACGTCGCCCAGGTACCGGACGTGCGGGCGATGTTCACCGACACCAGCGGCGGGTCGAGCGACACCGACGTGAACGAACTGGCGGCCATGCCGACCGGCCCGTCGGCGAATTCGGCGGCGATGACGGTCACGCCGGTGGGGAAGGACGCGTAGGCCGACCGCAGCACCTCGGGTGCGAACCGGGCCGGGGTCAGCCCGGCGTCACCGCCGTCGGCGGCCTCTGTGGTCATGCCCCCATCATGGTCGCCGACCGTGAGGCGGCCCGGTGGCAGGATGCCCGTGTGGCCGATCCCTCGCTCGTCGGAGCGCTCGGCACCGTCGTGCGCGACATCCGCGGCGGACGGTTGCCCGGCGAGATCCGCGTGGTCGACGGCGGCGAAGCGGTGCTGCTCATGGCCTACTGCGAGCGCCCGCTGGCCGCCGGCGCCCGGGTGCGGGTCACCGGCGGCCGCGGGCCGCGCCAGGTCGACGTCCGGCCGTGGCCCTGAGCGTCATCCGTTCGGGATGACGGTGCCCTTGACCTCGCACCGCAGGTCGCCCGCGACGCTCTGCCCGACGACCTCGAGCGACGCGAAGGCGCTGTCCCCGTTCGAGGAGAAGAGGTTGAGCCCCTGCAGGTAGCGATGCGACCGGGACCCCTTGGGTGCGCCGAGCTGGTAGGTCAACGACGTCGCGTCCGAGTCGTCGACGATCGACGTACTCGTGCCGCTGTCGGTCAGGGCGAGAGTCGACGTCCCGCTGATGGACAGTTTGGCCGCCGAGGCAGGTTCGATCCGCACCGACGTGTAGGCGATCCCGCTGTCGATGTAGCACTGCGGGGTGACGAGGAACTCGCCCACGGAGATCGCCTGGGAGACCTCCGTCGAGGTGGCGGAGAAGTAGATGTTCTGCGATCCCGGGCCGGGGATGCCGCGCAGGCCCTGCTTGCCTGCGGGACCCTGCTTGCCGATCGGTCCCTGCTTGTTCAGCGTGACCGCCGTGAAGCCCTTGGGGCACTTGCCCGCGGAGTTCTTCAGGGCCAGCCGGCCCCACTTGTTGGCGCACGCGGCGACGGTCTTCGTGGTCGTGGCGGTGCCGGCCACGGCATAGCCGACGCTGCCGGCACCGAGCGTGAACGCGGTTCCGGCGGCGATGATCAGGGCGACGGTGCGGATGCGGGGCATGGGTCCCTCCCGGGTCTCGTGGACACCGGGAGCCTGCGGGCCACCCCTTCGGGAACCCTTAAGCCGCGCGAGCCGCGACCGCGACGGGAGGGTGTCGCGGCCGCGGCGGTTCGGCGCGTCGCTCAGCCGAGCTGCTTCGCCACCGAGAGCACGCCCGCCGGGTCGTGGACGGCAGCGATCGCCCGCAGCCGCTCGAGCGTGGCCGGGTCCCAGGTGAGCTCGGGGCGTCCGGCCTCGGTCACGCCGCCGAAGTTGGCCAGGCCGCCCACGGACCACGGCTGCATCGCGGCGGTGAGTGCGTCGGCGTCGGCCACGGTGGCCTCGGCGATCGGCGGCGCGAGGACGCCGATCGCGAGCAGCGAGAACGCGGCGTCGCGGTGGCTGACCGCGTTGGCGTGCCGCGGCGAGCGGGCGAACGCGCCGCCGAGCAGGCGCAGCTCGACCATCGCCAGCGGCGTCGTGGCGTGCGGCCCCACCCGGTCGAGGAAGACGTCGATCGCGGCGTCGTCGAGATCGCGCAGCAGGCGGCCCCGCTCGTGCACGGGCATCGGGTCGACCGGGTCCTTGTGCACCGCGGCCAGAGCGGCGAACGGCAGCTCGCCGATCTCGCCGAAGACCACGGGCGCGATGCGGCGCATCGGCGCGAGCACGCGCTCGCCCTCCGCGGCGTCACCGACGTATGCGAAGCGGACGGCGACAGTGGTGCGGCCGGCGAGCGGGGCGGGGACGAACGGCAGGTCGGGCATGCGCATGACCGCGATCGAGGTCGACGCCTGCTCGGGCAGGTCCCGGCACCAGGCGCGCCAGGCGCGGACGACCGCCGGCACGTGCTCGGCGGCGAAGTGCAGCGAGCCGCCGTGGATGCTCGCGACCGGGAACAGGTCGAACTCCATCGCGGTGACGATGCCGGCGGCACCCTTGCCACCGCGCAGGGCCCAGAACAGGTCCGGGTTCTCGAGCGGGGAGGCGTGCCGGATCTCGCCGTCGCCGGTGACGACGTCCAGGCTGCGCACGTGGTCGGCCGCGAAACCGAAGGTCCGTCCGACCGGCGACACGCCGCCGCCGGTGGTGTAGCCGACGACGCCGACGAGCGGGGACGAGCCCGCGAGCGGGGCGAGCCCGTGCACGGCGGCGGCGTCGAGCACCTGCTGCCAGCGCACGCCGGCGCCGACGCGGGCGGTGCGGGCCTCGGGGTCGATGGTCACCGAGTTCATGCGTCCGGTGTGGACGAGCAGGGTCGGGCGGGTCAACGGGGTGGCGCCGTGCCCGGTCGCCTGCACCGCGACCTCGACGCCGTGGTCACGGGCGAAGCGCATCGTGATCGCGACGTCCGCGGCGCCGGTGGCCTCGACGAGCGCGACGGGGGTCGACGCGGCGGCGACGTTGAACGGCAGCGCCACCTCGGCGTACCCCTCGTCGCCGGGCACGAGCACCCGGCCGGTGACGCCGGTGGCGAGCGCGGCGACGTCGGCCTCGCCGACGGGCTGGAGGGCGGGTGCGAACGTGGACATGGCGGGCTCCTGGCTTCGGGCTGTCGGACGGGTCGTGTGGTGGTGTCACAACCCTGGAGCCCGCGGGCGCGTCGGTCAGGCGTGCTGCCCAGCCGGTACGGAGGTGGTGCCAGCACCCCCACGTAGCCTCCCGGGGTGCGATTGATCCTGGTCCGGCATGCTCTGCCCGAACGCGTCGACGTGGTGTCCGACGCCCCCGACCCGGCACTCAGCCCGACCGGCGTGCGGCAGGCGGAGGCGCTCGCCCACGCCCTGGCCCACGAGCGCATCGACGCCGTGTGGTCGAGCCCGCTGCGGCGTGCGGTCGAGACCGCAGCGCCGCTCGCGTCCGCGCGCGGGTTGGATGTTCCGACCCACGACGGGCTGGTCGAGTTCGACTTCGGCCACGGCGTGTACATCCCGGCCGAGGAGGCCGACCACCCGGTGACGCAGCAGATCACCGCGCGCGTCGACGGGCCGCCGGACCCCGAGCTGCTCGCCTTCCGCGACCTCGTCGTCGCCTCCGTCGGTGACGTCGCCCGCGCCACCGCGGCGGACGAGACCGCGGCGATCGTCTGCCACGGCGGGGTGATCAACGCCTATCTCTCGGCACTCGTCGAGGCGCCGCGGATCATGTTCGCCAACGTGTCCTACACCGGGTTCTCGATCGTCACGTTGTCGCGCTCCGGCCCGCCCCGGATCGTCTCGGTCAACGAGCACCAGCACCTGCGCACGCTCGGAGAGTGACCGCAGCTGCGGGCCTTCAGGTCCTCGGCCTCCGCTTCTGCGGCAGAACCGTGACGATGCGGTGTGGGCGATGTGTCGTGCAGCTTTCGTGCAACGTCCCGGTGCCTACTGTCCGGGCCACGGACCTGGCCGATTCCCGTTCCTTCGGCCAGTCCGCCGGCTGACCCGTCGAGTGGGCAGGACGTGCGCTTATGACGATCCCGATCGACCGTGACGAGCGGTTGACGGTGCTGGACTCCGAGCGGCGGCGCATCGCGCTCGAGCTGCACGACGGGGTCGCCCAGGACGTGCTGTCGGCCGGGTTCGCGCTGTCGGCGTGCTGCGCCGAGGCGGTCGAGCGGGGCGACACCGCCACCGCCCGGCGACTCGCCGACGTGCGCGACCTGCTCGCCCACGCGAACGACGAGATCCGTTCGACCATCATCGAGCTGCACCGGCGCGAGTCCACCCGCGTGGCGGTGACGCGTGCCGACGACCTGCCCGCCCGGCTGCGCGAGCTTATCGCGCAGCACCCCGGCGCTCCCGCGGTGCGCCTCGACCTCGCGGGACGGGCGGACGCGCACCCGCTGCCCGCCGATGTCGTGCACGCGCTCGCCCGCGTCTCGGGCGAGGCGCTGGCCAACGTGCGGCGCCACGCCAAGGCGGACGAGGCGGTGGTGCGGCTGTCGGTCCGCCCCACGGCGCTCACGCTCTCGGTCGGCGACGACGGCGTGGGCGATCCCGCCGAACTGCGCCGGCTGCTGCGGCTCGAACGCGACGGCGTGGCCGACGGCGGCCACTGCGGCCTCGCGGGCATGGCCGCGAGGGCGGCGTCCGTCGGCGCCCGGTTGTCGATCCGGCGGGCGCGGCTCGGCGGTGTCTGCGTCGAGGTCCGGTTACCCCTGAGCGTTCCCGAGGAGCAGCGATGACCGGCACGATCGAGGCCCGTCCGCACGACGAGACCGACCCGCACACGGGAACCGACAGGCCTACCCGGCCGATCGGCATCGTCCTCGTCGACGACCACGCGATCCTGCGACAGGGCCTGCGCTCGGTGCTCGAGCGCGAGCCCGACATCGCGGTCGTCGGCGAGGCCGGCGCCCCCGACGACGCGCTGGTCGCCGTGCGGTCCGGCCGTCCCGATCTGGTGCTGCTCGACCTCAAGCTCTCGTCGGGGCCGGGCCTCGAGGGTCTGGACCTCTGCGAGCGGCTGACCGGCCTCGACCCGGCACCGGCCGTGCTCGTGCTGACCTCGACGCTCGAGGACGCCATCGTGGTCGCCGCGTTGCGGCGCGGCGCCCGCGGCTACGTGGTGAAGGACGTCGACACGACCGAGTTGCTGCGCGCGATCAGGGCCGTCGCCGCCGGGCACAACGCCTTCGACTCGCTGAGCGCGTCGGCGATGGTGCGCGGGCTGAACGCGTCGAGCGACGTGGGCGCCCACGCCCTGACCACGCGTGAGATGGAGGTGCTGCGCCTGCTCGCGAAGGGCATGTCGAACCGCGGCATCGCGCGCACACTGTTCGTGTCGGAGTCGACGGCCAAGTTCCACGTCGCCAACATCATGCGCAAGCTCGGCGTCACCCGCCGCGCGGAGGCGGTCTACGTGGCGTCGAAGACCGGAACCGTCTGACCGCGGCTCAGCGGGTGTGCGGCACCTGCTGGGCGGCGGCGGCGCGCGAGTGGAGCTCGAAGCTAGAGTCGAGGCCGTAGTTGCGGTCGACCACGATCGGGGCGTCGTCGCGGCGGTAGAGCCAGACGTGCTCGCAGCGCAGGGCGGGCAGGTCGCCGAGCACGAACCGCTCGCTGCGCCGGCCGTCCGGGCCGATCATGGTGAGTTCGTCGCCGGGCTGGATGGTGTGGATCATCAGTCGCATCGGTGCACTCCCAGGTCGTGCTGTCGTTGCCGTGGTGCACCCCCCGTGTGGTGCCTCGTACGGACGGATCAACGACGCGGCGGGCCGGTTCGTTACGCCCCGGGCCGCGGTTCGGCGACGAGCTGACCGTCCGCGAACCCGGCGGCCAGCGCGCGCAGGGCGGCGTCCAGGTAGACGGTCAGGTCCTGGGCCGACGTGCCCGCCGCGACCCATCGGTCGAACGCGGCGCGGCACACCGCGAGGGTCGCCCGTCCGACCGCGAGCGGCAGCAGCGAGTCGGTGGGCAACCCGCGGCGGCGGCCCACGAAGTCGGCGACCGCCCGCTCCCACGCGTCGTAGTGCACGGTCGCACTGGCCGCGAGCTCGGGCGTCGTGCCGATGAGATGCATGCGGGTGCGCAGGCCGTCGTAGTCGGGCGACGCGGACGCGTCGCCGTCCTCGCGGTAGTGGTTGACCTCGAGCACCGCCCGGCGGACGGCCTCCATCACCGGCACGTCGGCGGGCATCGCGTCCAGGGCGTCGCGCAGTCCGGCGACCTCGACGTCGAAGGCCCGCCACAGCACGCCGGTCTTGGTGTCGAAGTAGCGGAAGAACGTCCGCCTGCTCGTGCCCGCCTCGGCGGCGATCATCTCGACCGTCGTGCCGTCGAACCCGTGCTCGGCGAACAGCCGCAGGGCGATGGCCTCGAGCTCGGCGCGGCTGGTGCCCGGCGGGCGCCCGCGGCGGGGTGCCGGCCCGTCCGACCTGGCCGTCGGGTGGGTTTCGGTCATGGATCCGGTCCCACCCCTTGTGGCGTGCGCAGTGACGTGGCTAACGTTCCGCAGTATTCGTCACACGGTGACGAAAAGCCACCCTCCGAACGAAAGGCGAGCCGATGAGCGACCCCACCACCGACGTCACGGAGACGGCCGGCGTCATCGAGACGGCCATCCCGGTCGAGCAGGCCGACGAGTTGGTCGAGTCCACCCTGGTCGAAGAGGTCTCGATCGACGGCATGTGCGGTGTCTACTGAGCTGAAGCCGGGCTTCGACCTGGACGGCGCCTGGGGCATCGACCCCCGGGTGTCCGTCCGGCCCGAGCGCTTCGGCGCCCTGCTCTACCACTTCGGCACCCGGCGGCTGTCGTTCCTCAAGGACCCGAAGCTGCTGACGGTGCTGCGCGCGCTCGACACGTCGGCGTCCGCGCGGCACGCGTGCGAGGCGGCCGGCGTCACCGACATCGAACTGGCCGCCTACCGCACCGCCCTGCACACGCTCGCCACCTCCGAGATGATCAAGGAGCGTCCATGACCGTCGCCCCGCTCGTCGAGCAGTTCCAGTACGGCCTGGACGCCCCCATCTGCCTCACGTGGGAGCTCACCTACGCGTGCAACCTGTCGTGCGTGCACTGCCTGTCGTCCTCGGGCCGGCGCGACCCGCGCGAGCTCTCGACCGACGAGTGCAAGGCGCTCATCGACGAGTTCGAGCGGATGCAGATCTTCTACGTCAACATCGGCGGCGGCGAGCCGACCGTCCGCTCCGATTTCTGGGAGCTCGTCGACTACGCCACCGAGCACCACGTGGGAGTCAAGTTCTCGACCAACGGCGTCAAGATCACGCCCGAGGTCGCCCGGCGGCTCGCCGCCAGCGACTACGTCGACGTGCAGATCTCGCTCGACGGCGCGACCGCCGAGGTGAACGACAAGGTGCGGGGGCCGGGGTCGTTCGACACCGCCCTGCGCGCCATGCAGCACCTCGCCGACGCCGGCTTCGAGGGTTTCAAGATCTCGGTGGTCATGACCCGGGAGAACGTCGACCACCTCGACGCGTTCAAGGCCATCGCCGACCGCTTTCGCGCGCAACTGCGCATAACCCGGTTGCGCCCGTCGGGCCGTGGAGCCGACGTGTGGGACGACCTGCACGTCACCGACGCCCAGCAGCGCCAGCTCTACGACTGGCTCGTCGCCAACGGCGAGAACGTGCTCACCGGCGACTCGTTCTTCCACCTCGCCGCGTTCGGCGACGCCTTGCCCGGGCTCAATCTCTGCGGCGCCGGACGGGTCGTGTGCCTCGTCGACCCGGTGGGCGACGTCTACGCGTGCCCGTTCGCGATCCACGACAACTTCCTGGCCGGCAACGTCCGCGGCGAGGGCGGTTTCCAGCGGGTGTGGCAGACCTCCGACCTGTTCCTCTCGCTGCGCGAGCCGCAGACCGGCGGCGCGTGCACGCAGTGCTCGGCGTTCGACGCCTGCCGCGGCGGGTGCATGGCGGCCAAGTTCTTCACCGGCCTGCCGCTCGACGGCCCCGACCCCGAGTGCGTGAAGGGTCACGGCACGTCGGCGCTGCAGCTGGTCGACCGGCTCGCCGCGCCGAAGCCGTCGCTCGACCACTCGCACCGCACCACCCGCAAGCCGGTGCCGGTGTCGCTCACCGCCCGGCGTCCCGACCGGGCGTGCGACGAGAGTCCGCTGACGCTGGTGCCCGCGCGGCGATGACGCTGCTGGCCGACCTCAGCTGGCCCGACGTCCGTGACCGGGCGGGTGCCGGGGCGACGCTGGCCGTGCCGCTGGGGTCGACCGAGCAGCACGGCCCGCACCTGCCGCTGTCGACCGACGCCGACCTGGCGTGGGCGCTGTGCCGCGCGCTGGCGACGCAGCGCCACGACGTGCTCGTCGCGCCGGCGCTGCCCTACGGCGCGAGCGGCGAGCACCAGGCGTTCGCCGGCACGCTGTCCATCGGCCTGGACGCGCTCGAACACGTGCTGGTCGAGCTCGGCCGCTCGGCGGGCGAGACCTTCGCGCACGTGCTGTTCGTGTCCGCCCACGGGGGCAACGGCGAGGCGGTGCGGCGGGCGGTCGCGACGCTGCGCGACGAGGGTCGCGACGTCGCGCTGTACGAACCCCGGTGGACGGGTGACCCCCATGCCGGGCACACCGAGACGTCGCTGCTGCTGCACCTGCGTCCCGCCGCCGTCGACGTCGAACGCGCCGAGCGGGGTGACGTGCGGCCGCTGCCCGAGGTGCTGCCGCTGCTGCGCGAGGGCGGGGTCGCCGCCGTGAGCCCGAACGGTGTGCTCGGCGACCCGACGGGCGCGAACGCCGACTCGGGGGCGCAGGTCCACGACGCGCTGGTCGCCGCGCTCGTCGCGCAGGTCGCGGCCTGGCGGGACGGCGCATGAGCCGGGTCGCCGTGGTCACGGGCGCCGCCCGCGGCATCGGCGCCGCCACCGTGCGCGCGCTGGCCGCGGACGGATGGCGGGTGCTGGCCGTCGATCTCTGCCGCGACGACGCCGCGCTGCCGTACCCGATGGGCACCCGCGCCGAGCTGGACGCCGTCGCCGAGGCCACCGGGGCGGTGGCGTTCGAGGCCGACGTCAGGGATGCCGACGCGATGGCGGCCGCGGTCGCCCGGGCGGAGGACACGTTCGGCGGTCTCGACGCCGCCCTCGCGGTCGCCGGGGTCATCGCCGGGGGAGTGCCCCATCACGAGGTGCCGGTCGAGCAGGAACGCGCCGTCCTCGACGTCGACCTCGGCGGTGTGCTCGCGCTCGCCCGGGCCGCGGTGCCGGCGCTGCTGCGCCGTCCCGAACCGCGCTCCGGACGGTTCCTGGCCGTCGCCTCGGCCGCCGCCACCCGCGGCCTGCCGATGCTGGCCGCGTACTGCGCCGCGAAGGCCGGGGTGGCCGGTTTCGTGCGCGCGCTCGCGGCCGAGCTCGGTGGTTCGGGTGTCACCGCCAACGCCGTCAGTCCCGGGTCGACGGCGACGCCCATCCTGGACGAGAGCGCCCGGCTGTACGGGCTGCCCGCACGGGACGCCTTCGCCGCGCAGCAACCGGTGCAGCGCCTGCTCGACCCGACCGAGGTCGCCGCCGTCCTGGCCTTCCTGGCGGGGCCGGCCGCCTCCGCCGTCACCGGCGCGGTCGTTCCCGTCGACGGCGGGCTCGCATTATGAGCACGATCGCGCAAAAACGTCACGACCTGGTGCCGGCCGGGTTTTGCATCGTGCTCGACCCCGGCGCGCGCGAGCTGCGCCGCGGGCTGTGGTTCGGCGGTTCGCCCGCCCGGGTGCTGCGGCTGAGCGCGGCCGCCGCCGACGCCCTCGACCGGCTGCGCGAGCACCCGGCGCGCACCCCGGTCGAGCGGCGCCTGGCGCGCCGGCTCACCGACGTCGGGCTCGCCCACCCGGTGCCGCCGCCGGACGGGGCCCTCGAGCTCACCGTCGTCGTCCCGGTGCGCGACCGCACCGCCGCGCTGGCGAGATGTCTCGCGTCCCTCGGTGCCCGCCATCCCGTGGTGGTCGTCGACGACGGCTCGGCCGACCCCGCGGCCGTCCGTGCGGTGGCCCGCGAGCACGGCGCGCACGCGCTGCGGCACCTGGTGAACGCCGGGCCCGCGCAGGCGCGCAACACCGGCCTCGGGGCGGTGACGACGTCGCTCGTCGCGTTCGTCGACAGCGACACCGAGCCCGACGGGGCGGCCCTCGAGGCGCTCGCCGCGCACCTGGCGGACGAGGCCGTCGCCGCCGCCGCACCCCGGATCGCGCCGCGCGCCGGCGACTCCGCGGCCGGTCGCTACACCCGCAGCCGCGGCACGCTCGACCTCGGCGCACTGCCGGCCCGGGTGCTGCCGTACACGACCGTGTCCTACGTGCCCACGGCAGCGCTGGTCGCACGAACGTCGGCCCTGCGCGAGGTCGCCCGCGACGTCGCGGGGGTCGGTCACGTCTTCGACACGACGATGCGCGTCGGCGAGGACGTCGACCTGATCTGGCGGCTCGTCGCCGCCGGGCACCGGGTGCGCTACGACCCGTCGATCACGGTGCCGCACGACGAGCCGCGCACCTGGCGCGGGCTCACCGCACGGCGGTTCCGGTACGGGACCTCGGCGGCGCCGCTGTCCGAACGGCATCCGGGGCACGTCGCGCCGCTGGTCGTGCACCCGCTCTTCACCGGTGCCGTGGCGGCGGCGCTCCTGCGCCGTCCACTGCCGGCCGCCGCACTGGCGGTCACCGCCGCGCTGCGCACCCGCACGGCCCTGCGGCGCGCGGACGTCCCGGCCGGCGGGGTGCCGCGCGCGACGGCCGACGCGCTCGGCCAGACGTTCCTCGGCACCGCGCGCGCCGCCACGCAGCTGGCCGCGCCGCTGCTGCTCGCCGCCCTGCGGCCGCGCGCCACCCGCGCGGGCGCGATCGCCGTGCTCGCCGTACCTCCGCTCGTCGCCTGGCGACGCGCGGGCGGACGGACGACCGGGCTCGACCCCGTCCGCTTCGCCGCGCTCGCGCTGGCCGACGACCTCGCCTACGGCGCCGGTGTGATCACCGGCTGCCTGCGGCACCGCACGACCGTCCCGCTGCGCCCGAGGCGCGCCCGTTCCACCTCCTGAGGAGCACTCCCATGGCCAATCCCTGGTTCGAGACCGTCGCCGAAGCGCAGCGACGCGCGAAGAAGCGGCTGCCGCCGTCGGTCTACAGCGCGCTCGTCGCCGGCTCCGAGCGCGGCACCACCATCGAGGACAACCTCGACGCCTTCGGCGAACTCGGCTTCAAGCCGATCACCGCGGGCCAGCCGTCCAGCCGCGAGCTCGCGGTGAACGTCATGGGCCAGGACGTCTCCATGCCCGTGCTGATCTCGCCCACCGGCGTGCAGGCCGTGCACCCCGACGGCGAGGTCGCGGTGGCCCGCGCCGCCGCCGCCCGCGGCGTCGCGATGGGGCTGTCCGGGTTCGCGTCCAAGCCGATCGAGGAGGTCGTGCAGGCCAACCCCCAGACCTTCTTCCAGCTCTACTGGTCGGGCAGCAAGGAGCAGATCGCACAGCGCATCGAACGCGCCCGCGCCGCCGGCGCCGTCGGCATGATCGCCACGCTCGACTGGTCGTTCTCGCTGGGCCGCGACTGGGGCAGCCCGCACATCCCCGAGCGCATCGACCTCAAGGAGGCGCTGCGGTTCGCGCCCGAGGCGCTCACCCACCCGAAGTGGTTGGCCGCCTTCCTCAAGACCAAGAAGATCCCCGACCTGACGGTGCCGAACATGCAGGACCCCGGCAAGGACGCCCCCACCTTCTTCGGCGTGTACGGCGAGTGGATGCAGACCCCGCCGCCCACCTGGGACGACGTCGCCTGGGCGCGCGAGCTGTGGGGAGGCCCGTTCATGGTCAAGGGCATCACCCGCGTGGACGAGGCGAAGCGGGCGGTCGACGCGGGTGCCACGGCCCTGTCGGTGTCGAACCACGGCGGCAACAACCTCGACGGCACCCCGGCGACCATCCGCGTGCTGCCCTCGATCGCCGAGGCGGTCGGCGACCGGATCGAGGTGCTGCTCGACGGCGGCGTGCGCCGTGGCGGCGACGTGTTCAAGGCGCTCGCGCTCGGGGCCAAGGCCGTCATGATCGGCCGCGCCTACCTCTGGGGTCTCGGCGCGAACGGCCAGGCGGGCGTCGAGAACGTGCTCGACCTGCTGCGCATGGGCCTCGACTCGGCCCTGCTCGGGTCGGGCAAGGCGTCCGTCAAGGAGCTGACCATCGACGACGTCCTCGTGCCCGAGGGCTTCACGCGGGTGCTCGGAAGCGCCTGACTACCGTGGTCCACGAGCACCATCCGCCTGTCGAGACGAGGTATGCGGAATGCGCGTGAGCGTCGACAACCGTCGCTGCGAGGCCATGGCCCAGTGCGAGGCCGTGGCCCCCGGGATCTTCACCCTCGACGACGACGGCTACAGCACCATCGGCCAGGGCAAGGAGGTCCCGGCGGGGCAGGAGGACGCCGCCCGGGAGGGCGTGGCGTCCTGTCCGATGGCGGCGCTGTCGATCGACGACTGAGCGCGTCCCGGTGCACGCCGAAGCGGGACGCTGGTTCCGCGAGCGCACCTTCGACGTGCCGGCGACACCCGCCCGGCGCGGTGACGTCTCGGTCAGCGTCGTCATCCCCGCCCGCAACGAGGCGGCGACCGTCGGCGACGTCGTCGCACGCATTTGCGCCGAACTGCGCGAAACCGGGTTCGTCGACGAGGTCGTCGTGATCGACTCGCTGTCGTCCGACGGCACGGCCGCCGCCGCGCGCGCGGCGGGAGCCGACGTGCACTCCGTCGCCGACATCCGTCCCGACCTGGGCGTTCGCGCCGGCAAGGGCGAGGCGCTCTGGAAGTCGCAGTTCGTCACGCACGGGTCGGTGCTCGTGTTCGTCGACGCCGACCTCACCGAGTGGGGCACGCACTTCGTCACCGGCCTCGTCGCGCCGTTCGTGCGCGACCCGGCGCTGTGCCTCGTGAAGGGTTTCTACGACCGTGTGCTCGACGACGGCAGCGGCGCCCGCTCGACCGAGGGCGGACGGGTGACCGAGCTGGTGGCCCGTCCGCTGCTCGCCGCCCGGTGGCCGCAGCTGTCGGCCGTCGTCCAACCGCTCGCCGGCGAGTGGGCGATCCGGCGCGACCACTTCGCCCGGCTGTCCGTGCCCGTCGGCTACGGCGTCGAGTTCTCGACGCTCGTCGACACCGCGCGCGACCCCGGTCTCGACGCCATCGCCCAGGTCGACCTGGGTTCGCGCGCCCACCGGCACCAGAACGTGCACGACCTGGGGGTCATGGCCGCCGAGATCCTCGCCGTCGCCGACCGCCGCACCGGCAGCGGATACGCCGACGCGGTCACCCTCGCGCAGTACGACCGCGCCACGCCCGGACGCTGGCACGAGCGCGAGGTGCCCGTCGCCGAGCGTCCGCCCATGAAGGAGGTGGCACCGTGCTGAGGCTCGGGCCGCGCACGTACGGTCCCGGCGAGTTCGGGATCATGGCCATCGTCAACCGCACGCCCGACTCGTTCTACGACAGGGGCGCCACGTTCGCGTTCGACCAGGCGCTCGAGCGCGTGCACACGGTGGTCGGGCAGGGTGCCGACATCGTCGACATCGGCGGGGTCAAGGCCGCCCCCGGCACCGAGGTCGGGGTGGCCGAGGAGATCGACCGCACCGTGCCGTTCGTCGAGGCCGTCCGCGCCGCCCATCCCGGGCTGGTGATCAGCGTCGACACCTGGCGGCACGAGGTGGGCGAGGCGGTGTGCGCCGCGGGCGCAGACCTGATCAACGACGCGTGGGGCGGGCACGACCCGCTGCTCGCCGAGGTCGCGGCGCGCCACGACGTCGGCATCGTGTGCACCCACGTCGGCGGCGTGACGCCGCGCACCCGTCCGCACCGCACCGCCTACGACCCGGCCACCGGCGGCGTGATGGGCGACGTGCTGCGCCACACCCTCGCGCTCGCCGACCGCGCCGTCGAACTCGGCGTCGACCGGGAGCGCGTGATCATCGACCCGACCCACGACTTCGGCAAGAACACCTATCACTCGCTCGAGGTCACCCGGCGGTTGCCGGAGATGGTCGCGACGGGGTGGCCGGTGCTGGTGTCGCTGTCGAACAAGGACTTCGTGGGCGAGACCCTCGGCGGCCTGCCCGTCGGCGAACGCCTCGTCGGCACGCTCGCGACCACTGCGGTGTGCGCGTGGCTGGGCGCCGTGATCTACCGCGTGCACAACGTCGTCGAGACCAAGCAGACCCTCGAGATGGTCGCGTCCATCAAGGGCGACCGGCCGCCTGCGCGCACCGTCCGCGGACTGGCCTGACCTCAGCCGGTCGGCGCCTGGCAGGACGGGCACCAGAACAGGTTGCGGGTGGCGAGCACCGAGGCTGCGATCGGCGTGGAGCAGACGCGGCACGGCAGGCCGGTGCGCCGGTAGACGTAGTGCGCCTTGTCGCGGGTGACGCGGCCGGACGGACGGTCCTCGGGCCGGGTGGTGACGATGCGTCCCGAGCGGACGCCGGCGCGCATGAGCACGACCAGGTCGTCCCACATCTCCTCGGCGAGGCGGGCGGGAACGTCGCGTCCGGGACGCAGCGGGTCGAGTCGGGCGCGGAACAGCACCTCGGCGCGGTAGACGTTGCCCACGCCGGCGAGGACGGCCTGGTCCATCAGCATGCCGCCGATGGGTGAACGACTTTTCGCGACCTTGCGCAAATACGGCCCGGGATCGGTGCGGGGCCGCAGCGGGTCGGGGCCGAGTCGGGCGAGGAGCGCGTCGACCTGGTCGGGCGTGACCAGCTCGCACGCGGTGGCGCCGCGCAGGTCCGTCCACGCCTCGCCGTTGGCCAGCCGCAGCCGCAGCGCGCCCCGCGGCGGCGGCGGTTCGCCCGCGCCGGTGGTGAACTTGCCGTAGAGGCCGAGGTGCACGTGCAGGATGCGGCCGTTGCCGTAGTGGTGCAGCAGGTGCTTGCCGTACGCCTCGGCGCGCACCATGGTCTGCCCGTCGAGCTCGGCCGCGCCCGCTGCGAAGCGGCCCTGCGGGCTGCTCGCCGTCACGACCGTGCCGGCGAACAGGCGGTTCTGGTCGCGTGCCAGACGATGCAGCGTGTGTCCCTCCGGCACACCTGCGACGTTACGTCACCGGTAGCGCACGACCAGCGTCGCGTCCGACCGTCCGCCGGCGGCCACGACGACCTCGGTGCCGCGGGCCGTCGTCCGGACGGTCGCGGCGATCTTCCGGCCGTTCAGGGTGACCGTGGTCGCCTTCGCGCCCGCAGGCATCACGGCGCCGATCGTCAGCGACGTACGCAGGTCGTGCCGGACGACGCGGGTCGTCACCTTCCCCTTCGTCCGCGTGGCAGCGACGTCGGCCGAACCGCTGCCGAGACGGACGTCGCGCACCGAGCCCGCGCCCTGCGGCACCACGCTCAGCGCGCGCCGACCGAGGTCGGGGGAGATGCCGAGCCGGAGGTGCAGCGTCGGCCAGAGGACGCCGTACGTGCCCCACGCCTGCAGGCCCATCGACCGCGTGTAGTACGGCTGGTCGATGTTGGCGTCGAACCCCGGGGACGCGACGATCTCCGGCATCATGCCGGGCGCCTCCCACAGCCGCGGGTCCAGCTGGGTGCGCGCGATGTCGTCGCTGTAGCGGTAGGACTGCGCGGTGCGGCCCATCGCCGCCTCGGCGACCGCGGCGATCGACGTCGTCAGCGTGAACACCTGCGGCAGCGGCGCCAGGGACGACACCACGGTGTCGCAGCTCGGCCCGGTGTTGCCGCCCGACGCGGACGTCGGGCCGTAGCCGGTGTGGTAGAGCCCGTTGGTGCCGGTGAAGCACGGCCGCTCGTGCTGCTTCAGGGTGGTGCGGCCGTGTCCCGTGCTCGCGACCGGACGCGCCGGGGTCGTGCCCGTGGCCGGCAGCTCGGCCTCGGCCGGCACGAGCCCGATCCAGTGCCGCTGGAACAACTTGGTGTTGTCGGGGTTCTCGAGCGAGTCGGCGTACGAGCGGGACGACCCGCCGTACCACCACGTCGACTCGAAGCGCTTCAGCAGGCCGTTCGCCTTCGTGGTCGCCCACGACGCGGTCGCGGAGTCGCCCTTGCTCCGCGCCATGTCGGCCAGGTCGAGCAGGCCGCGGATCGTGTAGACCGCGTTGTCGAGCTTCTCGGCGCCCATGCCCTTCAGCTCGACGTTGCCGGCGCCCTCGGGCCACCCGTCCTTGTCCTGGTCGAGCACCGTGGTCGCGTACTTCATGTTGCGGATCGCGAAGTCGTACATGTCGTCGCGGAACTCGTTGTCGCCCGTCCACCGCCACACCAGGGCCACCGCGCTCGGGAACTTCACCGTCTCGTCGGTGTTGCCGTCGTCGGAGTTCGCGCCGAAGAACACGCTGCCGTCGGGCGTCACCTCGTGCACGACCTTGCCGCTGCGCTTGTTCACGATCTCGCTGATGTTCTTCAGCGTCCGCAGGTGGCGTTCGATCGGTCCGAACTGGCCGGCGGCCACGGCGGCGAAGTTCGTGTACTCGCCGTCGGTCGCGAAGATCCACGTGTAGTCGGGCCAGCCGGCGCCGATCCAGTCGGCGCGGTCGAGGGTGCCCACCGGCGCCGGGTACTTCGTGCCCGCGTTGGTGACGCGCAGCTGCAGGTCACGCGCCTGCTGCCGGGAGTCGAGCAGGTTCTGCTTGGACCACCGGATGGACCGGGCCAGCAGCGGGTCGTCCGGCAGGCTGACGGCCGTCCGCCTGTCGTAGCGCAGCCGCTCGGCGACCTTCGTGCGCAGCAGGTCGGCCGGACGGGTCAACGCCGCCCGCTGCGCCGACTGCGCCTCGCCCAGGCCCTTGTCGGACCCGGAGACGGCGAACCAGACCGTACGCGAGCCGGCCGGCACGTCGACGCGGTAGCGCAGCTGGCCGCCGGTGCCCTTGCCGTAGGCGGTGTCGTCGCACGTCGTCGGCGGCGCCGGGGTGTTCGCGCCGGACTCCGGGCAGATCACGGCCGGGTCCTGCGGGCCACGGTGGTTCCTGCCGAGGCTGCTGCCGTTCGGGGTCAGGGTCGAGCCCACGACGGCGGCGTAGTCGTGGGCGGCGGTCGCGCCCGGGGACGTGCCGCGGTCGCGAAAGACGAGCCTGCCGTTGCTCACGCTGCCGGTGTCCTGCAGGTTGAACGTCTTCTGGTTCGGCGTCGTCTCGCCCCACGGGTAGGCGCTCATGAGCTCGGAGTGCGCGTCGAGCGTCAGGTTCAGTGTCGTGCGCCGGGGCGAGCTGAGGGTGAGGCCGATCAGGCCGGCGCGCAGCCCGTCAGGGGCGACGTCGGTGCGCCGGATACGAACACCGTCCGCGCTGCCGAGGTCCATGCGGGTGTAGCCCCAGCCCTGCGTGAACGCCCGGGCCTGCAGCCATCGTCCGCCGGCCTTGAACCAGACGCCGTCGAGCAGCTTGATCGGCATCGACCAGAACCCGCCCATCTCGCCGCGGGTGTGGAACCCGGTGGCGGGGTAGGTGCCGTCCTCGGCGCCGGTCTGCCAGAACCGGGTGCCGATCACGAACGACCGGCGATCGGCCAGCCGGGTGGTGACCGTGAGCTCGGGCGAGCGGGCCAGCCCCGTCGTCGGGGCCGCCTGGACCGGCGCCGTCACGGCAGCGAGCGGGACGACCAGCGTGGCCAGGGCGAGCGGGACGAACAGCTTTCGGCGCATGGCGCACTCCCCAGGCAGCGGCGACCGGTGGGGACGTCGTACCCGGCGGCGTAGGCGGGCGAAACCCCGCCGGTTAGGCTGGGGAGTCGCCCCGGGGTGTGGCGCAGCTTGGTAGCGCACTCGCTTTGGGAGCGAGGGGCCGTGGGTTCGAATCCCGCCACCCCGACCGCCCATGGAGCAGCACCGCACCCGACCACGGATCCCGAGGAGTACCCGCACGTGAAGAGCACCGTCGAGAACCTGAGCCCGACCCGCGTCCGGCTCGCCGTCGAGGTGCCCTTCGACGCGCTGCAGCCGTCCCTGGACAAGGCCTACAAGGCCATCGCCCAGCAGGTGCGGGTGCCCGGCTTCCGTCCCGGCAAGGTCCCGGCCCGCGTGATCGACCAGCGCGTCGGCCGCGGCGCCGTGCTGCAGGAGGCGGTGAACGAGATGCTGCCGCAGCTCTACACCGACGCCGCGCGCGAGCACGAGATCAACCCTCTCGGCCAGCCCGAGATCGACATCACCAACCTCGACGACGGCAACTCGCTGAGCTTCACCGCCGAGGTCGACATCCGGCCCGAGGTGACCCTGCCCGAGCTCGAGGGCATCGCCGTCAGCGTCGACGACACCGACGTGAGCGACGCCGACGTCGACGAGCAGCTCGAGGAGCTGCGCAAGCGCTTCGGCACCCTCAAGGGCGTCGAGCGGCCGGCCGAGGACGGCGACTACGTGTCGCTCGACCTCACCTCCGTCGTCGACGGCGAGGCCGTCGAGGGCGGCTCGGCCACCGGACGGTCCTACGTCGTGGGTTCCGGCGACTTCGTCGACGGCCTGGACGAGGCGATCACGGGCAAGTCCGCCGGCGAGAGCGTCACCTTCACCGCTCCGCTGCGCCACGGCGAGCACGCCGGCACCGACGCCGAGGTCACCGCGACCGTCAAGTCGGTCAAGGTCCAGGAGCTGCCCGAGCTCGACGACGAGTTCGCGCAGCTGGCCAGCGAGTTCGACACCGTCGACGAGCTGCGCGCCGACCTTCGCGAGCGCCTCGGCCGCGTCAAGCTCATGGAGCAGGGCGCCCAGGCCCGCGACAAGGTGCTCGAGCACCTGATCGAGGCCAGCGAATTCCCGCTGCCCGAGTCGGCCGTCAAGGCCGAGGTCGACTACCGCGAGCACGAGATCGTGCACCAGCTCGGCCACGACGACAAGCAGTTCGAGGCCTACCTCGAGTTCCAGGGCAAGACCCGCGAGGAGTTCGACACCGAGATGCGCGAGAGCGCCGAGAAGTCGGTGCGGGCGCAGTTCATCCTCGACGCGGTCGCCGACAAGACCGACGTCCAGGTGGCCGACGGCGAGCTGACCGCCTACCTCGTACGCCAGGCGCAGCAGTACGGCATGGCCCCGCAGGAGTTCGCGAACCAGATCGTCCAGAACGGCAACCTGCCGATGCTGGTCGCCGACCTGCGCCGCAACAAGGCGCTCGCCGACATCCTCGAGAAGGCCGTCGTCACGGACGCGTCCGGCAACACCGTCGACCTGGCCGCGCTCGACGCCGCTGCCGAGGGCGAGTCGGACGAGTCGGACGAGTCGCAGGACTGACCGTCACGCCCTGAGCGAACGGGGCGGGTGTCGGGACTCCTGGGGTCCCGCGCTTCGTTAGGGTCGAACGAAGCACTTGAGATTCAGCGAGACCCCATCGAGAGAAGGTGCACGTGACTTACCCGGTGAACCGAGCGGGCGGCGGTATGACGCTCAACGACTCGGTCTACGACCGCCTGCTGCGAGAGCGGATCATCTTCCTCGGCCAGGGCGTCGACGACCAGATCGCGAACCAGATCTGCGCGCAGCTGCTCCTGCTCGCCGCCGAGCACCCCGACCGCGACATCAACCTCTACATCAACTCGCCGGGCGGCTCGGTGACCGCCGGCATGGCCATCTTCGACACGATGGAACTCATCGAGTGCGACGTGGCCACGTGGTCGCTGGGCCTGTCCGCGTCGATGGGGCAGTTCCTGCTCTCGGCCGGCACCCGCGGCAAGCGCTACTCGCTGCCGCACTCGCGCATCCTGATGCACCAGGGCTCAGCCGGCCTCGGCGGCACCGCCTCCGACATCAAGATCCAGGCCGAGCAGTGGAACCTCACCAAGCAGGAGATGGCCGAGATCACGGCCGAGCACACCGGCCAGACCGTCGAGCAGATCATCAAGGACGGCGACCGCGACCGCTGGTTCACGGCCAAGGAAGCGCTCGAGTACGGCTTCATCGACAAGATCGTCAGCCGCGTCGGCCAGGTGTCGGACGACAACAGCCCGGCCCCGTCGGCCTGAGAGGGAATCCGATGAGCATGAACCCCCAGTCGCGGTACGTCCTGCCGTCCTTCGTCGAGAAGACGAACTACGGCGTCAAGGAGTCGAACCCGTACAACAAGCTGTTCGAGGAGCGCATCATCTTCCTCGGCGCCCCCATCGACGACGTCGTCGCCAACGACGTCATGGCGCAGCTGATCGTGCTCGAGTCGACCGACCCCGACCGCGACATCCAGATCTACATCAACTCGCCCGGCGGCTCGTTCACGGCGCTCACCGCCATCTACGACACGCTGCAGTACGTCCGGCCCGAGATCCAGACGATCTGCATGGGCCAGGCCGCGTCCGCGGCCGCCGTGCTGCTCGCCGCCGGCAACAAGGGCAAGCGGTTCGCGCTGCAGAACGCGCGCATCCTCATCCACCAGCCCTCGGGCGGCACCGAGGGCGCGCAGCAGATCTCCGACCTGGACATCCAGGCCAAGGAGATCCAGCGCATGCGTGACCTCGAGGAGGAGATCCTCGCCCGTCACACCGGGCAGCCGATCGAGACCGTCCGCCAGGACATCGAGCGCGACAAGATCTTCACCGCGCAGCAGGCCAAGGACTACGGCCTGGTCGACGAGGTCATCACCTCCCGCAAGATGGTCCCGCAGGTCTGATCGTCCGGACCACGGGTCCCCGGGTCCCGGCCGACGGGCGACACCGCCCGTCCGGCCGGGGCGAATCCGGTGCCGACGCACCGTGTTTCCCGGCGACTTCCACGGGATTTCCGGGTACGGTGCGAAATCAGGCCGTGGCCGCGCGAGCGGTCCTCAGCAGCTTTTCCGAGCAGGTTAAGGAGTGTCCCAGTGGCACCACGTGTCGGTGAGACGGGCGACCTGCTGAAGTGCTCGTTCTGCGGCAAGAGTCAGAAGCAGGTCAAGAAGTTGATCGCCGGTCCCGGCGTCTACATCTGTGACGAGTGCATCGACCTCTGCAACGAGATCATCGAGGAGGAGCTCGCCGAGACCAGCGAGTTCAGCTTCGACGAGCTGCCCAAGCCGAACGAGATCTACGAGTTCCTCAACGGCTACGTGGTCGGCCAGGACGTCGCGAAGAAGACCCTCGCGGTCGCCGTCTACAACCACTACAAGCGCGTCCAGGCCGGCGGCGAGGCCAAGCCCCGCAACGCCGACGCCGCGGTCGAGCTGGCCAAGTCGAACATCCTGCTGCTCGGCCCCACCGGCTCGGGCAAGACGCTGCTGGCCCAGACGCTGGCGCGCATGCTCAACGTGCCGTTCGCCATCGCCGACGCCACCGCCCTCACCGAGGCCGGCTACGTCGGTGAGGACGTCGAGAACATCCTGCTGAAGCTGATCCAGGCCGCCGACTACGACGTCAAGCGGGCCGAGACCGGCATCATCTACATCGACGAGGTCGACAAGATCGCCCGCAAGGCCGAGAACCCGTCGATCACCCGCGACGTCTCCGGCGAAGGCGTGCAGCAGGCGCTGCTGAAGATCCTCGAGGGCACCGCGGCGTCCGTCCCCCCGCAGGGCGGCCGCAAGCACCCGCACCAGGAGTTCATCCAGATCGACACCACCAACGTGCTGTTCATCGTCGGTGGCGCCTTCGCCGGCCTCGACACCCTGATCGAGAACCGCGTCGGCAAGAAGGGCCTGGGCTTCGGCGCCGAGCTGCACACCAAGTTCGACCGCGAGACCAAGGACGTCTTCGGTGACGTCATGCCCGAGGACCTCATCAAGTTCGGGCTCATCCCCGAGTTCATCGGCCGGCTGCCCGTCATCACGTCGGTGCGCCCGCTCGACCGCGACGCGCTCGTGCAGATCCTCACCGAGCCCAAGAACGCGCTCGTGCGGCAGTACGCCAAGATGTTCGAACTCGACAACGTCGAGCTCGAGTTCACCGACGACGCCCTCGAGGCCATCGCCGACCAGGCCGTCATGCGCGGCACCGGCGCCCGCGGCCTGCGCGCGATCATGGAAGAGGTCCTGCTCTCGGTGATGTACGAGGTGCCGTCCCGCGAGGACGTCGCCCGCGTCGTCATCACCCGCGAGTCGGTCCTCGACCACGTCTACCCGACGCTGGTGCCGCGCGAGCAGACCAAGCGTCCGCCGCGCGAGAAGAGCGCCTGACCGCTCGCCTCCCGGCGCGACACTGCATCACCGCCCGGCGGACACGCCGGGTGTGGACCGGGTAGCGCTTCACTGTTCCCGCTGCGCCTGCCGTCCACAGGGCGAGCGGCCGTCCACAGCCGTGCGACACCCCGCGCCGCGCCGGCGTCGAAATCGTCATTCTCGCCTGGTGAGAGAGGCCATCGACCAACTGTTGACGGGCACCGTGGCCACGCGCAGCACATTGCTGACGGTGGTGACACCGGCCCAGCTCGATGACGAGATCCGTCGCGGTCACCTCGTTCGCGTCTTCCACCGGACCTACTGCCGCCCGTGGGACGCGGACCTGGAAGAGACCCTCGAACGTGCCGCGGTGGCCAGCGTCGGGCCGCCCGTCGCTCTGACGGGTGTCACTGCGCTGCGGCGCTGGCGAACGCGGGCCACCGCGCCGCTTGTCCACGCGGCGGTGCCGGTGTCTCGGATGACTCGCGCACAGCCGGGACTCGTGGTGCACCGCGTTCGGGCGATGCCGGAGACCGTGCTGCTCGACGGAGTCCCAACGGCTCGGATCGCCCCCGCGCTGGTCGCCGCTTGGCCCACGCTGCCGGCCGACCGGAGACGCGGTCACGTGATCGACGCTGTCCGATCCGGACGGGTCAGCACGCGGCAACTCCGGGCCGAGGTGGCCGTAGCCACGCGACTGCCCGGGCGGCGCGAGTTGGTGCACCTGATCGGCCTGCTCGACGTGGGGTGCGAGAGCGAGCTCGAAATCTGGGGCCACCTGCATGTGTTCGACTCGCCGGGCCTTCGGCATGCCAAGCCTCGTCACTGGGTAACGACGCCCCGCGGTCGGTTCCGCCTCGATCTCGGTTACGTCGGCGAGCGGGTTGCGGTCGAGATGGACGGCGACGCCTCTCACTCGAGCCGGGAACAGCGGGGCCGGGACCGGCGTCGCGATGCGGCGCTCGCCGGCGTCGGCTGGCTGACCCTGCGGTTCACGCACGACCGGCTCCACCATGACGTGGACGGGTGCCGACAGGACACGCTGGCGACCCTCGCTACACGACCGTGAAGCGTCGACAGGCGCAGAGGCGGCGTGTCCTCCGGGTGGTGATGCACTGACCTACCCGCACGACACAGCGCCCCGCACCGACGGGTGCGGGGCGCTGCGCCGGTGGGGTCTAGAAGCTCGTGTAGAGCAGGTCGTTGTTCGGGGTCGCGGGGGTGCAGAGGACGAACAGCGTGCAGCCGCCGGCGGTGTCGGTGACCTTGTCCTTGGTCGTGGCGCCGAGCACGGCGGACGAGACCGTCGACGGCGAGGCGGACGGGTTCGTCTGCAGGTACTGCGCCGCGACACCGGCCACGTGCGGCGTCGCCATCGACGTGCCGCTGATGGTGTTGGTGCCGTTGTCGAGCCAGTCGGACGTGATGTCGACGCCGGGGGCGAACAGGTCGACGCACGACCCGACGTTCGAGAACGACGCCCGCTTGTCGGTGCGGCCGGACGCGCCCACGGTCAGGGCGTTCGGCACCCGCGAGGGCGAGCCCTTGCAGGCGTCCGCGTTGTCGTTGCCGGCCGCGACGGCGGTGGTGACGCCGTCGCCGATGAGCCGGTTGATCGCCGAGTCGACCGCGGTGCTGGCGGTGCCTCCCAGGCTCATGTTCGCGACGGCCGGCGCGCCCGCGGCGTGGTTGCCCACGACCCAGTCGATGCCCGCGATGACGCCGGAGTTGGTGCCCGAGCCGTCGCAGCCCAGCACGCGCACGGCCACCAGCGAGGCCTGCTTCGCGACACCGTGGTTCGACCCGCCGATGGTGCCGGCGACGTGGGTGCCGTGGCCGTTGCAGTCCTCGGCGGCGCCGCCGTCGACGGCGTCGTACCCGGTGACGGCGCGTCCGCCGAAGTCCGGGTGGCCCAGGACGATGCCGGTGTCGATGACGTACGCGGTGACGCCCGACCCGGTCGAGTTGTAGGTGTAGGTGCTGTTCGCGGGGAGGGCGCGCTGGTCGATGCGGTCGAGACCCCAGCTCGGGGTCGGCGACTGCGTTCCGGTGGTGCGCACCGTCCGGTCGAGTTCGACGCTCACGACGCGGGAGTCGCCGCGCAGCGTCGACAGCAACGTCTCGGGCAGAGAACCGGCGAAACCGTTGAGGGCGTTGCGGTAGACGTGCGTGACGTTCCCGCTGCCGCCGAGCAGCGAGGTCGCCGTGGCGCTCGCGTTCGCCGACGGCTCGAGGGTCACGATCACGTTCAGCAGGGGAGCGGCGGTGGCGGGCGCGGCGACGGCCAGCGTCGAGCCGGCGAGCACCACCGCCCCCACCGCTGCGGTCGATGCGGTCAGCAGGCGGCGGCGTGCTCGCATGCACGGACTCCTTCGGTCTCGTTACCACCCAGTAGGGACGAAGTGCCCGAAACGTAGCGAATGACCCATTGAACGGACATAAGGGACGATCTTTCGTCCATGGCGAACACACCGGAAACGCCGAGGTCCCGCTGGCTAGGGTCGGACGGGTGACCGCTGCTGCCCCGCTGGACCTGCCCGCCGACGACTGGACCGCCTGGCTGTCGACCCGCGTCGACGACCACCTGCGGGCGGCGCAGGAGCTGCTCGATCGCCTCAAGGACGGGTCGGCCCGCCCGGCGCAGGAGGTGCTCGCGCTCTGGAACGACGCCGACCTCGAACTGCGCGGCGCCGACTCGGTGGCGGGGCTGATGCAGGAGGTACATCCCGACGAGGACGTCCGCACGCTGGCCGAGACCCGCTCGCAGGACATCGCCCGCGTCGTCACCGAGCGCGGCATGGACGGCGAGCTGTTCGCGGCGATCGAGGCCACCGACCCGTCCGAGCTGGGCGACGACGCCGAGGCGCTGCGACTGCGCGAGCTGGTGCTGCGCGACTTCCGCCGCAGCGGGGTCGACCGGTCCGAGGACGTCCGCACAAGGCTGCGCGAGATCGCCGAGCGGCTCACCGTGCTCGACCAGGACTTCGGCCGGGCGATCCGCGACGACGTCCGCTCGATCCGCATCGGCCCCGACCGTCTCACCGGTCTCCCGCAGGACTGGATCGACGCCCACCCCGCCGGCGACGACGGCCTCGTCACCGTCACCACCGACTACCCCGACTGGCTGCCGTTCGGCGCGTTCGCCGCCGACGCCGCGGCGCGCCGCGAGCTCGCGGTCGAGTTCCTCAACCGCGGGTGGCCGGACAACGACGCCGTGCTGCGGGAGATGTTCGCGCTGCGCCACGAGAAGGCGACGCTGCTGGGCTACGCCAGCTGGCCCGACTACGACGCCGACGTGAAGATGATCAAGACGTCCGCCGCCATCGGCGAGTTCGTCGAGCGGGTCGCCGACGCCGCCGAAGCGGCCGGACGGCGGGACGCCGAGACCGTCCTCGCGCGGCGCCGGCAGGACGAGCCGGACGCGGACGGCCTCGACGCGTCGAGCACCCGCTACTACAGCGAACTGGTGCGGCGCGAGCAGTTCGACGTCGACGCACAGTCCGTCCGCCGGTACTTCGAGTTCCCCAAGGTGCGGGCCGGCCTGCTGGACGTGACCGGACGGCTGTTCGGCGTCGAGTACCGGCCGGTCGACGTGCCGGTCTGGCACGACGACGTCGCCAGCTACGACGTCGTGAAGGACGGGCGGACGCTCGGGCGCATCCACCTCGACCTGCACCCGCGCGAGGGCAAGTTCAAGCACGCCGCGCAGTTCGACCTGCGCGCCGGCATCGAGGGACGGCAGCTGGCCGAGGGCGTCCTCGTCTGCAACTTCTCGCGCGGGCTGATGGAGCACAACGACGTCGTCACCCTGTTCCACGAGTTCGGGCACCTCGTGCACCACGTGCTCGGCGGCGCCGGCCAGCGCTTCGTCCGCTTCAGCGGCGTGGCGACCGAGTGGGACTTCGTCGAGGCGCCGTCGCAGATGCTCGAGGAGTGGGCGTGGGACGCCGACGTGCTGCGCACGTTCGCGACCGACGCCGACGGCGAGCCGATCCCCGCCGACCTCGTCGCGCGGATGCGCGCGGCCAAGGACTTCGGCAAGGGCCTGTTCGTGCGCGGCCAGCTGTTCTACACCGCGCTCGCCTACGAGGTGCACCGCGACCGTCCGGACGACCTCACCGAGCGGGTGAAGCAGCTGCAGTCGCGCTACGACTTCAACCGCTACCTCGAGGGCACGCACTTCCACGCGTCGTTCGGGCACCTCGCGGGCTACACGTCGGCGTACTACACGTACATGTGGTCGCTGGTGATCGCGAAGGACCTGTTCTCGGCGTTCGACCCGTCCGACCTGTTCGCCCCCGACGTCGCCGGCCGTTACCGCGACCGCATCCTCGCCCAGGGCGGACGGAAGGACGCCGCCGACCTGGTCGAGGACTTCCTGGGACGCCCGTTCGGCTTCGACGCGTTCGCCGCGTGGCTCGACCGCGCGCCGGTGCCCGCGAGCTGACCCGCGGGCACCGGACGGTGTCCTAGAGGCGGCCGGGGTTGCAGAACGTCAGGTAGCCGGCGTAGCTCGTCGCGCCGACACGGTTGATGCCGAGCGCGACGAAGCAGCGCCCGTTCGAGCGCGGCACGGCGATGCCGCCGGCGTACTTGTCGTACGTCCCGACGTCGCTGCCGATGTTGGGCAGGTCGCGCCGCTTGAGGGCGACCGTCATCCTGTGCTTCCCGGCGGTGTTGTCGTAGGTCTGGGCGCACACGGTGCCGCCCAGCGCGCCCGAGTAGCGGATGACCAGCGAGCCCTTGACCTTGCCGTCGTTGTGCAGCGCGGTCTTGGCGATCACGCGGCCGGCGCACGGCTCGACGTAGTAGTACGCGCCGGGAACGGACACGCCGGGCGGGAGCGTGGCGGCCTGGGCGGCGGGAGCCGCCGCGACGACGGTCGCGGCCGCGGCCCCGCCGAGGGCGAGGGCGGTGAGGGTCTTGCGGATCATGGTGCCTCCTGGGGAGTCGGTCCTGACCCGTCCGACGCTAGGAACGGCGCATCCCCGGATGAATGGGGCGAACTTCCCGCGGGCAGCAGTTCCCCGAACCTGTGACCGTGCGCTGAAAGCCGTCCGGCGCTGCTTCGTAGGATTGCCGGGTGACCGACACACCCGCCGCCGCCCCGAGTCTGCCGAGCCAGTACCGGCCGGCGGACGTAGAGGGCCCGCTGTACGAGCGGTGGGTCGAGCGGGGGTACTTCACGGCCGACCCGGCCAGTGACAAGCCCCGCTGGTCGCTGGTCATCCCGCCGCCGAACGTGACCGGCAGCCTGCACATCGGGCACGCCCTCGAGCAGTCGATGATGGACGCGCTGTCGCGCCGCGCCCGCATGCAGGGCCACGACACCTTGTGGCTGCCGGGCATGGACCACGCCTCGATCGCGGTGAACAACCTGGTCGAGCGCCACCTGGCCGAGACCGAGGGCAGGTCGCGCACCGACTACACGCGCGAGGAGTTCCTGCAGCACGCGTGGGACTGGAAGAACACCTACGGCGGACGGATCCTCGGCCAGATGCGCCGCCTCGGCGACGGCGTCGACTGGAGCCGCGAGCGTTTCACCATGGACGAGGGCCTCAACCGGGCCGTCACCACGATCTTCAAGAAGCTCTACGACGACGACCTCATCTACCGCGCCGAACGCATCATCAACTGGTGCCCCCGGGACATGACCGCGCTCAGCGACGCCGAGGTCGACCACAGCGACGAGCCGGGTGAGCTCGTGTCGATCCGCTACGGCGACGGCGACGACGCCATCGTGGTGGCGACGACGCGCGCCGAGACGATGCTCGGCGACACCGCGGTGGCCGTCCACCCCGAGGACGAGCGCTACCGGCATCTGATCGGCACCGAGGTGCCCCTGCCGTTGACGAACCGCCGCATCCCGGTGGTGGCCGACGAGCACGTCGACCCGTCGTTCGGCACCGGCGCGGTGAAGGTGACGCCCGCGCACGACCCGAACGACTTCGAGATCGGCCGCCGGCACGACCTGCCGTCGCTGACGATCATGGACGAGCGCGCCCGCATCACCGTCCCCGGCCCGTTCGAGGGTCTCGACCGCACCGACGCCCGCGTCGCGGTGGTGGCGGCGCTGCGCGAGGAGGGCCGCATCGTCGCCGAGAAGCGGCCGTACGTGCACGCGGTGGGCCACTGCTCGCGCTGCGACACCGTGGTCGAGCCGCGGCTGTCGCTGCAGTGGTGGGTGCGCGTCGAGACGCTGGCGAAGGCCGCGGGCGACGCCGTGCGCGACGGACGCGTGACCATCGAGCCGGCCTCGATGAACAGCCGGTACTTCCAGTGGGTCGACGGCCTGCGCGACTGGTGCATCAGCCGCCAGCTGTGGTGGGGCCACCGCATCCCGGTCTGGTACTCGCCCGACGGCGACGAGGAGTGCTTCGGCCCCGACGAGCAGCCGCCGGCGGGCTGGACGCAGGACGAGGACGTGCTCGACACGTGGTTCTCGTCCGCCCTCTGGCCGTTCTCGACGCTCGGCTGGCCCGACGACACCGAGGACCTGCGCGCCTACTACCCGACCACGGTGCTGGTCACCGGCTACGACATCCTCTTCTTCTGGGTCGTGCGCATGATGCTGTTCGGCCTGTACGCGATGGACGGCGAGGTGCCGTTCCGCACCGTCGTCCTGCACGGCCTGGTGCGCGACTCCAGCGGCAAGAAGATGTCCAAGTCGCGGGGCAACGTGGTCGACCCGCTGGTGTGGATCGACGAGTACGGCGCCGACGCCGTGCGCCTGTCGCTGCTGCAGGGCGCGAACCCCGGCGCCGACCAGGCCATCAACGAGGAGTGGGTGGTCGGCGCCCGCAACTTCTGCACCAAGTTGTGGAACGCGACCCGCTTCGCGCTGATGTCCGGCGCGACCACCGAGGGCGAACTGCCCGCGGACGTCACCGGTCCCGACGCGTGGATCCTGTCGCGGCTCGCCGAGGTCAACGCCGAGGTCGACGCGCTCTACGGGCGCTACGAGTTCGCGAAGACGGCCGACGTGCTCTTCCACTTCGCGTGGGACGAGGTGTGCGACTGGTACATCGAGCTGGCCAAGCTGTCGCTCGCCGGCCCCGGCGCCGCCACCACACGCCGCGTGCTCGGCGAGGTGCTCGACCGGCTGCTGCGCCTGTTGCACCCGATGATCCCGTTCGTCACCGAGACGTTGTGGACGACGCTCACGGGTGGCGAGTCGGTTGTGATCTCCGACTGGCCGACGCCGGACGAGTCGCGCCGCGAGACCGAGGCGACCGCCGACGTGCGGACGATCCAGGCGGTCGTCACCGAGGCACGGCGCTTCCGCTCCGACCAGGGCGTGAAGCCGTCGCAGCGGGTGCCGGCGCGCGTGTCCGGCGCGTCCGGCACCGTCGAGCCCGCGGTGCGCTCGCTGTTGCGCCTCGACGAGCCGGCGGACGGGTTCGCCGTGACGACCTCGATCACCACAGCTGTCGGCGTGACGCTCGAGTTCGACCTCTCGGGCGCGATCGACGTCGCCGCCGAGCGGGCCCGGTTGACCAAGGACCGCGCCGCCGCCGAGAAGGAGCGTGCGGTCAACGCCGGCAAGCTGGGCAACGAGGCGTTCACCGGCAAGGCGCCCGAGGCGGTCGTGGCCAAGGTGCGCGACCGGCTCGCCGCCGCCGAGGCGGATCTCGCGCGCATCGACGCCGCGCTCGCGGCGCTGCCCGCCGGATGACGGACGGGCCGCTGCACTACGCGTGCGAGATCGCCCCGGACGACCCGCGCCGGGCGGCGCGCGCGGCGATCCGGCAGCGGGCGATGGCGCCGAACTTCTGGGTGCCCGTCGCGGTGTTCGTCGGCTTCGGGGCCGCGATGCTCTCCCGGCTGACGTGGCTCGCGGTCGTGCTGCTCGTCGTCGCCGGGCTGTCGGTGGTCGCGCTGCTGACCCGCGCCCCCAAACTCGCCCGGCAGCTCGCCGCGCGGGGCCTGCGGCCGGGCACGACCGTCACCGCCGACTACGACGACACCGCGCTCACCGTCACGTCGCCGTCCGGACGGTCGGTGCACCGGTACGCGAGCGTCCGCGACGTGCGCGTCGCCGACGGCATCGCCGCCCTGCGCTTCCACCGACGCGGCGTGCTCGTCCTGCTGCCGGCGGCGCTCGTGCCGGGGGAGGCCGTCCGCCGGTTGCAGGCGGGGTAGACGTCCCTGCCGGTCCGGAGCGCGGAGCGCAGGTCCGTACGATGGGGCGCCGTGGCGTCCCGTTCCGAGAACGACTGGTCCGCAGAGCTGCGGCAGATCGAGCACGACATCTTCTCGCGCCGCGGCGAGGGGCACGTCCACCCGACCAACGAGCGCATGCAGGCACTCGTCGACGTGCTGGGCGAACCGCAGAAGGCCTACCGCGCGATCCACCTGACGGGCACGAACGGCAAGACGACGACCGCGCGCATGATCGACGAGCTGCTGCGCGGGTTCGGCATCCGCACCGGTCGCTACACCAGCCCGCACCTCACCAGCGTCACCGAACGCATCGTGGTCGACGGCGAGCCCATCAGTGACCAGCGCTTCGTCGAGACCTACCGCGAGATCGAGCCGTACATCGCGATGGTCGACGAGCGGTTCGACACCCCGCTGTCGTTCTTCGAGATCGTCACCGCCCTCGGCTTCGCCGTCTTCGCGGACGTGCCCGTCGACGTCGCGGTGGTCGAGGTCGGCCTCGGCGGCGCGTGGGACAACACCAACGTCCTCGACGGTGAGGTCGCCGTCATCACGCCCATCGGGCTCGACCACATGCAGTACCTCGGCCACACGGTCGCCGACATCGCGACCGAGAAGGCCGGCATCATCAAGCCGTCCGCCACCGCGGTGCTCGCGCTGCAGCCGACGGACGCGCAGCGCAAGCTGCTCGAGCGGGTCGTCGAGGTCGACGCCACCGTCGCGCGCGAGGGCATGGAGTTCGGCATCGTCGACCGGTCGGTCGCGGTCGGGGGCCAGATGCTGGCGGTGCAGGGGCTGGGCGGCGTCTACGACGAGGTCTTCCTGCCGCTGTTCGGCGCCCACCAGGCGCAGAACGCCGCCGTCGCCCTCGCCGCTGTCGAGGCGTTCCTGGGCGCCAGCCGCTCGACCGGGCCGATCTCGGTCGACGTCGTGCGCGAGGCGTTCGCGGCCGTCCGTTCGCCGGGACGGCTCGAGCCCATCCGGTCGGCGCCGACGGTGCTGCTCGACGCGGCGCACAACCCGTCCGGCATGAAGGCGACGCTCGAGGCGGTGGGCGAGTCGTTCTCGTTCCGCCGGCTCGTCGCGGTCGTCGGCGTGATGAGCGACAAGGACGTCACCGGCATGCTCGACCTGCTCGAACCGGCCGTCGACGAGATCGTGGTGACCGAGGTGGCCACCGGCGACCGCCGCCTCGACGTCGACGAGCTCGCCGCGCTCGCGGTGCCGATCTTCGGCGCCGACCGGGTGACGGTCGAACCGCGCCTCGACGACGCCATCGCGACCGCCGTGTCGCTGGCCGAGCAGACCGACGACCCGGTCGTGTCCGGCTCGGGCGTGCTCGTCACGGGTTCGGTCGTCACCGTCGGCGAGGCACGCGTGCTGTTGGGACGCCATCGATGAGCCCCGAGACCGACGAGCCCGACGAGGTCGTCGACCCGACGCCGGAGCAGTACGCCGCGCGAGCCAAGCGCGCCGACAGGGCGAGCCGGGGGGCGCTCGCGGGCATCCTCGGCCTCGAGGCGGTGGTGATGCTGCTCGTGCCCCGCACCATCGCCTTCACCAGCGGGCTCGGGCCCGTCCGCACGACGATCGTGTTCGTCATCGTGGCGCTGCTGATCTTCGGGGCGGCCTGCACCCGGCGCAGCTGGGGCATCGGCTTCGGGTCGGGGCTGCAGCTGGTGTTCATCGCGACGGGTTTCCTGATCGGCACGATGTTCCTGGTCGGCGGCATCTTCGCCGCGATCTGGCTGCGCATCCTGATGTTCCGCCACGAGGTGGTCGGCAGCCCCGGCGGCGCCCGGATGCTGCTCGGATAGATCAGCCCAAGCGGTCGAGCTGCATGGACATCGTCCGCGTCACGGCGGCCAGGGGCGCCTTCGTCCCGCTGTAGACGAACTGCTCGACGACGTAGGTGCCGACCTGCGCGTACGCCTTCGTCAGCCACAGTCCGTCCTTGACGGCGGTGTCCGAGGAGAACGCCACGGGGTCGTGCGCGGTGTCGAGAACGGTGCGGCTGAACGCGGTGTCCTTGCCCGCGTTGCTCTCGAGGAACTCGAGCTGGGCGGACGCGCCGGCGGTGTCGCGGAACTGCAGCACCACGACGTCGCTCTGCAGCTCCTGGCTCACCCAGAGCACGTGCGCGATGTCCCGCACGCCCTGCTGCTTCAGCGTGGACGTGACCTTCGGGCGTGCCTTCTTCGCGTAGAAGTAGGCGACGTACCGGGGCAGCGAGGGCTTGTAGTCGCGCGCCCAGTCGCTGCTGCCGGGGTCGGCGCCGCGCGGTGGTTCGACCAGGCGCGCGACGAGGGCGTCGGCCGGGCGGGACGCGAACGTCGAGGGACCGGTCCGGGACGTCCCTCCGCCGCAGCCCGCGAGCAGCATCGCCGCCGCGAGCACGGCGCCGGTCACTCGCGCGCGTGCAGTCATGGTTGTCGTCAGGGTAGTCACGCGGGTTCGTTAGGGTCTGAGGACGTGACCTCCGCCGAAACGCCGTCCGTCGAACGCACCCTCGTGCTCGTCAAGCCCGACGGTGTGCGCCGGGGCCTGAGCGGCGAGGTGATCCGCCGCATCGAGACCAAGGGCTACCGCATCGCGGCGCTGCAGCTGCGCCCCGCCACCCGCGAGCTGCTGGCCGACCACTACGCCGAGCACGTCGGCAAGCCGTTCTACGAGCCCCTCGTCGAGTTCATGCTCTCCGGGCCCGTCGTGGCCGTCGTGGCCGAGGGCGAGCGGGTGATCGAGGGGTTCCGTGCGCTCGCCGGCGCCACCGACCCGACGGCCGCGCTGCCCGGCACCATCCGCGGCGACCTCGGCCGTGACTGGGGCGAGAAGGTGCAGCAGAACATCGTCCACGGGTCCGACTCGCCCGAGTCGGCCGAGCGCGAGATCGCGCTGTGGTTCCCCGAGGGCCGCCGCGGGGGCGACCCCGCCTGACGCCGGCGTCGACCTGAGCGCCGGCTCAGTGTCGTCCCACGAGTAACACGCGCCCCGCGCGTCGCAACAGTCCCGGGCGTGTCGGCGACCATACGATCCCGGAGTGACCTTCACCCCCCTCGCGAAGCGCGCCGTCGTCGCGCGCGTCTCGCAACGCGGGGGCGATCTGCTCGGCGGCGACCTGGCCATCGATCTCGGCACCGCCAACACGCTCGTCTACGCCCGCGGCCGCGGCATCCTGCTCAACGAACCGTCCGTGGTCGCGGTCGACACGTCGACGAACTCGGTGGTGGCGGTCGGCGCCGAGGCCAAGCGCATGATCGGCCGCACCCCCGACCACATCCGCGCCGTCCGCCCCCTGCAGGACGGCGTCATCGCCGACTACGACGTCACGTCGGAGATGCTGCGCTACTTCGTGCGCAAGGTGCTGCGCCGCCGCGGCGCGTTCACCGGCCCGCGCATCGTCGTCTGCGTGCCGTCCGGCATCACCGGTGTCGAGCAGCGCGCGGTGAGCGAGGCCGCGTACGCCGCCGGCGCCCGCAAGGTGCACATCATCAGCGAGCCCATGGCCGCTGCGATCGGCGCCGGGTTGCCCGTCAACCAACCGTCCGGCTCGATGGTCGTCGACATCGGCGGCGGCACCACCGAGGTCGCGATCCTCGCGCTCGGCGGCATCGTCGCCTCGACCAGCGTCCGCGTGGCCGGCGACGCCATCGACCTCGCGATCGTCGACCACGTGCGCGCGGAGTTCTCGCTGCTCATCGGCGACCGCACCGCCGAGGAACTCAAGATCTCGGTCGGGTCGGCGTTCCCGACCGCGGGCCCGCGCACCGCCGAGATCCGCGGCCGCGACGTCGGCACCGGCCTGCCGCGCACCGTCACGATCAGCGGCGACGCCCTGCGCAAGGCCATGGACCCGCCGCTCACCCGCATCGTCGCCGCGGTGCGCGCGACGCTCGACCGCTGTCCGCCCGAACTCGCGGGCGACCTCGTGCAGCGCGGCATCGTGCTCACCGGCGGCGGCGCGCTGCTGCGCGGCATCGACGCGCGCCTGCAGCACGAGCTGGGGGTCCCGGTGCTGGTCGCCGAGCGTCCGCTCGACTCCGTCGTCCTCGGCACCGCCACCGTCGTCGAGCACTTCGACCAGCTGCAGAAGGTCGTCGTCGACGGCCATCGCCGCTGACGGGACGATGCAGTGCGGCAGCCCACCACCCGCCTGACCCGGCGTCAGCGCACCGCGGCGATCGTGCTCGCCACCATCGCCCTCGGCTTCCTCACCCTCGACCTCGGCGGGGGCAGCCTGCAGAACGCCCACGGCGGCGTGCGCGGCTTCTTCGGCGCGCTGTACCGGGGCACCGACGGGGTCATCGGGCCCGTCCGCCGCTGGGTGCAGGGCGTCCCGTCCGCCGGCACGCACGAGTCCGAGATCCGCGACCTGCGCGCCGAGAACGCGAAGCTGCGCGGCCAGGTGCAGGCCGAGAAGCTCGACCGCGCCGACGCGAAACAGATCGACCGCCTCGACCGCGCCGGCACCGTCGCCGGGTACAGCGTGCTGCCCGGACGGGTGGTCGCGTTCGGCCCGGGACAGGGCTTCGACTGGACCGTCACCCTCGCTGTCGGACGCTCCGACGGCGTCCGTCCGGGCCAGACCGTCACCGACGGCGCCGGGCTGGCCGGACGCGTGCTGTCGGTCGACACCAGCAGCGCGGTGGTGCTGCTCGCCGCCGACCCCGGGTCGGGCGTGGGCGTGCGCGACACCCGCTCGGGCGAGCTCGGCGTCGCCACCGGCGCGGGAACGTCCGGGTTCACCTTCACGCCGCTCGATCCGCACGCGTCGGTGAAGCCGGGCGACACGCTGGTGTCCGGACCGGGTGGTGCCTCGACCTTCGTCGCCGGCCTGGCGGTGGGCACCGTGGCGTCGGTGCGGACGTCGGCGGACGGCACCACGACCGCCACGGTCATGCCCGCCGCGAGCCCCACCACCGTCGACGTGCTCGGCGTGCTCGTCACGCGCACGGTCGCCGCGGACGGCGACCGGTGACGCGCGCCCGTGTGGCCGCGGCCGTCGCCGGCATCGTCACCGCGGTGCTGCTGCAGGCCACGCTGATCGGTCCCGGCCTGGCGCCGATCGCCGTCAGCCTGCCCGCCGTGCTCGTCGCCGCCGTCGGCCTGGCGGACGGTCCCGGTGCCGGCATGTCGGTCGGGTTCGCCGCCGGGCTCACCGCCGACCTCGCCTCGCGCCACCCGGCGGGAGTCCTGACGTTGTGCTGGCTCGGCCTCGGCCTGGGCTGCGGCATGCTCGCCACGGGCGGACGGGTGCTGCGCGACGTCGCCGTGGCCGCAGCCCTCTGCGGTGTCTCGGGCGCCGCCACCACCCTCGTGCTCACGGTCGTCGGACGGGGCGGCACGCTGCGCGAGACGTACGTCGAGCTGCTACCGGCCGTGGCGGCGAGTGCCGTGCTCGCGCTGGCGATCGTCCCGTTCGTGCGCCGGCTGCTCGACACCGAGCACCTGCGCGCGCCGCACCCGGTCTACACCGAGCTCGTGCTGGGGCCGCGTCCGTGACCGCGTTGCTGACTCCCCGCACGACCCCGTCGCCGGGACCGCTGCGCCGCACCCCCCGCACCCGCCGCCGGCTCGGCATCGTGGTCGCCCTGGTCACCTCGATGATGGTGACGCTGCTGGCCCGGCTGTACTACGTGCAGGTGCTCGACCCCGACAAGCCGACGCAGACCGCGCACCTCACCAGCGACGCCGCGATCGTCGTGCCCGCGCCGCGCGGCCTGGTCGTCGACGCCCTGGGACGCGTGCTGGTCGGCAACGTGCCCGTGCAGCAGGTCACCGTGAACCGCGAGGCGCTGCAGAAGCGGGCCGACAAGGGCCGTCCGGTGCTCGAGCGGCTCGCGAAGCTGCTGCACACCTCGGCCGACCTGCTGGCCAAGCGCATCACGCCCTGCTCCGCGAGCGTCCCGGCGCCGTGCTCGACCACCGCGCCGTTCGTGCCGGTCACCGTGTCGAAGAACGCGCCGACCGACGTCGTGCTGGCGATCAGCGAACGGCGCGAGGACTTCCCCGGCGTCACCGTGCAGACCGTGAGCGTGCCCAGTTACCCCGGCGGGGACCTCGCCGCGCACCTGCTCGGGTACACCGGACAGATCACCGCCGACGACAAAAAGCGGAACCCGGCCCTGCACGACGTCGACTCGATCGGTCTGGCGGGGCTGCAGGAGCAGTACGACGCCGCGCTGCGCGGCGTCGACGGCGAGCAGACGGTGCTGCTCAACCCGCAGGGCCTCACCGTCGGCTACGGCAAGAAGGTCGCGGCCACGCAGGGCGACACCCTGGTCACGAGCCTCGACGCCCGGCTGCAGAAGCTGGCCGAGACGTCGCTCGCGCAGCAGATCCGCGACTCGCGCAAGGCCGGCAAGCCGGCCCCGTCCGGGTCGGTCGTGATCATGGACCCGCAGACCGGACGGGTGGTGGCGTCGGCCAGCTACCCGACCTACGACCCGGCCGTGTTCACCGGCGGCATCTCGAACGCCGACTACGCCCGGCTGACGTCCGCGAAGGCCAACGTGCCGCTGCTGAACCGGGCGATGGCGGGGCAGTACGCACCGGGTTCGACCTTCAAACTCATCACGTCGACGTCGTTGCTGCGCCACCGCCAGATCAACACCTACGACCGTTATCCGTGCCCGGGCTCGCTGACGATCGACGGCCGGGTCAAGACGAACTTCGAGAGCGAGTCCCTCGGTCCGGTCGACCTGCGCGACGCGCTCGGCTACTCGTGCGACACGTTCTACTACGCACCGACGGCCGCCGAGTACTACGCCGACCAGCGGCGCATCGCGCAGGGCAAGAAGCCGGACGAGTGGCTGCAGGCCACCGCCCGCGCCTTCGGCGTCGGAACGTCACCGGGCATCGACCTGCCGGCGGGGGAGCAGGCGTCCGGCAGCTACGCAGACCGCGAGTCGCGCCTGGCGCGTTGGAAGGCGAACCGCGCGCAGTACTGCGCCGACGGCCGCCGCGGCTACCCCGAGATCAAGGACGCGAAGCAGCGGGCCTACCTCACCCTGCTGGCGAAGGAGAACTGCACCGACGGCTGGCGTTACCGCGCGGGCGACAACGCCGACATGTCCATCGGGCAGGGCGAGACCACCATGTCGCCCCTGCAGCTCGCGGTCGCCTACAGCGCCCTCGTCAACGGCGGCAAGCTCTACCAGCCGACGCTGGGTCGGGCGATCGTCGACGGTGAGGGCAAGGTCGTGAAGACGATCACCGCGAAGGTGCGCGACCGGGTCCCGGCCAAGCAGGGCTGGCTCGACTACATCGCGCGGTCGCTGAGCTTCGGCCGGGGGTATGCGGTGTCGGGCGCTTTTGCGTACATCGGCGCGAAGTACGCCGACCGCATCGGCGGCAAGACCGGCACCGCCGAGGTCGAGGGCAAGCAGGACACGTCCTGGCTCGCGTCCTGGGGTCCGACGTACAACCAGGGCGGGCACGTCCGGGCCCGCTTCGTCATGGTCGGCATGATCGAGCAGGCGGGCACCGGCGCCACGGCCGCCGGACCGATGTTGAAGCGCATCTGGGACGGCATCTTCGGCGTCGGGCAGAAGCCGGTGGTCGCCGGCGCGCGTCCCGCGACGGCCCTGCCGAAGCTCGGCCCGCAGACGAAGGTCACGGGCCGGTGACCTTCGCGCCCGAGCGTCCGTCCGCCCGTGACCCGCGGGAGCCGTTCCGGCTCACGTCACCGGTCCTTCCCCCGCGGCCGCGGGTGCGCGGGTACGACCTGCTGCTCGCCGGCGCCGCGCTCGCGCTCGCCCTGATCGGGGCCGTGCTCGTGTGGGCCGCCACCCACGCCGAACAGGTGCAGGAGGGGGCCGACCCCCAGGCGTTCCTGTACCGGCACCTGACCAACGTGGTCATCGCCGCCGCGCTGATGGTCGCGGCGTCGCGCCTTGACGCCCGCCTGATCCGGCTGTTCGGGCCCATCGTCTACGTGGTCTCGATCGTCGGGTTGCTGCTCGTGTTCGTCGCCGGCTCGACCATCAACGGCGCGCGCGCCTGGATCGTGCTGCCCGGTGGCCTCGAGGTGCAGCCGTCCGAGTTCTGCAAGCTGGGCCTCGTCGTGGGCATGGCCGTGCTCTTCACCGCGGGATCGCGCGACTCCGACCGTCCGGACGATCCCGACCGGGACGAGACCGTGCCGCCGCGCCGTGACATCGTGCGGGCCATCGGGCTGCTGGCGGTGCCCTTCGCGCTGATCATGCTGCAGCCCGACCTGGGTTCGGCGATCGTGCTGTCGTGCGCCGGCTTCGGGGTACTCGTGACGGCGAACGTGCCCGCCCGCTGGACGCTCGGCCTGCTCGCCGCCGGCATCGGGGTGGCGGTCGCGGCCGTGCAGGCCGGCGTGCTCGCCGACTACCAGCTCGCGCGGTTCGCCAACTTCATGCACCCGCTCGCGGACGTCCAGGGGACGGGCTACAACTACCACCAGGCACACATCGCGATCGCCAACGGCGGGCTGTTCGGCACCGGACTGTTCGACGGACCGCAGACCAACGGCGGGTTCGTGCCCGAGCAGCAGACCGACTTCGTGTTCTCGGTCGCGGGCGAGGAGTTCGGCCTCGTGGGCGGCGCGGTCGTCATCGCGCTGGTCGCGCTGCTGTGCTGGCGCGGGCTGCGCATCGCCCGCAACGCCGACGCCGCCGGACGCCTCGTCGCGGTCGGGGTCGTCTGCTGGATCGCGTTCCAGTCGTTCCAGAACATCGGCATGAATCTCGGTCTGACGCCCGTCACCGGCGTGCCGCTGCCGTTCGTCTCGTACGGCGGCTCGTCGATGTTCGCGCAGGCCCTCGCACTCGGCCTGTTGCAGGCGGTGCACCGCCGGTCCCGGCTCGCCTGAACTTTCCCGCCCCCGACTGCAACAGGACGGCCCGGTCCGCGTCCTGACCTGTGACCGGGTGCGGACGACACCGTGGCGGAGGGGCGATGGTGGGCGTGACGGAGCCGGAGGGGCGGACGGACACGGGTGACCCGTGGCGGTTCGACGAGCTGTACCGCCAGCAGTGGTGGCCGATGCTGCGTGTCGCGGTGGGCCTGGTCGACCAGACGTCGGCCGCCGAGGACGTCGTGCAGGACGCGTTCGCGGCGCTGCACCGCCACTGGCACCGGCTCGACGACCGCGGCGCCGCGATCGGCTACCTGCGCACCAGCGTCGTCAACGGCGCGCGCTCGGTGCTGCGGCGGCGCATGACCGCCCGCAAACATCTGCGGGTCGTCCGCGACGACGGCACCCCCGCCGCCGACGAGTCGACCATGCTGTCGGCCGAGCACGAGATGGTGCGCCAGGCTCTCGCCGGCCTGCCCGACCGGCAGCGCGAGGTGCTCACCCTGCGCTATCTCGCCGACCTGCCCGACGCGGACATCGCCACCGCGACCGGGCTGTCCGAAGCCGGGGTCCGCTCGGCGTCCAGCCGCGGCCTCGCCGCGCTGCGCAGCACGTTGGGAGGTCAGCTGTGACCGACTTCGAGGACCGCCTCAAGCAGCTGCTGAACGAGGACGTCGACGCCCGGCTCGGCCCGCAGCGGCCGGCCCCGCCGATGCGTCCGTCCGTCGTCGAGCGGACGTCCGTCCGCCGGCGGACGAGGTGGCTGCCCCCGTTGCTCGCCGCCGCCTGCATCGCCGTCGTCGCCGTGGGCGGCGTCGCCGGCGCGCAGTGGCTGTCGGACGACCGCAACCCGGCCGACCCGATCGGCCCCACCCCGACGGTCGGGACCTCCCCGGCCCCCGAACCCACCCCGTCGTCGGGGTCCCCGACGGCGCGGCGCCCCGCCGACACGAAGACCACTCCGCGCACGTCCTCGGGGTCGACGGGCGCGACCCCGGTCTCCGTCCGGCTCGGCAGGGCGTCCGTCGCGCTGCCGTCCGGGTGGGTCGGACGACCGCTGTCGCGGTACGAGACGTCCGAGGGCGGCTACCTCGCCGACGGCCTCTGTCTCACTCCGGCGTCGACGCCCGTGAAGCCCCTGGCCTGCCCGGTGCTGCTGCAGCAACCGGCGGCCGACGGGCAGTTCCAGCTCGACGTCGACAACGAGGGCGGGTTCGTCGGCAACCCGCATCCCTGCGGCCAGGGTCCGAGCACGGTCGTCGAGCAGTCGGCCGACAAGAGCTTCGGACGGCGCACGGCCGACTACCGCCGGTGGACGTGGAACTGCACCGCCTCCGGCGTCACGAAGCACATCGAGCAGTACGTCGTCGCTACCGCGCCCGCGTACGTCCTCTACTCCGAGGACGCCACGCCCGCGGTCAGCGCCCTCATGCGGGAGGTGGCGGCCGCGTCGACCCTGCCCGCGCAGAACGCTCCGGTGCGGCTCACCGATCACGGCGTCGTGCGCAGCATCGCCCGCTCCGGTGACACGGTGCGCATCACGCTCGACCGCACGGTGCGCGCCGACGACGGCCGCGGCGACCGCAACGAGAACCCCGAGACGTACGCGTACACCGTGCCCGCGTCGGTGTTCGGGACGGCGATCGAGGTCGGCACGACCGTCCAGCTGCAGTCGAACGGGCGGCGCGTCACCTCGATGTACCCGATCCGGCGCTGAGTCCGGATCGTGACACGGCGGACGCAACGGATCACCGGTGCGGGGCGTCAAACAGTTCGGTGGGCCCGGCACGGGCCTCGGGAGGAGGGACCCGGATGAGCGCACGACAGCGAGGTTGGTTCAGCCTGTCGACACTGCTGTGTCTGGCGGCGGTGATCGGCGGCGCCGTCGGCGCGGTGGCCCTGGTCGGTGTCGGGGACGCCGCCACCGCACCGCACTCGTCGCGGCCGCACACCGCGACGGTCGTGCTGCGGCCCGTGACCGCCGACGGCCACGCCGCCCCCGGCTACCGCGCGGTGCCCGACAACCGTCCGGCCGTCGAGTGCTGGGGCACCTCGCCGGTGGCGGTCGACGACGACATCGCCTTCTGCGGCAGCTCGGCGGACGCGACGATCGCGTGCTGGGCCGCGGCCACCCCGCGTCACGTCCTGTGCCTCACCGACCCGTACGCGCGCACGCTGCGCGAGATCAGGCTGACCGGCGCGTTCCCCGCCGCGCGGGCGCCGAAGACGCCGTCGCCGCAGGGCCTCACGCTCGGCAACGGCAGCCGCTTCCTCGTGCGCGACGGCGGTGCCTGGGGCGTGGTCAAGCAGCACCCGAGCTGGGTCGGCTACTTCTACGAGCGCGGCACGCAGGCCGCGCACCTCGTCTTCGGACCGCCGAAGGGCATCGGCATCGACCGGTCGCACCGGCAGTGGACGGTGCAGGTGTTCGCGCAGGACGGCAGGTCAGCCGGGCAGCGGCGGGACGTCGTCCGCGCCTACTACGTCGGCACGGCCTGACCGGTCACGGCCCGCGAGCGTCGACCCGGCGCCCGCGGCCACGACCATCGTCATCGCGACCGCCAGCGCCACGGTGACGGGCTCGCCGAGCACGATCACGCCGGCGAGGGCGGCGGCGGCGGGCTCGAGTGCCATCAGCAGCCCGAACACCGCGGTGCTCAGCCGGCGCAGCGCGACGAGCTCGAGCGAGTAGGGCACCAGCGACGACAGCATCGCCACGCCGAGGCACGAGGCGAGCACGCCCGGCTGCAGCAGGTCGGTGCCGCCCTCGATCACTCCCGCGGGCGCGACCAGCACCGAGCCCGCGACCATGCCGAGCGCCAGGGCCTCGAGGGCGCCGAACGAGGTGCCGACCCGTTTCGCCAGCAGGATGTACGTGCCCCAGCACGACGCGGCGACGAGCGCGAGCAGCACGCCGAGCAGGGTGACGCCGTCGTCGCCGCCCCGGGTGGCGAGCAGCGCGACCCCACCGCCGGCGAGCACGACCCAGAGTCCGTCCAGCAGGCGGCGCGAGCCCGCCACCGCCACCGCGAGCGGGCCGGTGAACTCGATCGTCACCGCCACACCCAGCGGCAACCGGTCGAGGGCCTCGTAGAAGCTCCAATTCATGGCGGCCAGCACGAGCCCGTAGGCGGTGACGAGCGTCAGCTCGGCTCTCGTCCGGTGCCGGACCGACGGACGGGCGATCGCGAGCAGCACGACCGCGGTGATGGCGACCCGCAGGAACGCGACCCCGCCCGGTCCCACCCGCGGGAAGATCGTGTCCGCGAACGCCGACCCGAACTGCACCGACCCGATCGCGGCCAGCAGCAGCACCTGCGGCGGTATGGCCGCCGCTCGGTCGGCCGTACTGCGGCGCTCGGTACGGGCGGACGGGGACACCGCGCCGAATCTAATCGTTCGTAGGCTTGGTCCCATGGCCCACACCATGAGCGACGCCGAGCGACGCGCGTTCCTGTCCGAGGGCACGCGTACCGGCGTGCTGTCGACCGTGCGCAAGGACGGGACGCCGCACGCGGCGCCGGTCTGGTTCGTCCTGGAGAGCGACGACTCGGACGTCATCGTCTTCACCACCGGCCGCGACACCGTGAAGGGCCGCAACCTGCGCCGCACCGGGGTGGCGACGCTGACGGTCGACGAGCCGCACCCGCCGTACGGGTTCGTCACGGTGACCGGACGGGTCGAGATCGTCGACGGCGACGTCGAGGCGATGCTGCCCTGGGCGACCAGGCTCGGCGGCAGGTACATGGGCGAGGAGAACGCCGAGCAGTTCGGTCGTCGCAACGCCGTGCCCGACGAGCTGCTGGTGCGGCTCGTGCCCGACAAGATCGTGGCTCTGGCGGCTCTCGCCGACTGATCCGGCGACCGCATGACAGGATCGGGCCGTGGTGGTGTCGATCGTCCTGTACGGGTTCCTCGCGATCGTGGTCGCGGGTGCCCTGTTCGTGCTCGCCACCCGGTTCCTTCCCGCCGGCGAGCAGATCGCGCCGCCGCTGCGGGACGAACCGGTGTGGGCCCTGCCCGCCGAACGCAGCCTGCGTCCGGAGGAGGTCGACACCGTCCGGCTGCCGGTCGCGCTGCGCGGCTACCGGTTCGCCGAGACCGACGTGCTGCTCGACCGGCTCGTGCACGAGCTGCGCCGGCGTGACGACGAGATCGCCCGGCTGCGCTCGGCGGACGGCCACCCCGCCCCCTGGCGGCAGCCGGTCGACGACGGCGCGTACGCCCGTCCCGAGCCGCCCGCGGACGAGCCGGTGCGGCTGCAGAAGGACGACGCGCTCGAACCGCTGTCGTTCGCCCCGACGCAACGGCCGGACGAGCCCGGTGCCGGCGACCACGACGTGCCGCCGCCCTACGCGGACGGCGACGAGCGCAACCGTGACCGCCCCGGCACCTGACGGGCGGCCCCGCTGCCTCTGGGCCGATCCGGAGCGGGGGAGCCCGCCGGACTACGTCGCGTACCACGACGACGAGTGGGGCCACGAGCTGCACGGTGAGCAGGCGCTGTTCGAGCGCATGTCGCTCGAGGCGTTCCAGTCGGGACTGTCGTGGCTGATCATCCTGCGCAAGCGCGAGGGCTTCCGCCGCGCCTTCTCGGGCTTCGACGTCGAGACCGTCGCCGGGTTCGGCGACGCCGACGTCGAGCGGCTGCTGGGCGACGCGGGCATCGTCCGCAACCGGCAGAAGATCGAGGCGACGATCGCCAACGCCCGGACGATCCGCGCCGCCGTCCCCGAGCGACTGGACACGCTGCTGTGGTCGTTCGCGCCCGAGGCGCACGAGCGGCCGCGGACGTCCGGTGAGATCCCGTCGACGTCGCCGGAGTCGATCGCGATGGCCAAGCAGCTCAAGAAGCGCGGGTTCCGCTTCGTCGGCCCCACCACCGCGTACGCGCTCATGCAGGCGACGGGCATGGTCGACGACCACGTCGCCGACTGCTGGCGGGCGGCCGACGGCGCAGCGTGAGCGGTCCGGGTCGGGACCGTCGCCGCTGCGCCGCCGGCGCCACGATCAGTCGAGCGCGGCCGCGTAGCCCCGGTGGTTCGGCGACTCGGTGAGCAGTCGCTTGGCCCGCTCCACCTGGCGCTTGCAGTCGGCGATGGGCTGCGTGGCGCGCCGCACGCCCATGAACGCGGCCTCCTGACGCTTCGTCAGGATCGAACCGTGCTGCTGGTCGTCGTAGCCGGGCATCTTGCGCCAGGCCGACGCGATCTTCGCGATCTCACCCTTGCTCTCGCGGTAGGTGACGTTGATCCGCACGACGTCCTCGTCGAGGCGGACGATCTCGGTGCGGATCTGCCTGAGCTCGCCCGTCAGCCGCTTCAGGGCCGCACCGTCGCTCGAATTGCCCTGCACCGCCGTCTTCACGGCCGCCGCGCGCTGCTGCGCGGCGGCGAGCAGGACGTTGGCGCGCTGGATGATCGGCTTCATCTGGACCTCGACCTGCGCGTACATGCCGAGGATGCGCGTCAGCTCGGCCTCCACAGCGGTGTTGCCCATGACGGTGGCGCTGGCGGCACGACCTGCCCGCTTCGCCTCCTTCGCGAACTCCTCGTTCCACACCTTGAGGTCCTCGACCTTCTGCTTGGTGTCGGCGAAGTCGGGCGGCAACTGGATGTCGGCCGCGGTGACGACGCCCTTGGGCACGTCGTCGACGGACAGGTTCAGGATGCCCGTCTTGGCGATCACGCTGGAGGCGTTCCGCGCGGCGCCGAACCAGTTCATGACGTCCTTGTTCGCGGGCGCCGCCCCGCCCTGCGCCAGCTGGGTGCGTGCGGCCGCTGCCGCGCTGTGTGCCGAGAGCACGGCGGCACGGTTGGTCGCATAGGTGTCGTGGAAGGTCGCGTTGAACGCGGCGACGTGCAGTACGCGACGCGCGTCGGTGCACTCCTTGCGCCAGGTCACGATGTCCTTCCTCGCGTCGACGGACTTCGTGTCCTTCTCCGCGCGGATCTTGTTCGTGGCGACGTCGAACGCGTCGATCAGGGCGGTCAAGGCCTTCTGCGCCGCGGCGAAGTCGCTCTTCGACATCGCGGCCGGTGCCTTCTTCGTGGCGTTCAGAACGCCGGTGATGCCCTTGGCGACACCCGAGCCCTTGGCCTTCGACGGTCGGGATTTCTCCCACTTCTGCACGGTGAACGTGAACGGCACGACGTCTCTCCCATGGTGTGACGCTTCTGTTAGTTCGCACACGGTAGACCCGGTGGACGGGCAGGAGAAGATCCCGAAGGTCGTGAAATGGACGATCTTGTGCCCGATGCGGAGCGGGTCAGCCGAGGTCCGCCCGCTCGGCCTCGCGGGCCGCGAGGTCGGTGTCGGCGCAGAACCCGCGCAGCGTCCGCTTCAGGCACAGCAGCCCGAGCAGCCGGCCGTCCGGGGCCACGACGACCAGCCGTCGTCGGCCCTCGGCGAGCATGGCCACCCGCGTGGCGGCGAGGTCGGCGTCGGGGCCGACGACCCGTCCGGACAGTCGACCCAGCGCCCGCACGGGGGCGGAGTCGGGGACGGCCGGGTCGGCGACGTCGTCGCGGTCGACCACCGCGACCAGGACGCCGCCGGCGACCAGGGTCGCGGCGTGCACGTGGTCGTTGCCGAACAGCCGGCGCACGTCTCCCACCGTCGCGTCGGCGGGCGTCCGCTTCACGCGGGTGATCATGGCCTCGCCGACGACGCGCGCGGCCGCGAGGCCGGGCGTCGGGGCGGTCAGTGCCATGCGCTCGACGCTACGCGTCGAGAGCGTCTAGCGGCCCTCGAACACCGGCTTCTGCTTCGCGACGAACGCCGCGGTGGCGTTGCGGTGGTCGGCGGTGGCGCCCATCTCGGACTGCAGGCGGTCCTCGATCGACAGGGTGTCCTCGAGCGAGTTCGTGGCGCCGAACGCCAGCGACCGCTTGATCGCCCCGTAGGCGGCGGTGGGGCCGGCGGCCAGGCGGGCGGCGAGCTCGTGGGCGGCAGGCAGCACGCGCTCGTCCTCGACGACCGCGTTGACCAGGCCCATCTCGAGCGCGGCCTCGGACGTGATCGGTTCGGCGAGCAGCGCCAGCGACGTCGCGCGGGCCGAGCCGATGAGGCGCGGCAGCGTCCACGAGACACCGCTGTCGAGCGACAGCCCGACGTTCGCGAACGCGAGCAGGAAGCCCGCGCTGCGGGCGGCGATGCGGAAGTCGCAGGCGAAGGTCAGCCCTGCGCCGGCGCCGGCGGCCATGCCGTTCACGGCTGCGATCACCGGCTTGGGCATCGTCGCCAGCGCGAGGATCAGGGGGTTGTAGTGCTCGGTGACCGTGGAGAGCGGGGCCGGATCGTCGGCCTCGAGCAGGGCGACGTGCTCGCGCAGGTCCTGGCCCACGCAGAACCCGCGGCCGTTGCCCGCGAGCACCACCGCGCGCACCGACGGGTCGGCCGAGACCTCGCGGACCGTGTCGCGCAGGGCCTCCTTCAGGGCGACCGACAGCGAGTTCATCGACTCGGGCCGGTTCATCGTCAGGGTGGCGACACCCTCGTTGCGCTCGACCAGCAGTACGTCTGCCACTTGACCGTCCCCTCGCTCGCCCTACCTGTCGGCGACGCTACCGCCACCCCGGGGTTGGGCGATCGGGGCTGCATACGGGAGAATGGACGGACGAAACACGGCGGCGCGCCCGGCGCGTCGGGTGAGTGCGATCGTGAGCGCGAGCTCACCGACGAGGAGGTTGGCATGGCGGCCATGAAGCCGCGGACGGGCGACGGCCCGCTCGAAGTCACCAAGGAAGGCCGCGGCATCGTCATGCGCGTGCCGCTCGAAGGCGGCGGCCGCCTCGTCGTCGAGATGACGCCCGACGAGGCCGACGCCCTCGGCGACGCCCTCAAGAACGTCGGCAAGTAGTACTTCCGCTCCGGCCCCGGTCGTCCCGCGACCGGGGCCGAGTGCTGTTCCGGGACGGTCTGGGGCAGGATCGACGGCGTGCTGGACGTGAGAGCGGTCGTCGCCGGACGGGCCACGGGCAGGCGCCGCCGCGACACCGAGGACGGGCCGGTGCGGCCCGATCTGCCCGGCCCCGTGTCGGAGGTGCGCCGCGCGGCGGGTGCGATCGCCCGCACCCTGCCCGCCGGCCGCAGCGTGCTGGAGACCCCCGACCTCGCGGGTGACCGGCTCGCCGCCTTCGCCGAGGGCCTGGCCCTGGGCACCTACCGGTGGACGGAGGCGTCCGAACCACGTCCGCTGCCGAGCCGGGTCGACCTGCTCGGTGCCGACGACCGCGACGGCGCGATCGCCCGCGGCCTCGACTCCGCCGCGGCCACGAGCTGGGCCCGCGACCTCGCCAACACCCCCGCGGGCACGAAGACCCCGGCCTGGCTCGGCGCGCAGGCCGAGAAGCAGCTGGCCCCGCTGGGCGTCTCGGTCGAGGTGCACGACGAGCAGTGGCTCGCCGAGCACCGCTTCGGCGGCATCCTCGCCGTGGGTGGCGGGTCCGTGGCCCCGCCGCGGCTGATCGAGGCGACGTGGAAGCCGCGCGGTGCCCCGCGCGACGTGCACCTCGTGATCGTCGGCAAGGGCATCGTGTTCGACACCGGCGGCATCAACCGCAAGCCCGGCGCGGCGATGCGCATGATGCACACGGACATGTCCGGCGGTGCCGCGGCGCTCGGCGCCCTGCGGGCCGTCGCGCAACGGCGCCTCCGGGTGCGGGTGACCGCGCTCGTGCCGGCGGCCGAGAACGCGTTCGGCGGGGCCTCGTACCGTCCGAGCGACGTCGTGCGCCACTACGGCGGGCGCACCAGCGAGATCAGGAACACCGACGCCGAGGGGCGGCTGGTGCTGGCCGACGCGCTGGCCTACGCCGCCGCCCGCCTCAAGCCCACCCACCTCGTCGACATCGCCACCCTCACCGGTGCCATGAAGCTGGCGCTGGGCCTGCGCACCGGTGGGTTGCTGGCGACGTCCGACCCGCTCGCCGACGCGCTGCTCGCCGCAGGTGACACGACGGACGAACCGCTGTGGCGCCTGCCGCTCGACGACGGCTACGCGGGCACGCTGCGCTCCGACATCGCGGACGCCAACAACGCCCCCGGCAATCCCGGCGGCATCACCGCCGCGCTGTTCCTGAAGCCCTTCGCTGCGGACGTCCCCTGGGCTCACCTCGACATCGCCGGCCCGGCCCGCGCCGGCGAGGACGACGGCGTGATCACCCAGGGTGCCACCGGGTTCGGCGTCCGCCTGCTCGCCGCGTGGGCGGCCACGCACGCCGACCGGTGAGCGACGGCCCGACGGACTGGGCCCTGCCCTACGTCGTCCGCATCGAACGCGACGCGCCGCCCACCCGCACCGACGCCCTCGAGGCCGCGGCGTCCGGCGTGCTGCGGCTGCTGACCGCGGCACCGACCGAGTGGCACGACGCGATCGCGGCCTGGGACGGCTCCCGCATCCGCAAGGTCGTGCGCCGTGCCCGCGGCGCCGCGTGGCGGCGGGCCGGCGAGTTGCCCTGCCTGGACGTGTCCCGCGGCAGCGCCGAGGTGCGCGTCTTCCCGCCCGTGCCGGTCGACGACTGGCCGCCGGAGCTCGCCAGGCTGCAGGTCGGCGGCACCGAGCTCGACGACCCGGAGCCACCGCCGGCCGCCGGTCCGGGTTCGCCGCTGGTGCTGCTGTCGCCCCGCGTGCCGCTCACCGCGGGCAAGGCGATGGCGCAGGCCGCGCACGCCGCCCAGCTGGCGTGGCGCACGCTCGGCCCGGACGCGCGGGGGCGGTGGCGCGAGGCCGGGTTCCCGCTCGCCGTCCGCGACACCGACGGCGCGGGGTGGGACGCGGCCGTCGCCGCGGGAGCGGTGGTGGTCCACGACGGCGGCTTCACCGAGGTCGCGCCCGGCACCGCGACGGCGCTGGCCGTCGTGCCGCGAGCGTGGCGTGAGGACGCCGCGTCCGGCACCGTCCGCCCCGTCGCGCCGCACTAACGTTGTTTTCATGGCGAGGGGTGAGCTGCGCATCTACCTCGGCGCGGCCCCCGGGGTCGGCAAGACCGTGCGGATGCTCGACGAGGGCCACCGCCGGCTCGCGCGCGGCACCGACGTGGTCGTCGCGTTCGTCGAGACGCACGGACGGGCCCACACCCGCTCCCGCCTCGAGGGTCTGCCGCAGCTGCCACGCCGGCAGGTGCACCACCGCGACCGGGTGTTCGAGGAACTCGACCTGCGCGCGGTGCTCGAACGCCGTCCGGCCGTCGCCCTCGTCGACGAGCTCGCCCACACCAACGTGCCCGGCTCGGGTCCGCACGAGCGTCGCTGGCAGGACGTCGAGACGCTGCTCGAGGCGGGCATCGACGTCATCAGCACGGTGAACGTGCAGCACCTCGAGTCGCTCAACGACGTGGTCGCCGAGATCACCGGCGTGCCGCAGCGCGAGAGCGTGCCCGACGCGTTCGTCCGCTCGGCCGATCAGGTCGAGCTGGTGGACATGACGCCCGAGGCGCTGCGCCGCCGCATGGCGCACGGCAACGTCTACCCGGCCGAGCGCATCGACGCCGCACTCGGCAACTACTTCCGCGTCGGCAACCTCACCGCGCTGCGCGAGCTGGCGCTGCTGTGGCTGGCCGACCAGGTCGAGGTCGGGCTGCAGCGTTACCGCGCCGACCACGGCATCACCGGCACGTGGGAGACGAAGGAGCGCGTCGTCGTCGCCCTCACCGGTGGTCCCGAGGGCGAGACGCTGATCCGTCGAGGCGCCCGCATCGCGGCCCGCTCGGCGGGGGAGCTGATGGCCGTGCACGTCGCCCGCAGCGACGGGCTGTCCGGACCGGGCGTCGCCGCGCTGGCCGCGCACCGACTGCTGGTCGAGTCGCTCGGCGGCACGTACCACTCGCTCGTCGGCGACGACGTGCCGAGAGCACTGCTCGCGTTCGCCCGCCGGGTCGACGCCACGCAGGTCGTGCTGGGCACGTCGCGCCACGGACCGGTCAGCACGCTGCTCGGCGGGCCGGGAACCGGTGCGACGGTCATCCGCGACTCCGGCTCGATCGACGTGCACCTCGTGACGCACGAGTTCGCCCGCGCCGGACGGCGGCACCTGCCGCGGCTGACCGGCGGCCTCTCGCCGCGTCGTCGGCTCGCCGGACTCGCCGTCGCGGTCGTCCTGCTGCCCCTGCTCACCGTCATGGGCCTGTACGTGCCCGGCTTCGAGTTCGCCGCGGACGTGTCGGTGTACCTGCTCGCCGTGGTCGTCACCAGCATCGTCGGCGGCTTCTACCCGGCGCTGTTCAGCGCCGTCGCGGCCAGCCTGCTGCTTAACTGGTTCTTCGTCGCCCCCACGCACACCTTCACGATCAACGAGCCCGAGAACGTGCTCGCGCTGGGCATCTTCCTGGCCGTCGCGGTGCTCGTGTCGCGGGTCGTCGACCGGGCCGCCGTGCGATCGGTCGTCGCCGCGCGGGCGGCGGCCGAGGCCGAGACGCTGTCGACGTTCGCGGGCAGCCTGCTGCGCGGCGCGCAGGCGCTGCCCGCCCTGCTCGACCGGGTGCGCGAGACGTTCGGGGCGGACGGGGCCGCGCTGCTGCGCCGGCACGACCGCGACTGGGTACTCGTCGCCGCGGCGGGCGACGCACCCGCCGCCCGTCCCGAACCGGCGGACGCGTCCGTCGCCGTCACCGACGACCTGACCCTCACGCTCACCGGACGTCCGCTGGGCGCCGGCGACCAGCAGGTGCTCGCCGCGTTCGCCGCGCACGTGGCGGTCGCGTACCGGCAGCAGGAGCTCGCCGAGGCGGCCGAGGCGGCCCGTCCGCTGGCCGAGTCGGACCGCCAGCGCACCGCGCTGCTCAACGCCGTGAGCCACGACCTGCGCACGCCGATCGCCACCGCGAAGGCCGCCGTGTCGAGCCTCGCCGACCCCGAGGTCACCTGGACCCCCGAGCAGCAGGCCGAACTTCTGGCGTCCGCGGACGGGTCGCTCGACCGGCTCACCGACCTCGTCACCAACCTGCTCGACCTGTCGCGGCTGCAAGTGGGCGCGTTGCCGGTGCTGCCCGGGGTCGTCGGGGTCGACGACGTGGTCGCGCGCGCCCTCGACCACGCCGACCCGCACGGCCGGGTCGTGATCGCCGTGCCGCACGACCTGCCCGCCGTGCACGCCGACGGCGGGCTGCTCGAGCGGGTGCTGGCCAATGTGGTGCAGAACGCGCTGCGCTACGCGCCCGAGACCAGTCCCGTCCGCATCGCGGCCAGCGCGCTGCGCGACGTCGTCGAGATCCGCGTCGTCGACCGCGGTCCCGGCATCGACGTCGACGACGTCGACCGCGCGTTCACCCCGTTCCAGCGCGCGGGCGACGTGCCGGCCGACGGCGCCGGTGTCGGTCTCGGCCTCGCGATCGCGCGCGGGTTCACCGAGGCCATGGGCGGCTCGATCGCCATCGAACCGACACCCGGCGGCGGGGCCACCGTCGTGCTCACCCTGCGGGCCGCCCGGTGACGCGCGTGCTGGTCGTCGAGGACGAGCGGACGCTGCTGCGCGCGCTCGCCATGAACCTCGTCGCCCGCGGCTACGAGGTGACCGAGGCCGGCACCGGCACCCGCGCGCTCGCCGCGCTGGCCGAGCAGCCGCACGACCTGATGGTGCTCGACCTCGGGCTGCCCGACGTGTCGGGCGTCGACGTCATCCGTGCCGTGCGCGCCTACTCGTCGGTGCCGATCATCGTGCTCAGCGCGCGCAGCGGCAGTGCCGACAAGGTCGAGGCCCTCGACCTCGGCGCCGACGACTACGTCACCAAGCCGTTCAGCATGTCCGAGTTGCTGGCGCGGCTGCGGGCGGCGACCCGCCGCTCGGCGGCGCAGGACGAGGCCGTGGTCGCCGACGTCGGCAACGTGCGCATCGACCTGACGATGACGACCGCGACGGGGCCCGACGGCACGCCGGTGCACCTCACGCCGACGGAGTGGAAGATCCTCGACGTGCTGCTGCGCAACCCCGGACGCCTCGTGGGCGGCGCCGCGCTGCTCACCGCCGTCCGCGGCTCGAGCGAGCACACCGATCCGAGTTACCTGCGCATCTACATGGCGCAGCTGCGCCGCAAGCTCGAGCCCGAACCGAGCCGGCCGCGCCACCTCGTCACCGAGGCCGGCATGGGCTACCGCTACCTGCCCTGACTCACTCGGTCGCGTCGAGCACGAAAGGACGCCCGAGTGCGAGCAACCGCCGATCGGACGTCATGAGGTCGAGGCCCGCTGCGTGGGCCTGCGCGAGCAGCAGCCGGTCGAACGGGTCGTGTCGCGCGAGCTCGGGGAACGCTGCCAGCGCCGCGGTGTGCTCGGTGGTGAGCGGGAGGGGGACGAGCCCCTGGCCCGCCACCGCCTCCTCGACGTCCTCGGGCAGGTCGAGCTTGCCGATCATCGCCTTGATGCGCAGTTCCGCGAGGGTCACCGGCGACACGTGGACGACGGCGCTCGTCGCGATGCGCTGCCGGCTCCGGGGTCCCAACCGGGGCGAGTCGACGAGCACCCAGAGCAGTGCCATCGAGTCGAGCAGGAGCACGTCAGGACGTCGTCTCGATGTCGTCGGCGTGGTCGAACATCGCAGCCACCTCGGTGTCGGCCGCCTCGAACTCCCGCTCGTCGAACCGGACCCGGCCCCGGAGGCCGCCGACGACGACCTCGGTGCCGGTGTGCACGACGAGGTCGACGACCGGACGGCCGGCCCGTGCGATCACGACGCGCTCGCCGGCGAGAACCCGGTCGATGAGCTTGGACAGGTGCGTCTTCGCCTCGTAGACGTTCACCTGCTGGGCCATCCTCACACCCTATCTGGTCAGGTCTGGTCAGACCACGGCGCGAGCGCGCTACAGTCCGCCCATGACCGCCGTGGCCGAGCTCTGGCGCTACCCGGTGAAGTCGATGGGCGGGCACCGCGTGGCCTCGTTGCGGCTCGACCGGCGCGGGGCCCACGCCGACCGGCTCTGGGCGGTGCGCGACGTCGAGCAGGACGTCACCGTCTCGGCGCGCACGATGCCCGCGCTGCTGCGCTGCACCGCCCGGTACGTCGACGAGCCCGCGGACGACGCCGGGCCGGGTCGGGTGCCGCCGGTGGTCGTCACGTTCCCGGACGGGCGCGAGGTGACGAGCGACGACCCGGCCGTGCACGACGCGGTGAGCGAGGTGGCCGGCCGGCCGGTGCGGCTGGTGCCGCTCGAGTCCGGCCGCGGGCAGCACCGGCTCTCGCCGCGCCAGATGGCCGCCGCGCTGTCGATGAGCACCTGGACGCGCGCCCTCGGCATCGACCGCGACGAGGCACTGCCCGACCTGCGCGACATGGCGGCGCGCGACATGCTCGTGCTCACCCGCTTCGCGACCCCACCGGGGGCGTTCCACGACCTGAGCCCGGTGCACCTGCTGACGTGCACCAGCCTGGCCACGATCGCGGCGGCCACCCCCGGGTCGGACGTGGACGTGCGCCGCTTCCGGCCCACCGTCCTGCTGGCGGACGACGCGCCCGGGGGCACGCTGCCGGAGGCGGGCTGGACCGGAGACCGGCTCGAGCTCGGCGCCGCGACGGTGCGGGTGAGCATGCCGACCGTCCGCTGTGTCGTGCCCAGCCGTGCCCAGCCCGGCCTGGCGGTCGACCGGGGCATCTCCCGGGCATTGACGCGGGAGGCGGGACGGTTCCTCGGCGTCTACGGCGACGTGGTGGGCGACGGCGTGGTGCACGAGGGGGACGAGGTACGCCGGCACGTGACGGCACCACCGGGGCCGGTGCGCCGTTACGCCCGCCGTGGTCTGGCGGTGGGCGCGCGCAGCGTGCTGAGCGGGGTGCGGCGGCTCGAGGAGACGATCAGCCGGCCGCGTTCCTGACCACGCCGCGGCCGATGATCAGCTGCTGGATCTGGCTGGTGCCCTCGTAGATGCGGAACAGCCGGGCGTCGCGGTAGAGCCGCTCGACGGCCACCCCGCGCATGTAGCCCATGCCGCCGTGGATCTGCACCGCCCGGTCGGCGACGCGGCCGACCGCCTCGGACGCGTAGTACTTCACGATCGACGGGTCGACGCGGTCCATCGTCCCGGCGTCGTAGGCGGCGGACGCCCGCTCGAGCATCGACTCGGCGGCGTACAGCTCGGTGGCCGATTCGGCCAGCATCGCCTGCACGAGCTGGTGGTCGGCGACCCGCGTGCCACCCTGCCGGCGGCCGACCGCGAAGGCGGTCGACTCGTCGAGCAGGCGCCGCATCATGCCGACGCAGATCGCGGCGACCGACAGGCGTCCGCGGGCGACCGAGCGCATCGCGATGCGGTAGCCCTGGTCGCCCCCGACGCGCGCGTCCTCGGGAACGCGCGCGCCGTCGTAGTACACCTCGGCGGTGAGGCTGCCGGCCTGGCCCATCTTGTGGTCCTTGGGCCCGACGCTCACGCCGTCGGTGTCGGTGGGCACGGCGAACGCCGAGATGCCCTGATCGGTGTCGCCGTCCATGACCCGGGCGAACGTCATCACGAGGTGCGCGGCGGGTGCATTGGTGATCCAACGCTTGGTGCCGTCGAGCACGTACCCGTCCCCGTCGATTCGCGCGGTCGTGCGCAAACTCGACGGATCGCTGCCCGCGTCGGGTTCGGTGAGCCCGAACGAGGCGATGATCTGGCCGGACGCGATGCCCGGCAACCACCGCTGCTTCTGTTCCTCGGTGCCGGCCATGACGAGGATCTGCCCCGCGAGGCCGTTGTTGGTGCCGAGCATCGACCGGAACGCGGGCGCCGCGTAGGTCAGCTCGGTGACCAGCCGCGCCTCCTGGCGCATGTCCAGGCCGAGGCCGCCGTACTCCGTGGGCAGCGCGAACCCGAACAGTCCCATGTCGGCCGCCTGGCGACGCAGCGACGCCGGGATCTCGTCCCGCTCGTCGATCTCGGTCTCGAGCGGCAGCACCTCGTTGCGCACGAAGCGCCGCACCTCGGCCAGCGCCGCCTCGAAGTCGTCGTCGTCCATGACCGGACGGTAGCCCGGACGGCCGGTCAGGCGAGCAGCGACTCGTACAGCTCGACCGTGCGGTGGGCGATGGTGTCCCACCCGAACTCGCGCACGGCGCGCTCGCGTCCGGCCTGACCCATCGCCGCGGCCCGGGACGGGTCGGCGCACAGCTCGTTGACGGCGGTCGCGAGGCCCGCCTCGAACTCCTCGGTCGTGACGGCGTGATACGGCACGAGCGTGCCCGTGACGCCGTCGGCGACGACCTCGGGGATGCCGCCGACGGCGCTGGCGACGACGGCGGTGCCGCACGCCATGGCCTCGAGGTTGACGATGCCGAGCGGCTCGTAGACCGACGGGCACACGAACACCGCTGCGTGGGTGAGCAGCTGCGACACCTGGTCGCGGGGCAGCATGTCGCGGATCCAGACGACGCCCGTCCGCTGCCGGGCGAGCCGGCCCACGGTCGCTTCCGTCTCGGCGGCGATCTCGGCGGTGTCGGGCGCGCCGGCGCACAGCACCAGCTGGATCTCCGGGTCGAAGGCCGACGCCGCCGCGAGCAGGTGGGCGAGACCCTTCTGCCGGGTGATCCGTCCGACGAACACGACGTACGGACGTGACGGGTCGATGCCGTGCCGGGCGAGCGCGTCGTCGGCGTCGGCGGGTGCGTAGAGCGTCGTGTCGATGCCGTTGTGGATCACGTGCACCTTCGCCGGGTCGACGAAGGGGTAGGCGTCGAGCACGTCCGCCCGCATGCCGTAGCTGACGGCCACCACGGCGTCGGCGTTCTCGTACGCCTGGCGCTCGGCCCACGACGAGATGCGGTAGCCGCCGCCGAGCTGCTCGGCCTTCCACGGCCGGTGCGGCTCGAGGGAGTGCGCCGACAGCACGTGCGGCACGCCGTGCAACTGGGCGCCGAGCACGCCCGCGAGGTTGGCGTACCAGGTGTGCGAGTGCAGCACGTCGGCACCGCCGACGGCGGCCGCGATCTCGAGGTCGGTGCCGAGCGTCTGCAGGGCGGGGTTCGCCGACGCCAGGCCCGGCGGGGTGCCGTAGGCGTGGGCGCCGTCGCGCGGGGCACCGAAGCAGTGGACGTCGACGTCGACCAGGCGACGCAGCTCGCGGACGAGGAACTCGACGTGGACACCGGCCCCGCCGTAGACGTCCGGTGGGTACTCCCGCGACAACACGGCGACGCGCATGGACTCACCGTAGCCATCCGTGACTAGGGTGGGCAGCATGGCGGCTGAGCCCCGGGTCCTGGGCATCGTGCTCGCGGGTGGCGAGGGCAAACGGCTGTGGCCGCTGACCGCCGACCGCGCCAAACCGGCCGTGCCCTTCGGTGGCAACTACCGCCTCGTCGACTTCGTGCTGTCGAACCTGGTCAACGCCGGGTACCTGCGGCTGTGCGTGCTGACGCAGTACAAGTCGCACTCGCTCGACCGGCACATCACCACCACGTGGCGCATGTCGACGGTGCTGGGCAACTACATCACCCCGGTGCCGGCGCAGCAGCGGCTCGGCCCGCGCTGGTACACCGGCAGTGCCGACGCGATCCTGCAGTCGGCCAACCTGATCTACGACGACAAGCCCGACTACATCATCGTGTTCGGCGCCGACCACGTGTACCGCATGGACCCGCGGCAGATGGTGCAGCAGCACATCGAGACCGGGGCGGGCGCGACGGTGGCGGGCATCCGGGTGCCGCGCGCCGAGGCCAGCGCGTTCGGCGTGATCGACGCCGACCCCGACCGCCGCGTCATCGACTTCCTCGAGAAGCCCGCCGAGCCGCCGGGCCTGCCCGACAACCCCGACCAGACGTTCGCGTCCATGGGCAACTACGTGTTCACGACCGAGGCGTTGCTGGAGGCGCTCAAGGAGGACGCCGACGACGAGCAGTCGGTGCACGACATGGGCACCAACATCATGCCGGCGATGGTGAAGCAGGGCTCGGCCTACGTGTACGACTTCGCCGACAACGAGGTGCCCGGGGCCACCGAGCGCGACCACGGGTACTGGCGCGACGTCGGCACCATCGACGCGTACTACGACGCGCACATGGACCTCGTCGCGGTGCACCCGATCTTCAACCTCTACAACCAGCGGTGGCCGATCTTCACCCACCACGCGCAGCTGCCGCCGGCGAAGTTCGTCGAGGGCGGCATCGCCCAGGAGTCGATCATCGGCGCCGGCGCGATCGTGGCCGGGGCGACCGTCCGCCACAGCGTCATCGCCCCCAACGTCCGGCTCGCGGCCGGCGCCTACGTCGAGGGCTCCGTCCTCATGGACGGCGTACAGATCGGGCGTGGAGCGGTCGTGCGCAAGGCGATCCTCGACAAGGACGTCGTCGTGCCCGAGGGCGCGCACATCGGGCTGGAGCCCGACATCGACCGGCAGCGTTACCACGTCTCCGAGGGCGGCGTCGTCGTCCTGGGCAAGACGCAGCTCGCGATGCCGTGACACCGTCCTGAGTCCGACCTGTCCGCAAAAAGTTGCTTTCGTCGGATCACGGTTCGATAGCGCGGCCCACACGGCCCGATGGTGTCGTTAGGGTGACTCCCGCCGGTCCGTCACCAGGAGGTCGTCTTGTCGTCACGTCGCTTCACCGTTGCCCTGACGGGCATCGTCGCCACCGCCCTCGCGCTCACCGGATGCGGTAGCGGCAAGACCGTCGACGACGGCGGCAAGTCGGCGTCGGTCAGCGTCAAGAAGGACGACAGTCTCAACGCCCAGCTGCCGGCCGGCAAGCGCCAGACCCTCGTCATGGCCACCGACCCGACCTACCCGCCGATCGAGTTCAAGAAGTCCGGCGGCGGCTTCCAGGGCTTCGACATCGACCTCGCCAACGCCATCGGCAAGACGCTCGGCGTGAAGATCGTGGTCAAGTCGGCGCAGTTCGACGCGATCCTCGCCGGCATCAACGCCAAGCGCTACGACTTCGCGATGTCGGCGTTCACCGACAACTCCGAGCGCGAGAAGAACAACGACTTCGTCACCTACTTCAAGGCCGGCACGTCCATCGGCGTGAAGAAGGGCAACCCGAAGAAGATCCAGAAGCAGGGCGACCTGTGCGGGCTGACCGTCGGCGCCGAGAAGGGCACCATCCAGGCGACGGCGCTGACGCAGAACACCGCCGACGGCGCGATCACGCTGCGGGGCCAGTGCCTCAAGGACGGCAAGCCGGCGCCGAAGGCGCTGCTGCTGCCGACCCAGTCGGACGTCGACAACGCGGTCGTCGCCGGCCGCGCCGACGCGTTCACCGGCGACACCCCGGTCGTCGAGTACCAGGGCAAGCTCAAGGACGGCCAGATCGAGCTCGCCGGCGAGACCACGGACGTCGGCCCGTACGGCATCGCGTTCGCGAAGGGCAGCCCGCTCGTCAAGGTCTTCCAGAAGGCCGTCACGATGCTGATGCAGAACGGCACCTACTCGCAGATCATCGAGACCTGGGGCCTGAAGGCCGGCGCCATCACCGAGTCGAAGATCAACGACGCGGCATAGTCGGTGAGCGAGCGACCGAGGTTCGGCAAGACCGCGGGCGAGCCCGCCGGCCCGGCCGACGGCGCCGAAGGCGGCACCGATGCCAGTGGCACGCGCACCAGCGACGGCGTGCCCATGAAGGTCGTGCCGCTGCGGCATCCGTGGCGCTGGGTCGGTGTGGTCGTCGTCGGCGTGCTCGTCGCGATGCTCGTCCATTCGCTCGTCGCCAACCCGGCGTGGCGCTGGGACTACGTCCGTGGCTACTTCACCGACGACCAGATCTTCTCGGGCATCTGGCTGACTATCCAGCTCACGGTGCTGTCGATGCTCATCGGCATCGTGCTCGGCATCGTGCTGGCGATCATGCGGATGTCGGGCAATCCGGTACTGGCGGCGGCGGCGTGGGTCTACACCTGGTTCTTCCGGGGCACGCCCGTGCTCGTCCAGCTCATCTTCTGGTTCGCCTTCTCGGCGCTGTTCAGCAACCTGTCGGTGGGCGTCCCGTTCGGACCCACGTTCCACACGTGGGACACCAACGAGATCATCACGCCGTTCGTGGCCGGGGTCCTCGGCCTGGGCCTGAACGAGGCGGCGTACATGTCCGAGATCGCTCGCGCGGGTCTGCTGTCGGTCGGTGCCGGGCAGTCCGAGGCGGCCGCCGCGCTCGGCATGGGACGCGGGCTGGCGATGCGGCGCATCATCCTGCCCCAGGCGATGCGCGTGATCATCCCGCCGACGGGCAACGAGGTGATCTCGATGCTCAAGACCACCTCGCTCGTCGGCGTCGTCGGCCTGCTCGAGCTCACCGGCGAGGCGCAGCAGCTCTACTCGAACGCGACGTTCCTGCAGATCCCGCTGCTGGTCGTCGCCAGCATCTGGTACCTGATCATGACGTCGATCCTCTCGGTGGGGCAGTACTTCCTCGAGAAGCGCTACGGGCGCGGCGTGCGGCGCTCGGCCGCGGCGAAACGTCCGTGGCAGCGAATGGTCGCGGGGATGCAAGCGCAACGCCGCGACTCGAGCACGGGGGCCCTCGGTGGTTGAGCAGCTGGTGGTTGCGACCGACGTGCACAAGTCGTTCGGTCCGGTGCAGGTGCTGAAGGGCATCGACCTGACCGTCGACGCCGGGCAGGTGCTGTGCGTCATCGGCCCGTCCGGATCGGGCAAGTCGACCTTCATCCGGTGCATCAACCACCTGGAGAAGATCGACCGCGGCTCGCTGCTGGTCAACGGTCACCTGGTGGGTTATCGCCGGGTGGGTGACAAGCTGCTCGAGCTGCGCGAGTCCGACGTGGCCAAGCAGCGCCGCGACGTCGGCATGGTCTTCCAGCAGTTCAATCTCTTCCCACACATGACCGTGCTGCAGAACATCGTCGAGGCCCCCACCCGGGTCAAGGGCGTCAAGCGCGAGCAGGCCGTGCGCGAGGCGCGCGAGCTGCTCGACCAGGTCGGCCTGGTCGACAAGGAGAAGCAGTATCCGGCGCAGCTGTCGGGCGGTCAGCAGCAGCGGGTCGCGATCGCGCGGGCGCTGGCGATGAAGCCGAAGCTGATGCTGTTCGACGAGCCGACGTCCGCGCTCGACCCGGAACTGGTCGGCGAGGTGCTCGACGCGATGAAACAGCTCGCCCGCGACGGCATGACCATGATCGTCGTGACCCACGAGATGGGCTTCGCCCGCGAGGTCGGCGACCAGCTCGTCTTCATGGACGGCGGCGTCGTCGTCGAGCAGGGCACCCCGCGCGACGTGATCACGAACCCGCAGCACGAGCGCACGAAGTCGTTCTTGTCCAAAGTGCTGTGATTGCCGGACATCTGTCGCGCGTGAAGAAGTCGGGACCTTGGGCCCCCGGGGGACGGTCCTTCTCCGGCGCGGCGGACATCCGGTTCGCTTTACGTTCGGTTCACACCCACGAACGAAGGCGGACGGCATGCGCTCGGTAGTGACCCGGATCCTGATCGTCGCGACCGCCGTCCTCGGCCTCGTGCTCGCGGGTGCGGCCACGGCCGCGCCGGGATCGGCCGCCACCGCCCACAGCGCGTCCGCCGGCCACCCGGGTCTCGGTATCGGCCCGGGGGTCAGCAAGCACCGCGGGCCGGGCTACGGCATCGGCCCGGGCGTCAGCAAGCACCGCCCCGGCCTGACCGCCGCGCAGAAGGCGGCAGCGAAGAAGGCGGCAGCGAAGAAGGCGGCAGCGAAGCGGGCGGCGGCGAAGAAGGCCGCTGCGAAGAAGGCCGCGGCGAAGCGCGCGGCGGCGAAGAAGAAGCGTCACCCGTAACCCTCTGACGACGGCCGAAAGGCCGTGTCCGCCCGCCCGCCGTTTCGCTAATCTCCGCGGCGTGCGCGTGGGGGTGCTCGGTCCGGTCGAGGCGGTCACCGCGCCCGGACGCCCGGTCTATCTCGGCTCGCCCATGCAGCAGCGGCTGCTCGCCGTGCTCGCCCTGCACCGGGGCAGCACCGTCGCCACCGACACGATCGTCGACGCCCTGTGGCCGGCGTCCCCGCCGGACACCGCAGCGGCCAGCCTGCAGACCTACGTGGCCCGGCTGCGGCGGGCGCTCGAACCCGACCGTCCGGCCCGGATGCCGTCCGAGGTGCTGGTCACCCGGCCGACCGGGTACGAACTCGCGCTGCCCGCAGACGCGCTCGACGCCGGCCGTTTCGCGTCGGCGGTCGACGCGGCGGCCGCCGCGGTCGCGGCCCTGCCCGGCTCTGGTGTCCCGACGGACGCGGCAGCGGTGCCCGGCCGGCCGGCGGTGGAGCAGGTGGTGCGCGACCTGCGCGCGGCCCTGCGGCTCTGGCGCGGGGTGCCCTTCGTCGAGCTCGACGCCCACCCCGGTGCGGTGGCCGAGCGGGCGCGGCTCAGCGAGCTGCGCCTCGTCGCCCAGGAGCAGCTCGCCGTCGCCCGGCTCGCCCTCGGTGAGCACGCCACGGTCGCCGGCGAGCTCGAGGCGCTGACGCTCGAGCACCCGCTGCGCGAGCGGCTGTGGGCGCTGCGGACCCTCGCGCTCACCCGTGCCGGGCGGCAGGGCGACGCGCTCGAGGCGCTGGCCGGGGTGCGGTCGCTGCTGGCGGACGAACTCGGTCTCGAACCGGGACCGGAGCTGCAGGACCTGCAGGTACGGGTGCTGCGCCAGGACGCGACGTTGGCGTGGCAGCCGCTGCCCGACACCGTCCGGCCGGCCGGCGGACCCGACCCGGTGCCCGCGCCGCGCCCGGCGCGCGCCGACCCGATCGCGCCGTGGCCGATGGTCGGGCGCGGCAGCGAGCTCGACGACCTCGTCGCCCTGCTCGACGCCGACGGCCCCCGGGTCGCCGTGGTCACCGGCGAGCCCGGCATCGGCAAGACCCGGTTGGCCGCCGAGTTCGGCGCCCTCGCCCGCGCCCGCGGCGTCCCGGTGACCGTCGGGCGCTGCTCGCAGGACGAGGGTGCCCCGCCGCTGTGGCCGTGGGCGCAGGTGCTCACATCGCTGGGCGCCGAACCGCTGCCCGCCGTCGGCACCGACGCGCCCGGCGAGCCCGGCGCGCAGTTCCGCAGCCGGCAGGCGATCGTCACCCGCCTGCTCGCCGCGGCCCGCGACCGTCCGCTGGTGGTGGGACTGGACGACCTGCACTGGTCGGACGAGTCGAGCCTGCAGGTGCTGCAGCTGCTCGTCGAGCAGGCCGGGTCCGAACGGCTCGTCGTCGTCGCGACGTGGCGCGACAGCCCGCCGCCGTCCGGTCCGCTCGGTGACCTCGCCGCCGCTCTCGCCCGCCACCACGCGCTGCGCCTGCACCTCGGCGGTCTCGGCGAGGGCGACGTCGCCGAGATCGTCGCCGCCATCACGCACGACGCCGCCGACGCCGGGCTGGCCCGCACGCTGCGCGGCCGCACGGACGGCAACCCGTTCTTCCTCGTCGAGTTCGCCCGGCTCGCGCCGGACGCCGCCGGTCTCGCCGCGCTGCTCGCGGCGCCTGACCCGCCGGCCGGTATCGGCGAGGTGGTCTCGCGGCGTGTCGCGGCGCTGCCGCCGTCGTGCGTCGACGTGCTGCGGGCGGCGTGCGTTCTCGGACGGCGGGTCGAGCTGCCCGACGTCGCGCAGGTGTCGGGCGTGACGGAGGACGACGCGCTCACCGCGCTCACCGTCGCGGCGGAGGGCGGCCTGATCCGCGAGACCGGTGTCGACGAGTTCGTCTTCGCCCACGCGCTCGTGCGCGACACCCTGTACGCGGCCCTGCCGGTGTCGCGCGCGGCCCGGTTGCACGCGCGTGCCGCCGAGAGCCTGGCCGACCGTCCGCAGCGGATCGGCGAGGTGGCCCGGCACTGGTTCGCCGCCGGGCCGCGTCACGTCACCTCGGCCTGGCGGGCCGGCGCGGACGCGGCCCGGGCTGCCCGCGCCGTGCACGCCTACGCCGAGTCGGCCGACCTGCTGCGCCGGTCGGTGACGGCGGCCGACGCCGACACCGACGCGACCGTCGAGGACTGCTACGACCTGCGTGCCGAGCTCGTGGACGCGCTGCGCCTCACGGCGGACGAGACCGCGCGGCGGCCCGTCGTGCACGAGGCCCTCGCGCTCGCGTGGGAGCTCGACGACGTCGAGCGGGTCGTCGAGGCCGCGACCAGCCTCACGCGCGGCTCGCTGTGGATCGCGGCGGTGTTCGGGGAGGTCGACGAGATCGTCGTCGGTTCGCTGCGCCGCGCCCTCGACCGGTTGACGGACACCGATTCGCCGACGCGCTGCCTGGCCCTGCTCGCGCTGGCCGCGGAGGTCTATCACGCACCGGACGCCCCGCAGGGGCGCGATGCGCTGGCGGACGAGGCGGTCGCGATGGCCCGGCGGCTCGGCGATCCCGCGTTGCTGCTGCACGCGCTGACCCACCGGGCGGTCGCCACGTGGTGGCTGCCCACCGCCGTCGACCGCATCGCGCTGACCCGCGAGGCGGCCGCGCTCGCCCGCGACCTGGGCGCCGAGCGCGAGCTCGTCGAGGCGCAGCTGCTGCTGGTCAGCGCGCTCGGCGAGGCAGGGATGAGCGACGAGATCTTCCCGCTGTGGGACGAGGCGTGGGCCGGGGCCCGTCGGCAGCACCACCTGTTCGCGCAGGTCATCCTCGCCGGGTTCGTCGTGCCCTGGCTCGCGATGCGCGACGAGCTCGGACGGGCCACGGAGCTGCGCGACACGCTCGCCGCCCTCATCGCCCCGACGAACGTCCAGCAGGGCACCGAGGCCCTCGCCGGTACGGCGCTGGTGCTGGCCTGGTGGGCGGGGGAGGCGATCAGCGAGGTGGTCGCCACGCTGCGGGTGCTGCGGGCGGTGAGCCCGCTGCCCCTGGTCGGGAGCCTCGCCGGGTTCCTCTGCGGGGCCGGGCGCGAGGACGAGGCGCGGGCGCTGCTGCTCGAGTCGCCGCCGAAGCTCGACGACACCACCTGGATGGCCCCGCTGGAGTGGGGGATGACGGCCCAGGCGGCGGCGTTCACCGCGATGCCCGACCTGGCCGCCGCCGCGTACGCGAAGCTCGCGCCCCACGCCGGACGTGCGCTGAGCGCCGGGTCGGGTCCGTGCCTGGGCCCGGTCGACGCGTTCCTCGCCTACGCCGCGTACGGCGTCGGCGACCACGCCCTCGCCGCGTCCCACGCCGACGACGCCGAGAAGATCTGCGAGCAGTGGCAGGCCCCGCTGGCCGCGCGGTGGTGGCGCGGCCAGCGGGACCGGTTCGGCTTCTGACTCAGGCCTGCACGGGCGTGGCGTTGTGGGCGAACGCCTGCCGCTCGTCCCGCGCCCAGCGGCGCCGGGTCAGCCGCCACACCAGCCGGAACGCGGCCCCCGCCTGCCGCAGCGCGACCGCCTGCGTCTCGGGGTCGAGCCGGTGGCCGGCCCACGGCACGATGCGCAGCACCTGCCGCAGCGTCAGGTCCTTCTTGAACCCGCGCTCGTCGATCTCGTGCCACTCCTCGACGCTCAGCACGCGCTGCAGCAGCGGCAGCGCGTCCGTCTCCTCGTGGGCGAGATGGCGGCCCAGCGCGTCGCGGGTCGCGGTCAGCCGCACGACCAGGGCGGTGCGGACGTTCTCGTCCGCGTGCCCGGCCAGGTGGGTGAAGCCGTCCGCGCACGAGGCGAGCAGCGGGTCGATGCGCGAGTGCTCGTCCTCCATCGCGGCGAGCACGGCGAGTTCGTCGGCGTCCGCGCGTTCGCGCAAGCGCGGCCACAGGTGGGTGTCCTCGCCGTGGTGGTGGTTGTGCAGGACGTCGGCGAACACCTGCCAGCGGCGCTCGAGGCGCCCCCACGCGGCCCGGTCGTCGACCGGGGTGTGCCGCGCGGCGTCGACGAACCGGTCGAGGTCGTCGCGGAAGCCGAAGTGCATGACGTACATGACCGTCAGGTCGATGGGGCCGTCGGCGACCGCGGCCTGGCCGGGGAGGTGCAGCTGCTGGGTGCGGGTGGTGGTGGTCATGGGAGGTCCTTCCGTGGGTGGGGTGTGGTGAGCGGGGTCAGCGCGCCGTGGTCGCGAGATCGCGCGGGGTGTCGGTGGCATCGGGGGCATCGCTGGCGCCGGTTCCCGCGGCCTCGGACCGGATGCGGGGCAGCACCGCGTCGAGCCAGGCGGGCATCCACCAGTTGCGCCGTCCGAGCAGCGTCAGGGTGGCGGGCACCAGCACCAGCCGGACGACGGTGGCGTCGAGGAACACCGCCACGGCCAGGCCCAGCCCGAGCTGCTTGACGATCACGTCGGTCTCGAAGGCGAAGCCGACGAAGACGGCCACCATGATCGCGGCGGCGGCGGAGATGACCCGGCCGGTCGACCCGACGCCGGCGGTGACGCTGCGGCGCGGGTCGCCGGTGGCCAGCCAGGCCTCCCGCACCCGCGACAGCAGGAACACCTCGTAGTCCATCGAGAGGCCGAACAGGATCGTGAACAGCAGGATCGGCATCCAGCTCGACACCGGGGACGCGTGGTCGAGCCCGAGCAGCGAGCTGCCGAAGCCCCACTGGAACACCACGACGAGCACGCCGTACGCGGCGCCGACCGACAACAGGTTCATCGCCGCCGCCTTGAGCGGTACGACGACCGACCGGAACATCATCCCGAGCAGCAGCACCGAGACCCCGACCACGAAGCCGATGACCACCGGCAGGCGGTCGGCGAGCAGGTCGCTGATGTCGGCGAACAGTGGTGTCGTGCCGGTCAGCTCGACGCCAGACGGCACCGCGTCACGCAGGTCGGCGACGAGGTCGGCGGTCCGTCCGTCCGTCGGGCCGAAGCGGGCCTCGGCGCTGACGACGTCGAGCGCGCCGTCCGGCGAGGTGACGACGGGGGCGATGCGGGCGATGCGTCCGTCCGAGCGCAGGGCGTCGAGGGTGCGGACGGTGGCGTCCGGGCCGGCCTGCGCCCGGTCGACGACGAGCAGGTACGGCCCGTTCGCGCCGGGACCGAACTCGTCGGCGACGAGGTCGTAGGCGCGGCGGGTGGTGAGCTCGCTCGACTGCGACGACGCGTCCTGCGGCCAGGTCGTGAGCGCCAGCACGGGGGCGGCGAGGGCGACGAGGACGGTGGTCGCGGCCAGCGCCCACACGACCGGACGGCGCGCCACGCGGGTCGCCCACCGCTCGGCGAGCGGCGCGCGGACGGTCGTGGCCCGGCCCCGGCGGACGGCGCGCGGCAGCAGCCTGCGCCCGGCCAGGCGGCTGAACGCGGGCACGAGAGTGAGGGCGGCGGCCATCACGCCGACGACGGCGAGGCCGGTGGTGAGGCCGAAGGCCGAGTAGGTCGGCAGCCCGGCGAGGCGCAGCCCGAACAGCGACACGAGCACGGTGCTGCCGGCGAGCACCACCGCGCGTCCGGCGGTGGCCGCGGCGCGTCCGGCCGCCTCGGGCAGGTCGTGCCCGACGCGCAGGTACTCGACCTGCCGGGTGACGAGCAGCAGGGCGTAGTCGATGCCCACTCCCAGGCCGACCATCGTGGCGACGAGCGGGGCACTGGTGCTGACGTCCATGGTGGCGGCGAGCAGGGTGATGCCGGCCGACGCGGCACCGAGGCCGATGAAGGCGATGCCGATCGGGAGGCCCGCGGCGACCACGGACCCGAGGGCCAGCACCAGGACGATCAGGGCAACGACGACACCGATGAGCTCGCCCTGCCCCTCGATGGGCGCGGCCGCGGTCTCGGGCAGGTCGCCGCCCAGTTCGACGGTCAGCCCGTCCGCCCGGGTGGGCGCGACGGCGCGCTCGAGCGGGCCGGTCCTCTGGTAGACGGCGGGGTCGGTGACCTTGACGTCGTAGGACACCGCGACGAGCGCGGTCGACCCGTCCGCACTGAGCCGCGGCGGTGCGACGACGGCGACGTGCGGAACGTCGGCGAGGCGGTCGGCGAGCCGGTCCAGGGCGGCCGCGGGCACCCGGCCGTCCGCGTCGTGGACGACGACGCGGGCCCCGGCGTTCGCCGCCGCGGGGAGGTGGTCGCGCAGCAGGTCGATGCCGCGCTGGGCGGGGGCGTCGGACACCGTCCAGTCGTCCCGCGTCTCGTCGCCGAACGCGGCGGCGGCGCCGAACAGGGCGGCGAGCACCACCATCCACGCGGCGAGCGTGCGCCAGGGATGGGCGGCGCAGCCGCGTCCGAGTCGGTACAGGACGGTGGTCATGATCAGCTCCGGCGTCGTGTCGGTGCGGGCCCGGTTGCCCGCGTCGACGACGGTGTCCCGTCGCCCTGGACGCGCGCTTGCAGCCCACTTGCAGCCGGATGGCCGCGGCCGGTCTGGGACGCTGGGGACATGACCGTCGGCTGGGACACCGCTACGGAAGTGCAGGCGTGGCCGGGCCTGCCGCCACTGCCGGGCGACGCGTCCGCGGACGTGTGCGTGGTCGGCCTGGGTGCCTCGGGGCTCGCCGCCGTCGAGGCCGCGGCGGAGCGGGGGCTGTCCGTGATCGGCCTCGACGCCGGACGGGTCGGGGCGATGGCGTCCGGACGCAACGGCGGGTTCCTGCTCGGCGGCCCGGCGCACCTGCACCAGGCCGTGCGCGAGTGGGGCGCCGCCGCGTTCGACCTCTACCGCGCGACGCTCGCCGAGATCGACCGGCTGGCGTCCGAGCTGCCGGGGGCCGTCCGGCGGGCGGGTTCGATCCGGCTCGCCGGGTGGCCGGGGGAGCCCGACGCCGACGAGCTCGCCGACTGCGTCGCCCAGGCCGCGCTGCTGCGCGAGGCGGGCATCGCGGTCGACGACTACGACGGGCCGCTCGGACGGGGGCTGTTCCTGCCCGACGACGCGCAGGTCAATCCCGCCGTCCGCGCCGTCGCCACCGCCACCCGGCTGGCCGGGCGGGCCGCCCTGCACGAACACACCCGTGTCACCTCGGTGTCGGCCGGGGCCGTCCGCACCGAGCGGGGGAGGGTGTCGGCCGGCGCCGTCGTCGTCGCCGTCGACGGACGTCTCGACGTGCTCGTGCCCGAGCTGGCCGGACGCGTCCGCACCGCGCGGCTGCAGATGCTGGCGACCGAGCCGGTGGCTCCCGGCCGGGCGCCGTGCCCGGTCTACGGACGGTGGGGGTACGACTACGCGCAGCAGGACCCGTCCGGACGGTTGCTGGTCGGCGGCGGACGGCAGCACCACGAGGCCGACGAGTGGACGGCCGACGCCGAACCGACCGAGGCGGTCCAGGCCTGGATCGAGCGGGCCGCCGCCACGATCGCCGGGGAGCCGGTGCGGGTCACCCACCGGTGGGCCGCGCCGGTCGGGTTCACCGCGGACGGGCGGCCGCTGTGCGTCCGGGTGCACGACGGACCGTCCGGCGGCGTGGTGTGCGCCGGCGGCTACAGCGGCACCGGCAACCTGGTCGGGCCGGTCACCGCCCGCGCGGCAGTGGCGTACGCGACGGACGGCACACCACCCCCGTCCTGGACAATGGCGAGGTGACCCTCGCCCCGTCCGACGACCTCACCGCCGCGCTCCTGCGGGCGGGACTGTCCGAGGTCGAGACGGGCAACCGCCGCCGCGCCGAGTACGCGACGGACGCGTCGAACTACCGCGTGCCGCCGGCCGCCGTCGCGTACCCGCGCGAGGTCGCGGAGGTCGAGGCGGCGGTCGCCGCGGCGGTGTCGGTCGGCGTTCCGGTGACGATGCGCGGCGGCGGGACGTCGACCGCCGGCAACTCGATCGGCCCCGGTCTCGTGCTCGACACGTCGCGGCACCTGAACCGGGTGCTGTCGGTCGATCCGGAGGCGCGCACGGCCGTCGTGCAGCCCGGCGCCACCCTCGACGCGATCACCGCCGCGGCCGCGCCGCACGGCCTTCGGTACGGGCCCGATCCGTCCACCCACGCCCGCGCGACCATCGGCGGGTCGATCGGCAACAACGCCTGCGGACCGCGGGCGCTGACCTACGGCCGCACCGCCGACAACGTCGTCGAGCTCGACGTGGTGACCGCCGGTGGTGACCGCTTCGCCGCGCGCCGGCACGGCCGGGACGGGCTGCCGTCCGACCCACTGCACGTGGGTCTCGACCGGCTCGTCCAGCAGAACCTGGCGCTCGTGCGGACGGAGTTCGGGCGCTTCACCCGGCAGGTGTCCGGGTACTCCCTCGAGCACCTGCTGCCCGAGAACGGCCACGACGTCGCCAAGTTCCTCGCCGGCACCGAGGGAACGCTCGCGGTGCTGCTGGGGGCGACCGTCCGCCTGGTCGAATCGCCGAAGGCCGTCGCGCTGTGCGTGCTCGGGTACGCCGACATGCCGTCCGCGGCCGACGCCGTCCCGGCGCTGCTGCCGCACGGCCCCGCCCGCGGCGTCGTCGCGATCGAGGGCATGGACGCGCGCCTCGTCGAGGTGGTCCGGTCGCGGCGCGGCGAGGCGGCGGTGCCCGCCCTGCCCCGCGGCGCCGGGTGGCTGTTCGTCGAGACCTCCGGGGCGACCGAGGCCGAGGCGGTCGACAACGCCGAGAAGCTCGCCGCCGACGCCGGCTGTCTCGACCACGCCGTGGTCGTGGGACCGCCCGCCCGGGCGCTCTGGCGCATCCGCGAGGACGGCGCCGGCCTCGGCGGACGCACCCCTGCCGGCGAGCCCGCGTGGCCCGGCTGGGAGGACGCCGCCGTCCCGCCGCAACGGCTGGGCGCCTACCTGCGCGAGTTCGAGGCGCTGCTCGCCGAGCACCGGCTGGACGGGCTCACCTACGGCCACTTCGGCGACGGATGCGTGCACGTACGCATCGACTTCCCGTTCAGCTCGACACCGGACGCCTACCGCGCGTTCGTCTCGGACGCGGCGACCTTGGTCGGCTCGCACGGGGGCTCGCTGTCGGGCGAGCACGGGGACGGACGGGCGCGCAGCGAGTTGCTGACGCACATGTACTCCGCTCGCGCGGTCGCCCTGTTCGGCGAGGTGAAGCGACTCTTCGACCCGGCCGGCCTGCTCAACCCGGGCGTGCTGGCCGACCCCGCCCCGCTCGACGCCGACCTGCGCGTGCCGTCGGCGCGCCCGATCACCCGTGGGCTCGCGTTCGCGTACCCGCAGGACCGCGGCGACCTGTCGACCGCCGTCCACCGGTGTGTCGGGGTGGGCAAGTGTCGCGCGGACACCACGGCCGCGGGCGGTGTGATGTGCCCGTCGTACCTGGCCACCCGGGACGAGAAGGACTCCACCCGCGGCCGCGCCCGCGTGCTGCAGGAACTCGCCAACGGTGGGCTCGTCGACGGCTGGCGCTCGCCCGAGCTCGCCGAGTCGCTCGACCTCTGCCTGTCGTGCAAGGGGTGCTCGGCCGACTGCCCGGCCGGGGTCGACGTCGCGACGTACAAGTCCGAGGCGCTGCACCAGCGCTTCCGGCGCCGGCTGCGGCCCCCGTCGCACTACGCGCTCGGCATGCTGCCGCGCTGGGCGCGACTGGTGACGCGCGTGCCCGCCGTCGCGCGGCTCGTCAACGCGGTGCTGGCGATCGGGCCGGTCGCCCGGCTCGCCCGGGCCGGCGGCGGCATCGACCAGCGGCGTCCGCTGCCGCGGTTCGCGACGCGCACCTTCCGCCGGTCGTTCGACCGTCGTGCGCGCACCGGAAGTCCGGTCGTCCTCTGGGTCGACACGTTCACCGACACCTTCGACCCGGCTGTCGGGCGTGCGGCGGTGCGGGTGCTCGAGGCCGCCGGGTACGCGCCGACGATCGTGGAGAAGTCGGTCTGCTGCGGTCTGACCTGGATCTCGACCGGACAGTTGGACGGCGCGAAGCGGCAGCTCCGGCGTTCCCTCGACGCGCTCGCGGACGCCGTCCGTGACGGCACCCCGATCGTGGGTCTCGAGCCGTCCTGCACCGCCGTGCTGCGGCACGACGCCGTCCGGCTGCTGCCGGACGACCCGCGCGCCGCCGCCGTCGCCCGCCAGACCCGCACCCTGGCCGAGCTGCTCGCCGACACCCCGGGCTGGACCCCGCCCGACCTGTCGGACGTGCGCGGCGTCGCCCAGCCGCACTGCCACCAGCACGCGGTGATGGGCTGGCAGGCCGACGCCGCCCTGCTCGCCGACGCCGGCGCCTCGATCGAGTCCGTCGGCGGCTGCTGCGGACTCGCCGGCAACTTCGGCGTCGAGCGCGGCCACTACGACGTGTCCGTCGCCGTCGCCGAGACCGCGCTGCTCCCGGCCGTCCGCCGCGCGCAGGCTTCCGGTGACGACGCGGTGGTCCTCGCGGACGGGTTCTCCTGCCGCACCCAGGTCGAGCAGCTCGCCGACACCCGCGGACGCCATCTCGCCGAGGTGCTGGCCGACCATCTCGACCGCTGAGGCCGCCGCGCTCCGACCGGTCGGTGCCGGGTGTCGGCATCACCTCTGTCGAAAACAATTGAGTGGGCTTCACGAGTGGGCTTCACGAGTGGGCTTCACGAGTGGGCTTCACGAGTGGGCTTCACGAGTGGGCTTCACGAGTGGGCTTCACGAGTGG
>NZ_BAAGUN010000005.1:0-25402 GCF_054781375.1 Jatrophihabitans fulvus
CGCCACCGCCCGCCACCGCCCGCCACCGCCCGCCACCGCCCGCCACCGCCCGCCACCGCCCGCCACCGCCCGCCTCCGCCCGCCGCCGGGATCCCCGCCGCGCGAGCCCCGCAGCCGATGCGCGCACCGCCCGCCCTGCTCGGGGGTGAAGCACATCACCTCGGCGCGCGCCATGTATCCGGGCCAGAACGGTACAAGTGTTCCGTTTTCGGTTTACGGTGTACACGAGAACCTGCACACTCGTTGTTGATGTCCGGCATTCTGCGCCAATCGGACTCAGTCACGCGTGCCACAATGCCGTTTCGGGGGGACGTCGCAGGGAGATGACGATGGGCTTGGGCAACGCAGCGGACGTTCCGCTGTGGACGCGGGGACAGAGCGCGCCGGCCGGCTGGTTCGACCGCGTGATGTTCGACATGCACGCCTCCGCGGACGCCCCGTGGCTGTTCATCGCGGCGGGCAAGACCCCGGGGACCCAGGTGCGTGACGGGTCGATCGTCTTCGTCGACCGTGTGGCGCAGCGCAACCTGCGCTTCTCGTCGGCGGGCCTCGGCGACACCGAGATCGGTCCGCTGCAGTGGCAGGTGCTCGAGCCGTCGCGGCGCTGGCAGCTGCGGCTCGCCGACAACCCGAGCGGCATCGCCTTCGACGTCGAATGGCGCTCGCGCGGGCCCGTGTGGTCGCAGACCGCCGACGGTGACGCCCAGGACGACGGCGTCGACGGCGTCGACGGCAACAGCAGGAGCGACGGGCGCGACGACGCCGAGCCGCCCATCGCCAGCTGGGCCGATCAGTCGGGCGTCTACTCCGGCTGGCTGTCGGTGGACGGCGCGCGGCGGCGCGTCGACGGCTGGCTCGGCCAACGCACCCGGATCCGTGGTTTCGGCAACCCGCTGACCGAACACGGCATGCGCGTGTGGGCCCACGGACAGTTCGACGACTGGACGCTGTCGCTGGCCTTGAGCGAACCGCGTCCCGGAACGCCGCCGCGCGTGTTCGGCGCGGTGCAACCGACGGACGCCGGCAGCGCACCGGACCCGATCGTGGCGGCGCAACACCGGCTGAGCTTCGACGAGGACGCCGACTGCCGCTCGGCCCGGCTCGTGCTCACCACCGCCGGTGGCGCCCGATTCACGATCGACGCCGACCCGGGCCGACACCGCGGCGGCCACATGGCCGGCGGCGGTTTCGGCGGCTGGTTCGGGGTGCCGCGTGGCGACCTCGTCGAGAGCGAACGCTGGCCCCTGCGCGGCGCGGCGGGCAACGCCCGGCCCATCTCCCCCTACGCCGGACGGCTGTGCCGATTCGTCTGCAGCGGAGACCTGGTCGGCACCGGCAGCGGCATCTTCGGCGTCGCCCGTCCACGGGCCTACCGCTACGAACCGACCCTGCGCCGCCACTGACCGCGCCGAGCGTCGACTTCCGCTCGCCCCGGTCACAGCAGCCGGGCCCGGCGAACGGACGGGCGAAGCTCGCTCGTCGGGGGGGCGAGCTTCGCCCCGCCGCCCTCGCCGGACAGCGGCGGGGAGACCCTCGGGACGACCGGCAGCTCCCTCAGATCACGACGCCCCCGACCGCACCGGGCGGCCGGGGGCGGACGGGGACGGGGTCAGGCGCCTGCCGGGTCCGGAACCACGCGCAGGTAGGGCAGCGGGGTCTCCCAGCCCTCGGGGTACTTCTCCTTGGCCTGGTCGTCGCTCACCGAACCGGCGATGACGACCTTGTCGCCGGGTTGCCACTGGGCGGGCGTGGCCACGGCGTGCTCGGCGGTGCGCTGCAGCGAGTCGATGACCCGCAGCACCTCGTCGAAGTTGCGTCCGGTGGTCATGGGGTAGATCAGCACGAGCTTGATCTTCTTGTCCGGGCCGATGACGAAGACGTTGCGCAGCGTCGCGTTCTGGGCCGGGGTGCGGTCGGTCGGGTCACCGTCGACGCTCGGCTCGAGCATGCCGTAGGCCTTCGAGACCGCGAAGTCGGTGTCGGCGATGAGCGGGTAGTTCGGTGCGGTGCCCTGGGACCTGGCGATGTCCTCGGCCCACCTGGCGTGGTTGTCGAGAGGGTCGACCGACAGACCGATGATCTTGACGCCGCGCGCGTCGAAGTCGGGCTTGATGGAGGCCATGTACCCGAGCTCGGTGGTGCAGATCGGGGTGAAGTTGCGGGGGTGGCTGAACAGCACCGCCCACGAGTCGCCGATCCACTCGTGGAAGGCGATCTCACCCTCGGTGGTCTGGGCGGTGAAGTCCGGCGCGGTGTCGCCGATGGTCAGGGCCACGTGTTCGTCTCCTCGGTAGCCAGGTGCCGGCCGGCGTCCTCGTGCCGTGCCATCCCTACCAACTCTATCGACACCGGCCGGACCCCCGCCGGTCGCGGGTCACAGCTGGCCGGCGACCAGCCAGTGCTGCGCCGCCGCGAGCGGGCGCACCACGACGCGACCCAGGCCGGCGTGGCCGGTCTTCGCGTCGTTTCCGGCGCCGCCGGTGCCGGCGGCGGCACCGCGGCGCGCCCGCCGCTGCGAGCGCCGCTGTTCCCGGCGGGCCAGCCGCGCCTCCCGCGCACGGTGGTTCTCGCGCGCCATCGCGATGATCTCGGCCTGGTGCTCGCGAGCCATGCTGTCGGTCAGGATCGTCATCGTCCGCTCCTCTGCTCTTCCGGACGGCCCGTCCGTCCGGTGCAGCAATGACGTTCGTCGTAAGGGCCGCGCCCGGGCATCGGCACTTGACCGTGAACCCCGGGGACGCCGGTGCCACCGCGGGCCGCCGACCGACTAAGGCCCGCCGCCGCACCTCCTAAGTGCGACGTGGTGAGGCCGCCGGCCGGCTAAGGGAGGGGCTGCGGGGGTGTTCGCGCCTCAGGAGCCGGCCCCCATCACCCCCCGCGCGATGCCGACGACCACCGGGACCACCCCGAGCAGGACGAACGAGGGCAGGAAGCAGAGCCCGAGCGGCACCATCGCCAGCACCCCGCAGCGGTGCGCCCGCGACGCGTCCGCCGCAGCGGCGTCGTCGCGCAACTCGCGGGCGAGGCGCTCGAAGGCGGTGGCCAGGCGCGAACCGCTGGCGGCACTGCGGACGGCCGTCACCGCCACGGCCGCGGTGTCACCGTCGGCGAGCCCGGCCCACGCCTGCTCGGCCGGGGCGCCGAGACGCAGCAGCGCCGCGCTGCGTTCGAAGCGGGCAGCGACCGCCCCGTCGGCGGCGGCCGCGGCGGCGGCCACCGCCTCGGACGTCGGCCGGCCCGCCCGCAGCGCGGCGGCGACGAGATCGAGCACGAGGGGCACCGACGGGTCGGGCCGACCGGAACGGCCGACGGACGTCGCGCGGCCGGCGAGCCTCCAGGTCAGTGCCGCCACCAGCGGGGCGACGACGGGCGCCGACGTACCGGCGAGCACGGCGGCGGCGCCGGTGGCCGCCAGGGTCACGACGGGCCGCCACCGTCGACCCGCCGCGACGGACCCGGCCGGGCGCCGCTCCTCTGGCGCCGGCCAGACGATCAGGGCGACCGCGACCAGCACCCAGGAGGCAGTCACGCCCTCGCCGCCCGTCCGGTGAGGGCGCGGATCCAGAGCACGCCCGCGACGTCGAGCAGGACCCCACCGCAGCAGACCAGCCGGCCCGCCGGATCGGACAACAGGAACGCCACCGGGTCTGCACCCATCGCGGCGCCGAGGGCGACCCCCACGGCGGGCAGGCCGGCGACGACCAGGGCGGACGACCGCGCACCGGCCAGGGCGACCGCCACCGCCCGACGCCTGGCCGACCGTGCGGCGAGGTCACCGGCGACGGTGCCGACCACGTCCGCCAGAGCCGCACCCGCGGACTCGCTCAGCCGCCAGGCGGCGGCCAGCGCCCGGGGTTCGGGGCGCGCCGCGGACGCGGCGGCGAGCAGCGCAGCGGGCACGTCGCCCCCGACGCGGGCGACGGTCGCGGCACCGTCGAACAGCTGCGCCGGCTCGGGCCCGGCGGCCGCGGCCGCGGTCAGGGCGTCGTGCGGACGCGAGCCGGCGGACAGTTCGGCGGCGAGCAGCGCCACCGCGGTGTGCAGCCGGCGCAGGGCGAGGGCGTCGGCGCGGTGCCGCCGGGCGTCGCCGACGAGCAGCGCGGCGACGGCGGCGGCCACACCCCCCGCGACGCCCGGCGCCGGGCCGGCGGCCACGAGCGTCGCGCCGCCCACGATCAGACCGGACAGCGCGACCACCACCCGCGGCGCGGGGAGATCGGGAACCGCGCGACGGCGACGCCCGGGCCCGGCGGCAGCGCGCAGCCGACCGCCGCCGGCGAGCCCACCGACGCGGACGGTCTCCGTACCCGGCAGCGCGGTGACGGCGAACGCCGCGGCGAGGGCGAGCCACCCCAGGGGAGTCACGCCGGCCCCGGCTCGACGCCGCGGTCGCGCAGCATCGCGGCGAGTCGGGCGGCGCCGGGGCACTCGCCGGTGCTCGCCGTCCACGCCGGCACCACCGCGAGCCCGTCGCCGCGGCGCTCGATCACCGCAACCTCGGCGACACCCCGTCGGCCCGCTCGGTCGCGGCGCAGGTGCACCACGAGGTCGATCGCGGACGCGACCAGGCTCGTCACCGCCGCCGGACCCAGGCCGGCGAGCGCGCCGAGCGCGGCACACCGCGCCGGAACGTCCGCGGCGGAGTTCGCGTGCAGCGTCGCGGCGCCGCCCTCGTGACCCGTGTTCAACGCCACGAGCAGGTCGACCATCTCGGCCCCGCGGAACTCGCCCACGACCAGCCGGTCGGGACGCATCCGCAGTGCCTGCCGGACGAGTTCGCGCAGCCCGACGGCGCCGGCGCCCTCGACGTTGGGAGCGCGGGTCACCAGCCGCACCACGTGCGGGTGGTCGACGACGAGTTCGGGCGCGTCCTCGATGAGCAGCAGCCGTTCGGTGGCGGCCGCCCCCGCGAGCAGGGCGCCGAGCAGCGTGGTCTTGCCGGTTCCCGTGCCCCCGGTGATCACGATCGCCAGCCGGGCCGCGGTGACGTCCCGCAGCAGGCGCGCCGACCGGCCGGGCAGGGCGCCGGCCGCAGCGAGCGCGGCGAGATCGAGCCGTCGCCGCGCGAGCACCCGCAGTGACAGCGTCGTCGCCGTGGCCAGGGGCGGCAGCACCGCGTGCAGGCGGCTGCCGTCGGCCAGCACCGCGTCGACGTACGGCGCGGCGTCGTCGAGCCGGCGCCCGGCGGCGCCCGCCAGCCGCTGGGCCAGTGCTCGCACCGCCGCGTCGTCGCCGAAGGTGACCCCGGTGCGCTCGAGACCGTGACCCCGGTCGATCCACACGGCGTCCGGGGCGTTGACGAGCACATCGGTGACACCGGGCAGGGCGAGCAGCGGCTCCAGCGGACCCGCCCCGTGCAGCTCGGCGGCGACGTCACGGCGCAACCGGTCGAACACCGTGTCGTCGACGACCGCGCCGGACTCCGCGCGCAGCGCGGGCGCGACGTCCGTGCCGCCGCCCGCGGGCCCGGTTCCGGGCAGGCCCCCGGCGACCAGCCGGTGCCGCACCCGGGCCACCAGGTCGGCATCGGGCCCGCTCACGCGGCGGCCACCGCGTCGAGCACGCCCCCGGCGACCGTCCGCCACGCCCGCGGCGCACGTCGGGGGTCGATGCCGTGCCGGGCGGGTGCCGGCAGCGTGCCGACGAGCCGGCCGCCGACCAGCCGCGCAGCCCGGTCCGGCGCCACCGGGCCCGGGCGGGCGACCACCCCGACCGGCACGTCGCCCAGGCCGGCGACCACCGCGTGGGCGGCGACCAGTCCCGCCACGTCGCACCTCACGGGCACGACGACCAGGCGACAGGTGGGCAGCACGGCGGCCCGCGCGGCGGTGTCGTGCCTGGGCAGGTCGACCACGACGGGACCCAGGCTCTCCGCGGCGGACACCACCTGGGCCACTGCCGCGGCGGGCACCTCGGCCACGTCGGCCGCGAGCACCGCGCACCCGAGCACCGCGGGCACGCCCTCGACCAGCTCGTGCGGATCGAGACGGCCGCCGGCCACGTGCAGCCGGGACCACCGCGCGCCGGGCTCGTGCTCGAGCCCGAGCAGTACGTCGAGGCCGCCGCCGGCGCAGTCGAGGTCGATCAGCACCGACGGTGCGGCGGCGACGGCGAGCACGGCGGCGAGCGATGAGGCCCCGATGCCGCCGCTGCCACCGAGCACGCCCAGCACCGGTCCGCTCGTCCGCACCCGCACACCATGACGCGGCCGGACGATGGCGGGGACCGGTCGCGGGCCCGTCTGTGGACAGCCGACAGGCTGTGGACGGCGGGCTTGACAGCCGACGCGTCCGCTCTTTCGTATCCTCGCCTCGTGACCGATGCGCGTCGCACCGCGGCCTTCTTCGACCTCGACAAGACGATCATCGCCAAGTCGAGCGTGCTCGCCTTCGGCCGGCCGTTCTACCAGGGCGGCCTCATCAACCGGCGCGCCGTGCTGCGCAGCGCCTACGCGCAGTTCGTGTTCGCGCTCGCCGGCGCCGACTCCGACCAGATCGAGCGCATGCGCGCGTACCTGACCAGCATGTGCGCGGGGTGGGACGTCGCGCAGGTGCGCGAGATCGTCGCCGAGACGCTGCACGACATCATCGACCCGATCGTCTACGACGAGGCGGTCGACCTGGTGACGATGCACAAGGCGGCCGGACGCGACGTCGTCATCGTCAGCACGTCCGGCGAGGAGGTCGTCGCCCCCATCGGCGCGATGCTCGGCGCGGACGAGGTGGTCGCCACGCAGATGGTCGTCGCCGACGGCAAGTACACCGGCGAGATCAGCCGTTATGCCTACGGTCCGGAGAAGGCGAAGGCGATCCGCGAACTCGCCGAGCAGCGCGGTTACGACCTCGCCAGCTGCTACGCCTACAGCGACTCGGCCACCGACGTGCCCATGCTCGAGACGGTGGGCCACCCGTACGCGGTCAACGCCGACCGGGCGCTGCGCAAGGTGGCGGCCGAGCGCAACTGGCCGCTGCTCGCGTTCTCGAACGCGGTGCCGCTGCGCGAGCGGATGCGGGGGTTCCGGCCCGAGCACCCGATGCTGTCGGCCGGCGTCGTGGGAGCGGGCACCGTGGCGGCCGGCGTCGCCTGGTACCTCACCCGGCGGCGCGCCCGCCCCTGAGCGCGGCGAGCACCGCCCCGCCCGAGGCGACCGGGCCGGGCCCACCGCCGGCGGGCAGGAACGTCAGCGCCACGTGGTCGGCACCCGCGGCGAGGTGATCGGCCGCCCGCGCGGCGATCGCGTCCGCGTCGCCCCACGCCACGACCGCGTCGAGGAAACGGTCGTCGTGCCGGTCGATCTCGTCGTCGGTGAACCCGAGTCGACGCAGATGCAGCCGGTACCCGTCGACCGACAGCAGGAAGCCGATCGTCGGGGCGGCGATCTTCCGTACCCGCTCGAGGTCGTCGACCGCCACCGCGAACTGGTCGACGGCGAGGACGGCGGCGGACCCGAGCCGTCGCCGGGCCTGCGCCGTGCCGTCGACGGTCGTCAGCAACGTCATCGCGCCCGCCGCCCGCTCGCGCGCCACCGCGGTCTTGCGCGGACCGAGCGCGGCGAGGACTCGTTCGCCGGCCGGCACGCCCAGCCGGTCCAACGCGTCGAGGTGGCGTGCCAGCGCCGCGAGCGATCGCGGCTGCTGCGGGCCGCCGAGACCGAGGACGAGGCGCCCGGGACTGCGGCGGCCGAGGTCGGCGTGCAGGCCGGCGATCGCGTCGTCGCCGAACACGCCGAGCGGGACCACCGCGGTGACCACGCGGATGCGCTGCGTGGCCTCGACCACCTCGTGGACGCGCTCGAGCGAGTCGAGCCGGCCCCCCGCCAGCCACAGCGCGTCGAACCCGGCCGCCTCGAGCTCACGGGCCCGGTCCAGGTGCGATCCGTCCGCGGCGATGTCGAGCGCGCAGCCGTAGGTACCGATGTCCAGCGTCATGGCACGGACGCTAGGAGTTGAAGTTCGCTTCAGGTCAATGGGCGACAAGGCACCTGTGCGCTGCGGATGACACGCCGCCGAAGGGTTGTGCTCCAGGTCACAGAGGTGTCCACTAGGTGCCACGGATGACGACGGAGCAGGCGCGGTCAGCGACAGCGATGACGTGATCCGGGCACGGCCGAACGGGCACCCACGCGGCGGTCCCACCACGCAAGGTGAGGCGGCGCGGAACCGCGAGAGCGGGCCGCGTCTGCACTTCCAACAGGGCACGCTTGGTAACCCGGCCGGCCGTGCAACGGCGGCGCCGCCCCCTCGGGGACGGCGCCGCTGTCATGTCCGCGCGCGCTGCGCCCTCGCTCACTGCGCGCGGCGGATGGCCTCGCAGATCGCGGTGGTCTCGGTGGCGCCGGCGACGAGCGCGTCCGCGCAGTGGACGAGCCACGCGGCGATGCCGTCCGGGGTGGCCGTCCGGTAGGCGTCGAGGGCGGCGACGTACTCGTCGCGCAGCTCACGGTGGCCCACCTCGACGGCGACGAGCGATTTCGGGTCGAGGCCGCGCTCGATCAACGTCAGCCGGACGGCGGCCCGCGCGACGACACCGGACGCCGGCGCGAACGCGTCCAGCGAGAGCACCTCGCCGTGGACGATGCCCGCCACCACGATGGCGGGGGCGGACGTCGCCCCCAGCACGGCGCTGAGGGTGTCGAGCCGGTCGGCACCGGCCACCGGTCGTCCCAGTGCCTCGGTGGACTCGACGAGGTCGGCGGCGGCGAGCACGTGCAGCCGGGCGAGCGCCTGGCGCGGGGCCCGCGTCCACGTGTCGGTCAGCGTGCCGATCGCGGCCTGCGTGCGCAGCGCTCCCTGCACGACCGGGTCGTCCGCGGCCCGTCCGTGGCGGACGTCGTCGAGCGCGACGTCCGCCCCGGACAGCACGGCCGAGGCCCACGCGCCGCGCAGCGACGACTCGGACGACACGTCCGACGAGCTGCGCCGCAGCACACGGTGGGCGAGCAGGGCGTCGACGGCGGTGCGGGTGCGGGCGACGGCGTCGCCCACCCCCGGCAGCTCGACGAGGGGGGCGAGCGGGTCGGCGGGCACGACGTCGAGCTTAGGAACGACGCCGCGCCCGCCGGGACCCGGTGGTCAGCAGCTCGCGCTGCCGGCCGGCACGCTGATCGCGTCGAACGACGCCTGCACCGCGGTGCACTGCGTGCTGCCCGCGCCGTAGAGGTCCTTCGCGGACGTGATCGCCCCGTCGCGGGCGTCGGTGTAGTCGCTGCCCGACGTCAGGTACACCGACAACGTCCGGTACCAGATCTTCTCGACCGTCTCGTGCCCGATGCCCGTGATCGACGCGCCGTTGCACGTCGGGCTGTCGTACGCGACACCGTTGATCGTCCGCGCGCCCGAGCCGTTCGAGGCGAGGAAGTACCAGTGGTTCAGCGGGCCGGACGAGTAGTGCGGGTCGAGGTTCTTCGTGCCCGTCGTCCAGCAGTCCTGCGAGGCGCCGTCCCGGGACGGCCGGTCCATGTAGCGCAGCGGGGTTCCGTCGCCGTTGATGTCGATCTCCTCGCCGATGAGGAAGTCCGGGCTGTCGGACGCGTTGTTCGCGTACCACTCGACGGCGGTGCCGAAGATGTCACTGGTCGCCTCGTTGAGGCCGCCCGCGTCACCGGAGTAGTTCAGGCCGGCGGTGTTCTCGGTGACGCCGTGGCTCATCTCGTGCCCGGCGACGTCGAGCTCGACCAGCGGGGCGTTGTTGCCGGCGCCGTCGCCGTAGGTCATCTGCGTGCCGTCCCAGAAGGCGTTGACGTAGTTGTTGCCGTAGTGCACCCGCGAGCGGGCGCCGGTGCCGTCGTCCCAGATGCCGGCGCGGCCGAGCACCGAGTCGTAGAACTCGTAGGTCTTCTCGGCGCCGTAGTGGGCGTCGACGCCCGCGGACGCGCGGTCGCTGTTGGAGCCGTTGCCCCACAGGTCGTCCGCGTCGGTGAAGGTCGTGCCGCTGCCGGACGTCCGGTTCCCGAGGTCGGTCGTGTAGTTGCCGTGCTGGTCGCGCAGCGTGTAGCCGCCGGTGCCGGACGTCGTGCCGAGGCTCACCGACCCCACGAAGATGCCCGAACCGGTGCCGGTGACGACCTCGTCCCAGGAGGTCAGCCTGCGGCCGGTGTCCGCGTCGACGACGGTGTGCAGCACCGACGGCGTCTGGTCGGCCTTGATGCCGCGGGTGACGACGTCGTACGCGAGGCGCGGCGTCGCCCCGCCGGCGAACACGACGAGCTGTCCCGGCGTCGACGTCGGCTGCTTCAGCGCGATGCGCTGCGCGTTCGCCTTCGTCCGCGCCGCCGAACGCGACAGCTGCGGGGTCACGGACGCGACCGCGACGGACGTCGGGCCGGATCGCGAGACGGACGCGATCGCGCCGCCCGGGGTGCGGTGCACCACGAGGTCACCGCCGACGACGCGCAGGCCGTCGAACGTGCGGGTGTAGCGCTCGTGGCGGGCACCGGACCGGTCGACGACCGCGTCCTTGACGACGAGCTTCTCGCCGGAGGCGAGACCGAGGCGCTGCGCGGTCGCGCCGACGTCCGACCGGGCCTCGCCGAGCGCGGCCGCGCGGGACATCGGGGAAGGGGCTGCGCCCGACGGCGCGGCGACGGACACGGCTGCGGCGGCCATGCCCGCGGTGAGCACCCCGACGGTGGTGACGATCCGGGCCGTGGACAGTGGTCTTCTCAACGCGGTCTCCCTCGCGGCGGCGGTCCCCGGGCGGGAACGGATTCAGCAGACCTTAAGGGACGAACGTCCCGTTCGGGAGGGTTCTGTCCGCATTTGTCCGTTTCGTAGCACCGGCCGGCGGGTACACCCTCGCGCTGCCCCCGGGCGAACCGACCCGTGCGGCGCGACCCGGACGGACGGTCCGGTCTGCGACGATGGACCCGAACGAGCGTCCCGTCCCGGCACCGGCCGGTGACCGGCACCGCCGTGACGACGAAGGGACGACAGCGTGACGGTCACCCCACCGGGAAGCCAGCCGGGAAGCCAGCCGGGTCCGGCCGCGAAGCCCGCCGAGCCCAGCATCGGCGAGCTCGTGTCGCAGGCGTCGGAGTCGGTGTCGACGCTCGTCCGCAGCGAGATCGAGCTGGCCAAGCTCGAGCTGCGTGCCTCGGTCAAGAACGCCGGCGTCGGCATCGGGTTCTTCGGCGCCGCCGCCGTCGTGCTCGTCTTCTCGCTCACCTTCGGCTTCCTCGCACTCGCCGAGGGCCTGAACGCCATCGGGCTGTGGCGCTGGCTGAGTTTCCTGATCGTGTTCGGCTTCCAGCTCGTGCTGGTCGCGATCTTCGCCCTGCTCGGCATCAAGAAGGTCAAGCGCGTGAAGGCACCGCAGCAGACCATCGACACCACCAAGCAGACGGTCGACTACCTCAAGAAGTCCCGGAAGTAGCCCGTGGGCTTCGGACCCCTGCCGGGCGCCCCGGACAGGTCCGTCGTCCTGGTCGACGGCCCGTGGACGCACCGGACGGTGCGCGCCAACGGCATCGCCCTGCACGTCGCCGAGGCGGGCACGGGTCCACTCGTCCTGCTCGTCCACGGCTTCCCGCAGTTCTGGTGGACGTGGCACCGCCAGCTCGTCGACCTGGCCGACGCCGGCTTCCGCGCCGTCGCCGTCGACCTGCGCGGCTACGGCGCCAGTGACAAGCCGCCCCGCGGCTACGACTCGCCGACCATGGCCGCCGACATGGCCGCGCTCGTCCTCTCGCTCGGCGAGAGCGACGCGATGGTCGTCGGCAGCGACATCGGGGGCGGCCTCGCCTGGACGATGGCCGCCACCCACCCGCGGGTCGTGCGCAGCATGGTGGCGCTCGGCGCGCCCCACCCGCGGCGGCTGCGGGCGGCCGTCCGTGCCGACCCCGCGCAGCGGCGGGCGTCCGCCTACGCCCTGCGCACCTTCCAGGTGCCGCGCCGCCCCGAGCACCTGCTCTCGCGCGACTCGCTCTGGGTGCGCGAGCTCGCCGAGCAGTGGTCCGGGCCGCGGTGGCGGGGCACCCCGGGTTACGTCTCGGACGTCGAGCGCTACGCGCAGGCCATGCGCATCCACCCGGTGTCCTACTGCGCCGCCGAACACTTCCGGTGGGCGGTGCGCTCGCAGCTGCGCGGCGACGGCCGCCGCTACGCCGAGGCGATGCGCACCCCGATCGGCGCTCCGGTGCTGCACCTGCACGGCGCGGCGGACGGCTGCGTGCTGCCGTCGACGGCGCAGGGGTCGGGGCAGTACGTCACCGGCGAGTACGAGTGGCACCAGCTCGAGGGCGTCGGCCACTTCGTGCAGGACGAGGCGCCCGAGCTGGTCAGCGGCGAGCTGATCCGGTGGGCCAAGACCCACTGATCACCCGGGGTCACCCGGGCGTGCAGCCCCCGGTGCCCACGGCGGCGGTCGCCGTCCGCCCGGTCTGCGCCGCGGAGCGCACCTCGTCGCGGGTGAGCACGAACCCGGTGTCGCGCGAGTCGAGGGCGGTCGCGAACACGACGCCCAGCACCCGTCCCTGGTAGTCGAGCAGCGGGCCGCCGGAGTTGCCGCTGCGGACGGTCGCCCGCACCGAGTAGATCTCGCGCGTCACCGTGCCGTTGCCGTAGATGTCCGACCCGCGCACGGTGGTGCGTGAACGCACCCGCGCGGTGTTGGTCGTGTAGCTGCGGTCCTCGGGGTAGCCGACGACCATGGCCGGCGTGCCCCGGGGCGCGGGGACCTGCGCGAACGGCAGGGCGGGCGCGCTGAGCCCCGGGACCGCGAGCACGGCGACGTCGCGGTCGGGATCGAAGTAGACGACCCGCGCCGGCGTGGTGTTGGCGTCGTTGCGTCCGACGACCACGCGGACGGTGCGCGTGCCCGCGACCACGTGCGCGTTGGTCATCACCCGGTTCGGCGCGAACACGAACCCGGATCCCTCGATGCCGCGACCGCACTCCGGTGCCTGCCCGTAGATCTTCACGATCGAGCGCTCGGAGTTCACCACCACGCGGCGGGCCGACTGCGGCAGCGTGCGCGGCGGGGGCGCGACGGGCACGACGGACGTCGACGGCAGGTCGCCCAGCACCGGCGGGAAGCCGCTGCGGTTGAAGAAGTCGCGCAGCGACGAGTACAGGCCGCGCACCGCGTCGGGGACGACCTGGTTCACGCCGCGGACGATCTTCGACTGGCTCGCCTGCTGCGCGAGCGTCGGGTAGGCGGACGTCGCCAACGGCAGCGCGACCATCCACGCCACCAGCAGCACGGCGACGACCCCGAGCACGGCGCCCAGCGCGGAGTCCCACGGGCGGACGGCGCCGCGCACGAACCGGTCCTTGATCATGCCGGCGAGGAAGACCGCGAGCAGCTGGCCGAGCATGGCGCACAGCAGCACCGACACGATGGCGATGGGGATCTGCGCGGTGCCGTCGGCCAGGGCCGACCCCAGCGGACGGGCCAGCTGGGCGCCGATGGCCGCGCCGCCGAAGAACCCGACGAGCGAGAACGCGCCCACCACGGCGCCGCTGCGGAAGCCGCCGATGCCGTACCCGATCGCGGCGAGCACGATCAACAGGTCGAGCAGGTTCACCGCGTCACCACGAGCGTGCCGGTCTGGCCCTGCTGGATGTGGATCGTGCACACGAAGCGGTAGCGACCGGGTTCCGGGGTGTCGAAAGTGGCGCTGGTCGTGCCCTGCGCGCCCGCGAGGGGGACGAACGCGCCGGGCAGCCCGTTCACCGACAGGTTGTGCGGCGCACCCGTCTTCGCGGTGTTCTTGAGCACGATCGTCACCCGTCCGGGGCGGACGACCAGCGTGGACGGGTGGAAGCGGTAGTCGCTGCCGGTCGTGACGACGAGACGCTGCGCGTCGGCGGGGCCGGTGGCGGTGCCCGTCCCCGTGTACGGACCGGTGGCGGCCGGCGCCTGGTCGTGGCCGCAGCCGGCGACCGCCGTCAGCGCGAGAACCGCCGCGCCGCAGGCGGTGAGGACACGGCGCGCGGACATGACCTGACGGTACCCAGGCGCGTCGGGGGCGCCCCGGGGACGCTCAGCCCGCGTCGCGGCGGGGCGGACGGCCGCTCAGGGCCGGCGGCAGCGGACGGGTGACCTCCGGGTCCCACGGCCTCGCCCAGCCGCCGTACTCGAGCACCCGGTCGAGCAGGCCGGCGGTGAATCCCCACACGAACAGACCCGACGACGGCGGTGTGAACCCGGGGCCGACGAGCCCGGACGGGTGCTCCACCCGGAAGCGGTTGGCGGGGTCGGCGAGCTCGGCCAGCGGGACCAGTTCGGCGCGGGCGACCTCGCCGGGGTCGACGGCATCCACGGGGTGCGGCTCGCGCCACCACGCGAGCACGGGCGTCACGACGAACTCCGACACCGGGATGAAGATCGCCGGCAGGTCGGCCACCACCTGGACGCTCGCCGGGTCGAGCCCGGTCTCCTCCTGCGCCTCGCGCAGCGCGGCGGCGGACGGCGAGGCGTCCGTCGGGTCGAGCGAACCACCGGGGAACGCGACCTGGCCGGCGTGGGTGCGCAGCGTCGCGGCCCGCTCGATGAGCAGGACGGCGGGCCCGTCGCCCCGGTCGCTCAACGCGATGAGGACGGCCGACTCGCGACCGCGCCCGTCCTCCGGGGGCAGGAACCGGGAGAGGTCCTCGCCGGTCATGCGTGTCGCGGCGTCGGCCAGCGTGGCGAACCAGGGCGGGAGCGGTGCCGTCACGAGGCGACCATCTGCGCCTCGGTCTTCACCAGCTTCCCGGCCACCTCGGGATCGGTCGGGCCGTCGCCGTAGGACGGGCACAGCGAGGCGATGGGGCACGCCCCGCAGGCGGGCTTGCGGGAGTGGCAGATGCGCCGGCCGTGCCAGATGGCGCGGTGGCTGAAGATCGTCCACTCCTTCTTCGGGATCAGCGCGGCGACGACGCGCTCGACCTTCACCGGGTCGGTCTCGTCGGTCCAGCCCCAGCGACGCACGAGGCGGCCGAAGTGGGTGTCGACGGTCAGGCCGGGGACGCCGAAGGCGTTGCCGAGCACGACGTTGGCCGTCTTGCGCCCGAAGCCGGGCAACGTCACCAGGTCCTCGAGCCGGTTCGGCACCTCGCCGTCGAAGCGCTCGACGAGCTGGTGGCCGAGGTTGATCAGCGAGGTGGTCTTGTTGCGGAAGAAGCCGGTCGACTTGATCATCGCCTCGAGTTCGTCGCGGTCGGCGGACGCGTACGCGGCGGCGTCGGGGTAGCGGCGGAACAGCGCCGGCGTCACCTCGTTCACCCGCTTGTCGGTGCACTGCGCCGACAGGATGGTGGCCACCGAGAGCTCGAGCGGCGTCGTGAAGTCGAGTTCGCAGTGGGCGGTGGGGTACACCTCGGCCAGCTCGCGGTTGATCCGGCGGGCCCGCCGGGTCAGCGCGAGCGGGGACTCGTCCGCGAACTTCGACACCTTTGCTGCAGTCGCCACGCCGCCGAGCGTACGGCGACGCACCGACGTAACTACGGCACAATGGGGCCACCATGATCGGATTCGCGCTGCTGCTGTTCCCCTTCGTCCTGCTGGGCTTCGTGCTGCTCATGCAGCGCGTCGAGGAGCCGCTGAACTCGGTCAACACCGACCGCGACATCGAGCAGTTCCTCGAGGGCGCGAGCCCCGCCGAGCTCGACACCTTCGTGCGCGAGGGCACCGATTCGGCCCTGTCCCGCTTCCGCACCCGGCTGGGATTGAAGCGGCTGCGGCGCGGGTGGCGCCGCGCGTCCGACTGACGCCGCTACCTCACGGGTGAGCCGCAGGGCGACCTTGCCCGCGACACGCGCAGGCGTTGCCCTAGACTCCGGATCGACTGTGACCTGGTTCGCACCCGCCGCGTGCGTGGTGCGGGCGGCTGAGGAGTGTTGGTGGACGAGATTCTGCGGCGGGCGGGGCTGTTCCAGGGCGTCGATCCCGAGGACGTCGAGGCCCTGTCCGGTGAGTTCGAGATCTTCGAGCAGCCCCGGGGCGCCGTGCTGTTCAACGAGGGCGAACCCGGTGACAGCCTCTACATCGTCCTGACCGGCAAGGTGAAGCTCGGGCGTCGTTCACCCGACGGCCGCGAGAACCTCGTGGCGATCTACGGCCCGTCCGACCAGTTCGGCGAGCTGTCGCTGTTCGACCCGGGTCCCCGCACCGCCACCGCGACCGTCGTCACCGACGCCCGCCTGGCCCGGCTGCCGAAGGCCGCGCTGCAGAAGTGGGCCACCGACCGTCCGCAGATCGCGATGCAGCTGCTGCGCGTCGTGGCCCGCCGGCTGCGCCGCACCAACACGATGCTCGCCGACCTGATCTTCGTCGACGTCCCCGGCCGCGTCGCCAAGCAGCTGCTGCAGCTGGCGCAGCGGTTCGGCTCCATCGACGGCGGTCAGCTGCGCGTCACGCACGACCTCACGCAGGAGGAGCTCGCCCAGCTGGTCGGCGCCTCTCGCGAGACCGTCAACAAGGCGCTCGCCGACTTCGCCTCGCGCGGCTGGCTGCGGCTCGAGGGCAAGTCCGTGGTCATCCTCGACCGCGAGCGGCTCGCCCGCCGGGCGCGATAGCTACTCGCGCAGGTAGTCGAGCTGGGCGCGCACGCTCAGCTCGGCGGCGTCCCACAGCACGGGGTCGACGTCGGCGTAGACCGTCTCGACCACCTGTCGCGGGCTCGCGTCCGCACCGAGCTCGCGCAGCGCGTCACGCACCTGGTCCAGTCGCAGCGCCCGGTGCTCCAGGTACTGCCCGGTCACCGCTTCGAGGTCGGGCAGCTCGGGGCCGTGGCCCGGCAGCACCGGCACCGGGCCGAGACCGCGCAACCGCCCGAGTGACGCGAGATAGGGCCCCAGCGCCCCGTCCGGGTGGGCGACGACCGTGGTGCCCCGTCCGAGGACGGTGTCGCCGGTGAGCACCGAGCGTCCGGACTCGTCCGTGAGCAGGTAGGACGTCGAGTCGGACGTGTGCCCCGGGGTCGCGAGCACCTCGAGGCGGACGTCCGCGACGTCGAGCACGTCACCGTCCGCGAGCGGCCCGCCGTCGCGGCACAGCGCGGGGTCGAGCGCGCGGACGGGCGCGCCGGTGTGCGCGTGCAGCGTCCCGGCGAGCTCGACGTGGTCGTGATGGCGATGGGTGAGCAGCACCAGCGCCGGGGCGGGCGCGGCGGCGAGCAGGCGCTCGAGGTGGCCGTCGTCGGCGAGCTGCGCCTCGGGACCACCGGCCCGCGACTGTCCCGGGTCGACGACCACGGGCGCGTCCGGCGACCCGAGCAGCCAGGTGTTGGTGCCGTCGAGCGTCATGTGCCCGGGGTTGCGCTGCAGCAGCACCCGCACGCCCGGCCGCACCTGGCGCACCTCGCCGTACGCCGGATGGGCACTCATGCCCGGGGCCCGCGGATCTGCATCAACCGCCCACCGGGTAGTTCGACGGTCACCGCGCCGTCGTCCGCGACGTGCATGGTCGGACGGACGGGGCTCAGGTCGGCGCCCTCGGACCGGGCCAGCACCGCATCGACGTCCGCGCAGTCGGCGAGCGACGCGAGCGTGAGCAGCGTCGGCGGCAGCAGGCGGCGTTCACCACGCTGCGCCTGCTCGATGGCCTCGCCGACCGGCACCCAGTCGGCGGACGACGACTCGGTCGTCACGTCGGCGGCGACGGCGCCCTCGGGCAACCGTCCGACGAAGAAGCGGGTGTCGTAGCGGCGCACCTCGCCCTTCGGCGTGACCCAGCGCGACCACGGCCGCAGCGCGGCACCGTCGACGGACAGGCCGTGCTCGCGCAGCAGGTCACCGAAGTCCACCTGGCCGGACTCGACGTCGGCCACGTGCTCGGGAAGGTGCTTCGGGGGAACGGTGAGCAGCACCCCGGTCTCCTCGAACGTCTCGCGCACGGCGGCGCCGAGCAGGCCGCGGGCCACCGGCTCGGAGCAACCGAAACGGGCGGCGAGGGCCGCGGTGTCGGCGCCGGTGATCGGCAGGTCGACGTCGCGGTCGTCGACCCGTCCGCCGGGGAAGACGGTCATGCCGGCGGCGAACTCCATACCGGTGACCCGGGTGAGCAGCCAGGCCTCGACGCCCTCGGCGCCGTCGCGCAGCAGCACGACGGTGGCCGCGTCCCGGACGGGGACGTCGCCGGCCGCGGTCACCCGCGGACCGCGACGATCAGCTCGATCTCGACCGGCGAGTCCATCGGCAGCGACACGACCCCGACGGCCGAGCGGGCGTGCCGGCCGGCGTCGCCGAACACGTCGCCCAGCAGCGTGCTGGCGCCGTTCACGACCGCGGGCTGGCCGGTGAAGTCCGGTGTGCTCGCCACGAAGCCGACGACCTTGACGACCTGCTCGACCGCGTCGAGACCGACGAGGTCGTGCACGGCCGCCAGCGCGTTGAGCACGGCCAGCCCGGCCAGCCCCTGCGCCTCCTCCGGCGACACCTCGGCACCGACCTTGCCGGTCGCAGGCAGGGCGCCGTCGACGAACGGCAGCTGGCCGGACGTGAACACCCACGGACCGCTGCGCAGCGCGGGCACGTAGGCGGCCAGGGGCGCGGCCACGGGCGGGAGGGTGATGCCGAGCTCGTCGAGGCGGGTGAGAGGAGACGTCACAGTTCGACGGTATCCGCTGTCTCCTACTCTGGAACGATGCCCACCCGCACGGCCGGCACCGCCTCCAGCGCGCCGCGCCTCGCCGACGCGATCGTGAACCCGGCACCCAAGGCACGCCTGCACGTGGTCACCGGCAAGGGCGGCACCGGCAAGACGACGGTCGCGGCCGCACTGGCGCTCGCGATCGCCGGGCTCGGCAAGCGGGTGCTGCTCGTCGAGGTCGAGTCGCGGCAGGCGCTGGCCCAGCTGTTCCACCGCCCGCCCATGCCCTACGCCGAGGAGAAGCTCAGCGCGGCCCCCAACGGCGGCGAGCTCTACGGCCTCGCGATCGACGCCGAGGAGGCCATGCTCGAGTACCTCGAGATGTTCTACGGGCTCAAGCGCGCGGGCAAGGGACTCAAACGCCTCGGCGCGGTCGACTTCGTGACCACACTCGCCCCCGGCCTGCGTGACGTGCTGCTCACCGGCAAGGTCAAGGAGTCGGTGGTGCGGGTCGGCCGCGACGGCGACCCGAAGCAGCGCGCCTACGACGCCGTCGTGCTCGACGCGCCGCCGACCGGCCGCATCACCCGGTTCCTCGACGCCACCCGCGAGGTCGCGAAGCTCGCGCGCATCGGCCCGATCCACCGGCAGAGCGACGGCGTCATCCAGCTGCTGCACGGCCCGCAGACGGTCGTGCACCTCGTCACGCTGCTCGAGGAGATGCCGGTGCAGGAGACGATCGACGCCGCCGCCGAGCTGCAGCGGCTCGACTTCCAGCTGGGCGCCGTGATCGTCAACCGCGCGCGTCCGGCCCTGCTCACCTCCGCGCAACTGGGCGCGGACGACCGTCCGGACGCGGCGTCGCTGAGCGCGGGGCTCGCCGCGGCCGGGTTCTCCGACGACCAGGTGGGCGCCTACGCCGACGCGCTCGCGAGCGAGGTCGCCGACTACGCGCGCCGCCAGCGGCTCGAGGCCGAGGGGGCGTCCCGGCTCGACGGCCTCGACATGCCGCGCATCACGCTGCCCGACCTGAACCCGCCGGTGGAGCTGGGCGAGCTGAAGGACCTCGCCGCCCGTTTCACCACGGCAGGTGCCCGGTGACCGGCTTCGACGCCCTGGCGCTGGTGCGCGACCCGAAGGTCAGGGTCGTCGTCACGTGCGGCAGCGGGGGCGTGGGCAAGACCACGACCGCCGCCGCCCTCGCCCTCGCGGGGGCCGAGGCCGGACGCCGCACGGTCGTGCTCACCATCGACCCGGCCCGGCGGCTGGCGCAGTCGCTCGGCCTCACCGAACTCGACAACACCCCGCGCGAGGTGAAGGGCGCCGGCGACGAGGCGGGCGGCCGCCTCTTCGCGATGATGCTGGACATGAAGCGGACGTTCGACGACGTCGTGCTCGAGAACTCCACGCCCGAACGCGCCGAGCAGGTGTTCAACAACCCCTTCTACCAATCGCTGTCGTCCTCGTTCGCCGGGACGCAGGAGTACATGGCGATGGAGAAGCTCGGCCAGCTCGTCGCCACCGACGAGTGGGACCTCGTCGTCGTCGACACCCCGCCGTCGCGCTCGGCGCTCGACTTCCTCGACGCCCCGAACCGGCTCGGCCGCTTCCTCGACGGGCGGATGATCAAGCTCATCACCGCACCCGCGAAGGCCGGCGGACGCGCGTACATGAAGGTCGTCACCGTGGGTGTCGGCATGGTGGCCCGGGTGTTCACCAAGGTCATCGGTGGCGACCTGCTCAACGACCTGTCGACCTTCGTCAGCGCGCTCGAGTCGATGTTCGGCGGGTTCCGCGAGCGCGCCGACCAGACCTACCAGCGCCTGAAGGACCCCGGCACCGCGTTCGTCGTGGTCGCCGCCCCGGAGCCCGATGCCCTGCGCGAGGCGTCCTACTTCGTCGACCGGCTCAGCGAGGAGCACATGCCGCTGGCGGGCGTGGTCGTGAACCGCACCCGGCGCACGGCCCCGGTGGCCGGCACCGCCAAGCCGCTCACCGCCGCCCAGGCCGGCGTCGCCGCCGAGCGGGCCGAGGCCGAGGAAGGGGCGGACGCCCGGCTCGCGGCCGCCGCCCTGCGGGTGCACGTCGAGGTCGCCGCCGCCGCCGAGCACGACGCCCGCATGGCGAAGCGGTTCCGGGCCGCGCACCCGGAGGTGCCGCTGTCGGCCGTCCCCGCCCTCGCGTCCGACGTGCACGACCTCGACGGCCTGCGCGAGATCGCGCGCCTGCTGGGGCCGGACGAGGGCTCCGTCCCGTCCGCCTGAGCGGCGTCACAGGACGAAACGGGCACTGAAAGCCGGGCCCCGTACCCTCGTTGCTCGTGGCAGATTCTCCCGCGGACGCATGGAAGACCCTCGGCAAGCTGCTCGCCGCTCTGGTCGCGGCCGGTGTGCTCGTGGCGGGGCTCGCGCTGCCGTACGTCGGCGGGCTCGGCCTGGTCGCCGGACGCGAGGCCGACAAGTTCCAGGACACCACCTGCAACCTGCCCGACAGCAAGCCGCCGCAGCGCACCACGCTGTACGCGCGCGACGGCAAGACCGTGCTCGCGAGCCTGTTCAGTCAGGACCGCGTCGAGATCGGGCTCGACCAGGTGCCGCAGACGCTGCAGGACGCCCTCGTCGCCACCGAGGACCGCCGCTTCTACTCCCACCACGGCGTCGACATCCGCGGCCTGATCCGCGGTGCCGTGAACACGACCAGCGGTGACACCCAGGGCGGGTCGACGCTGACCATGCAGTACGTCAAGCAGGTCCGCTACTACGAGGCCGGCAACGACGTCGAGAAGCAGCAGGCGGCGATCGACCAGAACCTCAACCGCAAGATCGAGGACGCCAAGTGCGCGATCTACATCGAGGACACCCTCAAGACGCCCAAGAAGAAGATCCTGCAGAACTACCTGAACATCGCCTTCTTCGGTGAGAACGCCTACGGCATCGAGACCGCGGCGCGCACCTACTTCAACAAGCCGGCCAAGGACCTCGAGCCGCAGGAGTCGGCGCTGCTCGTCGGCCTGCTGCGGGCGCCCAGCGCCTACGACCCGTTCGTGAACCGGGTCGCGGCCAAGGAGCGTCGCGACGAGGTCCTCCAGAACATGGTCGCCGTCGGCAAGTGGAGCCAGGCCGAGGCGAACAAGTACAAGGCGATGCCGATCCAGCTGGCCACCGACGCGCCGCCCGCGGTGCGACAGGGCTGCGCCAACTCGGTCTCGACGGTGCGCAACGTCGGCTTCTTCTGCGACTACGTGCGCACCTGGCTGATGTCCCGCACGGGGCTCACCGACCAGCAGCTGCAGACCGGCGGGTACCGCATCATCACCACGCTCGACCCGAAGCTGCAGAACAGCGCGCAGTTCCACATCACGCGCTCGGTGCCGGCGAGCTCGCCCTACACCGCGACGCTGCCGGTCATCGAGCCGAAGACCGGCAACATCCTCGCGATGGCCGCGAGCAAGCAGTACGGCATCAAGAAGAACCAGACCGTGCAGCCGATCTTCACGAAGCCGGTCGCGAGCCCCGGTTCGACGATCAAGATCTTCCCGTTGCTGGCCGCGTTGAGCATGGGCTTCCCGGCCGACTGGACGCTGCAGACCAACACCGGGCGCGACGGCTACACGCCGGAGAACTGCTCCACCAAGGACCCTGCGAAGAACAACACCGAGGGCGACGACTTCAGCACCAACGAGACGCTGCGCTCGGCGATGGTGAAGTCGTCCAACACGTTCTTCTCCGGCCTGGCCGACCAGGGCATGTACTGCCGCCTCGACTCGATGGTGGCGCTGGCGCAGAAGTTCGGCCTGACCAGCCTGGACGCCCCGGTGTCGTCGAACACCAAGAAGACGGTCGCCCAGGACATCGTCGGCACCGAGAGCCCGCTGCGCATCGTGCTGGCCTCGGGCCTGCTCGCCAGCCCGCTGCAGATGGCCGGCGCCTACGCCGCCGTCGCCAATGCCGGCAAGTTCAACCCGCCCGCGCCGGTGACGATGGTCTACGACAGCAACGGCAACGCCGTCGACACCAAGCGCCTGGGCGCCACGCAGATCGTGCCCGCGGAGGCCGCGCTGCAGGCGATCGACATCATGAAGGGCGACACCAACGACCCGTCCGGCACGTCGTACGGGCGCTTCCAGTCGTACTACTCGGACGGCGGCAGCAACATCGCCGGCAAGACGGGCACGGCGCTCGCGCAGCCGGCCTCGAAGAACGGCGCGATCTGGTTCGCCGGCATGACACCGTCGATGGTGGGCGTCAGCGCGATCATCGACTTCGACAACCCGTCCGCGCCGCAGCGTGGCCTGCCCGGGGCCGCCCCGGGCCAGGCGTACGGCGACTACGCGGCCAAGGTGTGGCTGTCGGCGATGGGCCCGTCGCTCAAGGGTGAGCGGTGGACCTGGCCCGACCCGAACTCGGTGAGCGGCACCCCCGTCCCCGACGTCACCGGCGTGAGCCCGGCCGACGCGAAGAAGCAGCTCGCCGCCTCCGGGTTCAAGATGCACATCTTCGGCACCGAGAACGAGGGACAGCCCGCGCTGTGCCGTGGTGACGCGCCGCTGGGCACCATCGCGTACTTCGGCCCGAAGGTCGCGCCCGCGGGCTCGACGATCACGGTGTGCGAGTCTTTCGGCCGGCAGCAGGACATCTACACCCCGCCCCCGCCCCCCAGTCGCGACCCGCCGCGCCGCGGTGGCGGCAACAACCGCGGCGGTGACCGCGGCGGCAACCAGGGTGGTGGCGGCGCCGGCGGTGGCGGCAGCAACGCTCCCGGCGGTCCGGGTGGTGGTGGCGGTGCCGGTGGTGGCGGCGGCGCCGGTGGTGGCGGTGCCGGTGGTGGCGGCGGTGCCGGTGGTGGCGGCGGTGCCGGCGGCGGTGGCGGTGCCCGTCCGGGTCCGGGCGGCGGCTGAGCCGTCCGTCCGCCGAACGAACTCGAGGGCCCCACGTCGCGATCGCGACGTGGGGCCCTCGTCGTGTCGGGGTCCTGGGGTCAGCCTCCGGACAACTGCCGGCGGACGGTGTCGCTGACCCGCTTGCCGTCGGCGCGTCCGGCGACGCGCGGTTGGACGAGCTTCATCACGGCACCCATCTGCCGCGGCTCGGTGGCGCCGGCCTCGGCGATGGCGGCGGCGACGATGTCGGACAGCTCGGTGTCGTCGAGCTGCGCCGGCAGGTAGGCGTCGATGACGCCGTGCTCGGCGCGCTCGCGCTCGGCCAGCTCGGTGCGGCCGGCGCTGTCGAACGCCTCGGCGGCCTCACGGCGCTTCTTGCCCTCACGGGCCAGCACCTTCTGCACCTCGTCGTCGGACAGCTCGCGGGCCTGCTTGCCGGCGACCTCCTCGGTGGTGACCGCGGCGAGGACCATCCGCAGGGTGGCGGTGGTGAGCTCGTCGCGCGCCTTCATCGCGGCGTTGAGGTCGTCGTGCAGTCGGGCCTTGAGTGTCGGCATGGCCTCGACGGTACCGAGCAGCGACAGGGGGTTCCGTCCGTACGCTGGGCCCATGGCGGACGGCGAGCGGCAACTGCGGGTGGCGGGCGCCGCCGTCGGTTCCGTCGCCGCGCTGGGCGTGGCAACCCTCGCCTACGGGGTCGGCATCGAGCGCAACCTGTTCACGCTGCGCCGCCGCGACGTGCCCGTGCTAGCGCCGGGCGCGGCGCCGATCAGGGTCCTGCACGTGTCCGACCTGCACATCACGCCGGGCCAGGCCCGCAAGCAGGCGTGGATCCGCGGCCTGGCCGACCTGCGTCCCGATCTGGTCGTGAACACCGGCGACACGCTGTCGGCCGAGCACGGAATCCCGGCGGTGATGGCGGCGCTCGAGCCGCTGTTCGCGTTCCCCGGCGTGTTCGTGCCCGGCAACAACGACTACTGGGCCCCCCGTCCGAAGCTGCCGACGCGCTACCTGAGGCCCGCGCACGGACCGGTCAACCGGGGCACGCCCCTGCCGTGGCCGGCCATGGCACGCGCGATGTCCGGCGCGGGATGGGTCGACCTCACCCACGTGCGCACCGTCCTCGCCGCGGGCGAGGCGAAGGTGGCGCTCGCCGGCACCGACGACCCGCACCTGCGCAAGGTCGACTACTCGCAGATCGCCGGCGCGGCCGAGGCCGACGCGGCCGTCCGCATCGGGGTCACCCACTCCCCCGAGCCGTTCGTGCTGCGGGAGTTCGCCGCGGACGGCTACGACCTGGTGCTCGCCGGGCACACGCACGGCGGGCAGGTACGCGTGCCGTTCGGGCCCGCGCTGGTCACCAACTGCGGCATCGACCGCGGGCGTGCCCGCTGGCTGCACCGGTGGGACGACCACATGTGGTTCCACGTCTCCGCCGGGTTGGGCACGAACCCGTACGCCCCGATCCGGTTCTGCTGCCGCCCGGAGGCGTCGTTGCTCACCCTCGTGCCGCGCAACTGAGGCCTCGGGTCACCGGAGTTTGCACCTCGTCACGTCGTCATCCGCTCACGCCATGACCCGATAGCGACCTCGGCAGGTGCAAAGCCGGAGAAGCGGCGGTCCCGGTAACCCGGGTGAAGTGCGGCGGACGCGGCGGCTATGCTGGAGCGGTTGCTCACGGGGTGTGGCGCAGCTTGGTAGCGTGCTTCGTTCGGGACGAAGAGGTCGCAGGTTCAAATCCTGTCACCCCGACGCAGACCGAGTGAAGATCGAGCTTGCTCGTGTCTTCCGAGGTCCAGGAGGCGGTAGGAGGGGCGCAGCCCCGAATACCCCGACGCAGACCGAGTGAAGATCGAGCTTGCTCGTGTCTTCCGAGGTCCAGGAGGGGGTAGGAGGGGCGCAGCCCCGAATACCCCGACAATGGGAACCCAGGGTGCTCGGGTCCCCCGGCCCGTTCAGTGGCGCCGACACCGGATCTTCGGACAGACCACGCGCCCCAGCACCGGAACCGCC
>NZ_BAAGUN010000005.1:25500-364862 GCF_054781375.1 Jatrophihabitans fulvus
CCTGAAGATCGCCACCCGGCACCGGATCTTCGGACAGACCACGCGCCCCAGCACCCGAACCGCCTGAAGATCGCCACCCGGCACCGGATCTTCAGACAGACCACGCGCCCCAGCACCCGAACCGCCTGAAGATCGCCACCCGGCACCGGATCTTCAGACAGGCCACGCGCCGCAGCACCCGAACCGCCTGAAGATCGCCACCCGGCGCCGGATGCCGGAGCTCCGGCCGCACCGCCGCCCCACAGGAAGCTCCCAGCGCGCACCCGGTCGCGCACAGACTGGTCCGGGAACATTCTCCCTACGCCGCGCGCGGGCCGCGGCCAGGCCGCCCCGTCATGAGCGCGGCCGGGAGGGATGACGGCACGGATGACGGCGCTCCTCGCGCTGCTGCTGGGCGTGGTGGTGGTCCTGGCCATCACGGCGGCGACGGGCTACTTCGTGGCCCAGGAATTCGCGTACATGGCGGTCGACCGCGCGACGTTGCGCGCAGCGGCGGCGGACGGCGACGCGACGGCGCAACGCACGCTCCAGGTCACCCGCCGCACGTCGTTCATGCTGTCGGGTGCGCAACTCGGCATCACGGTGACGGGCCTGGTGGTCGGTTACGTCGCCGAACCCCTGATCGGCGAGTCGATCGGCGACCTGCTGGGCGGGGTGTCCGTCCCCACCGGCGTCGGCATCGCGATCGGCACCGTCATCGCGTTGCTGTTCTCCACGTTCGTCCAGATGATCTTCGGCGAGCTGTTCCCCAAGAACCTCGCCATCGCCCGTCCGGAGCCGGTCGCACGGGCGCTGTCGCGTTCGACGGTCGTCTACCTGGCGGTGACGGGTTGGCTCATCTCGATCTTCGACGCGTCGTCGAACGCGCTGCTGCGGCTGTTGCGCATCGAGCCGGTGCACGACGTCGAGCACGCCGCCAGCACCCGTGACCTCGAGCGCATCGTCGCCGACTCCCGCGAGACCGGCGACCTGCCGGCACCGCTGTCGGTGCTGCTCGACCGCGTGATCGACTTCCCGTCCGAGGACGTGCGCCACGCGATGGTGCCGCTGTCGCGCGCCGACACCGTCCTCGGCGCTGCCACCGTCGACGAATTGCGCGCGATCATGCACACCGGCCACTCCCGCTACCCGGTGCTCGACCCCCGCGGACGGGTGCTGGGCGTCGTCCACCTCGTCGACGTCCTCGGCGCCGACGACGCCGCGACCGCCGCCGACGTCGCCCGTCCGGCGTGCGTGGTGCCCGAGTCGATGCCGTTGCCCCGCGCCCTCGCGACGCTCACCGGTTCGCGCGAGCAGATGGCCTGCGTGCTCGACGAGTACGGCGGCCTGGCCGGCGTGGTCACCCTCGAGGACCTCGCCGAGGAGGTCGTCGGCGAACTGACGGACGAGCACGACACCGAGCCGCCGCTGCTCGTGCGGCGCGACGGCACCGATCACTGGACGGCGCCGGGCGACGCCCACCTCGACGAACTCGAGCGCATTCTGGGCCTGCACCTGCCGGAGGGCGACTACGAGACGGTGTCCGGACTCGCCATCTCGGCGCACGGCGGTTTCCCCGCCGTCGGCGACACCGTCGCCGTGCCGCTGCCCGCCGAACCCGACGACCTGCTGCTCGACGACCCGCCCCGTCGCGTGCTGGTCGTCGAAGTGACCGAGGTCGGTGACCACGTGCCCACGCGGGTGCGGCTGCGGGTCGACGTCTCGGCGAGCACCGGGTCCGGCGCCACCACCGACGGGGACCGCTGATGGACAACCCCGTCGTGGTCGTGGTCGTGACGTTCGCGATCATCGCCGCCAGCGCCTTCTTCGTGGCTGTCGAGTTCGCGGTCATCGCCGCCAAGAAGCACCGCCTCGAGGACACCGCTGCCTCGAGCCGGTCGGCGCGCGCCGCGCTGCGCAGCGCGTCCGAGCTGACGCTGCTGCTCGCGGGCTCGCAGCTGGGCATCACCGTCTGCACGCTCGCGCTGGGCGCGATCAGCAAGCCCGCCGTGCACTACTGGCTGACGCCGGTCTTCGAGGGCTGGGGTCTGGCGAGGTGGGCCGCGGACGCGATCGCGTTCGTGCTCGCGCTGGTCGTCGTGACGTTCCTGCACCTCGTCGTCGGCGAGATGGCGCCGAAGTCGTGGGCGATCGCGCATCCGGAGAGATCAGCGACCATGCTGGCGTTGCCGATGCGTGCGTTCATGCTGGTGTTCCGTCCGACGCTGCGCCTGCTGAACGGGTCGGCGAACTGGTGCCTGCGTCGCGCCGGCGTCGAACCGGCGGACGAGCTCGCCAACGGCCAGGACCCCGCCGCGTTGCGCCAGCTCGTCGAGCACTCGGGCGACGTCGGCACGCTCGACGCCGCACAGTCGGACGCGATCACCACGGCACTCGACTTCGACACGACCCCGATCGCGGACCTCGTCCGCCGCGAACGTCCCACCGGGGTGGCGGCCGGCGCGACGGCGGGCGACGTGCGCGACGCCGCGCGAGCGTCCGGTCACCTGCGCATCCTCGTGCTCAACGGCGATCGCGGCGCCGACGGCGATCGCGGCGCCGTCGGCGTCGTGCATGTACGGGACACGCTCGACCGGCCCCGCGACGCGTCGCTCGACGGCCTCGTCCGGACGGCGTTCCGCCTGCCGCACGACACCACGCTGCACGACGCGCTGCTGCGCATGCAGGGCGCCGGAGCGCAGCTCGCCGTCGTCACCGGCGACGACGGCGCGATGCTCGGGGTCGTCACCGTCACGGACGTTCTCGGCAGGCTGCTGCGGGCCGATGGCTCTACCGTGAAGGCGTGACCCGCGTCCGTCCGCTGCTGCTCGCGCTGGCCGCGGTCGTCGTGATCGCGGGAGCCGTGCTGGTGATCGTCCGGCCCGCGGACGGCGACAAGGGTGATGCTCCCGCGGCGGGCGCTGTCGGTTCCGTCGCGAGGGCGACGATCACCGCCGACGACGGCACCACGCTGTCGGCGCAGGTGGTGCGCCCCCGCAACCGCGGCAAGGCTCCGCTCGTGGTCATGCCGGCGAGTTGGGGGCAGCCCGCCACCCAGTACGAGTCGATCGCGCGCGAGTTCGCCGCGACCGGCTACGTGGTGGTGGCGTACGCGCAGCGCGGGTTCGCGGGGTCGCAGGGCGATGTCGACTTCATGGGTGAGCGCACGCAGCGCGACGTGACGGACGTGATCGACTGGGCGCTGACGAGTCTGCCCGTCGACCCGAGTCGCATCGGCGCGTTCGGGATGTCCTACGGCGCAGGCGCTTCACTGCTGGCAGCCGCGCGCGACAAGCGCATCCGCGCCGTCGCGGCGCTCAGCGGTTGGACCGACTTCGCCGGCTCGTTCGACCCGGCGGGCACGCCAGGCACGCGTGCGCTCGCGCAGCTGCTCGGTGTGAAGGACGCGCGTCTCGACGACCGGCTGACCGCGTTGCGCACGGCCGTCCGCACGAAGCCCCGGACGGTGGGCGCGACGCTGCGCGCGATGTCGCCGACGCGGTCGGCGATCGACGTCGTCGACGACCTCAACCGCAACAAGCCCGCCGTGCTGCTCGCGAACGGCTTCCAGGACTCGATCTTCCCGCCCGGCCAGCTGGTCACCTTCTTCGACCGGCTCACCACCCCGAAGCGGTTGCAGCTGGCGCCCGGAGACCACGGCGGGCCCGAGGGCAGCGCACTGACGGGCGCGCGCAACGCCACCGTCGGCGACGCGCTGAGCTGGCTCGACCACTACCTGCGCGGCGCCGACAACGGCATCGCCGACGAGAACCCGATCGTGCTGCGTGACGTCCGCACCACGTCCGTCCACACGTACGAGAAGTGGCCGGACGGCGGGCGGGCGATCGCCCTCGGCGTCCCCGGATCGACGAAGCAGACCGGTTCCGGCATCGACCGCACCTGGCGCGCGAACCTCACCGCGACCGGTGACTCGGTCGCGACCAGCGGGCCGTACACGACGCCGTTCGCGACCTACGAGCCCGTCGGTGCCGACCTCTACGGACTGACCCGATCGCTGTCGTTCGTCTGGACCGGACCCGTCGTCGAGACGCCCACCGGCGTGAACGGGTCGGCGACCCTGCGCGTGAGTCTGGCGTCCGACCGGGCGCGCGGCACCGTTGTCGCGTACCTGTACGACCTCGGCACCGACGGCGGGAAGGCGCGGCTGATGTCCGTGCAGCCGTACTCGTTCACCGGGTGGGAACCCGGCCGCGCGCGCCCGGTCACGATCACGATGCAGCCGATCTCGTGGACGGTCCCGGCCGGCCACCGGCTCGCCGTCGTCGTCGACTCCGGCGACCCGCGCTACACCGAGCTCAACACCTTCGGGCAGACGATCACCGCGTCGTCGACGAAGGCCTCCCCCGCGACGCTGACGGTGCCGACCGGCGGCTGACCCGTCCCCTCACCCGCAGGACTGCTGCTCGGTGGTCACCGCGAGCGGGGTGACGCCGGGCTGCTGCCAGACGACGGCGGGACGGCCGTCGCCGGCGGGTTCGCGCAGGTGCAGGATGATCGTCCGCGTCGTGCCCCGGGGGATCTCGAGCTCCATGCGGAAGAGCGGACGGCCGAGGTCGCGCAGCTCGGCGGCGGACGTCCGCCTGCCGTCCATGGTGACGCCGAGCAGTTGCGCGCCGGCGCTGGCGTAGAAGTCCATGACCTGGCGGACGTCACCGGGCTTCGCGCCTGGTGGCGGATCGTCGGCGCGACCGACGACGTAGGGCGGCAGCCCCGACGCGGGCGCGTTGTTGGTCAGCTTGACGGTGGCGACGATGTCGCGGCTCGACCCGCACCCGGTGCGCGTGTACGCGAGCTCCCGCGTCAAGTAGAAGTCGATCTTTCCACCGGAGGCGTTGTTCAGCACCAGCCCGGCGAGGGCCCTGGACGCCGGCGGCAGGGTGCCGCCGTAGTGCGTCTCGACGATGGCGCGCTGCACCTCGGGGTCCCGGCTCCACGCGAGCAGCCGTTGCTGGTCGGCCGACGCCGTCGCCGCCTGCAGCATCGCCAGACCGCTGCCCGCGCCGCTGGTCACCTTCTGCGACACCGCGCGCAGGACGTCGACGACGAACTCCTTACGGCCCGTGAAGTCGTCACGGAAGATCTGGTACTGATCACGCTGCAGCAGCGCGACGACGTTCTGCGCGGACACCACCTGACCGCGCGCGGTGACCGGACCGGTGCCGGCGAGGAAGTACGCGAGCACCGTCGGGTCGAGCGCGAGCACCCCGTCGATGCGCTGTCCGCTCAGCTTCTCGTACATGCCCGCCCAGATGCGGGCGGCGTAGCGGAAGTCGGGACTCACGTTGGAGTTGTAGAACGACTGCGTCGGCAGGCTCCGTCCGTACGCCTGCTGGTAGTCGCGCCCGAACCTCACGCCCGAGGCGAACAGGTTGCCCCGGCCCGGCGCGCGCAGCGCGGCGTTGCTCTCGAAGCGCACGAAACGCACGACACCCTGGTCGGCGACGGCGATCGCGAACGCGCCGGGAAGCCCACCGGTGCCGCGCAGCTCGGCCTCGTTCTGCAGCCCGACGAAGTACCGCTGCGGACGGTCCTCGCCCAGCATCGTGGGCAGCACCCGCGAGACCCGCGCCGCGGCATCGACGTATCCCTGCAGCTCGTGCATCGTCGTCGTCAGCGTCGCGCGGCCGCGGTCGACGGCACCGAACCAGGTGCTCGCCGGCAGCGCGTCGATGCGGCGGACGGCCGTACCCATCGACGTGGCTGCTCGCTGCAGTACCGGCGCCGCACGGTCGAGGGCGGCGAGGTCGACCCGGTTGCCGGCTGCCCGCACCCGGTTCGGGTCGATCTCCTTCGAGACGCGCACCAGCTCGGGCACGACCTGCGTGCCGATCGTGCCGGTGGCGGCGGCGGTGCCGCGGGCGACCTCGACCGGTTCGCCGAGCAGCGGGATCTGTGCGGCCGTCCACCAGGCCGGACCGGTGGTGAGGTCGTGCACGGCCTGCGCGTCGGACGGGATCTGTTCGGCCGCCTTGCGGGCGGCCGCGACGTCACCTGCCGCGACGAATGCGCGCACTTGCGCAAATCTGTTGTCGAGATCGTCCAGCTTCGAGCGTGCCATCAGCGCCGTGATCACGAGCCACAGCGTGCCCAGCACCACGACGGTCGCGAGGCCGTAGAAGGAGACGAGCAGCACGCGGCGGTGCCGCGCGACGAAGGCTCGCGTCCGGCGGCGCGCGTGACGCGACCAGCGGCGCAGTCGCCGCCGCACCCGGCGCACCCGGTTCGCGTCCGCGTACGCCGACCGGCGCCGCCGCGATCGCGGGACCCGTGTCGTGCGCGACGGGGGCGGTCCGGGCTCGGGGCGCGGCCCGAGGGCCGGACGCGCCGTGGCGGTTCCCCGGCGCACCGGAAGGCCGGACGGCAGCGGCCGCGGCCGGTGCGTCGTCATGGCGGGTGGCAGGTCGGCGCGGCGTCAGCCGAGCGACTTCTTGACCTCGTCGTACACCCAGCGGTAGGTGCGCTCGAGGCCGTCGGCGAGGGTGATGCCCGGTTCCCAGTCGAAGCGGCGGCGGATCTCGGTGTTGTCGCTGCTGCGGCCGCGGACGCCCTGCGGCGCGCTGAGGTCGTGCGTGCGCTCGACCTTGATGCCGGCGATGGTCTCGACGATGTCGACGAGCTGGTTGATCGAGACGAGCTCGTCGCTGCCCAGGTTCACCGGGTGCGGGTCGGCGCTGTCGGTGATGCGACGGGTGCCCTCGACGCAGTCGTCGATGTACATGAAGGTGCGCGTCTGGTGGCCGTCGCCCCAGATGTCGATCTCGTGCCTGCCGGTGATGACGGCGGTGGCGATCTTGCGGCAGATGGCCGCCGGCGCCTTCTCCCGGCCGCCGGTCCAGGTGCCGTTCGGGCCGTAGACGTTGTGGTAGCGCGCGACGCGGGTCTGCACGCCGTAGTCCTCGAGGAAGTGACGGGCCATGCGCTCGCTGAACAGCTTCTCCCAGCCGTACCCGTCCTCGGGCATCGCCGGGTAGGCGTCGGACTCCTTGAGCGCGGTGACGTCCGGGGACGTCTGGTGCTCGGCGGCGTACACGCACGCCGACGAGCTGTAGAAGTAGCGCTCGACCCCGTTCTCGCGCGCTGCCTGCAGCACGTGGGTGCTGGTGAGCACCGACAGCATGCACAGCGCCTTGTTGTTCTCGATGAAGCCCATGCCGCCCATGTCGGCGGCCAGGTTGTAGACCACCGCGGCGCCCTCGACGGCGGCGCGTGCGTTCTCGAGCAGCGAGACGTCCGCCTGCACGTTCTGCACGTCCGGGTGGACCTGGTACCACTCGTCCAACGGTTTGACGTCGACGCTGCGGACGGTCTTGCCCTCGGCCAGCAACCGCGCCACCAGGTGGCCGCCGATGAAGCCGCCGCCGCCGGTCACCACGGCGTCCACAGTCCGGTTCTTCTCGCTCATCAGCGTGTGCCTCTCAGGTGTTCCGGGGGGAGATGGTGCGGTGCCGGGCACTTCGGGCGTCGGGGGCGCCGTCGAGAAGAGCTGCGTCGGCCTCACGGTCGTGACCGTTCGTCCGGGTGCCCGTGAGCTGCGCCAGGGGCTTCGCATTCCTGGCCTTGGGGTTCCTGCCGTTCTTCTTCTGCAACGACTGTCCGACCTCTTCGTTGCGGTAGTACTCGAAGCCGTAGTCCCGCTCGCCGCGGCGGACGGGCACGCGGTTGAGCACGACGCCGAGCAGGCGCGCGTCGACCCTGGACAGGTTCTGGGACGCATGCTTGACGTGGGTCTCGGTAGTGACGTTCTGCCGGGCGACGAGCAGGGTGCCGTCGGCCAGCGCCGCCACCTCGGAACCGTCCGCCACGGGGAGCAGCGGCGCGGTGTCGATGACGACGTAGTCGATGGTGTCGAGAAGCGAGCGGATCGCGTCGCGGACGTAGGTCGAGGCGAGCACCTCGCTGGGATTGGGCGGCGTCGGACCGGACGCCAGCACGTACAGGTTCGGCTCGACCGTCTGCAGCGCGTCGTGCAGTTCGACCTGCTGGATGAGCACGTTGGTGAGGCCGACGGCGCCGGTCAGCCCCAGTACGGACGCCACCGTCGGGCGACGCAGGTCGGCGTCGACGAGACAGACGGTGAAGCCGGCCTCGGCGAGCGTGGCCGCGAGGTTGATGGCCACGCTCGTCTTGCCCTCCGCGGGGATCGAGCTGGTCACCGCCAGCACGCGCGGGTGGTCGTCCACGTTCGCGAACTGAAGATTTGCGCGCATCTGCCGAAAATTCTCGGCGCGGGTCGTCCTGGCGTCGGAGCGGGCGGCGATGGGGGCCGTCTTGATGGACGGGTCCTCGACGATGACCCCCATGACCGGCGCGTCGGCCGTCTTCGCGAGGCTCTCGGCGTTCTTGATGCGGTTGTCGAGCAGGTCGCGCACGACCGCCACCGCGGCCCCCAGCAGCAGACCGAGCAAGAGGCCCAGCGCCACGTTGAGCACCGGCTTGGGGCTGACCGGCGCGCTCGGCTGGTCGGCGGGCCCGGTCACGAACAGCTTGACCGACGAACTGAACTTCTCGACCGAGGCCCGGAAACCGTACGCCGCCGAGTTGGCCAGCTCGGTGGCGCGGGCGGCGCTGCCGTCGGTCGCGCTGACCGAGATGATCGACTCGCCCGCACTGGCGGTTGCGCTGATCTTGTCCTTGATCTGGCGGGCGGACAGCCCCAGGTGCAGGTCCTGCTCGACGTACTTGGCCACGTCGGGGTTGTCGATGGTCTTGGCGTAACTGGTCACCTGGTACTGCACGTAGGTGTTGTCCTGGTTCTGCAGCGCCCCAGTGGTATTGCTGGCCACGACGAGTACCTGGGCGGTGGCCTGGTAGGTGGCCGGCGTCAGCGCGGTGACGACGACGGCGAGGGCGGTCGCCACGAGCACGAAGGCCACGACAGTGGCCCACCGCTCGCGGAGGATCCGCAAGTACGAACGCAACGACACGACGGACCGTCCCCTGCTTGGCGATCGCAGCCGGGTCTCCCGGGGGAGCCGGCCGCCCAGAGCCCCGGCGAACCCTGGTGGTGCACGGCTTAACTAGCCGGAGCCGATTGGGTTACGGTCCGTCCGCCGGGTCGTCCTGCCGCCGGAGCGATCTGCTGCGTGACGTTCCGGCGTCCGGGACGTTGGTCACGGCAGGTGCTGCCGGAGCACCGACCGACCCTCCCGTCAGGAGCGTGATGCGCGACGTGTCCGCCCGACTGCGCCACGGCCCCATCGGTGCCGTGGTCATGCTGGTGCTCATGGTGCCGATCGAGGTGCTCGCCCTGCGGGCGGGCTCGCTCGGCGTCGTGCTGCTCGGGGGCGTCGCCGCACTGGCCGCGGTCGTCGTGTTCACCTCCGCCGACCTGGTGAAGGTGGGGCTGGGAGCGACCTACCTGTCGGCCGCCACCCTGTCGTGGAACGGCTGGTTCGTGGGGCCGCTGCGTCCGGGCGACGTCCTGCCGCTGCTCGCTCTGCTGTCGTTCGCGTTCGGTGCGCCGCAGGCGTTCCGCGCCCCGCCGTGGTGGATCAAGCAGCTCGCCTACGGCCTGGTGCTGCTGTGCCTGCTGCTCGTGCTCTTCCCGACGCCGACGTCGTACCTCGACCAGCGGACCGTGCTCGGCGCCGAGGGCAACCCGGTGAACCGCGTCAACACGGGGCTCGAGGTCGTCAACGTCCTCGTCACCCTGAAATTCGTCATCGCGATCGCCGCCATCCCGGTGTGCTTCGCCGCGGCGGCGCTGCTGCGCCGCTCGGCCGTCCGCTGGATGGCGGTCCTGTTCTGCGTCGGCAACGCCGTCCAGGGCTTCGTGGCGTTCGCCGACCGCGAGCTGGGCACGAGCATCGGGCAGCTGCTCACCGGCCTGCCTGCGCAGGGTGACCGCGCGGTCGGCTTCTCCAACCATCCGAACTTCCTGGCCGAGGCGCTCGTGCTCGCCGCACCCTTCGCCTGCTGGTTGCTGACCTCGCACGTGCGGGTCGAGCGCTGGGTGGGTGCGGTGAGTCTCGTGAGCGTCAGCCTGGGCACCTACGCCAGCGGCTCGCGCGGCGGCACCGTCTGCCTGCTCGTCGCCGTCGTGCTGGCGTTCGTGCTGCTGCCGCGCACCCGTGGTTCGGCGCCGGCGATCGTGCTCGGCGGCGTGGCGGCCATGGGGGTGGTCGCCGTCGTCTTCCCGTCCGTCGGCCTGGGGATCCTCAAGGCCACCCGCCTGTACGGCAACGACACCACGGAGGGCTCCGACACCGTCCGCGAGCGGGTCGCCGACCAGGGCCTGCGCGACTTCTTCTTCTCGCCCGTCAAGGGCATCGGCATGCAGGCGTCGACCGACGCGTCCCAGGTCTACCTGCAGCAGCTGCAGGCCGGCGGTCTCGTGCTGTTCACGATCATGTCGATCTACCTCGTCGCGGCGTCCTGGGACTCGTTCAAGCTCATCCGCAACACCCCGATCGCGGCGGCGATCTGCGCGGCGGTGGTCGCGAAGGTGCCCATGAACTTCGTCGAGACCAGCCTCACCGACCGCTTCTACTACCTGCCCGAGGCGATCCTCGCCGCCCTGCTCGCGGTCACGAAGGGACGCGAGTACCTGGCGTCCCAGCCGGCCGGCGCGGACGCCGGAGACGACGAGTTCGCCCCCCGCCCGAAGTCCGGGACCCGCTTCGAGGAGGCCGTCCGATGACGCTCGCGACCAAGGTCGACTCGTTGCGCCACGAGGCGCGGCGGGTCGGCCAGACGACCCGCACGTTCGACAACTGGCCGGGGTTGCTGCGCGACATGGCCGCCCAGAAACTGGGTCGCGGCGCCGGTGAGCTCACCTTCGCGGTGAAGGACGGGCCGCGGCTGACCGTGCCCAACGTGCCGGGCGCGCGACTTGCGCTCTACGAGCAGTTCGCCGAGGACTGCTACCGCCTGCGCACGCTGCTCGAGCCGTTCCGTGGGCGCCCGCTGTCGGTCCTGGACGTCGGTGCGCACGTCGGCTCGTTCACGGTCAACCTCGCGCGGCTGCACCCGGACGCGCAGGTGACCTGCTACGAACCGTCCGCCGACAGCGCGCGCTACCTGCGCCGCAACCTGGCCGCCAACGCCCTGGACGACCGCGTCCGCGTCGTCGAGGCCGCCCTCGCCGCCACCGAGGGCACCGCGCTGTTCGACGACAACAGCGGCGGCAGCGTCCACAACGGGCTGGTCGCCGACGGCGAGCGCCTCGTCGACGGCAGCGACCAGCTCACGGCCCGGCACACCGTCGAGGTGCCGACGACCACCTTCGACGCGGCGGTCGCCGCCGCGGGCCGTCCGCCCGAGCTGGTGAAGCTCGACTGCGAGGGCGGCGAGTACGCGATGGTCTACGCCTCGTCCCCCGCGTCGTGGGCGAGCGTGCAGCGGGTCGTCATGGAGTACCACGTCGTCGAGGGCGAGACCTGGGACGAGCTGCGCAGCTGGCTGGCCGAGGCCGGGCTGCACGTCATCCGCCACGAGTCGGACGCGCCGCGCATCGGCACCGCCTGGCTCAGCCGAGACCGGAAGGCACACGTGTGACCATCGCGAACCGCGCCCTGCGCGCCCGGGTCTACTGGGCGCGACGTCTCGTGCAGACGCCCCGGACGTTCACCAACTGGCCGGACGTGTTCAGACACATGGCCCTCGGCCGTGGTGGCCGTGGTCCGGACACGCTCACGTTCCGCACCCGCACCGGCGTCCGCATCGACACCCCGAACCGGCCCGGCGCCCGGGTGCCGGTCTACGAGATCTTCGCCGAGGACTGCTACCGCCTCGAGTGGCTGCTCGGCCCCCTGCTGCGCGAACCACTGCAGGCCGTCGACATCGGGGGCCACGTCGGCACGTTCTCCGTCCGCCTCGCGCAGCTGCACCCCAAGGCGACCGTCGCCGCGTTCGAGCCCTCGCCGACGACGGCGTCGTTCCTGCGCCGCAACGTCGAGCAGAACGGCGTCGCCGACCGCGTCACCGTCACCGAGGCGGCGCTGTCCGGCTCCACCGGGTCGGCCGGGTTCGACGACAACGGCGCCGGCAGCGGGCTCAACGGCCTGCTCGCGGCGCGCTCCGCCGGCACCGGCACGGCCACCGAGGTGCGCACGGTCGCGTTCGACGACGTGGTCGCCGCGCTGGCCTCGCCGCCGCAGCTGGTCAAGATCGACTGCGAGGGCGGCGAGTACGACCTCGTGCTCGGGTCCGATCCGGCGAGCTGGCGGTCGGTCCGCCGCGTGGTCATCGAGTTCCACCCGGTCGAGGGCCACGGCTGGCCGGAGCTGCGCGAGTTCTTCGCCGGTGTCGGGTTGACCGTGCAGGACATCGAGACGCTCGACGGGTACGGCTGCGCGTGGCTCTCGCGCGACCCGCTGCCCGTGCGCTGAGCGATGGTCCGCCTGCCGCCGCGGCTGCGGCCGCTGTTCCCCTACCTGAAACCGGTCTACACCGCCGGCACGCGCACCGCCGCGCCCGTCACGTCCCGCCTCGGGCTGCCACGCACCGCGGTGCGCTCGCTCGCCGAGGCCGCCGCCACGACGGGCGGGCGGTGCGTCACCGCCCGCCCGGCCGAGACCCTCGACCGCACGCCGCAGCTGGGCGTGCCCGCCGACCTGCCCGCCACGGACACTGCCGACCCGCACGTCGGCGCCGTCGACGCCGCGGAACTGCCCGGCGGACGGGTGCTGGGCCCGCACCGCGCGGTCGTCACGGCGCGCGGCGCGCTCGTGCACGACGTCAGCCGCTGGTTCGGCACGGCACGGCCGCGGGAGCACCCGCTGTACCTGCGCCCGCGTCCCGCCCCGCCGCTCGAGGTGCCCGGCCGGCTCGCCGTGCTCGCGTCCCGGGCGGACGCGAACTACTACCACTTCCTCTTCGACGTACTGCCCCGCGTGGGCGTCCTCGAGGCATCCGGCCTCGATGCGCCCGACCACTGGTACCTGCCGCAGACGACCGGGTTCCAGCGCGAGGCGGCGGAGCTGCTCGACCTCGGGGACGTCGTGGACGCGGACGCGCACCCGCACGTGCGGGCGGAGGTGCTGGTCGTACCCGCCCCGCCCGCGATGACGGAGAAGAACCCGCCGTGGGTGGTCGAGTTCCTGCGCTCGCAGCTCGCGTCCCGCGTGGGCGTCCCGACAACACGGCGGCGGCTGTACGTGACGCGCGGTCCGTCCGCGAACAACCGGTCCGTGACGAACGAGGCCGAGGTCATCGACCTGCTGGCGTCGCACGGGTTCGTCGCGATCGACCCGGGCGCGATGTCGCTGGCCGACCAGATCCGGGCGTTCGGGTCCGCGGAAGCCGTCGTGGCCCCGCACGGCGCCGCGCTCGCCAACCTCGCCTTCGTGCCCGCGGGCGGCGCGGTCGTCGAGCTGTTCCCTGCCGGGTGCCGGCTGCCCGACTTCTGGGCGCTCGCGTGCAGCGCCGGGCTGCGCTACCGCTACCTGTCCGCGCCGGGTCGCGCGACGTCGCGCGGCGGCGCGCTCGTCCGCGACATCACCGTCGACCTCGACGGGTTGCGCGGGCTGCTCGGCGTACTCCTTCGAACGGATGGACGTGTCGATGTCCACTAACCTCCCGACCGTGACCGCCCCCGCCGTCGGCGCGAGCAGCGAGTCGCTCGGCTTCCGCGAACTGGTGTTCAGCGACATGGCGCGCTACCGCGCCGACGCGAACCCCAGCTGGCTCAAGGTTGCCGCGCGCTGCCTCACGATCCCCGGCATGATCGCGTCCGTCATCGTGCGCGCGCAGCAGGTGCTGCACCGCTCCGGACGGACGCTGCCGGCGAACCTGCTGCGGACGCTCGGCAACGTGCTGCTGGGCGCCGACTTCGGTCCCGGCATGGTCATCGGCACCGGACTGATGCTGCCCCACCCCGCCGGCGTCACCATCGGCTTCGGCCTGCGCATCGGCGACAACGTCACCCTCGCCGGCGGCGCCACCGCCGCCGCGCGCTACTACGAGGACGGCCACGGCGACCAGGAGTTCGCGACGATCGGTGACGACGTCGTCGTCGGCGCGCACGCGGTGCTCGTCGGCGGCGTGGTCATCGGCGACGGCGCCATGATCGGCGCGAACTCCACGGTGCTCAAGGACGTCGCGCCCCGCGCCGTCGTCCTCGGCAACCCGGCTCGCCAGGTGGGGACGAGGGACGAGTCATGACCGAGACCTACGATCCCGCGACGCACTACGACGCCGTCACCGAGGCGTGGCGACTGCTGCTCGGCGAGGAGCTGCACTACGGCGTGTTCGCCACCGGCGACGAGCCACTGCCCGAGGCCACCGGTGAGCTGACCCGGCGCATGACCGAAGCGGCGCGACTGCGTCCCGGCCTGCGGGTGCTCGACGTCGGCTGCGGCTCGGGGGCGCCCGCCGCCCGGCTCGCGCGCGAGCATGGGGTCGAGGTCGTCGGCATCACCACGAGTGCGGTCGGGGTCGAGACCGCCCGCTCCCGCATCGCCGCCGAGGGCCTCGACGGAGTCTCGTTCGAGCAGCGCGACGGCATCGACAACGGCTTCCCCGACGCGTCCTTCGACGTCGTGTGGGCGCTGGAGTCCGCGCACCTGATGCGCGAGCGCGAACGGCTGATCGCCGAGTGCGCCCGTGTGCTGCGGCCCGGCGGCCGGCTCGTGCTCTGCGACCTGACCCGGCACCGCACCATCCCGTTCAGCGAGGTGCGCGAGCGGCGGAAGGACTTCGTGGTGCTGCGCACCGCGTTCGGTGACGCGCACTTCGAGCCCCTCGACTGGTACACGGCCATCGCCGCGGACCACGGACTCGTCGTCGACGTCGTCGACGACCTCACGCAGTCGACGTTGCCGACGTTTGCTCGATGGCGCGCAAACGCCGATCGTTTCCGCAACGAGGTCGAACGGCTGATCGGCGCCGACGGCCGGGATGCGTTCGTCCGCTCCTGCGACATCCTCGAAGGCTTCTGGCGCGACGGCACCTTCGGGTACGGCCTGTTCGCGGCCGACAAACCGACCACGGCGGAGGCAGCATCATGAGCCGGTCAGTGCAGCGGGTCAAGCGGGCGCTGCCCGCGCCCGTCTTCGGCGTCCTCGACAGGCTGGTGTTCGCCCTGCGCCGCGGCCGCATCCGGTTGATCCACCGGCTGCTCGGGCTGCTCGGGCTGAACGTGGCGCGACGGTCGGACTACTACTCGACGCTGCCGGTGCTCGCCGAGATCGAGGCGACACGGTCGCGGTGGGACAGGCCCAGCGAGCTGCCCGGCCTGGACGTCGACGTCGACGCGCTGCGCGACCGGCTCGGCACGTTGGCCTCGCGCTGGGACGCAGAGTTCCGCCGCGTCACCGGCGACTACCTGGCGAACCAGCAGGCCGGTTTCGGACCGGGCTACCCCTACTTCGACGCGCGCACGCTGTACTTCATGCTGCGCGAGCACAAGCCGGCGCGGTACCTCGAGGTCGGTTCCGGGCTGTCGACGTACTACGCGACGCTCGCCGCGGCCCGCAACGCCGACGAGGGCTCGCCGCTGAAGATCACGTGCATCGAGCCGTACCCGTTCCCGGCGCTCGACGAGCTGCCCGGCTTCGAGCTGGTGCGCAGCGTCGTGCAGGACGTGCCGCTCGAGACGTTCTCCGCCCTCGAGGCCGGCGACGTGCTGTTCATCGACTCGTCCCACGCGCTGAAGATCGACAGCGACGTGGCGTACCTGTTCCTCGAGGTGCTGCCACGGGTGAAGCCGGGCGTGTTCGTGCACATCCACGACGTGCCGTTCCCGTACAACACGCCGTTCCCCGCCGACACGTGGTTGTTCGGTGAGCGGTGGCCGCTGTACTGGCAGGAGGCGATGGTCGTGCAGACGTTCCTGGCCTTCAACTCCGCGTTCGAGATGCTGCTGTCGACCCCTCTGCTGCGCCACCACGACGAGGCGTTCCTGCAGCGGGCGTTCGACGACTACGTGCCGGTCGCCGCCGACCCCAACCCGCCCTCGTCGCTGTGGTTGCGCCGCCGCGACTGACTACTTGAGGTGGGGCTGGGTCGCGGCCCAGTCGAGCACCTCACCCGCCATCGCCTCACCTATCGCGCGGTGCACGTCGGCCGAGTAGTGGAAGCCGTCCGGAGTGGGTGACATGCCCTCGGGCGTGACGGTCGCGGCGACCGGGGGCACCGCGAAGGTGCGGACGTTCGGGTCGTCGAGCCGGCGGACGAGATCGGCGACGGCCGCGTTCATCACGTCGATGCGCCGCGCCATGCCGGGGAACCACGACGTGGCCTTGCCGGTGGGCGCGGGCAGCGTCGGCAGCAGCACGAGCGGGTGCCCGGCCTCGTACGTGCGGCGGATCAGTTGGTCGAGGTCACGCACCACCTGCTTGTGACGCCGCCGAAAGGTCGGGTCGAGCCGGGCGTCCAGCTTCGACTGCAGCGCGGCGAGCGACACCCACACCTTGCGCAGCAGGCGATCGCGGTACAGGTCGCGCAGCGGGCTGCGGCGCCGTTTGAGGCTGTTCGCGTGCCGCTCGAGCCACCACGGCAGCACGAGATGGATGCACTCGTAGTGCCCGTACACGAGCACGACCACGTCGGGCGACCACGCGAGGACCTCGCGTTCCCACACCGTCAGCGCGGTCTTCGTCCGCTCGGACGCCACTCCCGACACTCGCACCTCGACCGGGCGCCCGCTCTGCAGCACGGCCCGTTCCATGGCCCGCGGGAAGGCGAGGTCGTCGCGTTGCCAGTCGCGGTCGCCCAGCGCGATGACGGTCGACGCGCCCTTGACGAGGACGCGCAGCGGCAGAGGCAACGGTGCGGTCATGCGGACGTCCTCCGGCAGGGACGAAAGAGAGCTGACACGGACCCTAACGAGCGAGTGCGCCCGCGGGTCACCCTGTCGTGAGGAGTCTCCGCCGACGGGCCGGAAACCCCGTGCTCCGTTAGAGTTCCGACCGAACGCGAGCGACAGGAGACCCCCGCCATGGCCGCCACGCCGGAGCTTGCCGAGCAGACCGTCCGCGACTTCGTGCGCCGCACGAAGAAGATCGACGACCTCGCCCTCGACACCCCGCTGTACGCGGACGGGGTCGGCCTCGACTCGCTCGAGACCGCCGAGCTGTCGGCCACGCTCGAGGACGCGCTCGGCACCGATCCGTACAGCGCCGACGAGATGCCGCAGACGCTCGGCGAGATCGTCGCCTTCTACGCCCGCACGGCGGCGTGAGCCCGTCCGCCGGTGATCGAACTCCTGCGCCGCGCGGTCGCGGACGGCGGTGACCGGCCGGCGATCGTCCTCGACGAGCGCACCGTCTCCTACCGCGAACTGCTGGCGAGCGCCGAGGCCGTCGCCGCGCGGCTGACGTCCGAGGGCATCACCCGGCTCGCCGTGCTCGACCACGATGCCGACGTCGTGCTGCCGCTGCTCGCCGGCGCGGCGCTGGCGGGCGCCGAGGTGTGCCAGTACCCGCCGACGGCCGACGCGACGGAGACGTCCGAGCTCGCCGCGCGTTTCGGCCACGACGTGCTGCTGACCGCCCGCACCGACGTCGCGCTCGCACGGACGATCACGCCCGCCGAGCTGCTGGGCCCCGGCGACGGCGCACCCGCGCCCGCCGACATGCCGGACGCGCGGCCGCTGCTGGTGCTCACCACCGGCACGACGGGCGCTCCGCGCGGTGTCCGCCACGACTGGTCGCGGCTGCTGCGCGCGGCGCGGCGCATCAAGCCCGCTCCGGACCAGCGCTGGCTGCTCGCCTACGGCCTGCACCAGTTCGCCGGCCTGCAGATCGTCGTGCACGTCATGGCCGCAGGTGCGGCACTCGTCGCGCCGGCACCACGCCGACCGCGCGAGGGGCTCGCCGCGATGCGCGCGCACGCCGTCGACCACGCCAGCGCCACGCCCACCTACTGGCGCTTCCTGCTCGCCGAGCTGCGGTCCGACCGCGGTCCGGTGCCCGCCCTGCGCCAGATCACGCTCGGCGGCGAGGCCGTGCCCGGTCCGCTGCTCGACACCCTGCGTGCGACGTTCCCCGACGCGTCGATCTCGCAGGTCTACGCCGCCAGCGAGTTCGGGTCGAGCGGGTCCGTCCGCGACGGCCGCAGCGGCCTGTCGACCGAGGTGTTGCAGCGGGGCGAGGACGCCGACATCGCCATGAAGATCGTCGACGGCGAGCTCTGGGTGCGCTCGCGCGTCGGGATGCTCGGATACCACGGCGATCCTCACGTCGACCCTGACGGCTGGCGCGCGACCGGCGACCTCGTCGAGGTCGTCGGCGACCGCATCCTGTTCCGGGGCCGCAGCTCCGAGATCATCAACGTGGGCGGGGTGAAGGTCCACCCGCTGCCGATCGAGGAGCGTGTCGGCGCGGTGGCCGGTGTCGACATGGCGCGCGTGTTCGGACGTGCCAACAAGCTCACCGGCGCGATCGTCGCCGTCGAGCTCGTCCTCGCCGACGGCGCCGACCCCGAAGCCGTCGAGGCGGCCGTCCGCGCCGCCTGCGCCGACCTGCCCGCCGCCGCCCGCCCTCGCCGCATCGCCATCGTCGACGACGTGACCACCACCGGCGGCAAGATCGTCAGGAGAACGCCGTGATCGACAGCCCGAGCGACGGCCGCGTCGTCCTCGTCACCGGTGGCAGCCGCGGGCTCGGCCTCGGCATCGTCCGCGCGTACCTCGCCTCCGGCGACCGGGTCGGGACCTGCGCCCGCATCCGCACCCCGGAGATCGACGCGCTCGCGGCCGAGTTCCCCGGCCGTCTCGTGTTCGCCCCAGCGGACCTTGCGAAGTCCGCCGACGCGAAGGGCTTCGTCGATGCGGTCATCGCCGAATGGGGTCAGGTCGACGTCCTGATCAACAACGCGGGCGTCGCCCGCGACGGCGTGATGGGCCTGTTCGGCGACGACGACATCGACACCGTCGTCGACCTGAACCTGAAGGGCACCTTCTACGTGACCCGTCTCGTCAGCCGGCGCATGCTGGCCCGCGGCGCGGGCGGCAGCATCGTCAACATCTCGAGCATCGTCGGACGGTCCGGGTACCGCGGCCTCGCGGTGTACAGCGCGACCAAGGCCGCCCTGGACGGGTTCACCCGCGCTCTCGCACGCGAACTGGGTTCGCGGGGCATCACCGTGAACTCGATCGCGCCCGGGTACCTGCGCACCGAGATGAGCCACGGCCTCGACGAGGCGCAGCTCGAACAGATCGTCCGGCGCACGCCCGCGGGCCGCCTCGGCGAGCCCGAGGACATCGCGCGAGTGGCACAGTTCCTCACCGACCCGCGCAACTCCTACCTCACCGGCCAGGTCATCGTCGTCGACGGTGGCCTGACCGGGTGACGGGAACGCCATGCCGGTCACGCTGATCGTCGAGCCCGACAACGGCGGCCACCGCTTCCAGGCGGCCGCCAACGTCGCGCGCCTCGCCGCGCGCAGCGGCGAGGTGGTGCTGCTGACCTCGCGGGGGGCGGCCGCGTCCGAGGAGTTCGCGACGTACCTCGCCGACGCCCCGGTCACCGTCGAGGAGCGGTTCGACGGGATCCACCCGCCGACACGGGAGATGGCGCGCGCGGTCGCCGACTGGGCACGCCGCGCCGACGTCGACCAGGCACTGGTGATGGACGCCGACCAGTCGCTCAAGCGCTGGTGGTACGTGGCGGCGAAAGAGTTCCGCGGCCTGCCACGGCGCCCGCGAGTCGTCTTCATGCTCACCCGCTACCCGGCCACCCTCGCGCTGACCGACCGGTTCGGGTGGACGCTGCGGGTCTCGAAGGCCCTTCTCGCGCTCGCCGCGATGGCCACCCGCACCGTTCACCGCGTCGCGGGCTTCGCCGGACGCGATGACCTGAGCAGGGGGTGGATCGTCAAACGCGCACGGGATCCGGCGATCTGCTCGGCCCATTCGCGCGATCGCGCGCAAATCCGTCACGAGTTCGGACTTCCCGCCGAGCGCAAGCTTGTCGGCATCTTCGGGGTCATCACCGAGCGCAAGAAGATCCCGTTCACGGTCGACGCGATGATGCACGCCCGCGACGACGCCGACCTCGTGGTCGCCGGTCTCATCGAGCCCGACGTCGCCGCGTGGATCGAGGCGCAGCCGCCGGAGGTCCGCCGCCGCATCGTCACGCGGCACGGTTTCCTGCCCAACGAGGAACTCGACAAGCTCGTCGCGGCGTGCGACGCGTGCGTCATCGCACTGACCAACAACGGACCCAGCGGCATCATGGGCAAGGCACTGGCAGCGGGTGTCCCGGTGGTGTCCGCGGGCTCGCAGGTGCGGGCCCGCGAGCTCGAGGCCACCGGCGGGGGCGTCGCCACCGAGCTCACCGTCGACGGCGTCTCGGACGGCCTGCGCCGCGTGCTCGGCGGCGAGGTCACGGTGTCGGGCGGACGGGTACCCGTCGCCACCGCGGACGAGTTCGCGTCGGTGCTGCTCGGCGTTCCGTACCGGCGCGGCTGACTGTCGTGTCCGCGATCGGGCCGGTCGTCCGCAGCGGTGTCGCCCGAGCGGCGTCGCTGCTCCCGACCGCTGTCGCGACCCTGGTGACGAGCCGGCTGATCATCGGGCACTACGGCATCGGCGCGTTCGGCAGCTTCGCGCTGATCGTGGCGCTCATCGCGCTGATCCCGCTGAACGACCTGGGAGTCGGCGCCGCGGTGACGTCGGCGGTCGCCCAGCACGGTCCCGACTCGGCGTACTCGCGGCGGGTGCTGCTGACCTCGACCCGGGTGCTGTGCGCGTCCGCTGCGGCGGTCGTGGTGGTCTCGGTGCTCCTGGGAGCGGCCGGGGCGTGGCCGTCGTTGCTCGGGGCCGCGTCCGGACCGAACGCGGTCGTGGCGGTGGCGATGAGCATCTTCGCGCTGAGTTTCGTGCCCGGTCTCGGTCAGCGGATGCTGCTCGGCGTCGACCGCAACCACGTCACGGTCATCATCCAGACGTTCTTCACGCCGCTGATCCTCGTACTGGTCGGCGCGGTGGTGGTGCTCGACCTCGATCCCGAATGGCTGCTGGTCGTCCCGCCCGTCGCGCTGGTCGTGATCATGGGCGTGACCGCCGTCGTCGCGGTGCGCGCCACGTCCTTTCCGTGGGCGACGCTGCGTCAGGTCCCGGACCGGCGCCGGCATCCTGGCGAGAGCATCCGCGCCATCTCCGGACCGATGCTGATCACCACGCTCGCCGTCCCGGTGATGCTGCAGAGCGACCGCATCGTGCTGAGCCACGTGTCGTCGGAACAGGCGCTCGCCGACTACTCGGTGGTCATCCAGATCTTCGCGCCGCTCGTCGCGCTCATCGCCGCGTCGGCCCAACCGCTGTGGCCGATCTGGGCCCGGGCGCGGGCCGAGGGCCGACCCGGACCGCCACTCGGGCGCATCGTCGCGATCTTCGGCACCGGCACCGCGCTGGTCTGCCTCGTCCTGGTGCTCGTCGCCGACCCCATCGGCACCGCCATCGGCGGGGACGCGATCGACCTCGGCTGGGTGCTGCCGATCGCCGCCGCGCTCAGCGTGACGACGCAGGCCGTGTCGTATCCCGTCGCGATGAAGCTGACCGATCCCGCCGGCGTGCGGCTCGTGGCGGCGATGACCCTGCTGGCGCTGCCGCTCAACGTCGGGCTCTCGATCTGGTTCGCGAAGGCGTACGGCGCCCCGGGCCCGTTGTTGGCGACCTTCCTCGTGGGGTTGTTCGTGCAGACGCTGCCCGCGCTGCTGTTCGACCGCCGTCGGACGGTGGCCCGGGCGGACGCGCCGCTCCCGGCCGCCGTGGCGCCACGACCGCGACCCCGTCCGGGACCGGCCGCACCGTCCCGTCCGCAACCGTCGTTGGACAGGCGACGCCCTCTCCCCTACCGATAGGTTCGCCCCGTGGATCCCCGTCTCTACGCCGTCGCGCGCGCGTCCGTGCGCGCGGTGAACACGCCGATCGCGAAGTCCCGTCTGACCAAGGCGCTCGCGAACGCCCCGCGCCCGTTCAAGCTCGAGATCGGCGGCCTGCAGCGGCGTGACGGGTGGGTCGTCACCAACGTCAACGCCGTGACGCGCAACTACCTCGACGCGACGACGACGTGGCCGCTCGAGGACGGATCGGTCTCGCACGTCTACAACGACAACGTGATCGAGCACGTGCCGCTCGAGGCGGCCCGACGGATGCTCGCCGAGGCCTACCGGTGCCTGCGTCCGGGCGGCGTGATCCGCACCGTGACCCCCGACATCCGCGCGCACATCGACCTGTACCTCAGCGGTCGCAGCGCCGTCGACAGCGAGCCGGGCCGTCAGTACCGTGCGCTCGGGCTCACCGTCGAGCACCCCATCGACCTCGTCCGCATCCCGATCGGGTCGTTCGGTCACCACGTCGGCTACCTGTACGACTTCGAGACCCTGGACGCCGAGCTGCAGCGGGCCGGCTTCCGGCCCGCCGTGCGCGTGGAACTCGGCCAGAGCGAGCACCCCGAACTGCGTGGGTTGGACACCCGGACCGACGAGGCCGGCGCACAGTTCGCCGTCGAAGCCGTCAAGTAGCGCCGATGGCCGGCGATTTCGTCATCGAGACCTCCGATGCCCGCACGAGGTTCGGCTCGGTGGGCGAGGCGGCGGACTTCCTCGCCGCCCGTGGGCTGGTCGACCACGACGTCGAGCCGGAGTGGCACCTGCGCTGGTGCCTCGAGCGCATGACCGCCGGCGAGGAGATGGACGTCGGCGAGGCCCACGTCGTGCGCGAGTGACCGGCCGACCCGCCCTCTCCGCGAATCTGTAATACACGCATTTCTGCGCGTATTACAGATTCGAAAAGGGCGTACCCCCGCGACCCGGATCAGCGCGTCGCGGGAGCCCGTCCGGGGGTGTCGGCGTCGATGTCGACGGATGCCATCGCGAACTCGCCCGCCGCACCGATGGCCTCGTCCTCGTGGACGGCGGTGACCGAGAGCGGCCGCCCGGCCTTCGGCATCGCGAAGGTCATGAGCAGCGCACTGAGGACGAAGAACCCGGCACCGAGCAGGAACACGAGCCGGTAGGCGCCCTCGACCGGCAGGGCGAGCGGGCCGGCGGGCGTGGCGTGGGTCGCGACGTCCGAGGCGAGGATGGTGACGACGAGGGCGCTGCCCATGGCACCGCCGACGGTCCGCATGATCGAGTTGATCGAGTTGGCGATGCCGGTCTCGTGCGGCGCGACCGAGCTGACGAGCAGCGCGGGCATCGCCGCGTAGGCGACGGCGATCGAGACGTTCGCGATGACCAGCGAGGCGACGACCTCGCCGCTGGTGCCGTGCAGGAACGCGAGGCCGAGCATGCCGAGCACGCCGATGCCGCACGCCAGGATCAGCACGCGACGGGGGCCGATGCCGGCGACGAGGCGTCCGGCGACGGGTCCGGCGAAGAGACCGGCGACCGCGCCCGGGAGCATGAACACCACGCTGGTCTCCAGCGTGGACGCGGTGAAGCCGAAGCCGGTGAGAGCCCGCGAGCTCTGCACGAAGTAGGTGGCGCCGACGAAGACCGCGAACATGCCGAAGCCGACGCAGAGCGCGGTGAGGTTGGTGACAAGCACGGGCCGGCGGCCGAGCAGGGCGGGCGACACGAGCGGCGCCGCCGTTCGCCGCTGCAGGGCCACGAAGCCGACGAGCAGCACGGCCGCGAGCGCGAACAGGACGATGACGCGGGTCGAACCCCAGCCCCAGTCGTGGCCCTGCGAGACGGGCAGCAGCAGCGAGACCAGCCCGGCCGACAGCACGAGCGCCCCGAGGTAGTCGACGCGTCCGCCCTGGCCCTTGCGCGACGGCAGCAGCCGCACGACGAGCGCCAGCACGATGACGGTCAGCACGGTGCAGAGCCAGAAGACGCGGCGGTAGTCGGCGTCGCCGCGGGTGAGCAGGCCGGTCGCGACGAGGGCGAGACCGCTGCCGACGCCGAGCCCGGACGCGGTGATCGCCATCGCGCCGGTGAGGCGGGCCGTCGGCAGTTCGGTGCGCAGCACCGAGATCGCCAGCGGGAAGAGCCCGAAGCTGAAGCCCTGCAGCGCGCGGGCGATGATCAGCAGCCCGATCGAGTGCGTGGTCGCGGCGAGCAGGCTGCCCGCGAGCGTCATGACCAACGCCGCGATCAGCACCGGCTTCTGTCCGCGGACGTCGCCGAGCCGCCCGAGCAGCGGCGTGACGGCCGAGGCGGTGAGCATCGTGGCGGTGGTGACCCAGCCGGTGGCGGTGACGCCGGCGTTCAGCTGGGCGCCGATCTGCGGCAGCACCGGGATGACCACGGACTGCACGGCCGACAGCAGCAGCACGGCCACGGCGGCGGTCGCGGTGATGGCAGCCGGCGAGGCGGTGCGTGGAGCGGGAACGGCGGAACGCGGCAAGGTCACCCGAGGACGGTAGCCCAGGAATTGACACTGTGTCGATTTTTGCCGACGTGACGTCGACTACGGCCCGGCGCGACGCTACCCTCGACGCCGTGACCACCGCCCCGGCCCGCAGCGACGACCCCTCCGCGGTGCGCCGACGCACCGGTCGAAGCAAGGGCGACCAACGCGAGGCGCAGATTCTCGAGGCGGCTCGGGCACTGCTGCGCGAGCGTCCGCTGGCGTCGGTGACGATCGACGACCTGGCGAGCGCCGCCGGCATCTCCCGCACCGGCTTCTACTTCTACTTCCCGACGAAGCAGGCCGTGCTGGCCGCGCTGATCGAGCAGGCCTGGTCCGACTTCGGCGCCACGCACGCCTGGTTCGACACCGCCGGACCGTCACCGGACGAGCTGCGCGAGCAGACCACCGCCGTGCTCGCGGTCTGGCGCGACCACGGCCAGGTGCTGGCGTGCACGCTGGCGTCCGGCGAGTCGTACGCGCCCCTCGAACAGTTCGGCGACCGCGCCCGCAGCCGCTTCGTCGACGGCCTCGCCGCGAAGATCACCCGCGACCGCGCCGCCGGACTCGCCCCGGAGGGCATCGACGCGCGCACCCTCGCCGGGCTCGTCCTCGACCTCCGGGACGGACGGATGGCGCACATGACCAGCGACCCCGACACGGACGGCGAGCTCGTCGTGTCCGACGTCGTCGAGGCGGTCCTGCGGCTCGTCTACGGCCGCTGGGCCTGACGCGGCCGCGCGGCCGCAGGTCCACCGGTCCGGGCCCGGCCTCGAGGGCCGGACCCGGACGCCCATCACGGCTTCGGGGTGCAGGGCGAGGTGGCCACGCACTCGGCGAAGAACGGCGCCGCGGTGATGGCGTCGAAGTACCCGTAGTCGTGGGTGACCGCGTATCCGCACTGCGGGGTGGTCTCGTAGTTGTAGATGTGGAACGTGCGCACCTCCGCCTTCGGCTGCGCGTACCCGTAGTAGTGCCCGGGCACCGAGACGGTGTCCGTGACCGTCTTGTTGACCGCGGTCGTACGGGTCACGGTGTAGTTGGTGTTGGCCTCCACCTTCGCCACGCCGAAGTCGACGCTCGCCCCGCCACCGACCTGCCACGCCGACGACTGGGTCTTGGTCAGGCTGAGCGACACGGACAGGGTCGAGGTCTGGGTGGACCCGTTGCGCTTGCCGGCGGCGCTTCCGGTCGACAGGTAGGAGATGCCGGTCTGCTTGACGGCCGTGCCGGGGTCCGGAGCGCACGCCGCGGAGGCGGGCGCGGCGCCGACGGCGACAATCGCCGTGGACCCGCCGGCCACGAGTAGAGCCGACGCGAGCATTCGCGAGAGGGACATGGACACTCCTGTCGTCAGGACCACTGGCGTGGTCAAGGCGAACATAAGTGTTGAATAAGAATCTCGGCGTCGACACGCCAGCTCCGCGCGCGGGCAGACCCGGGAGACGATCACTCGCCGCGGTAGAACGTCCCGTCCGCCTGCAGCAGCCGTCGCGTGCGCGGGTCGCTGAACCCCGGCTCGATCAACCACAGGTCCAACCCGTGCCCGCCGAGCAGGGACACGACCTCGTCCATCAGCGCCTGCCCGTCGTACAGCGGCACGAGTGACAGCTCGCTGCGCACCCCGGCGACGTGCGGCAGGGTCGCGGTGGCACCGGCGAGGACAGCGCGCTCGAACCCCTGGACGTCGACCTTCAGCAGCGTGCGCGCGAGGTCGATGCCGTGCTTCTCGACGAGCGCGTCGACGGTGGTCGCCTCGACCTCCTCGGTGGCGACGTAGGCGGTCTGCGGCGCGGCCTCGGTGTGGCGTTCGAGCATCGGCAGCACCGACGACGAGACGGAGTTCCCCGCGACGTTCATCGTGATCGTGCCGGGACGGTCGCTGATCGCGACCCGCTCGACCGACCAGTCCTGGTCGCCCGCCGCGGCGGCACGCAGCTCGTCGAACGCCGAGCGCAGCGGCTCGACCGACACGATGCGGCCGGGCCAGTTCGCGCGGCGCAGCGCGTGGCCGAACTGCCCGGTATTGGCGCCGATGTCGACGACGGTCTCGATGCGGTGGTGCTCCAGGGTGGGAACGAAGCGGTGCTTGAAGTCCTCGCGGACGACGTCGAACCCGGTGGCCTGCACGGCGAGGCGCGCGCGCACGAGGGCGCGGCGCTTGAACGACTCGGCCATCAGCCCGCCTCGGCCAGCGCGTCGGCGCGGACGAAGAGACCGTCGCACTGCATCGTCCGCCCGGTGCGCGGGTCGGCGAAGCCGGCCTCGAGGCCGTAGGTGACGAAACCCAGCCCGTGCAGGCGGGACACCAGGTCGTCGTACAGCAGCTGACCGGCGTAGAGGGGCACGAACGACAGCTCGAGCTGCACGGCCGCGAAGCGGGCGAGCAGGTCGCCGGCCCCGTCGAGCACCGGGCCCTCGTAGCCCTGCGTGTCGACCTTCAGCAGCGTGCGCGCGACGTCGACCCCCTGCGCGTCGACCAGGTCGCGGACGGTGGTGACCGGCACCGCCACCGTGCCGATCGTCTCCGACCCCGGTGCCGACTCGGTGTGCGCGGACGTCATCGGCAGCACCGACGAGCTGTAGGAGTTCGCCGAGACGTTGATGTCGAGGTCCCCCGGCTCGGCACCGACGGCGGTGTTGACCGCCGTCCAGCTGTCGTCGCGACGCACCCGGCGCTCGAGGTGCGCGAACGCGTCCGGCAGCGGCTCGCACGAGATCAGCCGGCCGCGGAAGCCCGCCGCGCGCAGTGCCGACCCGTACTGCCCGATGTTCGCGCCGACGTCGAGCACGGTGCCCAACCGCAGGTGCGCGAGCGTCGTCGCCACCCGGTTCGGGTACGGGTTGCGCACCAGGTCGAGGTTGCGGTGGTGCAGCGCGGAGCGCAGCGCGATCTTCGCGTACTCCTTGGCACGCCCGAGCTCCGGCACGAGTGGATCCTAGGGCGATCAGGCGTAACAGACCTGGCGGCCGTACGCGCCGGATGTGGATCGGGCGTCCGCGACGCGTCCGTCGATGCGCACCGAGCAGCTGATCGACGCCCCGCTCGCCCCGGCCTGCACGAACAGCACCGCGTAGTTCGGACGGCCGGTGACGGTGGTGGTCAACGACCACGACGTCCCCACGTTCTTGATCACGCCGCGCGACGAGTCGTCCGACGTCGGGACCAGGTACCCCAGCGTGCCGATCGGCGCCGCCGACCGCGCGGTGAGCGTGAGCGTGTAGCGCTTCGCCGGCGTGATGACGAAGCCGCTGCCGCCCTGCGCGGCGAACGTGAGGGTGCGTCCGCCGGGAAGCGTCACGACGCTGCCCTTCGCGCCCGACGACGGCGCGGACGACGGGCTCAGCGACGGGACGACGCTGTCGAGCGCGTCGCTGGGCAGCCCGCCCGCGCGGCCGGATCCGGACGTGTCGGGTGTGGTGTCCCTGCCCAGCTGCACGACCAGGACGACGGCCAGCACGAGGACGAGCACCGCCGTGACCGCGAGCCCGCGCTTGAGCAGCACGGCGCGGGGCAGCGACGACATCAGTACGCGCCGCGGGAGCGGAGCACGGCCCACACCGTGCGCGCGATGATCGACAGGTCGAGGCCGAGCGACCAGTTCTCGACGTAGTAGAGGTCGAGCCGCACGGCCTCGTCCCACGACAGGTCCGAGCGGCCGCTGACCTGCCACAGCCCGGTCATGCCCGGCTTGACGAGCAGCCGGCGGTGGACGTCGGAGTGGTACTGCTCGACCTCGTCGGGCAGCGGCGGACGCGGTCCGACAAGCGACATCGACCCACCGAGCACGTTGAGCAACTGGGGCAGCTCGTCGAGCGAGAACTTGCGCAGCACGCGTCCGATGCGGGTGACGCGCGGGTCGCGCCGCATCTTGAACAGCACCCCGCCGGCGTACTCGTTGTCGCCGAGCAGCTCGGACCGGCGGGCGTCGGCGTCGACGTACATGGACCGGAACTTCCACACCGTGATGAGCTGCCCGTTCAGTCCGGCGCGGGTGCTGCGGTACAGCGCCGGACCCCGGCTGGTGAGCCGCACGAGCGCGCCGATGAGCAGCAGCACCGGCGAGGCGAGCACGAGCAGCAGCACGGATCCGGTGACGTCCATGGCGCGCTTGAGCACGCGGCGCGCGCCGGTGAACTGCGGCTGGTCGACCCACATCAGCGGCAGGCCCTCGACCGGCGTCACGTGAACGCGCGGGCCGGCGACCTCGGTGAGCCCCGGCGCCATGACCATCTGCCGGCCGGAGCCCTCGAGCGCCCAGCCGAGCTCGCGGATGCGGCGCGGCCCGAGGCCCGAGCCCGCGACGGCCACGATGTCGGCGCCGATCTGCTCGGCCATCGCGCCGGCGCGCGCGGTGTCGGCGAGCACCGGCACGCCCGGGACGATCTCGGTGCCCGGCTCGGCGTCCTCGACGCACGCGCCGGTGACGACGAGGCCGGCGAACGGTTCCCGGCGCGTGGTCTCGGCGAGGTGGCGCACCGACTCGGCGGTGCCGACGGCGAGGATCGTCGAGACCCACTCGCCGCGGGCACGGCGGCGGTACACCTGCTGCCGCACCGCGTACCGGACCATCACCTGCAGCACCAGCCCGGCGGGGATGACGATGGCGATGAACGTGCGCGCCACGAGCAGGTGCGAGAAGTAGGCGACGATCGCCACGCCGCCGGCGAGGGTGAGCGCCGCGCGCAGCAACCGGCCGAACTCGCCGGTGCCGGACGAGACGCCGCGCAGCTCGTAGGCGCCCTTGCTCTGCAACGCGACGAGCCAGCCGAGGGTGATCAGCACGCTCAGGCCGCCGTACGCGCCGAGGTCGGAGTCGGACGGGATGCCGAAACGCAGGCTCCACCCCAGCGCGATCGCGAGCACCGCGGCCAGGGCGTCGGCGGCCGCCAGGGTCGCCACGTAGCGGCGCGTCCAGCCCGACCGGGCGGCGGCGTTGCGCGCCGCGGGCGCGAACGTGGCCGCGCGCGGGTCGGGGATGGTGGAGACGAACTCGAGCGACCGTCCGCCGAGTCCCGTCCGGCGGGGGTAACCGATGCCCGTCATACGGCGACCCGGGCCGGCGAGCCCTTGGACGCGGGCACCCGGTTGCCGGCGACGGCGGCCGCGCGGCGGCGCAGGGTCGGCACGCGCGACAGGCCGAGCGCCTCGTCGAAGACGACCTCGAACCGGTCGGCGATGCGGCCGACGTCGAAGCGCTCCTCGGCGGTGCGCCGGGCACGGCGGCCGACCATGCGCAGCGTGTCGGGGTCGGCCTCGGCCAGCCAGCGGGCGGCACCGGCGGCACCGGCGGCGTCCGGGGTGCCGACGAACCCGCCGGTCGCGGCGACGTCGACGGCGGCGGGGTTGCCCTCGGGCATCAGCGCGACGATCGGCTTTCCGGCCGACAGGTAGCTCAACACCTTGCTGGGGACGGAGAACGTCGCGGCGTCGGGCTCGAGCAGCGCGACGACGGCGTCCGCGCCGGCGAGCATGTCGCCGAAGTCCTCGGCCGGCTGGAAGCCGACCATGCGGACGTCCCGGCGGCCGTTCGCGGCGGCGGCGAGGTCGTCCGCGCCCTGCCCCTCGGACGCGACCACGAGGATCGCGTCGACGCCGCGCGCCTTCGTGGCGTCGAGGATGTCGAGCAGCAGCAGCGGGTTGTGCTTGCGGCCGAGCGTGCCCGCGTACATCAGGCGCACCGGCCCGGTGGGCAGGCCGTGGCGGCGGGTCCAGGCGTTGTCCCGCTCGCCGGGGACGATGTCGTCCAGCGGCGCCCAGTTCGGGATCACGTGCACGCCGTCGGTGCGCTCGATGCCCCAGGCGCGGTACTGCTCGACCATCGCGTCGGTGATGGCGACGACCCCGGACGCGCCGCGCACCTGGGCGCACTCGACGCGCTCGACGCCGCGGCGGGTCGGGCCGGCCAGTGCGGCGGGCAGCTTGCGGCTGCACTCGGCCCCGACGCCGAGGCTGTAGAGGTCCTGGTGCCAGAGGATCCACGGCTGCTTGCGGGCGGTGAAGTAGGTCTGGACGGCGGCCAGCGAGAACAGCGGCACGTTGCACGCGACGACGAGGTCGAACTGCTCGCTCTCGAGGGCGTGCGTCCAGGCGCGGGCGTAGCTCATCTCGAACCGGGTGCGTCCCACCGGCGAGTACTTGATCATCGGACGGTCGCAGGTGATGCCCTCGATGCGCAGCGTCTCCGGGTCGTCCGCCTCGACGGCCAGGCGACCGTGCCCCGTGACGAACTGGGTGCTGTAACCGTGCAGGACGTCGTGGCCGCGCGCCGCCAGCTCACGGGACAGCTGCACCTGGAACGGGTGACCGCTGAAGTCGTGAACGTTGATCCGCATGCCGGGACCAACGACGAAGTTACCGAGGGGTTGCGCTCGGATCGTGACCGAGGAACACCCCACGCCCTTCTTCACCGAGCGGACATTTCGTGATAACCGCGGTGCAACCCGGAGCAGACCGGCAGCCTCGGATCGCCGCCCGGCGGGCCCGATACGCCCCCGGCATACTGGCGGACGTGTCGACGTCCGTGCCCGCGGCGCCCGCTGGGGCGTCCGTGCTGTTCGTGTGCACGGGCAACGTCTGCCGCTCGCCGGTCGCCGAACTGCTGCTGCGGGCCCGCTGCGGCCGGTCGGTCGCCGTCGCGAGTGCGGGTGTCCGGGCCCTGGTCGGTGAGGGCCTCGACGCCGCCGTCGCCGCGGAGCTCACGCGACGCGGGATCGACCCGTCCGGCCACCGTGCCCGCCGCTTCGAGCCGTGGATGGCCGCCGACGCCGATCTCGTCCTGACCGCCGAACGCGCCCACCGCGACGCCGTCATCGAGCAGGTGCCGGCCGCGTGGCGGCGCGTGTTCACGCTGCGGGAGTTCGTCCGCCTGGCCGACGGACCCGCCGGCGACCGCGGCCGGGACGTGATCGCCGCCGCCGCGGCCCGCCGCGGCCACGGCGGGCCGGTGCCGCCCGAGCTCGACGAGGTCACCGATCCCTACCGTCGCGGCCGGCTCGACGACGAGGCGCGGACGGCCGCCCGGACCGCCGTCGCCGAGCTCGACACGCTGGTCCGCGCCACCGCGACCGCGCTCGGCCTGCCCGTCTCACCCCTGTCCGCACCCGCCCGGCCGCGGCCCGGACACGCCCGCCGCCCGTCCGATCTCGGAGCCGTGACCGCATGACGACCCCCGCCCACCACCCGCCGAAGATCACCGTCGTCGGCAATCCGGTGCTCGCCGAGCCGGCCGCACCGGTCACCGACTTCGGTGCCGACCTCAGCCGCCTCGTCGACGACCTGTTCGCCTCGCTGGCCGTCGCCGAGGGTGTCGGCCTCGCCGCCCCCCAGATCGGCGTCGGCCTGCAGGTGTTCGTCTACGACTGCCCGGTCGACGGACGCGGCACCCGCGAGCGCGGGCACGTCGTCAACCCGACGATCGAGACGTCCGGGCCGCTCGAGGAGGCCGACGAGGGCTGCCTGTCCGTCCCCGGGCCGTACCACGAACTCGAACGGCCGACCCAGGCGACCGTCCGCGGGTTGGACAAGGACGGGAACCCGGTCGAGGTCAGCGGCACCGGTTTCTTCGCCCGCTGCCTGCAGCACGAGACCGACCACCTGCGCGGCGTGCTCTACATCGACCACCTGCCCCGCAACCGGCGGCGTCGCGTGCTGCGCGACATGGAGCGGTACGAGTGGAACGAGGACTGACACCGGACGGCGGGGGCCTGGTGGCCCTGCTCCGCTCGGACATCGAGGCCGCCACCCATCCGAACTTCCGGCAGTACGGCGCGGTGTCCTACTGGACGCGCGCGCTCGGCAAGGCGGCGGTCAACCCGGCGCTGCGGGCGGTGGTCACCCATCGCGTCGCGCACGCGCTGGCCGCGCGGGGTCTCGGTCCGCTGGCGATGCTGCTGCGGGCGCGCTCGGTGCGGCGGACGGGCGCGGAGATCCACCCGCGCGCGACCATCGGGCCCGGGCTGTTCCTCGTCCACTCGACGGGGGTCGTCATCGGGCCCGACGTCGTGATCGGCGCCCGCGCCCGCATCCACCAGGGGGTCACGCTCGGCGAACCGGTGCACCTGGGCGACGGCCGGTGGGGGTCCTCGACCGTCGGTGACGACGTCGAGTTCGGCGCGCACGCCGTGGTGGTCGGCCTGGTGACGATCGGCGACCGCGCCCGCATCGGCGCGAACGCCGTGGTGACGAAGGACGTGCCCGCCGGCGCCACCGTGGTGGGGGTGCCGGCGAAACCCGTCGTCTAACGCTGCAGCAGCAGTTCGGCGATCTGCACGGTGTTCAGCGCGGCACCCTTGCGCAGGTTGTCGTTGCTGACGAACAGCACGAGTCCGCGCGCATCCGGCACGCCCGGGTCCTGGCGCAGCCGTCCGACGTAGGACGGGTCCTTGCCCGCGGCCTGCAGCGGGGTCGGCACGTCGGACAGCTCGACACCGGCGGCCCCGGTGAGCAGCTCGCGCGCCTGCGCCACCGGCAGCGGGCGGTCGAACTCGGCGTTGATCGACAGCGAGTGTCCGGTGAAGACCGGCACCCGCACGCAGGTGCCCGACACGAGCAGCTCGGGGATCTCGAGGATCTTGCGCGACTCGTTGCGCAGCTTCTTCTCCTCGTCCGTCTCGAACTCGCCGTCGTCGACGATCGAGCCCGCGAGCGGGAGGACGTTGTAGGCGATGGTGCGCGCGAACTTGTTCGGCTCGGGGAACGCGACGGCCTCGCCGTCGTGGGTGAGCGCGGCGGCCTGATCGGCGACCTTGCGGACCTGCCCGTCGAGCTCGTCGACGCCGGCGATGCCCGCCCCCGAGACCGCCTGATACGTGCTGACGATCAGCCGGCGCAGCCCCGCCGCTTCGTGCAGCGGCTTGAGCACCGGCATCGCCGCCATGGTGGTGCAGTTCGGGTTGGCGATGATGTTCTTCGGACGCTCGAACGCGCGCTCGCCGTTGACCTCGGCGACGACGAGCGGCACCTCGGGGTCCATGCGCCAGGCGCTGGAGTTGTCGATGACGGTGACCCCGGCGGCCGCGAACTTCGGCGCGAACTCCTTGCTGGTCGACCCGCCCGCCGAGAAGATCGCGATGTCCAACCCACTCGGGTCGGCGGTCGCGGCGTCCTCGATGCGGACGTCGACGCCCTCCCACGGCAGGGTGCTGCCGGCCGAGCGGGCCGAGGCGAAGTAGCGGATCTCCGCGACGGGGAAGCGCCGCTCGGCGAGCAGTCGGCGCACCACGGCGCCGACCTGGCCGGTGGCGCCGACGACGCCGACCTTCAGGCCACGCATCCCGGTCATCGGCCGGTACCGCCGTAGACCACGGCCTCTTCCTCGTCGCTGCCGAGCTCGAAGGCGTCGTGGACGGCGCGGACGGCGTCGTCGAGGTCGGTGTCGCGGCAGACGACGGAGATGCGGATCTCGGAGGTCGAGATCATCTCCATGTTGATGCCGGCCTGCGACAGAGCGGTGAAGAAACGCGCCGAGACGCCCGGGTGCGAGCGCATGCCCGCACCGATGAGGGACAGCTTGCCGATGTGGTCGTCGTACAGCAGGTCGGAGAAACCAACCGAGTCCTGGATGCGGCGCAGCGTGGCGAGTGCGGTCTGGCCGTCGGTGCCCGGAAGCGTGAACGACACGTCGGTGCGACCGGTGCCACCGGTCGACACGTTCTGCACGATCATGTCGATGTTGATCTCGGCGTCGGCGAGTGCCTGGAAGATCACCGCCGCCTGGCCCGGCTTGTCGGGGACGTCGACGACCGTCACCTTGACCTCGGAGCGGTCGTGCGCGACTCCGCTGATGATCGCCTGCTCCACGGGGAGGTCCTCCATTGATCCGGTGACGAGGGTGCCGGGCTTGTTCGAGTAGGACGAGCGGACGTGCATCGCCAGCCCGTAGCGGCGCGCGTACTCGACGCTGCGCAGGTGCAGGATCTTCGCGCCGCAGGCGGCGAGTTCGAGCATCTCCTCGAACGTCACGGTCTCGAGCCGCTTGGCGTTGGGGACGATGCGCGGGTCGGCGGTGTAGACGCCGTCGACGTCGGTGTAGATCTCGCAGACGTCGGCCTCGAGCGCTGCCGCGATGGCGACGGCCGTGGTGTCGGACCCGCCACGGCCCAGGGTGGTGATGTTCATCGTCTCCTTCGAGAACCCCTGGAAGCCCGCGACGATGGCGATGTTGCCCTCGGCGATGGAGTTCTCGATGCGGCCCGGGGTGACGTCGACGATGCGCGCCTTGCCGTGCACGGACGTCGTCAGCACGCCGGCCTGCGAACCGGTGAACGACTCGGCCTTGTAGCCCAGCGAGTTGATGGCCATGGCGAGCAGCGCCATGGAGATGCGCTCGCCGGCGGTGAGCAGCATGTCGAACTCGCGCCCGCCGGGCACGGGGACGATCTGCTCGGCGAGCTCGATGAGCTCGTCGGTGGTGTCGCCCATCGCGCTGACGACGACGGCCACGTCGTGGCCGTCGCGCTTGGTCGCGACGATGCGCTCGGCGACCCGCTTGATGCGCTCGGCGTCGGCGACGGACGAGCCGCCGTACTTCTGCACGACGAGACCCACGGCACGTGCCCTTTCGACGACTTCCGGGCGGAGCCCTCAGGATACCGGCGGCACGGAAAGCGTTCTCGGCGGCCGCCGGTGCGGCGTCAGGGACGTACCCAGAAGGCGGTGTCCCACACGCCGTTCGTCGTCCAGGTGCGGTCCCACCGGCGGGTCAGCTCCGCGAAGCGTTGCCACCGCGCGGACGCAGGTTCGGCGACGCGCCACGGCGAGCGGGTGGGCCCGGGCAGGTAGGTGTTGGCGTTGTCGAGCACGAGCACCCCGCCCGGACGCAGCAGGCGCAGGCCGCGCAGCGCGCACGCGTCGCGGTACTCGCCGTCGACGAAGACCAGGTCCAGGCTCGCGTCCTCCAGCTGCGGGTGGGCCTCGACGTAGGCGTCGCGGTGGGCGGTGGTGGCGCGCCCGAGCCGCTCGACGTCCGCGAGCGTCAGGTCGACGTTCGTGAGGCCCGCCTCCGCGAGCCGCCGGGTCACGGCCGCGTGCCAGGCGGGCGACTCCTCGACGCTGTACAACCGGTGCAGGCGCTCGGCGAAGAAGCGCGTGCTGCCGCCGGAGCCGAACTCCAGGGCTGTGCCACCGCCGGCGCACACCTGCTCGAGCCGCGACACTGCCTCGACCCCGACCCACGGATAGTGCTCGATGTCGAGGCGGCGGCCGTCCCGCCGTGCACGCACGCGGTCGACGGCGTGGCGGGGCAGCGTCCTCATCCCGAGGTGCAGGCTCGGGTGCCGCGCCGGCTGATCGCCGGGCACGAGCGGCGGATCCGCCCATTCGGGATGCCGGCGGGCCCATGCCCACTCCCCGATTCGCGAGATCGCCCCCATCCCCGGGATCCTAGGCACCGTGCGCATCGCGTTCCTGCTGAACGGCATGACCGGCTACCTCGACGCCCAGTACCGGGCGTTGCGGGCCCTCGGGCACGACCTGTTCGTCGCCTACCCGGCCGACGTCACGGTCTTCGAGGCGATGGCCGACACCGATTTCCGGCTGGACGTCGAGGGTTACGCCGAGACGTGGGCGTGGACGATGGTGCCCGAGCCGGAGGAGCTCGTGCGGCGCGTCCGGCAGTTCCGGCCCGACGCGGTGGCGATGACGTCGTGGAACTTCGCGCCGTCGTACCGCGCGGTGATGAAGGCGGTGCCGGGCGACGTCGTCCGCCTGATCATCATGGACAACCTGTGGCGTGCGGCCGCGAAGCAGTGGCTCGGACGGCTGACCCACCGCGTCTACGTCGACCCCGTCGCCGACATGGCGATGGTGCCGAGCGATCGCACCGAGTTCTACGCCCGCCGGCTCGGCTTCGGCCCCGACGACGTCGTCCGCGGGTCGTTGTCGGCCGACGTCACGCTGTTCGGGCGGACGGCCCGCGACGGCGGGGACCTGGCCGAGCGCCGCGCGTTCCTCTACGTCGGGCGGCTGGTCGGCCACAAGGGCGCCGACGTGCTCGCGCGCGCCTACGCCCGCTACCGCGCCCGCTCGCTGGCGACCGGACGGGAGCCGTGGGACCTGCACGTCGCCGGCACCGGACCGTTGGCGTCCGACCTGCAGGACCTGCCGGGCGTGACGATGCACGGTTTCGTCCAGCCGCCGGCCGTCGCGCGGCTCATGGACCGCATCTCGTGCGTCGTCGTACCGTCGCGCATCGAGCCGTACGGGGTCGTCGTCCACGAGGCCACGTGCGCCGCCCTGCCCGTGCTGGTCACCGACTTCGCAGGCGCCGCGCCCGGCCTGGTGCAGGACGGTTACAACGGCTGGCAGGTGCCGTCCGGCGACGTCGAGGCGTGGGCCGACGCGCTGGCCCGCGTCGCCGCCCTGCCGGAGGCGCGGCTCGGCGAGATGTCGCAGATCAGCGCCGCTCTGTCACGTCGGCTCTCGCCGGAGGGGTGGGCCCGCAACCTGGTCGAGCAGCTGGAACGCCGCCGGACGCGGTGACGCTCAGGCCGTCGCGTCGAAGGCCGCCTCGAGGACGTCGAGGGCCTCGGTGAGCAGGTCGTCGCCGATGACGAGCGGGGGCAAGAAGCGCAGCACGTTGCCGAAGGTGCCGGCGGTGAGCACGACGACGCCGTCGCGATGGCAGGCAGCGGCGACCGCGGCGGTGCGGGCGGGGTCGGGGTTCTTGGTGCCGGGTTCGACGAGTTCGACGGCGATCATGGCGCCGCGGCCGCGGATGTCGCCGATCACGGGGTGCTTGTCGGCGAGGGCGGCCAGGCGGGGGCGCATGACCGACTCGATGTGGCGGGCGGCCGCGGCGAGGTCGTCGGCCTGCATCGACTCGATCGCGGCGAGGGCGGCGGCGCAGGCGACGGGGTTGCCGCCGTAGGTGCCGCCGAGGCCGCCGGTGTGCACGGCGTCCATGAGCTCGGCCCGTCCGGTGACGGCGGCGAGCGGCAGGCCGCCGGCGATGCCTTTGGCGGTGGTGATCAGGTCGGGCACGAGGTTCTCGGCCTCGCTGGCGAACCAGTCGCCGGTGCGGCAGAACCCGCTCTGGATCTCGTCGGCGATCACGAGGATGCCGTGCTCGCGGCACCACTCGCCGACGCGGGCGAGGAAGCCGGGGGCCGGGACGATGAACCCGCCCTCGCCCTGGATGGGTTCGACGACGACGGCGGCGGTGTTGCTCTCGCCGACCTGGGTGTGGACGAGCTCGACGAACTGGGCGAAGGCTTCGTCCGCGCAGGTGTCCGGCCCGGTGGGCCACCGGAACGGGTAGGCCATCGGCACGCGGTGGATCTCGCCGGCGAACGGGCCGAAGCGGTGCTTGTAGGGCATGTTCTTGGCCGTCAGCGCCATCGTGAGGTTGGTGCGGCCGTGGTAGCCGTGCTCGAAGGCGATGACGGCCTGCCGGCCGGTGGCGTGGCGGGCGATCTTGATCGCGTTCTCGACCGCTTCGGCGCCGGAGTTGAACAGCGCCGAGCGTTTCTCGTGCTCGCCGGGGGTCAGCTGGTTGAGCTTCTCGCAGACGGCGACGTACTGCTCATACGGCGTGACCATGAAGCAGGTGTGGGTGAAGTCGGCGACCTGCCGCTGCACCGCCTCGACCACCCGCGGGTTGGAGTTTCCGACCGTGGTGACGGCGATGCCGGAGCCGAGGTCGATCAACTGGTTGCCGTCGACGTCGACGAGGATCCCGCCACCGGCCCGCTCGATGTACACCGGCAACGTCGTGCCCACACCCGACGACACCGCCGCCGCCTTGCGCTGCTGCAACGCCACCGACCGCGGACCCGGGATCTCCGTGACCAACGCACGCTTCTGCTCGATCGTCATGACGTCACTTCCTCGATGACCGCGATGCGGTCGCCCTCCTGAATGGAGTCGCCGGCCGTCACGTCGACCGACGTCACGACGCCGTCGACCTCGGCGAGCACCGGGATCTCCATCTTCATCGACTCGAGCAGCACGACCATCGTGGCCGGTTCGACCCGGTCGCCGGGCTGCACGTGCACCGAGTGCACCGTCGCGACCATCTCGGCGCCCAGCACGTGACTCATGCGTCCACCCTAGGGCCCGCTCAGATGTTCACGTTGTGCATCACGTGCTTGATGCGGGTGTAGTCCTCGAGCCCGTACATCGACAGGTCCTTGCCGTACCCGGAGTGCTTGAAGCCGCCGTGCGGCATCTCGGCGACCAGCGGGATGTGGCAGTTGACCCAGACGCAGCCGAAGTCGAGGCGTCGCGTCATGCGCATCGCGCGGCCGTGGTCCTTCGTCCAGACCGAGGACGACAGGCCGTACTCGACGCCGTTGGCCCACCGGACGGCCTCGTCCTCGTCTGTGAAGCGCTGGACGGTGATCACCGGCCCGAAGACCTCGTTCTGGCTCAGCTCGTCGTCCTGCTGCAGGCCGCCGATGACGGTGGGCTGCCAGAAGTAGCCCTTGTCGCCCCGGCGGGCGCCGCCGGCGAGCACCTGCGCGTGGTCGGGCACGCGCTCGACCATGCCGCTGACGCGCTCGAGCTGGTTGGCGTTGTTGAGCGGCCCGTAGAGCACGTCGTCGTCGGGCAGGCCGGTCTTCGTGTTCCTCGCCTGCTCCGCGAGCGCGGCGGTGAACTCGTCGGCCACGCCCGGGGCGACGAGCACGCGGGTGGCGGCGGTGCAGTCCTGACCGGCGTTGAAGTAGCCGGCGATCGCGATGTTCTCGGCGGCGTCGGCGAGGTCGGCGTCGTCGAAGACGATGACCGGCGCCTTGCCGCCCAGCTCGAGGTGCACCTTCTTCAGGTCCTCGGCCGCGCCCTTCGCGACCTCGAACCCGGCGCGCACCGAACCGGTGATCGACACCATGGCCGGGGTCTTGTGCGCGACGATCGCGCGGCCGGTGTCACGGTCGCCGCAGACGACGTTGAAGACGCCGGGCGGGAAGTGCTCGGCGGCGATCTCGGCCATGAGCGCCGTGGTCACCGGGGTGGTGTCGGACGGCTTGAGCACGACGCAGTTGCCGGCGGCGAGCGCGGGCGCGTACTTCCAGACGGCCATCATCAACGGGTAGTTCCAGGGCGTCACCTGGCCCACGACGCCGACCGGCTCGCGGCGGACGTAGGACTCGAAACCCGCCATGTACTGCCCGGCACTTCGGCCCTCGAGCACGCGCGCGGCACCGGCGAAGAACCGGATCTGGTCGAGCGCGGGCGGGATCTCCTCGCTGCGCATCAGCTCGGTCGGCTTGCCGGTGTTCTGGCACTCGGCGGCGATGAGGTCCTCGGCGCGGTCCTCGAGCGCGGACGCGAACTTCAGCAGCGCCTGCTGCCGCTCGCTCGGGGTCGTCGTCCCCCAGGACTCGAACGCCGTGGACGCCGCGGCGTAGGCGGCGTCGACGTCGGCCTGCGTCGACAACGGCGCCGATCCGAAGACCTCCCCCGTCGTCGGGTCGATCAGGTCGGTGGTCGCACCGTCCTTCGCGTCCACGAGCTTGCCGTCGATGAAGTTCTGCACCTTGCGCTTCTCGGCCACGCTGTCACGCTAGCCGCGTGACCCGGGTGGGCTCAACAACCGATTTCGTTCCGTCCGCCCGTTCGGACGACGGAATCCGGACCGTGATCGCCAGCAGGGCGACGCACGCCGGCACCACCATCGACCACCCCGTGAACCCCGCGACGACCCCGACGGCCACGCAGGCGACCAGCGAGCCCACCCGTACCGCGCCGCGCAACGCCCGCACGCCGGACGCCGTGCACCCGAGGTACACCGCGACGAAGCACGCGGTCGGCAGCACGATGAGCTGCTCGGCACTCCACCACCCGGCGGCGACGCCACCGAGCACGACGAGGCCGACCCCACCGACCGTGGCCGGCAGCAGGCGGCCCGCCGTCGGCCGTCCGGGCACCGCCGCGGCGACGGTCGCCACGGCCCCCGCCAGGTACGCGTTGACCGCGGCGAGCGTCAGGGCCACGGCGGCCACGGCCGCGATCGCCGTCGCACCGCGACCGACGGCGACGGCCAGCAGGTCGGCGACCGGGGTGTGCGTACCCGCCCGTGGGCCGAGGACGCCGACCGTGGTGACCGCGAGGCCGAGGTAGATCGTCGACGTCACGCCGAAGGAGATCGCGATGACCCGCGGCAGCCGGCGCTCGCGGTCGCGCAGCCGTCCGACGAGCGGGGCGATCGCCTCCCACCCGACGAAGGACAGCATGAGCAGTGCGGCTGCCCGTCCGACGGCGGTCCAGCCGTGCGGCGCGAACGGCTGCCAGTACGCCGCGCGGGCGTGCGGTGCCGACCCGACGACGGCGATCACGACCACCGCGGTCAGGGTGGCGACGAGCAGCAGCTGCGCGGCCGCCGACACCCGCGCGCCGCCGAGGGTCAGGCCGACCACGACGACCAGCATCAGCGCCGCCGCGCCGACGGTGGCGCTCCGTCCGCCGCCGACCGCCGCCGCGGCGTACCCGCCGCCGATCAGGCACACGACCGGGGCGCCGCATGCCGTTCCGGCGACGAAGCACCCCGCGGTCGCCCGCCCGGCCCGTGGCCCGAACGCGTGGGCGACGTACCCGGCGGCACCGCCCCGGTCGGGCAGCCGCGTGCCGAGTGCGCTGAACATCCAGGCCAGCAACGCCGACAGCGTGAGCAGCGCGAGCCAGGCCAGCACCGCTGCCGGTCCCGCCACCCCCGCCGCCACGCCGGGCACGATCAGCACCCCCGGCCCGAGCAGGGCACCCACGTACAGCACGACGGCACGCCCGGTGCCGAGATCCGTTGTCGCCATGACACAACGATGGCGCCGATCGCGCGGCACGCGATGCCGAACATTGCGCGCCAGGCCGCCTACTGCGCAATGATCGTCGCTCGAAGCGCCGCTAGACTGCAGATCGTGCCACCGCAGTTCGATCGCATCGACCGCGCCATCCTCGAACGCCTGCAGACGGACGGGCGGATCCCCAACGTCGAGCTCGCCGAGGCCGTCAACCTGTCGCCGTCCGCCTGCCTGCGTCGCACGAAGGCGCTCGAGGAGGCCGGCGTCATCGCGGGCTACCGCGCCGACCTCGACCGGGGCCGGCTCGGGCTGGGCCTGACCGTCTTCATGTCGCTGCGGGTCGAACAGCACTCCCGCGCGACGTCGCGGCGCATCGAGGACGCGCTGCTGGCCATCCCCGCGGTGGTCGCCTGCCATGCGGTCTCGGGCGAGGCCGACTTCCTCGTCGAGGCCGCCGTTCCCGACCTGGCGTCCTACGAGAGCCTGCTGCTCGACCACGTGCTCGCCATCGGGCCGGTGACGAACGCGTTGAGCACCTTCGCGATCCGCACCGTCCGCAGCCGCGGCGCGCTGCCCGTCGACACGCTGCGCTGACGTCCCCGGGGACGACGAACGGCCCGGCGCACCGCGCCGGGCCGTCCGTCGATCGGGTCTACCGGTCGGTCAGGAGCCGAACACCGCCCGCTGGGCGTTGACCATGCCCCAGCCGTCGAGCGGGGTCCACCCGGTGCCGAGTCGGTTCACCAGCGTGCCGCGGATGACCGAACCGTCGGCGCGGACGGCCTGGAAGGTCAGACCACCGCGGACCAGGCTGCCCTGCGGCAGGAACACCGCACCGCCGAGCTCGTCGGCCCCGTTGCCCTGGCGCGGCGGCAGGCCCGGCGCCCAGACCGCGAGGTCGCGGTCGACACCGAAGCGCAGCGTCGCGCCCTTCTTCAGCCCCTGCGTGAAGTTGAGCCGCAGGTGGCGGTAGGTGCCGGTGGTGCCGTAGGGCACGCCGTAGGTCGGCGTCACCGACGACGCCTTCACCCCGGACGCCCCGCCCACGGTGAACGGGAAGCCCTGGTCGTAGAACGGCGCCGAGCCGGTGAACGGGCGCGGGTCGAACACGACACCGTCGGACGACGGCGGGTCGAGCTTGCCGAAGGCCGTCGGGCTGGCGGTCTCGCCGTAGAGCGTGACCGAGCGCAGCGGCACCTTGCCGGTGTAGCTCAGGGTGAAGAACCGCGGGTCGTTCATCGAGCGCGGCACGGTGTCGCCCTCGCTGCCCTGCGGACCCTTCGCGCTCAGCGTGAGGCCCCCGGCCGTCCCGGACGCGCGGTCCGGGTCGAGGTCGTGCCGGAACGCCGTCTGCTTCATGCGGGCGGTGACCTGCTTCGGGGTGAGCGACTTGCTGCCGCCCGCCCGCTGCAGCATCAGCGCCGCGATGCCCGCCGCGTGCGGCGCGGCCGCACTGGTGCCGAAGAAGTTCGGCGCCGGGTCGGGGTCCTGCGGGGTGTCGCTGATGAAGAAGGTCGTGTTGCCGCCGTCCGTCGAGGCGATGTCCGGCTTGGCCCGGTACTGGGGCTTGGACAGCCGGTTGCCGTTGCGGTCGAAGTAGAACGGCAGCTTGCCGCCGGGCGAGGTGAACGACTCGGGAAGGAAGGACTTGTACGGGTCGTACGCCGCCACCGCGTTCGCGCCCGCCGCGGCCGGGTGGCCGTAGATCGCGTTCGCCAGCGAGCGGTAGTACTCGGTCTGGTAGAAGTCGTCCTGCGCGATGTAGTTCAGGTGCGTGACCGGCGTCGGTGCCGTGCCCGTCTTCGCGATGGCGATCTGCAGCTTCGCCGGGCCCCCGAGCGACAGGATGTCGACGGGCAGACCGGTCAGCCGGTTGTCGTCACCGCTCGAGCCCACGAACTCGCCGCTCTCGGTGAACAGCAGGACGTTGAAGTCGGTGGTGACCTTCGACAGGCTCGTCACCGGCAGCACGTCGACGGTGAACCCGCCGACCGAGGAGTCGAAGCCGTCGACGGTGATCGTGTACGTCCCCGACTGGGTGAGCGTGAGACCCGCGAACTCCGGCGAGCTGCCGGTGTCGATCGGGCCGACGGTCGAGCCGTCCGGTCGGGTGACCGTGACGATGACGTCGGTCGAGCCGCTGGGCACGCCGTCGACCTTCACCGACACCTGCTTGCCGAGGTCGGCGGCGGACGGCGTGAACTGGTAGTCGACCGAGCGGGTGGACGCGGTGAGCTCGCCCTCCGCGTGGAAGATCGACGCGCCGTACTTGGTGCCGTCGCGGTCGAGCGGGTCGTCCCAGTGCAGCGTGATGCTGCCCGAGTCGCCGAGCGTGACCGACTGCGCGACGTCGACACCTGAACCCGGGTTCATGTCCTGCAGGCCGCCGCTGATGAGCGCCGGCGGCACCTCGGACAGGTCCAGGTTCGTGCCCTTCGCCGCCTTCTTGGCGGGGACGAGCTTCAGCGGCGACTCCCACGAGCCGGGACGGTCGGCGTTGCCCGCGGACGAGAAGTACGAGACCCCCTGCTTGGCGACGTCGTCGACGGCCTGCGCCACCGGACCGTCGCTGTACACGGGCTCGTCGCCGTAGCCGACGTCGTCGACGACGACGTCCGCCTTGCACTTGCCCGCCGGGTCGGCGAGGCGGCGGATGTTGTCGGCGAACTGGATCTCACCGGCGAAGGCGGTGGCGAAGCAGAGCTTCGCGGCCGGGGCGATGTCGTGGATGATCTGGGCCATCGCACGGCCCTCGTCGTGGCCGCCGCCCGCGGCGGGCAGGTCCTGGATGACGACGACCGGCGTCGGGTACTTCGGGTTGCCGTAGCCGGGCAGGTCGCCGGAGGCGATGTCCTGCTGCGCGTGGATCGTGAGCGGCTCACCGGTGTAGGTCTCGGTGGCGGTGTCGTACGAGTCGGACAGGATGCCGACCGTGACGCCCTTGCCGTCGACGCCCTTGGCGAGGACCTTGTCGATGCGCTGGAACGCGACGCCCTGCGACTCGATCGAGCCGGTGTGCGACGTCGGCCGCGGCACCATCTTGATCGTGCCGGTGCCCGCGACGGCCGCGACGGACCGGATGGCCGACGTCGCGACGTAGCCCTCGAGCGTGCCGGTGGCCGCGTCGGTCGCCGTGACCGCGAGACCCGCGGCCGCGGCCCGCGCGCGAAACGCCGCGCGGTCGACGCCGGCCTGCGGTGTCATGTCGATCAGGACGCGACCCTGCGCGTCACGGATGGCCAGCGCACCCTGGTCGATGCGCACCCCGCCGACCGCGAGCTTGGCCCGGGCCGCCGAGGAGGGGACGAGACGTCCCAGTCCGTTGCCGAGCGCCGGGTCGACGCGTGCCGGGGTCGCCGACACCTGCCGTCCCTGCGCGGTGCCGACCGGGCCGAAGGCTGCCGCCATCGCCCCCGCCGTGATCGTGACCGCGATCCCCGCGGTCAGCTTGCGCCACTGCATCCTGGCCCCCGCCTCATCACATGCCGGTCGTTCCTCGGATATCGGACAACCGTGCGACCGGACGGTAACCGCTGAGAGTCCTAGAAGAAAGGGTCCGGCAGGAACCGGCCGGGTGGGTGGTTGGACGCCGCGCGCGGCCACCGGCTAGCCTCGGCTCATCATGACGCGCGCGCTGCTTCTTCGCGGCCGCGGCGAGGCCCGGTAACAACGTTCCGGTCGGCCCCTCGTCGCGGGCCGTTGCACTGCGCCGACCACTCCAGCCACCTCAGCACCGAGTGAGTCCCAGGAGCAGTCATGAGCACCCGTCCCTTCCCGCAGCAGCCCTCCGGCATGCCGTGCCACCGGTACCGCCCGTTCCCCGCCGTCGACCTGCCCGACCGCCAGTGGCCGTCGCGCACCGTCACCGAGGCCCCGCGCTGGTTGTCGACCGACCTGCGCGACGGCAACCAGGCCCTCATCGACCCCATGAACGCCGCGCGCAAGAACGCGATGTTCGACCTGCTCGTCCGCATGGGCTACAAGGAGATCGAGGTCGGCTTCCCGGCCGCGAGCCAGACCGACTTCGACTTCGTCCGCTCGCTCATCGAGTCGGGACGGGTCCCGGACGACGTGCGCATCTCCGTCCTCACGCAGGCGCGCGAGGAACTGATCGAGCGGACGATCCAGTCGCTGGTCGGCGCGCCGAACGCTACCGTCCACATGTACAACGCCGCCGCGCCCGTCTTCCGCAAGGTGGTCTTCGGCTTCGACGGTGACGGCCGCGCCGAGACCCGCGCGGTCGCCGTCGACGGCGTGCAGGCGATCATGAAGTACGTCGACATCCACCTGGCCGACACCAGCTTCGGGCTCGAGTACTCGCCCGAGATCTTCATGGACACCGAGCTCGACTTCTCGCTGGAGATCTGCGAGGCGGTCATGGACGTGTGGCAGCCCGACCACGAGCGCGAGATCGTGCTCAACCTGCCGTGCACCGTCGAGCGCTCGACCCCGAACGTCTACGCCGACCAGATCGAGTGGATGTCGCGCCACTTCTCGCGTCGCGACCACGTCTGCCTGTCCGTCCACACGCACAACGACCGCGGGACGGCCACCGCCGACGCCGAGCTCGCAGTGCTGGCCGGCGCGCAGCGCGTCGAGGGCTGCCTGTTCGGCAACGGCGAGCGCAGCGGCAACGTCGACCTGGTGACGCTGGGGTTGAACCTGTACAGCCAGGGCATCGACCCGATGATCGACTTCAGCGACATCGACGAGATCCGGCGCACCGCCGAGTACTGCAACCGCATCGGCGTCCACGAGCGGCATCCCTACGCGGGCGACCTCGTCTACACGTCGTTCTCCGGCTCGCACCAGGACGCGATCAAGAAGGGCTTCGACGACCTCGCGCGCCAGGCGGCCGAGGCGGGCCGGCCGGTCGAGCAGATGCCCTGGAACATCCCGTACCTGCCCATCGACCCCAAGGACGTCGGACGCTCGTACGAGGCGGTCATCCGCGTCAACTCGCAGTCGGGCAAGGGCGGCGTCGCCTACATCATGAAGGCCGACCACAAGCTCGACCTGCCGCGCCGGCTGCAGATCGAGTTCAGCCACGTCATCCAGCAGCATGCGGACGGCGAGGGCGGCGAGGTCGACGGTGCCCTCATGTGGCAGATCTTCTCCGGCGAGTACCTGCGGGCGGACGGTCCGGTCGCGCTGCTCGATCGGCAGTCGTCCACCGACGGCGGCACCGAGCGGCTGACCGCGAAGGTCTCCGTCTCCGGCCGCGAGTACGAGATCAGCGGTATCGGCAACGGTCCGGTGTCGGCGTTCTGCGACGCCCTCAGCGACGTCGACCTCGGCTACGGCGGGCTGTCGGTGCGGGTGCTCGACTACGCCGAGCACGCGCTGACCTCGGGCAAGGACGCCGAGGCCGCCGCCTACCTCGAGATCGAAATCGGGCACGACGAGGTGCTGTGGGGCGTCGGCATCAGCGAGTCGACCACCCAGGCCTCGCTGCAGGCGGTGCTCAGTGCCGTGAACCGGTCCGCGCGGCGCCGCTCGGCCTGATCGTCCGACGAAAGTCGACCCGGCCGTAGCCCTGCGGCGGATGCCGAGGCGCTCCGGCGGCGCCTAGCGTCGCCGTCATGAAGATCGACATCCGTCACGCGCCGTCCTTCGCCGTCGCCCGCGTCGCGCTGGACGCGGGCGAGGCGGTACGGGCCGAGTCGGGCGCGATGATGGCGATGTCACCGGGCATCACCGTGACCGCGTCCGCGGACGGCGGGCTGGTCAAGGGCGTGAAGCGCAGCCTGCTCGGCGGCGAATCGCTGTTCGTCAGCCGGTTCGCCGCCGAGGACGGCGCGGGGTGGATCGACCTCGCGCCCCGCCTGCCGGGCGACGTCACCGTCATCGAGGTCCGGCGCAGCGTCGAGCTCACCCGCGGCTGCTGGGTCGCGTCCTCCGACGCACTGCGTCTCGACACGAGGTGGGCCGGGTTCAAGAACCTCGCCGGCGGCGAGGGCGGGTTCCTCACCCGTGTCACGAACGAGGGCAGTTCCCCCGGTCTGGTACTGGTGTCGTGCTTCGGCGCGTTGGACGTCCTCGACCTGGCGGACGGCGAGCGCGTCGTGGTCGACACCGGTCATCTGGTCGCCTTCGACGCCGGCGTCCGCTACGAGATGCGCGACGTGAGCGCCGGGCTCGTGCAGTCGCTCAAGTCCGGTGAGTCGCTCGTGTTCGACGTGACCGGCCCGGGACGGGTCTGGACCCAGACCCGCAACCCGAAGCAGCTCGTGGGCTGGCTCGCCTCACGCGGTCTGAAGCGCTCCTGACCCGTCAGCCCGGCGGACGGGCCTCGTCGAACGCGTCCATCGACCACCCGTAGAGCGAACGGCGACGCCGTCGGCGCAGCCCGACCACGACGAGGGCGATCGCGGCGGCGAGGCCGAGCAGCCCGGCGGCGGCGGACAGCACGAGCGTCGAAGAGACGCGCGGCACCGACCCCACGGTGGCGGGGTCGGGCGCGGCGGTGGCACGGGCGGGGCGCGGTGCCGCAGCCCCCGCCGCGGCCGGACGGCCGAGCGCCGCCGAGCGCCGCAGGAACGGCGCCGCCGCGTCGTAGACCGGGTTCGGAGCGGTCGCGGGGACGCGGTCGGTGACGGCGCGGGCGGCGTTCAGCTCGCCGAGGCCGTAGGCGCTGCGGCTGCCGCGCGGACGGTCGAGCGTCGCGAGCAACCGCGCCACCAGTTGCCGGGGGGTCAGCGTCGGGTAGCGCGACCACACCATTGCCGCCACGCCCGACGCGAGCGCGGTCGCCTGGCTGGTGCCGTCGCCGGAGAACGCGCTGCCGGCCACCCGTCCGAGCGAGGCGACCTCGACGCCGGGGGCGACCATCGTCAGGTAGGGCTGCCGCGTCGAGAAGCTCGCCACGCGGCCCGCGGCGTCGACCGCGCCGACGGACACCACGCCCAGGCAGACGCCCGGTTCCTCGATCACGTTGCGCCGGGGACCGGTGTTGCCCACCGACGCGAGGACGACGGCGCCCTTGCGCATGGCGTAGAAGACGGCGGCCTGCTCGTCCGCCGGGCACGACTCCTGGTCCTCGTCGGCGTCGCGCTTGCCGCCGAGCGACATGCTGATGATCTTCGCGCCGCGGTCGGCGCTGTAGCGGATGGCCTCCGGCAGCCGGTCTGGGCGCTGGGCGTCGGTGGTGCCGTTCAGCGGCACCGCCACGGGCAGCACCCGTGCGTCCGGCGCGACGCCGGTGATGTCGAGCAGTCCCGGACGGGCCACGATGATCGACGCCATCGCGGTGCCGTGCCCGAAGCGGCTGCGGTCACGGTCGGTCTGCCCGTTGCCGCCCAGGCCCAGGTCGGTGCCGGGCAGGACCCGTCCGGACAGTTCGGGCAGGGCGGCGTTGACGCCGGTGTCGATCGTGGCGACGGTGACGCCCTGGCCGCGCGCGCCGGCGTTCCAGAGGTCGTACACGCCCCAGTCGTCGAACCAGTACTGCGGCGCGCTGCCCGGTCCGGGCGCTGCGGCAGCGGCAATCGGGAGTGCTGCGGCAGCGGCAATCGGGAGTGCTGCGGCGGCAGGGGGCGCGATCACGACCCCGAGCGTCACCGCGACCAGCACCGCGAGCAGTCGCCGGGTCACGACTCGTCCCAGGTGACGCGCAGGGGCGCGGTGGCGTAGGTGCGCGCGACGACGGGCAGCCGAAACGTCGTGCCGTCGCGCGACGTGACGGTGTTGTCGAACTCGAGGCGCCGGTAGCTGCCGCGCACGCCGACGTCGCCCTTCACCCGCAGCTTCCCCACCCGGCTCGACGACACCGACACGGTGAGGCCGTCGTCGTCGGTCACGCTGCCGCGCAGGCTGCCCGGCACGTAACGACCCTCGGGCAGCGGGCAGGTGAGCGGCGCGCCGGGCCGCAGGCAGCGGCCGAGGGCCGTCCGCACCGCGGCGAGCGCGGCCCGGCGTCCTGCCGCGGAGACCGTCACCCCGACCTGGGTCGTCGGGTCGGACGACGCCGACACGGCGTCCTCGCCGCCGGTGGTGCGCAGGTACGGGGTGTCGAAGACGACGGGCACGGCGCCGGGGAACAGCAGCGTCGTCCCCTCGGGGATCGCGCGGCCGGCGAGCGTCGCCCGCTGCTGCGCGGTGAGCAACTGCACCTGCGTGGCCACGGCGACCGAGTTCAGCCGCCACCCGTCGGCGGTGCGGTGCACGGGGACGACCGCCTGCTGTCGCTGCGCCCCGTCGGCGAACCCGAGCGAGTACGACACCTCGACGCGCGCGCGGTCACCGGTCTGCAGGGTGGTGCGCACCGAGACGTCGTCGATCGGCGCGAGCCGTTGCTGCACCTGCAGCACCGACGAGGTGAGCAGCGCCCGCGGCCCGTCGGGGATCGTGCCGTAGGCGAGCGCGGTCGGTGCGTCACCGTCCGCCAGGGCCTGGAAGTACCCGCGGACGGCGCCGTCGGGGCCGTCGCCGTCGACCCACTCCCGCACCGCGACGAACCCGCCGCCGACGGCCAGGGCGAGCGCGAGCACGAGCGCCGTCCAGTAGAGCGCGCGGCGCACCGGCGCTACTCCATCCGGCGGCGCCCGGCGAAGGCCCGGCCGAGCGTCACCTCGTCGGCGTACTCCAGGTCACCGCCCACGGGCAGCCCGCTCGCCAGGCGGCTGACGACCAGACCCATCGGTCCGAGCAGGCGCCCGAGATAGGTGGCCGTGGCCTCGCCCTCGAGGTTCGGGTCGGTGGCGAGGATCAGCTCGGTGACGACGCCGTCGCGCAGCCGGGCCAGCAGCTCGCGGATGCGCAGGTCGTCGGGGCCCACCCCGTCGATCGGGCTGATCGCGCCGCCCAGCACGTGGTAGCGGCCGCGGAACTCGCGGGTGCGCTCGATCGCGACGACGTCCTTGGGCTCCTCGACGACGCAGATGACCGTGGTGTCGCGGCGCGGGTCGCTGCAGATGCGGCACACGTCCGCCTGCGACACGTTGCCGCACACGGTGCAGAACTTGACCTCGTTCTTGACCCGCAACAGCACGCCCGCGAGGCGTTCGACGTCGGCGGGTTCGGTGGCCAGCAGGTGGAACGCGATGCGCTGGGCGCTCTTGGGCCCCACTCCCGGCAACCGGCCGAGCTCGTCGATGAGGTCCTGGACGGCGCCCTCGTACACGGGCGGACTAGAGCCCGGGGATGCCGAGACCGCCGCCGAGACCGCCGGCGACCGGACCCATCTTCTCGGCCGCGAGCTCGCTCGCCGCGCGGTTGGCGTCGCGGACGGCGGCGACGACGAGGTCCTGCAGGGTCTCGACGTCGTCGGGGTCGACGGCCTTGGAGTCGATCGTCAGGGCGGTCAGCTCGCCGGAGCCGGTGAGCGTCGCGGTGACGAGGCCGCCGCCGGCGGTGCCGGTGACCGATGCGGCAGCGAGCTCGGCCTGCGCGGCCTGCATCTGCTCCTGCATCTTCTGAGCCTGCTTCATCAGCTGCTGCATGTTGGGCTGCCCGCCACCGGGGAAGCCGCCGCCACGTTGGGCCACGATCGCATCCACACCCTTGCTCGTCGGGTCTCGCCCGTCGGGTCGAACTCTGCCGGGCCAGGGTATCCGCCGGGGCCGACGCCGCGCCGTGGCGGCGGGTCGGACGGCGGGGCGCGTCGGCGTGCGAGTCTGGACCGATGCGTCCCGGTCCTCGCGTGCGCGCCGCCGTCGCGGGCTTCACGGCGACGGTGCTGCTCGCCGGGTGCAGCAGCGACCCCGGCGACCCGGCGCCCAGCGGCAGCGCGAGCCCGGCGACGAGCGCACGCACGAGCGCGCCGGTGAGCACGGCGGCCCCGTCCTCGTCCGCCCCCGACACGACCAGCGCGGCCACGTCGTCGACGAGCCGGCCACGCAGCACGAGTGCCCGTGCGACGCCGACCCGGACGGTGACCACGTCCCGTCCACCCGCGCCCGCACCCCCGGACCCGGCCGGCAGCGTCCGCGGCGCGACGGTCGTGCTCAACCCGGGCCACAACGGCGGCAACGCCTCGAACCAGGCGTACATCAACCGCCAGGTGCCGGCCGGCTACGGGCAGTACAAGGCCTGCGACACCACGGGCACCAACACGAACGCCGGCTACCCCGAGCACGCGTTCACCTGGGACGTCTCGCTGCGGGTGCGCCGCATCCTCGAGTCCCGCGGCGTGCGGGTGGTGCTCACCCGTCCGAACGACGTCGGCACCGGACCCTGCGTCGACGAGCGCGCGGCGGTCGGCAACCGGGCGGGCGTCGACGCGTGCGTGTCGATCCACGCCGACGGCGCGGACGCGTCAGGGCACGGGTTCCACGTGAATCAGGACTCCCGCCGTCCCGACGGCGCGAGCGCCGAGGCCACGCAGCAGTCGGTGCAGCTGGGCCGTGCGATCCACCGCACCCTGACGGATTCGTCCGGGCTCACGCCCTCGACCTACATCGGCACGGACGGTTACTACTTCCGCGACGACCTGGCCGGGCTGAACCTGGCGCGGCGGCCGACGACCTTCCTCGAGCTGGGCAACATGCGCAACGCCGGCGACGCGGCGCTCCTGTCGTCCGCCCCGGGCCGGGCCCGCATCGCGAGCGCCGTGGCGGCGGGAATTCTCGCCTACCTGCGCGCCCGCTGACTCACCCGTCGAGCGGACGCGCCCCCAGCTCGCTGGTCAGCAGCTTGAGCGCCTCGGCCTCGGGGTCGGGCGGCGCCGGGCGGCCCGGGCCGAGGTCGCGCTCGTCGGGTTCGTCGTCGCGCGGGTCGGGTTCGGGCGGCGGCGGGGCGGACGATCGGGCCGGGCCGGACGACGCGGACGTCGTGGCGGCGGGCGCAGCCGCGGCGCCGGCCCCGACCACGACCTTCCACTCCCCGCCGACGGTCTTGGTCAGCGCCGTCTTCAGGACGTTGGTGTTGCTGTCCTCGCCGATCATCTTCGCGAGCGCGGTCGGCGCCGACAGGTGCAGCGTCTGCCCGTCGACGTCGGTAATCTGCGCGTTGTCGAGCAGCGCGCGGGTGCGGCGGCTCGCCTGCTTGACCAGTTCGAGCACGTCGGGCCACAACCGCCGCAACGCGTTCGAGTCGAGCCCCCCGGAGGCGCTCGGCCGCGCCTCGGCGGCCGCAGGCTCGTCGGCCGCCTCGGTCGGGACGGTCGCCGCCGGCCGTGCCTCGCCCTCGGGCCGCACCGCGGACGTCGGCTGCTGCTCGTGCGCGCGCCGGGCGGGCGTGTCGGCCGGTGTGGCGGCGGGCGTGGCGGCGGGCGTGGCGGCGGGCGTGGCGGCGGGCTGCACCGGACGGTCCTTCGCCACCGGACGCTGCTGCGCCGAGAGCGGCGGCGCGGCGGTCACCGCGGGAGCCGACGCGGCCGCTGGGGCAGCAGCTGGGGCCGCGCCCCCGAGCGTCATCCGCCGCTCGAGCGCCTCGAGCCGCTGCAGCAGTGCGGCCGAGTCGTCGGCGGCGTCGGGCAGCAGCATGCGGGCGCAGAGCAGTTCGAGCACGAGTCGCGGCGAGGTCGTGCCGCGCATCTCGATCAGCGCGGTGTGGACGATCTCGGCGAACCGGGTGAGCGCCGCGGCGCCGAGCCGCACCGCCTGGTCGGACATGTGCTGGAGCTGGTCCTGGGGCACGTCGACCAGGCCGCGGTCGCCGGCGTCGGGCACGGCGTCGAGCAGGATCAGGTCGCGGAACCGGTCGAGCAGGTCGAGCGAGAAGCGGCGGGGGTCGTGCCCGGCCTCGGCGACCCGGTCGACGGTCTCGTACACGCCGGCGGCGTCCTCGGCCGCGAGGGCGTCGACCATGTCGTCGAGCAGCGCACCGTCGGTGACACCGAGCAGCGCGACGGCCCGCGCGTAGGTGACGCCCTCGTCGCCGGCACCGGCGAGCAGCTGGTCGAGGATCGACAGCGAGTCACGCGCCGAACCGCCGCCGGCGCGCACGACGAGCGGCAGCACCGTCGGCTCGACCGCGATGCCCTCGAGCTCGACGATGTGCTGCAGGTGCGCGCGCAGCGCCGCCGGCGGGATGAGCCGGAAGGGGTAGTGGTGGGTGCGCGACCGGATGGTCGTGAGCACCTTGTCGGGTTCGGTCGTCGCGAACACGAACACCAGGAAGTCGGGCGGCTCCTCGACCAGCTTCAGCAGCGCGTTGAACGCCGCCGTGGTCACCATGTGCGCCTCGTCGATGATGTAGACCTTGTAGCGGTCGCGCACCGGCGCGAAGAACGCGCGCTCGCGCAGTTCGCGGGCGTCGTCGACGCCGTTGTGGCTCGCGGCGTCGATCTCGATGACGTCGATGGAGCCGGGACCGTTGGGGGCGAGCTCGCGGCACGAGTCGCACACGCCGCACGGATCGGGCGTCGGGCCCTGGGCGCAGTTCAGGCTGCGGGCGAGGATGCGCGCGCTCGAGGTCTTGCCGCAGCCGCGCGGGCCGCTGAACAGGTAGGCGTGGTTGATGCGTTTCGCGGCCAGCGCCGCACGCAGCGGCTCGGTGACGTGTTCCTGCCCGATCACCTCGGCGAACGTGGACGATCGGTACTTCCGGTACAGCGCAAGGGTGCGCGGTGCGGTGTTCGTCCCGTTCGTCGGGCCCCCGGCTGCGGTCACCCGACGAGGCTAACCAGCGGCGCCGACACCCGGCCACGCGCGGGCACGGCTCGGCCGCGAGACAGCGGTCACCGACGGCCCTACGCTCGATTCCGTGACCGTGGACGACGACGCCACCCTCGCGCTCGCGCTCGTTTCGCAGCTGGTCGACTTCTCGATCATCAGGCTCGACCCGGACGGCGTCGTCGTCACCTGGAACGCCGGCGCCGAACTGCTCAAGGGCTACCGCGCCGACGAGGCCGTCGGACGCCACTTCTCGATGTTCCACACCGACGACGACCGGCGCGACGGCCTGCCGGAGCAGCTGCTCGCCCGGGCCCGTGCCCACGGCCGCGTCGAACAGACCGGCTGGCGCGTGCGCCAGGACGGCACCCTGTTCTGGGGCGACGTCGTCATCACCGCGTTGCACGACGACAGCGGGGCCCTGACCGGGTACGCGAAGGTGACCCGCGACCGCACCGACCAGCACCGGCTGGAGCAGCTGCAGGCCTCGCTGTTCGCGGCGCTGTCGCACGACATCCGGCATCCGCTCACCAGCATCGGTGCGTACGCGTCGCTGCTGCCGAGGGCGGACGAGCACGACCGCGCCGAGTACGCCGAACGCATCCTCCAGGAGGCCGAGCAGCTCGAGGCGCTCATCACGACGATGTTCGACTACGCGAAGCTGCGGGCAGGGGCCGTGCCGATCTCGCTCGAGCCGCTGTCGCTCGGCGAGGCGATCCGCGAGTTCGTCCGCACCCACGAGCCGCTGCTGTCCGGGCGGGACGTCAGCATCGAGGTCGACACCGCGGTGGCGTCCGCCGACCGGGTGGCGCTGCGGCGGGTGCTCAGCAACCTGGTCTCGAACGCGGTCAAGTACTCCCCCGACGGCTCGCCCATCCACTTCGTCACCCGCGACATGGGCAGCTGGGTCGAGCTGAGCGTCAGCGACGAGGGCCGCGGCATCGCGCCCGAGGACGTCCCCGTCATCTTCACCGAGTTCGTCCGCGGCCGGTTGGCCACCGACGACGGCGGGACGGGCCTGGGGCTCAGCAGCGTGCGCAAGCTCGTCGAGCTGCAGGGCGGACGGGTGACGATGAGCAGCCGCGTCGGCGAGGGCACCACCGTCACCGTGGTCCTGGAGTCGGCGCCGGCGGCGTAGGCGGCGTAGGCGGCGTACGAGGACCCCCCGCGCACCCGCCAGAGCCTGCTTATCCTTGCTGCCTTCCGGCCCTGGGGAGGTTCGCAGGGTGAGCGCCACGCGGGGGGTCGGCGTCCGAGTCTACGCAGCCGGACCGAACGCTGCTCGGCCCCATACGCGCGTCGCGGTGGAGATCGACTGACGACGCCGGGATGGGGCCAAGGGGTCCATGTGGTCGACCTGTTGGCCGCTTCCGTATCCTGTTCGACGGAGGATTCGCCTAGTGGCCTATGGCGCTCGCCTGGAACGCGGGTTGGGGGAAACCCCTCATGGGTTCAAATCCCATATCCTCCGCGGTGTCGCCCCGGTCGTCCTCGGACGGCCGGGGCGAACTGGTCTCAGCCCGTCGGCGGCACCGCGCGGCGGAAGTGCTTGCCGAGCGTGTCGGTCTGACGCTGGTAGTTCGACCCGATGCCCTGCCCGTAGAGCTGCGTGGGCGCCTCGAGCATCCGCTCGAAGGTCAGTTTGCAGACGTTCTGGCCGTCCTCGATCATGAACGGCACGTCGTGCGCCCGGACCTCGAGCGCCGCGGTCGAGCCGCGGAACCCGCTGTCGGGGTCGTAGCCGAAACCGGGGTCGAAGAAGCCTGCGTAGTGCGTGCGCAGTTCGCCGCTGGTCGGGTCGTAGGCGGTCATCTCGGCGGCGAGACCGGGCGGGATGCTCACCGCCTCTCGCGACATCAGCAGGTAGAAGCTCTTCGGATCGAGCACGACGCGGTCGCCGTCCTCGCGGCGGACGGCCTCCCAGAACGCGTCCGGGTCGGTGGCACCGACCTTGCGCAGGTCGAGCAGCGGGGCGCTGCCGCGGGAGCGGTAGCCGACCCGTCCGCCGGTGTCCTCGCCGCGCAGGTTGAGGCTGAGGAACAGCCCCTGGGCCAGCGAGAGCCGCTCGGCGGGCACGGGCGCGCCGTCCTCGAACAGCATCGGGTCGACGAGGTGCGCGGCGCGGATGTCGTCGTCGGTGAGGTCGGCGTGCCCGACCGACAGCCGCAGCTGGTTGAGCGCGAGGTCCTCGCGCACCCGCACCGGGAACGACAGCGGCACCACCTCGAGGTAGAGCCGGCCGCGGTACCCGGGTGCGACCTCGTCGAAGCGCGAGCCCTCGTCGGTGATCACGCGGGTGAAGACGTCCGCCCGTCCGGTCGAGCTCTTCGGGTTGGCCTTCGCGCGCATGCCCGGGGGCAGCTCGAGCTGCTCCTTGAGCGGGATCAGGTACGGCAGGTTGGTCTCGAGCACGGCGCCCTCGCGGCGCAGGTCGAGCTCGTCGATCACGTAGTCCTTGATGCGCTGCTCGACCGCGTGCCGTCCGGGAAGGAAGCTGCAGCGGATGCGGTAGGCGACCTCGCCCAGGCGCAGGTCCAGGCTGGCGGGCTGCACGTTCTCGCGCGGGATGGTGAACCCGCCGGCGTGCACGACGCCCTCGCGGATCGCCGCGTCCAGGTACTGGTTCGGCAGGACGCCCGAGGCGCCGTCCGGGAGATCGAGCACGGCTACCCCCTGATCGCGGTCTGGCGGGAGTCTACGGGCCGACCTGCGCGAGCTCGCGCTCCGCGCGGCGGCGCTCCGCGCGCACCGGCGTCATCGGTATCGCCAGCAGCGGGAATGCCGCCACCAGCGCGAAGCCGAGGGCGTAGCGGGTGTCGCCGATGACCGCGGCCAGGGCCGGCGGGGTGATCACCGCGGCCACGTTCTGGACGGTGTTCTGCACGCCCAGCGCCCGTCCGGCCCAGTCGTGTCCGGCCAGCTCGGCGACGGACGTGTACGCCAGGCCGTTGTCCGCAACCGTCACCAGCGCGCCGAGGCCGAAGCCGGCGAGCACGAACCACTGCCCGGTCGCCGCGCCGAGCGCGATCACCCCCATGAGCGCCGCGCTCGTGACCGCCAGCTGCCGCATCGGGCGCAACCGGCTGCGCACCCGGTCGGACCACACGCCCGACAGGATGCGTCCCGCCGCCCCGGCGACCTGGAACAGGAAGACCAGCCGGCCGGCGGCGGACGGGTCCCAGCCGCGCTCGCCCACGAGGTAGACGAGCGTGAATCCGGCGACGGCGAACTGCGGCACGACGAGCAGCGCGCTCGACACGTGCACCCGGACGAGGTCCGGTGCCCCGCGGTACGGCGACCCCGGTGGCGGTTCGCCGTGGGCCCGGACGGGACGCGGCGGGTCGCTCACGACGAGCACGACCGCCGTGGCCGTGAGAGCGCACGCGAGCGCCGGCAGCAGCAGGGCGAGCCACGGCCCGTGCTGCTGGGCCAGCGGCGGCAGGGTCAGCGCCGCGAGCGCGACACCGAGCGGCTGCGCGGTCTGCCGGATGCCCATCGCCAGCCCGCGCTCGGTCACCGGGAACCAGCCCATCACCATGCGTCCGCTGGCGGCGTTCACCGACGCACCCGCGGCGCCCGCGAGCGCGAGCACCAGCCCGCCGCCGACCGCGCCGAGGCGGTCGCCGACGACGGACGCGAGCGCGAGCAGCACGGCCGAGGCCCCGACACCGGTCGCGATCACGACGCGCTCGCCGTAGCGGTCGGCCGCGGCGCCCCAGAGGATCAGCGTCAGCAGCAGCCCGGCGATGGGCGCCGAGATGAGCACGCCGGAGCCCACCAGGCTGATGCCGCTGCCGCGCAGGGCCGGCACGAGCATCGGCATGCCGTAGACGAACGAGCAGGTGGCCGCCTGCGCGAGGGTGCCGGCGGCGAGGATCGCCCAGCGGCGTCCGGAGGCCATGGCCGAACCCTACGCCGCATCCCACGATCAGGGATTGTGATCCCGCATCGTGGGACGCGCGATGAAGGCGGCGACGGCGTCCGCGAACTCCTGCGGTGACCCGCGGTGGGGGTCGTGCGTGGTGTGGGGGAAGACCACGAGCTCGCTGTCGGGCAGGTGCTCGTGCGCCGCCCGCGCGTGGGCGAGCGGGATGATCGGGTCGCCCCGGTTCCACACCAGCAGGGTCGGCACCGGCGCGAGCTCGAGGGTGCCCATCTCGAGGAAGTTGCCGCGTTGCCCGCCGGGCTCGATGACGCCGCGCAGCGAGGCGAAGAAGGCGGCCTGCCCGGCCGCGGTGCCCAGCGCCCGTCCGAACCGGCGCAGGTTCTCGACCCGCTCGGGCGCCAGTCGCAGCCAGCGGTGCACCCGCGGGTGGCGATAGACCCGCCGCAGCGGGCGCCGTGTGATCAACCAGAGGACGGCCGGCGCGATGGGCAGCGCGCACGCGCGCAGCACCGGGTGCACCTCGCGGCCGAGGCCTCCGGCGGACACGAGCACGAGCCGGGACACCCGGCCCGGGTACCGGGCGGCGAAGTGGACGGAGATGGCCCCGCCGAGGGAGTGGCCGACGAGGACGGCCTGCTCGACGTCCACCGCGTCGAGGAAGTCGCGCAGCGAGTCGGCGAAGTCGTCGAGCAGGTAGCGCAACCGCGGCTTGTCCGAGTCGCCGTGGCCGATCAGGTCGACGGCCAGCACCCGCAGCCCGCGCGCGGCGAGCGGACCGGTGGCCCGGTCCCAGGTGCCGCGGTCGGAGGCGAGCCCGTGCAACAGAACGACCACGGGCCCGTTGCGGGGCCCGTGGTCGGTGAAGGCGATGCGGTGGTGACCTGCGCGCACCAGGCGGACGGGCACGGACACGGAGACGTCGGCGCCGGACACGCCGAGAATCTACCGAGGGAGCGGGACGCTCCGGACGGGTCCTAGGCGGCGCGGGTCTTGCGCGTGCGCTTGGGCGTCGGCGTGGCCGGAGCGGGGGCCATCTCGGCGCGGGCCGCGCGGGCGGTCGCGTCGTCGAGACCGAGGATGGACAGGAGCATGCGGCAGTCGTCGGCGTCGGTCGCCGACGCCGCGATCACCTTCACGGCCGCACGACGCTGCTGGGCGTGCAGCGCCTCTTCGGCCTCGATGCGGGCCATGTCGGCCTGCGAGATAGGGGTTCCGTCGACGGACATGGTTCCGATGCGCGCGGTCATGGCAGCACCCTTCCCCCGCCATCCGCGCTTCTAACCCGCCGCGACGATCTCTTGCGACGGGCCCAGGAAGCGGGGATCAGTCGTGCGCGGGCGGCAGCTGCGCGACGGTCAGGAAGAAGTCGTCGATCTGCTTGACGACCTCGCTGAAGTGGTCGAAGTCGACCGGCTTGGTGACGAACACGTTGGCGTGCTGGTCGTAGCTGCGCTCGACGTCCTCGGTCGCCCCGGACGTCGTGAGGACGACGATCGGGATCTGTCGCAGTGACGGGTCCTGCTTGACCTCGGCCAGCACCTCGTGGCCGCTCTTCCGCGGCAGGTTCAGGTCGAGCAGGATCAGGTCCGGACGCTCGGCCTGCGCGTACCCGTTCTCGCGGCGCAGGTACTGCAGCGCCTCGACGCCGTCGGACACGACCGTCAACCGCGAGGTCACGCGGCTGGCCTTGAGGGCCTCCTGCGCGATCATGACGTCACCCGGGTCGTCCTCGACGAGCAGGACGCCGAGGGACCTACGGGGTGGGTCGGTCACGTGGTTCGGCATCGCCGCCACCTTCCGGGAGGGTGAACCGGAACGTCGCGCCGGTGGTCTCGGACTGTACGGCACCGTCGCCGCTGTCGAGCCAGATCGCACCGCCGTGGAACTCGACGATGCGGCGGCACAACGACAGGCCGATGCCGGTGCCGCCGTACTGGTCGCGCAGGTGCAGGCGCTGGAAGACGACGAAGATCCGCTCGGCGTACTGCGGGTCGATGCCGATGCCGTTGTCGCTCACGGTGAAGGTCCACGACCGGGCCGCGGCATCGTGGTCGGCGCGGACGCGGACGACGGGCGCGACGTCGTCGCGCCGGTACTTCACCGCGTTGCCGATCAGGTTCTCGAACAGCGAGACGATGAGCGCCCGGTCGCCCCACAGCGACGGCAGCGGGGTCTCGCGCTCGACCGTGGCGCCGGCGGCCTCGAGCCGGTCGCCCAGGTTGCCCAGCGCGACGTCGAGCTTGGCGTCGAGGTCGAGGCGCTCGAACGGTTCGGTCGTGCGGCCGACGCGCGATAGCGCGAGCAGGTCGGTGATGAGCGCCTGCATGCGCTTCGCGCCGTCGACGGCGAAGAAGATGTACTGGCGGGCGCGATCGTCGAGCTGCTCGGAGTACTGGCGCTCGAGCAGCTGACAGAAGTTGGCGACCTTGCGCAGCGGTTCGGACAGGTCGTGCGAGGCGACGTAGGCGAACTGCTGCAGGTCCTCGTTGCTGCGGGCCAGCTCCTCGCCCCTTTCGCGCAGCTCCGCCGAAATGGACTCGGCCCGCGCGAGTTCGGTCGCGATGCGGCGCCGCATGCTCTCGACGTCCTCGGACAACGCGGAGATCTCTCCCGGTCCGACCGCGGTGATGCCGCGGTGCACGTCACCCTCGGCGACGGCCCGGGTCTGCGCCGACAGCGCCTCGACGGGTTCGAGCACCGAACGGCGCAGGCCGCGCCAGATCAGCGCGCCGCTGCCGGCGAGCACGATCACCAGCAGGCCGCCGGTGATCGCGAAGACGACGCCGTAGACGGCACGCTGCGCGCGCACGTCCTGCACGCGCTCGATCAGTTCGGCGCTCAGGGTGCCGAAGCGGGTGCGGATGACGTCGAACTCGTCGAGTGCCTGATTGCTGGCGACGAGCTGCGCACCGGCCGGATCGCCGCGACGGATGAGCGCGATGGCCGGTTCCGCGATCTGCGAGCGCCAGTCGTCGGCCGCCTCGATCATGCGCTCGTACATGCGCTCGGTGGTGGGGTCGTCGCCGAGACGCTGTCGCAGCGTTTCGCCGTCGGACTTCTCGGCCGCAACCCCGTCGGTGTACGGGCGCAGGTAGCGCGGGTTGGACGTGAGCGCGTACCCCCGCAGGCCGGTCTCCTGGTCCTGCACGTCGCTGAGCACGCGCCGGGCCCACGACAGCGCGGGCTGCCACTGGTAGGCGACCTTGTTGCCCGCGGCGGCGAAGATGCCGCCGACCACGCCCACGGTGCCGAGCAGGAGCGCGACGACGACCGCCAGCACGATCGAGCCGCGGCTCATCCGGCGGCGCAACGTCATGGTCGCCGGCGCAGGAGAGGCCGCCGGCGCGGACGGTGCGGATCCGGCGTCGTCAGGTCCTGCCGGGGTGGCAGTCACCGCGGGTGCGGCGGCGCGGCCGGTGACCGGGGTGCGGGGCGGGGCGGTGGTCACGGTCGGCGTCCGCTCATCCGCGCCGCAGCACGACGGCGGCGGTGTCGTCGACCGGAGCGCGCAGCGCGCCGTGCACGAGCGCGGAGATCCAGTCGTTGTGCGGACGGGCCGGGCCGGCGGCGCCGGTGCGCACCGCGTGGATGAGCTCGTCGACGCCGATACTGCCCCCGCGGACGTCGCCGGTGAACGCGTCGAGCAGGCCGTCGGTGTAGAGCACGATCGACGACCCGGCGGGCACCACCGCGGAGGTCTCGGGCCAGCTCGGCACGAAGTTGGCCGCGGTCACGCCGAGCGGCACCCCGGGGACGACGTCGAGATAGGACGCGCCCGTCGGCCCGACGAGGATGGGCGGCGGATGGCCGGCGACGCGCATGGTCATGGTCTCGCCGTCGAGGGTGATGTCGCAGACGGTGGCGAACCGCGCGTACCACCCGTCCTCGGTGCCCAGCAGCGCCGCCATCAGTGGCAGCACGTCGGTGTCCGAGATGCCGGCGAGCACGAGCGATCGCCACGCGACGCGCAGGTTCACACCGAGCGCGGCCTCGTCCGCGCCGTGGCCCATGACGTCGCCGATGACCGCGCGCACCACGCCGGGCCGCACCTCGACGACGTCGAAGAAGTCGCCGCCGAGCACCGCGTCGTCGTTGCCGGGCCGGTAGTACGTGGCGCACTCGACCGCGCCGGTGTGCAGGCGCGGCGAGGGCAGCAGGCCGCGTTCGAGGCGGGCACGTTCCTCGGCGCCGAGCTGCAGGTCGCGCAGTTGCTGCTGCGCGAGCTGCGCGCGCTTGCGTTCGACCGCGTAGCGCACCGAGCGCCGCAGCAGTTCCCCGCCCAGGAGGGTGTCCTTGTTCAGGTAGTCCTGCGCGCCCGCCGCCAGTGCCTCGACGCCGTACTGCTCGTCCCGGCCGGTGAGCACGACCACCGCCACCTGCGGCGCGGCCTCGACCATCTTGCGGACGGCGGCGAAGCCGTCGGCGTCCGGCAGGCCGAGGTCGAGCAGCACGCAGTCGGGGCGCGCCGTCTCGATCACGTCGAGGGCGTCGGCGAACGTCCGCCGCCAGGTCACCGCGTCGTCGGGGAAACCGCCTTCGGACAGCGCGGCCTGGACGAGCACGGCGTCACCGTGGTCGTCCTCGACGAGCAGGATCGCGGGAGTCCCCGGTCGCTCGCTGGTCACATCGATGGACACGTGGCTGCTTCCTCGGATCGGTCCCCCCGGTCCGGTGTCGGGCCACCTGGACCGTAGCGCGGAATCGCGCCCCTGCCCTGCCGGGGATCAGGGCGATTCGTCGCAGCAGTCGCCCATACCGGCACACTCCGTGTCGAGCCGGTCGAGGATCGCGGCCGAGATCTCGCCGAGCTGCTCGAGCTGCTGCTCGCTGAGCGCGTCGATCACGACGCGGCGGACGGTCTCGACGTGCTTCGGAGCGGCCGCCTCGATGGCGGATCGCCCGGCGGCGGTGATCGCGATCCACGCCCCGCGGCGGTCCTCGTCGCACGAACGGCGCTCGACGAGGCCGCGCTGCTGCATGCGGGTGAGCTGGTGCGACAGCCGGCTCTTCTCCCATTCGAGCTCGCGCGCCAGTTCGACGGCGCGCATCCGCCCGTCCGGGTGCTCACTGAGCCGGACGAGCACGAGGAAGTCGGCGTTCGACATGCCGGCGCGCTCGACCAGGTCACGGGCCAGGTGTGCGGTCAGCCGGGTCTGCATGCCGATGAACGCCCGCCACGCGTGCTGCTGACGCGCGTCGAGCCACCGGACGCCGGCATCGGCATCGGTCCCCGGGGAGTCGGCGGGCGTGGTCACGGACACCATCCTACGGCACGTTGTTGACACATCAACTTTCTCGGCCTACCGTCTGGTTGACGGATCAACCAACGCGTTCGAGGAGACACCATGACCGCCACCGCCACCGACTTCCGCACTCTGACCGGCACCTACGCCGTCGACGCCCAGCACAGCCGCCTCGGCTTCGTCGCGCGCCACGCGATGGTCACCAAGGTCCGCGGTTCGTTCAACGACTTCGAGGGCACCGCCGTCATCGACGGCGAGAACCCGACGGCCTCGTCCGTGTCGATCACCGCCCGGGTCGCGAGCATCGACACCCGCAACGAGCAGCGCGACGGCCACCTGCGCACCAACGACTTCCTGGACGCCGAGAACTTCCCGACGCTCACGTTCGTCTCGACCGGCATCGAGCACGTCGGCGGTGCCGACTTCCGCGTCACCGGCGACCTGACGATCAAGGGCACGACGAAGTCGGTCACCTTCCCGCTCGAGTTCACCGGCTCGGCCACCGACCCGTTCGGCAACCAGCGCATCGGTTTCGAGGGTGCGACCGAGATCGTCCGCAGCGACTACGGCGTGAGCTTCAACGCCGCGCTCGAGACCGGCGGCGTGCTGGTCAGCGACAAGATCACCCTGGAGCTCGAGGTCTCGGCCATCAAGACGGCCTGACGGCGCTGCGCAGCGGCGTCTACTTCGTCCCGTGCCCGGTGAACTTGGCCATGGAGTCGTAGACGCCGGTGCGCGAGAGCCACTGGTCGCGGGCCCACACGGGCAGCACCCCGGTGACGGCCTTCGACAGGCGCGAGGTCCAGGGCAGGATCAGCTGCGGGCCGCCCCGCAGCATCTCCTTCCACGTGTCGGCCACGACGTCCTCGGCCTCGAGCATCGGGGTGAAGAGGATTCCCTTGGCGCCGTCGAACATGCCGGTGTTGATGTAGGTCGGGCACACGGTCGTCACGCGGACGTGCTTGTGCCCGGCCTTCTCCAGTTCGAGGCGCACCGAGTCGGACCACCCGGTGGCCGCCCACTTGGAACCGCAGTAGACCGCGAGGCGCGGCACGGCGGTCAGGCCGGCGGACGAGGCGATGTTGACTACGCGGCACTCCCGCCCCGACGCGATCATGCCGGGCAGGAACTCGCGCGCGATGTACATCGGCGCCAGCGAGTTGATCTTCATGGTCGCTTCGACGTCGCGGACGTCGTTCTCCCAGAAGTAACCGTTGCCGCGGACGATGCCCGCGTTGTTGACGAGGACGTGCACATCGCCGACCTCGTCGCGCACGGCGCGGGCGGCGTCCTGGATGCGGGCCGGGTCGCTGACGTCGACGACGTGGCTGTGCACCGTGCCGCCCTCGGCCTCGAGCTCGGCGACCGTCTGCTTGAGCGTGCTCTCGTTGACGTCCCACAGCACGACGTGCGCGGCTCGTTCGGCGACGGCGCGCTGCGCGAACAGCTTGCCGAGACCCTGCGCGGCACCGGTGATGAGAACGGTCGTGCCTGCCACTGACTTCATCGGGAACCCCTCTACTTGATGTGGAGCCGGCGGAACGCCCACAGCGCGCCGGTCATGGTCTTCGCCCACACGGCGTCCGACATACCCGGCAGGGGTGCGATCGGAAGCACGCGCTGCACCGCGACGGTCTGCGTGTCGGTGTACTTCAGGATTCCCTCGGCGCCGTGGCGGCGCCCGAGTCCAGAGTCCCCCAGGCCCCCGGACGGCGCCTGCACGCTCGCCCACGCCGCGGCGTAGCCCTCGTTGACGTTCACCGCACCGGCGTTCACGCGCTCGGCGAGCGCCGCCGCCCGGCGCGCGTTGCGCGACCAGATGCTGGCGTTCAAGCCGTAGCGGGTGTCGTTCGCCCGCGCGACCGCCTCGTCGTCGTCGGCCACGCGGTAGATCGAGACGACCGGGCCGAACGTCTCCTCCGAGTGCACCGTCATCTCCGGCGTGACGCCGGTGAGCACGGTGGGTTCGAAGAACAGCGGGCCCAGGTCGGGGCGGTGGTGCCCACCGGTCAGCACGGTCGCACCCTTCGCGACGGCGTCGGCGATGTGCTCGGTCACGGTCGCGAGCTGCCGCTCGAACGTGAGCGAGCCCATGTCGGAGTCGTACGCGAGGTCGGCCCCGAGGCGCATGCGCTCGACCCGGGCGACGAACTCCTCGACGAAGCGGTCGTGCACGTCGGCGTGCACGTAGATGCGCTCCATCGACTCGCACAACTGACCGGCGGACGAGAAGCACGCGCGGACGGCGCCGTCGGCGGCCTTGGCCACGTCGGCGTCGGCGAGCACGAGCATCGGGTTCTTGCCGCCGAGTTCGAGCGAGCAGCCGATGAGGCGGGCGGCGCTCTGCGCGGCGATGTCCCGGCCGGTCGCGGTGGAGCCGGTGTAGTCGACGAAGTCGGCCCGCTCGATCAGCGGTGCGCCGAGGTCGCGGCCGCGACCGAGCACGACCTGCCACAGATCGCGCGGCAGGCCCGCCTCCTCGGCCAGCTCGTGCGCCCACAGGGTGGTGAGCGCCGTCTGGTTGTCGGGGCGCGCCACGACGGCGTTGCCGGCGAGGAACGCGGGCAACGCGTCGCTGACCGACAATGCGAGCGGGTAGTTCCACGGCGAGATGACGACGACGACGCCCTTGGGTCGGCGGATCTCGCGGGCGGTGGTGAGCACCGGCAGCACGCCGCCGCGGCGGTGGGACGCCAGGTGCCCGGCGGCGGTGCGCGCGTAGTACCGGGCGTTGATCGCGACGTCCGCGACCTCTTCGAACGCGTGCGAGCGCGCCTTGCCCGTCTCGGTCTGCAGGATGTCGAGGATCTCCGCCTGCCGGGCGAGCACGAGGTCGTGCAGCCGGCCCACGATCCTCGCGCGCTGGGCGACCGGACGGGCCGCCCACTCGCGCTGCGCGGCACGCGCCCGGGCGAAGGCCGTCTCGACGTCGCCGACGTCGGACTGCGGCAGTTCGGCCACGACGGCGCCCGTGGCCGGTGCCCGCGTGAGGACCGGATCGGCGCCGCCCGCGGTCGCCCGCGAGACGAGCAGCGCGACACGGGCGGGGTCGAGTGCGGCCCCGATGCGCGGTGTCCCGCCACGGCTCGGGCGCGGCTGCGGAGCGGCGGACGGGGCTCCGGGGGCGGCGGCACTGACGGACATGGTGAGGGTCCTCCCTCGACGGCGGCGCGTCATTTCGATGAACGCTGTTGTTCACTGAACAGTGCTGTTAGCCTAAACCCGTGTCACAGGAAGTCAAGGCGCCGGAGGTCACGTCCGGTGTGCGCCGCCGGGGCCGGCCGCCGCAGTCGGCGGCCGACGCCGAGGCCGCCCGGGCACGCATCGTCGAGGCGACCACCGCCGTGTTCGCCGACCACGGCTCGCACGGGCTCAGCGTCGCGCTGATCATCGAGCGCGCCGGCATCGCCCGTCCGACGTTCTACCGCTACTTCGGCAACGCCGAAGAGGTGCTGCAGACGATCCTCGACGCGTCCGACGTCGCGCTGGTCGACGGGCTGCAGGCCGCCCTCGACGCGGCGGCCGACGAGGTGCAGATGGTCGTCGCCGGCATCGACGCCTACCTCGCCTGGGCGCAGAACCACGGCCCGGCGTTGCGTCCGCTGTTCGCCGAACTGCACGACCCGACCTCGCCGGTGTCGGCCCACCGCGAACGCACGCTCGACATGCTGCGTTCCCGGTTGGCCGTCCGCTTCGAGTCGCTCGGGCGTCCGGCGCCCGCCGACGAGGACATGGACGTGCTGCTCAACACGTTCGAGTACGTCGGGTTCCGGGTGGCGATGGCCGCCCCGGGCGATCCGACGACCGTCGCGTGGGCACGGCGGACGATGGCCCGCGTCGCCGTCGCCCTGCTCGGCACGTCCGACGACCTCGCGCTCGCACTCGCCGAACCCGAGCTCCTCGGCTTCTGACACCCTCTCGTCCGACCCCCTCCCCGGAACCGTCTTCTACGGCGATTTGGTTGATCAAGAGGTCTGTTGATCAACCAAATCGCCGTAGAAGACGCACCCTGGGGGACGGCGACGGGAGGGGAAGACAGGTCAGGAGGCGAGAAATGCGCGGACGCGCGCAATCTCGTCGTCGAGGGCGCTGCGCTCGCGGCGGGTGAACTCGCGGCACGGCCGGACGGTGATGCCGTCGGCGTCGCCGTTCCACCAGCCCTCGAGCATTCCGTCGACGAACACCCCGGCGCCGACGCCGCCGTTCGGGCCCATCCAGGCGCGGCGGTTCTCGTCGGTCGCGATCCGCGAGCGGTCGGCGTGCGAGAGCCAGAGGTTGTCGTAGTTGCCGAGCAGCAGGGGTGGCAGGTCGAGGTCCGGGTCGGCGATCACACCGTCCGCGACGTCGAACAGCGTGCGGCCCTTCTCGTCCTCGTGGATGACGAGGTCGCCGCGCAGCGCGGCGAACACCGGGCCGAGCCGGGTGACCCCCGACCACGCGGTCATGTCGGCCGCCGTCGCCGGGCCGTAGGCGCGCAGATACCGCCTGACGAGCTCGTACACGTCGGCCTCGCGCAACGGTTCGCCGAGCCACGTGGTGAGCAGCTCGTAGACCACGCCACCGCTGCGGCGCCACTGCCCACGCGGCGGCACCTGCACCATGGGCACGCGCTCGCGCGCGGCATTGCGCAGCGCCGCCTCGGGAACGTCCGGCCAGCGCGATGCCAGCCGGGCGCCCATTTCGGCGACGGGCAACGGGCCGTCCGCCAGGGCCACCGACGCGGCCGCGACCAGGGCGTCCGACGGCACGTCCCGCGCCGGGCGGCTGAGCTGGTTGCCCGCCGACACCCGGTCGAGCATCGGCTGCGTCCACGGTCGCAGCGCCAGCGCGTCCTCGGGCGTCAGCGCGTGGACGGTGCCGCGCATCGAGAGGACGCGCACGACCTCGCGTGCGCCGAGTGCCTGCGAGAACACCGCGGGGTCGAAACCGGGTAGGCGGGCGGCGAGGGCGAGGTAGGGCGCGAGCGACTCCTGCGCCTGCAGCCCGATCAGGTGGTGGACCGTCTCGATCGCGTCGCCCGGCTCGGGACGTGACCCGGCGACGAGCCGCTGCCGCACCCACAGCGTCCGGTTGAGCGTCCTCGTCGTCAGCCGCACGTCCCGACCGTAGGGCCTACTGCGGCGGGGTCGTGAGCGCCCGCACCGGGTGCACCTCGAACGAGTAGCAGACCGGCCAGCCCGTCGAGAACGGCACCGGCGTGTCCGTGTTCGGCGGCGTGACCAGGATGCGCGGGTACTCGGGCGCGTCGCAGCCGGCCTGCGCGGCGCCGCGTTCGCGGGTGTCGTGGCCCTCGAGGAAAGCGGCGGCGTAGGCGCCCGGGCGCAGCGACACGGTCTGCAGCCGTCCGGTGCCGCCGAGCGAGCCGCTGGGTGTGCGGGTCGCCTGCTGCACCTGCTGGTTCGCGGCGGTCTCGATCGCGGCGCCCGGGTAGCCGTAGAGCGTGCAGGTGCGCGAGGAGATGTTGCGGAAGTCGACGAGCACGGCGTGACGGGCGCGGCCATCCGGACCGGCGGTGCCGTTGCCGGGGATGTGTCGGGGGTCGATGCTCGCCCGCAGCTGCGACTCGAGGCACGGCCCGACGAGCGAGGCGGGACGGCTGGTGCCGACGCTCCGCGTGACGGTCGTGGTCGGTTGCGCGGACGTGCTCGACGCCCGGATCGGGCTGCCCGTGGCGGACCCGGCGCCCGCCGTGGACCCGGCGCCCGTCGCGGACCCGGCGCCCGTCGCCGGTGACGCAGCGGGCGAGCCCGACCCCGAGCTCGAACACCCCGCGGCCAGGACGGTCACGAGCGCGAGTCCGGAGAGCGTGACGGCAGCGGAGCGAATGCGTGTCATGGTTCGGTGCCTCCTCGAGTGGATCTTCCTCGGGAGGAGGACAGCGCGGGCCGCCGTCGCGTTGCAGCGGCGGCGGTGACCCTTCCCGCCGTCTCAGGTGGTGACGTGCGCCCGCTGTCCCTCGACGCCGAAGAGGCTCAGTGTCTCGGCCGGACGATCACCCACCGCACCGATCCAGTGCGGGGTGCGGGTGTCGAACTCGGCCGCCTCACCCGGACCCATCTCGAGGTCGCGCTCGCCGAGCAGCAGCCGGACCCGCCCGTCCATGACGTAGAGCCACTCGTATCCGTCGTGCGTCTGCAATCGGGGCCGCCGGGACGACGGCGGCGTGGGCGGCATGATCACCTTGTAGGCCTGGATGCCTCCCGCCCGCCGTGTCAGCGGGATGTACACCCGGCCGTGCCGCCGCAGCGGCTTGAGCACGACGCGCGGGTCACCGGTCGGCGGCGCGTCGACGAGTTCGTCGAGCGCCACGCCGTGGGCGCGGGCGAGGGGGAGCAGCTGTTCGAGGGTGGGGCGCAGCCGTCCGGTCTCGAGTCGCGACAGCGTGCTGGCGGTGATGCCGGTGGCCTCGGCGAGCGCGGCGAGCGTGACCTGGCGGTCGCGGCGCAGGGTGCGCAGCCGGTCGCCTACCCCGGCCAGCACGTCCTCGGTCGATCTCGTCATGGACCCATCGTGCAGATCTGCAAGAACACGTGCAAGTATGCATGCCGGTGTCGCATGGTCGTCCCATGACGACGACAGATGTGGACGTGGACGTGGTGGTGGTCGGCGGCGGGGCCGCCGGCAGTGCGGCGGCGACAGCGCTGGCGAGGTCGCGCCGGTCGGTGGTCGTGATCGACGGCGGACGGCCGCGCAACGCGTCGTCCCCTGGGGTGCACAACCTGCTGGGACGCGACGGCATCGCGCCGGGCGAGCTAGTCGCGACGGCGCACGACGAGGTGCGCCGCTACGGCGGCACGGTGCGCGCCGGCGAGGCCGTCGGCGCCCGGCGGGTGGCGTACGGCTTCGAGGTGCGCCTGGCCGACGGCGGCACGGCGAGCGCGAGACGGCTCGTGGTGGCGTCCGGAGTGGTCGACGGGCTTCCGGACGTCCCCGGGCTGCGCGAGCGATGGGGACGCGACGTCCTGCACTGCCCCTACTGCCACGGCTGGGAGGTGCGCGACCAGGCGATCGGCGTGCTGGCGACGAGCGCGGCCACGATGCACCAGACCCTGCTGTTCCGCCAGCTCAGCGACGACGTCGTCGTCTTCGCGCACGGTCGCGCGATCGCGCCGGAGGACGCCGAGCAGTTGGAGGCGCTCGGGGTGCGGGTCGAACCCGGTGTCGTGGCGGCGATCGAGACCGACGGTGACGCACTGAGTGCCGTCCGGCTGGCCGACGGGCGCCGGGTGACGCGGCAGGCATTGGTGGTCGCGCCGGCGGCGAGGGCTCACAGCGCGGTGCTCGACGACCTGGGACTCGTCCTCACCGAGCCCGAACCCGGCAGTCCTGTGCCGCCCGCGTACGCGTGCGACCCGACGGGCGCCACCGCGGTACCCGGGGTCTGGGTCGCGGGCAACGTGCGCGAGCCGATGGCGACCGTGCCGGCCGCCACCGCGCAGGGCGTGATGGCGGGGGCTGCGGTCAACGGCGATCTCGTCGCCGAGGACGCGCGCGCCGCGGTCGCGCGGCTGCGCGCCGCGCGTCAGCTCGTGGGCTCGAAGAAGTAGCGCACCACGAACTCGGCGACGACCGCCGGCTTCTCGCTGCCCTCGATGTCGAGGACGGCCGTGGTCGTGAACTGCACGGCGTCGTCACCGAGGCGGTTGACCTCGGTGATGGTCGAGCGTCCACGCAGCCGGCTGCCGACGGGCACCGGAGCCGGGAAGCGCACCTTGTTCAGGCCGTAGTTCACGCCCATGCGCAGGTTGGCCGTCTCGCGCAGTTGCGCGAGGAAGAACGGCAGCAGCGACAGCGTGAGGAAGCCGTGCGCGATCGTCCTGCCGAACGGGCCGTCCTTGGCCCGTTCGGCGTCGACGTGGATCCACTGGTGGTCGCCGGTGGCCTCGGCGAAGCGGTCGATGCGGTCCTGCTCGATCGTGATCCAGTCGGTGGGACCGACCTCGACGCCGAGCTGCGACTCGATGTCCTCGATCGAGCCCATCACCATCTTGTCCGCCATCAGGCCAACCTCTCTCACGCCACCGTTGCCCTGAACGTACCGTCCCCTCAGCGGACGCCCGCGAGCTGCGCGAGCGTCGTCGCCGGACGGCCGGTGAACCGCTCGACCACATCGGTCACGACGTCGCCGTAACCGAGCCGGGCGGACGTCCCGAAGCTGGTCAGCAGCTGCGCGACGGGCTCGGGCAGGCCGGCGTGCTCGACGAGGCCCTGCGCGTAGGCGGCGTCGTCGACGGGCAGGACGGTCACCTCGCGGTCGCCGAGCCGCCCGGCCAGCGCAGCGAGGTCGGCGGACGACACGGCGTCCGGGCCGGTCACGTCGAGGACCTCGTTCTCCGTGCTGTCGCCCGCGAGCACGGCGGCGGCGACGGCCGCGCAGTCGTCGCGGGTGACGTAGCCGACCCGGCCCTCGCCGGCGTTGGTGACGAGCTGCCCGCTCTCGGCGGCCTGCTGCAGCGTGCCGAGCTGGTAGTCGGAGTAGATGTTGTTGCGCAGCATCGTCCAGCTCACGCCGCTGTCGCGCAGCGCCTGCTCGGTACCGACGTGGTCCGGCACGACCGCGGCCGGGTTGTCCGCCTCCGGCCGGACGATCGAGGTGTAGAGGATGTGCTGCACGCCGGCCGCGGCGGCGGCCTTCACGGCGGCGATCTGCGGCTCGAGCCGGGAGCCGACGGCGTCCGTGGAGATGATCAGGAGCCGGTCGACGCCGGCGAAGGCGGCCGGCAGCGTCTCGGGGCGGGTGAAGTCGCCCTCGCGCGTCTCGGCGCCGCGCGCGGCGAGGTCGGCGAGCTTGTCGCTGGTGCGGCTGATGAGCACGACCTGGTCGGCGGGGACGCGCTCGAGCAGCTTCTCGGCGGCGAGGCGGCCCAGATTGCCCGAGGCGCCGGTGATGGCGAACGTCATGACGGTCCTTTCGTGTGCGCAGTACTGTAATCGTCGTGGTTACGGATCAAACTGTAACCAGTCCGATTACGGAATCTCAAGGCGGTGTGCCCGTGGCCTCGACCAACACCCAGTTCGCGGTCGCCGTGCACGTGCTGACCTACCTGTCGGCGATGCCCGGACGGGCGGTCAGCTCGGACGAACTCGCCGCGAGCACCAACACCGCGCCGGTGTACGTGCGCCGCGTCCTCGGCCCGCTGCGCGAGGCCGGCATCGTGCACGCCCGTCCGGGCAGCGGTGGCGGGTGGGAGCTGGGGCGCGCCGCCGGCACGATCGGCCTCGACGCCGTCTGGGACGTGCTGCACGGCGACGCCGCCGTCCTGGGCGTGCACGACGCCAACCCGGCCTGCCCGGTGGGCGCCGGCATCCAGCAGGTGCTCACCGACCTCGACGCCGAGGTGCTGGCCGGCATCCGCGCGACGCTGGCCGGGCGCACCGTGGCCGACGTGGTGGAGCAGGCCGTGAGCGGCGCCGAGGTCAGGCCGGGCTGAATCCCGCGGGCCGTCCGTCGGCGTCGAAGCCGAACAGCGCCACCCCGTTCGGGCCGACCGGGAGGCGCTCGGCGCCGTCGGTGCCGAGCGCCACGTGGATCTTCTGCGTGCTCCACTTCGGGATGTCGAAGCACAGCGCGGCCAGCTCGCGCTGCGAGAACGTCCGCCGGGCCTGCCCGACGAGGGCCGCAGGCGGAGCCCCGGTGCCGGTGATGAATGCGTCGGTGATCCGCAGCGCGGTCTTCGCCCGCTCGGGCAGGTCACTGCTCTCGTAGCGGTCGATCTTCGCGGTCATGGCGTCGTCGGCGCCGGCCTCGCGCGCGCTCTCGAGCCGCAGGGTCTGGCAGATGCGGCAGCCGTGGGTGCGGGCACACCGCAACCGGACGAGCTCCGTGGTCACCGGATCGAGCACGTCGCCGCGCACGACGGCGTTCTGGAAGGCGCCCAGCAGGTCCTTCAGGGTGCCGCCGGGGTCCGCGGCCGGTGTCGGAGCGGCGACGACGGGCTCGAGCAGCGCGCCCGCGACCGTCCGCAGCCGCAGCGTGAACTCGACGGCGAACAGCGCCCGGACGAGGTCCGCGAGCCGGTCACCGGCGAAGTCGTCCGCCAGTTCCGCGAGCTGCGCCGGCGTCAGCCCGCCGACGTCCAGCGCCAGCTGCTCGGCGAGTTCGAGAACCCTGCCCTGGACGGCGTCGTCCGGTACGGCGGACTCCCGGCCGCCCGCGACGATGCGCGCGACGCCGTCGTGCACGAGAGCCAGCAACGCCGGGTCGAACGTCCGCCAGACCCGCGCGTTCACCGCGGTCAGCGCGGCGGCCGAGTCGGGGTCGTGCGCCCACAGCGCTCCGGGCAGCTCGTACTTACTGTTCACCGGCTCAAGTTACGACCGAGGGGGCGGACGGGCAAGGGGTCAGCCGGCTGCAGACCACCCGGTGACGTTCTCGATGCGGCACACGAGCACCCGGTGGAACGGCTTGCCGGCGTACTGCGGCACGCTCGCGGCCAGCAGGTCGGCCAGCTCGTCGACGACACCGGCGGACGGGTCGGCGACGTGCTGCAGCTCGGCGCGCACCCACCACAGCCGCGACCAGTCCTCGGTCTCCCAGTGCTCGATCAACAGCGCGGCGCGGGGGTCCGCCTCGAGGTTGTCCTCGCGACGCAAACGGGTGGACGACTTCGGCTTCACCTTGTCGATGGGGACACCCACGTGCGCGCCGTCGGCGGTGACGGCGTACACGACCGGCTGCGGATCCGGCCCGCGCTTGACGTGCAGCGTGCACAGCACGCCGTGGTGGTGGTCGGCCAACCGGGTGCGGGCCTCGTCGACGTCCAGCTTCACGGCCGTTGCCTTTCGGGACGGGCGATCGCCCGACCTGTCCACGAGGGGCGGTCAGGTCGGGCGACCGGTCGACAGGAGATCGCCGGGCGGGGTCAGCCGGCGGCGACCTTCGGCATGATCTCCTCGGTCAGGCGCTTGAGGTCGTCCAACGTCTTGACCGTCGGCACGTCACGGAACGGCGGCCACAGCAGCGGCATCGTCATGCCGGCGTCGCGGTACCGCTTGAGCATGTCCTCGATCTGCTGTGCGGTGCCGGCGAGCAGGTTCGACGCCTTGCCGTTGTTCGTCTGGTCCATCGGCTCGTCGGTGATGACGAACCAGATCATCGAGCACATGTCGAAACCGTCCGGGAACCCGCGGCCGAGCTCGTTGAGCTCCTGCTCCATCGCCTGCTTCCAGCGGGCGATGTCCTCGGGCGAGTCCTGGATGCCGATCCAGCCCTGCAGGCCGTACTTCGCGATGCGCTTCGCCGAGCGGGCCGGGTCCTTGAGGCCGGAGAAGTAGATGGGCGGGCCGGGCTGCTGCAACGGCTTGTGCCCGAACCCGCAGGGCTCGAAGTCCGCGAACTCGCCGTGGTACTCGAACACCTCGTTCTTCGCGTCCCAGATGCCCTGCATGATCTCGATGGTCTCGCGCACGTGGGCGTGGCGGCGCTTGAACAGGTGCGGCACGCTCGAGGCCGCGAACTCCTCCGGCATCCAGCCCGAGCCGACGCCGACGTTGAGGCGCCCGTTCGAGAGGTGGTCCTGGGTGGCCAGTTCGGCGGCGAGCACGCCCGGCGAGCGGTAGGGCGTGTCGATGATGCTCATGCCGATGCGGACCTTCTCGGTCTTGGCGGCGAGCCACGGGATGAGGGTCATGCCCTGGAACCACTTGCCGCGGGAGACGACCGGCATGCCGGGCGGGAAGTCGGTCATCATGCCGAACGGGAACTGCATCTCGGCGCGGTCGGACGACTCGGGCACCACGATGCGATCGAGGGTCCAGACCGAGTCGAAGTCGAGGTCCTCGGCGAGCCGGGTGAGGTTCTCCAACTCCTGGACGCTGACCTCGTCGCGGAAGTTCGGGAGGTAGAGGGCGAGCTTCATCGGTGCCGGTCTCCTGTCGTCCGAGAACATGTGTCGGCCAGCCTCCGCCCGTCCTCTCAACGGCAGGTCAGGCGAACATCAACGCTCGCTCAACCGTCACCTCCGACGCCTGCCCACCCGGCCGGGGTCCGCCTACGGTCGGGTGCATGGCCGACCGACCCGCGTCCTCCGACCCGGAGACGTTGTGGACGCCCGACCCCGAGCGCATCGGACGCTCGACGCTGCGCGCCTTCCTCGATCGGCTCGAGACGCGCGAGGGCCGCGCCTTCCCCGACCACGACACCTTCTGGCAGTGGTCGGTCGACGACCTGGACCGCTTCTGGCGGGCAGTGGTCGACCACTACGAGGTCGACTTCGACGCGACGTCCGACCGGGTGCGCACCGACGACCCGATGCCGCACGTGCGCTGGTTCCCGGGCGCCCGGCTCAACTGGGCGCACCACATGCTGCGCCGTGGCGCGGACGACAACGCCGCGCTGGTGTGCGTGCAGGAGGGCGGCGCACCCGCCCGCGAAATCACGTGGCGCGAACTGCGCGCAGCCGTCGCCGCCGCGGCGGGGTGGCTGCGCGGTCGCGGGGTGCGCCCGGGCGACCGCGTCGTCGCCTACCTGCCCAACACCGAGCACGCGGTCGTCGGCTGCCTCGCCGCGGCCGCCGTCGGTGCGGTGTGGTCGTGCTGCTCGCCCGACTTCGGCACCGAGGGCACGCTCGGCCGGCTGGCCCAGCTCGAACCCACGGTGCTGATCGCCGCCGACGGGTACCACTGGAACGGCAGGACCGTCGACCGATCCGACGTCATTGCGCAGCTGCGCGCAAATCTCCCGACCCTGCAGGAGTTCGTGCACGTCCCGTACGCGTTCGACCGACCGTCGCCCGACGACGCCACGCCTTGGAACAGCGTCGTCTCCGGCGAGCGCCCACTCGAGTTCGAGTCGGTCGAGTTCTCCCACCCGCTGTGGGTGCTGTTCACGTCGGGAACGACCGGGCTGCCGAAGGGTCTCGTGCACAGCCAGGGCGGCATCACCCTCGAGGCCCTGAAGTGGTCCGGGCTCTACTGCGGTCTGCGGCCGGGCGAGCGGATGTTCACGTTCACGTCGACGGGCTGGGCGCTGTGGAACATGCAGCTCGGCGCGTTGTCCCAGGGCGCGAGCATCGTGCTCTACGAAGGCAGTCCGGGACACCCGGCGGGCGCCGTGTGGGAGGTCGCCGCGCGCACCGGCGCCGATCTGATGCTCATGGGCGCTGCCGTCGTGACCGCGTCGGCCGGCACCGGCGTCTCGCCGCGCGAGGCGTACGGCCTCTCCCGGCTGAGGCACCTGATGGTGAGTGGCTCGGCACTCCCGTCCGACGGGTACCGCTGGGTGGCGGACCACGTCGGCCCGGACGTCCGCATCGACTCGACGAGCGGCGGCACCGACATCTCCGGATCCTTCGTCGGCGCGAACGCCTATTCGCCGGTGCGCATCGGCCGCATCGGCGGACGGCTTGCCGGCGTCGACTGCGCGGCGTGGGACGAGGACGGACGACCGGCCGTCGACGAGGTCGGCGACCTGGTGGTCACGCAACCGATGCCGTCGATGCCGGTCCACCTCTGGAACGACCGCGACGGCGTCCGCTACCGCGACTCGTACTTCGACACGTGGCCCGGCGTCTGGCGCCACGGCGACTGGGTGACGCTGCACTCCGACGGCAGCCTGACCGTTCACGGCCGGTCCGACTCGACACTGAACCGCCACGGCGTCCGGCTGGGCAGCGGTGACTTCTACGACGTGCTCGAGTCGATGCCCGAGATCGCCGAGGCCCTCGTCGTCGGTGTCGAGCAGGACGACGACGGCTACTGGCTGGGCCTGTTCGTCGTGCCCGCCGCCGGGCACGAGCTCGACGACGGGCTGCGTGACCTCATCACGCAGACGCTGCGCACCCGTCTCACGCCGCGCCACGTGCCCGACGAGATCGTGGCCGCCCCGGCCGTGCCGCACACCCTCAGCGGCAAGCGGGTCGAGGTGCCGATCAAGAAGCTGTTGCGCGGCACTCCCCTCGACAAGGCCGCGAACGTGGCGTCCGTCGACGACCCCGAGGCTTTGCGCTGGTACGCGCAATTCGCTGCCGACCGGCGGGCGGGACGCTGACGTGCGAATCGGCGCCACCCTCGCCCACCTGGCCGACGCCCCGCCGTTCGACGTCGTCCCGTGGGCGCGCCGGCTCGTCGAGGCCGGCTTCGAGAGCCTCTGGACCCCCGAACTCGTCGGACGGGGCGCGCTGGTCCCCGACCCGTTCGTGACGTTGGCGGCCGCGGCCGGCGCGACCGAGGGCGTCGAGCTGGGCACGGCGACCGTCCAGGTGCCGCTGCACCATCCGGCGGAACTCGCGCACCGCATGTTGTCGCTGCACGCCGTGTGCGGCGACCGGTTGACGTTCGGGGCGAGCCCGGGCTCGACGGAGGTCGACTACGCGACCCTCGATCGCGACTATGCCACGCGGTTCCCCGCGTTCCGTCGCGACGTGGCGCGGGTGCGAGCGCTCGTGCGCGACGGACGCGACGACGACGCCGTGCTCGCCCGGTCCGGAGCGGACGTGCGCTTCCTGCTCGGGTCGTGGGGCAGGAACGTCGAGCGGGCCGCACGGGAGTTCGACGGGTGGGTGGCGTCGGGCTACCGCCGCACCCCGGACGAGATCGTCGAGGCGCTCGGCCGTTTCCGCGCGGCCGGCGGCGGCCGCGCCGTGGTGTGCACCGTGCCCGTCGAACGGCACGACCAGCTCGACTCCGCCGCCGAGTCGCTGCGCCGCTACGCCGACGCCGGGTTCGACGACGCGGTCGTGCTCTTCGCGCCGGACGGTCCGGAGCCGGAGGAGGTCCGTCCGGCGCTCGGCGGACCCTGGTGACGCTCAGCCGACGGGGGACGGCGCCGCGTCGTCGAGCTCGCGACGGACGGTCGCGCCGAGTTCGTGCCAGCTTGCCTCGAACTTCTGCAGGCCCTCGTCCTCCAGCAGGGTGACGACCTCGGCGTAGTCGATGCCGAGATCGGCCAGCGCGGCGAAGTGCTCCTCGGCCTGCCGGTAGGTGCCGCGCACGGTGTCACCGGCGACCTCGCCGTGGTCGGCGAACGCGTCGAGCGTCGAACGGGGCATCGTGTTGACGGTGCCCTCGACGACGAGACCTGCCACGTACAGCGTGTCCGGGTACTCCGTCACCTTCACGCCCGTCGATGCCCACAGCGGACGCTGCGGGTGCGCGCCGGCATCGACGAGGCGCTGCCACCGCTCACCGGTGAACCGCGTCTCGAACAGCTGGTGCGCAAGGCGGGCGTTGGCCAGGGCGGCCAGGCCCTTCAGACCGCGTGCGGCGTCGGTGTCGAGTTCCTCGAGGAGCGCGTCGACGGCGGTGTCGACCCGGGAGACGAAGAACGATGCGACCGAGCGCAGGCCCGACAGCGACACGCCCGCCGCCAGGGCCTGCTCCAGACCCTCGAGGTAGGCGTCGATGACGGCGTCGTAGCGGTCGAGGGCGAAGATCAGCGTCACGTTGACGCTGATGCCTGCCGCCAGCGTCGCGGTGATCGCGGGCAGGCCCTCCCGGGTGGCCGGGATCTTGACGAGCACGTTGCGGCGGTCGACGGTGTCGGCCAGCGCCCGCGCGGCCGCGATCGTCGCGGCGGTGTCCCGTGACAGGCGGGGGTCGACCTCGATTGACACCCGGCCGTCCTGCCCGTCGGTGGCCTCGAACAGCGGCAGCAGGGTGTCGCAGGCAGTGCGGACGTCGTCGGTCGTGATCCGGAAGATCGCGTCGTCGACGGTGGCGTGCTCGCCGGCGAGCGAGCGCAGCTGGTCGGCATAGCGTTCGCCCTTCGACAACGCCGAGGCGAAGATCGTGGGATTCGTCGTGATGCCGACGACGTGGCGCTCGTCGATCAGGCGCATCAGTTCTCCGCCCGCGAGCAGCTCGCGGGACAGGTCGTCGAGCCATACCGAGACCCCTGCGTCAGACAGGCGGGCCAGTGGATCGTTCATGCGTGCGCCGTTCTTCGTGGTGTCGACGGTTCGAGTGGACCGACCGACCGGGTCGGTCGGCCCGCTACTCAGGACCAGCGCACCGTCTCGTCGAACACGGTGTACCGGTGGTCGCCGACGTGATCGGTGTCGAGCCGGCAGCGCACGGTCCGGCGCAGGAAGTCCGCGTAGTGCTCGCTCGGGCACCGCGCGGACGGGCGGGCGAGGCCGAACAGCGCGGTCGTGAAATCGAGGACGGTCCGGCGGGTCCCGGGTCGTGACACAGTCATCGCCCGCCCTGCCTCGAACCGCGCAGCATCGCCGGGTCGAGCCAGCCGGTCTCGATGACGCCGTCGGCGACGTCGCGCAGCTTGCGGTTGCCGCGCTGACTGGCGACGCGCAGCAGGTCGAAAGCCTGTTGCTCGGCGATCTTGTGGTTGCTCATGAGGATGCCCATCGCGGCGCCGATGCGGCGGCTGTTCTCGAGCGCGACCATGAGGTGATCGGAACGGGTCGCGGCCGCCGCGGTGGCGACCTCGCTGCGCTGCCACATCACCGTCCGGACGGCGAGGTCGACGAGCGTCTCGACCAGCATCCGGTCGGTGTCGGTCACCTCGCGGCGGTGCCAGACGAAGGTGGCGACGCCGACGAACGCGGGGTGCGGGGAGTTCGCCGACGTCGTGTCGTCGGGCGCAGGGGTGAGGGCGGGGGCGCCGGCGAAGGGGACGCGAACGGTGTGACCGGCATCGACCGCGGCCGCGTCGGCGAGCCGAACCAGCCCACCGCCGGACCGTCCGGGCCGCGGTTCGACGATGCGCAGCGCGGCCGCCTCCCCGTGGGCGCCGATCTCGAGTTCGACCGTGCAGTCGTCGCACAGCGCAGGTGCGCAGCGCGCAGCCAGGCCGGCGAACACGACGGTCGGTTCGGGCGAGGCGACGAGCCGGACCGCCGGCGCGAGGCCGGGCGCGGCGGGCGCGAGGCCTTCGGACGCGAGGCCGACGTCTTCGACGGAGGGGGACGGGCCGGGAAGGGGTTCGGGGAACACGGCCACCTGCGATCAGCGAGGTCACCGGACGTCCTGGCTGCGGGCGGAACGGCCCTCGTGGTTCGCGCGCGGCGGGAACCACGGTTCAGGTGGCTGGGGTCCAGCACGTCCATGCTGACACACGATCGATCGCTCGGGGAAGGTTCGTCGAGATGGTCGGTCCGCTCTCGGACAGGGACACTGGCGCGATGACCGACTTCGACCCGCAGACCGGGCGTGCCGTGCCGAGTGACGGCGCCCTGTCGGGCGAGCAACGTCGCGCCGACGAACGCGACGTCGCGGGCGCACTCGACGGCCTGGCGGGGTTGGTCGCCGGGGCCGACGACCTCGACGCCGTGCTGCAGCACATCGCCGAGTTCGCCTGGGACGCGACACCGAACGCCGACGGCGCGGGGGTGACCATCACAGGTCCGGCGACCGCCGGTCAGGTGCTGGCCTGGGCGGCGACGGCCCCGTTCGTGCGCGAGATCGACCGGCTGCAGTACGACGTCTGCGTGGAGGGACCGTGCCTCACCGCGATGGCGACGCGGCGCAGCCTGGTGAGCGGCTCGCTCGGCAGCGACGATCGCTGGCCGCGCTTCGGCGGACGTGTCGCGCGCCTGGCCGTGCACTCCGCCCTGGCGGTCCCGCTGGTGGTCCGGGACGACGTCGTGGGCTCGTTGAACATCTACGCCCGGGAGCGGGACGCGTTCAGCGAGCACGCGGTGCGGCTCGCGGAGCGGTTCGCCGTCCCCGCCGCCGTGTCCGTCGAGAACGTCCGCCGCCTGCACGAGGCACGCCACAGGGCGGACCACCTGCAGGCGGCGCTCACGTCGCGCGCCGTGGTCGACCAGGCCATCGGCATCCTGCGCAGCCGGTCCGGGTGCAGCGCCGAGGCGGCGTTCGACCGGCTGCGGCGCAGCAGCCAGTCCGAGGACGTCAAGCTGAGCACGGTCGCGCAGCGCCTCGTCGACGAGGCCGTCCGCCGCGCCCGGGCGCGCGGCACCGCCGGCGACGTGTAGAGCCGAACGACGCGGGCACCCGACCCGGCAGACGGCGGCTACCCGTCCCGGTCGGTCGTCGCGACCAGTTCACGCAGTCCCGTGAGGATCGCGGGACGTGCGTCCCGCTCGGACACCAGCAGCCTGGCCACGTCCGAGAGATGGATGCCGGACGTTCTCGCGTAGCGGCGCAGCAGTGACAACGCCTCCGCGACACCGACGTCGAGCGTCTCGCGGACGTAGCCCTGTGCCTGCTCGACGACGGTGCGGCGGGCGAGCGCGCCGCGCAGCCGCGGCAGGAGAAGGTCGCTCGTCGGCGGGTGTTCCTGGACGATCGCGACACTCGCCACGTGGGCGAGGCTGCGCCCGACGAGCAGATCGGCCTCGTTGAGGACACCGGGTCGGGTACCGAACAGACCGAGCGCTCCGAGGGCGCCGCCGGCGGCACGCATCGGCACCGCGTGCACCGACGCGTACCCGGCCGCCCGCGCCACGGGAGTGAAGCGGGGCCAGCGCCCGGCGGTGTCCGCCAGGTCGGCGACCGACACCGGCTGCCCGGCTGCGAAGCAGTCGAGGCACGGCCCCTCGTCCGCCTGCAGCTGGAAGAGCTCGACGCCCTCGTTGGTGTCGGACGTCGACGCCATGAGCCGCAACCGCCGACGCGGGTCGGCGAGCAGCAGACCGGCGGAGGCGACGTCGAGCAGCCCGACGCAGCGCTCGGTCAGGTCTGTGAGCAGCTCGACCAGGTCGAAGTCCTGGAGCAGGCTGTCGACGAGCGTCACCACTGCATCGAGCACGTGCGCCTCGCGCTCATCGTCGGTCACAGAACGCTCCCGTCGTGATGGTCCGGTCGGGGTGGGCGCGGGACGGCCTCACTCCGGCTCCAACCGCAACCGGCGCTCGAGGATGTCCCGAGCGACGTCCGTGGCAGAACGCCCGGTCGCGAACGCGTGCGCGCGCAACCGGAGCAGGGCCTCGGCCGGATCGACACCGAGCTGCGCCACCAGCATGCCGGTCGCCTGGTTGACCTCGGCCCGCGTGGCCGCGAACAGATCCTCGGACGGCACGTCACCGGTGGACTCGGCACGGGCGGACTCCGACAGCAGGTCGAGCAGCGGCATCTCGGCCAGATCGGCCGCCACCTGCGCCCCGGCCAGGTGCTCGGCAGCGAGCGGTCCGGGCCGGCGACGGAACAGGTCGAGCGCGCCCACGTACTCACCGGCGATGAGGATGGGCAGTGCGAACACGCTTCGCACCCCGAGCTCCAGCAGAGCAGGACCGTAGATCGGCCAGCGGTCGGGCTCGCGCTCCGCCAGGCGGGCCACGTCGGCAACCAGCACGACGGTGCGCGTCGCGACCGAGTCGAGGCATGGCCCTTCCCCGAGGGTGAACTGCAGCTCGTCGTACGTGCGCGCCTGCGCATCACTGGCGCCCAGGGTCCCGGTGTTCTCACCGTCGAGCACGAGCGAGATGGCAGCGCCGTCGACGGAGAGCAGCGACGTGCACGCGCCGCACAGCCGGTCCGCGGCGGCCACCCCCACGTGGTCCTTGATCGCGGCCATCACATCGTCCTGGAACGCCATCAGGAACGCCGGCGACCGGAGCGGTCGCCGGATTCGCCCAGCGGAGAGGTGGTTGTCGCGACCAAGGCTGTCCTGTCGATAGGAGCGGGCCGCGGGCGTCGGGCCACGATCATCCTAGGCCGGGCGGAGTCTGCTGTGGGCGCGCAGGAGCGCCACCGTCTCGACGGTCTTGCGCCCTCGCCACTCAAGCGCCTGCCCCGGAGACCACTTGAGGTAGTCCACGTCCCAGCCGCCGTCCTCGTACTGCCCGGCCTCCAGGTCGTCCAGTGCGGCGCGGGCCTGCTCGTCGGTGAAGAGCGCGCGACTTCGCAGACCCGGTGTCGGCGAGAAGTCGAGAACGGACAGGTGTTCGCCCTCCGTCCCTCCTGCGACGGGAATGGTCCCGTCGGCGCCGACGATCCCACGCAGGCCGTCGATCGCGGCCCGGGCGCGGTCGGCGTCCGCGACGTGATCGAGGAAGACGAGCCCGAACTTCACCCAGTAGTGCTCGAGGCGTGCCGGGTCCTCGACCCGTGCCCAGCACCACTCCCGGGCCCGGTCGAGCCAGCGGGACGTCCGCCCGTCGAGCAGTCCCACGATCGCGAGGGTGAGGAACGACGGCTCGTCGTTCGGCGCCATCCACGGCGCGTGCGGGTGGTCGGCGGACGTCGGCAGCACGAAGGGGATCGACCCGTCGTCGTGGGCGACCCGTGCCAGCCAGGCGAGAGCGCCGTCGGCCAGGTCGCCGTCGAGGGCGTCGATCTCGTCGAGGATCTCGAGCGCGTGCAGCACGGCGGCAGGCTGCGCGGCGGGGTCGCGCACGTCGGGTTCGAGGGCGTGGCCGAACCCGCCGTCGGGCGTGCCGTACGCGCGCAACGCCGCGAGGACCGCGGTCCGGTCGCCGGCGAGACGGTGCCGGTCGAGCAACCGGGCATTGGCGTGGACGAAGGTGGTCGCAGCAGCGAGGTCCGCAGGCATGGACCCGACGTTAGGGCGCGGCGCTGCCTCGGTCTTCCAGGAATCGGACGGGCGTCACGCCCGTCAACCGCCGCACCTCGTCGTTCATGTGGGCCTGCCCGGCGTAGCCGGCCCGCAGCGCGAGCGCGGCGAGGTCGCCGGCGGGCAGGGTGCGCAGGGCGTTCAGGCGCAGCACCCGCGCGAGCGTCTTCGGCCCGTAGCCGACGGCGGCGCACACCCGTCGCTGCAGATGGCGGCTGCTGACCCCGAGCGTGTCGGCGACCGCGGCGACCCGCGCGCCGGGGCGGGCGAGCAGCGCGGCGGCCCCGGCGACCAGCCGGTCCGGCGCGGTGGTGGCCGCAGCGAGGGCGTCGAGCAGCGCGGCGTGCGACGGCGGCGTCGCGGCGAGCCGCGCGAGGCCGGGGAGGTCGAGGTCCGCGCCGTCGACGCGCCGGTCGGTCAACTCGCTCGCGTCGAGCCCCAGCACGGCGCCGGCTGCCTCCGGCCGCAGCCGCACTCCGACGACGCGTGCGCCCACGGGCACGGCGTCGACGACCGGTCCGGTGTCGGCGCCCGCGACCACGAGGCGGCCGTCGTCGAACCAGAGCACGTCGACGGCGGCGTCGGGCACGAGGCTCTGCTCGGCGCTCGTCGTCGTCTGCGTCCAGAGGCAGGCGACGGTCGCGGCCGCCGTCCGCGGCGCACGGTGTTCGCGGTAGGTCACGCCTCGCTTCCCTCGCTTCCCTCGCTGCCCTCGGCACGTGCCCGGTGCCGGTCGGTGAGGTCGGTGATGTCGCCGAGCAGGCGGAGCAGGAACTGCAGCTCGTCCCGGCTGAGGCGGTCCATGATCGTCTGGCCCTCGACCACCAGCGGTCCGTAGTGGCGGCCGGTGAGGTCCTGCCCCCGCTCGGTCATCTCGACGACGACCTGCCGCCGGTTGCCCTCGGGACGGGTGCGCGCGACCAACCCGCGGGCCTCGAGCCGGTCGACCAGCGCGGACGTCGCCGCCGGCCGCAGCCCGATGCCGGCGGCGAGCTGCGACATCGTCCTCGGCCCGTCGACCAGCCAGTCGAGGCAGCGGACGTCCGACGGGTTCAGCCCCAGCGCGCGTCCGACGGCGTCGTCGAACGCCTGCACGCTGCGCTGGTAGCGCTGCATCGCCATGCCGACGTCGGCGACGAGCGCTTGACGGTCGGACGGCATCAGCCTACCTTTCGACAATCGAATCTTTCGATAAACGAATCATACGGTCGTCGAAACGAGGGTATCGCGTGAGAGCTGTCGTCATCGGGGGCGGCGTGGCCGGTCCCGCCGCCGCGCTGGGACTGCTGGACGCCGGGATCGAGGTCACGGTGCTCGAACGCCGGGCCGGCCCGGACGCGCAGGCGGGTTCGTACCTGACGTTGGCCCCGAACGGGCTCGCCGCGCTCGACGCGCTGGGCGTGCGCGGCATGGTCGCCGACGCCGGCTTCCCCACGCGGGCCAACGCGATGTTCGGTGCCACGGGACGCCACCTGGGCACGCTCGGCCTCGGGCCGGCACTCGACGACGGCGCCGTCGGGCTGACGCTCAAGCGCGCCCACCTCGCCGCCGTGCTGACCGAGCAGGCGCAGCACGGCGGGGCGGACGTCCGGTGGGGCGTGCGCGTCCGCCGTGTCGTGACCACGTCGAACGGCGTGGTCGCCGAGCTTGCGATCGGTGAACGGATCACCGCCGACGTCGCAGTGGCCGCAGACGGCGTGCACTCGCGCACGCGCCGCGGCCTCGACCCGTCCGCGCCGACGGCCCGCTACGTGGGGCTGACCAACTTCGGCGGCGTCACCGACGCCGCCGACGTCACCGTCGACCTGCAGGCGGAGCGGTGGCACTTCGTCTTCGGACGGAGGTGCTTCTTCGGCGCGCACCCCACGCCGGCGGGCGACGTCGTGTGGTTCGTCAACGTTCCGGAACCCGAGATCCCGTCCGACGTCCGGGAGCGCACCTCGTCGCAGGCGTGGCTGTCCCGGCTCGGGGAGCTCGTGGCGGACGACGCCGGACCTGCGGCCGCGCTCGTGGGCGCCGGGCGCCTCGAACTCGCGGGCGACAACACCTACGACCTCGCCCACGTGCCGGTCTGGCACGACGACCGCACCGTGCTCGTCGGCGACGCGGCACACGCCCCGGCCCCGAGTTCCGGCCAGGGTGCGTCGCTCGCACTGGAGGACGCCGTGGTGCTCGCGCGCTGCCTGCGCGAGGCCGCCGAGACCGGCGCCGCACTGACCGCGTACGAGGCCGCCCGCCGTGACCGCGTCGAGCGCGTGGTCAAGGCCGGCGCACGGACCAGCAGCGCCAAGGTCCCCGGCCCGGTCGGGCGGCGGATCATGGAGGCGGGCATGCGTTTCGCGTTCCGCCACGTGCTCACCGAGAAGCGGACGGCCTGGATGGGTGGATACCGTGTGGCGGCCGCCGACACCGTGCGCGAGGGAGACCGATGAGCGAGACCGTGCAGACCTTCCGCACCACGCTCGAGGCGACCGGGGGCAACAACGTCGGCATCGTCGTCCCCGACGAGATCGTGGCCGCGTTCGAGCGCGGCAAGCGCGTCCCCGTGCGGGTCACGGTCGACGGCGGCTACGCGTACGACACCACCATCGGCTCGATGGGCGGACGGTCGCTGGTCTCGTTCAACGCCGCCACGCGCAAGGCCACCGGCCGGGGTGCCGGCGACGAGGTCGAGGTGCGGCTCGAGCTGCGCGACTGACCACTCGGCGGCGGGCCGTGGAGCGTCGCCTCGGTGAGGAAGACCTCGGGTGAGGAAGTCCTCGGGTGAGGAAGCGGGCTTCCTCACCTCTCGGCTCCTGCTGGCGGTGGCGGTGGGATTCGAACCCACGGTGGTGTTACCCACACACGCTTTCGAGGCGTGCTCCTTTGGCCGCTCGGACACGCCACCGGCGAGAACGTTACCAGCGGCCGTCCGCGCGTTCGGGCGGCCCGGTGGCGGCCGACGTCGTGGTGGACGACGGGCATCCGGCGGACGGTCGTAGCGGTGACCGGTCGGGACGACGTCCGCGCATCACACCGTCGGAGGTTATGTGTTCTAATACCTCGATGGGTTTCGATCACGACCTCGCCGGCGGTCACCCCAACTCGCTCGGCCGTACCGGTGAGGTCGTCGACCGCGTCCTCGCCGACGGCACGCTGCTCGACGAGCTGTTCGCGACGATCTCCAGCGACGACGCCGTCGTCCGCATGCGGGTCGGGGACGCGCTCGAGAAGATCTGTCGCGAGCGTCCCGACTGGTTCGTGCCGCGCGTGACGCGCATCCTCGACGAGCTCGGCCCGATCGAGCAGCCGTCGGTGCAATGGCACGTGGCGCAACTGCTCGACCACCTGCGCAACGATCTCACCGATCACGAGCGAGAACGGGCGACCGCCTTGCTGCAGCACAACCTCGCGACCTCGCCCGACTGGATCGTCCGCAACGTCACCATGGACGTCCTCGCGCGCTGGTCCGCCGACGACGCCGGGTTGCGCGCCTGGCTCCGCCCGCAGCTCGAACGCTTCTCGCACGACACCCGGGCCTCGGTCGCGAAACGTGCGACCCGCCACCTGCAGGCCGTCGGCGGTCAGGCCTGAGCGTCCTGGCACGCCGCGGCGAAGGCGGCGTCCAGTCGCGCCTGCACCGAGGGCCTTCCCGTGCGGGTCGGCGCAGCACCGAGGTGTGAGACCCGCAGCTCGGCCATGAAGTCGTCCCAGAGCTCGCGCCCGCCCTCGTACAGCAGCTGCGCACGGACGCGCAGCGGTTGCGTCGTCGGCAGGTTCCGCAGGCCCCACCACCCCAGCTCGGCGAGCACCGGCACCAACTCGATGGCGGGCTCGGTGAGGCTGTAGGCGGCCCGGCGCCCGGGGCCGGGGTCCTCCCGCGTGAGCAGGCCGCCCTCGACGAGGTCGCGCAACCGCGCGGCCAGGATGTTCGAGGCGATGCCTTCCTCGGACTCGCGCTGCAGCGTCCGGAAGTGCCGGCGGTCGCCGAACATGATGTCGCGCAGCACGATCAGGCTCCACCGGTCGCCGAGCACCTCGACGGCGGCGTTGATCGGGCACCCCGACCGCGGCGAATCGGTCATCCCACCTCGTCTCGAACTGCTTGCAATCTACTACCACCCTGTGGTCGAGTACCGGTTGTCATCTGCAAGCACTCGACCCGAAGGAGCACCTCGTGATCCGCCGCGTCCTCGCCCAGTGCACCGTCACCGATCTCGACCGCGCAGAGAGCTGGTACTCCGGCGTCCTCGGCGCCGCGCCCGACGCCCGCCCGATGCCCGGCCTGCTCGAATGGCACCTGGGCGACTCGTTCGGCCTCCAGGTCTGGTCGGAGCCCGACCGGGCGGGACGGTCGTGCGTCGTGTTCGAGGACACCGACCTCGACGCCTTCGCCACCCGGATGACGGAGGCCGGCGTGGCGCACGACGGCCCGCAACCCGGCGGCGGGGCGCGACTGCTGCAGCTGTCCGACCCGGACGGCAACCGTGTCGTCGTCACCGGATCCTGAGCCGGGGAAGCGGGACCCCGATGCCCCTCACCCGCGTGCACAACCTGAACATCTCGCTGGACGGGTTCGCCGCCGGCGAGCACGTCACGCACGACGCGCCCATCGGCGGCGCCGAGGAACTGTTCGCCCGTTTCGACGGACGGGTGATCCACGGCGTCCACCATGCCGACGCCCCGTTCACCGTCGGCCGGGCGCTGACGTCCACCTGGGGTCAAGGTGTCGGGGCCGAGATCATGGGACGCCGCAAGTTCGGCCCGCAGACCGGTCCGTGGCCGGACGACGGTTGGGTCGGCTGGTGGGGCGACGAGCCGCCGTTCCGCACCCCGGTCTTCGTCCTCACCCATCACCCGCGCGCGCCGATCGAGTTCGCCAACGGCACGACGTTCCACTTCGTCGACGCTTCCCCGCAGGACGCGCTCGCGCTGGCCATCGAGGCGGCGGGCGGGCTGGACGTGCGGCTCGGCGGCGGGCCCAGCAGCATCCGCGACTTCCTGCGCGCCGACCTGGTCGACGTCCTGCACCTCGTGACGCAGCCGATCGTGCTCGGCCGCGGCGTCCCGCTGTTCGAGGGGCTCGACGGCATCCACCGCCGCTTCGACATCTCGTTCGTGACGGACGACGCCGGCCAGGTGCACCAGCTCTGGAACCGCCGGGCCGAGTGAGGTCAGCGTCGCGCGGCGAAGAAGGCGTCCAGCAACGCGGCGCACTCCTCCGCGCGCACTCCCCCGACGACCTCCGGACGGTGGTTGAGCCGCGCGTCGCGCAGCACGTCCCGCAACGACCCGGCCGCGCCGGCCTTCGGGTCCCAGGCGCCGAACACGACGCGCGCCACCCGCGCCAGCACGAGGGCGCCGGCGCACATCGTGCAGGGCTCGAGCGTGACGGCGAGCGTGCAGCCCGTGAGCTGCCAGGACCCGAGTGCCGCGCCCGCGCGGCGCAGGGCCAGCACCTCGGCGTGGGCGGTCGGGTCGGACGCCGTCTCGCGCTCGTTCGCGGCGACCGCCACCACCGTGCCGGACGGCGACAGGACCACCGCCCCGATGGGCACCTCGCGCGCAAGGGCGCCGCGGGCGGCGTCGAGCGCGTGCCCCACCGCGGCGCGATCGGCCGCGGACGGGATCACCCGCGCAGCTCCTCGAACGCCTCGCCGAAACCGGCCTTGCCGCACACGGCGACGAGCAGGTCGACCGGCAGCGTCCCCTCGTGCTCGGCGAGTTCCACGAGGTCGTCCGCCGGCGTTCCGAGGTCGGCGACGATCGCCGGCTCGCCGAACGGGGCGCTGTCGTGGGCCGGTGGTGCGTCGTCGTCGCCGTCGAGCTCGTCGCCGCCCACCTCGGCGAGCTCCTCGGCGACGACCGCGGCCATCGGGTAGTTGTCGGCGGCGTGCCCGTCGGACAGGAACGCGCGCGCCTCGTCCTCACCCTCGTCGAGGCGGACGATCGCTGCGTACTCGTCGTCCTGCTCGATCAGCAGCAGCCGCACGTCTCCCTGCAGGTCGCGCAGCACGTCGGCGAGGTCGTCGAGCGACTCGCAGCCGTCGAGGTCGGCTTCGGTCAGCGACCAGTCGTCGTCGGTGCGGACGGCCAGCGCGGCGAAGATGGACACGCCGCCTACCTCAGCGGACCCAGGCGTTCTCGGTCGCCGCGACGAACGCGTCACCGATCTCGAGCCGGTCCATGATCGTCTCGAGCATCTCCTCGGGCAGCAGGTCGAGGTCGTCGAGGATGTCCTCGACGTCGTCCTCGGACAGGTCGAGGTCGTCGAAGATGTCGAGGTCGCCGACGGGCCAGACCTCGTCCAGCTCGTCGTCCGCGGGCGGGTCCTCGCCCAGCCGCGTCATCGCCTGCTCGGCGAGCGGGAACTCGACGGCGGCGGTGAGGTCGGACAGCAGCAACGAGATCCGCGCACCGTTCTGGCGCGCGATGACGAAGAACTCGTCCTCGACGCAGGCGGCGACGAACGGCCCACCCTCGGGGGGCTGCGATCGCAACGCCGACAGCAGCACGCCCAGGTCCTCGAGCACCGCCGGGGGCAACGGATCGATACGCCATCCGGCGTCCTCACGGACGGCCGCGAACCCGAACCCCTGTGCCACGGACAAAGAGTGGCACGTCCGGCAGGCACGGCGAAAGTCGCGACCCCGAACGCGTCACAGCTCGCACGCGGAAGCCAGCCCGCGCAAGCGATACCGTCGCGCGGTGACCGACAGCGACGCGCACGCCCCGGGCCCGTCCGACGTGCCGCCGTTCCGCCGCGTGGCCGTGCTGGGGCTCGGGCTCATCGGCGGGTCGCTGCTGCAGGCCCTGCGCCGGGCCGGGCTCGAGGTGATCGGCTTCGACGTCGACACCACCGCCGCCGCGTCCGCCAGCACGGCCGGCTTCCCGGTCGCCCCGACGGCCGAAGCGGCGGTGCACGGCGCCGACCTCGTCGTGCTCGCGATGCCGTTGCCGAGCGTCGAGGCGGCCGTCCGCGCGATCGGACCGTCGCTGGGCGACGGCACCGTGCTCACCGACGTCGGCACCCTCAAGCAGCCGGTGCTGGCGGCCGTCCGCGACCATGCGCCGCAGGCGCGTTTCGTCGGCGGACACCCGTTGGCCGGTGTCGAGGAGACCGGCTGGCCCGCGTCCGACCCGGCACTGTTCCGCGACTGCCCGTGGGCGCTCACCCTCGAGCCCGACACCGAGCTCACCGCCTGGCTGCGGGTGGCCGCGCTCGTCTGCGACCTCGGCGCCCGTCCGGTGCCGACGACGTCGGCCGACCAGGACGCCGCCGTCGCCCGTGTCATCGGGCTGCCGCACGTGCTCGCCGAGGCACTCGCGCTCACCGGGCTCGCCGGCGGCCCGCTCGGGCTGTCCCTCGCGGCGGGGTCGTACAAGTCCGGATCGCGGGTGGCGCGCACCCGTCCGGCGCTCGTCGCGTCGTGGTGCGACGGCAACCCCGCCCTCGTCGCGGCGCTGGACGACGCGATCTACCACCTCACGTCGGCCCGTGACGCGCTCGCGTCCGGACGGTCGGTGACCCCGCTCGCCGGCGCCGGCCACGCGGCCCGGATGAACTGGGAGGGCCGCCGCTTCGAGCCCGTCGAGCTCGGCGCGGACCGGACGGCGCTGCTCGGCCACGGCCGTGTCGGCGGGTGGGTCACCGCGGTGCTGCGCGACGAGGACGGCGTGCGGCTGCTGGGGATGCGACCCGCCTGAGGCCGCACGGCAGGATCGTCGGCATGGACTTCACCGTCGAGATCGACCCGTCCGCCCCCGCGACCCAGGGGGACGAGACGTTCGTGCTGGTCCGTGGCGACGACCGGCGGACGCTGCGCATCCACGACTACGACGACGTGTACGCCGTGCCCGGCCTGTACGAGCACGTGGTGCACGAGCGGCTCGGCTGCACCTCGCCCCAGACGCTCGCGGCGGCGCTCGCCGCCCGGGTGCTCGCCGCCGGCGCGACGCCGGCGGACGTCCGCTGCCTGGACGTCGGCGCGGGCAACGGGGTGTCGGGCGCGGCCCTGCGCGCCGCCGGCATGACCGCCGTCGTCGGGCTCGACATCAGCCCGGTGGCGCGCGACGCCGTCGAGCGCGACCGTCCCGGCACGTACGAGCAGTTCGTCGTCGGCGGCCTCGACACCGTCGACCCGTCCGCCCTCGTCGCCGGGCACCGGCTCACGGCCCTCACGAGTGCGGGTGCGCTGACCGGTGGCCACATCGAACCGGCGACGCTCGCCGCGACCTGGGACGCCTTCGCCCCGGGCGACTGGCTCGCGTTCACCTGCGCCGAACAGCACGCGGACGGTGCCCGCGACGGCTTCGGCGACACCGTCGCCTTCGAGACGGACGAACGCTTCCTGCACCGGCAGCTGACGGACGGCAACCCGGTCTGGTACCGGGTCCTGGTCGGGCGCAGGGTCTGAGCGGACACTGGGGGCCATGTTCTGGACGATCGTCGGCCTCTTCGTCATCGGCCTGCTCGCGGGCGGCATCGCGCGATTGTTCGTGAGCAGCCCGACCCGGCTGGGCTGCATCGGCACCGCGCTGCTCGGCATCGTCGGCTCGTACGCCGGCGGCAGCCTGTACGCGGTGCTGTTCCTCGACAAGTTCGACCTGCGCAAGGCCGAGACGTTCATCGGCGCCGTGATCGGCAGCATCCTGGTGCTCATCGTGTTCCGGCTGCTGTACCGGCCGCGGCGCCGCACGCCCGATCGGTGGTGACCCCACCGGCTGTGAGCGCTCGACCCGTCCCCTATGCTTATGAGGTCCACCAGCGGGGCTAGCATGATGTCGCGTTCGCCCTCATCGTCTAGAGGCCCAGGACGCCGCCCTTTCAAGGCGGTAGCACGGGTTCGAATCCCGTTGGGGGCACGCAGTTCCACAGCAGTACCAGCAAGGCCCTGTAGCGCAGTTGGTTAGCGTGCCGCCCTGTCACGGCGGAGGTCGCGGGTTCAAGTCCCGTCAGGGTCGCCATGGATGACCGGTCGCCCCGTCTGTTGGCGGTGGCGCACGGCACCGCCTCACCGGCGGGCCGGTCGACGATCGAGACCCTCGTCGCGGCGCTGCGTGCGCGGCGCCCTCACGTCCCCGTCGACCTCTGCTTCCTCGACGTCATCGGACCGACGCTGGCCGACTCGCTCGACGAGCGTCCCACCGTCGCCGTCCCGCTGCTGCTGTCGACCGGCTTCCACGTGCAGAGCGACATCCCCGAGGCCGTCGCGCCGTTCCCCGCCACCCGCGTCGCCCGCCACCTCGGCCCGGACGACCTGCTCGTCGACGCCCTGCTCGCCCGGCTCGGCGACGCCGGTGCTATCACCGGCGAGGTGGTGCTGGTCGGCGCCGGGTCGTCGCGCAGCGGGGCCCGGGTCGAACTCGACGAGACGGCCGGGCGGCTCGGCCACCGGCTCGACCGTCCCGTCCCCGTGCTGACGATGGCGGACGACCTGGCGGCCGCGTTCGCGCTGCTCTCCCGTCCGCTGCACGTCGCGACCTACCTGCTCGCCGAGGGCAGCTTCACCGAGCGCGTCGCATCGCTCGCGGACGCCCGCACCACCGTCGCCGCCCCGCTCGGCGACCATCCCGCCGTCGTCGAGCTGGTGTGGCGACGGTACGACGAAGCCACCGCGGACGGTCCGGTAGTCTGACGGACGCACGTCACCCGGCCAGGTAGCTCAGTTGGTACGAGCGACCGCCTGAAAAGCGGTAGGTCGGCGGTTCGACCCCGCCCCTGGCCACCCGTCGTCACCCGTCGCGGAGCACCGCGACGCCCAGCCGGGCCGCGAGCCCGTCCAGCTCGGCCTCGAGCGCATCGTCCATCGCGGACGTGAACGGCACGTCCCGGTGCACGGCGTGCACCCGCAGCACCCTGGCCTCCCGGTCGGTGCGGGCGTCGACCTTGCCGACGAGCTCGTCGCCGTGCAGCACCGGCATCGCCCAGTAGCCCCAGCGCCGCTTCGCGGCCGGCTTGTACATCTCGAGCTGGTAGTCGAAGCCGAACAGGTCGACCATCCGCCTGCGGTCGAACACGAGCCGGTCCAGCGGCGACAGGATCGCCGTGCGGCCCTCGAACGCGTCGTCGAGGTACGCCGGGTCGACGCGCCAGCGTCCCTTCACACCCTCGACGGTCGCGGCCTCGCCGGCGTCACCGACGTCGTCGGGTTCGAGTGGCGTCTTCGTCGCCTTGACCCGCGCGATGCCGAGGGCGGCCAGCCGGCGCTCGGCCCGGATGCGCGTCGCCTCCGGCTCGGGGACGACCTCGGTGTCGGGGTAGACCCGCTCGGCGAGGTCCCAGCGCGGCTCGCGGCCGCGGCGTCCGACGACCGCGACCTCACCACGGTGCACCAGCATCTCGAGCAGCATCACGAGGTTGCGGTTGTCGTTCCAGCCGGACGATTGCCACGGCACCACGCAGGTGTCGGGCAGCTCGGCGCGGGTCAACGGCCCGTCGCGCCGCAGCTCGTCGAGCACGTCGCGGCGGAAGTCGTCGTTCGCGTCGACCCACTCGGCCTGCTTCTGCCGCCACGCCGCGTCGCCCGGCCACGCGGCCATGGCGGCGCGGTACACGGCGAGATCCTCGGCCGGACGGAGCAGGCCGTGCAGGTCGACCAGCTGCTGCGCGTCGACGGCGGCGTCGATCGTGTCGGCGCCGGCGGTGTCGCCGAGCCGGCTCCACACCACGATCTCCGCCGACGGCGCGACCGCCGCGGTGATGTCGTCCTGCAGCAGGGTGAGCCGGCGCGCCACCTGCATGACGTCGGACGGACGCTGCGCGTCCAGCAGTTGCGCCCGCACGGCCACCTGCCGCGCCTGCTGTCGGGAGAGCTCGTGCACGGCACGGACGCTAGCGCCGGCCACCGTCACCGATGCGCTGGACCGTGCGATCAGCGTGCGCACAATCTTGACTAATAGCCTCGAACTTCGATCAACTACGTGCAACCGAGCCCGGGAAGTGAGTCGAGGTGCAACGCTACGAACGCCTCAACGCCGTTCTCGAGGCGCTGGCCGAGAGCGGGAAGCTCTCGGTCGACGACATCGCCGCGCGTTTCGACGTCTCGGCCGCGACCGTGCGGCGCGACCTCGACGACCTCGCCGCGCAGCAGCTGATCACCCGCACCCGGGGCGGTGCCGTGGTGCAGTCTGTGAGCTACGACCTGCCGTTGCGCTACAAGTCCGTCCGCCAGTCGGACGAGAAGCAGCGCATCGCCGAGGCGGCGGCCGCGCTCGTCCCACCGGGCAGCGTGGTCGGCATCAACGGCGGTACCACGACCTCGGGCGTCGCCCGGGCGCTGGCCATGCGGGTCGACCCGACGGCGACCGCGAACGGCAGCCGCCCGGTCGAGCTGACCGTGGTCACCAACGCCCTCAACATCGCCAGCGAGCTCGTCGTCCGTCCGCACGTCAAGGTCGTGGTGATCGGCGGCGTCGCCCGTCCGCAGTCGTACGAGCTCATCGGCCCGCTCGCCGGGCGCCTGCTCGAGGACATCGCGGTCGAGGTGCTGCTGCTGGGCGTGAACGCGCTGTCGGCCGCCGGCGGCGCCGCGGCGCACAACGAGGGCGAGGCCGAGATCAACCGGTTGATGGTCGAGCGCGCCCAGCGCGTCGTCGTCGTGGCGGACGGCTCGAAGATCGGCCAACGCGCATTTGCGCGGATCTGCGATATCAACCGGGTCACGTGCCTGGTCACCGACGCCACCGCTCCCCCGGAGGAGCTGGACGCACTGCGTGCCGCCGGCGTCGAGGTGCGGGTCGTCTAGGACGCCAGCACGCCCAGCAGCGTCTGCACGACGCCCGCGGCCGCGTCACGGGCGGGCGCCACGTAGGTGCGGGGATCGGTCACGCCGCCGGTGAGATGGTCGCGCACCGCCGCGGTCCACGCGACGTTCAGCGCGGTGCCGACGTTGACCTTCACGATGCCGGCCGCCACCGCACGGCGCAGCTCGTCGTCGGGCACACCGGACGACCCGTGCAGCACGAGCGGCACCGGCACCGCCCGCCGCAGGGCCGCGACGAGGTCGTGGTCGAGCGACGCGGTGCGGCTGGTCATCGCGTGGCTGCTGCCCACCGCCACCGCGAGCGCGTCGACCCCGGTGTCGGCGACGAAGCGCGCCGCCTCGCCGGGGTCGGTGCGCACCCCGGGCTCGTGCGCCGAGCGCGGTTCCTTGCCGCCTACGTGCCCCAGCTCGGCCTCGAGCCAGAGGCCGTGGCCGTGCGCCCAGGTCGTCGCGGCGGCCGTCGCGCGGACGTTGTCGGCGTAGGGCAACCGGCCCGCGTCGAACATGGCGGACGAGAACCCGGCGTCGGCGGCTCGGTGCAGCAACGCGGTGTCCTCGACGTGGTCGAGGTGCAGCGCGACGTCGACCCGCGCCGCCTCGGCCACCGCGCGGCAGGCGGCGGCCACCGGGAGCACCCGTCCGCCGTGGAAGCGCACCGCGTTGTGGCTCACCTGCAGGATGGCCGGACGGCCCGCGGCCTCCGCCCCGGCCACGATGGCCTCGGCGTGCTCGAGGGTCACGACGTTGAAGGCGCCGACGGCGGTGCCGGGACGCACCAGCGACGCGGTGGTCACGAGCGGCACGCCGTCACCTCGTTCACCGTCACGGCCGCGGCCACCGCGCGTCGGACGTCGGCGTCGAAATCGCCCGCCACCGGGTGGGCGACCGCCGCGGCCGCGGTGGCGGCGGCCTCGTGGAGCATGGTGTGCAGGTCGGCGCCGGTCGCGAGGCCCAGCGCCAGGGCCGCAGCGAGGGCGTCACCGGCCCCCGTCGGGTTGCCCGTCACGGGCGGTGTCGTGACCTCGAGCGCGCGGGCGCCGTCCGCCCACACCAGCCCGTCCGCACCCCGGGACACGAGCGCGGCACCGGCGCCGGCAGCCACGAGCGCGTGGGCGGCCTCGACGGCCGCCGTCGTGGACGCGACGTCGCGCCCGAGCAGCGCGGCGGCCTCGACCGCGTTCGGCTTGACCACGTCGGGACCGGCCGCGACTCCCGCGCGCAGCCACTCGCCGTCGGCGTCGAGCACGGTGCGGGCACCGTGGTGGTGGGCGGCCGCGATCAGCTGCGCGTAGGCGTCGACGGGAGCGCCCGGCGGCACGCTGCCCGAGAGCACCACCACGCGCGCGTCGTGCCAGTCGGCGGTCGACGCCAGCAACGCCTGCCAGTCCGCCGCCACGAGGTCCGGTCCGGGTTCGTTGACGACGGTCGCCGCCGAGCCGTCGACGACGGTCACGCAACGCCGCGTCGCCCCGTCGACGGCCACGAGATCCGTCGCGACACCGGCGGCGGCGAGGTCGTGGCGTAGCAGCTCGCCCGCCGTGCCGCCGGCGAAACCGACGAGGCGGACGGCGGCGCCGAGCCGCGCGAGCACCCGCGCCACGTTCACGCCCTTGCCGCCGGCGCGCTCGTGCACCGACGTCGCCCGGTGCGACCGCCCCGGCGTGAAGTGCGCGACCTCGTAGGTGACGTCGATCGCGGGGTTCAGGCAGACGGCGACGATCACCCGCACCACTCGCCCCGGGCCATCACGCGCCGCAGCTGCAGGTCGGCGTCGAGCACGACCAGGTCGGCGTCGAGGCCGACCTCGAGCGCCCCGCAGGCGTCGCGCACGCCGAGCACGGCGGCCGGGTTGGTCGCCGCCGCGGCGGCCGCGACGGTGATCGGCAGCCCGGCCCGCTGCACCGTCCACCGCACGGCGGCGTCCATCGTGAGCGTGCTGCCGGCCAGCGACCCGGTGCTGGCCAGCCGGGCCACTCCGTCGCGCACCTCGACCCGCTGACCGGCGAAGTCGTGGTCGCCGTCCCCCGCCCCGGTCGCGGCCATCGCGTCCGTGATCAGGACGAGCCGGTCGTGCGGCACGAGCCGCACGAAGCCGGGATGCAGGTGATGGCCGTCGGCGATGACCTCGCAGAACGCCCCGCGGTCGAGCGCGGCCCCGATGGGGCCGGGTTCGCGCTGGCGCAGCGGCGGCATCCCGTTGCCCAGGTGCGTCGTCAGGCGGGCCCCGGCGTCGTACGCGGCAGCAGCGTCCTCGAAGCCGGTACCGGTGTGGCCGACCGACGCGACGACGCCCGCCGCGACGGTGTCGCGCACCAGGTCGAGACCGCCCGGAAGTTCCGGCGCGAGCGTGATGCTGCGGACGGGCCCGGCCGCGAACAGGCTCGCGAGCTCGCCCCGGTCGGGAGCCCGAAGGTGCGCGGGGTTCTGCGCGCCGCAGTGCGACGACGCGAGGAACGGGCCCTCGAGGTGCGCACCCACGACGTGGCCGCCGACCGACGGGCCACGCTCGGTGAGTTCGGAGATCCAACCGAGTCGCTCGCGCAGGTCGGCCAGCGGCGTCGTCATCAGCGAGATCAGCGTGCGGGTGGTGCCGTGGGCACGGTGGAACGCGACCGCCGCGGCGAGGTCGTCCGGTGAGCTCGCGACGTCGTGTCCGCCGCCGCCGTGCACGTGCAGGTCGACGAAACCGGGCAGCACCCAGGCGCCGTCGATCGGCACGATCGTCACGTCCGCCGGCGGTGGACCCTCGCCGAGGGCGGCGATGCGGTGACCGTCGATCTGGACCCAGCCGGGGTCCAGCACGCCGGACGGGGTGACCACGCGGGCATCGGTCAGCAGCGTCATGCGCCGATCCTCCAACCCGCGGCCACGTCGGGGACACCCGCTGCCGCCCAGGCGAGCAGCGCGGCACCGTGCCGCCCGGCGGCATCGCCGAGCTGGGCCGCGACGAGATCCGGTGCGGCGCGCCACGCGAGCTGCGCGGCGAGCCGCTCCCGCAGCGGGGCGAGCAGCGCCTCCCCCGCCGACGCCAGCCCACCGCCGACGACGATGCGAGCCGGGTCGAGCAGGGTGGTGGCGGCGGCGAGCCCGCGAGCGAGCGCCTCGACGGCCTCGTCCCAGACCGCTCGCGCGTCGGGGTCCCCGGACAGCCGTCCGACGAGCTCGGCCGACGTCGTCGTGCGGCCGGTCCGCTGCGTGTAGCGGCGCGCGATGGCCGCCGCCGACGCGTAGGTCTCGACGCAGCCGTGCTGACCGCAGGCACAGGGTTCGCCACCCGGGTGCACCACCAGGTGTCCGACCTCGCCCGACGCGCCGATGGCGCCGGGCCAGGCGGCGCCGTCGAGCACCAGGGCACCGGCGATGCCGGTGCCGACGGGGACGAACAGCGACGACGCGACCCCGCGGCCGGCCCCGAGCCGGGCCTCGGCCGCCCCGCCGGCGCGGACGTCGTGGTCCAGGGCGACGGGAACGCCGGTGTCCGCCTCGATCAGCTCACGCAGCGGCACGTCGCGCCAGGCAAGGTTCGCCGACCAGACCGCGACCCCCCGCGGGACGTCGACCACCCCGGGCACGACCACGCCCACGGCCGCCACGCCGACGGCGTCGGCGGTCGCCTGCCGGGCGAGGTCGACGACGGCGGCGCGGACGGCCGCGACCACCGCGCCGGGACCCTCGGCCGCCGGCGTCGGGCGCGCGAGCCGGGCGAGCTCGCGCCCGCCGGCGTCGCACACCCAGCCCTTCATGCCCGTGCCCCCGACGTCGAGGGCGACGACCGCGTTCACGCCGCCGGTGTCCGGCTCAGGCGGGCAGGACGATCGAGCGGGTCAGATTGCGTGGCCGGTCGGGGTCGAGGCCGCGGCGGTCGGCGACGGCGACGGCCAGCTGCTGCGCCGCGACGAGGTGTGCCATCGGGTCGAGGTCGGCGTGCACGACCGTGCACCTGGTGACCTCCAGGTCGGACAGCAACCCCTCGGGCGCGGACCCGAAGACCCAGACCGTCGAGCGGTCGTCGATCACGCTGATGGGACCGTGCCGGAACTCCATGGCCGGGTAGGCCTCCGTCCACGCCTGCGCGGCCTCCCGCAGCTTCAACGCCGCTTCGTTGGCTATTCCAACCGACCAGCCGGTGCCGAGGAAGGTGAACTGCTCGCTCGCCACGGTCGCCGACGGCGGGCCCTCCGCCACGACCTTCGACGCCTGCTCGATCACGCCCGTGAGGTCCTCGCCCAGCCAGGCGCGCCAGAGCGCGAGGGCCGTGGTGGCGAAGCGGGTCTGCACCACCGACTGCTCGTCGGCGAAGTCGAGCAGCACGGCGTCGTCCGCCTCGTCGACGACGGGTGCCCCGGGAACGGCGGTGAGGACGACCGTCGGCACGCTGCCGCGCAGGGCCGTGAGCACCCGGCGCACCTCGGTGGTGGTGCCCGAGCGGGTGAGCGCGACGACACGGTCGTAGCGCCGCGTCGCCGGGAACTCCGACGCCGCGATCGCATCGGTCTCACCCGCCCCGGAGTCCTCGCGCAACCGCGCGAAGCACTGCGCCATGTAGAGCGAGGTGCCGCAGCCGACGACCGCCACCCGCTCGCCCGACCGTGGCAGCACCCGCACGACGGACGGCTCGGCGGCCAGCTCCGCCGCGCGGCGCCAGGCGTCCGGCTGCCCGGCGATCTCCTGGACGACGAACGACGGGGCGGAAGGTCCAGCGGTCATGCGCACTCCTCGACGCGGGCGCATCCCGCGGACGAGCGCGGTGCGCGAAACGGGTCCCGAAAGCCCGATTGGCTCGGGATGACTGCTCGTTTGTGCGTCAATCTAGCCTGAATCGCGCAACTGTACTAACGTCCTGCGGCATCCATGTGAGCGGTTCGCCCAGGAGGTCCCATGCAGACGACACGGTTCAGAGCGGGCGCGGCCGTGCTCGCCGCCGCGGCACTCACGCTCACCGCGTGCGGTGGCGGCACCGGTGAGAAGAACGCCGACGGCGGGGGCAGCGGCTCCGGCGGGTCCGGCGGCAAGGTCTCGTCCATCAAGCTCGTCGCGGCCGAGTACTCGAAGGACACCCAGGCGTTCTGGACCAAGTTCGCCGCGACGTACAAGAAGAAGTACGGCATCACGCTGAAGGTCCAGGTCGTCAACTGGAACGACATCGCGCAGCAGAGCCGCACGATGATCCAGAACAACAACGCCCCCGACATCCTGAACATCAACTACTACGCGTCGTACGCGAAGGACGGTCTGCTCTACGACGCGCAGCAGGTGCTGCCGTCGTCGGTGCAGAACGACCTCATCCCCGCGTTCAAGACCAGCGGCACCTACAACGGTCAGGTCTACGGCTTCCCGGACCTCAGCTCGGCGCGCGCGCTGTTCTACAACAAGACGCTGTTCAAGAAGGCCGGCATCACCACGCCGCCGAAGACCTGGGCCGAGTTCGAGGCCGACGCCAAGAAGATCAAGGCGCTGGGCAACGACACCGTCGGCTACGCCATGCCGCTCGGCAAGGAGGAGGCGCAGGCCGAGTTCTCGATCTGGACCTTCAACAACAACGGCGGGTGGAAGTCCGACGGCAAGTGGACGATCAACTCGAAGCAGAACGTCGACACGCTGAAGTTCCTGCGCAAGCTCGCGCTCGACGACAAGGTCACGCAGAACAACCCGGGCCGCACCAACCGCACCGACGGCGCGTTCCCGCTGTTCACGTCCGGCAAGGCCGGCATGATCGTCGGCTTCAGCCCGCTGTCGACCCAGCTCGACAAGGACAAGAAGGTCGACTACGGCGTCGCTCCGATGCCGACCAGTGACGGGCAGGCGCCCTCGACCTACGGCGTCACCGACTACCTCAACGCCTTCAAGAAGCCGGGCAACCAGCAGGCGGTCAAGGACTTCTACGAGCTGTACTACCAGCCCGACCAGGTCAACATCTTCATCAAGCAGGAGGGGTTCCTGCCGGTGACGAAGTCGGGGCTGAAGGTGTTCTCGAAGGACTCCGCGCTGTCGGTCTACCTGCAGACGCTGCCGAACATCCGGCTCACCCCCACCGACGACCCCGCGTGGGACAAGGTGCTGATCGACGTGCAGCAGAACCTCGGCAAGGGCGTCGATCCGGACGGCAACCCGCAGTCCGTCCTCGACGACCTGCAGAAGACCGCCGAGAACAGCTGACACCCGCCCCATGACGGAGACGTCCGACCGGCCGGTGGTCGTGACCGAGAAGGTCACGACCGCCGGCTCCGGCGATCGTCCGGCGCGACGCCGCCGCCGGGTCAGGCCGCGCGGCAGCGCCCCGGTCTGGCAGGCACTCGTCTGGCTGTCACCCGCGCTGGTGCTCATCGCGGCCGTGGTCGTCTACCCCGCGATCGCGATGGTCCAGGCCTCGACCCGCGACTACTCCATCACCGGCATCGACCGCGGCGGTGTCGGCACCGAGAACTACCGCAAGGTGCTCGACCACCCCGCGCTGGGCACGGTGCTGGTGAACACCGCCGTCTGGGTCGTCTTCACGGTCGCCATCACCATCGTGCTCGGCCTCGCGCTCGCGCAGTTCCTGTCGAAGGAGTTCTTCGGACGGCGCTTCGTCCGCTGGGCCCTCATCGTCCCGTGGGCGGCGTCGCTGGTCATCACCTCGCGACTGTTCACGCTGCTGCTCGACTACAACCACGGCATCGTCAACCGGTTGCTGATCGACGTCGGCATCCTCGACCGGCCGATCGACTTCCTCGGCGACGACACCTGGGTGATGCCGTCGATGATCGCGGTCGGCGTGTTCGTGTCGTTGCCGTTCACGGCGTACGTCTTCATCGCCGGCCTCAACGGCATCCCCGGCGACGTCTACGAGGCCGCCCGCATCGACGGCGCCTCGGCCTGGCAGACCTATCGGCAGGTGACCCTGCCGCTGCTGCGCCCGGCGCTGCTCGTCGCGACCGTCCTCAACATCATCTACGTCTTCAACTCGTTCCCGGTGCTCTACACCCTCAACGAGCGCAACCCGGGCTTCGATCACGACACGACGATCACCTTCATGTACAAGCTCGCGTTCAAGTCGTCCGAGCAGAGCGTGGGGATGTCGGCGGCGACCGGCGTCTTCAACGTGCTGATGATCCTCGTCGTGGTCGTCATCTACCTGCGCACCGTGAAATGGCAGGAGGAGCCCGGACAGTGACCCTCACCGATCGTCCGACGGCGACCGAGGCACCCGCCCGCCGCCCGCGCGGCTGGCCGCGCGCCCGGCGCTGGGTCCTGCCACTGGCCGGGCTCGTGCTCGCGCTGGTGTTGCTGTCGCCCTACCTCGTCATGCTCGTCGACGCCCTGCGCCCGAGCGACGACGTCGTGGCCTCGCCGGCCACGTACCTGCCCCGCGAGTGGCGCTTCTCGAGTTTCGGCGACGTGCTCGGCGACGACCGCTTCCGCAACTGGTTGAAGACGTCCCTGCTCGTCGCGGCCGTCTCGACCGTCGTGGTGCTCGTCGCCGCCGTTCCGGCCGCGTTCTTCACCGCCCGTTACCGCTTCCCCGGACGGACGCTGTTCCTCTTCCTCGTGCTCGTCACCCAGATGTTCTCGCCGACCTCGCTGGTGGTGGGCATCTACCGCGAGTTCTTCGAGCTCAACCTGGTGAACACCTACCAGGCGATCATCCTGACGAACTCGGCCTTCAACCTGGCGTTCGCGATCTGGATCCTGCACGGCTTCTTCTCCTCGATCCCGCAGGAGATCGAGGAGGCGGCCCAGCTGGACGGCTGTTCGAAGTTCGGCACGCTGGTGCGGGTGATGCTGCCGCTGACCAAGCCAGGGCTCGTGACCGCCACCGTGTTCACGTTCATCGCGGCCTGGAACGAGTACGTGGTCGCGCTGACGCTCATGCAGGACGACGACCGCAAGCCGCTGACCGTCGGTATCAACTCGTACGTGACGGGTTACCAGCAGAACTGGAACCTGCTGTTCGCGGCGTCGATCATCGCGATCGTGCCGGTCGTGATCCTGTTCGCGTGCATCGAGAAGCACCTGGTCAGCGGACTCACCGCGGGGTCGGTCAAGTAGACCGGCCCCGCGGCTCGTCCGGAGGGCTCAGCTGAGGCGGTCGCCGGACTCGACGTGGAACAGGTGCGTCTCACCCACGCGAGGGACCACGTGGATCTGCTCGCCGATCGCCGGGCCGCGCCGGCCTTCGAAACGGACGACCATCGGCTTGTCGCGCAGCGCGTCGTCGCCCGGCAGCGTGCCGTAGACGAACGAGTCGGACCCGAGTTCCTCGACGAGCGCGACGGTGAGCGTCACGCCCTCCTTGGAGGTGCTTCCGGCCGGCTCGAAGGACTCCGGACGGATGCCCAGGCGGACCCGGCTCTCGCCGTTGGCCCGCGCCAGCGTCTCGCGGTCGACCTTGATGATGCTGTCGCCGAGCTTGACGCCGTCGTCGACGACCTCGACCTCGCGCAGGTTCATGGCGGGCGAGCCGATGAAGCCGGCGACGAAGGCGTTGGCGGGCGTGTCGTAGAGGTTCCGCGGGGTGTCGACCTGCTGCAGGATGCCGTCCTTGAGCACCGCGACGCGGTGACCCATCGTCATCGCCTCGACCTGGTCGTGGGTGACGTACACCGTCGTGGTCTTCAGCCGGGTCTGCAGCGCGGCGATGTTCGCACGGGTCTCGACGCGCAGCTTGGCGTCGAGGTTCGACAGCGGCTCGTCCATGAGGAACACGCTCGGCTCGCGGACGATCGCGCGGCCCATCGCGACGCGCTGGCGCTGGCCACCGGACAGGGCCTTGGGCTTGCGGTCGAGGTACTGCTCGAGGTCGAGCAGCTTGGCCGCCTCGAGCACGCGCTTGGCGCGCTCCTCCTTGCCCATGCCCTTCATCTTCAGCGCGAAGCCCATGTTCTCGCCGACGGACATGTGCGGGTACAGCGCGTAGTTCTGGAACACCATCGCGATGTCGCGGTCCTTCGGCGCCTTCTGCGAGACGTCCTTGCCGTCGATGCGGATCTCGCCGGAGTTGACCTCCTCGAGCCCCGCGAGCATGCGCAGCGCCGTCGACTTGCCGGAGCCGGACGGTCCGACCAGGACCATGAACTCGCCGTCCTCGATCTCGAGATCGAGCTTGTTGACCGCGGGAACGGGGTTGCCCGGGTAGAGGCGGGTGGCTTGCTCGTACTGGACGGTGGCCATGACGGCACTCCCCTCGTAGGTGTGCTCGGTTGCGCCGGGTACGGGTGACCAGGGGGGTCACCTCACGGATTTCCGGACGGCCCGCAGTTGTCCGCCCCACCTGTCAGGCGGTACGGATCCGTCCGGCATAGCAACCTGAGAGCGCCATCACACCCCGCCGCCCCGCGTGTCGTCAAGAAACGCTTGCGGACGGTTCACCCGTACGTCACGAGCTGTGGGCGGCGTAGACCGCCCGGAACGCCTGCTCGACCGCGGGGTGCTCGGCGAGCACCGCACGCAGCGGCTCGTTCTCGATGCGCAGCCCGACCACCCGCGACGACGAGGTGACGGTGGCGCGCCGCTGCCCTCCCTCGAGCAGCGTCATCTCGCCGACGAGGTCGCCGGGACCCAGCTCGGCGACCTGGTTGCGCTGGTGGAAGACGAGGGCGGTGCCCTCGGTCAGCACGTAGCAGGCGTCGGACGGGATGCCCTCCTGCACGAGCGGCCAGCCGGCCGGCAGCGTGAACCGGCCGCCGGCCTCGACCAGCGCGGTGAGGTCGTCCTTGCTGCACTCGGCGAAGGTGTCGTAGGAGCCGAGGGTCGAGATGAGTTCGCGCTTCTCGCTGGCCATCTACCGGACAGTAGCGGCGAGCGCCGCCGTCCGCTCGGCGAGCGGACGGCGGCGCCGTGGTTGCGTGCGCGATGCGGACGGACGGGCTCAGGCCTCGTGGCGCCCGACCTTCGCCTCGTGGCGGCCGGCGTCGGGGCCGTCGGCCTCGGCGACGCCGCCGGACTCGTGACGACCACCCCCGGACGGCGTCTCCTGCGCCTCCTGCGCCTCGTGCGCCTCGTGCGCCTCCATGTGCGCCGGCACCGCGGCGGCCGCGCCGGGGTCCATGGCGGGGGCCGCGCCCGGGCCCGAACCCGCGTTCTGCGCCGCGGCCCGCATGGCCTGCTGGCCGGAGACGGTGCGCAGCGGGATCTCCTTGAGCAGCAGCGACAGCACGAACGCCAGGATCAGCGTGAGCGCGCCGACCAGGAAGACGGTGTCCATCGCGTCGGAGAAGCCGACGAGGATCGGGTGTGCCTGCTCCGGCGAGAGCTTCGACAGCCCACTGGTGTCGTTGAGGTCGAACTTCGCGCCCGCCGGCAGCTGCGTGCCGCTGCCCGCCAGCTCGCGCGGGATGTTCTGCGCAGCCTGCGAGAACAGGATCGACAGGAAGATCGCGGTGCCGAGCGAGCCGCCCACCTGCCGGAAGAACGTCACGCTCGAGGTGGCGACGCCCATGTCGCGGGGTTCGACGGCGTTCTGCATCGCCAGCACGACACTCTGCATGTTCATGCCCAGACCCAGGCCGAAGACGGCCATGAAGATGTCGGTCTGCCACAGCGGGGTGTCGGCACCGGTGCGGGTCAGCAGCAGCAGTCCGCCGACCATGAAGACCGACCCCACGATCGGGAAGATCTTGTACTTGCCCGTGCGGGACGTGATCTGGCCGGCGATCAGCGACGCCGTCATGATGCCCGCCACCAGCGGGAGGATCAGCAGGCCGGACTTGGTCGGCGAGGCGCCCTTGACGATCTGCAGGTAGAGCGGGATGGCCGCGATACCGCCGAACATGCCGAGGCCGATGATCAGCGACTGCGCCGAGCCGACCGCGAAGTTGCGGCCGCGGAACAGCCGCAGGGGCAGCAGCGCCTCGTCGCCGGCGGCGGCCTCGATGCGGATGAACGCGATCAGGCCGAGCACGCCGATCACGTAGCAGACGAAGGCGCCCGCGGACAGGAAACCCCAGGTGCGGCCCTGCTCGGCGATGATCAGCAGCGGGATGAGGCCCGCCGCGAGCGCGGCGGCACCGGCCCAGTCGATGCGGTGCTCGCGCCGGGTGTGGTCGAGCTTCAGGACGCGGGTGACGACGACGAGCGCCAGCGCGCCCAGCGGGACGTTGATGTAGAAGATCCAGCGCCAGCCGGAGAAGCCGAAGATGCTGGCCTGGCCGGCGAAGAAGCCACCGATGACCGGCCCGAGCACCGACGAGGTCGCGAAGACGGCCATGAAGTAGCCCTGGTACTTCGCGCGCTCCCGCGGCGGGATGATGTCGCCGATGATCGCGAGCGCGAGCGGCATGATGCCGCCGGCGCCGATGCCCTGCAGCGCGCGGAAACCGGCGAGCATGTACATCGACTGCGCCAGCCCGCACAGCGCGGACCCGAGCACGAAGATCGTGATCGCGAGCATGAACAGCGGCTTGCGGCCGTAGATGTCCGACAGCTTGCCGAACAGCGGCGTCGAGATCGTCGACGCGATGAGGAAGGCGGTCGTGACCCACGCCTGCACCGACAGGCCCTGCAGGTCGTCGCCGATCGTGCGGATCGCCGTGGCGACGATCGTCTGGTCGAGGGCGGCGAGGAACATGCCGATCATGAGCCCGGACAGGATGCTCATGATCTGCTTGTGGGTCAGACCGCCGGAGGTGTCGGCGTCCTTCTCGAGCGAGGTCGCGCCCGCCGACGTGGTCGTGCTTGCCATCAGTCGTTTCTCCTTGCACGGATCCTGGCGTCGAGTTGCTCGGGGGCGACGGCGTCGTAGGCGCGTGCGAAGCGGCCCATCAGGGTCGCCAGCTGCGTGACGTCGTCATCGGTCCAGCCCGAGAGCATCTCGGCGAAGTGCATGAGGCGCATCTCGTCGTGATCGGCGATCACGCTGCGGGCCCGGTCGGTGAGGACGAGCAGGCTCGCACGCCCGTCGTCGGGATCGGAACGACGCTCGAGCAGGCCGTCGCGCACCAGTCCGGCGACCTGCCGGCTGACGGTGGACGGGTCGGACTGCAGCGCCTCGGCGATGGCCCCGGCCCGCAGCGGGCCCTCGGTGTGCACCAGCTTCAGCACGACGTGACCGCTCCACTCGACATCGTGCTCGGCGGCGGCCAGCCACCGGGTACGGAGCCGGGTGAAGGTGCGCACGATGTCGCCGAAACTGTCGGCCAGCGCCGCGACGTCGGCACGGTCGAGGCCGTGCACCCGCCCGTCCGGCTTGGTCGCAAGGTCGGTCATTCGAGAACCCCCGCGATTGCGTGACTCATACAACTACTTGTATGCGTCAAGCATCTACCCGGATCGTGGCGATACGCAACCGAACGGTCGGCTTTTCTCAGGGTGAGCGCCGAGCGCCTTCCTGGTCGATTCCCAGGATGCTCAGGGCGGCGTCGCGCATCTCGACCTTACGGACCTTGCCGGTCACGGTCATGGGGAACTCGTCGACCACGTGCACGTACCGCGGGATCTTGTAGTGGGCGAGCTTCCCGGCACAGAACTCGCGCAGCGTCTCGGCGGTCAGGCCGTCGGAACCCTCGCGCAGTCGCACCCACGCCATCAGCTCCTCGCCGTACTTCGGGTCGGGCACCCCGATGACCTGTGCGTCGACGACGTCCGGGTGCGTGTAGAGGAACTCCTCGATCTCGCGGGGGTACACGTTCTCGCCCCCGCGGATGACCATGTCCTTGATGCGGCCGACGATCTGGACGTAGCCCTCCTCGTCCATCGTCGCCAGGTCGCCGGTGTGCATCCAGCCGTGGCGCAGCACCTCGGCCGTCTTCTCCGGCTCGTCCCAGTAGCCGATCATCACCGAGTAGGCGCGGGTGCACAGCTCACCGGGCGTGCCGTAGGGGACGGGCAGGTCGGTCTCGGGATCGACGACCATCACCTCGACGTGCGGGTGCACGCGGCCGACGGTCGCGGTCCGCCGGTCGAGGGAGTCGTCCTTGCGGGTCTGCGTCGAGACGGGGGACGTCTCGGTCATCCCGTAGGCGATCGTCACCTCCTCCATGTGCATCTCGGCGATGACCCGCTTCATGACCTCGACCGGGCAGGGCGACCCGGCCATGCAGCCCGTCCGCAGGCTCGACAGGTCGTACGCCGCGAAGTCGGGCAGGGCCAGCTCGGCGATGAACATCGTCGGGACGCCGTAGAGCGAGGTGCAGCGTTCGTCCTGCACCGCCTGCAGGGTGGCCGCAGGGTCGAAGCCGGGCGCGGGGATGACGATGCAGGCGCCGTGCGAGGTCGAGGCCAGATTGCCCATCGTCATGCCGAAGCAGTGGTAGAAGGGCACCGGCACGCAGATGCGGTCCTCGTGCGTGTAGCTCATGCCCTCGCCGACGAAGTAGCCGTTGTTGAGGATGTTGTGGTGGCTGAGGGTCGCGCCCTTGGGGAAGCCGGTCGTGCCGGACGTGTACTGGATGTTGATGGGATCGTCGAACGACAGCGCCGCGGACCGCTCGGCGATCGAGTCGGACGACACGCCCGCGCCGGCCGCGAGCAGCTCGTCCCAGCCCGGGTCACCGATGAAGACGACGTCGCGCAGCCCGTCGAGCTGCGGACGCACCTGCTCGACCATCGCGCGGTAGTCGCTGCTCTTGAACGACGTCGCCGAGACGAGCGTGCGGACGCCGGACTGCCGCAGCACGTACTCGAGCTCGTGCGTGCGGTACGCCGGGTTGATGTTGACGAGGATCGCCCCGATGCGGGCGGTGGCGAACTGGACCAGGAACCACTCGAGGCAGTTCGGCGCCCAGATGCCGACGCGGTCGCCGCGCTCGACACCCAGGCCGGCCAGGCCGCGGGCGACGTCGTCGACGGCCTCGTGCAGCTCGCCGTAGGTCAGCCGGCGTCCGCTCGCGACATCGACCACTGCCTCGCGGTCGCCGTGGGCGGTCACCGTGGCGCGCAGGTTCGCGTCGATCGTCTGGCCGAGCAGCGGCCGCTCGGAGGTTCCGCTGGCGTACGAGGTCATGCGTCCGAGGCTAGGTGTCGGCGGTCACAGGCGGAACCGTCCGACCGGGCAGCGACACCGAGACCGGGGGCGCCGGCTTAAACGACGACACCGCACCCGGCTCGGGTGCGGTGGTCGTGGTCGGTGCTGCGGGAGAGGGCTGTCAGCCCTCGGCGCCCGCGGTGTTGCCGTCCAGCAGCGAGCGGACCTCGGACTCGCGGTAGCGGCGGTGGCCGCCGAGCGTGCGGATCGAGGTGAGCTTGCCGGCCTTGGCCCAGCGCGTCACGGTCTTCGGGTCGACGCGGAACAGCGTCGCGACCTCGGAGGGGGTGAGCAGAGCTTCGGTCTCGGGACGAACGCGGATCGTCGTCATGGTTGCCGCCCTTCAGGGAGTTCGTCACGAGGAGTCCTGTTCCTCATGCGTCCTGCCAAGTATGCCGAGTGTGAAGCTGGCCGCCATAGCTGCGCGCGCAACTGTCCACTCTGTGCCATGCAGCAACTGCCTGTCCGAATTCTCCGGGGGCCAAAAGGGACGAACATGGTCACTTCCGGACACCGCACCCGAGGGCCACGCCTACGTGCGAGGCCACTTCTGCGCGAGGTACGCTGACACCACGACATGACAGATACCCCGGTGACGCCGCCTGCCGCTGGTGCGAGGGCCGCTTCCCGGATGAGCGCGCGAGCGAGGGGGTCGAGCCATGGGGCGCGGCCGTGCGAAGGCCAAGCAGCAAAAAGTGGCCCGAGAACTGAAGTACAACACTCATTTCACCGATCTCGATGCCCTTCAGCGCGAGCTCGGGACTTCCTCCTCTGGCGACGCGCGAACCTCGCGGCCCGACGCCGAGGACGAGGACGAGTACGACGAATGGACCGGCACCGAGCGTTGAGTGACGGTTCGCGCCCTCGTCGTCGCTGCCAGTGACGACAGGTCCGGACCACCACCCACCTCGAGCGGCCGGCTCTATCCGGTCATCGCGTGCCATCCGATCTTCAGGTGGCGCTGGCGCGCGATGTACGGATCAGCGCCAATCGGCCGCCGGGCCCGCGTAGTCGCCGGTCAACGAGACGGACGAATCCCCCGGATTTTGGGACTTCCGTACCTGTCCGAGTCGCCATGCCGTCACGCCGCGGGCGTCCAGAAGCTGCAGCGCGTCGTCGGCTCGGTCGGCCGGCACCACCGCCACCATGCCGACGCCGAGGTTGAACGTCAGTTCCAGGTCCGCACGTGACACCGCGCCGTGCGCGGCGACCAGATCGAACACCGGCTGCGGTGCCCAGGTGGCGCGGTCGACGTCGGCCGCGAGACCCTCGGGCAGTACCCGGGCCAGGTTGCCCGCGAGCCCGCCGCCGGTGATGTGCGCGAACGCGTGGGCGCCGCACTCCGCCGCCAGCGCCAGACAGTCGAGGGCGTAGATGCGGGTGGGCGTCAGCAGCTCCTCGCCCAGCGTCGCGCCGCCGAGGGCCGCCGGCCGGCTCGCCAGGTCCAGACCGGCGCGCTCCAGCAGCACGTGCCGCACCAGCGAGTAGCCGTTGGAGTGCAGGCCGCTCGACCCCATCGCGATCAGCACGTCGCCGTCGGCGACCCGCTGCGGCCCGAGCACGGCGTCGGCGTTCACCACGCCGACGCCCGTGCCGGAGATGTCGTACTCGTCGGGCTCCATGACGCCGGGGTGCTCGGCGGTCTCGCCCCCCACCAGCGCGCACCCCGCCTGCACGCACCCCTCGGCCACGCCACTGACGATGGCCGCGATCTTCTCGGGCACGACCTTGCCGACGGCCACGTAGTCGGTGAGCACCAGCGGCTCGGCCCCCACGACCACCAGATCGTCGACCACCATGGCCACGAGGTCGATGCCGATCGTGTCGTGCCGGTCGAGCGCCTGGGCGATCACCAGCTTCGTCCCGACGCCGTCGGTCGAGGTCGCGAGCACCGGTTGCGGGTAGCGGGCGACGTCGAGGGAGAACAGGCCCGCGAAGCCCCCGAGCCCGCCCAGCGAACCCGGCCGGTCGGTGCGACGCACCGACGACTTCATCAGCTCCACCGCGCGGTCGCCGGCGGCGATGTCGACGCCCGCCCCGGCGTAGGAGGCTCCGGTGGGCACTGGCGGCACGGCTGCGTCCGTCACGGGCGGGTCAGGGCGTCCCCGGCCCAGCCGGCGGTGCGCTCCGGTTCCCGTCCGGCGATCTGGGGGGCGGGCACCGAGCGTCCGATGCCCTCGAGGACGTGCTTGCCGCCCATCGACTCGGGGATCGCGATCGGGTACTCGCCGTCGAAGCACGCCCGGCACAACCGCGACTTCGGCTGCTCGGTCGCCGCGATCATGTTCTCGGCCGAGACGTAGCCCAGCGAGTCGGCACCGATCGAGGCGCGGATGCCGTCGTTGTCGAGACCGTTCGCGACCAGCTCGGCGCGCGAGGCGAAGTCGATGCCGTAGAAGCACGGCCACTTCACCGGCGGCGCCGAGATGCGGACGTGCACCTCGAGGGCGCCCGCCTCGCGCAGCATGCGCACCAGCGCGCGCTGCGTGTTGCCGCGCACGATGGTGTCGTCGACGACGACCAGGCGCTTGCCCCGGATCACGTCGCGCAACGGATTGAGCTTCAGCCGGATGCCCAGCTGCCGGATCGTCTGCGACGGCTGGATGAACGTCCGTCCGACGTAGGAGTTCTTGACCAGGCCCAGCCCGTACGGGATGCCGGACGCCTCGGCGTAGCCGATCGCCGCGGGCACCCCCGACTCCGGGACGGGGATCACCAGGTCGGCCTCGGCCGGGTGCTCCTTGGCCAGCCGACGGCCCAGCTCGACCCGCGTCGAGTGCACGCTGCGGCCGGCGATCGTCGTGTCGGGACGGGCCAGGTAGACGTACTCGAAGACGCAGCCCTTCGGCTTCGGCGTCGCGAAGCTCTCGGAGCGCAGGCCGTCCTCGTCGATCGCGATCAGCTCGCCCGGCTCGACGTCGCGCACGTAACTCGCGCCGACGATGTCGAGGGCCGCCGTCTCGGACGTCACCACCCAGCCCCGCTCGAGCCGGCCCAGCACCAGCGGGCGGACGCCCTGCGCGTCACGCGCGGCGTAGAGCGTGTGCTCGTCCATGAAGACCAGGGAGAACGCGCCCACGAGCTTCGGCAGCACGTCCATCGCCGCCTGCTCGACGCTCACGTCCGGACGGGCCGCCAGCAGCGCCGTCAGCAGCTCGGAGTCGGTCGTCGCGCCCATCGCGCTCGCGCGGATGCCGGCCGCCGTGGCCTGCTCGGACAGCTCCCGGGTGTTCACCAGGTTGCCGTTGTGCCCCAGCGCCAGGCCGGTGCCCGCCGGTGTCGTGCGGAAGCTCGGCTGCGAGTTCTCCCACGTCGTCGACCCGGTCGTCGAGTAGCGCGTGTGACCCACCGCGATGTGGCCCTGCAACGTGGCGAGGGTGGCCTCGTCGAACACCTGCGACACCAGGCCGAGGTCCTTGTAGACCACCAGCGAACTGCCGTCGCTCACCGCGATGCCCGCCGCCTCCTGGCCGCGGTGCTGCAGGGCGTACAGGCCGTAGTACGTGAGCTTGGCGACCTCCTCGCCGGGCGCCCACACCCCGAACACCCCACAGGCGTCCTGCGGGCGCTTGTCGCCGTCGGTCTCGAGGTCGTGGGTGAGTTTGCCGTCGCCGCGCGCCACGGGGCTCAGTGTACGGACGGTTCTCGCGGGTGCCGCTGCGGACGGAGGGTGTCGGTGCTCGCAACCACCCCTCGCTGCGCTCGGGGGGCCAGGCCCATCCACGCTCGCACCGACACCCTCCGTCCTTCGCTGCGCTCGGACGCGACCGTTCGCTCGGTCCGCCGTTGGCGTCCGTCAGGAGAGGAGGGGCAGGAAGTCGCTCAGGTCGCTGCGCGGGCCCGTGGCGGTGACCCGTCCGGAGGCCACTTCGGTCGTGAAGGTGGCTCGGCCGGTGGCGAGGCGGAGCCAGGTGAGGGGGGCGGTCTCGACGACGTTGGGTGGGGTGCCGCGGGTGTGGCGGGGGCCGGGGACGGCCTGGACGGCGACGAACGGAGGGATGCGGATTTCGACGGAGCGGCCGGGAGCCCGCGCGGCGAGCAGTTCGGCGGTGGCCCGGACGGCGGCGGCGAGGGTGGGCCGGTGCACGGGTACCGGGTCGCGGTCGGGATGTGCGCGGGAGAGGTCGTCCGTGCCGACGACGAGGTCGGCGAGGGCGGCGGCGATCGCCTCCGCGCTCGCGTCCGGTGCCGGGGGCCGGCGGACGAGGTCGAGCAGTGGCCCGGGTGCGTCGGTACCGAGGTCGTCGAGGCGGGTGGCGGTCAGCTCCGCCTGCGCCCGGAACGCCTCGAGCAGCGCGGCGGGCGAGGCCTTCACCGCGTGAAGCGGGCGGGCAGCGGGGCCGACCAGGCCGTCCGCAGTTCGCGAAGGGGCAGCGAGAACTCGCCCGCCGGCGTCGTGACGTCGAGGGTCGTCTGAAGGAGGTCGACCTGTCCGAGGCGGACGCACGGCAGGCCGCGCTCGGCGCAGAGGGCGGTGAAACGCTCCTCGTTGCCGCGGGTCACGGCGACCAGCGCCCGTCCGGCCGATTCGCTGAACAGCTGCACGAACGGGTCTCCGTCCGGCAGCGTGACCGCCGCGCCGACGCCGCCGCGCAGGCACGACTCGACCAGCGCCTGCGCGAGACCGCCGTCGGCGAGGTCGTGCGCGGAGTCGAGCAGGCCCTCGCGGGCGGCGTCGATCAGCACGCCGGCGAGCAGCTGCTCGCGGTCGAGGTCGACCGCGGGCGGACGCCCGCCGAGGAAGCCGTGGGTGGCGTACGCCCACTCGGAACCGCCGAACTCGTCCCGGGTGTCGCCGAGCAGCAGGATGCGGGCCGCGTCGGAACGGAAGCCCTGCGGGGTGCGGCGGGCGACGTCGTCGATGACGCCGAGCACGCCGATGACCGGGGTGGGCAGGATCGGCGTCGTGCCGGTCTGGTTGTAGAAGCTGACGTTGCCGCCGGTGACGGGGACGCCGAGCGCCTGGCAGCCGTCGGCCAGGCCGCGGACGGCCTCGGCGAACTGCCACATGACGCCCGGGTCCTCGGGCGAGCCGAAGTTGAGGCAGTTGGTGACCGCCAGCGGACGCGCGCCGGTGGTCGCGACGTTGCGGTACGCCTCCGACAGCGCCAGCTGCGCGCCGGTGTACGGGTCGAGCCGGGTGTAGCGGCCGTTGCCGTCGGTGGCGAGCGCGAGGCCCCGGGTGGTGGAGTCGTCGACGCGGATCATGCCGGCGTCCTCGGGCTGCGCGAGCACCGTGTTGCCGAGCACGTAGCGGTCGTACTGGTCGGTGACCCACGACTTGTCGGCGAGATTGGGCGACGACGCGAGGCGCAGCACGGTGGCGCGCAGCTCGGCGGCGGTGCGGGGGCGGGGCAGGCCCCGTCCGTCGTGCTCGACGAGGACGTCCTGGTCGAGCGGCCGCTCGATCGGACGCTGGTACAGCGGGCCGTCGTGGGCGGCCGTGCGCGGCGGCAGGTCGACGATCTGCTCGCCGTGCCAGGTCATGCGCAGCCGCCCGGTGTCGGTGACGGTGCCGATGACGGTCGAGAGGACGTCCCACTTCGCGCAGACGGCGAGGAACGCGTCGAGCTTGTCGGGCTCGACGACCGCCATCATGCGTTCCTGCGACTCGCTCATGAGGATCTCCTCGGGAGCGAGGTTCGCGTCGCGCAGCGGCACGAGGTCGAGTTGCACGTCCATGCCGGCGGGCCGGCCGTCGACGGTGCCGGCGGCGGCCAGTTCGGTGGTCGCGCAGGAGATGCCGGCGGCGCCGAGGTCCTGGATGCCGACGACGAGGTCGGCGGCGAAGATCTCGAGGCAGCACTCGATGAGCACCTTCTCGGCGAACGGGTCGCCCACCTGGACGGCCGGCCGCTTGGACGGGCCGTCCTCGAACGTCGCGGACGCGAGCACGGACGCCCCGCCGATGCCGTCGCCGCCGGTGCGGGCGCCGAAGAGCACCACGTGGTTGCCGGCGCCGTCGGCCTTCGCGAGCTTGATGCCGTCGGCCCGCATGACGCCGACGCACAGCGCGTTGACGAGCGGGTTGCCGATGTAGCTCTCGTCGAACACGACCTCGCCGCCGATGTTCGGCAGGCCGAGACAGTTGCCGTAGCCGCCGACGCCCGCGACCACGCCCGGCAGCACGCGTCCGGTGTCGGGGGCGTGCAGCGGACCGAAGCGCAGGCTGTCGAGCACGGCCACGGGACGCGCGCCCATGGTGAGGATGTCGCGGACGATGCCGCCCACCCCCGTGGCCGCGCCCTGGTAGGGCTCGACGTACGAGGGGTGGTTGTGCGACTCGATCTTGAAGGTGACGGCCCAGCCGTCGCCGACGTCGACGACGCCGGCGTTCTCGCCCATGCCGACGAGCAGGGCGTCCGTCTTCGGGGCCTTCTCGCCGAACTGCTTCAGGTGCACGCGCGAGGACTTGTAGGAGCAGTGCTCGCTCCACATGACCGAGTAGATGGCCAGCTCGCTGCTGGTGGGGCGGCGGCCGAGGATGTCGCGCACGCGGGCGTACTCGTCCGGGGCCATGCCCAGTTCCTTGAACGGCTGCGCCTGCTCGGGCGTCCGTCCGGCGTTCTCGACGGTGTCGGTCGTCCACACGGTCATGCCGCCACCCCGGCGAGCAGCGAGGTGAAGAAGCCGAGGCCGTCCGTGCCCGGGCCGGTCAGTGCGTCGATCGCGTGCTCCGGGTGCGGCATCAGGCCGACGACGTTGCCGCGCTCGTTGGTGACGCCGGCGATGTCGCGGTAGCTGCCGTTGGGATTGCCGTAGAGGTAACGGGCCACGACACGGCCCTCGGCCTCGAGCGCGTCGAGGGTGGCGGCGTCGGCGACGTACCCACCCTCCATGTTCTTCAGCGGGATCACGATCTCCTGGCCGGCGCGGTAGGCGGACGTCCAGGCGGTCGACGCGTTCTCGACGCGCAGCGTCTGGTCCTTGCAGACGAAACGGCGGTGGTCGTTGCGGATCAGCGCGCCCGGCAGCAGGTGCGCCTCGCACAGCACCTGGAAGCCGTTGCAGATGCCGAGCACCGGCATGCCGTCGTTCGCCGCGGACACGATCGAGTCCATGACGGGCGCGAAGCGCGCGATCGCGCCGCAGCGCAGATAGTCGCCGTAGGAGAAGCCGCCGGGCAGGATCACGGCGTCGACACCGTGCAGGTCGGCGTCGCCGTGCCACAGGGCGACGGCCTCGACACCCTCACCCGCGTAACGGACCGCCCGCGCCGCGTCGCGGTCGTCGAGACTGCCCGGAAAGGTCACCACACCCACACGCAACGGCACGCCCACAGGTTACCGGCGCCGGCGTGATCCCCGGCGCCGCCGCCGATCCGCAACCGATCCGCACGTCGTCCTGACCCGATCCGAACATCGGCAGGGTTCGGTGTTCCCCATGACAACCGAGTGGTCACGGGCGGCGCACCTGGTGCGGCGCACGGGATTCGGCGCGACGGGGGACGAGGTCGACGCCGCGGCGCGCGAGGGCACGGACGCCTACGTGGCACGCATCCTGGCCGGGGCACGACGGTCCCCGTCCGCCGATCCGGGCGTCGCCCGCACGCCCGTCCCCACGTTCGATCCCCTGCCGCGGCGTCACGGACGGCGCACCGGCGGCGGCGACGACGCAGGGTCCGGCAAGGACCCCGCGCGTGCCGCCTTCCGGCAGGCGGCACGCGCCCAGGGTGAGCAGCTCGTGTCCTGGTGGTTGCGCCGCATGATCGCCGTCGAGCAGCCGCTCGCCGAGAAGGCGACCTTCGTCTGGCACTCGCACTTCGCGACGTCGCTGAAGAAGGTGAAGGTGGCCGCGCTGGTGCTGCGGCAGAACGAGCGGCAGCGCGCCGGAGCGGTCGGCTCCTTCGACGGCCTGGCCCGGGCGATGCTGACCGACGACGCCACCCAGGTGTGGCTCGACAACCAGGAGAACACGGTCGACGGACCGAACGAGAACCTCTCCCGCGAGTACATGGAGCTGTTCACGCTCGGCCACGGCGACGGCTACACCGAGAAGGACGTCCGCGAGGGCGCCCGCGCCCTCACCGGCTACCAGCGGGCGAAGGGCGGCGAGGGCCTGCGGTTCGTCGCCGCCCGCCACGACGCGACGACCAAGACGGTGCTCGGCCGCACCGGCGAACTGGACGCCGACGGGTTCTGCGCCGCCGTGCTCGCCCGTCCCGAGGTGTCGGGCCACATCGTGCGGCGGCTGTGGCCGCGGTACGTGTCGTCCACCCCGCCGTCGGCGTCCGTCGTCGCGAGACTGGCGAGCGCGTTCGGACCCGACCGGGACATCGCCGCGCTGCTCACCGCGATGGTCACCGATCCGGCGTTCGCCGACGCGGAGGGCAGTTTCGTGGTCGGGCCGGTCGAGTGGGCGGTCGGGGCCGCCCGTGCGCTGCGGGTGCCGACGACCGACGACGACGTGACCGCGCTCGCGCACTCGCTCGACGAGCTCGGGCAGCTGCCGTTCTTCCCGCCCAGCGTCGGCGGGTGGCCGTCCGGCCCGGTGTGGTTGTCGACGGCGGCCGCCGAGCTGCGCTTCCGGACCGCCGGCCGCCTCGCGGCCGGCGCCGACCTCGACGACGTCGGCGGCTCGACCACCGCGAGGCTCGAGGCGGTCGCCCACCGGCTCGGGGTCGCCGCGTGGTCGCCGCGGTCGCTCGCCGTGCTCAAGGGCGCCGCCGCGCAGCCCCGCCGGCTCGTCGCCGTCGCCCTGAACACGCCCGAGTACCTCGTCCACTGAGCGCCCAGCGCACCCGACCTCCACCGGAGAACCGCATGGACACCGTCACCCGTCGCCGCTTCCTCGTCGCCTCCGGAGTCGCCGGGGCGGGCGCCCTCGCCGCCGGGGCGGCCGTCGTCGGGGCCGGTGACCTCGCCGCGCGCGCCGCGACCGATCCCGCCGATCCCGACGCCGGGGTGCTCGTGCTGGTCACGCTGTACGGCGGCAACGACGGCCTCAACACCGTCGTCCCGGCCGCCGACGCGGCCTACCAGGACGCCCGCCGCGATCTCGCCTACGAGCCGGACGAGCTGCACGACCTCGGCGACGGCCTCGGCCTGAACCCGGCGATGAAGGGGCTCGCCGGACAGTGGGCGAAGCGGCGGTTGGCCGTCGTCCGTGGCGTCGGCTACCCGCACCCGGACCTCAGCCATTTCCGCTCGATGGACATCTGGCAGACCGGCTCACCCACCTCGCCGACCGCCTCGGGCTGGTTGGGACGCTGGCTGGACGCCACCGGCGACGACCCGGTGCGCGCGGTGACCATCGGCTCGGTCCCCGCCCCGGCGGGCGTCGGTACCCGCTGCACCGCCGCCGCGCTCGACGCCACCGGGCAACGCCGGCTCCCGCAACAGCTCGCCGCCGCGGTCACCGGGCTCGGCACGGCGGCGCCCGGCGAGAGCCCCACCCGCGCGGCGGTGCGGACGTCCTACCGCAACGAGCGCACGGTCGAGGCGACGGTCGCCCACGCGCTCGGGGCGGCGTCACCGCAGCCGGGCGGTGGACGGCGGCGGAAGGGCGCCAAGGGCAACCCGCTCGAGACCCAGCTCGACGTGGTCGCCGCGTGCGTGAAGGCAGGCGTCCCCACCCGCGCGTACCTGACCAGCCTCGGCGGGTTCGACACGCACTCGGGCGAGAAGCGGATGCAGGAGCAGTTGCTGTCCGTGGTCGACGAGGCGGTGTCCGGCTTCGTCGACGCCATGGCCGCGGACCCGCGCGGCCGGCGCGTCGTGGTGCTCGTGCACTCCGAGTTCGGACGCCGGGTCGCCGGCAACGCCTCCGAGGGCACCGACCACGGCACCGCCGCCCCGGTGCTGCTCGCCGGGGTACCCGTCAAGGGCGGGTTCCACGGCGAACAGCCGTCCCTGACCGATCTCGACGACGGCAATCTCAAGGCGACCGTCGACTTCCGCGCCGTGTACGGCGAGATCGTCCACTCGGTACTGGGCACGGACCCGCACCGCGTGCTGGACACCGTGCCCGCCGAGCTCGGCCTGCTCGCCTGACCCGCTCTGGCACGATGACCGGCGTGACGGACGCGCCCGCCGGTTTCGCCCACGTGCACAGCGGCAAGGTCCGCGACCTGTACCGGCACGCCGACGGACGGCTGCTGATGGTCGCCAGCGACCGCATCTCGGCGTTCGACTTCGTGCTCGACTCCCCCATCCCCGACAAGGGGCGGATCCTCACCGCGATGTCGGCGTGGTGGTTCGAGCGGCTGGCGGACGTCGTCGACAACCACGTGATCAGCTTCGACGACCCGCTGATCCCCGCCGCGTGGCGCGGCCGCGCGGTGCTGTGCGACGCGCTGCAGATGGTGCCGGTCGAGGCCGTCGCCCGCGGCTACCTCGCCGGGTCGGGCTGGGTCGAGTACCAGCGCGACCGCGCGGTGTGCGGCGTGGCACTGCCGGACGGGCTCGTCGACGGCGACCGCCTGCCGGAGCCGATCTTCACCCCGGCGACGAAGGCCGATCTCGGCGAGCACGACGAGAACGTGTCCTACGAGGTGGTCGCCGCGCAGCACGGCGAGCAGCTCGCGTCCGAGCTGCGGGAGCTCACGCTGCGCATCTACACGACGGCCGCCGGCATCGCGGCCGAACGCGGCATCCTGCTCGCCGACACCAAGTTCGAGTTCGGCCGGCGACCCGGCGGCGGCCCGCTCGTGCTCGGCGACGAGGTACTGACCCCGGACTCGTCCCGCTTCTGGCCGGCCGACTCGTGGCGACCCGGCGGCGCGCAGCCGTCGTTCGACAAGCAGTACGTGCGCGACTGGCTGCTGTCGGACGCGTCCGGCTGGGACCGCTCCTCGGGTGACGCGCCGCCGTCACTGCCCGGGGACGTCGTCGACGCCACCCGGGCCCGCTACGTCGAGGCGTACGAGCGGCTGACCGGGTTGCGGTTCGCCGACTGGCCCGGGCCGTCGGCGGGCTGAGCCCGCGCCGATACGATCGGCGCTCCACCGTCCCCCGTCGTTCGGAGCAGCCGTGGCCCGCGTCGTCGTCGACGTCGTCCTGAAACCCGAGATCCTCGACCCGCAGGGTCAGGCGATCGCCGGCGCCATGGCGCGCCTCGGCGTCACCGGGGTCACCGACGTGCGGCAGGGCAAGCACTTCGAGCTGGAGATCGACGACACCGTCGACGACGGCACGCTCACCCGCCTGGCCGACACGTTGCTGTCGAACCCGGTGATCGAGAACTTCACGATCCGGCGCGACTGACCCCGCGCCGGCGGCAGGACCGGGTCAGAACCACCAGTCGCGCGCGGCGCGCGGACCGCCGCCGAGCCGCGTCGGCGTGCTCGTCGACGTGTCCTGGGTCGTGGTCTGGGTCGTGGTCTGTGTCGTCTGCGTGCCGGTGTCTTCGGCGGCTCCGGCGGACGGGACCGCCACACCGACGATCGCGCCGGCAGCCAGCACCGCAGCCGCGGCCGCCGAAACCAGGAACTTCCGCATCAGGTTTGCCCCACTCCGCACAGAAACGAGCGAATCCGTGTGACGCCGACGTGAGTTCGACACGGCGCCACACGAACAACTGACATTAGGATCGCCGCGGAGGCGGGAAGCCTCCAAACCGAGGTAGTGGCAGGTAGCTGCCTGGCACCTAATGACGGGGACAAGGTGGGCGATTTCGGCGACTTGACCGATTCGGACGTCACCGTGTACCGCACCGTGCTGTCCGATCCGTCCGCCACCGTGCCCTCGGTGGCCGAACGACTCGGTCTCACCGCGGACGACCTCGACAAGGCGGTCGCGCGGCTCGGCGAGCTCGGGCTCATCCGCCACGGCGACGCCGACCGGCTGACCGGGGTCAGCCCGATGCTCGCCGAGGCGACCGTGCTGGGCGCCGAGGACCTCGAACTGGGCGCGCGGCGGGCGGCCCTCGAGCAGCGCCGCGACACCATCCGCCGGCTCGTGCCCGAGTGGAACTCCTCGTTCACGGCCGTGCCGGACGCCGGCATCGTCGACGTCATCGAGGACCAGGCGAAGATGGCCAACATCCTCATGCACTACGCGGGGCAGTGCGAGTCCGAGCTGCTGTCGGTCGCACCCGGCCGGCTGCCCTCGACCCGCATCGACGGCCGCACCCGGGTCGCCAACGTCTACTCCGCCCGCCGCGGCATCAAGACCCGCGCGCTCTACCAGCACACCGCCCTGCGCGACCGCGCCACCCGCTCGTACCTGAACGAGCTGGCGCAGAACGGCGCGACGATCCGCTTCGCCCCGTCCGTCCCCGGACGCAGCCTGGTGGTCGACCGGTCGGTGGCGCTGCTGCCCATCCCCGCCACCGAGCCCGGGCGCAACGGCGGGCTGGCGGTGGTGCGCGAGCCCAATGTGATCGCGTGGGTGGTCGCGACCTTCGAGCAGCTGTGGGCGGAGGCCTCGCCGCTCGAGGACGTCATCAACCGCCGCGACGACGACACCGAGCTCGACCAGACGCGCGCCGCCATCCTGCGGCTCATGGCCGAGGGCGAGAAGGACGAGGCGATCTCGCGCCGGCTGTCGATCTCGGTGCGCACCTGCCGTCGGCACATCGCCGACTACATGGCCCAGGTCGACGCCACCAGCCGGTTCCAGGCCGGGGTCATCGCCGCCCGAGCGGGGCATCTCGACACTCCGACACCCGGCTGAGTCAGCCACCCACCGGCTGTAGCGCTTAACCCGACACACCGGGACGGAACGCTCCGTCCCGGTGTTGGTCGTTGTCGGACCCGCGCGTAAGACTGGACGGGTACATCGAGGACGGTCGAGCCATGGCCGCCCCCGCACCGACCCGCGGCAACACACGTTGCCGGTCCGGACCTGGAGGGGGCGGTCTTGTCCGCTCAGACTCTGCCGCGGCATGCTGCGGCCGACCCGTTCGACGACCCCGCGACCGCGCTCGACGTGGCGCGCGAGCACATCATCGCTGCGGCTCTCACGTCCGCGCCGCCGGGCCGCGTCGGGCTCGAACTCGAACTGCACCTGGTCGACCTCGCCGACCCGGGCCGCCGCCCGGAGTGGTCCGAGGTCACCGCGCTCGCCGAGGCCGTCCCCGCCCTGCCCGGCGGCAGCCGGGTCACGCTCGAGCCGGGCGGCCAGATCGAGCTGTCCACCCCGCCCGGCGACGACCTGGCGTCGGCGGTCGCCCTGCTGCGGGCCGACCGGGAGGTGCTGCGCGGCACCCTCGCCGAGCGCGGCTTCGGCGCCGCGCCGCTCGGCACCGACCCCGCCCGTCCTACCCGGCGGGTGAACCCGGCCGGGCGCTACGTCGCCATGGAACGTCACTTCGAGGCTCTGGGCTGCATCGGGCCCGGGCGGGCGATGATGACCGCCACCGCCGCGCTGCAGGTCAATCTCGAGGCGGGCACGCCCGACATGTGGTGCGACCGGCTCGACCACGTGCTCGCGCTCGCCCCCGTCTTCGTCGCGGCGTCGGCGTGCTCACCGCTGCTGGCCGGACGGGAGTCGGGCTGGCACTCGATGCGCCAGGAGGTCTGGTTCGGCATCGACCGTGGCCGCACCGACCCGTTCGACACCGGAGACGACCCGTGCGGCCAGTGGGCGGCGTACGCGCTCGCGGCCCCGGTGATGCTGGTGCGCGACGGCGCGACGGCCGAGGTCGTCACCGACCGGGTCACCTTCGGGCAGTGGCTGGGCGGCGACGTGCCCGACCGCGGGCCGTTCGGGCGCCGTCCCACGGCCGACGACCTCGACTACCACCTGACGACCCTGTTCCCCCCGCTGCGACCGCGGGGCTACCTCGAGCTGCGCTGCCTCGACGCGCTGCCCGACCGGTGGTGGCCGGCGGTCGCGGCGCTCGCCACCGTGCTGGTCGACGACCCGGTCGCCGCCGACAAGGCCCGCGACGTCGCCGCCCCGGTCGCCCGCGCCTGGGACGCCGCCGCGCGCGACGGGCTCGCCGACCCGGCCGTCCGGTCGGCCGTCACCGGCTGCGTCGCCGTCGCCGTCGAGCACTGTCCCGAGCCGTTGCGTCCCGAGCTCGAGACGTTCGCCGAGCTGATCTCGTCCGGACGGACGCCGTCGGACGTGCTGCGCGAGCGGGCCCGCGAGATCGACCCGCTGGGGTTGCTCGAGGAGGAGGCCCGTGCCTGACACCGACGTCGACACCGTCGCCCGGGGACTCGTGGCCGCCCGCGACCGGACGCTCGCCCTCACCGCCGCCGACGACCACGAGTTGATCACCCAGCACCACCTGCTGATGAGCCCGCTGGTCTGGGACCTCGCGCACATCGGCCAGCAGGAGGAACTGTGGCTGCTGCGCGGCGGCGACGACACGGTGCAGGGCACGCTCGCCCGCGACGTCGAGCGGCTCTACAACGCCTTCGAGAATCCGCGGGCCACCCGCGCGGCCCTGCCGCTGCTGCCGCCGCACGAGGCGCGGGCGTTCCTCGGCGACGTCCGCACCCGCATCACCGACCGGCTGACCGGGCTCGCCGAGGTGACCGCCGACGACCTGTTCCCGTACGTCATGACCGAGCAGCACGAGCAGATGCACGACGAGACCATGCTGGCCACGCACCAGTTGCGCGACGGCGCGCCGCTGCTCGGCCCGGGCGCCCCGCTGCCGTCCGGGCGGCCCGTCCCGGCCGAACCGGTGCTGGTCGCCGGTGGCCCGTTCGTGCTCGGCGTCGACGGCACCGACGAACCGTGGTCGCTCGACAACGAACGTCCGGCCCACGTGGTCGACGTGCCGTCGTTCCGCATCGCGCGGGTGCCGGTCACCAACGCCCAGTACGCCGAGTTCGTCGCCGACGGCGGCTACGACGAGCCCCGCTGGTGGTCCGCCCCCGGCTGGGCGCACCGGCAGGAGGCGGGCCTCGCCTCGCCACAGTTCTGGGGACCGGACGGCACCCGGCGTCGCTTCGGCACCGTCGAGGCACGTCCCGACGACGAACCCGTGCAGCACGTCTGCTTCCACGAGGCCGAGGCGTACGCCGCCTGGGCCGGCGCCCGCCTGCCGAGCGAGCAGGAGTGGGAGAAGGCGTGCGTCTGGGACCCCGGCACCGGGCGGCGACGCCGCTGGCCGTGGGGGGACGCCGCGCCGAGCGCCTCGCTGGCGAACCTGGGCGGCGGGGCGCTGCGGCCCGCACCCGTGGGCGCGTACCCCGCCTCGGCGTCCGCGTACGGCGTCGAGCAGCTGATCGGTGACGTCTGGGAGTGGACGTCCTCGCCGTTCACGCCCTACCCGGGGTTCGAACCGATGCTCTACCGGCAGTACAGCGCCCCGTTCTTCGGCCGCGACGACGAGTTCCGCGTGCTGCGGGGCGGGTCGTGGGCGGTCGGCGGGCAGGCGGTGCGGCCGTCGTTCCGCAACTGGGACCTGCCGATCCGCCGGCAGATCTTCACGGGTTTCCGGCTGGCCTGGGATGTGTAGGCATGTGTAGGCACCTCGCCTGGCTGGGGGCGCCGCGCACCCTGGCCGAACTGGTCCTCGACCCGCCCACCGGGCTGCAGACCCAGGCGTACGCCCCGCGGCGGCAGAAGCGCGGGTTGCTCAACGCCGACGGGTGGGGCGTCGGCTTCCACGAACCGGACGGCACCGTGCGCCGCTGGCGCTCGGCCCGCCCGCTGTGGAACGACGCGTCGTTCGCCTCGATCGCGCCGGTGCTGTCATCGGGGTCGGTGCTGGCGGCCGTCCGCTCGGCCACCGTCGGCATGCCGATCGACGAGACCGCCGCCGCGCCCTTCACCGACGGACGGTGGCTGCTGTCGCACAACGGCAAGGTGTCGCGCGCGGCGATCCCGCCGCAGCCCGCGGCCGAGTCGGTGTGCGACTCGGCGGTGCTCGCCGCCCACGTGTTCGCGTCCGGCCCGAACGACGTCGTCGCGACGTTGCGTGGCATCGCTCGTCACGATCCGGACGCGTTCCTCAACGTGCTCATGACCGACGGCTCCCGCGTCGTCGGCGTGACCTGGGGCGACGAGCTGAGCTACCTCGTCCTGCCCGACGGTGTGGCCGTCGCGAGCGAGCCCTGGGACGACGACCCCCGATGGGTCGACGTGCCCGACCGACATCTCGTCGAGGTGACGCCGGACGGCGTCACCGTGACCGATCTGGAGAGCTGACCCGTGCCGGTGAACGAGACCGCCGTCCACCTCGATCCCGGCGCGCTGAGCGCCCAGATGGCGTTCGACGTGCGCGCGGGGCTGACGGCCACGCCGAAGACGCTGCCGCCGAAGTACTTCTACGACGCCCACGGCAGCGACCTGTTCGACCGCATCACGCGGTTGCCCGAGTACTACCCGTTCCGGGCCGAGCGGACGATCCTCGAACTGCACGCCGGCGAGATCGCCGCGGTGTCGGGTGGCGCGACCCTCGTCGAGCTCGGCAGCGGCACCTCGGAGAAGACGCAGCTGCTGCTGCGGGCGCTCTCGGACGCGGGCACGCTGACGTCCTACGTGCCCTTCGACGTCGACCCCGCGGTGCTCAAGGACGCGAGCGCCGCCATCGCCGAGCAGTTCCCGTCCCTCGAGATCGATCCGGTGGTGGGCGACTTCGAGCACCACCTCGGCGCGGTGCCGCGCCGTCCGGCCCGGCTGGTCGCCTTCCTCGGCTCGACGATCGGCAACCTCGACCCCGGCCAGCGCGCCCGGTTCCTCTCCGACGTCCGCGGCATGCTCGACGACGGCGACTGCCTGCTGCTCGGCACCGATCTCGTCAAGGACGTAGACCGGCTGGTCGCCGCCTACGACGACGCCGAGGGCGTGACGGCGGCCTTCAACCGCAACGTGCTGACGGTGATCGACCGGGAGCTCGATGCCGACGCCGACCCGGAGGCCTTCGACCACGTGGCCCGCTGGGACCCCGAGGCCGAACGCATCGAGATGCGACTGCGCGCGCGCCACGACCTGACCGTGCACGTGCGGTCCCTGGGCCTCGAGGTGACGTTCGCTCGCGGCGAGGAGGTGCGCACCGAGATCTCGACCAAGTTCCGCAGGGAGACCGTGGCGGCGGACCTCGCCGACGCCGGGATGCGGCTGACGCAGTGGTGGACCGATCCCGACGGCGACTACGCCCTCTCCCTGGCCGTTCCGGTGTGACAGCCGTCACACCCTCTTGCGAAATTGAGTGCTTCCGACGCAAGTTGTATGAGTAGCAGCCGCCCAAGGTGGGTGACTACCGATACGACCCAGGGAGTGCATGATGACCACCCTCAGCGTTTCCCGCCGCCCGCGCCGTGACCCGTTCGGCGAGTTCGACGCCCTCGTGCGCAGCGCGTTCGGCCCCTCGTTCACCCCGTTCGCCGCGAGCCGGCCGGCGCCGTTCAGCCCGGCCGCCGAGATCCTGCGCGACGGCGACGACGCCGTCGTCCGCCTCGAGATCCCGGGCGTCGACATCGACGAGGACCTCGCCGTCGCCCTCGAGGGCGGCCGCCTGGTCGTCCGCGGCGAGCGCAAGGACCAGCTGGACGCGGAACACGGCCAGCGCGTCGTCCGCGAGATGCGCTACGGCGCCTTCGAGCGCAGCTTCGCGCTGCCGTCCGGCGTCACGGCCGAGCACCTGTCGGCCTCGTACGACGCGGGCGTGCTGACCGTCCGCGTGGCGGGAGTCCACGCCGGCCCCGAGTCGACGCGCATCGCCGTCACCACCTCGGCGCCGCAGACGATCGAGCAGCACCAGGAGTAGGCCTGCGGCAGCAGCGCCTGCGGGCCGGCCCCCGTGCGGGGGCCGGCCCGCTTGCTGTGACCCGGCCGAACGGGCAGGCGGTCACTCACACGTGTCACGTCTAGCGTCTGCGTCATGGCTCCGGCGCAGCGACGCGATCTCACCTACCGAGTGGTCATCGCCCTGTTCCGCACCGCGTTCCGACTGCTCGGGCTGCGCTTCGAGGTCCGTGGCCACGAGCACCTGCCGGCGGACGGCCCGGCCGTCGTGGCGTGCAACCACCTCAGCTACCTCGACTTCACGTTCGTGGGCCTCGCAGCCTCCCGGCGCGGGCGGCTCGTCCGGTTCATGGCGAAGCAGTCGACCTTCACCAACCGGGTGTCCGGTCCGTTGATGCGCCGCATGGGACACATCCCGGTCGACCGGGAGCACGGGGCGTCCGCCTACTGCCGGGCGGCGACGAAGCTCGCCGCCGGCGAGGTCGTCGGCGTCTTCCCCGAGGCCACCATCAGCCGCTCGTGGACGCTGAAGTCGTTCAAGCGCGGCGCGGCCACGCTGGCCGTGCGCGAGCAGGTGCCGCTGGTGCCGGTCGTGCTGTGGGCGCCGCAGCGCACCTTCACCGTCGACCGCCGCTACAGCCTGCGACGCGGCAAGACGGTCATGGTGCTCGTCGGCGAGCCGTTGCGCCCGCCCCGTGACGCCGACCCGGCCGAGGTCGACGCGCAGCTGCGCGAGCGACTGCAGCTGCTGCTCGACGAGGCCGTGGCGACGTACCCCGACCGTCCGCGCGACGAGGACGACCGCTGGTGGCTGCCCGCGTGCAACGGGGGTACCGCCCCCACCCCGGAGGTCGCCGCCGAGGCCGAGCGCGAGCGGGTCCGGCTGCGCGCGGTCAGGGATGCGGCGTCGACACCGGGCAGTGCAGTTGCGGACGGTCGTCGACCGGGGGCGTGACGTCCGTGGCCGCGTCGGGCGCGTCCGGGGTGACCGGCGAGTCCTCCCGGGAGGCCACCAGCACCGCCGAGAGCAGGCCGCCGAGCACGCACAGCCCGGCGCACACGAGCATGGCGCGCGAGAAGCCGTCCGACAGCGCCACGGGGTCGTCGTAGGCCGACGGCGTGACGCCGGCGAGGCCGGGCAGCACCGCGACCGAGAGCAGGCCGGCGACGCGGGCGATGTCGTTGTTCACCGCCGACGCGGTGCCGACCAGTCGCGACGGCGCCGCGCTCAGCGCGGTCGCGGTCAGCGGTGCGACGGTGGCCGAGAGCCCCAGCGCGAACACGAGCACCGCGGGCAGCACGTCGGCCGCGTAGCCGGCGTCCGGACCCACCCGGACGAACAGCGCGAGCCCGCACCCGGCCACGATGGGGCCGATGGTCATGGGCAGCCGCGGGCCGATGCGCGCCGCCAGCCGGCCCATGCGAGCCGACAGCAGCAGCATGACGAGCGTCAGCGGCAGCAGCGCGCTGCCCGCCTCGACGGGCGCGAAGCCTGCCGCGCGCTGCAGCTGCACCGGCAGCAGGAACAGCGCGGCGCCGAGCGCGGCGTACATGACGAAGGTGACCGCGTTGGCCGCGTTGAACTGGTGCTCGCGGAACAGCGAGAGCGGCAGCATCGGGTGCCGGCCGCGTGCCTCGACGAGCAGGAAGGCGCCCAGCAGCGCGGCGCCCGCGGCGACGCAGGCGACCGGCAGCGCCGTCCACCCGTCCGCCGGTCCCTCGGTGAGGCCGAAGACGAGCAGGGCCAGCCCGAGCGCGGCGAGCACGACCCCCGCCGGGTCGAGGTGGGTGTCGGCCTCGTCGTCGCGGGTCTCCGGCACGAACCGGCGCGCCAGCCAGACGACGGCGACCGCGATGGGCAGGTTGAGCAGGAACACCAGCCGCCAGCCCCACGGCGCCGCGCCGACGAGCACGCCGCCGACGACCGGCCCGATCGCCGTGGCGACGCCGCCGAGGCCCGACCACGCACCCACCGCCGCGGACCGGTCCTCGCGGCGGAACACCGCCTCGAGGATGGCGAGCGACCCGGGCGTCAGCAGCGCGGCACCGACGCCCTGCAGCGCGCGCATCGCGACGAGCAGCTCGACGTCCGGTGCGAGCGCGCATCCCGCCGACGCGGCGGTGAACCAGACGACCCCGACGACGTAGATGCGCCGCCGGCCGAAGCGGTCGCCGAGGGAACCGCCGAGCAGCAGCAGGCCCGCGAGCGTGAGCGTGTAGGCGTTCACCGTCCACTGCAGCGCCGTGAGCCCCGCGTCGAGATCGGTGCCGATGCGCGGCAGGGCCACGTTCACGACGGTGCCGTCGAGCATGGCCATGCCACTGCCCATGACCATCGCGGTGAGCACGCCGCGTCCCTGCCGGGACGCCAGCACGAGGTCGGGGTCGGTCACCCCGCGACGGTAGCGCTCAGCCCGGCAGTTCGAACCCGTAGACCTGGGCGGCGTTGCCGGCGAGCACGGCGTCGGCCGTGGCGTCGTCGGGCAGCAGCTCGACGACGGCACGGGCGTTCGCGGCGATGCCGGGGATGCCGGGCCAGTCGGTGCCGAAGATCATCCGGCGGGTGAGCCGGGACCAGCTGTGCCGCGCGTAGTACGTGCGCAGCCGCGACGGCGGCAGCCCGGACAGCTCGATCCACACGCGGTCGTTCGTCAAGGCGAGGAACGCGGCGGCGTCGTACCACCAGCCGCGACCGCCGTGCGCCAGCACCCAGTCGAGCCGGGGGAAGTCGCGCAGGACCTCGTCGAGCTGCACCGGGTCGCCGAACCGGTTCTGCGCGCCGGGGAACGTCGACGTGCCGCAGTGGACGACGACGGGCAGGCCCCGCTCCTGACAGATCGCGTACGCGGGATAGAACGCGCGGTCGTTCACCGCGAGACCGGCGTGCACCGGGTGCACCTTGAGCGCGCTCGCGCCGAGCTCCAGCTGGCGGACGAGTTCCTCGTCGACCGGGAAGTGCAAGTGCGGGTTCACGTTGGCGGCGAAGCGGATGCGGCCCGGATTCGCCGCGGCCACGGCCGCCATCGCCTCGGCCCGCTGCCACCCGGTGACGCGCGGGCTGTACTCGCTGAGCACCAGCGCGCCGTCGACGCCCTCGGCCTCGAGCAACGCGTCGAAGGCGCCGGCGTCGATCGCGTCGCCGGACGCGTACAGGGACCGCAGCTCGGGTGAGTCGAAGTTCTGGACCCACGTCTGCCACGACAGCTTCAGTTCGCCCAGCGGGGCGGGGTGCAGGTGGACGTCGATCAGCGGGCGGCCGTCCAGCATGCCCGCGACCCTACGGCGTCGGCGGGACCAACGTCCCTCGGACGGCCCGCGGGACGGCCGATGGCAACGACGAGCGCACAGGTGCCGCCACGCCGGTGCGGCACGCCGCCCTGCGAGGAGCCACCCATGCCGCCCACCGTCCGTCGTATCGCCGTCGCCCTGGTCGCGGTCGTCGCGGCCGCCGTCGGGAGCTCCGTCGCGACCGCACGGGCGGACGCCGTCGCAGACCCCACGATCACCTGCGACAAGGTCACACTGGCCGTTCCGCGCTACGTGACGTACTCGGGCAAGGTCACCTGCCGGTCGAGCGACGGCTCGCCGATCGACGGCTACACCCTCGACGGGGACCCGACCAGCGGCGATCTCGTGCTGAACCAGCTCACCGGGGCCTTCACCTACACGCCGAACCAGGACGCCGAGGCCGACGGGTTCTGGTTCCTCGCTCACGGCGCGGGCCAGGACGGCGGGGGCATCGTGGTCTTCGACATCAAGAACTTCGCCCCTGCCTGCCCGACCGGAGCGACCGCTGCCACGCCGCACGACCGCGCCCTGAAGCTGACCCCGGCGTGCACCGACGCCAACAAGGACGCGATCACCCTCACGGCCGGGACGAAACCCGCGCACGGCACCCTGACGGTCGCAGGGACGACGTTGACGTACACCCCGGCGCGCGGCTACGTCGGCCGCGACACCCTCACCTACCGCGCCGGTGACGGCGAGATGACGACGGAGCCGGTCACCGTCGCGGTGTCCGTGGTCAACGCCGCGCCGCGGTGCACGGCGGCGCCGGTGTCGGTGGTGCACGACCGGCCACGACTCGTGACGGTCACCTGCAAGGACGCCGACGGCGACCGGATGACCGTCGGTTCGTCGGCGGCGCGGCACGGGTCGGTGTCGCGGACGGGTCCGACGCAGTTCCGCTTCACCCCGGCGCGACACTTCGTCGGCACCGGGTCCTTCGCGGTGACCGCGCGCGACGGTGTGTCGACCGGGGTCGCGACCACCGTGCGCGTCCGGGTCACCAACCACGCGCCACGCCTCGCGGCGCCGGCGCGGATCTCGGCCCGCGGCTCGAAGACGTTCCGCGTCCGGACGTCGGATCGCGACCGCGATCCGGTGCGGATCGCGATCGCGTCACGGCCGCGCCACGGCACGGTGTCCGTCGTCGGGACCGCCGTGACCTACCGGCCGCGGGCCGGCTACCGCGGCCGTGACTCGTTCTCGCTGCGCGCGTCGGACGGCATCGCCCGGTCGGCGCGCGACCGCGTCGCCGTGGCGGTCACCCGACGGTGACGTCCGGCTCCGCGAGGGCCGAACGGAACGCGTCAGGGGAACGAGCGAGGGGAACGGTTCAGGCGTTGGCGGCGCAGCGCCCGCAGCGTGCGCAGGCCGGCGGATCGGACATGAGCGTCCAGTCGTGGCCGGTGCGGCGGCACGACGGGCGTCGGTGCGTGGCGCGGTGGGTGACGCGGTGGCGCAGAGCGGAGATCATCGTCGGCCTCCTCCGGTGTGAGGACCCCAGTATGCCCGCTCTTCACGTTTACTTCACATCGAGCGGCGCGGGAGCTCCGACCCTCCGGCGCAGCGTGCCGTCCGGTGACCCGCTGAAGCCGTGGGACACGAGCCAGTCGGTCATCCAGGCGGCGTCGGGATGGCCGTCCGGAACCCGGTTGTAGACGTAGTTCAACCCGCGCGCCGCGGCCTCGGCCTCGAGCCGTCCGACGACGAACTCGCCGATGCCGGCACCGCGATGCGCGGGGGCGACGAGGAACGAGATCTGCGCGTCGCCCCACTCGCTGTCGAGCCAGCCGTAGCCGAGCACGGTGCCGGCGTCGTCGGTGACCTGCCACCACTCGTTCGCCACGACGTCGCCGGAGCCGGGGCGGGTCATGCCGACGCTGGCGAGCTCGGCGTCGCCGAACAGGCGCTGCTTGGCGTCGTCCCAGCGCGGGATCTCCTCCTTGCGCCAGTGCAGGCGTCCGGTGTCGGCGGGCGGCGGGGTGTCGGTGAGGACGGTCCGCGCCATCTCGCGTAGTTCGACGCGACGGATCTTGCCGGTGGGCGTGGTCGGGTAGGCGTCGACGAACACGATCTTGCGCGGACGCTTGAACGACGGCAGCGCCTCCCGGCACCACGCGACGAGCTCGTCCTCGCCGGGCGTCGTGCCCGGATGGGGGACCACGTACGCCACCGGCTTCTCGAGCCCGTCGACGTCGTGCGCCGCCACGACCACGGCCTGCGCGACGCCCTCGTGGGCCAGCAGTCGTGCCTCGACCTCGGCCGGGCTCATCCAGATGCCGCTCGCCTTGAGCATGTCGCCGGTGCGACCGAGGCAGGCGTAGTAGCCGTCCGCGTCCTGCACGTAGGTGTCGCCCGTCCGCAGCCACTCGCCCTGGAACACCTGGCGTGACGCGTCGTAGCGCGACCAGTACCCCGTCGCGCTGGACGCGCCGCGGACGTAGAGCGTCCCCGGGTCGCCCTGCGCCACCTCGCGTCCGTCGTCGTCGAGGATGCGCAGGTCGTAGCCGGGGACGGCCACTCCCGTGGTTCCCGCCCGGACCTCGCCGGGTCGGTTGGACAGGAAGATGTGCAGCATCTCGGTCATGCCGATGCCGTCGATGATGTCGACGCCGAAGTGCGCCGTCCACCGCTGGTACAGGCTGGCCGGCAGTGCCTCGCCCGCGCTCGCGGCCAAGCGGACGTCACCGAGCGCGTCTTTGCGCAGATCCGCGCGAAGCATGTTGGCGAAGAACGTCGGACCCGCGAAGAAGAGCGTCGCGCCGTACGTGCGCGCCCGCTCGGCGATGACGTCCGGCCGCGACGGCGACGGTTCGAGCACCGCCGCCGCACCGACCGACAGCGGGAACAGCACCGAGTTGCCCAGCCCGTAGGCGAAGAACGCCTTGGCCGCCGACAGGCAACGGTCGTCCGGACGGACGCCGAGCACCTGGGTGCCGTAGGTCTCGCACACGAAGCGGACCGAGCCGTGCCGGTGCATCGCGCCCTTGGGCAACCCGGTCGTGCCGGACGTGTACAGCCAGAACGCGGGATCGTCGGCGGTCGTCGGGTAGGGCGCCGCATCGTGCGTTCCGTGCCCGGCCAGCTGCTGGCCGGTGCGCAGCGGCACGTCGTGCGCGACCCGGGTGAGCGCGCTGCGCGCGAGGTCCTCCAGGTCGGGCGTCACCGCGACCAGCCGCGCCCGCGAGTCGCCGACGAGTTCGGCCAGACCGTCGGCGCGCAGCATCGTCGACACCGGCACGGGCACCGCGCCGATGCGCATCGCCGCGAGGTAGACGGCGACGAACTCCGGCGAGTCGGTCATGAACATCAGCACGCGCTGCTCGGGCAGCACGCCGTCGGCGCGCAGGCCCGACGCCGTCCGCTCGACGCGGTCGAGCAGGTCGCGGTAGGTGACGTCGCCCGCCGGACCGGTGAGGGCGAGACGGTCGCCGTCCCCGGCCTCGACACGGCGGTCGAGCAGGTAGTGCGCAGCGTTGAACAGCTCGGCGCTCACGGCTCGTCCCCCGTTACGGCAGGTGCACGTAGTCGTAGTCGAACGGCTGCTGATTGATGCCCTGCTTGGGCGGGGCGATCCAGGACGCGATCCGGCCGCGCTCGTACACCGGGTGCATCAGCGAGCGGACGTGCGTCTTGTCGAGCTCGGTCGGCAGGTACCGGCCCTGCTCCTTCTGCCACTCGTCGGCGGTGAGCACGCGGCCGTCCGGGGTGGCCTCGATGCCGGCGAAGGCGCCCACCTTGCGGTTGAACGCGACGTGCGGCAGGGACAGGCGCGTGCTGATGCCGGCGTCCTCGAGGATGCGGTTCCAGCGCTTCACCCCGCCGCGGCAGTCGGCGATGTACTCGCGCCGCAGGTCGGTGTTGAGCCCCACGAGCGCGGAGACCTCGGTCGAACCGATCGCGCCGTCGACGAGGGCGTCGACGTCGATGGAGTCGTCGGTGAGGCGGTGGTCGTCCTTGCGGCGGTCCTCCATCCACCGTCCCTTGATGCCGGCGGTGTAGTAGTTCGCGACGTTCGTCGAGGTCTCGCCACCGAACAGGTCCAGCGACACCGAGTAGTGGAAGTTCAAGTACTTCTGGATCACGTCGAGCGGGATGCCGCCGGCACCGGCGACGTCCTCGCTGTCGTGCTCGCGCATCAGCTCGGCGGTGCGCTGCACGACGCGGTCGACACCGGTCGTGCCGACCATCATGTGGTGCGCCTCCTCCTTGAGCATGAACTCGCAGGTGCGGCTCAACGGGTCGAACGCCGACTCCTTGAGGGTGCCGAGCTGGTACTTGCCGTCGCGGTCGGTGAAGTACGTGAACATGAAGAACGACAGCCAGTCGGGCGTCTCCTCGTTGAAGGCGCCGAGGATGCGCGGGGCGTCGTCGCTGCCGGAGTTGCGGTGCAGCAACTCCTCCGCCTCCTCGCGACCCTCCCGTCCGAAGTAGGCGTGCAGCAGGTAGACCATCGCCCAGAGGTGCCGGCCCTCCTCGACGTTGACCTGGAACAGGTTGCGCAGGTCGTAGAGCGACGGCGCGGTGGCGCCGAGGTTGCGCTGCTGCTCGACGGACGCGGGCTCGGTGTCGCCCTGGATGACGATGAGCCGCTGCAGGTCGGCGCGGTACTCGCCCGGCACCTTCTGCCACGCGGGCTCGCCCTTGTGCTGGCCGAACCCGATCTGCCGGTCGCCGTCGCGTTCGGACAGGAAGATGCCCCACCGGTAGTCGCGCATGGCGACGTGTCCGAACTGCGCCCAGCCGTCGCGGCCGACGTTCACCGCGGTGCGGAGGTACACGTCCTCGGTGGGCAGGGTCGGGCCCATCGACTCCCACCAGTTGAGGAAGTTGGGCTGCCACGACTCGAGGGCGCGCTGCAGGCGGCGGTCCTCGTGCAGGTCGACGTTGTTCGGGATCTTCTCGGTGTAGTCGGCCACTGCGGTCATGGCGTCACTCCTCGGGGTGTCGGCGGCGACGGTGCATAACGCTACAATCGAATGCGAGAACGTCAAGAGTTCGTAGAACTTTCCAGCTAATTCCCAGCCTCCCGGAGGATGGCGCCATGGCCGCGCCGCAGTCCGCCCACCCGACGCTGTCGCGCCGGCACGCCGCCGGCTCCGGCAGCGCGCGCGGCCTGCTGTTCACCGTGCTCGGCGAGTTCGTCCTGCCCTGCGGCGGACGGGCGTGGACGTCGACCTTCATCGACGTCTTCGCGCGGCTCGGAGTGGAGGAGAAGGCGGCCCGCCAGGCGCTGATGCGCACCGCGGCGGACGGGTGGTTGGCCAGCGAGCGTGTCGGCCGGCGCACCGTCTGGACGCTCACGCCCGCCGCCGAGCGCCTGCTCGTCGACGGCACCGAGCGCATCTACTCGTTCACCGGCGCCCGGCCGGAGTGGGACGGCCGCTGGGTCGTCGTCCTCGCCCGCACGCCCGAGACCGAGCGTCCGACCCGGCACCTGCTGCGCACCCGGCTGAGCTGGTTGGGACTGGGCGGACCGGCTCCCGGCGTATGGGTGAGCCCGCACGCCGACCGGCTGTCCGACATCGCGCGAGCACTGACCGAGGCGGGGGTCGGCGACGACGCGCACGTCTTCGTGGGGGCGTACGAGGGCCTCGGCCCACCGGCCGCCCTCGCCGCCCAGGCCTGGGACCTCCCGGCCGTCGAGCAGGGCTACGAGGAGTTCCTGGCCCGGTTCCGCGATGCCGCCGACGACGACCCGCTCGCGTCGGTCATCGATCTCGTCCACGCGTGGCGACGGTTCCCGTGGGTCGACCCGGCGCTGCCGCGCGAGCTGCTGCCGGCGCGCTGGCGCGGGGTCGAGGCGGCGCGGCGGTTCGCGACCCTGCATGCGCGGTGGGTGGACGACGCACGCGCCCAGTGGCGCGCCCTCGACCCGCCTGGTTGATCCGCGGGACGCGACGGGGCAGGATGTTGCCTACGTCACACTTCCTCGACGGGAGACTGCCGCATGCCTCACCGCACACCGACGACGACGCTCGAGAATCTCGCGGCCGAGGAGTACATCGACGACGCCGCCAGCCGCGTCCGCATGCCGCCGGCCAAGCGCCGGCCCGACACGAGTGATGCGGACGTCGCAGCGCGCGCCGACGCCGACTCCCGAGCCGCCGACGGCGGCACCTCGCCCACCCGGTAGCCGCGTCCGCCCCGACGCCGGGACCTTGGTCTCGGTGGCGGGTACCGAAGATCGTGTCGCCTGCGCGACAGCGCTCCTATCGTCGGCGCGACAGCCGGGGTGGCGGGGTTGCTGCCACCGTGGTCGAGCGCCGGACGGGCCGGTGCCGAGAGCGACAGGGGACGCAGCGATGTCGGACCACGAGAACAGTCAGGCCGAGGAGCCCGTCGACGACGTCGCCGGACACGGCAAGACCATGCCGAAGATCAGCGAGGACACCGACGACGTCGCGGGACACGGCAAGACGATGCCGAAGATCAGCGACGACGACGCGGACGACGACGTCGCCGGCCACGGCAAGACGATGCCGAAGATCAGCGACGACACCGACGGACCGGGCTTCGTGTCCGGCGCGCTGAGCAGCGACGACTCGCTGCCGTCGGCGCGCGCGAAGTAGCACCGCACCACCGAACGCAGGCCGGCCGGCACCTCCGGGGGGAGTGCCGGCCGGTTTCGTCTGTCCGCCCCGTCCGCTCGCCTGGAGTCGTCCGTTGACCGCTGCGGCCGCCGCGTCCGCGCGCACCCGCGACCTGCTGCGCCACCGCGCGCTGCGCCTGCTGCTGCTCGCGGACGTCGTCGACGGCACCGGCTCGTGGGCCTTCAACACGGTCTACGCCCTGGTCGTGTTCGAGGCCACCGGGTCGGCCGCGTGGATCTCGATCGCGCTGGCCGTCCGCTGGATCCCGGCGCTGCTGCTCGGACCCTTCGCGGGCGTGGTCGCCGACCGGTACCCGCGGTCGGCGATCATGATCGCGTCCGCGGTCGGCAGCGCGACCGTCATGGGTGTGCTGGCCGGCTGCGTCGCACTCGACGTCCCGCTCGCGGTCGTCCTCGTGCTGTCGGCGGTGCAGGCGTCGATCTCGACCATGTACAGCCCGGCGTTCGCGTCCGCGCTGCCGGACGTCGTGCCCGAACGGATGCTCGCGGCCGCGAACGGGTTGCGCGAGATCGGCAACAACGTGACCGTCATCGGCGGTCCCGCGCTCGGCACGCTGCTGCTGCTCACCGGGGACCCGGCGCTCGGCATCGCGTTCAATGCCCTGACGTATCTCGTTCCCGTCTTCGTGCTGCTGCGGTTACGGGTCGAGTCACGCGGGGGCGGCGAGGCGGGTGCGAACCCGTTCGCCGAACTCGTCGACGGGGTGCGCGCACTCGTCGCGCAGCGCACCGCGTTCGTGCTCTTCGTCGCGATGGTGCTCGACTCGGGACTGGCCGCGGTCGCGACCGCGCTCGCGCTGCCGATGTCCGAGTACGTCGGCTCCGGCACCGACTACTACGGCTATCTGCTCGTCGCGAACGCTCTCGGGTGCATCGTCGCGGCCGGACTCGCCGGCAGGCTCGCTTCCCGCCGCAAGCTCGCGGGCATCCTGGTCGTCGCGCTGCTGTTGCAGGCCACGCCGTTCGCGCTGCTCGTCGCGCTGCCGAACACCGCGAGCGCCTTCGTGCTGCTGCTCGTCTCGGGCGCCGGAATGATCGTCGTCGACCTCGTCGCCATCACGGCGCTGCAGCGCGACGTGCCCGGCGCGTACCTGGGCCGCATCTTCGGGATGCTCGACACGAGTGTCTTCACCGCCTCACTCCTGTTCGCCCTGCTCGGTGGTGCGCTCGTGACCTGGATCGGGACGGGTCCGGCGCTGCTCGTCGTCGGCATCGGCGGATCGGTGGCCGTGCTCGCGTGCGTGCCGGTGCTGGTCGCCACCGATCGCCGCAGCGCCGCCCGCGCCGCCGAGCTCGCCCCGGTCGTCGACCTGCTCGCCGCGCTCGAACTGTTCGACGGCGCCGACCGTCCGGCCCTCGAGCGGCTCGCGATCGCCGCGGAGGCGCGGGACGTTCCCGCGGGCACCACCGTCATCACCGAGGGCGAGGCCGCGGAGGACATCTGGCTGCTCGCCTCGGGCGAGCTGGCCGTGTCGTCCGCCGCTGTGCCCGGGCTACCGACTGTCCACGCGCCCGGCTACGTCGGCGAGATCGGTGTGCTGCACGAGCGGCCGCGTACGGCCACCGTCACCGCCGCGGTGCCGTGCCGGCTCTACCGGCTCTCGGGGACGGACTTCCGCGATGCGCTGGAGGGACGCGCCGCGAGTTCCTCCCTCGTGCGGCTCAGTGGGGAGCGGCTCGCGCGCACCGAGCCCGCGCGCAGGCACAGCGCCGGTGGCGTCGCCCGCTGACGTCGGAATCGGGATGCGGGGTCGGCCCGGTCGGGATCCGGGTCGGTCCCGGTCGGTCCGGGTCGGTCCGGGTCGGTCCGGGTCGGTCCGGGCCGGTCCGGGCCGGTCCGGGCGTGTCGGGTGGTCGGCCGCTCCGCGCGACGGGGCGGGCTGCACTCCACGCCTGCGGGCACCTGTGGGGTGGAAAGAATTGAACCGCTCTCACGAGAGGCTTTCACGAGACCGCTTCACGAGACCGCTTCACGAGACCGCTTCACGAGACCGCTTCACGAGACGGTCTCGTGAAGCCCACTCGTGAAGCCCACTCGTGAAGCCCACTCGTGAAGCCCACTCAATTGTTTTCGCGAGGGGTGTGTCCGCCGGATCGCCGCCGGCGACCAACTCCGGGCTCGGGTCAGGTCGCGTGCGGGTCCGGAGCGTCGGCGTTTGCGGCGACGGCGTTGGCGGCGTTGGCGGCGTTGGCGGCGGTGGCGTTGGCTGCGACGGCGTTGGCGGCGACGGAGCGCAGGACGGATTTGACCTCGTAGGGCGCGAGGTCGGGGTGTTTCGACAGCAGGCGCGCGACGAGGCCGGCGATGTGCGGGGCGGCGAACGAGTTGCCGGTGACCTCGGCGCGCTTGCCGTCGAGCCAGGCCACCTGCACGTCGATGCCGGGGGCGCCGAACTCGGCGGGACCGCCGGGGTTGGCATAGACCAGCATCGGGTCGTCGCCGGCGCACGCCGCCACCGACACGACGGACGCGTACTGGCTCGGAAAACTCTGCGCGGGCACGTTGTTCATGGCGCAGACGAGCACCACCCCGGCGAAGTAGGCCTCGTCGGCGATCTCGTGGAACAACCCGTAGAAGTCCTGCCGTCCGGTCGACAGCGACAGGTTGATCACCCGCGCGCCGTGCTCGATCGCCCACCGGAGTCCGGCAGCGAACACCTGGCCCTTGCCGGTGAGCCGCTCCCCGAGGACGCGCACGCTCATCAGCTCGGCCTCGGGGGCGGCGCGGCGGATGATGCCCGCACAGGCGGTGCCGTGGCCGTACCGGTCGACGTGGTTGCCCTCGTCGACGACGACCCGCTCGTCGTCACGGTCCCAGCGCAACGCGGCGCCGGGAGCGGACGGACCTTTCACGCGTCGGTGCGCAAAATCGATGCCGCTGTCGACGACGGCGACGCGGACGCCGGCACCGGTCGCGCCGGCGAAGGCCCACTGCGCGTCAACCCCGGCTGCGGGACGGACAGGTCGCAGCGCGTCCGGCGTGAACGCGTCCGCCCAGGCCGGCAGCAGCGATTCGCTCATCGGGCGTCGAGGAAAGTCTGCAGCACCCGGGACGCGAGCCGGGCGTCCGCGGGCGAGCGCGACGCGAGGGTCGCGAGCAGCGTGGCGACCGAGTGCAGGTCGGCGTCCGCGCGGCGCGGCGTGCGGGAGGCGAGCGCGGCGGCGAGCTCCGTACCCTCCCCCGCGGCGTCGGCGAGGGCGGTGAGCAGCAACCGCCCGACGTCCGCCGCGGCGCGGGAGCTCTCGATCGCGAGCGCGGCCTGGTCCGCGAACAGCGCGGCGGTGCGCAGGTCGAACTGCGCGCCGTCACGGGTGGCGTCGCGGTCGAGCAACGTGAGCACGCCGAGCTGGCCGGTGCGTCCGGTGACGGGCACGGCAAGGATCGCCTGCGGCACGTAGCCCGTCTCCTCCGCAACGTCGCTCGCGAACCGGGCGTCGTGGCGCAGGTCGGAGACGGCCGCGGCCTGCCCCGACTGCATCACCCAGCCCGCGATGCCCTGCGTCGCGCCGATGCGCATGTCGATCACGGCGTCCGCCCCGGCGCCGGACGCCGCGACGTAGACGAGTTCCTCCTCGTCCTCGCTGAGCAGGGCGAGCGAACACGCGCCCGCCCCGAAGAGGGCGCGCGCGGTCTCGGTGAGCGAGCGCAGCAGTTCGGCGTGGCCGTCCGGCGTGATCACCGGCGCCAGCGCGGCCGCGGTCGTGGCGAGCTGGTCGAGCAGCGGGTCGGTCACGACCGCGCCAAGCGTTCGAGCGCGTCCGGGTCGAGCAAGCGCACCGTGCCCTCGCCGAGCTCGACCCACCCCCGCGACACGAACCCCGACAGCCCCTTGTTCAACGACTGCCGCGAGACCCCGAGCATCGCGGCGAGGTCGGTCTGCGTCACCGGCAGATCGACCACGCCGGCGACCTGCGAGTCGAGCAGCAGCTTGGCGAGACGCCGGGGCAGGTCGAGGAAGACGAGGTCGGCGGCCCGTCCGGTGAGACGGCGAACACCGGCGGCGAGCGAGACCGCCACCGCCCAGAGCGCGTCCGGACGGGACCGCAGCACCGCCCGGACGGCGTCGGACGGCACGGCGAGCAGTTCGGCGTCCGTCAGCGCAGTGGCGCCCGCGGACCTCGGTCCCGCGTCGATCAGGCTGACGTCGCCGAGCACGGCTCCCGGACCGAGCAGCGCGAGGAGCAGGTCACTGCCCTGCGCGGACACGAGATGCACTTTGAGCGAACCCGCGCGAATGAGCACGAGGTGGTCGGCGGGCTCTCCCTCGACGAACAGCACCTGTCCCCGCGCGAGGCGGCGCACGAAGGCGACCTCGTCGAGCGCAGCGAGCGCCGGCGGGTCGACGCCGCGGAACAGGTCGGTACGGCACAGCTCCCCGGCGGCTCCGGAAACGGTCACAGCACCGCCTCGATCCGGTCCAGGGCCGCGAGACGTCGCGTCAGGGTGGCGGCCCGCAGCGGCGCCGCCACCGCCGCGGCCTCGTCGACCGCCGTCGCCGCACCGTCGTCGTCACCGTCGTCGCGACGCAGGTCGGCGAGATCGAGCAGTCCGTGCGCGAGGTGGAACGGGCTGCCCACCTCGCGCAGCCGCGCGACCGCCTCGGCCGCCGCCGTCTCGGACCGGTCGAGCAGAGCGCGGCCGAGCGCGCGCTCGGCCCGTAAGAGGGGTGCGAGGTGGCCGACGGGCACGCCGTCGAGGACGTCGAGCAAGCGTTCCTGCGTCGCGCGGTCGCCGACCTCGCGGGCCGCCCGTACCCCCAGGGTCCACACCCAGACCCGCGCCTCGTGCCGCAGTCCGAGCGAGGGTGTGCGCTCGAGCGCGACCAGGGCGCGGTCGAGAGCGAGGCGGGGGTCATCGACGAGTGCCCGCGCGACGTCCACCGTCGCCGTGTACGCCACCTCCTGCACGTCGTCGGTCGCGACACGGGCGAGCAGCGCTGTCCGTACGAGCGGGACCTCGCCCCGCAGTGCGCTCAGGAACAGTCGGGTCTGCAGCACCGAGAGCCCGTCGGGCACGTCGGCGATCGCGAGGTCGAGACGCTGCGCGGCGTCGTCCCAGCGCCCCAGCCAGAGCGCGGCCCCGGCCGCGTTACAGGTGCCGAGGTCGTAACCGTAGGTGTCCCCCCGGCGCTGCGCGTTCTCGGCGGTACGGACCGCGGCCTCGAACGCCGCCGCCGGGTCGTTGGTGAGGTACTGGTCGGCCAGGTTGTTGAGCGCCGCGAGCCACCGTGAGCCGAGGTCCCGCTCCGACAGGCGCACGGCGTGGGCCAGTGCCGCGCAGGCGTCCTCGACATGGTTGAGGAAGGCGTGGGCCAGACCGCGGACCGTGAAGGCACGGGCCATCAGGTCGCGGTCGACGCCGAGGGCCTGCGCCAGCCTGACGGCGTCCTCCGAGCGCGCGGCAGCGACCTCTCCGTCGCCCGCGAACGCGTCGTTGTTCGCCGCCACGCAGAGCGCGAGGACGGTGTCACCGTCCGGCTCGGCGGACAGGACGTTTAGCGCCTCGCGCAGCAGTCGCGCTGCCGTCTCGATCTCACCGCTGCGGTTGAGTGCCTCGGCGACGCGGGTCCGCGCCCGCGCCGCCGCACGGGGTAGTCCGGCATCGACGAAGAGCACCTCGGCCCGGCGGGCGTGGTCGAGCGCCGCGGGCCAGCTGCCGATGTCGATGAGCGTCTCGGCCGCCCTCTCGAGCCGGACGCCGGCTCCCGCCGGGTCGACCGGTTCGATCAGATCGGCGACGGCCACCAGGTGCTCGGCGGCGCGCTGCGGAGCACCGGAACGCAGCGACCGAGCGGCCGCGCGCTCCAACGCCTCGACCGCGAGAGCGCGCAACGCGTCGGCGTCGTCGTCCTGGGGCACGGCGTGCAGCGCGTCGACGTAGTGCTGCGCGACCACGTCGACGATCTCGTCGCCGTCCCCGGCGAACGTGGAACGCAGGTGGGCGGCCACGGCGAGGTGGCGCGCCTTGCGGTCGCGGCGCGACAGCGTCTCGTACACGACCTGACGCAGCAGGTTCTGGCTGAAGCCGAACGTGCCGCGCTGCGGCGAAAGCGGGTCGGAGGTGACGTCGACGATCTCACGGCGCACGAGATCGTCCAGCGCGCGGCGCACCTCGTGCTCGTCCCGCCCCGACACCGCCACGAGCGCCTCGGGCGGGAACGTCCCGCCCAGGACGGCGGCGTCCGCCAGCAGCGAGCGCAACAGGCCCGGCAGCGCGTCGTAACGGGCGGCGAGCAGCCCGCGCAGGGTGTCGGGGACGGCCAGTTCGGTCACGTCGGTGACCTCGCCGACCAGGCGGTAGACCCCGTCGCGCGGCACGACGACGTCCCGGTCGATCAGCGAGCGGATCGTCTCGACGGCGTACAGCGGCAGGCCCTCGGCCTGGTCGACGATTCCGGCGCGGACGGCGTCCGGCATGCCGGGCACGAGCGCGTCGACGATCGTGTGCATCACCCCGTCGTCCAGCGGATCGAGGGCGAGCGTCGCGCGGTTGCGTCCCACGCCCCACCCGGGAGCGCGGTCGGCCAGGTCCGGCCGGGCGAGCACGAGCACGAACAGCGGCGCGCCGCGCGACCAGTCGACGAGGTGATCGAGGAACTCGAGCAGACCGGGGTCGGCGTGGTGGGCGTCCTCGACGAGCAGCACGACCGGGCTGTCCGCGGACAACCGCTCGAAGAACAGCCGCCAGCCCGCGAACAGTTCCTCGCGGGGCAGCGGCGCGCCGTCGTCCTGGCCGTAGCGGACGCCGAGCAGCCGGCCGAGCCGGACCCCGACGTAGTCGCACTCGGCCGCGTCGGCGACGAAACCCGGCAGCCGGTCGGCGAGTTTGGCAGCCGCCGTCGCCGACGTGTCCTCGTCGGCGATGTCGAAGCGCTGCCGGACGATCTCGGCGAGCGCCCAGAACGCGACGCCCTCGCCGTAGGTGAGGCACCGTCCGCGATGCCAGTAGACCTCCGAGGCCAGGCCGTCGACGTAGGTGCGGAACTGCCACCCGAGCCGTGACTTGCCGACGCCGGCCGGGCCCGAGAGCACGACCAGTCGCGGGGTCGCCCGCTCGGCCGAGACGTGGAACAGGTCCTTCAGCGTCCGCCACTCGACGTCACGACCGACCAGCGGCGCCTCGAGCCCGTCGACCCGCTGCACGCCGCCGACGGTCGACAGCACCCGCGTCGCCGCCCAGAGGTGCATCGGCTCGGCCTTGCCCTTGAGCGTGTGCTCCCCGGCGTCGCGGTAGCCGATGACGGCGTGGGTCAGCCGCTCGGTGACGTCGTCGACCCACACCGATCCCGGGTCGGCCACCGACTGCACGCGGGCCGCGGTGTTGACGGTGTCGCCCGCGACCCCCTCGCCGACGAGCCCCACGGTGACGGCGACGTCGCCGGTGACGACCCCCGCGCGCGCCGACAACCCGGTCGCGCCCTCGTCGGTGCCGAGTTCGGCGACGGCGGCGACGAGTTCCAGCGCCGCGCGTACGGCCCGCTCGGCGTCGCCCTCGAGTGCGATCGGCGTTCCCCAGATCGCCATGACGGCGTCGCCGATGAACTTCTCGATCACGCCGCCGTGGCGCTCGACGATCGTCCGGGCCCGCTCGAAGTAGTGCGAGAGCAGCTCGCGGACGTCCTCGGCGTCGCGGGCGGCGGTGAACGGCGTGAAGCCGACGAGGTCGACGAACAGCACCGAGCACACCCGCCGCTCGGTCTGCGGTTGCGCCACGAGCGGCGGCGCGACGACGACGGACGCCTGCTGGGGCGTGCCGCACTCGCCGCAGAACTTCGCGGTGCCCACCGCGGCACCGCACGCCGGGCACGTCCGCGCCAGCGGCGTGCCGCACTCACCGCAGAACTTCGCGGTGGCGGGGTTCTCGGTGCCGCAGGAGGTGCAGGGCGTCACGCGGGAACCGTACGCAACCGGCCGAGGACCTCGGCGGAGCCGAGACGTTCGCCGATCACCCGCGCCTCGGCCCGCTCCTGTGCCGCGTCCTCGCCCCGGGCCTCGAGGAAGTCCGCATGGTCGAGCAGACCGAACGCGAGGTGGTACGGGCTGCCCGTCGCGCGCAGGGACGCGATGGCCGCCTCGAACTTCTCCGCGGCGTCCGGCTGCTCGTCGACGGCCGCGAGCCGGGCTCGCGCGAGGTCGAGGTTGCTGCGCGCGATCGTCGACAGGACGCCGCGCGGCACCACCGCCAACAGGCCCACCAGACGGCGTTCCTCCTCGATCCGGCCCAGTTGGTGCGCGAGGCGGGCCGCCGTTGGCCACGACCAGAACAGCGGTTCGAGACTGTGGTCGACGTCCTCCGCTTCCGTGCCGAACAGGTCGCTCAGGATCTGCAGCGCCTCCTCCGGTCGTCCCTGCGCGATGCGGATGGCCGACGTCACCCAGGCGACGAGTGGCGCCGACTCCGGGCTGTCCTCGGGAAGATCGGGGCGGAAGTCCGGGTCGGGACGCCCCCGGAGCGCATCGAGCAGGGTCGGCAGATAGCCGATCAACTCGTCGTCGATGCCCCGCTCCCGTACCGCCGCGAGCGCCTCCGCCGCGCCGTCCCAGTCGCCGGACTGCAGCCGGGCGACGGTGAGGTTGCCGGATGCGATCGCGAAGTTGTACGGGTCGCCGACCAGGTCGATCAGGCCGAGCGCGCGCAGCGCCGCGGACTCCGCAGCCGCGAAGTCGCGGGTCAGCTGGAGCGCGGACAGATTGGTGAGAGCGACGAACGCCTCGCGCGGGCGGCCGGCCCGCTCGGCGAGCTGGACGGCGAGCCCGAAGTCGTGCGCCGCCTCGCGGTGGCGGCCGGTGACGAGGGCGCTGAGCGCGCGATCGGCGAACAGCGACGCGAATGCCTCGTCGGGCAGGTCGAGCGCCTGGGCGGTACCCAGGGCCTCGTCGAGCACCTCGCGCGCCCCGGGACGGCCGCTGAGGGCCAGGGTGCCGCCCCACATGTCGAGCGCCTCGACGGTGTCCCGGTCGGGGTCCGTGCGCAGGACGTCCGCGGCTCGCGAGAGCAGGTCGAGGGCCTCGGTGAAGCGACCGGTGCGTCGCAGCCAGCGACCGTGCGCGGCGTCGACGCGTGCGACCTCGCGCGGCCGCCCGGCCCGGTCGTAGCGGGCCCTCGCCTCGTCGAGGACGCGGAAGGCGTCGTCGTAGTTGTTCGCCGCACCGAAGGTGGTCGCTGCCCGCTCCCACAGTGCCGCCGCTGCGAGCGGATCGCGGTCGGCGAGCAGCTGTGCGGCCCGCTCGTACGAGCCGGCCGCCCGTCGGTTCGACCCCGAGCTCTCGGAGCGTTCGGCGGCGCCGACGAGACAGTCGACGGCGGCCTGCCGCACCGCCTCGTCGTCCTCGCCGCTGCCCGGCGCCAGCGCGTCCAGGTAGTGCTGGGCGACCACGTCGAGCATGCCCTCGCCGTGGTCGGCGAACGTCCGCTGCAGGTGCCGCGCGACGGCGAGGTGACGCTCGCGCCGATCGCGCCGCGACAGGGTGTCGTAGGCGACCTGGCGCAGCATGCCCTGCGTGAACCCGTACGAGCCGCGCTCGGGCGACAGCGGGTCGGTCGAGACGGTGAACACGTCCCGGCGCACCAGCTCGTCGAGACCGGCGGTGACGTCGGCCGCGTCGGCAACCGAGACGGCGGCGAGCGCCTCGCCGGGGAAGGTCGTGCCGAGCACGGCGGCGTCGGCGACGAGCGCGCGCAGCTCGGGTTCGAGGGCGTCGAGGCGGGCGGCCAGCAGGCCGTGCAGGCTGTCCGGCACCGCGAGCGCGCCGAGGTCACCGGTGAGCCGGTACTCGCCGTCGACGGCCTGCACGACGTCGCGGTCGATGAGCGATCGGACGGTCTCGACGGCGAAAAGCGGGTTGCCCTGCGCCTGCCCTGCGATCCGGTCGACGTCGTCGCTCGAGGCCCCCGCGACGAGTGCGGATACGAGGCGCTGCATCGACGGCGCGTCCAGGTCGTCCAGCGGCAGCGCGGTGCGGTTGCGTCCGATGCCGAGCGACGGGCGTCGTTCCAGGACCTCGCTGCGACCCAGCAGCACGAGGAAGATCGCCGAGGCCCGGGAACGGTCGACGACGTGCTCGACGAAGTCCAGCAGCCCGTCGTCGGCGTGCTGCGCGTCCTCGATCAGCACGACCACCGGCGCCTCGTCCCCGAGACGCTCGAGCAGCAGCCGCCACCCGGCGAAGAGGTCCGCGACCTCGATCGGTGTCCCCGGGTCGTCCGGGTGCTTCAGGCCCAGCAGCCGGGCCACGCGGACGCCGACGAAGGCGCGTTCCTCCGGTGCCGGTACGTGCCCGGCGAGCCCGTCCAGCAGCTTGACCGTCGCCTCGTCACGCGGGTCCTCGGCCGCGATCGAGAACCGTTGCCGAAACGCCTCGGCCAGCGCCCAGAAGGCGACGCCGTCGCCGTAGGACAGGCAGCGGCCGCGGTGCCAGAGGACGACGGATGCCAGCCCGTCGACGTACTTCTCGAACTCCCACCCGAGCCGGGACTTGCCGATGCCGGCCGGCCCGGTGATCGTCAGCAGCCGCGGCGTGCCCCGCTCGGCGGCCGCGTGGAACAGCTCGCGCAGCGTGCGCTCCTCGGCGTCGCGGCCGATCATCGGCGCCTCGAGTCCGTCGACGCGCTGGAAGCCGCCCACCGCCGAGAGCACCCGGGTCGCGCGCCAGAGCGGCTGCGACTCGGACTTGCCCTTGAGCAGATGGTCGCCGACGGCCCCGAACCCGACCGCGGACGCCGCGAGCCGCTGCGTGTGGCCGTCGACCCACACCGTCCCGGGCTCGGCCGCGGACTGCACCCGCGCCGCCGTGTTGACGGCGTCGCCGGCGACCATGCCCTCGCCGACCGCACCGAGCGTCGCGGTGACCTCGCCGGTCACCACTCCGGCGCGCAGCGCGAGCCCGTCGGCGCCGAGCTCGGCGCCGAGGGCGGTCACCGCCGACACCAGGTCGAGCCCGGCGCGCACCGCGCGCTCGGCGTCCCCCTCGGACGCCACCGGCGTGCCCCACACCGCCATCACCGCGTCGCCGATGAACTTCTCCACCGTGCCGCCGTAGCGGGTGACGATCGTCCGTGCGGTGTCGAAGTAGCGCGACAGCAGCGCGCGGACGTCCTCGTGGTCGCGTGTCTCGGACAGCGGCGTGAAGCCGACGAGGTCGGCGAACAGCACCGAGCAGACGCGGCGTTCGGTCAGCGGCGCGGGTGGTGCCGCCGCGGCGACGCCGTCGAGGGCGCTGCCGCACGCGCCGCAGAACCGGAAGCCGGGCGTGGCCGCGGTTCCACACGACGGGCAGACGGCCTCCAGGGGTTGTCCGCAGCCGCCGCAGAACCGGTGTCCGGCGGGGTTGTCCGTCCCGCACGCACCGCAGTTCTGCACGCGCGCATCATGACAATCCCTGCCGGGGCCCCGCCAGAGGAGGAAGGTCCACTTCGTCGGCGTGTGGGGTGACCCTCACCGCGCTCACTAGCCTGGCCCGGTGACCGAACAGGTGCGGCACCGCCCGCCGACGCCGCTGGCGAAGCCGCGCGAGCTGGTCGTCGCGTGCGTGCCGATGCGCTCGAACGTGAACCTGTCGACCATCGCGCGGACGGCCGGCTGCTGCGGCGTCGAGCGGATGATCGTCTGCGGCCACGCCAAGCTCGACCGGACGATCGCCCGCGACGGCGCCGACACCGTCCGCCTCGAGGTGCGCAACTCGTTGGCCCCGCAGTTGAAGAACCTGCGCGCGGACGGCTACCGGATCGTGGGGCTCGAGCAGACCACCACGTCGGTGAACCTGCACGACTACCGCTTCGCCGAGCGGACGGCGCTGGTGATCGGCAACGAACGCCTCGGCATCGGCGAGGCCGAGCTGGCGCTGCTCGACGACGCGATCGAGATCCCGGTGTGGGGGTTGCCGTACAGCTACAACGTGGCCACCGCGACGGCGATGGCGCTGTACGAGTACTGCCGGCAGTTCCCTAGTTGATGCGGCCGCGCAGGGTCAGCACGGCCAGCTCGTCCCGGGTGGACCCGAGCCGCTTCGTCCACGACGTACCGAGTTCGGCGATCTCGGCGGCGTCGGCGTACGCCGCGGACGTGATCGTCCACCCGGCGGCCGCGTAGGCCTCGGCCAGGTCGCCCGTCGCGCTGTCGGGCGTCGGTTCGGCGATGCCGTCGACGTCGGCCACGGCCGGGCGCCACGCGTGCAGGTTCAGCGTGACCAGGAACGGCGCCCCGGGACGGCACCGCGCGGCGACCGCGCGCAGGACGTCCGGATCGGGGCGGACGAGGGCGCGCAGCAGGCTGCCCCACGGCATGAGGCAGTGCACCTCGGCCACGTCGGTGAGTTCGGCGGGCAGCGACTCGACCGCGCCCCAGACGAACACGGCGTTGGGCGTGCCGCCCTTCGCGGGCTTCGCCGCCGCCTTCTGCGCGTTCTTGCGCATCGCGTCGGGTTGCGCGTCGAGGCCGACCGCGAGCACGTCCGGACGCTGCCGCGCGACCGCCAGCACGTGCTTGCCGTCGCCGGTGCCGAGGTCGAGCACGACGTCGCGTCCGGCGCGCAGCGCGGTCACGGCGTCGGCGTCCAGGTCGAGGGTCTGCTTGCCGATCACCCGCCGCACCCGGCTCACCCTAGGCTGGCGGCATGCGCTTCGCCGGACGCGGACACCCCGCGATCCGCGCCACGCACGGCAAGACGCTCGAGTTCACCGCCGACCCGGTCGTCACCGAGCGCGGCACCTGCATCGTCGCCGTCGGCGCCGAGGCCGACCCACCCGCCCCGATGGCGGGACCGGTGCGCCTGCGCATCGCCGCGGGCGGCGAGAGGATGAGCCTGGACGCCCTCGCGAACCCGTCGTGGGATCCGTCCGGACCGGTCGTGGTGCGTCGCGGCCCGCTGCGGCTGCCCGGCACCTTCGCGACCGACGCGACGCTCGCCGCCGCCGACCTGCCGCGCCCGCTGGTCGCGGCGCTGCAGGACCCGGACGCGCTGGTCACCGTCGACGTGGTGAGCACGCCGTCGCCCGCCACGCTCGTGCTGCTGCTGGCGGACGCCGCCGCGCTGCGCCCCGATCAGCGGCTGGCGGCCGAGCTCGCGGCCGCCGACGAGGTCATCGCGGCGGACGCGGACGCGCGGCGGCTGGCCGGTCCGACCCGGGGCGAACCCGGCGGACGGACGCTGGTCGTCGCCACGCGCGACCTGCCGGGTGACACCTGTCCCGAGCGGGTCGCGGCTGCGGCCGTGCTCGACACGGTCGGTCTTCCGGCGCCCCTCGCGGCAGCGGCCGCCTGTCCATCGCGTGCTCCCCTCGTGCTCGCCGACGACGCGGGCGGACTCGCGTCGGCGCGTGCCGTTCCCCCCGGCTCACGTCTGGTGTTGTCCGTAGGACGCGCCCAGGTGGGCGATCTGTTGCACCGCGCGGCGGAATCGGGCCGGCGGAGTGCCACCGTCGTGCAGGACCACGGCCGTCCGCTGCGCGCGGCGGACGGTGAGGTGCCCGAGCTGGCGGGCGCCGGGCGGGTGGCGGTGTGCCTGCACCCGGCCGCCGCGGACGACGCCCTGCCCGCCGACGTGGCGTCGGCCGTCGACGGCCTGCTCTCCGACGGCGTGCCCACCAAGGTGGCGGCGACGGCACTGGCGGCGCTCACCGGATGGGAGCGCCGCCGCGCCTACGACGCGGTGCTCGCCCGCCGGACCTAGTTGATCTCCCGCCGCACGGTGCGGACGAGACCGGCGGTGAGTGGGATCGCGATCCACAGCACGGCCGACACCAGGATGTTCGGCACGTGCCCGCCGAGGTCGCCCTCGAGCAGCCAGTTGAAGGTGGTGCCCGGGTCGATCCACTCGCCGACTGCCTTCAGCGCTGCGCCGAGGAACCCGAGGGCCGCCGGCAGCACGAAGAACAGCACGATCGCGGCGGCACTGTTGTGCAGCAGCGCGCCGAGCGCGACACCCATGGCGATGTTCGCGAGCACGAACAGCGCGTACCCGATCGTGTTCGCGGCGCCGAGGTCGTTCGTCAGGTCCCGTCCGCCGGCCGACGCGATGACGAGCGCGACGGCCGTGACGATCGCGCCGTAGACGATCGCGCCGAGTGCCATGAGCAGCGCGACGACGATCTTGGCCGAGACGACGCGGACGCGGCGGGGTTCCTGCGTGAACGTGGTCAGCACCGTCCGCTGCGTCCACTCGCTGGTCAGGGTCAGGATCGACACGACGGGCAGGAGCGTCGCCAGCCCGAACCCGGCGAACAGCAGGTACGACGAGTACGTCTGGTCGATCGAGTTGCGGGCGAGCAGCGGCGCCAGCATGAGCGCGGCGGTGGCGAGGGCGGTGAGGCCGATCAACCAGCGCGCCGCGCGGGTGTCGGTGGCCTTGCGCCACTCGACGCGCAGCAGCCGGCCATAGGGGATGCGCGCCGTCGGCGGCAACTGCGGGGCCGGGCGGACGGGACGGTCGGTGACGGTCGTGGCGCTCATGCTGCGATCTCCTCGGACGAGGTGGTGGTCAGGCGGAAGAAGAGGTCCTCGAGCCCGGCGGCATCCGAGCGCCGCAGCTCCGACAGCGGCACCCCGTGCTCGAGCGCCATGCGGCCGAGCCGCTCCGGGTCGAGGTCGGTGTTGCTGGTGTCGACGGTCAGCGCGCCGTCGTCGGCGCGGGTGAACGGCACTCCGGCGAGCATGCGTTCCAGCGCCGCCGGTTCGGGCGAGCGGACGACCACACCGGCGGTGGCGAGCAGTTCCTGCATCGCGCCCTGGGCGACGACCTTGCCGCCGGCGATGACGACCAGGTGATCCACGGTCGCCTGCACCTCGTGCAGCAGGTGGCTCGACAGCAGCACGGTGCCGCCGCGGTCGGCGAAGTCGCGCAGCAGCCGGCGCATCCAGGCGATGCCCTCGGGGTCGAGGCCGTTGGCGGGCTCGTCCAGGATCAGTGCGGCAGGGTCGGTCAGCAACGCCTGCGCGATGCCGAGCCGCTGCCGCATGCCGAGCGAGTAGTTGCCGATGCGCCGGTCGGCGGCGCCGGCGAGGCCGACGAGCTCGAGCAGCTCGCCGACGCGCGGCCGCGGCACCCCGGCCATGCCGGCGGCGATCTCGAGCGCGTTGCGCCCGGTGCGTCCCGAGTGCATCGCGCTCGCGTCCAGCAGCGTGCCGACCACCCGCGTCGGGTTGGGCAGCTGCGCGTACGGCGTGCCCGCGATCGTCGAGGTGCCGCTGTCGGGGCGCGTCAGCCCGGTGATCATGCGCAGGGTGGTCGACTTGCCGGCGCCGTTCGGGCCGAGGAAGCCGGTGATGGTGCCGGGAGTGCAGGCGAAGCTGACGTCCTGCACCACCGGCCGGGACTGGTAGCGCTTCGACAGCGCGGTCGCGGTGATCATGCATCCAGCCTGTCGCCGGCGGGCCGTCGCCACATCGGCCGTGCGTAGCGCTCCGCCCCCTACGAGGGTCGCGGGCGGACCCCCTACCTTCGTCGGACGCCGGAGGACGCGAGGTTTCCTAGGCTGGACGCCATGAAGTCCCCGGCAGGCGTGAGCTGGCCGCGGCTCGTCCCCTCGGGGCTGCTGCCGCCCGAGGACCCGAGCCGCCACGGCCGGCGCACCCTGCGCGACTGGCTGGTCGACTCGTCGGTCTTCGTGCTCGCCGCGGCCCTGGCGCTGCTGTTCTGGTTCGGCACGCGCAGCGACCTGCACGACGGGCAGCGTGGGGCGTGGGGCGCGGCCGATGCGCTCGCCGGCGTGGTGGGGTGCGCCGCGCTGTGGTGGCGGCGCCGCCGGCCGATGACCGTCTCGGTGCTCACGTCGGTGCTCACGGTCTTCTCGGCCGCCGCCGTCCCGGCGAGCGTGGCCGGCTTCTTCACCGTGGCGGTCCACCGGCGCACCTCGCTCGCCGTGGTGGCCACCGCCCTCAACCTCGTGTGCGCCGCCGCGTACACCGTCGTCCGCCCGTCCGACACGGCGTTCTGGGTGTCGATGCTGATCAGCGTCGTGGCCAACGCGGTGCTGCTCGCCTGGGGCATGGTCGTCCGCGCCCGCCGGCAGCTCGTCTGGACGCTGCGCGAGCGCGCCGAGCGCGCCGAGGCCGAGCAGCGGCTCATGGCCGAGCGGGCCCGCCGGGCCGAACGCACCCGCATCGCCCGCGAGATGCACGACGTGCTCGCCCACCGCATCTCGCTGCTGGCGCTGCACGCCGGCGGCCTGCAGCTGCGGCCCGACCTGCCGCCCGAGCAGGTCGCGCAGACCGCGGGCCTGCTGCGCGAGACCGCGCAGCAGGCGCTGGGCGAGCTGCGCGGCGTGATCGGCGTGCTGCGTGACGAGACGGCGGACGGTCCCGGCGAGCAGCCGCCGGCCGCCCCGCAACCGACCCTGCGCGACATCCCCCGGCTCGTCGACGAGGTACGCCGGGCGGGCGCCCGCATCGACGCCGCCGTCGACGTGCCCGAGGGCGCCGAGCCGCCCGGCTCGCTCGGACGCGACGTGTACCGCATCGTCCAGGAGGCGCTGACCAACGTGGCCAAGCACGCGACCGGCACGGCCACGACCGTCCGCGTCGCGGGTGCGCCCGGATCCGGCCTGCACGTCGAGGTGCGCAACCGCCTTCCCGTCGCCGCGGGAGCGTCGCTGCCCGGGTCTGGCAGCGGGCTGCTCGGACTGCGCGAGCGCGTCGAGCTCGCCGGCGGCTCCCTCGAGCACGGGCCGACCGCCGACGGCGACTTCGTCGTCGCCGCCGACCTGGTCTGGGAGGCCCCGTGAGCGTGGCGGTGCTGCTGGTCGACGACGACGCCCTGGTGCGCGCGGGCCTGCGGATGATCCTGTCGGCCGCCGACGACCTCGAGGTGGTGGGTGAGGCGGACGACGGCGCCGCCGCGCTCGAGGCCGTCGCCCGGCACCGTCCGGACGTCGTGCTCATGGACATCCGCATGCCGGGCGTCGACGGCATCACCGCCACCGCCCGGCTGCGGGAGCTACCCGGCCCCACGCCGCAGGTGATCGTGCTGACGACCTTCCACGCCGACGACTACGTGCTGCGGGCCCTGCGCGCGGGCGCGGGCGGCTTCCTGCTCAAGGACGCCGCGCCCCAGGAGATCATCAACGCGGTGCGGCTGGTGCACGCCGGCGAGGCGATGCTCTCGCCGTCGGTGACCCGCACCCTGATCGGACACGTCGCGGGCGACGAGGTCCCCGGCGCGGGACCGGCTCCGGACGACCGCGCCGGACGCCGCGACGCCGCCCTCACCCGGCTGGACACGCTGACCACGCGAGAGCGCGAGGTGGCCGTCGCGGTGGGCCAGGGGCTGTCCAACGCCGACATCGCGGGCTCGCTGTACATGTCCGAGGCGACGGTCAAGGCGCACGTGTCGCGGCTGCTCGCCAAGCTCGGCGCCGCCAACCGGGTGCAGGTCGCGATCGTCGTGCACGACGCCGGGCTCGCCTGAGGCCCCGTCCGCATGTAAAGTCCTCGTGAGTTGGGGAGCTGGGGAGCGCCGATCACCTCGTCCGCCGGAGCCCGCCATGACCCAGCCCGCCGCCCGCCGCCGCAGGCCGCGTCTCGTGCTCGCCCTGGTCGCCGCGCTCGGCACCCTGGGCGCGTTCGGGCTGACCGCCGTGGCCGCACCGTCGGCCCGCGCCGCCGACGACGTGAACGCTCCCGTGCTCGCCGGCACGCCGCTCGCGAGCCCGACGGTCGTCGTCGCCACCGTCGGCGGCGCCTCGACGCAGGTCACCGTCCGCCTCACCGACGACGCGAGCGGCGTCGTCGACGCCACCCTGAGCTTCCGCTCGCCCGAGGGGTACACCTCGGACGTCGAGCTGGCCCGCACCTCGGGCACCGCCCTGGACGGCACCTGGACCGGCCTCGTCCAGGTGTCGAGCTTCGACGCCGCCGGCGCGTGGGCCGCGGTCGAACTGGTGGCCGACGACGCCGCCGGCAACGTGCTCGACACCACGACCGGGCTCGGCGACGGGTACACGATCGCGCGCACCGCCGACACCACCGCGCCCGTGTTCGGATCGGTGGCGCTGGACGGCGACGGCAGCGCCGACACCACCGCGGGCGACGCGGCGGTCACCCTGACCGTGCGGGCGCGCGACGCGCTGTCGGGCGTGGCCGGGGGCGACGTCACGTTCACCTCGCCCGACGCCGACGACGTCGTGACCGGGAACCTGGACGCAGAGCCGGTCGGCGGCAGCGTCCGCGACGGCACCTGGACGGCCACGGTCGTCTTCCCCGCGCGCAGTGTCGAGGGCGACTGGCGGCTCACCCATCTCTCCCTCGTCGACGCCCAGGGCAACACCCTCGATCTCGACACGGCCGACACCCACCGGGTGCTTCCGACGATCACCGTGCGGGTGTCCTCGACGCAGGACACGACCGGTCCGGCGCTGACCTCGTTCGCGGTCGGGCCGGCGGCCGTGTCGACGGCCTACACGCGCAGCGGCACCGTGCAGGCGCACATCGGTTTCACCGACGACGTGTCCGGTCTCGCCACCGCGACCGTCGTGCTCAGGTCCCCGGACGGCACCGTCCTCGACGCCGAGCCGGGAACGGTGTCCTTCGCGAGCGCGACCGAGCGCAGCGGCACCGTCTGGACGGGAACGGTCGGCGTCCCCGTCGTCACCGACTTCTCACCCGGCACCTGGACCGTCGCGTCCGTGACGCTGGCCGACCGTGCGGGCAACGAGACGTCCGTGCCGACCTCGGATCTCGGCAGCCGCGCCTCGTTCGTGGTCAGCACGGCCGCGGCCGACACCGCCGCCCCCACGCTGTCGGGCGTCGCGTTCTCCCCCGCCGTGCTCGACACCCGCTCCGAACCGGCGAACGGCGCGGTGCTCGTCGGCGTCGCCGACCCCGACGCGGTGCCCTCCGGGGTGGGCAGCGGCACCGTCACCCTGACCAGCCCGTCCGGCGGTGCGAGCGTCGTCGCCTCGTTCGGGGCGGACGATCTCGTCGCGGGCGACCCGTCCGCGGGCACGTTCCGCGCGTCGTTCGGGCTCGACACGAACGCCGAGGACGGCGACTGGCGCGTCACCGCGTTGACGGTCACCGACGTCGCGGGGCACACCACGACCTACGGCGCCGACCTGCCGGTCGCGGCGACGCTGACCGTGCTCGGCGCCGGACGTGCGCCGGCGGACCTGCCCGCGGCCCCGGGCGACGTCCGGGCCACGGTGAGCGGCACGACCGTCACGGTGCGGTGGACGGCGGCGTCCGATCCCACGATCGTGCGCTACGTGGTCACCCCGCACGACGGGAGCGACGTCCCGCAGCCCTTCGTTCGAGTGGGTCGCACCGCCACGTCGGCGGCGGTGACCGGACTGCCCCGGGGAACGACGTACACGTTCACGGTCGCCGCGGTCTCGTCCGCGGGCACGGGCGCCGAGTCGGAGCCGACCGCCGCGGTGGTGGTGCCGCTCACCGTCCCCGGCGCGCCCGCCGTCGGACGGGTGTCTCCGGCGGGCGACACCGCGGCGACCGTCGCGTGGAACGCCCCCGCCGACGACGGCGGGTCGGCGGTCACCGGCTACGTCGTCACGCCGTACCTCGACGGCCGCGCGCGGGCGACCGTCCGCACCGCCGACACGTCGGCCGTCGTCACCGGGCTCGCGCTGGGCCGCACCTACACGTTCCGCGTCGCCGCGGTGAACGCCGTGGGCACCGGCGCCGCTTCGGCGTCGAGTTCGACGGTCACGATGCCGTCGGTGGCCGGCACGCTCAGCGCCACGGCGCCGGCGAGGACGGCGTCCGGATCGCTCGTCGCCGTGAGCGGACGGCTCGTGCGCAGCGGCACGACGCGGGCGCTGGCCGGTCGCACCGTCCGCGTGCAGTACCGGTCGGGCACCGCGGCGTGGCGCACCGCGGCCGCCTCGGCCCGCACGAACGCGGCGGGCCAGGTGACGCTGCGGTTGCGCGCGTACCGCTCGGTGCAGGTGCGGCTCGTCGCGCCCGCGTCGCCCGGGTACCTGCCGGTCACGTCGATCGCGCGCGCGGTGACCGTGCGCTAGCGGGTGTGGTGCACCTCCTGCAGTCCGTAGACGGGCGTCTCGAGGCCCTCGAGCCGCGCCTTGAGCTGCAGCGCGAGGTACAGCGAGTAGTGCCGCGACTGGTGCAGGTTGCCGCCGTGCATCCACAGCGCCTCGACCTGCGTGGGCTTCCACATGTTGCGCTGCTCGCCCTCCCACGGGCCGGGGTCCTTGGTGGTGTCCGACCCGAGACCCCACACCTTGCCGAGCCGATCGGCGACCTCGGGCGAGACCAGGTCGGCCACCCAGCCGTTCATCGAGCCGTAACCGGTGGCGTAGACGACGAGGTCGGCCTCGAGTTCGGTGCCGTCCGCCAGCACGACGGTGTTCTCGGTGAGGTGGTCGACCTGCCCTTGCACGAGCTTCACGTCGCCGTTCGCCACCAGGTCGGCCGCGCCCACGTCGATGTAGTAGCCCGAACCGCGCCGCAGGTACTTCATGAACAGGCCCGACCCGTCGTCGCCCCAGTCGTGCCGGAAACCCGACTTCTCGAGACGCTCGTAGAAGTCCTTGTCGCGCTCGGCCATCGCCTCGTACGCGGGGATCTGGAACCGGTGCATGATGCGGTACGGCAGCGACGCGAACGTGAGGTCGGCCTTTTCCGTCGTCATCCCGGCGGCGACCGCGCGCTCGGAGTAGAGGTCGCCGAGCCCGATGTCCATCAGCGAGTCCGATCGCACGATGTGCGTCGACGAGCGCTGCACCATCGTCACGTCGGCGCCGTTCTCCCAGAGCGCGCCGCAGATGTCGAACGCCGAGTTGTTCGAGCCGACGACGACGCACTTCTTGCCCGCGTAGCGGTCGGGACCGGGATGGGCGGACGAGTGGTGCTGGTCGCCGGCGAACACGTCCGTGCCGGGGAAGTCGGGGATGTTGGGCTTGCCGCTCATGCCGGTCGCGAAGACGAGCTGCTTCGGACGCAGCACCACGGGAGTGCCCTCGCGCTCGACGGTGACCGTCCACTCGCCCTTGGCCTCGTCCCAGCGGGCCGACTTCGCCTCGGTGTTCGACCAGTAGTTCAGTTCCATGACCCTGGTGTACGACTCGAGCCAGTCGGCGATCTTGTCCTTGGGCGCGAACACCGGCCAGTTGTCCGGGAACGGCACGTAGGGCAGGTGGTCGTACCAGACCGGGTCGTGCAGGCACAGGCTCTTGTAGCGGTTGCGCCACTGGTCGCCCGGCCGCGGGTGCTTGTCGATGATGATCGTAGGAACGTCCAACTGACGTAACCGGGCGCCGAGGGCGATGCCGCCCTGGCCGCCGCCGATCACGAGCACGAACGGCTGCGTCTCGTAGCCCAGCTCACGTGCCTCACGCGCCCGCTTCTCCGCCCACGTCTCACGGTGGCGGTTCGCGCCGTGCTCGGCGCCCATCGGACGGCGCTCGCGCCGTGGCTCCTCGTGTCCCTTCAGCTCGTAGAGCGTCGTCAGCAGCGTGAAGGCCTTCGCGTCGTCGCCCTCTCCGGTCACGCGCAGCAGGCCCTTGCCGCGGCCGACGGCGGTCTCGAAGTGGATCCACGCCGTCGTCACGCCGTCGGCGGTGTCGGGCTCCTCGCCCTCGGTGATGCGCCAGCCGGACGGCTGCACCCGGGGCAGCGTCGCCTCGAGCATGGCCGCGATCTCGTCGCGTCCCTCGAGCGTCTTGAGGTTCCAGGTGAACGCGACCAGGTCGCGCCAGTAGCTCTCCTCGCCGAACAGCGCGGCGGCGGCGGCCGCATCGCCCGCCGTGAGCGCGCGGTCGAAGGCGTCCAGCCAGGCCTGCGCGGTCGTGCGCGCGGAGGTGTCGGTGTTCTCGGCTGTGGCGGTCATGGGCCCATCGTGGGCGCGGGAGTGACCGCGGTCACCCTCCGAACGGCCAGTCTGCCGGGAGTGTGCGGGAAACCGTGCCTCAGGCGACGACGGAGCGCCGCAGGTCGGCGATCGCGTCGTCGAGCGGGGCGAGCGCCCGGTCGAGCTCACCGGCGGCCCCCGGGTCGGCCGGCCGGACGGCGTCGAGGTGGATGGCGGCGGCGAACACCTCCTGGATGGCCAGGTGGTGCACCTCCTCCTCGGCCGCGTTCCGCTGCCGCATCGCCTCGACGCGGGCCTCCTCGGCGTGCAGCGCCGACTCGGCGCGCACCTGCTCGCCGATGTCGGTCACGTGCACGTACAGGCCGTCGATGCGGCCGGCGACGAAGCGCGGCGTGAACACCGACCGCAGGTGCCGTGGCGAGCCGGGGATGTTGCGGTTCGGGCGTTCGAGCACGACCTGCGTGCCGGCCAATGCCGCCTGGACGATCGGTCGGATGCGGGTCGCCGCCTCGGCCCCCACGATGTCGCCGTAGTTGCGGCCCGCCACCTGCTCGCCGGTCTCGAGGCCGAGCCAGCGGGCGGCCGTCGTGTTCGCGTAGTGGTTGTTCAGGCGGCTGTCCCAGACCGCGAGGCCCATCGGCAGGTGGTCGAGCACGCGCCGCATCTCGTCGGCGTCGAGCGCGAGCGTGCCCGGCGTGCGGTAGTCCGGAGGCGGGCCGTAACCCTGGCCGGCCGGACGGGCGACCAGCCCCGTGGCGGTCGCGACCTCGGTCGGGACGTCCGGGTGCAGCGGCACGCGCCACTCGACACTGGCACCGCCGTCGGCGTTGATGAACCAGCTGCACCGCCCGCCGCGCTCGCGCGCGGAGTCACGCAGCCGGTCGAGGCCGCTGCCCGGCTGGGCGCGGACGACGCCCGCGCCGTCGTCGGCGACGGTGACGACGAGATCGTCGTGCTCGACGCCGACGGTGACGTCGACCCGGGAGGCCGACGCGTGGCGCACGACGTTGTCGAGCGTCACGCCCAGCACCTCGCCCATGTGCTCGGCGAGCTCGCCCGGCACGGCGTCGAGGGTGCCGAGCACGATCAGCGAGGGCGGGAAGCCCAGCCGCGCGGCGGCGGTCTCGACGCTGCGCCGCACCACCCGCTCGGGGCCGGGCGGACGGCCCGGGCCGGGCCGGTGCGCCACGAGCGCGCGCAACCGGGCGGCGGCCTCGGCCATCGTGCGGGAGGCGTCGACGACCGAGGCGGCGTGGTCGGGATGCCGCTCGGCGACGGCGGCGAGATCGACGGCCATGCGCTGCAACCGCTCGGCGGCGGACCGCTGCTTGACCACGGCGACCTGCTCGGCCTCGCCGATCGCGGCGGCACGGGCGGCGAGCTCCTGGCGGGCGAACTCGGCCCGCACCCGTCCGGTGACGTCGGCGGCGAGGGTGACGACACCGTCGATGCGGCCGTCGACGACGTAGGGGACGTAGTTGACCAGCGCGTGCCGGCGCTCGCCGTTCGGCAGCGTCATGATGCGCTCGAACGTCTGCGGCACGCCCTCGCGCACGGCGTCGTAGTACGGCTCCGCCTCGGCGAAGACGGCCGGGCCGACGATGTCGGCCGGGCTCGCGCCGATCAGGTCGTGGGGGTCGAGCCCGAGCCACGGCACGTGGGCCCAGTTGGCGAACCGGTTGCGCAGGTCGAGGTCGAACAGCGCCATGATGGCGGGCACGTGGTCGACGACGGCGGCGAGGTCGAGGGCGCTCGTCGGCACGCCGGTGGCGCGCTCCGGACCGATCACCGCCTCCACCCGATGTCCCTCTTTCATCTCGCGTTCACACTTCGCCGAGCGCGCACAGTGGGCAATCACCCCATGCAACCAGGTTCACCCACTCCGAACCAGGACGTAAGGCCCTCCGGTACGGACCACCTCCGGCCCTCCCTGGCGTGACGAAGGTCCGCGACCGGTGGGCAGGATGGGGTCATGGACTTCCGCTACCTCGGCAATTCCGGGCTTCAGATCTCGGAGATCACCTACGGCAACTGGCTCACCCACGGCTCGCAGATCGAGAACGACGTCGCCACCGCGTGCGTGCACGCGGCGCTCGAGAACGGCATCACCACCTTCGACACCGCCGACGTCTACGCCAACGGCCGCGCCGAGCAGGTGCTGGGCGAGGCGCTGAAGGGCGAGCGCCGCGAGCGGCTCGAGGTCTTCACGAAGGTGTTCTGGCCGGTCGGGCCCGACCCGCGCGGCAAGAACGACACCGGCCTGTCGCGCAAGCACGTCATGGAGGGCATCGACGGGTCGCTGCGCCGGCTCGGCATGGACTACGTCGACCTCTACCAGGCGCACCGCTACGACACGTTCACCCCGCTCGAGGAGACGATGCAGGCGTTCGCCGACGTCGTCCGCGCCGGAAAGGCGCTCTACATCGGCGTGAGCGAGTGGACGGCCGAGCAGATCCGCGCCGCCCACGCCCTCGCGCAGGACCTCGGCATCTCGCTGGTCTCGAGCCAGCCGCAGTACTCGATGCTGTGGCGCGTCATCGAGGACGAGGTCGTCCCGACGTGCCGCGAGCTCGGGCTCAGCCAGATCGTGTGGTCGCCGATCGCGCAGGGCGTGCTGACCGGCAAGTACAAGCCGGGTCAGGCACCGCCCGAGGGCTCCCGCGCCACCGACACCGCCGGCGGCGGCGCCGACATGATCAAGCGGTTCATGAACGACGACGTGCTCACCCGCGTCCAGCAGCTGCAGCCGATCGCCGACGAGGTCGGGCTGTCGATGGCGTCGCTCGCGGTCGCGTGGGTGCTGCAGAACGACAACGTCGCCGCCGCACTGATCGGGGCGTCGCGTCCGGAGCAGGTCGTCGAGAACGTCAAGGCGGCCGGTGTCACGCTGCCGGCCGAGGCGATGCAGCGCATCGACGAGGTGCTCGGCGACACGGTGACGTCCGACCCGTCGCTGGTCGAGCGCTCGACCCCGCGGCGGCGCGCACTCTGACCCGCCGCTGATCTCCGGCGTCAGCTGTCGTGCGCGATGTGCGACAGCTGACGCCAGATCAGCACCACGAACACCGCGGAGCCCACGAAGGCGAACCAGAACGGCGCGGTCACGCCGTAGTGCTGGGCGAGCGCACCGCCCAGCAGCGATCCCGCGACCAGGCCACCCGTGACCCCGACGACGTTCACGCTGTTGACGCGCCCCTGCAGTGCCTGGGGCACGGCCCGCTGCCGGACGGTGATCGACGTCGTGCCCCACACGAACGCGTGCGCCCCGAACACGAAGAAAATGGGCAGCGCCACGGCCGGCAGGGTCGTCAGTGCCAGACCGAGGTGCGTCAGCGTCTCGATGATCAGGCCGATGCGCATGACACCACCGAGGGTGACGTGGCGCGTGATGAATCCATAGCAGGCCATTCCCAGCAACCCGCCCGTCGCCTGCACCGTGGCGATCAGCCCGAACCCGACCGCGCCGAGGCCGAGCCGCTCGGTCGCGTACAGCACCAGCACCGACCAGGCGGCCCCGAACGTGATGTTGAACGTGAAGATCGTGAGGACGAGCGTCCGGACGGCCGGGTGCCGCCACGTCCAGCGCAGGCCCTCGGCGATGTCGCGTCGCACGGTGCCGACGTGCTCGGCCTCACGGACCCGCGTCGGGACCCGCAGGCGTGACGCGAGCAGCGCCGCGAAACCGACCAGCACCGCGACGGACACGAAGGGCAGCGACGCACCCGCGGCGAAGAGGGCGGCACCGACGGCGGGCCCGGTCAGCTGGTTGAGCACGACGAATCCGGTCTGCAGCCGCGCGTTGCCGACGGCGAGATCGTCGCGGTCGACCAGCATCGGCAGCAGCACCTGCGAGGCGTTGTCGGCGAAGACCTCGGCCGTGCCCAGCACGAACAGGGTGGTGAGCGCGACCGCGATCGACACCGTGCCGGTCGCGATGGTCACGACGAGCACCGACAGCACCGCCACCCGTGCCGCGTCGACGACCACGACGATCAGCCGGCGGTCGAGCCGGTCGGTCACCACGCCCGCGACGAGGCCGAACAGCAGCGGCGGCAGCCACTGCAGGGTCGCCCCCAGCGCGACGAGGAAGGCAGACCGGGTCTGCGACGCGATCAGCAGCGGTCCGGCGGCGAGCGCGAGCCCGTCACCGAGATTCGACGACCACGACGACGCGAGCAGCCACCGGAAGCCGGGTCCGAGGCGTCGCGGGGCGATCGTGTCGAGCGCGGCCCCGACGGCGGACGTCACCGGTGCGCGCGGAACCCCGGGTGCACCCCGGGGGTCAGGCCGTGGGCGTCGGCGAGCCTGGTCAGCAGCGTCCGCAACCGGTCGCGGTCGGAGCCGCTGAGTCCGGCGGTGAACCGTTCCTCGTGCTCCCGCGCCGTCCGGGCGAGCGTGGCGAACGCCTTCTCCCCCGCCGCGGTCAGGACGAGCACGTTGACCCGCCGGTCCTGCGGCGACCGTTCCCGTCCCACCCATCCGCGCGACTCCAGCTCGTCGAGGTGGGCGACGAGGCGGCTGGGTGCGATGCCGAGGCGTCGGGCCAGCTCGAGCTGACTGAGCCCCGGGCTCGTGCGCACGAAGCGCAGCACGCCGGCGAGCGGCGGCGTGAGGTCGTGCTCCGCCACGGCGGCGGCGAACGCGTCCGCGGCGAGGGCGCCGAGCTGCGTGAGCAGGAAGGCGACACCGACGGGTGGCGACGGCGGGGGGTTGCGTCCGGGCACGGCCGAACTATAGTCGCCACATAATCGTTACCTTCAAGAACGATTGAGGCGGAGCATGACGTGGGGTTCCGATCGGACGACCGCGCGGCGCGGCACCGACGTGCCGCTGCTCGCCGTCGCGATCGCATTGGTGCTGGCGGGTCTGTTCCACCTCGGTGTCGCCGCCGTCTCGGACCGGCCCTGGGACGGGCCACTCGCGTGGCGCAAACCCGCCACCTTCGGCGTCTCGTTCGGCGTCACCCTGGCCACGGTGGTGTGGACGAGCGCCTACCTCGCGATGCCGGCCGCCCTGCGCCGGCGGTTGCTGACGGTGCTCGCCGTCGACTGCGTCGTCGAGGTCGCGGGCATCACGCTGCAGGCGTGGCGTGACGAGCCGTCCCACTTCAACACCGGGACCCCCGCCGACGCCGCCGTGGCGTACTCGCTCGCAGCCGGTGGCGTGGTGCTCGTCGTCGTGCTCGGGTGGTTCACGGTGGCGGCGTTCCGCGGGCCGGTCGGCGGGCCGGCGACGATGCCGCTCGCGCTGCGGACGGGGTTCGGGCTGCTGGTCGCCGGCCTCGCCGCGGGAGCGGCCATGATCGCGCGCGGCACCGCGCTCGTCCGCACCGGTCACGTGGCCGAGGGCTACGCCGAGGGCGGTTTCCTCAAGCTGTTCCACGGCGTGACCATCCATGCCGTGCTCGTGCTGCCGGTGCTCGCCGTCGCGCTCGACCGGACGGCCGTGCGCCGGCCGCAGCGATGGATGCGCGCCGCCGCCGGCACGTACGGCACCGTCGCGGTCGCCGCGCTCGCGTACTGCCTCGCCACGATGTGACGCCGCAGCCCTAGGGTTGGGTCATGGCGCCGCCGCCGGAGTTGTCCACGCAGGACGAGATCACCGCCGAGATCGCCGCGCTCGACGGCGCCGGCGGACCGCAACCGCGGCTGCACTACCCGCCCTACCGCAGCAGCGAGCTGCGGCACCCGGGGCGACCACCCGTCCGTGTCGATCCCGACGGGGTCGAGCTGCACGCCCCGGTGTTCGGCCACCGCGACGTGGCCGCCGACGAGGCGGACCTGACCGTGCAGCACCGCGGCGCGCCCCTGGGCGAGCGCATGATCGTCACCGGACGTGTGCTCGACGGCGACGGGCGTCCGGTCGCGCACCAGCTCGTCGAGATCTGGCAGGCCAACGCGGCCGGGCGCTACGCCCACCAGCGCGACCAGCACCCCGCCCCGCTCGACCCCCACTTCACCGGTGCCGGACGCACCCTCACCGGCGCCGACGGCAGCTACCGCTTCGTGACGATCAAGCCCGGGCCCTACCCGTGGCGCAACCACCACAACGCGTGGCGTCCGGCGCACATCCACTTCTCGGTGTTCGGCACGCAGTTCACGCAGCGGCTGATCACGCAGATGTACTTCCCCGGCGACCCGCTGTTCGGACTCGACCCGATCTTCAACGCGGTCACGGACCCGAAGGCCCGCGAGCGCATGATCGCGACCTACGACCACGACGTCACGACGGACGAGTGGGCCACCGGCTACCGCTGGGACATCGTCCTGACCGGGGCCGCCCGCACTCCCGAGGACCTCGCATGACGACCCCGGGCCAGACGATCGGGCCGTTCTTCGGCTACGCGCTGCCCTACGACGGCGGACCCGAGCTGGTCGCGCCCGGCCGCGCCGACGCGATCCGGCTGCACGGTCGCGTGCTCGACGGGGCCGGCGAGCCGGTACCGGACGCCCTGCTGGAGCTCTGGCAGACCGACCCCTCCGGCCGGGTCGTGCGCGAACCCGGTTCGCTGCGCCGCGACGGGTGGGCGTTCACCGGGTTCGGGCGCGCTGCCACCGATGCGGACGGGCGGTACTCGTTCACCACGCTGCGACCCGGCGCGCCGTTCCTGGCGCTGACGATCTTCGCTCGCGGCCTGCTCGACCGGTTGCACACGCGGGTGTACCTGCCGGAGCCGCCGCCGACCGACGCCCTGTTGACGTCGCTGCCCGACGACCGGCGCGCCACCCTCGTCGCCGCCGCCGACGACACCGGGTACGTCTTCGACGTCGTGCTGCAGGGCGATCACGAGACCGTCTTCCTCGATCACGGCGAGCGCGGGTGACGCTGTTCTGGCCCGGCGACCACCGCGCGGGCGGCCTGTTCGGCGACGCCGCGCTCGTCGGCGCCCTGCTCGCGGTCGAGGCCGCATGGCTCGACGCGCTCGTCTCGTCCGGTGTCGCTCCCGCGGGCGCGGCCGACGCGCTGTTCGACCTCGTCGAGCCGGCGGACGTCGCCGGTCTCGCGGTCGACGCCGAGGGTGGCGGCAACCCCGTCATCCCGCTGCTGGCCCTGTTGCGTCCCCGGGTGGCGCGCCGCAACGAGACGGCGGCGCAGTGGCTGCACCGCGGCCTGACCAGCCAGGACGTGCTCGACACCGCGCTCGCGTTGCTGTTGCGCGACACCCGCGACGCCGTGCTCGCCGACCTGCGCCGCTGCGTCACCGCGCTCGTGCATCTCGCCGAGCGGCACCGGGCGACACCGATGGCCGGGCGGACGCTCACGCAACCCGCGGTGCCCATCACGTTCGGCGACAAGACGGGGTCGTGGCTCACCGCGGTGCTCGACGCCGCCGACGACACGTCTCGTTTGCGCATCGGCGCGCAATTCGGTGGGGCGACCGGCACCCGCAGCGGCGTGGCTGCAGTCGCGGGCGGCAGCGCGCGGCTCGTCGTCGGCGCGACGGCATCGGCGCTCGGGCTGGACGACACAGCGCCGTGGCAGACCGCTCGAGCACCCGTCGTGCGCGCCGGCGACGCCCTCGCCGCGGTGACAGCCGCCTGCGGGCGGGTCGCGAACGACGTGCTCACGCTGTCGCGTCCCGAGATCGGCGAGCTGGCCGAGCCGTCCGCCGAGGGTCGCGGTGGCTCGTCGGCCATGCCGCAGAAGGCGAACCCGACCCTGTCGGTGCTCGTGCGGCGCGCCGCGCTCACCGCGCCCGCGCTGGTGTCGCTGCTGCACCTGGCCGCGGCGGACGCGCGCGACGAACGTCCGGACGGGGCCTGGCACGTCGAGTGGCAACCGCTGCAGCTGCTCGCCCGGCACGCCGTGACCGCGGTGTCGCAGACCGCTGAACTGCTCGAAGGCCTGCAGGTGCGCGAAAGCGCGATGTCGCGCAATCTCGACGCCGCCCGTCCGGGCGTCGATTCCGAACGCGAGAAGCTCGGCGGCGACGGGGCGTCCGACCCCTCGGTGCTCGACGCCGTCCTGGCCCGCGCCCGCGCCTTCGCAGGTGCCCCGTGAAGCTGACCCTGGTACCGCTGTCGACCGCCGGTCCCGGCCGCCCGCTGCTCGTGCTCGGGCCGTCGCTCGGCACGTCCGTCACGTCGCTGTGGTCGCGCTGCGCCGCCGAGCTGCCGCACTTCGAGATCGTCGGGTGGGAGCTGCCCGGTCACGGGCGCGGCACGCCGACGCGCGAGCCGTTCACCGTCGAGCAGCTCGCCGCCGCCGTGGTCGCCGCCGTCGACGACGCGCACGGTCCGGACACGACGTTCACCTACGCCGGCGACTCGATCGGCGGCGCCGTCGGCCTGGCGCTGCTGCTCGAGCACGCCGAGCGCATCGAGGCGGCCACGCTGTGCTGCACCGGTGCCCGCATCGGTACCCGGCAGACCTGGGACGAGCGTGCGGCGGCCGTGCGGACGGGCGGCACGGCGGCGGTCGTCGAGGGCTCGATCGCCCGCTGGTTCGGGCCGGGGTTCCGGGAGCGCGAACCCGAGGCCGCCGCGGCGCTGCTCGGCGCGCTGCGCGACGCCGACGCCGAGAGCTACGCCCTCGCCTGCGGTGCCCTCGCGGCGTTCGACGTCCGCGACCGGGTGGGCGCGATCGAGCGTCCGCTCACGCTCGTCGGCGGACGGCACGACGTGCCGACCCCCGTTGCCGGGCTGCGCGAGATCGCCGACGCCGTCGGGCACGCCCGCCTCGTCGAGCTCGACGTCGCCCACCTCGCCCCGGCCGAGGACCCGGTCACGGTCGCCGTGCTGATCGCGTCCCGCCCGGTTGCGTCCGCGACGGTCGCCGACGCACGCGACGCGGGGATGCGGGTTCGTCGCGAGGTCGCCGGCGACGCCTACGTCGACCGCGCCGTGGCCGGCACGACCGCGTTCACGCGCGAGTTCCAGGACTTCATCACCCGCTACGCCTGGGGCGGGGTGTGGACGCGCGACGGGCTCGACCGCCGGAGCCGCTCGATCGTCACCCTCACCGCGCTCGTCGCCCGCGGGCACCACGACGAACTCGCGATGCACGTGCAGGGCGCGCTGACCAACGGCCTCACCCGCGAGGAGATCGCCGAGGTGCTGCTGCAGTGCGCGATCTACCTGGGGGTGCCCGACGCCAACGCCGCGTTCCGCGTCGCGCAGCGGGTGTTCGACGAGCTCGACGGCTGAGCGCTGTCCGCTACCCGACAGGGGACGAACGTCCCGCGGTGGTCGTCGTACGCAGACAGGCACGCCCCGGACGACATACGGTCCGCGTGAGATTCCAATCGCACTGCCGAGGAGCACCCGTGAAGTCGTCCGACGCCAAGAACCCGAAGTTCGACGCCGCCTGGTGGAAGGCCAACAAGTCCAAGGCGGCCGATGCAAACGGTGAGTTCGAGAAGGTGCTGAAGGCCTACGCGACCCAGCGTGATTCGCTGATCGCCGACAAGAAGGCGAACAAGGAGCCGCAGCTGAGCTCGAGCCGCGATCTGCACAAGGCGCTCACCGCGATCAAGAACGAGGCGGTGAAGCAGCAGAAGGACCCCAAGCTGGGCGTCGCGCAGCGCGAGACCAAGGAGGCGCTCGCGGTGTACGCCAAGAAGGCCGAGACGGCTGCGAAGGCGATCCAGGCCTTCGAGGGTTCGCCCATGCGGTCGATGAAGGCCGACCAGCTCAGCCGCCACGCCCCGCAGTTCCGTTCCTTCCTCGTGCTGAAGCGGGTCGAGGAGAACGTCGACTTCCTGGCCGCCGTCCGCGACGGCAAGATCAATCTCGCCACCTACCAGCGCTTCATCGCGGACGGGTCGCCCGCCGAGATCAACATCGACTCCTCGCTGCGCCGCGAGTTCGCCACGATCGCCGACGAGGTGACCGCGAAGCGGCAGCCCGACACCACGGCGACCTGGAAGAACGCGCCGTGGAAGGACGCCTACAAGGTCATCGTCGACCTGCTCGACGCCGAGCCGACCACGAAGTTCCAGAAGTGGGCGACCGCCCAGGTGCTGGCGCCGCAACTGCCCTGACCGGGCGGAGGGCGTGGGATTCGAACCCACGATGACTGTCACCAGCCATAGCGGTTTTCAAGACCGCCGCACTAGGCCACTATGCGAGCCCTCCTGCTGGCGGGCTGCGTCCGTCCGCCGGTCGCATCCTGTCACGACGCGGCGGGCGGACGGCGAGGCCGACCTGTAAGCGGTTGTGGCCCACGTCTCCGGAATCCGGAGGTTGAGGCTCCACATCGTGGGGTACGGTTCGTTCCGGAAGCGGAGGCTCCGACTCCGCAAATGGCTCGAACAGGGAGAACCCCGTGACCACCACCCTCTCGAAGGGCAACCAGCACGCGACCGGGGCCGAGCCCGGCGGCAAGCGCTGGTGGATCCTCGCCGCGCTCGGCCTCGCGCAGCTCATGGTCGTGCTCGACTCGACCATCGTGAGCATCGCGCTGCCGAGCGCCCAGACCGACCTCGCCTTCGACAACGCCGACCGGCAGTGGATCGTCACCGCCTACGCGCTGGCCTTCGGCTCGCTGCTGTTGATCGGCGGCCGGGTGGCCGATTTCGTCGGCCGGCGCACGACGCTGATCGTCGGCCTCGTCGGTTTCGCGATCGCGTCCGCCGTGGGCGGTGCCGCGGTCAACTTCGGCATGCTCGTGACGGCCCGCGCCGTCCAGGGCGCGTTCGGCGCCCTGCTCGCCCCGGCGATCCTCGCGCTGCTGACCACCACGTTCACCGAGCCCAAGGAACGCGGCAAGGCCTTCGGCATCTTCGGTGCCATCGCCGGCGCCGGCGCCTCGATCGGCCTGCTGCTGGGCGGTTTCCTGACCGAGTACGCCGACTGGCGCTGGACGCTCTACGTCAACCTGCCGATCGCCGCCCTCGCCGTCACCGGCGCGATCCTGCTGCTGCCGCGTCACGCCCGCAGCGAGCAGCGCGACCGCGTCGACACCTGGGGCACGGTCACCGTCACCCTCGGCCTCTTCGCGCTCGTCTACGGCTTCTCCAACGCCGACCAGCACGGCTGGGGCGACGCGCTGACCATCGTCTTCCTCGTCCTCGCCGTCGTCCTGCTCGTCGCGTTCGTGGCGATCGAGCAGCGGGTCAGCAACCCGATCCTGCCGCTGCGCGTCGTGCTCGACCGCAACCGCGGTGGCGCGCTGCTGGTCATGTTCCTCGCCGGCATCGGCATGTTCGCGGTGTTCCTGTTCCTGACGTACTACATGCAGGGCAACCTGCGGTACTCCCCGGTCGAGTCGGGCCTGGCCTTCCTCCCCCTCACCGGCGCGATCATCGTGACCGCGTCCGTCGGCAGCACGATCCTGGTGCAGAAGTTCTCCGGACGGATCCTGATCCCGCTGGGCATGGTGCTGTCCGCCGTGGGGCTCGCCCTGCTCACCCGCATCTCGCTCGAGGGCAACTACGCCACGACGATCCTGCCCGCGACCATCATCATGGGCGTCGGTCTCGGCCTGGTCTTCGCGCCGGGCTTCAACCTGGCCGTGCTCGGCGTCGAGCCGCGCGACGCCGGTGTCGCGTCCGCCTCGGTCAACGCGATGCAGCAGGTCGGCGGCGCCGTCGGCACCGCGCTGTTCAACACGATCTTCGCCTCGCTGGTCACCAGCTACATCGTCGACAACCGCGGCGAGCTCGCGGGCGTGCCGTCCGAGCAGCTGCGCGCCGCGGGCCTGCAGCTGCAGGCCGAGGCCTCGGTGCACGGGTACCAGATCGCGTTCTGGATCGCCGCCGGCGTGTTCCTCGCCGGTGGTGCGATCGCGGCCCTGCTGCTGAAGTCCGGCATCGCCCAGCCCGACCCCGACGCCGTGGCCATGGCAGTCTGATCCACCGATGACCTCGACCGAGCGTCCCGCCGGGGCGGACGAGCAGCCCGCTCGCCCGCTGCGGCGGGACGCCGCACGCAACCGGGCGGCACTGGTGCAGGCCGGTCGCGAGGTGTTCGCCGAGCGCGGCCTCGACGCCAGCCTCGACGACATCGCCGCCCGCGCCGGAGTGGGTGTCGGCACCGCCTACCGGCACTTCGCCAACAAGCACGAGCTGGCGAAGGCGATCTTCACCGAGGAGATCGAGCGCATCATCGCGTTCGCCGAGGACGCCGCCGCCGACCCCGACCCGTGGAACGGCGTCGTCCGCTTCCTCGAGGAGGCCGTCGGGGCGCAGTCGCGCGACCGCGGCCTGCGCGAGGTCATGATGGGCGTGCACGACGAGGTCGACACCGAGCGCATCAACGACGCCATGTCGCCGACGCTCGCGCGCCTGGTCGACCGAGCCAAGGCCGCCGGTGCCGTCCGCGCCGACGCCGAGTCGTCGGATCTCGGCGCCGCCGTCCTCATGCTCTGCGCGGTGTCCGAGGTCTACGGCGGGCAGTCACCGGACGTCTGGCGCCGCTACGTGCCGATCCTGCTCGACGGGCTCCGACCGGGCGCGCCGCTGCCCGTGCCGCCGCTCGACGACGAGGCCACCAAGCGGGCGTTCTCCGAGCACAAGCAGCGCTACTCGCGCACGATGTAGTCCGGCCGAGGTAGCCCGGCCGAGGTAGCCCGGCCGACGTGGCTCAGCCCAGGTGGCTCAGCCGAGCAGCTGCGCCCGCAGCGCCGCGGCGTCGTCCTCGGTCCAGCCGTGGGCGCGCAGCCAGCCGCGCACGCCGCCGTGGTCGCGCTCGACCGTGGCGAGCAGGTGTTCCATCGTCTCGCTGCGCGGGGTGTGGGTGGCGGGGTCCGGTGGTTCCGGCGAGCGGGCGGCGAAGTCCTTCGCGTAGGTCTCGCTGGCCAGCAGCCGGTCGAGCACGGCTTCGATGCGCTCGGCGGTGCGGGTGTAGTCGGCCACGATCGCGTCGTGCGTCACGCCGACCTCGGCGAGCGCGAACGCCACGACCACGCCGGTGCGGTCCTTGCCCGCGGCGCAGTGCACGACCGTGGCGCCGAGCGGGTCGGCGATCGCCCGCAGCGCGGCGAGGATCGAGTCCGGACGCTCGTGCAGGTAGCCGAGGTACACCTCGGCGGCGGTCGGACGGTAACCGGTGCGCTCGGCCTCGCGGGCCCGTGCCTGCCAGGGCAGCAGGTCGGCACCGTCGGTGGTGGCGTCCGCCGTCTCGGGGAACAGCGACAGGTGCCGCACGTCGACGTCCGGCTCCGCGATCAGGGGGCCGGGACCCTCGCCGCGCACCTCGGCGCCGGTGCGCAGGTCGACGACCGTCCTCACCCCCAGCTCGACGACGAGCACGCGCACGTCCGCCTTGCTGAGCGTCTGCAGGTTGTCGGCCCGGATCAGGCGCCGTGGCTGCACCGTGCGACCGTCGCCGGTCGGCAGACCCGCCACGTCGCGGACGTTCGCGGCACCCTCGAGTTCGACCCACGCCACATCCGTCATGACTCCGACGATACGAGCGGACGGTCCGGCCGGCCCGTCCGCCGACGCCGGACGAGGCGCAGTTCACCGCGCCGAAACGCAACCGCCATACGGTGCGCCCGTGCGCCTCACCCAGTACGAGCAGGAACGCCTGCTGATCACCCTCGCGGCCGACGTCGCGCAACGCCGCCGCGACCGGGGGTTGAAGCTCAACCACCCGGAGGCCGTCGCGATCATCACCTCGTTCGTGCTCGAGGGCGCGCGGGACGGTCGCACGGTCGCCGAGCTGATGTCGTCCGGGCGCGAGGTGCTGACCCGCGACGACGTCCTCGACGGCGTGCCGGAGCTGATCGAGAGCGTGCAGGTCGAGGCGACGTTCCCCGACGGCACCAAACTCGTCACCGTCCACGGGCCCATTCAGTGAACCCGGGAGAGATCCTGGCCGCGGACGGGTCGATCGCGCTCAACGCCGGGCGCGAGCGCATCGAGCTGGTCGTCGACAACACCGGCGACCGTCCGATCCAGGTCGGGTCGCACTACGCGTTCGACCGCACCAACCCGGCCCTCGTCTTCGACCGGACGGCCGCCGCCGGGTTCCGGCTCGACATCCCGGCCGGCACGTCCGTGCGTTTCGAACCGGGACTGTCGATGACCGTCGCGCTCGTCCGCCTGGCCGGCGAGCGGGTCGTCCGCGGCCTCCGCCCGGAGGTCACCGGTGGCTGAGCTCGACCGGCGGCGCTACGCCGCGCTGTACGGACCCACCGTGGGCGACCGGGTCCGCCTCGCCGACACCGACCTGCTCATCGAGGTGACCGAGGACCTGTCGGCCCCCGCCCCGGGTGACGAGGCGGTTTTCGGCGGCGGCAAGGTGATTCGCGAGTCGATGGGGCAGGCGATCGCGACGCGGGCCGAGGGCACGCCCGACCTGGTGATCACCGGCGTCGTCGTGCTCGACCACTGGGGCGTCGTCAAGGCGGACGTCGGCGTGCGCGACGGGCGCATCGTCGCGCTCGGCAAGGCGGGCAACCCCGACACGATGGACGGCGTCCACCCGCAGCTCGTGATCGGCCCGTCGACCGAGATCGTCGCCGGCAACGGGTTGATCCTCACCGCCGGCGGCGTCGACAGCCACGTGCACATGATCGCGCCGCAGCAGATCCCGGTCGCGCTCGCCGCCGGCATCACCACCCTGATCGGCGGCGGCACCGGACCGGCCGAGGGCACCAAGGCCACCACCGTCACGCCCGGTGCGTTCTGGCTCGACGCGATGTTGCGCGCGACCACCCAGTGGCCGGTGAACGTGGTGCTGCTCGGCAAGGGCAACACGGTGTCGTCCGAGGCGCTGCGCGAACAGCTGCGCGCCGGCGCGGGCGGGTTCAAGCTGCACGAGGACTGGGGCACCACTCCCGCCGCCATCGACGCCTGCCTGACGGTGGCGCTCGAGGCGGGCGTGCAGGTGGCGATCCACACCGACACCCTGAACGAGGCCGGCTACCTCGAGTCGACGCTCGAGGCCATCGGCGGACGGCCGATCCACACGTACCACACCGAGGGGGCCGGGGGCGGGCACGCGCCGGACATCATCCGCGTCGCCGCGCACGCGAACGTGCTGCCGAGCTCGACCAACCCGACGCGGCCGCACACCCGCAACACCCTCGACGAGCACCTCGACATGCTCATGGTCTGCCACCACCTCAACCCGACGATCCCCGAGGACCTCGCATTCGCCGAGTCGCGCATCCGTCCCTCGACGATGGCCGCCGAGGACGTGCTGCACGACCTCGGCGCGATCTCGATGATCGGGTCCGACTCGCAGGCGATGGGGCGCATCGGCGAGACGATCATCCGCACCTGGCAGACCGCGCACGTGATGAAGCGGCGGCGCGGGTCGCTGCCGGGCGACGGTGCGGCCGACAACCACCGCGCCCGCCGCTACGTCGCGAAGTACACGATCGCGCCCGCGGTCACCCACGGCCTGGCGGACGAGATCGGGTCCGTCGAGGTCGGCAAGCTCGCCGACCTCGTGCTGTGGGAGCCCGCCTTCTTCGGCGTCAGCCCCCACCTCGTGCTGAAGGCGGGCGTCATCGTGTCGGCGACCATGGGCGACGCGAACGCGTCCATCCCCACGCCGCAGCCGCAGCTGCCGCGGCCGATGTTCGGCGCGTACGGCACGCTGCCCGCACTGCTCGGACGGACGTTCGTCGCCCCGGCGGCGCTCGAGGACGGCCTCGCCGAGCGGTGGGAGTCCGACCGTCCGCTGCTGCCGGTGGCCGACGTGTCGCGACTGTCCAAAGCGGACCTGCCCGAGAACACCGCCCTGCCGTCCATCGACGTCGACAGCGAGACGTTCGCCGTCCGCGTCGACGGCGAGCTCATCGAGCCGGCGCCCGTGGCCGAGCTGCCGATGGCGCAGCGGTACTTCCTCTTCTGATGCACGCGCTTCTCCTGCTGCTGCTCGACAGCCGCTCCCCCGCCGGCGCGCACACGCACTCCGGCGGCATGGAAGCGGCCATCGGGCTCGGGCAGGTGCACACGCTCGACGACGTCGAGGCGTTCTGCCGCACCCGGCTCGCCACCGCCGGGGTCGTCGCCGCCGCCTTCGCCGCCGCGGCCTGCGACCCGGACGCCGATCTCGCGCTGCTCGACGCGGAGCTCGACGCGCGCACACCGTCCGAGACGCTGCGGGCGACGTCGCGGCAGCTCGGCCGCGGGCTCGCGCGCATGGTGCGGGCGATGCTGCCCGGTTTCGCGGTGCCGACGCAGCACCACCCGCTCGTGCTGGGCTCCGCCGTCCGCCTCGCCGGCGGCACGCCCGAGCTCGCCGCCCGCTCCGCCGCCCTCGGGACGATCAGCGTGCCGGCCAGCGGGGCCGTCAGGCTGCTCGGGCTCGACCCGTTCGCGGTGCAGGGCATGCTCGCGCGGCTCGCGTCCGAGATCGACCGGGTGCCCGTCACGGACGAGCTCCCGGCCTTCTCCGCGCCCGAACTCGACCTGCTCGCCGACTACCACCAGACAACCGAGGTGCGTCTCTTTGCGTCCTGACCCGTCCGCCCCCTGGCCGCCCCATCACAACGACCACGGCCCCCATTCGCACGAGCCCGCCGGCGGCGGTCCCGCCGGCGCCACGGTGCCGCGCATCGGCATCGGCGGTCCGGTCGGCAGCGGCAAGACCGCGCTGGTCGCCGCCCTGTGCCGGGCGCTCGCGGCCGAGCTCACGCTCGGCGTCGTCACCAACGACATCTACACGACCGAGGACGCCGACTTCCTGCGTCGCGCGGGCGTGCTGCCCGACGAGCGCATCCGCGCGGTGCAGACGGGCGCCTGCCCACACACCGCGATCCGCGACGACATCACGCCGAACCTCGACGCCGTCGAGCAGCTCGAGGCCGACCATCCCGAGCTCGACCTCGTGCTCGTCGAGAGCGGCGGCGACAACCTCACCGCCACGTTCTCCTACGGCCTCGTGCACCGGCAGATCTTCGTCATCGACGTGGCGGGCGGCGACAAGGTGCCGCGCAAGGGGGGTCCGGGCGTGACCCGCAGCGACCTGCTCGTCATCAACAAGACCGACCTCGCGCCGCTGGTGCACGCCGACCTGTCGGTCATGGCGCGCGACGCCGCGGCGGTGCGGGGCGACCGTCCGTTCGTCTTCTCGTCGCTGGCCGACGACCCGGGCGCGTCCGAGGTGGCGGAGTGGGTCCGCGGGGTGCGCAAGGAACTGTCGTGAGGATCCGCTCGTCTGCGGTCGTGGCGACGGACGGACGGGTGACGCTCGTGTCCGGACCGCCGCTGACGCTGCGGCAGGTGCACCACACCCCCGGCGCGGACGTGACGCTGTGCCTCGTCGGCAGCGCCGCCGGCCCGCTCGCCGGGGACGACCTCACGCTCTCGCTCGACGTCGGCGCCGGGATGCGGGTGCGGCTCGTCGCGACGGGTGCGTCGATCGCCCAGGGCCGTGGCGGTCCGCCGGCGCGGGTGACGATGACGGCGTCCGTCGCCGAGGGGGCGACGCTCGTCGCAGATCCGGGCGCGCTCGTCGTGGCCCAGGGCGGACGGGTCGAGGTCGCGGTCACGATCGCCGTCGGGCCGGATGCCACGCTCGAGTGGCGCGAGGTCGTCGCCCTCGGACGCTCGCGCGACACCGGCCGCGGCGACGCCACCATCAGGTGGGACGTGGAACGCGACGGTCGGCCGGTGCTGCGGCAGGTGGTGCGGTCGGCGGACGTGAGGCACCGGGTGCTGGCGACCGTGCTGCGCACGTCGCCGTCGCTCGACGCCCGGACGGTCGTGGCCTCCCCCACCGCGGTCGGCCAACGCATCGACGGGCGGACGGACCTGCTCACCGTCCTCGGTGACGACGCGGCGTCCGTCGACGAGCAGCTGGCGTCGCTGCTCAGACCAGCGTGCGCGCCAGCCGTTGCCGCACCAGCGCGCTGAGCGCCCGGCGGTCGGCCAGCTCGGCCACCGCGCGATCGTCCCCGGACGCCCGCTCCAGGCCGGGTTCGGCGTCGAGCGCCTGAGCCAGCTGGTGTCCGGACAGGCCGGCGATCACGGTGTCGGACACGAGCTGCACCTGCGGCAGGTCGCCGTGCGGGCGGCGCGCCACCATCGCGTCCCGCCAAGCGCCGCTCGCGCACACCGGGCGCAGCAGCTCCGACGCCGCGGCCGGGGACACCCGGTCGAAGGCGGCGACGTCGAGACGGGCGTCGGGCTCGTCGGTCATCGTCCGAACATAACGACGGCCCCGGCACGCGAGGTGCCGGGGCCGTCGGACGAGCTGGGTCAGAACGCGCCCTCGGGGACGTCCATCAGGTTGTTGTCGATGTTCTCGGCGGTGACGCGGCGGGCCGACAGCTCAGGCAGCACGGTCGTCGCGAAGAAGTGCGCGACGGCGGGCTTGCCGGCGTAGAAGTCGCGGTCGGCCTGCGAGAGCCCGTTGCCGTCGAGCTTGCGCAGCGCGATCGAGGCCTGCTTGAGCAGCAGGTACCCGACCATGACGTCGCCGGCCGACATGAGCAGGCGCGTCGTGTTCTGGCCGACCTTGTAGACGTTGGTGACGTCCTCCTGGCCGCTCATCAGCTGGTTGAACATCGCGCCCACGATGCCGCCGAGGTCGTCGAGCGCCTGCTTGAGCAGCGCGGCGTCCTCCTTGAGCCGGCCCTCGTCGGCGATCGACTCGAGGAAGCCGCTGATCTCGTTCGAGATCGCACCCAGCGCCGCACCCTGGTTGCGGACGATCTTGCGGAAGAAGAAGTCCTGACCCTGGATCGCCGTGGTGCCCTCGTAGAGGGTGTCGATCTTGGCGTCGCGGATGTACTGCTCGAGCGGGTAGTCCTGCAGGTAGCCCGAACCACCGAAGGTCTGCAGCGCCTGCGCGAGCTGGTCGTACGAACGCTCGGAGCCGACGCCCTTGACGATCGGCAGCATGAGGTCGTTGATCGCCTCGTCGAGCGTGACGTCGGTGCCGGCGGCCTGGCCGGTGATGATGCGGTCCTGCACGGACGCGGTGTAGAACACGACCGAGCGCAGGCCCTCGGCGTAGGCCTTGTTCAGCATGAGGCTGCGGCGGACGTCCGGGTGCTTGATGATCTCGACGCGCGGGGCGGTCTTGTCGGCGGCCTTGGTGAGGTCGGCCGACTGGACGCGGGTCTTGGCGTAGTCGAGGGCGTTCAGGTACCCGGTCGACAGCGTCGCGATGGCCTTGGTGCCGACCATCATGCGGGCGTGCTCGATGACCTGGAACATCTGCGCGATGCCGTTGTGCACGTCGCCGACGAGCCAGCCCTTGGCGGGGATGTCGTCGATCTCGCCGAAGCGCAGCTCGCACGTGGTCGAGGCCTTGAGGCCCATCTTGTGCTCGACGTTGGTGACGAACGCGCCGTTGCGCTCGCCGAGCTCGCCGGTCTCGACGTCGAAGTGGTACTTCGGGACGACGAACAGCGACAGCCCCTTGGTGCCCGGGCCGGCGCCCTCGGGGCGGGCGAGGACGAGGTGGACGACGTTCTCGGTGATGTCCTGCTCGGCCGAGGTGATGAAGCGCTTGACGCCCTCGATGTGCCAGGACCCGTCCGGCTGCTCCTTGGCCACGGTGCGCCCGGCGCCGACGTCCGACCCGGCGTCGGGCTCGGTCAGCACCATGGTGGCGCCCCAGCCGCGGTCGATCATGCGCTGGGCCATCTTCTTCTGCGTCTCGTTGCCGTTGGCGTAGAGGATGCCGGCGAACGGCGCGCCCGCCATGTACATGTGCAGGGCCGGGTTGGAACCCAGGACCTGCTCGGCGATCGCCCACACGACCGTGCGGGGGACGAGCTGGCCGCCGAGCTCCGGCAGCGTCTCGAGCCGCCACCACTCGCTGTCGTACAGCGCCTTCCACGACTTCTTGAACGACTCGGGCAGCGTCACCGAGTAGGTGTTCGGGTCGTACACAGGCGGATTGCGGTCGGCGTCGGCGAACGACGCGGCCAGCGGGCCCTCGGCCAGCCGGGCGACCTCGGCGATCATGCCGCGCGCGGTATCGACGTCGACATCGGCGAAGGGCGCCGTCTCGAGGGTCTTGGCGGTCTCGAACACCTCGAAGAGGTTGAACTCGAGGTCGCGGACGTTGGACTTGTAGTGGCTCATGGCGGTTCTCCCGAAAGCGGTACGAGCTGGGTTACTCACCGGTAACTTCCAGGATATTACCGCTCGGTAGACCCGGCAAGCGGACGAGGCGGTTCACACGCTGCGCCTCGCGTGTCGGCACCGCTTCCGCGCCGACGCAGAGTCGTCCGCCCCAGCACGCCGTCCGGCGTCACGAGAGGCGGACGACTCGCCACGGGAGGGGCGGGTCAGAAGATGACGCGCAGCTGGATGGTCTCGGGCATGGCCCGCATCTGGTCGACGATCGCCTGGGTCGTGCCCGACGCGCTGTCGGTGACCACGTAGCCGATGTCGCCGCGGGTGCCCAGCATCTGGCCCTCGACGTTCACGCCGTTGTCGGCGAGCAGGCCGTTGATGCGCGCGAGCACGCCGGGGACGTTGCGGTGGATGTGCACGAGGCGCAGCGTGCCCTCGGCCCGCGGCAGGCTCAGGCCCGGGACGTTGACCGACATCGCGGTGGCGCCGGCGAGCACGAAGTCGCGCAGCTTGCCGGCGACGAAGCGGCCGATGTCCTGCTGGGCCTCCTCGGTGGAGCCGCCGATGTGCGGGGTGAGGATGACGTTCGACAGGCCGCGCAGCTCGGAGCGGAACTCGTCACCGCGGCCCTTCGGCTCGATCGGGAACACGTCGACGGCCGCGCCGGCGATGTGGCCCGCCTGCAGGTGGTCGCGCAGCGCGGCGTAGTCGACGACGAACCCGCGGGACAGGTTCAGGAACAGCGAGCCCTGCCGCATGGTGGCGAAGTCGGCCTCGCCGAAGAAGTTCTCGTTGTCGGGACGGCCGTCGACGTGCAGCGTGACGACGTCGCTCTCGGCGAGCAGTTCCTTCAGCGACAGGCAGCGCTTCGCGTTGCCGAGCGCGAGCCGGTCGGCGGTGTCGAAGAACAGCACCTTCATGCCGAGGTTCTCGGCGAGCACGGACAGCTGCGTGCCGATGTTGCCGTAGCCGACGATGCCCAGCGTGCGGCCGCGCACCTCGTGCGCGCCGGAGGCGGACTTGTCCCACACGCCGTCGTGCATGAGCCGGTTCTTCTCGGTGAGCCGGCGGGTGAGCGCGATGATCTCGGCGATGGCCAGCTCGACGACCGAGCGGGTGTTCGAGAACGGCGCGTTGAAGACGGTGACGCCGTGGGCGGACGCGGCGACGAGGTCGATCTGGTTGGTGCCGATGCAGAACGCGCCGACGGCGACGAGCTTCGGCGCCGCGTCGAGGACGCGCTGGGTGACCTGCGTCTTCGACCGGATGCCGAGGACGGCGACGTCGCCGATGCGCTCGATCAGTTCGTCCTCGTCGAGGGCGCGGTCGACCGACTCGACCTCGAACCCGGCCGACGTCAGGATGTCGACGGCGTCGGGGTGGACCTGCTCGAGAAGCAGTACACGGTTCGGCGCGTCGCTCACAGCCGGGCGTCCTTTCGGGGAGGTCGGTGGACAGCGACCCCAGTCTAGGGACGGCCCGGCAGCGTTACCGGCCCGACGGCGCGGCGCTCTCAGCCGCGGCCGGCGCGGGGCGGCTGACGCCGATGCCGCCGGGCGTGTCTGCGCCGTAGCGGGCGATCTCGCGCTGCAGGTCGAGCGGGCGGATCCCCGAACGGCCGGCCAGGGTCTGCTCGTCGAGCCGGTCGGCGGGCACCAGCCAGACGATCTCGAACTCGAGTCCGTCCGGGTCGTGGCCGTACAGCGACTTCGTGGCGCTGTGGTCGGACGCGCCCACGAGCGCGTCGGCCTCGGCCAGGCGGACGGCGATCCGCTCGAGGTCGGCGAGGGTCTCGACCTCCCACGCCAGGTGGTACAGCCCGACGGTGCTGCGGCCGGCCGTCGAGGCCCCGGCGCGAGCGCCGATGCCGAACAGGCCGAGGTCGTGGTCGTTCGTGGAGCCCTCGGCGCGCAGGAAGGCAGCCTGCGCGCCCATCTCGTTCACGACCTCGAAGCCGAGGACGTCGCGGTAGAAGGTGACGCTGCGGGCGACGTCGGACACGTAGAGCACGGCGTGGTTCAGCTGGTGGATCGGCATCGGGCGCTCCGTCCGGTTGGTTGAGAGCTCAAGCATATCATCCACGTAGGCTGCCGCGCGGGAAGGGAAGACACGATGACCGATCCGCAGACCCGTCCGCACGCCGACTCGCAGACCGGCTCGCAGGCCGGCTCGCAGGCCGGCTCGCAGACCCAATGGCTCAGCTCGCAGGAGCAGCGGGCCTGGCGTGCCCTGCTCGCGTCGACGAAGACGCTCTTCGACGCGCTGGACCGGCAGCTGCAGCGCGACAACGACCTGCCCCACGCCTATTACGAGGTGCTGGTGCGGTTGTCGGAGGCCCCCGACCGGGCGTTGCGCATGAGCGACCTGGCCGACATGACGCTGTCGTCGCGCAGCCGCGTCTCGCACGCCGTCGCCCGGCTCGAGGAGCGCGGTTGGGTCTCGCGCGCCCGTGCGACCGCGGACGGCCGGGGCCAGGTCGCGACCCTCACCGACGCCGGTTTCGCCGTGCTCGAGGCGGCCGCGCCCGGCCACGTCGCCACCGTGCGCCGGCTCGTCGTCGACGCGCTCAGCGCCGAGCAGGTCGAGCAGCTCGCGGACATCGGCGAGGCGATCGTCGCGCGCATCCGAGCGGACGAGGGTGCTCTGGGCTGACGCGCCGGGCGGACGGCCCGCGACCCCCGTCACCTCACGGCGGCGAGCAGCACCCGCCACGTGCGCGGACCCATCGTCCCGCCGACGGGCAGGTGGTGGCGCGACTGCAGCGCCCGCACCGCCGCGACCGTCCGGCCGTCGTAGACCCCGGTCGTCGGAATGCGCAGGCCCGCCTGCAACGCCGACACGACCGGCCCGGTCGAGCCACGCATGACCTCGGCGCCGCTGTAGCGCACCAGGCCCCGCTTGACGGCCGACGCTTTCGCCGGTGCCCGCACGGTGCCGTGGTCAGGGCAGCCCGTGGTGTTGCGGGCGCGGTAGCGCGGTGCCCAGTTGAGGTCGTCCGGACGGCACGGACCGTAGTTGATCGCCCACACCCGACCCGTCCAGAAACTGGTCGTGCCCATCGCGCCGTTCCAGTCGAGGGAGATGTGCATGTGGTCGCGGTGGCACGCGTTGTCGTAGGCGCGCGCCTTCATCGCCTTGCTGCGCGTGCAGCCGTTGTAGTCCTCCCACGTGCCGCTCCACGACCCCCACATGCGACCGTCGAAGATCACGTACATGACGCCCAGGCGCCGGGCCATCGCCGACGTGTTGCCGGCGGCGTCCCGGGCGAACAGCCACGAGAGCACGGCCTTCGCCGCGGCCCGCTGGGACAGGTTGCGGTAGTTCACCATCCAGTCGACGGCGCGCCCGTCGTAGTGCTCGCTGTGCTCGATGCTCGACCCGCACGGGGTGGCGACGCTGAAGCCGCCGCTCGCGCGGTAGGTCGCGCTCAGCAACCGTCCGAGGCGGACGGCACCCGGCTTGGCGCGCGGGTCGCACGACACCTGCTCCTGGTACGGCGCGAGCGGTTCGATGCTGCGGGGGAGCGAGACGGGCGCCTTCGGGGCGGCGGCGCCGGCGACCTCACCACCCACGGCGACGCCGGCGACCAGCGCGGCGGAGGCGGCAACAGTGGCGAGCGCGGCGCACAGCCGCGCCGCGAGCGATCGGGACATCGGATACCTCGGGCGAAACACGAGACCGGTACGCGGCCTGCCGTCCCCCGGCTGTGGTCGTTCCCGCGCGTCCAGTGTGCAACGGGAGCCGACATAAAGAAAGTGTGAAGTCGAATCGAACGGGATTGTTTGTCGGTCGCGCAACGGGGGTAAGCCCCCGCCGCGAGGCCCGACGCTGTCGGGCCGCCGAACCCTGCGGAGACAGCATGATCTCGATGGCGGACGAACCGCACGCCGATGCGGCGCCCTTCGTCGGCCTCGAGGTCGCGACGGTGTCGGCCGACGCGCTGCGCGCCGGCGTCCGGGTGACGGGCGAGCTGCTGGCCACGACCGCACCGCTGCTCAACAGCGTGCTCGGCACGCATCTCTCCGCCGGCCGCCGCTACCTGCGCGTCGACCTGTCCGCCGCCGTCGTCGGTGACGCCGGCGTCGTCGACGCTCTGGTCGAGGCCCACACCGCGGTCTCCGAGCTGGGCGGCATGTTGATCTTCGAGAACGCCGGCCCGCAGGTCATGGAGGCCGTGCGCGCCGTCAGCCTCTACGTCCGCTCGGCGGACGAGTAACACCCCCGTACCCCGCACGAAGGCCCCTCGAATCCCCCCAGGAGCCCGGCGCCGAGGCTCCCCCTCCCGGCGCCGGGCTCCACTACGTCAGGGGGTGGGCGACCCCGTCACCTCGGATGACGACGATGACGACGATGACGACGAGGACGGCGGCACCGAGGTCGGGTCGGTCGTGGACGACGACGCACCGGACGTCGGACTCGACGGCGCCGTGGGTGTGACTGCCGGGGTCGTCGGGGTGACCGTGGTCGTCGGGGTCGGGTCCGGAGTGCGCTCGACCGGTGCACCGCGGCGCTCGACCGTGCCGCCGGTGCTCGTGCCGGCCGTCCGCTTGGCGGCGATCGCCGGCGACGCGGTGTAGGTGTACACCGGGCCGGCCCGGTACTGCAGTGATCGTCCGTGCGTCGTCCAGACCTGCACGTAGACCCGTCCGGTGCCGTGCCTGGGTGCGACGACCCGGATGGAGTTCGGCGACAGCACGGTGAAGCGCGCGGCGGTGGCGCCGAAGGTCACCTTCGTGACGTAGTAGAAGTACGAGCCCTTGATGGTCACCGTGGTGCCGCCGGTCTGCGGGCCGCTGCCGCGCGACAGCGTGTAGGCCCGCGGGATCGGCTGCGGGAACCACTTGCCGGGCAGCAGCCGCTTGGCCATCTGGCTGATGATGCCGCCGAGCCGGCTGCCGTAGCTGCTGCCGGGACCGCGGGCGAGGATGGCGACGGCGTAGCGGTCGTTGTTGACGAAGCCGGTCGAGTTCATGCTCGCGTTCGAGACGCTGTAGCTGTAGTCGCTGCCCCAGCCCTGCTTGACGGCGACGTTGGACGACGCCTGGGGCAGGCCGAAAGCCTGGTAGAAGCCGTCCGAGCCGTACGTCGTGTGGGCGTGCATGGCCTTGCTGAGCCACGGCCACACCTTCTTGTCCTTCTTGAGCTTCGCGTAGAGGCGGACGAGCCCGTCCGACGTCACCCGGAAGCTGCCCCACCAGCCCGGCCGGAGCGGGCCCGACCCGAGCGTCGGCACCTTGTAGAAGCTCTTCACCCACGAGTCCAGCGAGTCGCCGCCCACGCTGCCGTACAGCGAGCTGGCGATGCCGTCGTCCGACTGCGTGATCATCTTCCACGCCGCGGACGAGGTCGAGCCGTGCAGCCGCCCCTGGTGGATCAGGCGGGCGGCGATCCAGACCTTGATCAGCGATTCGCTCGCGAAGCCGGTGCGCGACTTGCCGGCGCTGTACACCGTCCCGGTCTTGGTGTCATAGACCGACACCGCGGCGGCGTACCCGCGGTTCTTGGCGTAGAGCGCTGCCGCCCGCACGGCCTCGGTGCGGGTGACCGCCCCGGCCGGCGCTGCCGTCGTGACCACCTGCACCGCGACCAACGCGGTGCCGGCGAGGGCCGCCGCGGCGAGGCCGCTCGCGACCCGTCGGCCGCGGCGCCGGGGTGGGGTGTTGGTCGTGACGGCAGGACGGAGCAGCGGCATGGCGCGCCTCTCGATCGGCGGCCGTGGCCGGCCCGCGTGCTGCATGGCCGTACCGCCCCGGCTGCACCCGGCGGGGGGACCCGGGTGATCAAGGCATACGGGGCGGTTCGGGTCGCGTCAAGCTCGGCCGACCTGTGTATCGCGGCGTGTCGCGGGCCGGACGGTGCGTTCACGGGCGGACGGTGGTCTGTCACGGCACGACGTGAAAGCATCGGCCCGCCCCACCCCCGGAAGGTCGTTGCCCATGAACCGGTCCCACGTGACGGTGCCGCCCGCGTGAGCGGCGACGTGGTACCCGACGGTGCCGCCGCCCTGTGCGCGGCGGCGGCGCTGCTGCTGGTCGTGTCCGGGATCACGAAGCTGGTCCGCCCCGACGGCACCGCGGTCGCGATCGCGGGGCTGGTCCCGGTGTCGATGCGCCCGGCGCGGCCCGCCGCGCTGCGGGCGGCCGCGCTGCGGCCCGCCGCACGATCGCTGGGCGGCGCCGAGATCGCCCTCGGTCTCGTCGTGCTCGCGGTCGGCGGATGGGTCGTCGCCGCCCTGCTGGCCGCCGCCTACCTCGCCCTGGCCGCCGTCGCCGTGCGCCTGGTGCGCGACCCCGATGCCGTCTCGTGCGGCTGCTTCGGCAGCGACGACACGCCCGCGTCCTGGCACCACGTCGTGCTGAACGTCGTCGCGGCCGCCGCCGCGGTGACCGCCGCCGTCGCGGGCCTGCCCGCCGCGGGCGGGCTCGCCGGCGGCGGTGTCCTCGAGGGCCTGACCCTTGCGCTGCTCGTCGTCGCGCTGACGTCCGCCGCGTACCTCTCGATCACCGCGCTGCCCGCGCTGACGGCGGCGAGCCGTTCGGTGCAGGAACTGGAGATGCCCCGATGACCGTGCTCGTCCTCGTCGAGACCGTCGTGCTGCTCGTGCTCTGCGTGCTGGTCGCGGGTCTGCTGCGCGCGTACGGCACCGTGCTGCGCCGGCTGCACCAGCTCGACGCCACCACGCCCTCCCGCTCGGGCGACTTCTCGCTGCTGCCCGTCATCGACAAGTCCGGGGCGACGCCCGCGCCGCCGGCGGCTCCGGCCGACGAGCGCTTCGGTCCGGCCTTCGACATCGTGGGCGAGACCGTCACCGGCGAGATCGTGAGCGCGCGGGTCGTCGACGTCGAGCACGACTCGCTGCTGCTGTTCCTCTCGAGCGGCTGCATCACCTGCGCCACCTTCTGGGAGGAGCTCGCCACTCCGGGCGCGGTCGACCTGCCCCGCGGCACCCGCCTGCTGGTCGTCCCGCAGAGCGCCGAGGACGAGAGCGTGAGCGTGCTCGCCGACCTCGCTCCCGCCGGCGTCGACGTCGTGCTGTCGAGCCAGGCGTGGCGCGACTACGGCGTGCCCGGTTCCCCGCACGTCGTGTACGTCGACGGCCGGGCCGGCAAGGTCCGCGGCGAGGGCACCGGCCAGTCGCTGCAGCAGGTCACCGCGCTGCTGCAGCGTTCGGGCGGCGACGGCGCGCTCGACCGCAACGGCAAACCGCGCCGCGACGCCGAGCAGGAGGCCGAGGTCGACCGGGAGCTGATCGCGGCCGGCATCCTGCCCGGCGACCCGCGGCTGTACGGCTCCGACGGCGAGCGTTCCGATGCCTAGGCCGCTGACGCCCGTCGAGGGCCACGGGTTGCGGGTGTTACTGCCCCCGCGCTGGGAGGCGCGGCTGTTCCTGCGCGAACGTCCGGACAGCCTCGCGATGCCCGGCGCACACCCCGCCGCCTACGGCTGGGAGGACGAGTCGCCCAACCCCGTACTGCACCTCGCGAACTTCGCGCTGCCGCCCGGCCGGGGTGACTTCGGCACCGGCGCCGTCGAGACGATGGCGTCCGACAACGCGTTCGTGTCGCTGGTCGAGTACGACGCCGAGGAGGCCGGACGTCCGCTGTTCGAGCACCAGGGGGTGCCGCGCCCGCCCGTCCGGGAGTTCGCGGCCAACCAGCTGCAGCGGCGGCTGCCGGGTCAGTTGGGCTGTCAAACCTTCTTCACCCACAACGGGCGGCCGTTCTGCCTCTACGTCGTGCTGGGATCGCGCCGGTACGCGGGGCCGCTCGTCGACGACGTCCACTCCGTGCTCGACAACCTGGAGGTGACCGCGCGTGACGACCTCGCTGTCTGAGCGGTTCGTGACCAAGCTGGCCGGCCTGGGGTCCCGGAAGCACAGCCGCCGGACCTTCCTCGGTGCGGCCACCCTGGCCGGGACGGCCATCGCGGTGAACCCGTGGGACTACATCACCAAGCCGCAGAACGCGTACGCGTCCGTGTGCGGGCCCGAAGCCGACTGCGGCTCGGGCTGGTCTGCGATGTGCTGCTCGATCAACCAGGGCAAGAACACCTGCCCGCCGAACACGTTCGCCGGCGGTTGGTGGAAGGCCGACCGCTCGGGCTTCTGCGGCGGCGCGGCGCGCTACTACATCGACTGCAACGCGCTGCCCGGCCACAAGTTCACCTGCCGGTGCAACAGGTCGAACTGCGACCAGCGCTACGTGGCGTGCAACGTCTTCCGCTACGGGCAGTGCAACACGCAGATCAAGGGCACCACCGCGGTCGTGTGCCGGCAGATCAGCTGCACCCCGCCGTGGCAGCTGTACCCGAAGGCGTGCGGCCACTCGTCCGCCACCGACAACAACACCCGTGCCCACAACGCGCCGTGCCTGTCGAAGGCGAACACGCACGTCATCACGTTCCCGGCCGGGCGCAACTACCTGCTCGGCGGCACCTCGCTCAAGGGCGGGCAGATGCTCGTCTCCGAGGACCGCCACACCCGCGTCGAGATGTGGAAGAACGGCAATCTCGTCATCCACAACCAGCGCGGCATCATCTGGCAGACCAACACCGACGGCGTCGCCGCCGGCGGCAAGGCCTACATGCGGTGGGACGGTCAGTTGCGCGTCTACGACAAGAACGGTGTCGTGCGCTGGCGCTCGCCGAAGACGAAGGCAGGCGGACGGGGCACGCTGCGCATCCGCAACAACGGCCGGCTCGCCTGCTACGTCGGCAAGACGATCATCTGGCAGACCAACACCTCCACCCCCTGAGGCGCGTCCGATGCTGCTCACCCTCGCTCTCGTCACCGCCGTCGTCGCCGCCGTCCGCGGTGTCTGGTCGCCGTGCGGGCTGTCGATGCTGTCGTCACTGAACCCGGTCGCCGAACGCGGTCGCGGCAACCGGTTCTGGCTCACCGCCGGCTGGTACGTCGCCGGCGCGGTGACCGGAGGCCTGTTGCTCGGCGCCGGTCTCGCGCTCGCCGCGTTCGGCTTCGGCCGCGCGTCGGCGCCGCCGTCCGTCGTGTGGACGCTCGTGCTCGCGTGTGCGGCGGTCGCGGTGCTCTCCGACACCCGCGTCGTCGGACGGTCGTTGCCGGTGCACCCGCGCCAGGTGGACGAGCGCTGGCTGACCACCTACCGGCGCTGGATCTACGCCGGCGGGTACGGCGTGCAGATCGGCGCCGGCTTCGCGACCTACATCATGACCGCGGCGGTCTACCTCACCGCGGCGCTCGCGGTGCTCACCGGCTCGCCCGCGCAGGCGCTGCTCGTCGCCGGGGTGTTCGGGGCCGTCCGTGGGCTGGCGATCGTCGTCGCCGGTTGGGCCCGCACCCCCGACCGGTTGCGGGCGCTCGTGTCCAGGGTCGACGGCTGGGCCGTGCCCTCGACCTGGGTGGCGAGCGCGGTGTCGGCGCTGGTCGCCGGAGCCGCCGGCGCCGCGCTCGGCGGACCGGTCGTGGGCGCGGGCGTCGTCGTCGGCCTCGTCGCCGTCGTCGCCGCCTCGCGGCGCTGGGTGCACGGCGTCGTGGCGTGCCCGGTGCCCGACCGCGCGTGAACCCCCACGTCCCGCCGGGCGCGCCCCAGGGCGTGCCACCGGGAGTCCCCCCGGGCGGACCGTCCGGGCCGCCGCCCACGGGACCGCTGCCGACCGGTCCGCTGCCCACGGGCCCGCTCCCGTCCGGCCCGCTGCCGTCGAGCCCACCGCCGCACCCGTCGCACGGACCGCCCGCCGGGCCGCCGCTGCCCTCGGCCCTGCTCACCGCGGCCCGGAACGATCCGGCGATGGCGCAGTGGGTCCAACGCCTGCCCGAGCTCGTCCACCGCGCCGCGACCCACTGGCAACTGACCCTCGGTCCGGTTTTCCAACCCGGCGGCATGACCGCGTGGGTGGCGCCCGGACGCACCCCCCACGGCACCGAGGTGGTGCTCAAGGTGGCGTGGCGGCACTACGAGGCCGAGCACGAGCCCGACGCGTTGAAGGTCTGGAACGGCGACGGCGCGATCATGCTGCTCGACCAGCTCGCGCTCGGCCGCCAGACCGGGGCGATGCTGCTCGAGCGCTGCCTGCCCGGCGCTCCGTTGGCGACGCGACCGCCGTTCGAGCAGGACGAGGTCATCGCGACGATGCTGCACCGGCTGTGGCGGGTGCCGCCGGCCGGGCACCCGTTCCGTCCGCTGCTGCAGATGTGCACCGACTGGCTGACCGCGTTCGACCCGGACGCCGCGACCCGGCTGATCGGCGACCCCGGCATCGTCCGGGCCGGGATGGCGACGTTCGCGGCGCTCGCCGCGGAACCCGGCGATCCGGTACTGCTGGCCACCGACCTGCACGCCGGCAACGTGCTGTCGGCGCAACGCAGCCCGTGGTTGGCGATCGACCCCAAGCCCTACGTCGGCGACCGCCACTTCGACGCGCTGCAGCACCTTCTCAACGACCCGGCTCGGCTGCGCACCGACCTGCACGGGTTCGTCGACCGGATGGCCGCACTGCTGGACCTCGACCGGGCCCGGCTGCGCTCGTGGCTGTTCGCCCGGGCCGTGGTCGAGGTCCGCTGGTTCGACGTCGCCGTCGACGTCGCCCGAGAGCTGGGCTGAGACCGCCGCCGGTCAGCGGGCGTCCGCGCCCGACAGGCACGCCTCGCGCGCCGGGGTCAGCTGCTGCACGGCGACCGGCTCGGCGACCGGCTCGGAGTCGTCCCGCCGCCGCAGCAGCAGGGCGACGGCGGCGAGCACCGCGACCGCGAGCACCGCGAGGCCGTACTCGACCGAGGTGCCGACGACGTCGTCGTTGTGCACCGCGAGGAAGCCGCCGCCGATCGCCGGGACGCCCAGCGCGAGGTACGACACGACGTACACGAGCGACAACAACCCGGCGCGCTGGTGCGGCAGCGCGAGCGGGACGACCGAGCGCACCGCACCCTGGAAGGCCCCACCGAATCCTGCCCCGGCCACCGCGCTGGCCACGAGGAAGCCGGTGGCGCTGCCGAGCTCGACGGCGCCGAGCACGAGCGCAGTGCCGACGACCATGCCCAGCACGCCGACGAGCATGACCCGTCCCGCCTCGGCGTTGCGCAGCAGGAGCGTGGCCGGAACCGCGGCGCCGGCCAGCACGAACAGCGGGACGCCGCCGAGCAGCAGCGAGTCCGACCCGGCGAGAGTGCGCACCAGCGACGGTCCCAGGGAGGCGAAGTAGCTGGGCAGCGCCCAGGCGGCGATCAGCGCCGGTGTGGCCACGAGCATCGCGCGGCGCGCGGCCGGCGGCAGCGAGAACTCGGGCACCAGCGAGCGGCGGGCGCCGGGCACGCGCGACACCGTCTCGCGCATGAACACGACGCCGAGCGCCTGCACGAGGAACACCACGAGCAGCAGCACGTAGACGAGCCGGGTCGGCGCGGGCAGGAACTGCACCACCAGACCGGCGCCGATGGCCCCCGACCCCGTGCCGAGCGGGGCCGACAGCGCATTGGCGAGCGGGCCCCGGCGGGCGTCCAGGTCGATCAGCGTGGCGCCGACCGCGCCCGCGACCGCACCGGTGGCGAGACCCTGGACGATGCGCGCGGCGAGCAGTTCCGGCACCCCGTCCGCCAGCAGGAAGACGACCATCGCGACCGCCTGCGCGACGAGACCCGCGAGCAGGACCGGACGCCGTCCGACGTGGTCGGACAGGCGACCCACCACGAGCAGCGCGACGAGCACGGCCAGCGCGTAGACCCCGAACACGACGGTGGTGGTGATCGCGGAGAAGCCCCACTCGGCCGCGTAGGTCGAGTAGAGCGGAGTCGGGGCGGACGAGGCGGCGAGGAAGCCGATGATGATCGAGGCGAGCAGAAGGAACGACACCCGATCGGGCAACGTCCGCCGTGCGGATTGATTAGACAGGTCTGTCTGCATGTCGAGGACGTTAGACAGACCTGTCTGGTAATGTCAACCGACGTGAGCACCTCGACCGCGGCACGCCCCAGCGCCCGCCAGCGGCTATTGGACGCCGCCGGCGAGCTGTTCTACGCCGAGGGCATCCACACCGTCGGCATCGACCGCGTCATCGAGCGGGCCGGCGTGGCCAAGGCGTCGCTGTACAACACCTTCGGCAGCAAGGACGAACTCGTCCGCGCCTACCTGCAGCAGCGTCACGCCAGGACCCAGGCCCGGGTCGAGGCCGCGCTCGAGCGGTGGAACACGCCGCGCGACAAGTTGATCGGCATCTTCGTGTCCCAGGGCGAGCGCATGCGCGAGCCCGACTACTGCGGCTGCCCGTTCGTCGCCGCCACCGCCGAGAGCCCGGCCGACAGCCCCGCTCGCGCGGCCACGGCCGACTACCGGGCCTGGATCCACGGGCTGTTCGCCGGTCTCGCGGCCGAGGCCGGCGTCGCCGACCCCGACGGCCTGGCCCGCCAGCTGGTGATGGTCTACGACGGCGCGGGCGTGGCCTTCCGGGCCGACGGCGACGCCGCGGCGTCCGACATCGCCCGGGCGTCGGCCACCGCGCTGGTCGACGCCGCCCTTCCCCGCTGAGGGTCAGTGCGGACGACGCTGCGAGCGCAGCACGCCACGGACGGCGTCCGCCGCCTTGCGCACCGACGCCTCGCGGCCCTTGGCGCGCTTGCTGGCGAAGCGCTCTGCACTCGTCACCCCTCGTTCGAGCTTGGGCCCGTGCTTGCGGGCGAGGTCCTCGGCCTGACGACGGAATCGGCGAACGTCCATGCGTCTGGAGTACCCACGCCGTCCGGACGGTGGCGCTGCGTGAGCCAGGAAGTGCCTGTGCGACCACGGTCCGCGGGCCCGCCCGCGTGACCGCGACACCCACCCGGTCGCGCGTGGACGGCGGCGTCCTGCGCCGGAACGCCTCGTCGCTGGCGTGCGCCGGGCTCGTGGTGACGTGGAGCTCGGGGTTCGTCGGGGCCGAGCTCACGGCCCGGTCCGGCGCGTCACCGCTGACCGTTCTCGGCTGGCGTTTCGTGCTGCTCGCGGTGCTGCTCGTCACGGTGTGCGCGGTGACGCGGACGTCGCTGCGGTCGTTCGCCGCGTGGCGCCGGCAGGGCCTGCTCGCGCTGCTGTGCCAGGCCGGGTACCTCGTGCTCGTCTTCGAGGGCGTGAGCCAGGGCGTGCACGGCGGCACCGCCGCGCTGATCGCCGCACTGCAGCCGTTGCTCGTCGCGACCGTGGCCGGACGGCTGCTGGGCGAACGGTCGAACCGCGTGATGTGGGCAGGCACCGTGCTCGGGCTGGTCGGGGTCGCCGTCGTGGTCTCGGGCGATCTCGGCACCCACGGCGCGTCCGTCTGGGCGTTCGCCCTGCCCCTGCTCGGCATGCTCAGCCTGAGTTCGGGCACGGTGCTGACCCGCCGGATGCGTCCGACCGAGTCGCTGCTGCAGAGCCTGACCGTGCAGGCGGTGGTGACCGCCGGCATCGTGATGGCGGTCGCCGCCCTCGCCGGTCACGCGGCCCCGCCGCGGCAGCTGGACCAGTGGGCCGCCGTGGTCTGGTTGATCGTGCTGGCCAGCCTCGGTGGCTACCTGCTGTACGTCGTCGTCACCCGGACGCTGGGCGCGACCACGGTCAGCACGCTGCTCTACCTGACGCCGCCGACGACGATGCTCTGGGTGTTCGTCATGTTCGGTGAACCCGTCACGCCGGCCGGGCTGGTGGGTCTGGCGATCACGGGACTCGGCGTCGCCGTGGTGCTTCGCGGGCAGCGACCCCGGCGACCGCTCAGCGGAGCCGGCTGACTCGGAGCGGAGCCGGGTGACTCGGAGCGGGTGACGGGAATCGAACCCGCACTGTCAGCTTGGGAAGCTGATGTTCTGCCATTGAACTACACCCGCAGACCGTGCCGACACTAGCAGCAGACCCAGCAATCACGGGACCTGCGGGGTCCGGGCCGGGCCGCCGACATGATCTTGACCGGTGACCGTGTGGGGGTCGCGGTCATCGCTTGTGGCTCGACGGGCCATCAGGAAGCGGCGGGGCCGGTCATCCGGTCGCGGGTGCGCTGCGCGAACGCGCGGTAGGACGTCGCGGGCCGGCCGAGCAACCGGGGCAGCGTGGCGAGGTCGCCGGCGGGCAGGCCGTGCTCGTCGTAGTAGGCCATCATCCGCATGTAGTTCTGGCGCGCCTCGGCCGGCCAGCTGCTCATGTCGCGCGCGTTGCGGGCCTCCCGCACGCCGCGAAGCAGGTGCGGGGCCGATCGCAGCCGCGTCGCCACCAGCGATCGGACGGCCGGCCCGCCCAGGGCCGTGGCGGCAGCCAGCGGGTTGAGCAGTGTCCGTGGCGGCAACCGGACCGCGGTCACGTCGTGGCCCAGCACTGCAGCCCAGTCGCGGGCCATCTCGTGCCGCGTCAGTTCCTGCGCCGAGAGGTCGTAGGTCTCGCCGACGTGCTCGTCGGGCGCGCGCAGGACCGCTGCCGCCACCTCGGCGACGTCCTCGACGTCGACGACACCCATGACGCTGTCGGGTGAGACGGGGTAGGGCATCACGCCGGCGAGCAGGAAGTCCCACACCTCCAGGTAGTTCTGCATGTAGTGCGAGGGCCGCAGCACCGTGACCGGCAGGCCGGAGCCGCGCAGCAGCCACTCGACGCGCAACTTCTGCTGATGATGCGTCAGCGCCTCGATGTCGGGATGGACGACGGAGTGGAACACGACGTGCAGCCCGCCGTTCGACCGGGCGGCGGCGACGAGCCGCTCCGCGATCGGGACCTCGTCGATGAGCCGGGTCGGCGCCGCATGGTAGATCGCTCGGGCGCCGCGCACGGCGGTTTCGAGGTCGCCCGGCGTGCGCAGGTCGCCGACGACCACCTCGACCGCGCCGTCCTGCTCGGACGCGCGGGCCTGGGCCTCGTTCTTGACGAGCGCGCGGACCTTCTCGCCGTGCTGCGCCAGGGCGCGGACGAGCGGGCGGCCCACACCACCCGCGGCACTGGTCACCACGATCATCGCTGCCTCCTCGGACAGTCGTCGGTCGGTCATGCCGACTTGATGGGTCGCAACACGTTCGCGACGGCCGGCAGCAGCACGCGCTTGGGCACGAACTTCGCCAGTCGCGCCGTCACCGCGTTGTCCAGGCCGGACACCACGCTGGAGGGCGGATGGCGCCGGGCGAGGGTTCGCAGGCCGGTCGCGGCGACCTGTTCGGCGGTCTGCATGCGCTGCCTTCCGCCGATGGTGGCCGCGGTGTCGCCGACGACGTCGAAGAACTCGGTGCGCGTCGGCCCCGGGGCGAGCGTGAACGCGATGACGCCGTGGGGTTTGAGCTCCTGCCACAACGACTCGGTGAAGCTCACGACGAACGCCTTGGCGGCGGCATAGACGGCCATGGTCGGGACGGGTTGGAACGCCGTCGTACTCGACACGTTGATGACGGCCCCGCGGCGGCGCGCGACCATTTCCGGCAGGAAGGCGTGGCACACGTCGACGACGGCGCGAAGATCGACCGCGATCTGCTGCGCCAGGGCGTCGCCGTCGGTGTCGATGAACGGACCCTGGGTGCCGAACCCCGCGTTGTTGACGACGAGGTCGACCTCGCCGTCCACCAGTTCACGCAGGCGTCGTCCGGCCCGGTCGACACCGAGGTCGAGCGCGACGGTCGCGCAGTCGACGCCGTGCGCGCGCTGCAGTTCCTCGGCCAGCGCGCGCAGCCGGTCCTCGCGTCGGGCGACGAGCACGAGGTCGCACCTGCGCGCGGCGAGTGCCCGGGCGAAGGCCTCACCTATGCCGGCACTCGCGCCGGTGATCATGGCGCGGGTAGGGGTCAGCGGCATCGCGAACCTTCCATCGTGCGGACGGGGAAGTGGTCGAGGAATAGCGCGAGCCCGGCGACGGCGGACGCGTCGTCGGACGCGGAGCGCCAGGCGACATGACCGTCGGGACGCACGAGCACCGCGCCGTGCTCACCGACCTCGAACAGCTCGATCAACGCCGCGGAGTCGGCCGGGTCGGCCGCCTCGAGCGCGATCACCGGAGTGTCGGTGTCGGTGCGCCAGCGCTCGGGGTCGGCGGTGAACAGCGTGGGCATCCGTGGGTCCAGGACGTCGTGCGTCGACAGGACCCGAGCGTCGTGACGGATCCAGGCGTGCGGCAGCCGGGCGCCCGGCCAGGTCGTCGGCAGGTAGAACACGATGCCGTCCCCGTCGAGCGGCTGCGGGGTCTCCTCGCTGCTGATCAAAGGGCTGCGGTAGGCGTAGCCGAACTCCAGACCGGTGGAGGCGAAGTGCTCCAACTGGTCGGGGATGCGGGTGGCGACGACGGTGCGACGGCGACGGGCCGCGCGACCGTCACCGGTGAGCAGCACGGACCGCGAGACCCCGAGCCGGACGATCATGTCGGCGAGCGGGCCGGCCACCGGTGCGGGCAGCCGCCGCGTCACCGGTGAGTCGAAGATCGCGGTCGCCCGAGCCAGGCTCTTGTTGTCCGGCGCCATGCCCTTCACGGCCTGGTCGAGCCGGAAGTGATTGGCGGTGCTCTGGTCGGCGAAGCGCCGCACGACCGGACGACGTTCGGTCTCGTAGGTGTCGAGCAGGCTGCGCTCGGCACGCCCCTCGATGACGGCGGCGATCTTCCACGCCAGGTTGTGCGCGTCCTGCACGCCGCTGTTCAGCCCGAACCCGCCCGTGTGCGGGAACCGGTGAGCGGCGTCGCCGGCCAGCAGCACCCCGCCGTCGGCGAATCGCTCGGCGGTCTGGCTGGTCATGGTCCACGTGCGGGTGCTGTGGATCGTGTAGTCGACGCCGTCGCCGAGCACACGCGGCAACACCCGGTTCCAGTACTCCCGGCTGCGCCGGGCGATCGCCTGCCGCCCGTCGAGATAGGGCGTCATCAGCACGTAGTCGTCGTCCGCGTGCGCGATCATGACGCCGCTGAACGCGGGGCCGTAGAGCCAGCGCAGCAACGGCCGCCGTGGCTGATCGGCGAGCGTGGGAGCGCGGAAGAAGACGCTGCCCATCTTGGCCAGAACCGGCCCGCGCATGCCGATCCCGAGCAGGCTTCGCACGGTGCTGTTCGCGCCGTCGCTCCCGACGAGCAGCGGCGCGGTGAGATCGCCGGCGCCGTCGTCACCGTCGACGCGCACCACGACGCCCTTGGTCCGCTGCCGCAGGCCGGCGACGACGCACCCGCGGCGCAACTCGATGAGCGGTTCGCGTTCGACGGCCTTCCACAGCACCGGCATCAAGCGGTGCTGGCCGATGTGCGAGACCAGGAAGCGCGAGTGCGTCTGTACTTCCTCGACCAGCTCGGGCGCCGACAGCAGGTCGATGTGACCGAGCGGCGGCGACTGCAGGTCGGTGCACCATTCGATGACGCTGACCTCGTCCGGGGGCGGCGCCAGGGCCGCGACCTCGCTCGCGAGCTGCGGCGACGCCTGGTGCCAGATCTCGAACGAGCGGGCGTTGATGACGTGGGCGGCCGGATGGGTGAACGCTTCGGTACGCCGCTCGATGATCACGCTGGGGATTCCGTAACGCGCGAGCAGCAGCGCCAACGTGCACCCGGTGGGTCCGGCGCCCACGATCACGGGCGCCGTCGCGTAGGGCGCTCTGCCGTACGGCGCGGTCACAGCGTGCGCAGGTTGACGGCGCGGCGGTTCGCCTTCACCTTCGTGCCCGGCCGGTTCCCGGCCCCCGGTTCGAGCAGGTCCGCCTCGGGTACGCCGGCGAGCAGCTGCTCGTGCAGGTACGCCGGGTCGATCACGGTCCCGATCGGGTTGTCGGCGAAGGTCTTGCTGGCGAAGAAGTCGGCCGTCTGCTTCGCGGTCGGGAAGTTCTCGACCTGGAACTCCAGCCGGGTGCCGTCCGGGTCCTCGTAGTAGAGAGACGTCGTCGGTCCGTGGTTGATCGCCCAGACCGGGTCGATGCCCAGAGCATGCAGGTCGTGCCACTTGGTGAGCAGCGCCGTGAGCGAGGCGAACGTGAACGCGATGTGGTCGACCCCGTAGACCTTGCGCTTGAATCGCGTCAGCGGGAACAGCCGGCGCACGAAGCCCGGCACCTTGACCAGGGCGACGCGGTGGCTCTCCTCGTCCCAGGTCAGGAACGCGATCGTCTTGTCCTCGTGCACGACCTGCGCGCCGAACACCTGGCCGTACCAGGTGATCATCTCGGCCGCGCGGGACGTCTTCATGACCCAGTGCGCGAGGTAGGCGGGGCGGACGACGTCCTGGCGGCCCGCGGCTTCGGCCACGATCTCGGACACGGTGGTCTCCCTTCTAGCGGACGACGTTCGTCTGGACACCGAGGTCCAGCGCGCCGTCGTCGGTTCGGATGGCGGCTTCGAGCCGGTCACCGGGCTGCAGGTAGTTCGGGTTCCTGAGCTGCCGCTTGACGAAGATCGACCACTTGGTCGGCTCGGGCAGCAGTGCCCCGATGCGCTGGACGATCGCGGGTGGGGGCGCGAGGGCGACACCGCCGGGCGTCCCGGTGAGCACCAGGTCGCCCGGTTCGAAGTTCTCCAGCTCGGACGCCTCGGTGAGGGTGGCCGCGGGATCGAACACCATCTCGCCGGCACGGGCGTCCTGCCGCAGGCGCCCGTTGACCGACAGCGTCAGCCGCAGCTCGCGCCAGCGCGACACCTCGTCCCTGTCGGGGACGCACAGGTACGGCCCGACCGGGCAGAACGTGCGGTAGCTCTTGCCCTTGTAGAACTGTCCCTGCGTCAATTGCACGTCGCGGGCGCTGACATCGTTGGCGACGACGAAGGCGGCGACGTAGTCGGGCAGGTCGGCCTCGGTGACGGTCACCGGCGCGGTGATGCGCGTGCCGACGACCAGGCCGAGTTCGATCTCGTAGTCGAGCAGCCGCACGTGCGGCGGTCGGACGACGGCCTCGTGCGGGCCGGTCAGCGAACCGCTCGACTTCGTGAACATCAGGTTGAACGCACGGTCGGCGGACATACCCGTCTCGGCAAGGTGCGCCGGATAGTTCGCGCCCTGGCAGAAGACCCGGGCGCCGGGCAGCGGATTGCACACTCGCACCGAGTCGACCGGCACGCCCGGCTCGGTGTGGCCCATCGCGCGGGCTGCCGCGACACCGGCGCTCAGCACCTCGGCGATGCCGTCGTACCGCCCGGGAAGCGGTACGACCTCGTCGCCGCGGATCACCCCCCAGGCCACGTCCGCGTCGTCCACGTCGTCCACGGCGGTGGCGTAACGAACGAGATTGACGGCCATGAGACGAGTGAACTGGCCGAACAGGGGCCGCCGACATGGACCGAGCACCAGAGCGCGAGCCGGTATTTGGCCTGTAGTTCAGTGAGGCCGCTGTGCATCCTCCAGCGGTGCCATCCCGAGTTCGTGCACGACGGCGAGGGCCACGCGCAACTGCATGTGATGGTCGGCGAGCGGACGGCCGCGCAGCTCCTCCGCCCGCCGGACGCGGTACGCGACGGTGTTGCGGGCGACGTGCAGCTGGTGCGCGGTGTCCTGCAGGCTGCGGCCGGTGTCCAGGTAGACCCGCAGCGTGTCGCGAACCGTCGCGACGGTCGCGGCCGGGTCGGCGAGCCCGCCCAACTCGCGGTGCACGAAGGCGCGGAGCAGGTCCGGTCGTTCGGTCAGCATCACCAGCAGATCGACGTCGTCGTAGGCGAACAGCCGACCGTCCGGGCGAACGGACCGCTGCCCGAGCCGGGTGGCTTCCAACGCTCGCTGGTGGCTGACCCTGAAGCCCGATGCGCCCGCGCCCCCACGACCGACTGCGACGCGGACGCCGGGAGGTATCGCTGCCTGCCCGTCCATCACGACCCCCGCCTGCACGGTCCCGCCCCAGGCCCAGACCCGCCCGCGACCGATGGGTTGGACGACGAGGTCGCTGCAGCCGGCCCTCGTGAGGACGTCCGACGCAACCCGCTCGAGCGCGCCGACGCCGAGGGCCACGGCGTCGTCCGTCCAGAGGACCAGCGCCGTGTGATGGCGGCTCAGGTCGTAGTTCAACACCTCGCCGACGCGCTCGTCGGCCACCGTCTCCCCGCGGAGCAGCAGCTCGATGACGTCCATGCGAGCGGCGGAGGAACTGGCCTGCCAGCGCGAGTGCGCCCGGTCGAACTCGGAGATCATCGCGCTCGACACCGCCTCCACGACGGCGAAGAGCACCTCGGCGATGCGCCGGCTCTCGTCGAAGCGCTCGTCCGGGGGCACGAGACGCAGTACGGCGTCGACCACGGCTGCGTGCGCGACACCGTGCGCCAGCTGCAGGCTGAGCAGCATCACATCACTGCCCACTCCGCGAGCGACCAGCTCCGACGGCCCGGTCACCACGCCCAGAGCCGCGCCGGGATCGAAGCCGGCGTCGAGGGCGAGCATCCCCAGCACGCCCAGTGCGACCGACTCGCACCCGCGACGGACGTCCTGCACGATGCCGTCGACGGCCAGCTGCGGAATGCGCTCCTCGATCGCGGCGGACATGCCGCGACCCAGCTCGAGGGCCCACTCGACCGGGCCGGCCCCCAACGCCTCCACGACGACGTCCAACCCGGGGTCGAGAGGTGGCGCGGCCTGCGTCGCCGGCGGCTGCGACGGTTGCAGCTGGGTGACCCAGTGCGGCGTCCGTGCCATGGCTTCACCCACCCGATCGGCGTCAGAGCGGGTTGCCCCGGCCGTCCCGTCCGACGGTCTTCGAACGCTTCGATCCCGCTCGACCCGCCCCGACGGCCGGCGCCCGGTCGCGCACCTCGGCCATGACCCGCTTCGTCAGCGCGATGGCGCTCTCGCCGGGCTTGGGCTGGCCGCCGGAGGGTTCGAAGAACTCCACGGTGATGCGCGGACGCTTCGGGAAGCGGACGATGTCGACCGCGCCGGTGATGCTGCAGGCGACGACGCGGCTGGCCGGGACGGCGAGGGCGAGCCGCCCGGCCCCACTGAGCGCGCGCATCTCGCGACCGCGCGAGATCGTGCCCTCGGGGAAGATGCCGACGCACGCGCCCGCCTCGAGCCCGTCGATCGCGTTGCGCAGGGCGTCGGCGTCGCCGCGGCCGCGCTCGATGGGGATCTGCCCCATGCCGTCGAGCACCTTCGCGACGACCGGGTTCTTCCACAGCGACGCCTTGGCGAGCGCCCGCACCTGGGTGCCCTTCGCCGCGACGCCCACGACGAGCGGGTCCCAGTGGCTGTCGTGGTTGGCGATCATCACGATCGCGCCGGGTGCCTCGAGCAGCTCGAGGCCGCGTACCCGCAGCCGTCCCCACCACCGCACGAACGGGGTGGCGATGACCATCACCGTGGCATAGGTACGCGAGACCTGGCGGGGCATGACCGAAGCATGTCAGTTGTCGGGCCGGACGCGCAGACCGGGAACCGTGTGACGGTGACCGTCTACCTCGCCAGCGCCGGGACGGGCTTCGCCGACGACCTGCCCGGGCCCTGGTCGGCGGTGCACAGGGTCGCGCCGACGGTGCTGCTCGTCGACAGCGACGCCTCCCTGTCGCGGGTCTACCACGAGCTCAAGTGGTCGTTGCCGGCCACGACGCCGTTGCTCGTCGTCGCGGCCGGGGCGGCCAAGTCGGCACACGTCGCGGCGGGCACGACGAGCTGGTTGCGCGAGCGCGGGCTGTGAGGCCGTCCGCCCGATCGGACGGGCAGGTGCCGGGGCCGTCCGATTCGGGAACGATCGACCCGTGACCACCAGCGACTACACCGACAGGCAGGGGCTGCGGGTCGACACCCGGCTCGCACGGTTCATCGAGGACGAGGCGGCCCCGGCGACCGGCGTCGGCGCGGACGTCTACTGGGCGGCCCTGGCCCGGGTGGTCGGCGAGCTCGCCGGTCGCAACCGCGAGCTGCTGGCCGAACGCACCCGCCTGCAGGACGCGATCGACTCCTGGCACCGCGAGCGCGGCGACGCGCCGATCGACGCGGGCGAGTACCGCGCGTTCCTCACCGAGATCGGCTACCTGGTGCCGTCCGGACCCGACTTCACCGTCACGACCGAGAACGTCGACCCCGAGATCGCAACCGTCGCCGGTCCGCAGCTGGTCGTCCCGTCCACGAACGCGCGGTACGCGCTGAACGCGGCCAACGCGCGGTGGGGATCGCTGTACGACGCGCTGTACGGCACCGACGCGATGGGCAGCCTGCCGCCGCCGGGACCGTACGACACCGGCCGCGGCGGCGAGGTCGTCGCCTGGACGCGCGCGTTCCTCGACCGGACGGCGCCGCTCGAGCGGGGCTCGCACGCCGACGCGACCGGCTACGCCGTGACGGACGGACGCCTCGCCGTGACGCTGCCCGACGGCGAGACCGGGCTCGCCGACCCGGGGCTGTTCGCCGGGCACCGGGGTGCCGCCGACTCCCCCGACGCGGTGCTGCTGCACCACCACGGGCTCGGCATCGAGATCGTGATCGACCCGTCGACACCGGTGGGCGGGGCCGATGCCGCCGGCGTCTCGGACGTGCTGCTCGAGGCCGCGGTGTCGACCATCGTCGACCTGGAGGACTCCGTCGCCGCCGTCGACGGCGAGGACAAGGCCGCCTGTTACCGCACCTGGCTCGGCCTCATGACCGGTGAGCTGACCGAACAGGTCACCAAGAACGGCTCCACGTTCACCCGTCGCCTCGCCGAGCCGCGCACCGTGACGGCCCCGGACGGCACGAGCACCGAGCTGCGCGCACAGTCGCTGCTGCTCGCCCGCAACGTCGGGCACCTCATGTCCACCCCCGCGGTGCTCGACGCCGACGGGCACGAGATCCCCGAGGGCCTGCTCGACGCCGTCACCACGACGTACACGTCCCTGGTCGACGTCGGGCCGGGCGGACGGCGGGTGAACTCCCCCGCCGGGTCGATCTACCTCGTGAAACCGAAGATGCACGGGCCGGACGAGGTGGCGTTCGCCGTCACCACCCTCGAGCTGGTCGAGGACGCGTTCGACCTGCCCCGCGACACCGTGAAGATCGGCATCATGGACGAGGAGCGGCGCACGTCCGCCAATCTCGCCGAGTGCATCCGCGCCGCGAGTTCGCGCGTCGCGTTCATCAACACCGGATTCCTCGACCGCACCGGCGACGAGATCCACACGTCCATGCTCGCCGGGCCGATGGTCCGCAAGGCGGACATGAAGTCGCAGGCCTGGATCACGGCGTATGAGAACCAGAACGTCGACATCGGTCTCGCGACGGGTTTGCTCGGACGCGCGCAAATAGGCAAGGGCATGTGGGCGGCGCCCGACCGCATGCAGGCGATGCTCGAGGAGAAGGTGGGCCACCCCCGTGCGGGTGCCTCGTGCGCGTGGGTTCCCTCGCCGACGGCCGCCACCCTGCACGCGACGCACTACCACGACGTCGACGTCGCGGCCCGCCAGCGCGAACTCGCCGACGGCGGTGCCCGCGGGACGCTCGAGGACCTGCTCACCGTGCCCGTGGCGACCGACCGGTCGTGGAGCGAGGCCGACATCGACGCCGAGCTCGAGAACAACGCGCAGGGCATCCTCGGCTACGTCGTGCGCTGGGTCGACCAGGGCGTCGGCTGCTCGAAGGTGCCCGACATCCACGGCGTGGCGCTGATGGAGGACCGCGCCACCTGCCGCATCAGTTCGCAGCACATCGCCAACTGGCTGCACCACGGCGTCGTGACGCCCGAGCGCGTCGACGACGCGCTGCGGCGCATGGCGGCGACCGTCGACGAGCAGAACGCCGGCGATCCCCACTACACGCCGATGGCGCCCGGCTTCGACGGCGAGGCGTTCCTCGCCGCCCGTGACCTGGTCGTGCAGGGCACCACCCAACCCGCCGGCTACACCGAGCCGCTGCTGCACGCCCACCGACTCCGCCGCAAGGCCCAGCAGGAGGACCACTCGTGACCACCACCCCGCTCACCCTCGAACTCGCCCGGCAGATCGTCGCCGCGGCGCGGGCGCACGGCCGCGAGGTCGGGCTCAAGCCGCTGTCCGTCGTCGTCCTCGACGCCGGCGGCCACGTCACCGCGTTCGAACGCGAGGACGGCGCGTCGAACGCCCGCTTCGAGATCGCGTTCGGCAAGGCCAACGGCGCGCTCGCGCTCGGCCTCGGGTCGCGTGCCCTCATGGCACGCGCCGAGCAGCAGCCCTACTTCATCGCGGCCGCCGCCGCGTCGATCGGCGGCGCGCTCGTGCCGGTGCCGGGTGGGGTGCTCGTCCGGGACGAGCACGGCGAGACCGTCGGGGCCGTCGGGGTCACCGGCGACACGTCGGACAACGACGAGGCCGCCGCCGTCGCGGGCATCGAGGCGGTCGGCCTGACGCCCGAGACCGGCTGACCCGTCCGCTCAGCGGGCGGGGCCGGGCGTGAACAGGCGGGTGACGCCGGGGGCCACGTCCCGGTGGTCGCGCACGAGCGCGACCCGGCCCCGGCCGAGCCGGGCGAGGTCGCGGGCGAGGTCGGCGTCCTGCTCGCCGGACACGTCGAACAGCACGTCCAGGCGCGGCAGCCGGGCCGCCGTGGGCCGCGGGTCGGGCCCGGCGTTGTGCACGCAGTCGCTGAGCAGCAGCACCCGCGCGTCGCGGCTGGGCACCCGCGACAGCTCACGCGCGGCGACGCGCAGCGGGAACTCGAGGTTCGTCAGGCCGCGGGGCGGAATGCGCAGCAGCGTCGTCACGAGCTGCGCGGCGGGAAGGTGCGGCCCGAAGTGCTGCAGGACGGCGGCGTCGGACCAGAACGCGATCACCGCAAGGTGGTCCCGCGCGAGTTCCGCGCCGAGCGCGCCCACCGCGGCGGCGGCCGTCCGGGCCCGCTCGCCCTTCATCGAGCCGGAGATGTCGACGAGCAGCACGATCGAGCGCTTCGTCCGCACCCGGTCGCGCACGACGAAGGTGTCCTCGGTGATCTCCGGCTCGTCGAGGACGTTCGCCAGGGTGGCGTCGAGGTCGAGATCGTCCGACTGGCCGCGGTAACGGACGCTCGTCAGCTCACCGCCGCCGCGGCGCGCCGTGGTGTCGCGCGGCGGGTGCTTCAGCCCGAGCCGGCGCGCGATGCGCAGCGCTCGCGCGAGCACCTCGCCGTCGGGGTCGACGGCTTCGAGCTCGGCGGCCGCCAGTGCGGCCGCCTCGTCCGTCGTCCCCGGACCGCCGCTGCCGCGCCCGCGGGCCGGCCTCGCGTCGCGCGTGCCGTCGGACGACAGCACCATGCCCCCGCCGGACGACGCGTCGAACAGATCGGGATCGGCGTCGAGCTGCTTGGGCCGGCGGCGCAGCGGACGCATGCCGCGGGTGGAGGGCTGCCGGTCACCGCGGCGCTGCAGCGGCGAGTCGGCCTCGACCTCTCTTCAACCCGGTTCGGCGGCCGACGAGTCGAGCAGGTGCTGTTCCCAGATCTCGCGCAGCACGTCCTCGGGCGTGCGGTCGACGACGTCGTCCAGCTGGATGCGTCCCGACAGCGCGACGATCATCGCGTCGAGCAGGGTGTCGGTGTAGCGGGTGCCCTCCCCCCGCAGCGCGAGCAACTGCCCGGCCACGAGGGTGAGGTCGATGGCGCCGCGCACGCTGCTGCCCTGGCGGACGTCCGGGTGCTCGCGGGTGGCGCGGGTGACGGCGACCGCGTCGCGGCCGACCCGGGACGCCAGGTCGGGCGGCAGCTCGGGCAGCGGTGCGCGCAGCGCCACGATGTCGCGCTCGGCGGACGCGTCCTGGTAGCCGACGGCGAGCCGGCACAGCCGGTCGAGCACGCTCGTCGACAGCCGGCTGGTGCCGACGTTGTCGTACGGGTTCATCGACGCGACGACCCGGAACGACGGCTGCGCCTCGACGGTGCCCACCCGCGGGACGGCGATGCGGCGGTCGGCCATCGCGGTCAGCAGCGTGTTGAGGGTGTCCTCGGGCGCGCGGTTGAACTCCTCGATGTAGAGGAACCCGCCCTCGCGCATCGCGGTCAGCAGCGGTCCGTCGACGAACGTGTCGGCGCTGTAGTCCTCCCGCAGCACCCGGGACGGGTCGTGGTGGCCCGTCAGGCGCGCCGGGGTCAGGTCGGCGTTGCCCTCGACGAAGACCAGCGGGATGCCCCACTCGGACGTGATCGCCCGCATCATCGTCGTCTTCGAGGTCCCGGGCGGGCCCTCCAGCACGATGTCGCGGCCGGCGGCGGTGGCCGCGAGCACGAGCTCGAGCTCGCGCTCGCGGCCGACGAGCTGCGCGGCGATCCGCGCCCGGGTGTCGGCGAGGGCAGTGGTGCTCACCTGACGCAGTATCCGGCGTCCACCTTCAGCTCGGTGCCGGTGACGTAGCGCGCCTCGTCCGAGGCCAGGAACAGGATCGCGTTGCTGATGTCGACAGGCTCGACCCACGGGATCGGCAGCGCGTTCGTGGTGGCGAAGACCGGCTCGGCGTCCTCGCGGGTCGGGTGCTCGAGATCGGGACGGAACAGGCGGAACGCCGACTCGTTGAGGATCATGTCCGTCGCGACGCCGGTCGGGTGGACGCTGTTGACGCGGATGTTGAACTGGCCCAGCTCGAGCGCGAGCGTCTTCATCAGGCCCACGACGGCGTGCTTGCTGGCGGTGTAGGCCGCGACGTTGGGCGTGCCCTTGATGCCCGCCGTCGAACTGGTGATGATGATCGATCCGCCCGTGTTCTGCTGCTTCAGGTGCGGGATGACCGCCTTGCAGGTGTGCCACACGCCCTTGGCGTTGACGTCCATGACGTCGTCCCACTCCTCGTTGCCCACCTCGTCGGTGGGCCCGCCGAACTCGAAGATGCCGGCGTTGGCGGCGACGATGTCGACGCGGCCGAGCTCGGCGACGCCGGCGTCCAGGGCGTTCTTGAGGGCGGTGTAGTCGCGGACGTCCGCCTTGGTGGCGACGATGCGGCGGTCGAGCGCCTCGACGGCCTTCACCGTCTCGGCGAGGTCCTCGTCGGTGGCGCCGTCGTAGAAGCGGCTGACCGACTCGATCGACTCGCAGATGTCGACGGCGATGATGTCGGCACCCTCCTCGGCGAGACGGATCGCGTGGCTGCGGCCCTGCCCGCGCGCAGCTCCCGTGATGAAGGCGACCTTGCCCTGAACCCGTCCCGCCATGTCGTACCCCTCGTCTCGTCCAGCAGTAAGTAAAGACGGACTCTAGTTACCGAGTGATCGTCGACACAAGGACCGGATCACGCCACGAGGTCGACGACGAGCGGACGGTGGTCGGACACCGCCACCCGCGGGGTGTCCGTCCGCACGACCCGGCCGACGTCGCCGCGCGCGAGCACGTGGTCGAGCTGCAGTCGCGGCGCGGGCGCCGGGAAGGTCGGCGCCGTGGCCAGCGCGCGGTAGCCGCTCACCCTGGCCGCGGCCGCGCCCCGGACGTTGAGATCGCCCAGCAGCAGCACCGGTCCGGTACGCGAACGCAGGTGGTCGACCAGCCGCCGCAGCTGCCACTGCTTCCACGCCGGGGTGAACGGCAGGTGGGTGCCGACGACCGTCCGCCCGTCGTCGAGCCCGGCCACGATCGCGACCCGCGGTTCCTCGCGGACGAGCAGCGGTCCCGCCCCCGGGATCCACAACGGCAGCACCACCGGGGCGGCGGGGATGCGGTACACCGACACGTCCCGCAGCGGCACCCGGCTCAGCAGCCCGCACCCGTAGGCCGGCCCGTCCTGCGGCCGGTCGGTCGCGCGGGTCCAGCGCCGGCCGGGCGTGCCGTACAGCGCGGGCGCGAACACCTGGTGGGTGGCGCCCATCGCCTGCGCCGCGATCGCGGTGAGGTCGGCTCCGCCCGATCGTCTCTGGTCGCGGTCGACCTCCTGCAGCGCGAGCACGTCCGCGTCGAGGTCGGCGACCACGCCCGCGAACCGGTCCAGGTCGACCCGACCGTCGGCCGGCGACCGTCCGGAGCAGATGTTGAACGTCGCGAACCGCACCGGCACGGCTTACCCACCGTTCCTGACTCGCGCGCGTGCGCCCTGGGCAGGCTGGCGGCGTGACCACGCCGCCACTCACCGACCGGGCCGAGCTCGCCCGGCGCTGGTCGGCGCTGCACCACGGCATCGACCCGCACTCGGTGCCGTTGCTCGGAGGCTGGCTGCGGCTCATGTGGTCGGGCGGGCGCGTGCTGGCGCGGGCGGGCGTCCCGCCCACGGCGGTGACGCTCGCCGGGGTGACCGCGGCCGTCAGCGCCGTGCGGCTCGCGGACGCGCGCCCGGTCGTCGCCGGGCTGACCGTCGTCGGCGCCGCCCTGTGCGACGGGCTCGACGGCGCGACGGCCGTCGTGGCCGATCGCCAGACCCGCTCGGGGAAGGTGGCGGACGCGGTCGCCGACCGCGTGTGCGACGGCGCCTTCGCGGCCGTGCTGGCGCGCCGCGGCGCGCCGGTGCCGGTGGCCGCAACCGCCGCGGCGCTCGCGTGGGGCGTCGACACGCTGCGCCGGGTGCGGCGCGTTCCCGCCACGGTGACCGTCGCCGAGCGTCCGACGTTCACGATCTGTGCCGCGCTCGCCTGCGTGTCGGCGCCGGTCACGCGCGGCCGGTGGCCCGCCGGGCTGAGCGCAGCCGTGTGGATCGGCGCGGGCGCGGCCGGTGTCGTCCAGCTGCTGCGCACCCCCGCCGGGCCGCAACCATGATTGCGCGACTTCGCGCAATATCGCGTGCGTTGCGGCAGCGGGCCCGCCGGTCGGACGCGATGGTCGTTGCGGCCGCCCTCACCACGTACTCCGCACTCGGTCTCGTGCCGTTGCTCGCGATCGGCGTGCGGGTGGCCACGGCGGTGTTCGGGTCCGGTGCCGTGCTCGAGACCGCGGACGGTCTCGCGCGCTACCTGCCGGGACCGCTGCACCTCGACGACCAGGTGGCCGGCTTCGCCCGCAGCGCCGTGCAGGCACCGTGGTGGACGGCCGTGCTCGCCCTGCTGCCCGTCTCGATCTACGCCGAGGGCGTCGTCCGCAGCCTGGAGCGCTTCTCGCGCGCGCCGGAGCAGCGCTCCCGTGCCCTGCGCGGACGGCTGCTGTCACCCCTGTTCGTCGTGCTCGCCGTGGTGTTCGTGCTCGTCGCGGTGGCGTGCCGCCCGCTGCTCGACGACCCGTTCGGCGCCGGCGCCGGAGCGCGGGTGCTCGGCGTGTTCATCGCCTTCAACCTGCTGTTCTTCGCCGTGTTCGGCGCGCTGCTGCTGGTGTACCGGTTGTTCGCGACGACCCCGCTGCGCCGCGGGCCGCTGACCGTCGCGGCGTTCGCCGCGGCGTCGTGGATCGCCGGACAGTCGCTGGGCTACGTGCTCGCGATCAGGCTCATCGACGGCTTCGACAACGGCTTCGGGCGCTACGCGCCGGCGGCCGAGGTGGCCGCGCTCGTGTTCCTGGTCTACCTGCAGCACCTGATCCTGGTGTTCGGCTACCTGCTCGCGCTCACCCTGCACGAGCGGGGCGCGTCAGGCGGCGCCGATGTCGGCGGCGACGGCGCGGGCCGAGAGGGCGACGAGCGGCAGCCCGCCGCCGGGATGGGTCGACCCGCCGACCAGGAACAGTCCGCGCGTCAGTGACCGGTTGTGCGCGCGGCCCAGGGTCGCGCGCAGCCCGTGCTGCACCTGTCCGTAGATCGCGCCGCCGGGCGCGCCGGTGTCGCGCTCGAGGTCCGCGGGCGTGCGGACGGCCCGGGCGATCACGCGGTCGCGGACGTCGAGGCCGCGCCCGGCCAGCTGGTCGAGCAGCCCGTCGGCGTAGCGGTCGGCGAATCCCGGCGCGGTCCAGTCGACGGTGCCGGGCGCGTCACCGTGGCGGGGCGCGTTCACGAGCACGTACACCGCGCGGCAACCCTCCGGCGCGACGGCGGCGTCGACGGGCGCGTTCAGGTACAGCACCGGCTCGCGGACCGGACGCGCCGGCGTCGCGAAGATGGCGTCGAACTCGTCGTCGTAGGGGGCGGACCCGAACAGCACCGTGTGGTGCCCGAGCGCCGGCAGCGCGTCGCGCACGGCGAGCAGCAGCACGACCCCGCCGAGCGAGTCGGCCGGCGGCACCGGACGGCGCGTGCGGTGCAGCGACCCGTAGAGCGTGTGCGCGTCGACGCCCGAGACGACCACGTCGGCATCGAGCCGGCCGTCGGCGAGCTCGACGTGCGACACCCGCCCCTGCCCACCCACACCGGTGACGGCGGTGTCGAGGCGCAGCCGTCCGCCCAGCTCGGCGAAGCGGTCGGCGAGCGCGCCGGCGAGCCGGTGCAGGCCGCCCTCGACGTACCAGGCGCCGAAGCGCTGCTCGAGGTACGGCACCACCGCCAGCGCGGCGGGCGCGCGGCGCGGATCGCTTCCCTCGTAGGTGGCGTAGCGCTCGAGCATCAGCCGCTGCCGCGGGTCCGGCAGCAGCTCGCGGGCCACCGAGCGCAGCGTGCGGTGCGGTGCGACGGCGCGCAGGTCGGCGATCCGCGCGAGCCGGGCGCCGAGACCGAACACGGTGCGCGCAGACAGCGTCCGCCCGAAGACCGGCTCCTCGACCGCCGACCAGATCGCCGCGCCGCGGTCGAGCACCCGCTGCCACGCCGCGCCGGTTCCCTCGCCGAGTGCGGCGTCGAACAGGGACGCCTGCCGGTCGAGGTCGTCGACGGTGTCGACACGCGCGCCGTCGGCGAAGCGGTAGTGCGCGACCGTGTCGAGGCGGCGCAGCGGCAGCACCGACGACAACGGGTCGCCGGTCGCGGCGAACAGGTCCTCGAACACCTGCGGCAGCGTCAGCAGGGTGGGCCCGGTGTCGAAGCCGAAGCGCCCCTCGACGGTGTCGAGCACCTGGCCCGCGAGCTTGCCGCCGACGGTGGGCGCCGCCTCGCACAGGGTCACGTCGTGGCCGAGCGCCGCCAGCCGGACCGCCGCGGCGAGGCCGCCGACGCCGGCGCCCACCACCACGACGCGTGCCACCCGTCCGACAGTACGGACGGGACCTCAGGCGACGACCGGGCGTGACTTCCAGCGCAGCACGCCGCGGCGGTGCAGCACGGCCGAGCGGACGCTCAACCCGGCGAGCACGGCGATCGACGCGGGATGCGCGAGCGCGTCGGGCAGCGGCCGTCCGCCGGACGCGCGCGCGGTGATCACCCGGCCCAGCACTCCCGCCGCGTACCCGACCGCTCCGGCACGCGACCCGCGCAGCGCGGCCAGCGCGGGCAGCGTCCAGACCGCCAGCAGCCCGGCCGCCGTGGTGATCGCACCGGCCTCGCCGCCGAACGCCGACCACAGGGACTTCGCGTAGCCGTCGCGCAGCGGCGTCCAGCCGTCGTACATGCGGCAGGTCGCGAGCTCGTGCCCGGCGACGACCCCGCCCCGTCCGCCGGTGGCCTTGACGGCCCGCACCAGCGCGACGTCGTCGAGCACCTCCCCGCGCACGGCGGCGAACCCGCCGGCCCGCTCGAGCGCCGAGCGCCGCACCACGACGAACTGTCCGCACGCCGCCGTCAGCGACGGCCGCGGCGAGCGCTCGGCGATACGCAGCGGCAGGGTCGTGAGCCACGACCACTGCAGCAGCGGCTGCACCAGCCGTTCGACCGGCGTGACGGCGAGCTGCTTCGGGAACGGGCAGACGATGTCGAGAGCGTGGGCGTCGAGCAGGGCGACGGCGCGGTCGACGGCGCCCGGCCCGAGCCGCACGTCGGCGTCGACGAACACGAGCAGGTCCGCCGTCGTGGTCGCCGCAAGCTGCGCGCACGCCCACGGCTTGCCCAACCACCCGGGCGGGGGCGGCGTACCCGGCACGACACGGGCGCCGGCAGCCGCCGCGCGGCTCGCCGTGTCGTCGGACGACTCGTCGTCGAGCACCGTGACCGGATGCGCGATCGCGGCGATGCAGTCGCCGATCGCCGCGCCCTCGTCCCGCGCGGGCACGAGCACGGCGACCGAGTCGGGGTCGAGCGGCGCGGCGACGACGGGCGGACGGCGCAGCAGCCGCGCGTTCACCGCGGCGTGCACGGCCCCGGCGGCCGCGAGCGCGCTCGCCGTGCGGACGGCGGTCGAGCTCATCCCGCCCGGCCGCGCACCAGCCGGTCCGCCCGGGAGTGCCGCGCCACCCAGGTACGCGCGCGGGTCGGCACCGTCCAGAGCTCGTGCCCGGTGACGCCCCACCCCTCGAGCAGCGCGTTCGCCGCCTGGAAGCCCGTGGTGGCGGCGCGCTCCATCAACGCGACCGGGAAGTCGCAGCGCACACCGTCACCGGCGAGCACGATGCGCGGGTCGGGGGTGACGACGCCGGGACGCAGCGCCCACGGTTCGGTGCCGACGAGCGGGCAGTCGGCCTGGTGCAGGTACTGCTCGGCGACGATGCTCGCGTCACGGAACTCCGGGTAGAGCCGCTCGAGCACCGTCCGCATCTCGGCCTTCACGCCGTCGGCGCCACGCGTCGGGTCGAGGGCGTAGGCGTGGATCTCGACGACGGAACCGCGATGCGTCTGCGACCACGTCGCGGCGCCGGCCTCGAAGCGTTCGAGCAGGCTGATGTTGTCGACGATGCCGAACCCGGCGGTGCCCAGGAACGGCGGACGGTCCCCGGCGGCGGCGGTGTCGGTCCAGATGCGCCAGACCGCGAACGGCGGGGCGGACCGCAGTGCGGCGAGCCGGTCGCGCCAGCCGTCGTCGGCGACGGACCCGTCCGCCAGCAGCGCCTGCGTGGTGGTGAGGTCGGTCGCAACCACGACGGCGTCGGCTCGGATCTCACCGGCCGACGTCGCGACGGCGACACCGTCCGCGCTCGGACGAACGCCGGTCGCCGCCGTGCCCGTGAGGACGTCGGCATTCATACCTGTCAGGTATCGGTGCAGCGGAGCCCACAGCGCGGTGTCGTAGTCGTCGGTGGGCACGTCGAAGAGCAGCCCCTCGGCCGACCCCAGGAAGTACGCGTGGAACATGGCGATCAGCTCGCCGGCCGAGAAGTCGGCGGGGTCTGCGAAGAAGCTGCGGGCGAACACCTCGAGCGCCAGATGCCGCGCGGCCTGCGGGAAGCGGATGCGTTCGAGGTACTGCGATGCGCTCTCGCCGTCGTGCTCGGCGAACGTGCCCGGGAAGTCGACGGCGAGCATCTCGGTGGCCGCGACCCCGTCGACCCGCAGCAGGTCGCGCAACGTGAAGGTCTTGCTGCGCAGGACGAAGCCGGCCAGGTTGAGCGGCGGGGTGCGCGGGATGTTCGTGAACGAGTCACGGAAGCCGTCGGCGGACACCAGCGGGTAGTCGGCGATCGGGGTCAACCGTTCGAGCACCGGATCGGTGCGGCGCAGCAGGGCTCGCAGGTTGTAGTACTGCCGGAAGAACGCGTGGAAGCCGCGGCTCATGGTGCGGCCGTCGCCGACCGGCCAGGCGCGCACGCGTCCGCCGAGCTGGTCGTACGGCTCGACCAGGGTGACCGCGACCCCCCGTTCGACGAGCGCGGTGGCAGCGGCGATGCCGGCGATGCCCCCGCCGAGCACGGCCACGTGGTGCTGCCGTCCGTCGTCCGGTCGTCCGCTCGCTGCGGGGTGGCGTTCGGCGAGCCGGTCGTGGCCCGGAGTCCAGCGGGTCCGGCGGCGCGTCGTCACGTCCCGATCATGCCCGCCGTGCGCGGACCGCACCGACCAGGGCGGGCAACGCGAACGCCCCCATGCCGACGAAACCCCAGGCGGCGGCGGCGCGCAACGGCAGGAAGACGGCGAGGGCGAGCGTCCAGGCCGACCAGAACCAGACGTACACGGCGAGGCCGAACGCATCCGGCCCCGGACGCAGCACGGTCTGGACCAGCGCCGAGAGCAGCAGGCTCACGAGCACCCACCCGAGCAGGTTCGTCAGCGGCACGTCAGGCACGCCGGGCAGGTACGCGAAGGCGCCGCTGTCGGCGGTGTGCCACGTCCACGCACCGGCGAACACCATCTGCGGATCGAGGAAGAGATCACCCGCGGTGGTGGCGAGCGCGCCGACGACGATGCGCGGGCCGAGCCCGTCGACGAGGCGCGACGCCACGACCGCGGCCGGCCAGGCGAGCATCGTCCACGCGAGCCCGATGACGAGCGGCACCCCGAACAGCTGCGGCCCGAGGGCGTGCGAGTAGTCGTACGAACCGAACGGCACGCCGGTGTTGACGCCGACGACCTCGGACACGAAACCGGGTACGGCCGTCACCGCCAGCAGCACGGCAGCGGCGCGAACCCCGAGCGTCGCGGCGACCCGGGCCAGGCAGGCGGCCGCGAAGACGACGACCACGCCGACCGTGAGGCGCTCGCGCACCGTTGCGTCGGTGACCGGCCACAAGATCTGCAGAACGACGCCGAGCGCGGCTAGGGTCCAGGGCAGGGCCGTCCGAAAGGTGACCCGGACCGGCAACCCGGGGCGCGGTGTCGCGAGCGCCGCCGCGTGCGGGTCCGGGGTCACCGGACGGCTACGAGGCGAAGGCCGCGATCGCGGCCTTCGCGAACGCGTCGAGGTCGTCGGGGTTGCGGCTCGTGACGAGCGTGAAGCCCTGCTCCGGGCAGGTGACCGCTTCGTTGTCCTGCCACTCGGCACCCGCGTTGCGCAGGTCGGTCTTCAGGCTGGGCCAGCTGGTGAGCGTCTTGCCGCGGACGACGTCGGCCTCGACGAGGGTCCACGGTCCGTGGCAGATCGCGGCGATCGGCTTGCCCGCGCCCGCGATGTCCTTCACGAACCGGACGGCGTCGTCGTCGAGCCGCAGGGCGTCGGGATTGGTCGTGCCGCCGGGCAGCACCAGGGCGTCGAAGTCACCGGCCGACGCGTCGCCGACGGCGAGGTCGGCGTCGAAGGAGTCGCCCTTCTCGACGTCGTTGTTGAAGGCCTGCACGCTCGACTTCTCCGGCGCGATCAGCGTGGTGGTCGCACCGGCCGCCTCCAGGGCCTTGCGGGGCTCGGTGAGCTCGACCTGCTCGACGCCGGAGTTGGCGACGAGGATCGCGATGCGCTTGCCGTTGAGTTCGTCGGACATGTGCGGGGCCTTTCCACGAGTGGCGCGGACGGTGTTCGTCCGTCACCACTCGGCTACCCCCGCCCCCCGACCGACAAACCCGGCGCGATCTAGTGAGGAGCATCAGGCCGGGCCTGCAGGACTCGTTGGTTCCGGCGGACGGACTCGAGTTCGAGCGATGAGTCGGCGCCGTAACGCGACTCCACGGCCAACGTCACCCGGTCGGCGCGCTCACTCATGTACACCCGGACGTCCGCCACATCTGCGTGCGCGGCAGACCACGGATGCTCAACCCACGCGGGAAACAACTCCGGCAGATTCCGTCCCGATGTGACTCGGCTCGTCATGACGACCGACACACCCGAAAGCTGTGCACGCCGGCGAACGGCCCTGAGCAGCGCCTGCCGTTGAAGTCCATCTAACGGAGCTTCACCTGCGCGCGGCAGCTCCAACTCATCGAATGTGTCGACAATGACGACGCGATGACGCCCACTGACGGTTTCCTCGTCATCAATAGGCAGCCACTGCGAGACCGAAAGCAAGTCGAGATCGCTCTGACCGGCGCCGCTGGCATGACCCGGTGCAGTCCGCGAGAGTGAGCGATCAGCTCTGCGAAGCCTGGTGAGCACGTCGGAAGCAGACAGATGCCCTTGCAGCAAGAGGGTGGGCACGGCTCGCGAGGCCTGGACGGCCAGGTGACACGCCAAGGTGGTGACCCCGACGCCGCTGGCCCCGACGATCGACCACACGAGGCCAGCCCGCAGGCCGCCGGTCGCGTCGTCCAATCCGGCCAAGCCGGTCGGCACGGGTTCTGGTTCTTCCGCGGCTGCTTGCACCAGCTCGGCAACGGAGAGGAAGCGACCGCCAGGCAGCTGACCGAACATGCCAGCAGCATCGCGCCCACCTACGACATTTCTAGATGTCTTGGCCCCTCATCCAGAGCACGACGTCGATCGTTCGGAGCACACTCAGATCGGCCCGCGCGCCGGAGTCGTCTCGTAGCGATGTCCAAAGACCCTGCCGGTCGGGGTTACCGGCGAAGTACTCCCACATGCACGTCCAGATACTCCTCGGTGCGCCCAAGGAGGCCTTCACCACGGAGTCGTAGACGGGAATCAGATGTGGACGCTTTCGCGCAAGCAGCTTCCCCGCGGTCACCCACCCCACACCCCTGTCGAAGGTGTCAACATTCCGCTGCAGCAATCGCCAAAGCTCATTGCCGGCCTCCCACCACTCGGACCGTGTCGGCTCGCCAACCTCATATATTGCGTGCTGGGGTATCCGGCGGAGCAAAGTCTCGACGGCTGCGGCGTCGTCCACGAGGATTCGATACGCCGCGGCGGGCGGGACCTGCACGCTGAGCATCGACACGGCGACCAGATCGTCGCTGGTGATTGCATGGGCGTTCTCCTCGTTGGCGTCCGCGCGAAACGAGTTGAACCAAGCGCCCGTAAATCTGTTGGGTGCGAAATAGGCGGACAGCGCCCCGATCGACTGATTCCGGCGAGAAGTAGCAGCTTCGTCGAGAATCTCGAATTGTCGGTCGTACTGGTGCTCGGCCATTGCCGCATGCTCCACAGATTTCGTGACCAGCACAAGGCACGGTTCAGCGGCGTCGGCGCAGCAGCCTCGTCCGGCGCGGGTGGTTCTGCTCGGCCTCGTGCCGATCGAGACGCTTGCGCGCCCAGCGAGACCCGAGCGCGGCGAGCAGTTTGAACACGCCGCTCACGAAGAACCAGAGGATGCGACCGATGACCGCCCACACGCTGCGCTTGGTCTTCGTCCTCGAACTCACGGCACGGTCCTCTCGTCGACTGGGCACGAGGTGCCCTGAACACCCGAAAGGGCGGGTGCGCCGTGGTGGCGCCCCGCCCGTCGGGTCGTGCTGGGTGGTGCTGGGTGGTGCTGGGTCGTGCTGGTCTTGCTGGTCGTGCTGGTCGTGCTGTGGTGCGTCAGTTCTTGAAGGCGTCCTTGACCGACTCGCCGGCGTCCTTGACGTTCGCCTTCGACTGGTCCTTCTTGCCCTCGGCCTCGAGGTCCTTGTTGTCGGTGGCCTTGCCGACGGTCTCCTTGACCTTGCCGACAGCGTCCTCGGCGGCGTTCTTGATCTTGTCGACGGCGCTCATGGAGCACTCCATTCATCGGACTCACGGCCGCCCTTCGCGGCCGTGGTGCGGGACGGTTCAGGCCGTACATCCGTCACGCATGATGGTTTACCCCGTAAACACCGGTCGTAACCCCGACCGTGTGTGACGCCCGTCAGGTGGGCCCGGTCACCGCCCGAGGATCACTTCACGCGGACGGTGTCCGATCCGGGTACATGTGGGCTGGTGACAGTGTCACCGGCGCAATCGGAAGGAAAACTGTGAGCCTGCGCGGATCCCTGGTGCGCGACGTCGAGTCCGCACCGATCGGCCGCGTCCTCGACGTGTTGCTCGATCCCGACTCCCGTGACCCGCGGTGGCTGCGGGTGGGGTTCGGCGATGTCGACGGACAGGCGGTGCTGGTCCCCGCGCCCTCGGCGAGCGAGTTCGCGCCCGGCGAGCTGATCGTCCCTTATGACGCCGCCACCGTCGGCGCCGCGCGCCACGACGAGGGCACCTTCGTCAGCGAGGCCGAGGCCGTCCGGCTGCGGGCGCTCTACGGGTTCCCGAGCGCATGACCGGATCCACGACCTCGCACCAGGGCGGCCGCCAGCGGCAGTTCACCAACGACGACATCCTGCGCGCGACCGTCGCGCTCATCGAGACCGAGGGCCTCGGCAAGCTCACGATGCGCCGGCTCGGCGCCGCGCTCGGCGTCGAGGCGATGGCGATCTACCGCTACTTCCCGAGCCGGCAGAGCCTCGTCAACGCGCTGGTCGACTGGATCGTGCTGCAGACGGCCATGGACCCGGAACTGCAGTTCGACGAGACCGACGACTGGCGCGACTACCTCGACCGTCTCGCGCACGGCATCCGGCAGATGGCCCTGACTCATCCGCGTGTGTTCCCGCTGATCGCGACGACTCCCACCGAGGCCCCGTGGATCCGTCCGCCGATGCGCTCGCTGCAGTGGGTCGAGTCGTTCCTCGTCGGGCTGCAGGACCACCACTTCCCGCCGCCGGCCGCCGTGACCGTCTACAAGCAGTTCAGCAGCTTCCTGCTGGGCCACTTGTTGCTCGAGGTCGCCGCGCTCGGGCTCGACGACGACCCGATCGCGGGGGCGCCGCGTTCCGGCAACGACGAAGACCGCTCGGTCGCCCGCGCGCAGCGCAGCGAGCAGGCCGAGAAGGCGGAGCGGGCGATGCGCGACGGCGACGGTCCCGACGCCGAGGAGATCCTCGAGGCGAGCGACTCGGCCACCGCGTCCCTCGCCGAGGAGCCCGTCGTCATCGCCGCCGAACCGCAGATCGCCCACGAGACCGAGGCCGCGGTGCAGGCCGCGGACGCGCCCGTCGACGCGGTCTCGGCCACCGTCGATCTGCCCCTGGCCGCTGCGGTGCCGTCGACCACCGGCCTCGACCTGGAGCAGTTCCCGCAGGTGCAGGCGCTGGCGGGCCTGCTCGCCCAGGACACCGCGCCAGGCGACTTCGAACGCCAGCTCGACCGTCTGCTCGACGACCTCGAGACACTGCGCCGTCCCTGACGCTTGTTCCGACCGACGTCCGCGGAGTAGCGTCCGACTAAATTCAGTCGATGAACTAAAGGACGGTCATGCCTCTCCAGCCCACGCGCGACGACCACTTCAGCTTCGGTCTCTGGACGGTCGGGTGGCAGGCGCGCGACCCGTTCGGTGACGCGACCCGTCCGCCCATCGACCCGGTCGAGAGCGTCCGCAAGCTCGCCGAGCTCGGCGCGTGGGGCGTCACGTTCCACGACGACGACCTGATCCCGTTCGGCTCGTCCGCGTCCGAGCGCGACGCGATCGTCGACCGGTTCAAGACGGCCCTGTCCGAGACCGGCGTGGTCGTGCCGATGGTGACCACGAACCTGTTCACCCACCCGGTGTTCAAGGAGGGGGCGCTCACCGCCAACGACCGGTCGGTGCGCCGCTTCGCGCTGCGCAAGCTGTTGCGCAACGTCGAGTTCGCCGCCGAACTCGGTGCCGAGACGTTCGTGATGTGGGGTGGCCGCGAAGGCACCGAGAGCGACTTCAACAAGGACCTGCAGGCCGCGTTCGACCGCTACCGCGAGGGCATCGACACCGTCGCCGGCTACATCAAGCAGAACGGCTGGAACCTGCGCATCGCGCTCGAGCCGAAGCCGAACGAGCCCCGGGGCGACATCTTCCTGCCGACCGTCGGCCACGCGCTTGCCTTCATCGAGCAGCTCGAGCACGGCGACATCGTGGGCGTGAACCCCGAGGTCGGCCACGAGCAGATGGCGAACCTCAACTTCGCGCACGGCATCGCGCAGGCGCTGTGGGCGGACAAGCTGTTCCACATCGACCTCAACGGCCAGCGCGGACCCAAGTTCGACCAGGACCTGGTCTTCGGCCACGGTGACCTGCTCAACGCGTTCGCGCTCGTCGACCTGCTCGAGAACGGCGCCCCCGGCGGCGGCCCGGCCTACACCGGCCCGCGCCACTTCGACTACAAGCCGCTGCGCACCGAGGACCTCGACGGCGTCTGGGTCTCGGCCGCAGCGAACATGCGCACCTACCTGCTGCTCAAGGAGCGGGCGGCCGCGTTCCGCGCCGACCCCGAGGTCGTCGAGGCGCAGCAGGCCGCCGGGTTCACCGAGCTGCGGGAGTCGACCGTCGGCGACGGCGGCGTCGAGGCGCTGCTCGCCGACGAGTCGGCGTACGAGACCTTCGACGCGGACGCGTCCGGTGCGCGTGCGACGGGTGTCGTCCGGCTCAACCAGCTCGCGATCGAGCACCTGGCCGGAGCGCGCTGACGTGCCCCTCGTCGCGGGCGTCGACTCCTCGACGCAGGCCTGCAAGGTGCTCGTCGTCGACGCCGACTCCGGTGAGGTCGTGCGCTCCGGGCGCGCGGCGCACCCGGACGGTGTCGAGGTCGACCCCGCGGCGTGGGAACGCGCACTCCACCAGGCCCTCGAGCAGGCCGGCGGCCTCGATGACGTCGAGGCGCTGGCCGTCGCCGGGCAGCAGCACGGCATGGTCGCGCTCGACGCCGACGGTTCGGTCGTCCGTCCGGCCGCGCTGTGGAACGACACCCGCGCGGCAGCAGCAGCGCTCGACCTGGTCGACGACCTCGGCGGCCCGCAGGCCTGGGCCGACGCCGTCGGTTCGGTGCCGGTCGCGTCGTTCACCGCCTCGAAGTTGCGGTGGCTCGCGAACACCGAGCCCGACAACGCCGCCCGCGTCGCGGCGGTGTGCCTGCCGCACGACTGGCTCACCTGGAGGCTCGCGGGCGCGCCGGGCCTCGACGCCCTGACCACCGACCGCGGCGACGCCAGCGGCACCGCCTACTGGTCTTCGTCCGAGGGCTGGCGACAGGACCTGGTCGCGCTGTCCCTCGGTCACGAGGTCGCGTTGCCGCGCGTGCTCGGCCCGTCCGAGGCGGCGGGACGGACGCCCGACGGCGTGCTGCTCGGCGCGGGCACCGGCGACAACGCCGCCGCCGTGCTCGGCATCGGCGCCGGTCCCGGCGAGGTGCTCGTGTCCATCGGCACGTCCGGGGTGGCGTGCGTCCGCGCGCCCGAGGTGACGTCCGACCCCACCGGCATCGTCGCAGGATTCGCCTCGGCGTCCGGTGACTTCCTGCCCCTCGTGTGCACGCTGAACGCCGCCCGGGTGCTCGACGCCGCGGCGCGGCTGCTCGGGGTCGACCACGACCGGCTCTCGGCACTCGCGCTCGAGTGCGAACCCGGTGCCGGCGGGCTCGTGCTGATCCCCTACCTCGAGGGCGAACGCACTCCCAACCTGCCCGACGCGACCGGCACCATCGCCGGGCTCACGCTGCGGACCGCGCGTCCCGAGTTCCTCGCCCGCGCGGCCGTCGAGGGCCTGCTGTGCGGGCTCGCCGACGCCGTCGACGCACTGCCCGGATCGGTGTCGTCGGTGCTGCTCGTCGGCGGCGGGGCGCGCTCGCTCGCGGTGCAGCGCCTCGCGTCCGGTGTGTTCGGACGGCGCGTGAGCGTCCCGGCCGCGCTGGAGTACGTGGCGTTGGGGGCCGCGCGGCAGGCGGCGTGGGCGCTGTCCGGCGCGGCCGAGCCACCGCAGTGGCAGCGCGCCGTCGACGCCGAACACGACGACGCGGCGCAACCCGCGGTGCGGGAACGGTATGCGTCCGTCCGTCCCGTCTGATTCCGGACCGGCCTCGGCGCAGGGCATGCGCCGGCAGAACCGGTCGCTGGTGCTGGCCGCGGTCGCGGCAGGGCCCGCGCGCTCGCGGGCCGTGCTGGCCGCCGAACTCGGCCTCTCGCGCGCGACCGTCTCGGCGATCGTCGAGGACCTCGTGCACGACCGGCTCGTGCGCGAGCTCGACGCCGACCGGTCCCTGCCCGGCCGTCCCGCGGTGCCGCTCGACCTCGACCCGGACGCTCTCGGCGTGCTCGGCGTCGAACTCGGCGTCGACCACGCCACCGCGCTCGTCCTCGACCTCACGGGCGCGGTGCGGGCACGGCACCAACGCGAGCTGGGACGCGTCCGCACGCCGGCCGCGACGCTGCGGCGGGTGGCGGCGGTGGCGCGCGACACGATCACCGCCGCCGGGCTGCGCGTCGACCACGGCGCGCTCGCCGTGCCCGGGCTGCTCGACCGCAACGGCACCGTCCGCCGGCTGCCCAACCTGCCCGGCTGGGAGGGCACGCACGTCGCCGGCCGGCTGGCGACCGACCTCGGTCTCGCGGTGCGCGCCGACAACGAGGCCAACCTCGCCGCGCTGGCCGACCTCGCGCTCGACGACCTCGGCCCGGAGTTCCTGCACGTGTCGGGCGAGATCGGAGTCGGCGCCGCGCTCGTGCACGACGGCCGCGTCTACCGCGGCGCCCACGGCTTCGCCGGCGAGCTCGGCCACGTGGCGATCGAGCCGGACGGGCCGGAGTGCGGCTGCGGCGCGCGCGGCTGCCTCGAGCAGTACGCCGGACGGCACGCCGTGCTGCGCGCCGCCGGCGTCGACACCGTCGCTGCGCTCATGTCCGCCGCCGACCGCGGCGAGCCCCGCGCCTGCGACGCCTTGGCCGCCGCCGGGCACGCGCTCGGACGTGCGCTGGCCGACGCCGTCAACCTGGTCGACGTGCCGGTGATCGTGCTCGGCGGGCTGTACGCGACGTTGTTCCCGTGGTTGGCACCGCCCGTGCGCGACCAGCTCGCGTCCCGGGTGCTGGGGCGCGGACAGGCGGAGGTGCAGCTCGTCCGCTCGCCCCGCGGGGCGGACGCGGGCGCGACCGGCGCCGCCCTCGACGTCCTGGCCGATCTGCTCGCGGGGCGCATCGACCCCGCGCCGACGAGGAGTGCTCCATGACCGACACCATCGCCCGCAACTGGTCGGGCAACATCGCCTACGGCGCGCGGGAGTTCGCCCGTCCCGGCACGGTGGCCGAGCTGCAGGAGGTCGTCGCGCGTGCCGAGCGGGTGAAGCCGCTCGGCAGCCGGCACTCGTTCAGCACCGTCGCCGACACGTCCGGGGTCTCGGTGTCGACCGGCGACCTCGACCTCGAGGTCTCGTTCGAGGGGGATGTGGCAGTGGTCCCGGGGGGCCGCAGGTACGGCGAGATCATCCCCGTGCTCGCCGCGCAGGGACGCGCACTGGCGAACCTCGGTTCGCTGCCGCACATCTCGGTCGCCGGCGCGGCTGCCACGGGCACGCACGGGTCGGGGTCCGGCAACCGCTGCCTGGCCACGCACGCCGAGGCGGTCGAGTTCGTCCGGGCGGACGGATCGCTCGACGTCGTCCGTCGCGGGGACGAGGACTTCGCCGGCAGCGTCGTCGCCCTGGGCGCGCTCGGGGTCGTGACCCGCATGTGGCTGCGGACGGAACCGGCGTTCCGCATGCGCCAGGACGTGTGGGTCGACATCCCGTTGGCGACCGTCGTCGACAACCTCGACGACATCATGGACAGCGCCTACAGCGTGAGCGTGTTCCGCCGTCCCGGCGAGAATGCGCAGATCTGGGCAAAATCGCGGGTAGACGGTTCCCGGCCGGACGGTCGTCGCTGGGGTGGCCGTCCCGCCGAGGGTCCGATGCACCCGATCATCGGGGAGGACCCGGCCGCCACCTCACCGCAGCTCGGGCAGGAACGCGCGTGGCACGAGGTGCTGCCGCACTTCCGCATCGAGTTCACGCCGAGCAACGGCGAGGAGCTGCAGAGCGAATTCTTCGTGCCGCGCGCGATGGGCCCCGATGCGCTCGCCGCGTTCCTCGCGCTCGACCTGGGCGACCTCGTGCAGGTGGTCGAGCTGCGCACCGTCGCCGCCGACGAGCTGTGGGTGAGCCCGGCCTATCAGCGCGACAACTTCGCCATTCACCTCACATGGGTGCTCGACGAGCCGGCGGTGCGCGAGGCGTGCGCGCGCATCGAGGCCGCACTCGCGCCGTTCGAGTACCGGCCCCACTGGGGAAAGGTCTTCACCGCCGGACGGGACGAGCTGCACGCCGCGCACCCGCGCCTCGCCGACTTCGTCACCCTCGCGGCGCGCGTCGACGCGGAGCGATGCTTCGCCAACGACTACCTCGACCGTCTCGTCTACTGACGCTTCCGTGCCCGCCGTGCGGGCGGGAGTTGCTGGATCCGCGCCGAAGGCGCGTGCAGCAAGACCTTCGGGACATCCGAACATCCCGGCGGTCTCAACGGGTCAACGCAACACTGCCTGAAATCGCTCGAGCGAAAAGGGAGTGTTCGGTCGTGACGCGGTCGAGGTTGACGCCTGTGCAGGTCGACGAAGTCTGGCTGCGGTGGCGTTCGGGTCAAGCGGTGAAGGTGTTATCGCGGCAGATGCGGGTCAGTCCGTCGACGGTGCGTGCTCTGCTGCAACGCACTGGCGGGATCCGGCCGGTGCCGCGCCGGCGCTCGCAGCTGCGGCTGACGATGCTGGAGCGTGAAGAGATCTCGCGCGGCCTCGCCGCGGGGTGGTCGGTGAGGGCGATTGCTGCAGGCTTGCAGCGATCGCCGTCGACGGTCAGTCGCGAGGTGCTGGCCAACGGCGGCCGTGACGGTTATCGGGCTGCGGCGGCTGATGCCGCTGCATGGGCGCGGGCGGTGCGGCCCAAGCCGTCAAAACTAGCTTCGCGAGTGGCGTTGACCGATTTGGTGACCGAGAAGCTCGAGGCGGACTGGTCTCCGCAGCAGATCGCCGGGTGGCTCAAACTGGAGTTCACGAACGATCCGGAGATGCAGGTGTCGCACGAGTCGATCTACCGATCGTTGTTCGTGCAGTCCCGCGGCAGTCTGCGCAAAGAACTGACCGCGCACCTGCGCACGAAGCGGGCGATGCGCCGACCGGCCGGTGCCCGACAGGCCGACGGACGCGGGCTGCGACCGAACATCCTCAACATCTCTGAACGCCCGGCCGAGGCAGCCGACCGCGCGGTTCCTGGGCACTGGGAAGGCGACCTGGTGTTCGGCAAAGCAATGAGTCCGGTCGCCACTCTGGTCGAACGCACGACGCGATACCTGATGCTCGTCGCGCTGCCGAACGGCCACCGCGCAGAGCTGGTCGCCGATGCCCTTGCCGCCAAGATCACCAACCTGCCCGAAGCGCTGACTCGCACGTTGACCTGGGACCAAGGCCACGAGATGGCCGCCCACGTCAGGTTCACCAGTGAGACCGGTGTCCAGGTGTACTTCTGCGATCCGAAGAGCCCGTGGCAGCGCGGCAGCAACGAGAACACCAACGGACTGCTGCGCCAATACCTGCCGCGCACGGTCAACATGCGCGACTACAGCCAGGCCGACTTCGACGCTATCGCCGACCGACTCAACACCAGACCTCGACAGACACTCGGATTCAAGACACCATCGCAAGCATTAGCCCAGGTGTTGCGTTGACCGCCTGAGCCCGCACCGATGAGCGCGCACCGCGCGCGACCATGCCGATGAGCGGTCGGGTCGAGTTAGATAGCCGCGGCTGCCGCCGCCAGCGTCGTGCCCTCACGTCGGTTCATGCGCAATGAGCTAGCGACGATCTCGACGACGTTCTCTTGCAACCGCAGCACGTGGTGTTGAAGCTCAAGAAAGCGCTGTGGCCGGTGGTAGGGGTGGACGCGGTTCTCCAATTCAAGACCGGCGATGAGCTCGCTGTCACGGACGGCGCCGAACCAAGACACGTCTTGCAAGCCCTTCTCCCAAAGCCGGTGGCCCTCAATCGCTTCGTCATTCGGCGGCCGCATGCAGGAGAAGACGCAATCGGACCACGTGAAGACGACGCAGCGCTGGTCCTCGTCGCTCGGGGGCGGCAGCAACGCGAGGGTGGTCGGCGCGAGGTCTCGAGACACCATGACTGCATCAGGCGCATTCGGGTCCCAGCGGACTCCGACAACGACCGGCTCAACGCGCTCAGGCACGAGGCACACAGTAAGGCCTCGCTTGCGACCATGCCGATGAGCGGACGAGCCCGATCTACGATCTTTGAATGGCACAACAGCGCGGCCCGATGTCGGCGGCTGAAATCCAAGCCGAGCGTGAGCAGCGATTGCGCGACGACCCTGAGTACCGTGCCCGCGTCGAGCAAGCCGACGCGGAGCGCGCTGAACGAACCCGGCTGAAGCGCGAGGCCGAGCGGCCTGTGCTCGACGAGCTTCGGGCGAGCGGTATCGAGGTTGACTCCCTCTGGAACCTCTACAGGACCCCCGACGCTCAGCTCAAAGCCGCACCAACCCTGATTCGCCACCTTTCGGCAGGCCATCCGGACTCGACCATCGAGGCCATTGCAGCTGCTATCGGCGTCGAGGGCGCACGCGCTTGGTGGGCGGATCTTGTTGACCTATACGTGTCCACAAGCAGCACTCTCATGCAAGACCGCCTCGCGTCGGTGCTCAGCCAGGCTGCGACGCGTGCGCATCTCGATCAGCTAGTCGGCTTCGTCGAGGACGAGGCCCTCGGCGAAAGCCGGATCTACCACCTGCGGCCAATCAATCGGATAGGCAATCGAAGGAGCCCAGGTGCAGGTCGTGCGGTAGTCACTCGTTACGTGGACGACCCGGTTCTTGGTAAAGAGGCCGCTGCGATCCTCGCCGGCAAGGGACCGAAGGACTAGCTGGCGCAAGCGTCCGACCATGCCGCTGTCAGAACTGGGCGCTTGCTGTGCAACGTCCGCGCCCACGCATAGCGTCTAGTGGTCATGCAGCCACCGAGGGTCGAAACGGCGGACGCGCCGACGCTACGTAACTCGAAGATGATCGTCGCCTGCATGTTGGCGGCGCTGCTGGCCGGTTGCACGGATGGCGGTTCGACAGTCCTGACGTCGACAGCACCCAAGTCCAGCAGCCGCCCGACAGGGGCGAAGACTGGCACGCTGGTTGTCCATCTCGGGCTCTACGGTGGGCCAGGCGGCAGCGATGGCCGCCAAGCGTTCACGGACGCACCTCGGGTGGGTCAGACGGTCAATCTGACCCGCTCCAACACTCACGTCACGTTGCGCGACTTCACCGACAGTTCGGGAAATGCGGTCTTTCACGTACCAGCGGGCGTGTACCTGGCAAGCTCAACCGGCTGCGGAGGTCCGCCGCCCACACGTGTCAACGTGCGTGCAGCTACCCGGTCCCGCGTCGAGATCGTCTGCGCAGTTCCCTAGTCAGAAGAACTCCGACGGCAAGGGCCGCGCGCGAGCGTCCGACCATGCCGCTGTCGGCGCGGGAGCGTCCGACCATGCCGCTGTCGGCGCGGGAGCGTCCGATGCTCCTATGTTGGTCAAGCAGCGATAGCCGTCATTGTCGTCGTGGTGCTGCTGGTGGCCGGTGGCGGTAGCGCGGCGAAGATCTCGCGGGCGATGTAGCGCTTGAGGCAGCGCATGATTTCGCGTTTGGACAGGCCTTCGGCGGTGCGTCGGGCGACGTAGCGGCGGGTGGGATCGTGACGGCGTAGCCGGGTCACGGTGATCATGTAGAGGGCGCTGTTGGCATCGCGGTCACCGCCTCGGGACAACCGGTGTCGTCCGGTGGTCCTGCCGCTGCTGGCCGGTTGCGGGCAGACACCACACAGCTTCGCGAAGGCCGCCTCACCGGTGATGCGGTCGGCGTTGTCGCCGGCGGTGATCAGTAGTTGGGCGGCGGTCTCGGAGCCGACGCCCTGCAACGCGATCAGCTGCGGCGCGTAGAGACTGACCAGGGCAGTGAGTTGCTTCTTCAAACCCCTCGCCTCGGCGTCGAGGGCGAGCCAGCGGGTGGCCAGCTCACGCAGCGCGGTCTTGGCCGCGGCCAGGTGCAACCGTTCGGGTTGGTCGGTCAGTGACGCCAGATCGCCGGTCTCTGCGCGCAGCCGGGCGCAGCGGGTCACCAGCGCCCGGCCCTTCACGCCCTGCAGGTGTTCGCGCAGCTCGTCCGGGGCGGCCAGCACGGCGGCGTGCAGCGCGTTCGTCGCCTGCGTGCGGGCCTTGACCGCGGTGCTGCGGGTGACGCGCAGCAACCGGATCGCCTCCACCGCGCCGGTGCGGGACTTCGGGGCGGCGGTCGCGGTGCCGGCCAGCACCGCGCGGGCGGCCTGCTCGGCATCCAGACGATCGGACTTGCCATCACGCCGCCGCGCCGCCCGGCTGGGCCGATTCACCTCGACCACCCGCACCCCAGCCGACTGCAGCAAGCGGGTGAGCGCCGCACCGTAGCTGCCGGTGCCCTCGACACCGACCGACTCGAGCTCGCCGAACGATCGCAGCCACGCCAGCAGCCGACGATGGCCCGCGCCGGTCGCGGGGAACTGCTGGTCGCCCAGCAGCCGACCCGCCGAATCGATCACCGCCGCGTGATGGGTGTTCTTGTGCGTGTCCACTCCGCCGATCACGTGAAGAGCGACGCGCTCCTGAAGGGTTGTCATCCTGTACCTGCCTCCCGCTAGGTCGTATCTGGCGGTGGCAGCCGATCGGGCGGTACGGACAGGTTGTGACGGGGCTTCTGGCCAAGCTCCTATCAGGTCACGACCGCCTGGTCGGCCCACCAAACAGCACCACACCGAGCCGGTCGACAGATCGGACGGAAGACACCGCGGTCAGACCATGGCCTGGGTCAGACCGACCCGGTGCAGCACCATCCCGATACTCACAGACCATGCCGCTGTCGGCGCGCGCGGGAGCAGATGTGAAAGCCAGCCTTCCGCCCCGATCTAGAGTCATGGGAATGACCGCGCCTGGGGCCGCGCTTCGCGGCCACTGCCCGCCGGACTTCCGCTGGCAAATTCGGCTAAGTGGCACACGCGGCGTTGGTACGACCAGCTCGGCTATTTACGAGCCCGATCTTTGGCGAACCCGGGGTGGACTCGAGACGCGAAGTGGCTCGCCCAGGTGCTAGAGACTGAGGGGGGCCACGCACCCGACGACGAACGTGCGCTGTATCGAGAGGCCATCGCCGCGGCGCGCAGGTACCCGCGAACCGCAAGCGGCCATGCCCACGAAGAATCAGCCTGGAACGAGGTACTAGCTGCTATCGACGCGATCTTGACGGTCCAACAATCACGGCTCGCTGGCCCAGGCGCGTAGCGACCGAGCGTCCGACCATGCCGCTGTTGGCGCGAAGCGTCCGACCATGCCGCTGTCGGGCGCGGCCTGGATCGTTCGGGTTACGGAGCCTTTAGCTCCGAGGGCCACTCCCGTAGGGGCAAGCCTGCCCGCACGTAGACGCCGGCCCATTGCCCTCCAGCACAAACAGCGATGCGGGGCGAGATATTACGAAGCGAGAACACTCCCGCTCTTCCGATCTTGTCGCCGCAACCCAGGATGTCGGCGTCGCCCAGACGTTCCCACTGCTCGAGCGACTGATTCACCGGCCCACGGTTCTCGAACTCAACGCGCTGAAACCGCACGGAAGGTGCACACTCCGAACCTTCCGACGCGTCTGAACCTATTCCGCAACTCACACAGCCGAGCATCGCCATTCCGACTGCTGACGTGCTCAGCCATCTCGACAGACGAAGCCGACCAAACATGGCCGCAGGTTACAGACGGACGCGACTCACGCCTATGCGCGCGCAGGGTCCGACCATGCCGCCGTCGGCGCGCGAGCGTCCGACCAATCCGCTGTGGTAGCGGGTGGATAGACCATTTTCAAGGTCTCGAGGGGCCACTTCTGTCCGAGCCGCACTCAGTCCAAGCGTGTGCGCGCGGAGCAACAATCGTCCTGCAAGCACCATCAGCACGAGACACGGCACGAGGAAGGAGGGCTCGTCGCCCGCCAAGTAGACGACGCTGGTGATTGCGTTCCCGAGAAGGAACAGACCAGCAATGAGCCACGCCAAACCGCTCCGGAGCAGCGCTCGGGCGTAAGTGCCGAGACCAACCGCACGGACATCCGCTACCAAGCCACCCACGGCGCCTCCCAGTGGCTCGCAGAGTCAGTCAGCTCGCATCATCACCTTCCCGCGTCCGGAATCGTCCGGGCCGACGGGTCTCGGTTGTGCCGGTGTCACGCCGGCGAGAGCGGCTTTTGCCGCGGTGGAGCGGCGTGTATGCGACGGGGTCAGACGCGGCCGAGAGGATTGCGCGGCCGGGTCCCGTGAGCCGTGAACACCGGGCCAGGGGTGGTGTGTTCGAGACCCCCGCAGCCGTGCAACATGGGCCGTTCGCGGCGGACGGATTCGGCGTAGGACAGCCCCGTTTGCCGACCCGGTCGAAGCCCCGAAACCCCAGCGGATGGACGGCGGCCGGTAGCACTGCGGACGATGCTCAGGCGTGGCTTCGGGCAGGGCGCGATCTGGGGCCAGGCATCGTCATCGACGTTGTCGGGGTGTTTGCGTCGGGCGAACGCCTCGGCCCAGACGCCGTCGTCGAACATGCCCGCGAAGGTACTCGCGACCGGACGTCACGCCTAGATGCGAACACGACCGAGCTGCCTCCACGCGCTCCCGGCCCGACCGGCCGAGCCCATGCGCAGAGTCCGGCGGCCGTAGCGGGAGGGCGACCTGCCAAGTCAGCAAGCCCATGGACTTCGAAGCGCGAACAGCGCCGTCATCGCCGCTATTCAGCGCGGTGCTGACCTCACGTACGGCCAGGTGCAGGTAGTCATCACAGCAGGCGACGTGCCCTACAACTGACGGTCGCGGACAGGCGTATGCCCGCGCCGACAGCTGCATGGTCGGACGCGCAGCGCCGACCGGGCCGCCACCCGCCCATCGACAGGATCGATCCGGGGAGCGGTCAGCGCCGCTCTGGACCAGCGGTGCACACGGCGATCAGCACCAGTCCATCTGCGCCGGCGTGCACACTCCGAGTTGCCTCGACTCCTACGGACACGAAGTCGCCTCGCTCAACTGCAACTGACTCCCCGTCGACATCGACCCATCCGCTTCCTTCGATCACCGCGTAGGCGTCCTCCGCCCCGTCGTCCTGGTGATGGTGGGCAACGGTGTGTTGGTGCGCGGGCAGCTCCACCTGGTAGATCGCGAAGGTCGTCAACGCAAGACTTTCGCTGATCCGCCTGTCGAAAGGGCTGGCCGCCGGGTGCGGGCCGCGACCCAGCTCCACCGCTGCTGCGTTGATCTTGTGATAGCTCGACACCGTGCCAACCTAGGCCCACGGAGCGAGAAACACTCGCGCCTCGTCGATCGCTAAATCGTGACGTCCCGCTCGCGCTCACGTGCAGAACGTCGCTTGACCTTGCCGCGTGTGAACCGCCTAGCGTTCGAGGCATGAGTGTCCGTGCGAACGGAATGCTGACCGTCAGCGAGGTCGCTCGCCGTGCCGGCTTGACCGCGAGAGCGTTGCGCCACTACGACCAACTCGGCCTGCTCGTACCTGAAGCGGTATCCGACGACGGCTACCGCTGGTACGGCGAAGCTCAAGTCGACAACGCCGTCATGATCGCTCGGCTTCGCTCCCTCGACGTGCCTCTCGGCGCCATACGAGCAATCCTCGCCGGCGCTGACGGCGCAGAGGTGCGTCGCATCCTCGCCCAGCAACGCGCCGCCCTGCAGGCCCGCGACGACGGCATACGTCGCGCGCTCCACTCGCTGGACCATCTTCTCGACGACGAAAGAGGACTACCGATGGCGCTACAGGCAGATGTCGCTGTTCCGGCAGACGACGAGCGACAGCTCGCCATCGCGCTGTTCAACGACACCTGGACGCTGCTCGAACAGGAGAGACGTAGCCCCGAGGAGGACGACCGCTTGATTCACCTCGCACACGCATCGCGGCTGCACTGGGACAACGTCGGCGACGACCAGAACCGCCTCATCGGCGAATGGCAGATCGCACGCGTCTACTGCGCTCTCGGGCGCAGCGAGACCGCCGTGTTCCACGCGAGACGATCCGTGGACTACGCCGGACGCGCCGGCATCGACACGTGGGCTGTCGCCAGTGCCCACGAAGGCCTGGCGCGTGCGCTCGCGGTTGCCGACGACATGGACGCAGCCCGAGACGCCCGGGACAGAGCGCTTTCCATCCTCGCGGACGTCCCTGACCCTGAGGACCGAAAGATCGTGTCAGCGGACATCGACACGTTGCCCATTCCCTGATTCCGGCCGGCTGGAGGAGGCGACCCACGGTCCGCCCTTCGCGTCCGACGATGCCGTTGCCGGCGCTACGTTCAGTCCGTCTCGTTGCGTGGCTTTGCGAGAAGCCGGCGGACGTGCTCGTGCGCCTGGGCGGACGTGCTTGCGCCCGACCGTGGCGCGTCAATCATTTTCGCCGAGTCAGGCCTGCGTGCCGCGCCGCGATCTGACTGGCCGCTGCTGGCCGGTCACGTCGACAGGCAGGTCGAGAGGATCGGCGACCGCAGTCTCGATGAAAGTCCGCATCTCTTCACTCACCAGGATCTGTTCCTCGGCGATACCCCAAGCGAGTTGAAGCAGCGCTTCGTTCGGCTCGTTCACCGCTAGCAGCTCGCGTGCTGTTGGCAGCCAATGGCCGGCCGACGAACTGCCGAGCTCGTCGCACAGCTCGGCGACCCGAACACTCAGTCGCTCTAGGCTCCGGTCGTCCCGCGGTTCCATGCGTCCGAACGTTATCGGACGCGCCACCCCCAGAGCTGTTGTCGGCGCGCGTATTGCTGCGCTGAGTCATCGGGTCGGGCGTGTCGGCTACCGACTGACGGGGAGCACCTCGTCGCTCAGGTGGTCCGGGGTACCGAACCGATGGGCGGTGATGCTGATCGCCTGCTCGCGCAGGAACGGCAGCAGCTCGACCCGTCCGCTCTCCGTGACGGGCTGGGCGTACACCGCGACGTCCGGACGTCCGCCGACCGCGTCGTACACACCGGCAGCCGGCGCACCGACGACGCGCACCCGTCCGCCCTGCATTTCGCGCAATCGCGCGCGAAAGGCGTCGTCGTCCTCGACGACGACCTCGACACCGGCGGCAGCGAGCGCGCCCGTCGCCGGCAGAAGTTCGGAGGTCGACACGGTGACCTTGCCGCCGGTGATCGCGCCGGCGGCGGCGATGCGGACGGTCTCGACCGCGGCGCTCCCGGCGTGGCGGACGAGTACCGGGTGCGGACGGTAGCGCAGCACATTGCGCTCGACTCCCAGCTGCGACACATCGCGAGCGGTGCCGAACTCGTTGCGCCACGCGGCGGCGTCGGAGGCGAGAGACCGTGCGAGAAACGCGGAATCGCCGACGGCGTCGAGGATCTGCTGCTGCACGGGCAGCAACGTCCCGTCCGCCGTGGCCTCGGCCGGCGCCCAGTCGGAGAGTCCGACCAGGTAGTTCGGGCCGCCCGCCTTGGTACCGGCGCCGACCGCCGACTTCTTCCAGCCGCCGAAGGGCTGCCGCCGCACGATCGCCCCGGTGATGCCGCGATTGACGTAGAGGTTGCCGGCCTCGACGGTGTCGAGCCAGCGTCCGATCTCGTCGGGTGCGAGTGAGTGCAGGCCGGCGGTCAGGCCGTAGGCGACGTCGTTCTGCAGTGCGATCGCCTCGTCCAGCGTCTCGGCGGTCATGATGCCGAGCACGGGACCGAAGTACTCGGTGAGGTGGAACGCCGAGCCCGGTGCAACCCCGGTCTTCACGCCCGGCGACCACAGCCGGCCCTCGTCGTCGAGGCGGCGCGGCTCGACCAGCCAGCTCTCACCCGGCTGCAGCGTCGTCAACGCGTCGAGCAGCTTGCCCGATGCCGGTTCGACGAGCGGACCCATCCGCGACGTCGCGTCCGACGGCAGGGCCACGTGCAGCGAGCGGACGGCGTCGACGAGCTGGTTGCGGAAGCGCGACGAGCGGGCCGCCGATCCGACCAGGATCACCAGCGACGCCGCGGAGCACTTCTGCCCGGCGTGACCGAACGCGGACGCCACCACGTCCTTCACCGCGAGGTCGTAGTCGGCGCTCGGGGTCACCACGATCGCGTTCTTGCCGCTGGTCTCCGCGAGCAGCGGCAGGTCCGCACGGAAGGACCGGAACAGCTCGGCGGTCTCGTACGCGCCGGTGAGGATCAACCGGTCGACGCGCGGGTCCGCGATCAGCTCGCGGCCGAGCTCGCGCTCGTCGAGGTCGACGAGACGCAGCGCATCGGTGGGCACTCCGGCCGCATGCAGCGCGGCGACCATCACGGCACCGCAGCGGACGGCCTGCGGGGCAGGCTTGATCACGACGGACGAACCGGCGGCCAGGGCGGCGAGCGTCGACCCCGCGGGGATGGCCACCGGGAAGTTCCACGGCGGCGTGACCACGGTCAGCCCGACCGACTGATGCCGCGCACCGTCGACGTGATCGAGCTGCTCGGCGAGGTGGGCGTAGTAGTTCGCGAAGTCGATGGCCTCGGACACCTCGGGGTCGGCCTGGTCGATCGTCTTGCCGCACTCGCTCGCCATGACCTCGATGAGATCGGCGCGCCGGCGCTCGAGCTCGACGGCGGCACGACGCAACACCTCGGCCCGGGCTCGGGCGGGTTGGCTTCTCCAACCCGCGTCACGAGCGGCCGTCAGGACGGCGTCCAGCTCTTCCGTCGAGGACAGCCGCGCGGCCGCGACGAGGTCCGCTCCGAGGGTCGAGTCGGGCACCCGGGCGAGGATCGCCCGTCCCCACCGCTCGTTCGCACGGACGGCGGGATCGGTGTCGGCGGTGTTCGCGAACGTCGCCTGCACGTCGCCGGTCACGGGCAGGGACCGGTCCTGGTCGCGGTGCGATGCGGGCACGTCGCGATCGAGCGCGTCGAGCGAGGCGACGAAGCGCCCGTGCTCGCGGGCGAACAGCGCCTCGTCGTCGTGCACGTCGAAGACCGCGGACATGAAGTTGTCCTGGCTCGCGCCCTCTTCGAGCCGGCGCACCAGATAGGCGATGGCGACGTCGAACTCACCCGGGTGCACGACCGGCGTGTAGAGCAGCAGCGACCCGACGTCGCGGCGCACCGCCTCGGCCTGGCCGGTGGCCATGCCCAGCAGCATCTCGAAGTCGACGTCCGCGGTGACGCCGCGACGCTGCGCCAGCAGCCACGCGAACGCGACGTCGAACAGGTTGTGGCCGGCGACGCCGATACGGACGTTCGCCGTCCGCTCGGGGTGCAGCGCGTAGTCGAGCAACCGCTTGTAGTTGGTGTCGCTCTCCTGCTTGCTGCCCCACGTCGCGAGCGGCCAGCCGTGGACGGCGGCCTCGACGCGCTCCATCGGAAGGTTCGCGCCCTTGACCACGCGCACCTTGACCGGCGCGCCGCCGCCGGCGACGCGAGCGGCCGCCCACTCCTGCAGCTCGATCATGGTCGCGAGGGTGTCGGGCAAGTAGGCCTGCAGCACGATGCCGGCGCGCAGCGTGCGGAACTCGGGTGCGTCGAGCAGGCGGCGGAACACCGCGACGGTGAGCTCGAGGTCGCGGTACTCCTCCATGTCGAGGTTGACGAACTTCTGCGGCTGCGATGTCGCGGCCACCCGGAAGAGCGGGGTCAGCGACGACACGATGTGCTCGACGGCCTCGTCGAACGCCCATGCACTGTGCGGTGCGACCGCCGACGAGACCTTGATCGACACGTAGTCGACGTCGTCGCGCGACAGCAGCTGTTCGGTGCGTTCGAGCCGCCGCGCCGCCTCGCGCTCGCCCAGCACCGCCTCGCCGAGCAGGTTGATGTTGAGCCGCACCCCGCCGTCACGCAGCCGGGCGATCGCGCGGGCGAGCGGACGGGGCCGGGCGTCGATCACGAGGTGGCCGACCATGCGCCGCAGTACCCGCCGCACCACCGCCATGACCGGCCCCGGCGCGACCAGCCCGGCCACCGCGCCCAGCCGCACCGCCACGCGCAGGTGCCACGGCAGAAAGGCGGGCACCCGCCGGGCGAGGGCCGCGAAGTTGCGGGCGGCCACGCGCGGGTCCTCGGGACGGATGACCGCGTCGACGAACCCGACGGTGAACGCGAGGCCGTTCTCGTCCTTGAGCATGGCGGCGAGCTGTGCCGCGCTCGCGTCGGCGGGGATGCCGGCGGACACGTCGAGCCAGCGGCGGACGGTGGCGGTGACCTCGGGCTCGAGCGCACGCAGCTCGGCCGGTGAGTCGAGGGTGGGGACGGGGGCGACCATGCCTCCAGTGTCGACGCACGCGAACCGTCAGGTAAAGCGACGATTATCGTGGTTCGACCATCAGTTCTGCTGAAGTATGTCGAGGAGAGCGATGCTGGACGTCCGCCGCCTGCGGTTGCTGCACGAGGTGCACGTGCGCGGCACCATCGCCGCGGTCGCGAGCGCGCTGCACCTCAGCCCGTCCGCGGTCTCGCAGCAGCTCAGCCAGCTCGAGAAGGAGGCGGGCCACCCGCTGCTGCGCCGCGCCGGGCGCCGGCTGCAGCTCACCCCGCAGGGCGAGGTGCTGGTCGCGCACACCGGCGGCATCCTCGACCGGCTCGAGCGTGCCGAATCGGACCTGCAGGCCTCGCTCGGCGAGGCCACGGGCACCGTGCACCTCGCGATCTTCCAGTCGGCGGCGCTCGCGTTGATCGTCCCGATGCTGCGGACGCTCGCGCGCGACCACCCGCAGGTGCGGGTCACCATGACGCAGCGCGAGCCCGAGACGGCGCTGCTCGAGACGTTCGCGCGCGACTTCGACCTCGTGGTCGCCGAGCAGTACCCCGGTCACGCCGCGCCGTGGCACGGGGGCGTCGACCGGGTGGTGCTCACCCACGACGAGCTGCGGCTCGCCGTCCCCCGGCGCTGGCGTGACGTGCGCACGCTCGCCGACACCGCCGGACGGCCGTGGGTCGTCGAGCGCCACGGCGCGGCCTCGCGGCACTTCGCCGAGCAGGCCTGCCGGCAGGCGGGGTTCGAGCCGGACGTCCGCTTCGAGACCGACGACCTGCAGGCCCACGTCGCGCTGATCCGCTCCGGGGAGGCGTGCGCGCTCGTGCCGGACCTGCTGTGGCAGGGCCGCACCCCGCCCGTCCGCACGATCGAGCTGCCGGGCCGTCCCCGCCGGACGGTGTTCACCGCGACCCGCAGCGGTCTCGCCGACCGTCCGGCCGTGGTGGCCGTCCGCCGGGCTCTGGTCGAGGCGGTCGCATCGCGCGTGCCCACCGACCGCACAGCGCCACGAGGCACAATCGAGGGGTGACCATCGCGATCCTGCTGGCGTTGCTGCTCGGCGTGCTCACGCTGGTGCTCGGCACCTCGGCCGTCGTCGTGCTGTGGCCCGTCGCCGCGATCTCGTGGGCGGCGCTGTACTGCCTCGACAAGCCGGTGCGCCGGGCCGCGTGGCCCGTCGTGCTGATGGTGATGCTCGGTGCCGGGCTCGTCTACGACATCGGCGGGTGGGACTGGAACGGCTCCGGTCTCGCGAATCTGGTCCTGTTCGGTGCGCCGCTCGCCGTCGCCGTGCTGCTGATCGCGGTGTGCGGCGGCCCCGCGCGCATCAAGGAACGCCACGCGCAGGCGGACGCCCGCCGCCGGATGCTGCGGCAGGCGGCCGTGGCCGTACGGCGCGAGCGGCGCAAGGAACGCATCCGCGAGAAGACCGGCGTCGACGTCGACCTGCTCGGCGAGGTGACACGCGACCGCGCCGGGCGGGTGACCAGGTCGCTCGGCGACCGGGTGAACCGTCGGCTCGAGAGGCGCCGTCCCGCCGGCAGCCAGCCGGCCGGCCCGCCGCAGTGGCTCGACCTCGACAAGGACGTCTCACCCGACCTGTCGAAGCAGCAGCGGCGGGAGATCCTCGATCTGGCCGACCAGCTCGACGAGACGCGACCGCGTCCACGACCGCACTAGCGACACGATCCGGTACTCGTCGGGTTGCAGTGACGCGTCGACGCCGAGGCGTCAGCCGCCCGGCAGCAACCCGTGCGCCCGGAACAGACGGTCGTAGATCTCGCGGATCACGTCCTGCTTGCGCGCGTTGTAGTCCATGACGGCTCCGCCGCCCGGGATCGCGTCCCGCTTCGCCTGCTCGTACCGCGCGCGGTCGTCGTCGTGCTCGCGCAGCCAGTCGCGGAACATCCGGTGCCGGACGGTCTCCGGGCAGTCGGGTCCGAAGACGTGCAGGTTGGCTCCCGGCTCGCGGCGGTTCAGGCAGCGGTGCTGGTGCCACGACGGTTCGCGGACCACGAGCCGCCAGCCGGCCGCCTCGAGCGCGGGGACGTAGGCGTCCTCGTCCCGCGGATCGGGCACCTCGAGGTCGATGTCGATCACGTCCTTGGCCGCCAGGCCGGGCACGGACGTCGAGCCGACGTGCTCGACATGACGGGCGGTGTCGCCGAGCGCGGCACGGATGCCCTCGGCGAGGCTCGCGAAGCGTTGCGGCCAGGCAGGGTCGTACGGCACCAACCGCACCACCACGGGGGCGGGTGGGCCGTGGACCCACGGGTCCTCGTCCGGGTCGGGATCGTGGTGCGTCGTGATCTCGGCAGCGGTGGGCATCCGGACGAACTTACGCCGTCACCGGATGCCGGGCCGGGTTTCGCCCGTCACCCGCCGATCGGGGTGAGCGGGTTGCCCGGGGCGATCGAGCCGCAGTTCGTCGGCGCGGCCTGGCCCCCGAACCGTCCGAGCAGCCAGGCGTAGGCGTCGGGCAGCCACAGCGCTGCCGTCGCCACGTGGCTGGTCAGCTCGTACTGCTTGTAGCTGACCTTCAGCCCGTCGCGGCAGTACTGCCGGGCGAGCGAGCGCACGTCGCCGGCGATCATCACGCCGTCGCCGCGTCCGATACCGGGCTTGGTGCCGGGGGTGCCCTCGGTCTCGCCACCGGCGCCCTGCCCGACGAACAGCGGGACGGTCGGCGTCGGCTGCGAACCCAGGTTGAGCCGGTTCACCAGCTTCACGAACACGGGGACGCTCTCGGGCGTCGGGTACTGCGGCTTGGCCAGCTGCTTCCAGGTCAGGCCGGGATAGCGGCCGAGCACGGCGAAGATCTGCTGGTCCTTCACCTGGTCGTAGACCTGCTTGCCGTACGCGCTGAGGTAGGGCGTGAGGTCGACGCCGTAGGCGCGAGCGACCCCCACGATGGCCATCGGCATGACGCCGGCCCACACCAGGCTGCCCTCGACGTAGTGCAGGTTGTGGGCCGGGTCGACGAGAACTCCGCCGGACGCCGCGCCGACGATGCGCCTGTTCACGTCCGGGGCGTACGCCGGCGCGATCGCCGCGGCCCAGTTGGTGGCGATGGCGCCGCCGGAGTACCCGACCAGCCCGATGCGGGCGGACGCGGAGATGCCGGTCGCGCGCTGTCCCGACACCGCGCGCAGCGCGTCGAGGGTGGTGCGGCCGTACTCGGGACCGGCGGCGAAATCGGCCGTCGGACCCTCGGTGTCGGTGACGACGATGTCGTAGCCCTGCAGCAGGAACGGCGCCATCAGCAACGACTCGGCGTGAGCGGACTGCCCGCCGAAGCTGGTGCCGCCCGCGATGGCGCGCGACGGCGAGTCGGCCGGGCTCAACGAGTCGTAGAACGACTGGTACGACACGACCTTGTTCGTGGCGGCCACGCCCGGCGCGTGCAGCACCGACGTCGCGTTCGCGATGGCCTGGCCACGAGCGTTCTGCGTCCGGTACAGCACCTGGGTCACGTCGACGGGCAGCGGGACACCGTCGAGCGAGTACTTCAGCTCCCGGGTCTTGAGCACCGCACCGCGCGAGTACTGCGAGAGCGGCTTCGTGCCGGTCCAGCGGAAGAACCCGTCCGCCGCGCCCGCCGACGTGCCGCCACCGGTCACCGCCACCGTCGCGGTCACCGCGAGGACGGCCGTGGCCCCCGCCGAGAGAACCTTCCGGATCATCGCGTCACCCCTTCGCCATGTTTCCGACGAATCCGGACAGTACTACCGGTCGGTAACGTGTCCAGTCGATCTTGCGGTCACAGGATCAGCCACAGCACCGAGATGAAGGCGAAGCCCACGACCGAGATCAGCGTCTCCATCACCGACCAGGTCTTGAAGGTATCGCCGACGCCGATCTTGAAGCTCTGGCTGACCAGCCAGAACCCGGCGTCGTTGACGTGCGACAGGAACAGCGACCCGGCGCCCACCGCGAGGGCGAGCAGCGCGAGGTGCGTCGACGACAGGCCGTCCGCCAGCGGGGCGACGATGCCGGCGGCCGTCGTGGTCGCGACCGTGGCCGATCCGGTCGCGAGGCGCAGCGCCACCGCCAGCAGCCAGCCGATCACCAGCACCGAGACGCCGGTGTCGTTCGCGATCTTGCTGATCGAGTCGCCGACGCCCGCGCCGATCAGGGTCTGCTTGAACCCGCCGCCCGCGCCGACGATGAGCAGGATGCCGGCGATGGGCGCGAGCCCTGACCCGAGCTTGTCCGCGATCGCCTTGCCGTCGAACCCGACCGCGTAGCCGAAGGTGATCATCGCGAGGAGCACGGCGAGGAACAGGGCGACGAGCGGCTCGCCGATGGTGTCGAGCACGATGCGGACGCGGTTCTTCTCGTCGTCGTCCCAGACGATGTCGGCGACGGCCTTGGCCAGCATGAGGACGACCGGGAACACGATCGTCCCCAGGGTCACGGCGAACGACGGACGGCGGCGCAGGTTCTTGGCCAGCGGCCCGTCGTCCTGCTTCGAGGTGCTCACCCCGCCCGCGGACGCGGGTGCCTCGACCGGCACCCAGCGCGCGGCGACGACCGAGAACAGCGGACCGCAGATGATCACCGTGGGGATCGCGACGAGCAGGCCGAGACCGAGCGTGATGCCGAGCTGGGCGTTCACGGCGTCGATGGCGATGAGCGGACCGGGGTGCGGCGGGATGAGCCCGTGCAGCACCGACAGCCCGGCGAGGGCGGGGATCGCGACGCGCATCAGCGGCAGCTCGGCACGCTTCGACACCAGCACGATCACCGGCAGCAGCAGCACGAGGCCGATCTCGAAGAACATCGGCAGTCCGACGATCACCGCGACGAGCGCCATCGTCCACGGAACCGCCTTCGGGCCCGAGCGGGACACCAGCGTGTCGACGATCCGGTCGGCGCCGCCGGACTCGGCGAGCAGCTTGCCGAGCATGGCGCCGAGCGCGATGAGCAGGCCGACCTCCATGAGCGTCGACCCGACGCCGTCCTCGAAGTTGCCGATCACGTCCTGCGCGCCGACGCCGGCGACGAAACCGGTCAGCGCCGAGCCCGCGATGAGGGCGAGGAACGGGTGCACGTCGAAGGCGGCGATGAGCAGCACGATCAGCGCGATGCCCAGCACGGCGGCCACGACCAACCGGGTGTCGTGCAGCTGCCAGTCGTCGCTCTTCGCCGCGAGCGCCGCGGCCGCGGCCGCGGCCGTCACGACCGGTTCTCCAACTCGGACAGGATGCGGTCGACCTGGACGATCGGCGGCGGCCCGGTGTCGATGACGATCGCGTTCTCGGCCTCGCCCGGGCGCTCGAGGTCGGCGAACTGCGAGTCGAGCAGCGTCGTGGGCATGAAGTGGCCCTGCCGCCGGGCCAGCCGCTCGGAGATCTGCGCGCGGGTGCCGTCGAGGAGCACGAACACCACGTCGGACGGGTCGCTGCCCGAGCGCAGCACGTCGCGGTACGACCGCTTGAGCGACGAGCAGGTGACGACCCCTGGGGCGCGGGCGGCGGTGTGGCCGCGGATCCACTGCGCGACCCGTTCGAGCCACGGCCACCGGTCCTCGTCGGTCAACGGGTGACCCGAGGCCATCTTCTCGACGTTCGCCGCGGGATGGAGGTCGTCCCCCTCCTCGAAGTCCCAGCCGGTGCGACCCGCGAGCATCGCCCCGACCGTCGACTTGCCGCAGCCCGACACACCCATGATCACCAGGACCGGTCCGTTGTCGTCCACGGCGGGCAGCCTGCCCGTCCGCGGGCTCCGCTATGCGCGCGGTCGCGCACTACCGTCGGGTCATGGACGTGTTCCGCACCCCGGACGACCGCTTCGCCGACCTGGACGGGTTCGACTTCCCGCCGCGCTACGCCGAGGTCGACGGCGGACGGTTGCGCATGGCCTGGGTCGAGTCGGGCCCGGCGGACGGCGAGCCGGTGCTGCTGCTGCACGGCGAGCCGACGTGGTCCTACCTGTACCGGACGACGATCCCGCCGCTGGCCGCAGCGGGGTTGCGCGTGATCGCGCCCGACCTCGTCGGCTTCGGTCGGTCGGACAAACCAACCGACATCGGCGACCACTCCTACGCCCGGCACGTGCAGTGGGTGCGCGAGCTCGTGTTCGACGTGCTCGACCTGCGCGACGTCACCCTCGTGGGCCAGGACTGGGGCGGTCTCATCGGGCTGCGTCTCGCCGCCGAGCACCCCGACCGGTTCGCGCGGCTCGTCGCGTCGAACACCGGCCTGCCCACCGGCGACCACGGCATGCCCGAGGTGTGGCACCGCTTCCGCGAGGCGGTCCAGAGCGCGGAGGCGCTCGACATCGCCCGCTTCGTCGCGTCCGGGTGCGTGCGCGGTCTCGACGACGCGGCCCGCCACGCCTACGACGCGCCGTTCCCGGACGAGGCGTCCAAGGCGGGTCCGCGCGCGATGCCGGGATTGGTGCCGTACGCGCCCGACAACCCCGCGAGCGAGGACAACCGCCGCGCGTGGGCCGCGCTCACCACGAGCAACACCCCCGTCCTCGTCGCCTTCTCCGACAGCGACCCGATCACCGGGGCGATGGGACCGGTGCTGCAGCGCGCACTGCCCGGCGCCGTCGGCCGCGACCACCCGACCATCGCGCGCGCAGGCCACTTCGTGCAGGAGGACGCCGGCCCGGAGCTCGCCGCCGCGGTCGTCGCGTTCGTGCGCGACACCCCGCGCTGACCGGGCGTCACTCCCCCGGACGGGGACGCCGTGCGCCGGTCGCCGTCGTCGCGGCCAGCGCCGCGGTCGCCGAGACGGCGAGCGTCAGCCCGAGCGCGGCGACGGCCGGCCAGCCCGTGCTCGTCCAGGCGGGTGGCGACAGCGCGAGCCCGAGCCGCGGGGCGGTCTCGGCGACCACCACCCGGCACACCAGCCAGCCCAGCGCCGCGCCGGCGACGAGGCCGGGCAGGGTGACGAACGCGAGCGCCGCGGCGACGGCCCCCGCCAGGCGCGGCCGGGTCACGCCCATCGCCGCCGCGATCGCGAGTTGTTCGCGGCGGCGGCGCAGCAGCAACCGCGCGTTCTGCGCCACCAGCACCAGGAGCGCGAGCCCCAGCACCGCGAGCAGGATGCGCGTCGGCCCGGTGAGCTGGTCGAGGGCGGCGACCGCGGCCGGCGCGGACGGGTCGCCGAGTTCGTGGTCGCGCTGCAGCTCGGCGCGCATCGCCGACGCGGCCGCCGGGTCGGTGCCGCGGACGAACAGCGCTGCGTAGGGGACGGTCCTGGCGACCGTGCGCAACTGCGAGGCCGTCACCAGCAAGCTGCTGCCCAGCGGCTCGCGGGACACCACCGGCAGCACCACGACCCCGACGACCGTCAGCCGGGCGCCGTGCGGACCCGCGCGCAGCCGGTCGCCCACGCCCAGGCCCAGGTCGGCCGCCAGGCGCGGGCCGACGGCGACCTCGCCGGCGCGGGCCGGGACCCGGCCGGCGGCGACGGTGTACGGCATCCGTCCCGAGACCGCGCGACGGCCGTAGCCGACCACGTCCGCCCGGCCGGTCGCGGTGCGCACGAGCACGCTCGCGCTCGTCAGCTGCTCGGCCGCGGCGACCCGGGGGTCGCGCGCGAGCCGGGCGTCCAGGTCCGGGGTGTCGTCGATGACGGCGAAGTCGGCGCGCCAGCCGTAGCTGGCGGGCTGGTGGGACAGGCCCGAGACCCGGTCGTGCAGGCCGGCCGCGACCACGACGACGACGGTCAGCACGAGCACGCCCGCGAGCATGGAGCGGACGGGCAGCGAGGACGCGCCGCTGCCGCGCGGCCGGGCCAGCGCCCGCGCGAACCCGGTGGCCGCGCCGCCCGGTACGGCCGACCGGTCGAGGCCGCGGGTGCGCCGCACCGTGAACCACTGCGCCCGCGGCACGGATCGGCGGCCGGCCTGAGCCATCGCGGCGGCGACGGCTGCGAGCACCAGGGCCGACGCCACGAGGGCACCCGGCACCGCGAGCAGCGGTCGCGGCAGCCAGCCGGGGTGCGGCTCGTACCGCGCGAGGGCGCCGAGCGGCTCGACGAACGCCCCGAGCAGCGCCCCGCCGACCGCGCCGGCGGCGACCGCCAGCGCAGCGGGCACGGCGGCCAGCACCCGTCCGCCGACCCGGGACCGGATCGGCAGGCCGAGCGCGCGCTCGACCTGCTGGCTGTCGCGGGTGAGCTCGGCCCACCGTCCGGACAGCTGCGCCGCGACGAGCAACCCGGCGGCGCACACGACGAACAGCAGGGCGAACAACCCCGAGCGCAGCACCGTCAGGGCCGGGCCCACCTCCGTGTCGGGGCCGCGCCCCGGACGCTCACCGACCACCCACGGTTGCTGCGGCCTGCCGAACCGCGCCGTCAACGCCCGGTCGACGCGCTCGGCCGCCCGCGCGACGGCGGCCGCCGCGGCGGCGCCGTCGGTGCGCAGGAGCAGCGTCCGCGCGATCGTGTCCGGGTGGGCCCGCGCGAACGCGGGCGTCGCGACCAGCGAGTTGTAGGCGTAGCCGGGATGCGGGAAGCGGAACACCCCGACGATGCGCAGCGTGACCCGCCCGCCCGCGGGCTCGCCCACCCCGGTGCTGAAGCGCAGGAACTGCTCACCGCTGAGCAGGCCCAGGCCCACGGTGTCGCCGACCCGCAACCCCGACGCGACGGCGAGATCCTCGTTGACGACGGCCTCGTCCGGACGGTCGGCGCGCGCCGCCCGTCCGCCGATCACCACGGGACGTCCGACCGGGGTGTCCCCGAGCGGCGCGGCCACCGACGAGTAGCGCACTCCCGGGCCGTCGACGCGGCCCACCCACTGCGCCACCGAGGTCGCCGCGCGGACGCCCGGCATGCGCGCGACGGCGGCGGCCGCGTCGGCCACGGCGGCGCGGGCCGCCGGGCGCTGCGCCGCGCGCGGGGCGAGCTCGGCGAGCGTCACGCGCACATCGTCGAGCGCGGCCGCCCGCACGAGCCGGTCGTACGCGCTCTCGGTGCGCCACAGCACCGTCACCGCCGCGAGCGCGGCGCCGGCGAGCACGCCGCACACCAGGGCGAGGGCCAGCGCGCTGCGGCCGTGGGCGCGCAGCTCGTGGCGCGCGAGGGTCACGGTCGCGTCCCGCAGCGGCCCCCCCGGACCGCTGCGGGCGCGTCCCGAACCCCCCGGCGAGATCACGCCTGCCGCCCGGGCTGCGCGCCCGAAAGCAGCGTGGACATCGACCGTCGCTCCCGCAGCCGGACGACGGCGAGCGCGAACGCCGCGGCGCACGCGGCGAGGACGACCACGACCAGGGCGCCCGCGGTGAGCTCGGCCCACGCCGACCCGCGGGTCGCGAGGCCGAGGCGCGGCGCGATCTCGGCGACCGTGACCCGTCCCGCGGCCCAGCCGAGCGGCACGCCGACCACACCGGCGATGAGCCCGGGGACGACGACCGCGGCGGTGGCCGCGGCGACCACGCGGCGGGTCGGCATGCCGATCGCCTCGGCGATGGCGAGCTGGCCACCGCGGCGGCGCACCAGCTGCCGGCCGTGCCCGGCCACGAGCAGCAGCACCGCGCCCGCGAGCACCGCGAGAAGCACGCGTCCCGGGCCGACGAGCCGGTCCAGGGCACGGACGGTCGGCGGCGCGACCGGGCTGAGCGTGCCCGCGTTCGGCCCGAGCCGCGCGCGCACCCCCATCGCCGCCTGCTGGCTGGTCGCGCGCACGAAGATGTTGTCGTAGCCGCGCGAAAGCGCATAGGCGCGCAAAATCGGGAGGTTGACCAGCGCGTTGCGTCCGAGGGGCTCGTTCTCGATCGTCGGCAGCACGACGAGCCCGACCACCTGCGCCTGGAAGCGGCGTCCCTCCCGTCCGAGGAGGGTGACGCTGTCACCGACGCCGATGCGCAGCTCCTGCGCGGCGCTGGTGCCGAGGGCGATCTGGTCGGGCCGCTCGGGACGCGAACCGGACGCGAGCTCGTACGGCAGCTCGCCCTTGACCCTCGCCCGTCCGTACCCGGTGAGCGTGACCTGCCCCGACCCGGACGCGACCACCAGCGGCGCGTCGACGACGGTGTCGGCCGCGAGCACGCGGGCGTCGCTGCGCAGCACGTCGCGCAGGGCGGGGCTGTCGCCGGAGACGCTGAAGTCGGGCGTCCATCCCCAGCGGGCGCGGCTCGCCTCGATGCTGGCCAGCTCGTCGACGAGCACCACCGCGGCCGCCAGCGCGGCGACGATCGCCGCGGTGCTGGCGACCGTCGAGCGCACCCGCATGGCCGTCGCCCGGCTGCCGGCGCCCCGGCCGAGGGCGAGCGCGAGGTTCGCCCGCGCGCCGACGCGCACCCGCCGCGCCGCCCCCCGGCGGGGACCGTCCGTGCGGGTGACGCGATCGGCGCTGGCGGCCAGCGACACCAGGCCGCCGACGAGCAGCACCAGCGCGAGCACGACGAGCGGACCGGCCATGACCGGTGCCGCCTCCTCGATCCACCCGGGGTCCGGCTCGAAACCCTCGAGCGCGCCCGGCGGTTCGATGAACCCGCCGAGCAACGCCCCGACAGCCCCCAGCACGCCGGCGAGCAGGGCGGCAGGCAGCACCGTCAGCAGCCGGGACCGCAGCTGGTCGGCGCGCGAGAGACCGAGCGCATGCGCCGACGCGATGTCCGGACGCGACAGCTCCTCGAGCCGGCGGGTCACCTGCGCGGTCAGCAGCAGGCCGACGGCACCGACCACGACGAGGAACCCGAGCAGGCCCGTCCGCAGCACCGCGAGCGTCGGCTGCACGACGGGGTCGGGGGTCGCCCGCGGGATCGCGAGGTCGACGTAGGAGTAGAAGCCCGCGCCGTAGCGCTCGATCAACTCGTCGTTGAGATCGGCGACCTGCGTGCGCAGCGGCGGGGCGGGGGTGTCGTCGAGGCGCAGCAGCTGCAGCGAGCCGATACCCGCCTGCGTCGCGTAACGCTGGGCGAAGGCGGGACCGGCGAGGTAGCGGTTGAACCCGGTGCCCGAGTCGGGCGAGCGGAACACGCCGACCACCCGGAGCATCGCGTACCCGGCCTCGGGACGGGTCAGGGCCGTGTCGTTGCCGCGCACCTGCGTGGCGGCGAAGACACCGACCTGCACGCGGTCGCCGATGCGGATGCCGTCCTGGCGGGCGCGCTGCTCGTTGACCATGACCTCGCCGACGGCGGTGTCGGACGGCAACCGTCCCCGGACGACCACCGGCTGGTCGATGCCGTGCCACGGCGTGGTCGGCGCCCACACGGCGTAGTAGGTCGAGGCGGCCGCGACCGGTCGCACGTAGACGGCGGTCAGCTGCTGCAGATCGACGACGTCCGGACGGGCGAGGATGTCGGCCCGCACCCCGGCGAGGTCGATGCGCACCTGGTCCGACTGCGCGACGCGGTTGAACACGTTGTAGGTGCCCACCCGCGCGTCGGCCTGGCCGGTGCGCTCGACGAGCCGGTCGAAGACGCTGTCGCTGCGCAGCAGCACGGTGACCATCGCCAGGGTGAGGCCCGCGAACAGGCCGGCGACCACGCCGAGCACGAGCACGATCGAGCGACGCGAGCGCAGTTCGTGCCGGGCGAGCGCGACCGCCGGCCCGCCGCTCACGGGAGGTCCGCGGCCCGGCCGACGGGCGGGACGACAGGCGAGGGCACCGGGACGTCGATGGCGACCGTGGTGCCCTGGCCCGGGGCGGAGTCCCAGCGAACGCTGCCGCCGTGCGCACCCACCCGGTCGGCCATCGAGGTGCGGCCGGTGCCGTTGACGACCGTGGCGGGGTCGAAGCCGGGACCGTCGTCGCTCACCAGCACGTGCACGTGGTCGTCGCGTTCGTCGAGCCGGATGCGGACGGTGGCGTCGGGCGCGTGCTTGGCGGCGTTCTGCATGGCCTCCAGGCAGCAGAAGTAGAGCGCGGCCTCGAGCCCCGGGCTGTAGCGGCCGATCCGGCCGACCTCGAGCTGCACCGGCACCGGGCTGCGGCCCGCGGCCGAGCGCAGCGCGGGCTCGACGCCGCCGTCCATCAGCAGGGCCGGGTAGATGCCCTGCGCGAGCGAGCGCAGCTCCTGCACGGTGTTGCGGGCGTCGTCGCCGAGGGCGTCGAGCACCTCGACGATGTCGGCCGCGGGGTCGCCCTCGTCGACCATCTGGCGGACGAGGCCGATGGTGACCGCCAGGCCCAGCAGGTGCTGCTGGGCGCCGTCGTGCAGGTCGCGCTCGATGCGGCGGCGCTCGGCGTCGCCCGCGGTGACGATGCGGGTGCGCGACGCGCGCAGCTCCTCGTTCGTGCGCTGCACGTCGGCCAGGCTGGCCTCGAGTGCGACCGTCAGCGCGCGGTTGTGCAGGATCGCGGCCAGCAGCCGGCACGCCGAGCCGAGCGCCTCGTCCTCGGCGACGTCGTAGCGGGCCGCGCCGGGGCGGCGTCCGACGACGACCAGGCCGAACAGCTGGCCGGCCTCGGTGACGGCGCCGACGCGCATCGGCGCCCGGCGCAGGTCGCCGGGCGCGGGCTCGGCCAGCAGTTGCGGCAGCCATCGGCGGGCCCATCCCTCGCCGGCCACACCGGCGCGGGCGGCGGCGCGCAGGTCGGCGCTCGAGAACTCCGGGGCGGGCCCGACCTGGCCGAGCGTGACCGCGCGGCGCAGCTCGGGCGGGGTCGACCCGTCGGGCGTGCCGACGGCGATCCACAGCTCGACCCGCGGGCTGTCGAGGGCGGCCCGCAACGCCTCGGCGCTGCGCCGCAGCAGCTCGTCGGTGGGCAGCCGCTGCGCCACCGCCTCGGAGATGCGGCGGGTGACCTCGCCGGGGGCGCGGCGCAGCGACGGCACGGCGGCCCGCACGGCGCTGCGCAACGGACGGGCCGCGAGCACCCCCACGAGCACGGCGACGACGGTGCCGACGGTGACGGGCACGACGGCCTGGCGCTCGGGCAGCCGGCCGTGCACGAGGACGGCCAGCGCCAGACCCGACGCGCTGCCGAGCAGGGTCGCCGCGAGGACCGCGATCGGTCCGACGAGGCGACGGACCGTGATCACGACGGTGCCTGCGGGCCGCTCGTCGGCATCGCCGCCGCCGGCGAACGCACCTCCCCGCCGCCCGGGTGCGGGGAGCCGACCACGCTGCCGTCGCGCAGCACGACGACGCGGTCCGCGGCGGCCGCGACCGAGTCGTCGTGGGTGACGAGCAGGATCGTCTGGCCCTCGGCGTGCAACCGCGACAGCAACTCGACGATCTCGGCCGCGCCGCCGGAGTCGAGCGAACCGGTGGGCTCGTCGGCGAGCAGCACGGTCGGCTCGGCCGCCATCGCCCGGGCGATGGCCAGGCGCTGCCGCTCACCGCCGGACATCGTCATCGGGTAGTCGCGGGCCCGGGCGAGCAGGCCGAGCTGGTCGAGCAGGTCGGCGGCACGCTCGTTGGCGGCCCGGGTACGCACGCCGGCCACCTGGGCGGCGAACGCGATGTTCTGCTGCGCGGTCATCTGCTCGAGCAGCCGGAAGAACTGGAAGACGATCGCCACGTGCTCCCGGCGCAGCTGCGAGCGCTGCGCGGGCGAGGCGGCGGCGAGGTCGAGACCGGCCACCGTCGCCGTCCCGTCGTCGACGACCTCGAGACCCGCGATCACCGACAGCAGCGTCGACTTGCCCGACCCGGACGCGCCGACCACGGCCACGAACTCCCCGCGGCGCACGTCGAGGTCGACCCCCCGCAGCGCGCGCACCGGAGCGGTCGCGACGTCGAAGGTCTTGTGCACGCTGCGCAGGTGCACGACGGGCTCGTCGGGCCCCGGCGTCGGCCACGCGACCCCGCGGCCCGTGCCGCGCGAGCGGCCACGGCCGGCAGCGGGACGCGCCTCGGAGGCGCGGGGACGGCGGGCGATCACGGCGACACTGTAAGGAACCGGACGGGCCCCGGGGGACCCCTTCGGTGCCTTCCACGGGGGACCATCCTCCCGGGAGGTGGTACTACCACCACCTCCAGACACATGGTCCCCGGTCGATTGCTCGCAGATCGGACGAACGGGACGCGCGACCCGGGCCGCGCTGCTAGCGTCCGCCGCGTGACCGCCGACCCCACCGCGCCGGGCCCGACCGCGAACGCGCCGATCAGAGTCCTGCTCGCGGAGGACAACGCGCTGCTGCGCCAGGGTCTCGAGCGGCTGCTCGCCCACCAGTCGGGCATCGAGCTCGTCGGCTCCGCCGCGTCGCTGCCCGAACTGCAGCAGGCGGCGCACGCCCTGCGTCCGCACGTCGTCGTCAGCGACATCCGCATGCCTCCGACCAACACCGACGAGGGCATCGTCGCCGCCGCCGAACTCGGCACCCAGCTCCCCGACGTCGGCGTCGTGCTGCTCAGCCAGCACGTCGAGGTCGACTACGCCGTGCGCTTCCTCGAGGGTGGTTCGGCGCGGCGGGCGTACCTGCTCAAGGAGCGCGTCGGCGACGCCGCGGAGCTCGTGTCGGCGATCCGCACCGTGCACCAGGGCGGGTCGGTCATCGACCCCGTCGTCGTCGAGCAGCTCGTCGCCGGACGGGTCGGGCGTCCCGACTCGTCCTACGACCGGCTCAGCCCGCGCGAGCGCGAGGTGCTCGGCGAGATGGCGCTCGGCAAGAACAACGCCGCGATCGCCGCGTCCCTCGTGCTCACCGAGCGGGCGGTCGAGAAGCACACGAACGCGATCTTCGCCAAGCTCGGGTTCACCGAGGAACCGGACCTCAACCGCCGCGTCGCCGCGGTCCTCGTCTACCTGAGGCAGGCGGCGTGAGCCCGGCACCCACCGGCTGCCACCCCCCGGGAGTCACCGGGTTCCCGGCGTGCCGAGGCAGCCGACCGTGGGCACACTGGTCGGCATGAGCACGACGATCCCCGCGGGCGCCGAGACCGCCGCGCCCGCGCGACCGATCCGCGTCGTACTCGCCGACGACAAACTGCCGTTCCGCATCGCCCTGCGCCAGATGCTGCGCCGGGCCGCGGACATCGAGGTCGTCGGCGAGGCCGCGGACGGTGCCGAAGCCGTCGCCCTGACCGAGCGGCTGCAGCCCGACCTCGTCCTTCTCGACGTGCGGATGCCCGTCATGGACGGCCCGACCGCCGCCCGCACCATCAGCTCCCGCTGGCCCGGCACCCACGTGGTGCTCTGCTCCAGCCACGACCGCGCCGATCTGCCCGAGGACCTCGGCGCCCCGTACGTGCCGAAGGAACTGCTCGACGTCGCCGCCGTCCGCGCCGCGGCGCACGCCTGAGCCCCGGGCACGGCTACCGGATCTGCGCCGCCACCAGCTGCGCCGCGCGCACCGCGATGCGGCTTGCGTCCGCGACGTCGGGGCGCTTGCCCGTCACCGCTTGCACCTGCACCCGCACGTACACGTTCGAGACGAGCAGGTCGATGCGGGAGACGCCGCGCGAGGTGGTGCGGACTCCGTCGCCGCGGCGCAGCCCCGGCACCGACTGCCGCTGCCGACCCAGCTGGTCGAGCGCGTAGGCGAACTTGGCACCGGCCTCGCCGCCGACCCACCGCACACCGACGGTGAGCGCGGGCAGCGACGCCACCCCCACGGGATAGGCGCACAGCAGCGTGCCCCGCTTCGCGGTCGCCGGGCCGCCGATGAGCTGCCGCACCGACGCCACGGGGAGGAACGAGCACGGGTTCGGCCACTGCGAGCGGGGGGTGTCGTCGGCGAAGGCGTAGTCGTGCCCGCCGCCGGCGACGGTGGCCGGGTTCTCGCCCGGCAGCTCCCCCTCCGAATCGGACCCGCAGCCGCTGCAGAGCAGGGCCACCACGAGCGCCACCGCCGAGACACCCGGGACACGCTGTCGGTGTGACGCCACGTCACGCATCTTTCAGGTGATACGCACCGTGCGCCAGCGTCCGGCGACCTCGATGTCACCGGTCACGGTGACGGCGGCCGGCCGGTTCCACGCCCACAGGTAGACCGCGCCGGCACGTCCGGACACCACCGCGGCCGCGCCGGACGGGTCGTCGGTCGGTTCCGGACGCAGCTTCTCGCCGCCGAAGTCGACCGTCCACGCCGGACCCTCGTCGGGCGCGAGCACGAGCCGCGCGCCGTCCCAGGCACCCCGCTGCGACAGCGCCGCCGCGAACGCCCGGTTGCGCGCGAGGATCGCGAGCTCGGCCAGGCCGTCCTGGGCGAGCGCGGCGTCGACGACGGGGTCCTCGCCCGCCGCCGCCTCCGCGTCGGCGCGGTGCACCGCGGTCTCGTGCGCCTGCCGCCGCGTCCAGAAGTCGCGTCCGGAGCCACCCCGGTAGAAGCGGTACGTCTCGGCGTCCGGGTCACCGTGCGCGAGCACGTCGAGCAGCGCCGCGTGACCGTCGGCGAACCAGCCGGCGAGCGCCGCGTCCGGCACGTCCTCGCGGAACGCCGCGCTGCCGCCGGTCTCGTTCGTCGCGAGCGTGCGGCGGACGATGTCGGCCGACCACCGGTGCACGGCGCCGGTGTGGGCCACGAGCGTGCGGACGTCCCAGTCGGTGCCGGGTACGGCCGCGTCCCACCCGGCCCGGCCCGCCGCGGCGATCAGCCGTGGTCCGTCCGCCCGCAGGTGGTCGAGCAGCTCGGCGGGGGTCAGGGACGGGGTGTCGGCCACGCGGGCATCGTCCCACCGCCGACGGGGCCGCGGGCCGCCGCAACCGGGCGCGGATGCGTCGCGACGAGCGCGACGGCGAGCAGCATCGTCGCGGCGGCGAGCACCCCGACCGCCGGCCAGACCGGTCCCAGGTCGATCTCCGGTCGGACGTCGTAGCCGAGCCGGTCGCGGGCCTGGTCGCGCAGCAGCCGGCTGAGCTGCTCGAGCCGGTCGCCGGCGGCTCGCCGCACCAGCACGAACACCAGCGCCCACCACGTGCCGAACCAGGCGAGCAGCGCCGGCCACCACGCCGACCGCCACCGCAGCATGCCCGCCGCGCAGCCGAGCAGGGCGAGCACCGTGAGCACGACGAACAGACCCAGCTGCACCTCGAACGCGCCGAGCGCGACCACCTTGCGGTCGATCGCCCGCACCCGGAGCCAGCCCGTCGCGAGCGTGGCGGCCCACGCGATCGCGCACGCGACGGCGACGGCCGCGAGCACGACGTCGACCCGGCGGGGTGGGGTGCGGGTCCAGTTCCGCCACGCACCGCGCACGCCGGTCGCCGGTTCACCGGGGAACGTCTCGTAGGTCAGCGGTCCCGCGGACGGCGCCGGCGGGGTGGTGAGCACCGCCGTCCGGCGGGTGTTGGCTCGGGAGGCGGCGAGCGCCGAGACGACGGCGAGCCCCAGGTACAGCGTGACCGCGCCGGCGACGGCGGCCACGATGCGGCTGACGCCACCCCACGCCGCGGCCGCCGCGCACGCGATCGCGCAGAACAGCGCCGTGGCCGCCCACCCGAGCAGCAACGTCTCGCGCAGGACGTCCCAGGTCGTCGACAGCCAGTGCACGCCGTCCCCTCCCGGACGCAGCTCAGCCGAGCGGGGTCATCCAGCCGTGGGTGTCGGCCACGCGTCCGGTCTGGATGCCGACGAGCCGCTCGCGCAGCGCGCTCGTCACCGGGCCCATCGTGCCGTCGCCGACGGTGAACTCGCCGGACTCGCCCTTCACGGTGCCGATGGGGGTGACGACCGCGGCGGTTCCGCAGCCGAAGACCTCGGTGATCTGGCCCGACTCGGCACCCTCGCGCCACTCGTCGACCGAGATCTTGCCCTCCTCGGGCACGTACCCCAGATCGGACGCGACCTGCAGCAGCGAGTCGCGGGTGATGCCCGGCAGCAGCGTGCCCGTCAGCGCCGGGGTCACGATACGCGCGCCGGGACCGGAGCCGTAGACGAAACCGAGGTTGTTGCTGCCCATCTCCTCGACCCAGCGGTGCTCGAACGCGTCGAGCCACACCACCTGGTCGCACCCGTGGCGGGCGGCCTCGGCGGTGGCGGCGAAGGACGCCGCGTAGTTGCCGCCGCACTTGACCTCACCGGTGCCGCCGGGCGCGGCGCGCACGTAGTCGGTCGACAGCCAGACCGTCACCGGCTTCACGCCGCCCTTGAAGTAGGCGCCGGCGGGCGAGGCGATGAGCAGGTAGGCAAACGACTGCGACGGGGCGTTGACGCCGAGACCGTCCTGCGTGGCGATCATGAACGGCCGCAGGTACAGCGACTGGTCGACCGAGTCGGGCACCCACTCGCTGTCGACGGCGACCAGCGCGCGCAGCGACTCGACGAACGCCTCGGTCGGCAGCTCGGCCATCGCCATGCGGCGCGCGGAGCGCTGCATGCGCTCGGCGTTCGCCTCGGGACGGAACGCGGCCACCGACCCGTCGACCTGGCGGTAGGCCTTGAGGCCCTCGAAGATCTCCTGGCCGTAGTGCAGCACCGCGCACGCCGGGTCGAGCTGCAGCGGGCCGTACGGAATCACCCGGGGGTCCGTCCAGCCGCTGTCGGCCGTCCAGTCGATGCGCACCATGTGGTCGGTGAAGTGCGCACCGAAGCCGGGGTTCGCGAGTACCTGCGCGCGCTGCTCGGCGGACGCGGGGTTCGGGTTGCGCTCGACGGTGAACGATGTGGCGGACGTCATCCTCGAGATTCTAGGTCGTCCCACCACCGGCGTTCAGTGGCGCGGTTGCGCGTCGGGTGGCGCGGTATTCGGCGCCACACGGCGCCGGAACGCGCCACTCGACACTCCGGTCAGGCGAGGACGTCGGTGAGCGACGGGTCCCCGGCCACGGCCGCGACGATCGCCGGCAGGGCGCGGGTGATCGTCGTGAGCAGCTCGTCGCGCGACAGCGTCCGGTCGGCCAGCCAGCGCACCACGCACTCCTCGGCGTACGACAACCAGCCGTCGACGGCGAGCCGGGTCGCCGGCGTCAGGTCGACGCCGACGGCCGCATAGGCGAGCACGATGCGCCCGGCCATCGCGGCGCGGGTGTCGCCGAAGATCGCGCGCAGGTCGGCGTCGCCGCTGGCGGCGCCACGCACCAGGGACGTGTAGCTGTCGGGGTTCTCCTCGACGTGCGCGACGTAGGCGTCGACGGACGCGCGCAGCGCCTCGGCGGGCGGCAGGGCCGGGTCGGGTTCGGTGCGGCGCAGCATCTCGGCCGCGGCGGCCCGCGTGACCGCGGCGTGGAAGTCCTGCTTCGAGGCGAAGTAGTGGAACAGCAGGCCGCGCGAGATGCCGGCGCGCTCGGCGATCAACTCGACGGACAGTTCCTCGAGCGTGCGGGTCGACAGCATCTCGACGCCGAGCTCGATCAGCTGCGCCCGCCGCTGCTCCGGCGTCAGGCGGGTGCGCCTCACGGCGGTGTCGTTCGCAGCCACCGCATGAGCCTAACGCTGTTGAACGTGATTCAACAAACTGTTGACCAGCGTTCAACAAGGCCCCTACCCTCGGACGCATGACACAGACCGTGAAGCGCCCGGCGCGCTCGCGCGCCCGCACCGGCGGTGACCGGCGCGAGGTGGAGGTGTTGATCATCGGCAGCGGTTTCGCCGGCCTCGGCGCCGCGATCCGGCTCGCCAAGGACGGCGTCGACGACTACGTGGTCGTCGAGCGCGGCAGCGAGGTCGGCGGCACCTGGCGCGACAACAGCTACCCGGGCGCCGCCTGCGACGTGCCCTCGCACCTCTACTCGTACTCGTTCGAGCTCAACCCCGACTGGTCGCGCTCGTTCTCGCCGCAGCCCGAGATCCAGCGCTACCTCGTCCGCACCGCCGACAAGTACGGCGTGCGCGACAAGCACCTGTTCGACACCGACGTCACCCGCGCCGCCTGGGACGCGACCGCGCAGCGCTGGCTCGTCGACACCACGAACGGCGGCTTCCGGGCCCGCGTGCTCGTCGGTGCCGTCGGCGCGCTCGCCGAGCCGAGCCTGCCCGACATCGCGGGCATCGACGACTTCGCCGGCACGGTCATGCACTCGTCGCGGTGGAACCACGACGTCGACCTCACCGGCAAGCGGGTGGCGGTGATCGGCACGGGCGCGTCGGCGATCCAGATCGTGCCCGCCATCGCCGAGCGGGTCGCGCACCTCGACGTCTACCAGCGCACCGCGCCGTGGGTGATGCCGCGCCACGACCGCAGCTACTCCTCCGTCGAGAAGCTCGTCTACAAGCACGTGCCGTTCGCGCAGCGCATCGCCCGCGAGGCCATCTACTGGGGCCGCGAGTCGTACGTGCTCGGGTTCGCCTACGCGCCGAAGATCCTCGACGTCGCGCAGCGGGTGGCCGAGCGCAACATCGCGAAGGCCATCGACGACCCCGAGCTGCGCCGTGCGGTCACACCCGACTGGCAGATCGGCTGCAAGCGCATCCTGATCTCCAACACCTGGTACCCGACGCTCGCCCGCGACGACGTCGAGCTGGTCACCGACGGTATTGCGCAGATCCGCGAGAACTCCATCGTGACCCGGGACGGCACCGAGCGTGAGATCGACGTCCTGATCGTCGCGACCGGATTCCACGTCACCGACTCGCCCACCTTCGAGCGCATCGTCGGCCCGGACGGCCGCAGCCTCGCCGAGGTGTGGCGCACCGAGGGCCAACAGGCCTACAAGGGCGCGACCGTCGCCGGTTTCCCCAACCTGCTGTTCGTCATCGGACCCAACTGCGGTCTCGGGCACAGCTCGATGGTGTTCATGGCCGAGTCGCACCTGAACTACCTCTCGAGCGCGCTGCGGACGATGCGCGAGAAGGACCTCGCCACCTTCGAGGTGCGTGCGGACGTGCAGCAGCGGTACAACGAGAAGCTGCAGCAGCGCATGGGTCGCACCGTCTGGACCACCGGCGGCTGCGCGAGTTGGTACCTCGACGAGCACGGCAACAACACGACACTCTGGCCGGGGTTCACCTTCGAGTTCCGCCGGGCCACCCGCACGTTCGACCTGTCCGCCTACGAGACCACGCGCCGGTCCAGCGACCGCGCCGCCGTCCGCGCCACGAGCGCCTGAAAACCACGGGAGCAACCGTCATGACCACCATCCAGGGCAAGGTCGCCGTCGTCACCGGAGCCGGGTCGGGCATCGGCCGGGCGCTCGCCTACGACCTCGCGCGCCGCGGCGCGAAGCTCGCCATCAGCGACGTCGACGCCGCGGGCCTCGCCGAGACCGCCCGCCAGGTCGAGCTCATCGGCGCGCAGGTGCACCACACGAAGCTCGACGTCACCGACCGCGCGTCGGTGCTCTCGTACGCCGACGAGATCGCCCGCCACTACGGCCGGGTGAACGTCGTCGTCAACAACGCCGGCATCGCGTTCACCGGTGACGTCGAGAAGATGAGCTTCGAGCAGATCGAGCGCGTCATGGACGTCGACTTCTGGGGCGTCGTCAACGGCACCAAGGCGTTCCTGCCACACCTGATCGCCTCCGGTGACGGGCACGTCGTGAACATCTCCAGCCTGTTCGGCCTGCTGTCCGTGCCGGGGCAGAGTGCCTACAACGCCGCCAAGTTCGCCGTGCGCGGCTTCACCGAGGCGCTGCGCCAGGAGATGCTCGTCAACGGGCACAACGTGCAGGTCACGTGCGTGCACCCGGGCGGCATCAAGACCGCCATCGCCCGCAACGCCGGCGTGGTCGACGGCGAGGACCAGAAGTCGCTCGCCGAGTTCTTCGACGCCAAGCTGGCGAAGACGAGCCCCGAGTCGGCGGCGAAGTCGATCCTGCGGGCCGTGACCGGCAACCGTCCGCGCGCGGTCGTGGGCCTCGACGCGAAGGCGCTCGACGCGCTCGTGCGCCTCGTCGGCCCGGCCTACCAGCGGCTCCAGGTGCTGGGCATCAAGCGGGTCATGCCGCGGAAGCCGCTCGTGCCCGCCTCGTCCACCGAGCCGAGCCGCGTGAACGGCCGCAGCCGCAGCAGCGCCTGAGCGGCCGCGTCGACGGATCGATCGTCGGCGGGGCAGGATGATCGGGTGACCGAGATCCCGGAGTCGTCGCGCACCTACGACCAGGACGGCCGGGTGGTGCTCAGCGGCATCAGTTCGCGGGCGTTCGAGCACCCGGCCGACCGCGCGGCGCTCACCGCCCTGCGCGCGATCCCCGGGTTCGACCAGGTCATCAAGGTGGCCTCGGGCATGTTGCGCGAGCGGCAGTACCGGCTCGTGCACCTCGCCTCGGCCGTGCGCGTCGACGAGCGGCAGTTCCCTCGCCTGCACGAGCTGCTGGGCGAGGTCTGCACGGTGCTCGACGCACCCCGCCGTCCGGAGCTGTACGTCGTCAACGACCCGTACCCGAACGCGTTCACGCTCGGAGTCGACACCCCGTTCCTCGCGATCACCAGCGGGCTCTACGAGCTGATGGACGACGACGAGCGTCGGGTCGTGCTCGGCCACGAGCTCGGGCACGCCCTCAGCGGCCACGCGCTGTACCAGTCGCTGCTCATGCACATCCTGAACCTGATCGGTTCGCTCGGCTGGCTGCCGGCGAGCGGGCTGGCGCTGCGCGGCATCGTCGCGGCGCTGCGCGAGTGGCAGCGCAAGGCCGAGCTGTCCGGCGACCGGGCCGGCCTGCTCGCCACCCAGGACCCGGACGCCTGCCTGCGCGTGCACATGAAGACCGCTGCCGGGGCCCACCTCGACGAGATCGACACCGAGGCCTTCCTCGCCCAGGCGGCCGAGTACGAGTCGACCGGCGACCTGCGCGACGGCGTGCTCAAGCTGCTCAACACCGAGAAGACCACCCACCCGTTCTCGGTGGTGCGGGCGGCCGAGCTGCGGCGCTGGGCGAACAGCGACGAGTACCGCGACATCGTCGCCGGCCGCTACCCGCACCGCGACACCGACCGCGAGGCCGGCTTCGGCGACAACGCCCGCGAGGCGGCGCGCGCCTACAAGCAGCGCATCGACGAGTCGACCGACCCGTTGGTGACGACCGTCCGCAACGTCGGCAGCTCGGTGGGCAGCGCCTTCGGCGGCGCCGCCGACTCGATCGTCGACTGGTTCACCCGGCGCGGACGCACCGGCGCCGACGACACCCCGCCCGCCGACAGGGCCGACGACGCCGCCGAGGCCGCGCCGTCGCAGGGCTCCGGCGACATCTTCGACTGGTTCTCGCGCCGACCCGGCGGTCCCGATGCCCCGTCCGAGGGATCGGACGCTCCCGACAACGAGCCGCCGGACGGCCCGCCGCCGGTCAGTTGACCGCGCGGGTGAGCGTCGACCCGGCCCTGGCCCGCGCCTTCCTCGCCGCCGCCGCCCGCGCCGCGGACGCCGCCGGTGAGGCGGTGCGCGGTCACGCGGACGACGGTGCGGTGGTGCGCAAGCGCGACGGCAGCCCGTCGATCGTGGCCGACCGGCTCGCCGAGCAGGCCGCGCTCGAGCACCTCGTGCCGCTCGGCGTGCGGATCATCTCCGAGGAGGGCTTCGGCACCGGCGCGCCACCTGCCGCCGGCGAGCCGTGGCTCGCGCTCGACCCGCTCGACGGCACGGGCAACTTCCGCGCGGGTCTGTTGCCGTTCGCGCTGTCGGTCGGGTTGATCGTCGACGGCCGCGCGGTGGCCGGTCTCGTGCACGAACACGTCAGCGGACGGCGCTGGGAGGGCGGGGTCGGGCTCGGCGCGCGACGCGACGGACGCGCGATCGCCCCGGGGACCAGCCGCACCGTGATGGTGCCGAGCCCGGACGTGGGGTCGCCCGCGGTGCTGCCGCCCGGCTTCCACCGGTTGCGCATCAGCGGATGCACGGCCACCGATCTGGCCGCGGTGGCGGACGGGTCGGCCGGGGCGTGGCACAACCTCGACCGGGCCGGCACCCACACCCACGACGTCGCGGGGGCGCTCGGCGTGGCCGCCGGCGCCGGCTGCATCGTGCGCGACTGGTCCGGCGGCGAGCTGGTGCTGCCGAGCGACGTGAACGACCGCATCAAGTTCGTGCTCGCCGGCGACGCGGAGCGGGCCGGGCAGCTGGCCGCGGCGTTCCCCGACCCGGTGCCGCCGCGGCCCGTACCGCGTTAGACGCCGCGGACCGTACCGGCCAGGTGCGGCTTGCCCGACTTCGCGTTGCGCACGTCGAGCTCCCATCCGTCGCCGTCGGGCACCGCCGCGACCGAGACGGTCGAGGGCAGCAGCACGGGCAGCTTGAAAGCGACGTCGACGCGGTAGGCGTCGGGCAGCCGGTTCTCGAGCGTGGCGAGGGTGCGGGCCTTGAGCCACATGCCGTGCGCGATGGCCGACGGGAACCCGAATGCCTTGGCGGTCAGCGAGTGCAGGTGGATCGGGTTACGGTCGCCCGACACCGCCGCGTACTTCCGTCCGACGTCGGACTTTGCGCGAATCTGCGCCAACGCACCCTGCTGCGGCGCGAGCTCCTTGCGCTCGCCCTTCTCGCCGGTGCCGCCGCCGCGACGCAGGTAGGTCGAGCGGCCCTCGTAGACCGTCTCGTCACCGACCGTCGCCGACGCCACCAGGTCGAACTGCCGTCCGGACGGGTGGTCGCGCAGGTCGGCCGCCCGCACCCGGAACGACACCGTCTCGTCCGCGCGCACCGGGCGGTGCTGGGTGATCGAGTTGGCGACGTGCACGAGGCCGACGAGCGGGAACGGGAACGACCCCTCGGTCATCAGCTTCACCGACAGCGGAAAGGCGAGCACGTGCAGGTACGTGGACGGCATCACGTCGCCGACCGCGAAACCGCACACCCGTTGGTAGGCGGCGAGCTCGGCCGGGTCGACCTGCTGGTCGGCGAGCGTGTACTCGCTGTCGGGCAGGGACGAGCCGCGGTGCAACGGGCCCGTGACGGCTGCCCGCGCGTACAGGGGCAGCAGCGAGGGCGACGAGGTGAGCGTGGGCATCGTCAGGCGCCGACCAGGTTCTGGCCGCACACCCGCAGCACCTGGCCGTTGACCCCGCCGGCACCCGGCGACGACAACCACGCCACGCCTTCGGCGACGTCGACCGGCAGGCCGGCCTGCTGCAGCGACGACAGCCGCCGCGCGACCTCACGGGTCGCGAAGGGCATCTTCGCCGTCATCTCGGTGTCGATGAAGCCCGGTGCGATGGCGTTGATCGTCGAGTCGCCGTGGGCCGCGAACGCCTTCGCCGACGAGCGGACCAGACCGATGACGCCCGACTTGGTGGCGCCGTAGTTGGTCTGGCCACGGTTGCCCGACAGGCCGGTGGTGGACGACAGGCAGACGACGCGCGCGTTCTTGTTGAGCTGGTCGCTGCCGAGCAGCGCGGCGTTGATCGCGAGCTGCGACTGCAGGTTGACCGCGATGACCGAGTCCCACTGCTCGGGCTTCATGTTGGCCATCAGCTTGTCGCGGGTGATGCCCGCGTTGTGGACGAGGATGTCCAGCCCCGCGGTGTGCTCGGCGAGGTGGTCGAGCAGGCGCTGCGGCGCGTCGTCGGCGGCGACGTCGAGATGCAGCGTGGTGCCGCCGATCTTGTTGGCGACCTTGGCCAGCGCCTCGCCGGCCTGGGTCAGATCGGCGCAGATGACCTTGGCGCCGTCGCGGGCGAGCACCTCGGCGATGGCCGCGCCGATGCCGCGGGCGGCGCCGGTCACCAGCGCCGTCTTGCCCTCGAGCGGGTGCTCGACGTCGCGCACGGACGGCGCCTTGCCCGACCCGAGCAATACCGACTGTCCGTCGACGTAGGCCGAGCGGCCCGACAGGAAGAAGCGGACGGCCGACGGCAACGACGTCTCGGCCTCGGCCCACAACAGGTTCGCGGTGGCGCCCCGGCGCAGCTCCTTGGCCAGCGAGCGGACGATGCCGTCGAGGGCCTGCCGCGTCGCATCGGCCGTGATGTCCTCGCCGTCGGCCGGACGGCCGACCACGACGATGCGTCCGGACGCGGCGAGGGCCTTGGTCGCCGGCTGCAGGAACTCGCGCACGGCGGCCAGGTCGGCGGGCGTCGCGATCGAGCGCGCGTCGAGCACCGCGGCCGCGACCTTCGTGCCCTCGGGCACGGCGTCGACGACGTCGGCGCCCGCGGCCTCGATCGCCTTGCGGACGGCCGCCGCCGGACGCGACGACGTCGAGCCGAACAGCACCGGCCCGGGCACGACCGGCGCGCCGGACTCGTAGCGCCGCAGCTTGGCCGGCTTCGGCAGGCCGACGCGGTCGGCGACGGCCGATCCCACCGACGAGTTGACGAGGTTCAGGTAACGGTCACTCATGATCGGATGCTCCTTTTGAGCGTCGGTGCGAAAAATCAGGCCTCGAGGATCGCCACGACACCCTGACCACCGGCGGCGCAGATGGAGATCAGGCCGCGGCCGGAGCCCTTCTCGTGCAACGTCTTGGCCAGCGAGGCGACGATGCGTCCGCCGGTGGCGGCGAACGGGTGGCCGGCGGCGAGCGACGAGCCGTTGACGTTCAGCTTCGTCCGGTCGATGGACCCGAGCGGGGCGTCGAGCCCGAGCCGGGCCTTGCAGAACTCCGGGTCCTCCCACGCCTTGAGGGTGGCGAGCACCGTCGAGGCGAACGCCTCGTGGATCTCGTAGTAGTCGAAGTCCTGCAGCGTCAGGCCGTTGCGGGCGAGCAGGCGCGGCACCGCGTAGGCCGGCGCCATGAGCAGGCCGTCACCCTTGCGGTCGCCGTGCACGTAGTCGACCGCGGCGGTCTCGGCGTCGACGAAGTACGCCAGCGTCGGCAGGCCCTTCTCCTTCGCCCAGTCCTCGGACGCGAGCAGCACCGTCGAGGCGCCGTCGGTGAGCGGGGTCGAGTTGGCGGCCGTCATGGTGGCCTCGTCGCCGAACGCCTTGCCGAACACCGGCGAGAGCTTGGCCAGCTTCTCGACCGTGGAGTCGCCGCGCAGGTTCTGGTCGCGCGACAGGCCGAGGAACGGCGTGATCAGGTCGTCCTGGAAACCGCGGTCGTAGGACGCGGCGAGGTTGCGGTGCGAGGCGGCGGCCAGCTCGTCCTGGTCCTCGCGGCTGATGCCCCACTCGAGCGCGGTGATGGCCTGGTGCTCACCCATCGACAGCCCGGTGCGGGGTTCGGAGTTCTGCGGGATGTTCGGCAGCAGCTGCTGCGGGCGAATGCCCGCGAGCGCCTTCAGCCGGGCACCGGTGCTCTTCGCGCGGTTGGCGGCGAGCAGCACCTGGCGCAGGTCCTCGTTGAGCGCGATGGGCGCGTCGGACGTCGTGTCGACGCCGCCGGCGACGGCGGACTCGATCTGCCCGAGCGCGATCTTGTTGGCGGTGAGGATGACCGTCTCGAGACCGGTGCCGCAGGCCTGCTGCACGTCGTACGCGGGGGTGGTCGGCGCGAGCCGCGAACCCAGCACCGATTCGCGGGTGAGGTTGAAGTCGCGGGAGTGCTTGAGCACGGCGCCGGCCACGACCTCGCCGAGCCGCTCGTCCTGCAGCCCGAACCGGGCGACCAGCCCGTCCAGCGCGGCGGTGAGCATGTCCTGGTTGGACGCGCGCGAGTACGGCCCGTTCGAGCGGGCGAAGGGGATGCGGTTGCCGCCGACGATGGCGGCGCGACGAGTGGGCACGGGATTCCTTCCACGAGGTCGGCGTGGGTCACACGACCCTGTCCGTACTCAGGGTATCGGGTACTTTGTGTCCCGTGAACGATCGTGTGTCGAGCCCGACACCCGGGGCGGACGGGCGCCACGCCCGGTGGGACGCGCACCGCGCCACCCGCCGCCGGGAACTGATCGAGGCCGCCACCCTCGCGATCGCCGAGCACGGCGGCGACGTCGGCATGGACCGCATCGCCGCCGCCGCCGGCACCAGCAAGCCGGTCATCTACCGCTACTTCGACGACCGCGACGAGCTGCACCGCGCGGTCGGACGCCACGTGGCGGGTGAGATCGTCCAGGCACTGCAGGACGTGCACGCCGGTGCGCCGGCGGGCACCTCTCACGGCGCGGACGACCCCGATGACGCCGATGAGGCCGACGAGGCCGACGACCCGCGGCGGTTGCTGCACCGCGCCATCGACTCCTACCTGGCGATGGTCGAGCAGCGGCCCACGCTGTTCCGGTTCGTCATCACGCTGCCCACCGGCACGGACGGCGGGCGCCGTCCGGGCGACCCGATCGCCGCGGTGCTGACGGCCGAGCTCGGTCACCACCTGTCCGTGCGCGGGCTCGATCCGGCGGCCTCACGACCCTGGGGCGACGCCGCGGTCGGCTTCATCCGGGCGGCCAGCCTCTGGTGGCTCGACCACCCCGACGAGATGACGCGTCCGCAGCTCACCGAGTACCTGACCGTGCTGCTGTGGAGCGGTGCCGCCGGGGTGTTCACCCCCTCCCCCTCCGCGGCGGGTGACCGCCCGTCCGACGGTGTGTTCCGTCGCCGGGCGGGACGTCCGGGCCCGTCCGTGGGTACACCGGCACCATGACCGACACCGTCGCGCGCACCGAGTCCGGGCCGGCATCGTCATCGGAAAGCGCACAAGCGCGCAAAACCGGCGAGGTGGACACCGCCGTCATCCGGCGTGTCCTGGACGGTCGCTGGCAAGAGGTGCGCGAGCACGCCCGCGAGCTCGCGCAGGACCCCCGCTTCTCGCCCGACCCCGGCGAGGACGTCGAGACGCAGCGCCGCCTCACGTACGAGCGGCTGTTGCTGCTCGCCGAGAGCGGTCATCCGCGCATGGGCTTCCCCACCCGTTACGGGGGCAGCAACGACGTCGGCGGCTCGATCACCGCGTTCGAGATGCTGGCGATGGGCGACCTCTCGCTGCTGGTCAAGGCCGGCGTGCAATGGGGTCTGTTCGGCGGCGCGATCCTCCATCTCGGCACCGACCGCCACCACGAGGCCTACCTGCCCCGCATCATCAGCGGCGAGCTGCTGGGGTGCTTCGCGATGACCGAGACCGGCCACGGCTCGGACGTCGCCAACGTGCGCACGACCGCCACCTACGACGCCGACAGCGGCGAGTTCGTCATCGAGACACCCGACGACTCCGCTCGCAAGGAGTACATCGGCAATGCCGCCCGCGACGGCCGCGTGGCCGCCGTCTTCGCCCAGCTCGTCACCGGCGGCGAGACGCACGGCGTGCACGCCTTCGTCGTGCCCATCCGCGACGACGGCGGCGACCCGATGCCGGGCGTCCGCATCGAGGACTGCGGGCTCAAGGCCGGGCTCAACGGCGTCGACAACGGCCGGCTGTACTTCGACGGGGTACGGGTGCCGCGCGAGAACCTGCTCGATCGGTACGCGAGCGTCGCCGCCGACGGCACCTACTCGACGTCCATCGAGAACCGCACCGCGCGCTTCTTCACCATGCTGGGCACGCTCGTACAGGGCCGCATCAGCGTGGCCGGCGGGGCGGGCAGCGCCACGAAGGTCGCCCTGAACATCGCGGTGCGTTACGGCGAGAAGCGCACCCAGTTCGAGAAGCCGACCGGCGGCGAGATCACCGTGCTCGACTACCTGGCCCACCAGCGCAAGCTGCTGCCCGCGCTGGCCAAGACCTACGCGTTGCACTTCGCCCAGCTCGAGCTGGTCGCCGGCCTGCACGAGACCACCCCCGACCTCGACACCCCCGTGCACGAGCACGACCCGGCCGGTCATCCCGACCGCCGCGAGCTCGAGACACGGGCGGCGGGCATCAAGGCGATCGGAACCTGGCACGCCACCACCACGATCCAGACCTGCCGCGAGGCGTGCGGCGGCGCGGGATACCTCGCCGAGAACCGCCTGCCCGGCCTGAAGGCCGACACCGACGTGTTCACCACCTTCGAGGGCGACAACACGGTGCTGCTGCAGCTCGTCGCGAAGGAGCTGCTCACCGGGTACGCGCAGCACTTCGGCGAGCTCGACTTCCGCGGCACGGCCCTGTTCGTGGCCGACCAGGTCTTCGAGACCGTCGTCGAGCGCTCGGGCGGGCGGCGCCTGCTGCAGCGGCTGCGCGACGCCGCCCCGGTCGCGAAGCTCGGCGAGCTGCTGACCGACGCACCCGGCGAGGCCGACCTGCCGGGCATCCTCGACCACGAGTGGCAGCAGCAGATGTTCGCGGCGCGCGAGAAGCACCTGCTCGAGTCGGCGGCGATGCGGCTGCGGCGCGCGGCCGGGGCCGACGCGTCCGAACAGTTCGCGATCTTCAACGCCGCGCAGGACCACCTGCTGGCCGCCGCCCGCGCCCACGTCGACGCGGCGCTGCTCGCCGCCTTCGTCGGCGCCATCGAGGGCATGCAACGCGGCCCGGAGAAGCGGTTGCTGGTGTCGCTGTGCGACCTGTTCGCGCTGTCGACGATCGAGGCCGAGCGCGGTTGGTTCCAGGAGCACGGCATGCTCACCGCCACCCGCTCGAAGGCCATCATCGCCGGGGTCAACGACCTGTGCGGGGTGCTGCGTCCCTACGCCCGCGACCTCGTCGACGCGTTCGGGGTCCCCGAACCCGCCCTCGACGCCCCCATCGCCCACTACTGATCCGGCTTCCTGAACGGCCTGCGGCGGACGGGTCCGGTGCGCCGGATCCGTCCGATTTCGTGGGCGTTCGTCACCTGCCCGACCCCTGCCCGTCACCGTCCGGCTACCGTGGCGTCGCGACCCTCTCGCGCTGATGTATCGTCGTGATACATCGCGCCGAGACCACCTCGACGTGGCGACGTGCGAAGGGGGCGGCCGTGCTGGAGATCGCCGTCCTCGGGTTGCTCAACGAGAGCCCGATGCACGGGTACGAGATCCGCAAGCGCCTGGCCACCGTGCTCGGCACGTTCCGGGCGTTCTCGTACGGCTCGCTCTACCCGACGTTGCGGCGGCTGTCCGAGGCCGGCTGGATCACCGAGGAGGCGCCGGGTGACGGCACCGAGTCGGGGTCGTCCCGGTCGCGGCGCGGCAAGCGCGTCTACCAGCTCACGGCCGAGGGCAAGGAACACCTGGCCGAGCTGCTGGCCGACGTCGGTCCGGACGCCTTCGACGACGAGGGCTTCGCGGGGCGGCTGGCGTTCTTCGGCCAGACCCGCTCCGACATCCGGCTGCAGATCCTCGAGGGTCGCCGCCGCCGGGTCGAGGAGCAGCGCGAGGGCATGCAGCGGGCCCGCGCGAGTGAGCGGTTCGACCGCTACACCCGCCAGTTGCACGAGCACGGTCTCGAGTCGGTCGACCGCGAGGTCCGCTGGCTGACCGATCTCATCGAGAACGAACGCAACACCGGAACACCCGGCACCACCACCTGATCGTCCGAATTCCCGAAACACAAGGAGGAGCCCTGATGGGTTCGCAGTCCGCGACCGGCAAGATCCGCGTCGCCATCGTGGGTGTCGGCAACTGCGCCGCATCCCTCGTCCAGGGCGTCCACTTCTACCGCGACGCCGACCCCACTCAGAAGGTCCCGGGCCTCATGCACGTGACCTTCGGCGACTACCACGTCCGCGACATCGAGTTCGTCGCCGCGTTCGACGTGGACGCCAAGAAGGTCGGGCTCGACCTGTCGCAGGCGATCCTCGCCAGCGAGAACAACACCATCAAGATCTGCGACGTGCCGCAGCTCGACGTCCCCGTGCTGCGCGGCCACACGCTCGACGGCCTCGGCAAGTACTACCGCGAGACCATCGAGGAGTCGCTCGAGGAGCCGGTCGACGTCGTCCAGACGCTGAAGGACCAGGCCGTCGACGTCCTCATCTGCTACCTGCCGGTGGGCTCCGAGAACGCCGCCAAGTTCTACGCGCAGGCCGCCATCGACGCCAAGGTCGCGTTCGTCAACGCGCTGCCGGTATTCATCGCCAGCACCCCCGAGTGGGCCAAGAAGTTCGAGGACGCCGGCGTCCCGATCGTCGGCGACGACATCAAGAGCCAGGTCGGCGCGACCATCACGCACCGCGTGCTCACCAAGCTGTTCGAGGACCGCGGCGTCGAGGTGCAGCGCACCTACCAGCTGAACGTCGGCGGCAACATGGACTTCAAGAACATGCTCGAGCGCGACCGCCTCGAGTCGAAGAAGATCTCCAAGACGCAGTCGGTCACCAGCCAGATCCCCGACCGCGACCTGGGCGCGCGCAACGTGCACATCGGCCCGTCCGACTACGTGCAGTGGCTCGACGACCGCAAGTGGGCGTTCATCCGCCTCGAGGGCAAGACGTTCGGCGACGTGCCGCTGAACCTCGAGTACAAGCTCGAGGTGTGGGACTCCCCCAACTCGGCCGGCATCATCATCGACGCGCTCCGCGCCGCGAAGATCGCGAAGGACCGCGGCATCGGCGGCCCGATCCTGTCGGCGTCGAGCTACTTCATGAAGTCGCCGCCCGTGCAGTACTTCGACGACGAGGCGAAGAAGGCCGTCCAGGACTTCATCGACGGCACCGTCGAGCGGTAACCACGCACCACAGCACCACCGACATCGAGAGGCCGGTCCCGGTACGGGGCCGGCCTCTCGTCGTCTCAAGGGGTCGGCGTCCCGTACACCCGCCGCGCCCGCCGCGCGTACAGCCGCGGCGCCAGCCGGGGCAGCAGCACCCGCACCGGCGGCGGCGCCTCGCCGAGCATCTGGCGCACCACGGCGGGGTCGCCCTCGTAGGCGAACATGCCGAACGCGAGGGCCAGCGCGGGTTTGGGTATCGCGGCGGCCGCCCGCTCGCCGATCGCCGCCCACTCGGCAGGGCTGAGCATCGCCGCCGCCAGCGGCAACAGCTGCTCCTCCTCGTGGTCGAGGTGCTCGCGCACCAGGGCGAACAGGTGGTCGAGCGCCTCGATGAGCGACTCGGCCGTCGCGGCGTCCGCGTGCACCGCCCAGGCCTCGCGCCGTCGCGTGACCTCGTCCAGGGCGGCGTCGATCGCCGCGTGCTGCGCCTCGGCGTCGGCGAGCGCGAGTTCGGGCGCGGGCACGCGCTCGCGCAGCAGCGGCCACAGCAGCTCGTCCTCGCCTTCGTGGTGGTGGTGCAGCAGGTCACCGACGAAGCGCAGATGGGCCACGACGCGGCCGGCCAGCGCCCGGTCACCCGCCGGCACCCGGCGGACGGCCGCCGGTGCGAGCCGGAACTCGCGCAGCAGCGCGGTGTGCACGACGACCATGTCGCGCACGTCGACGAGCGGTTGCTCGGGCAGGCGCGTCGCCGGCGTCGGGCAGACCCAGTGGGCCTCGAGCGGGTGCCACCAGCAGGCGGTGGTGTGGGTGTGGGCCAGGGCGAGATCGAAGTTCCTCATGGCCCGAGCCTCGGAGCACGGGCGCCGGCGTCCCATCCCAGAAAGCTGGGGTTCTTCCGCCAGGGACGGGTTCCGAGGACTCCGTCCGTGGGTGACGATGTGACAGTGGCCCTGACCGCGCGTGAGCTCGCCGAGCGCATCGACCGCATGACGGCGTCGTGCGACGGCGTCGACGAGGTCGCCCACGCCGTCTTCGCCGCCGTCGCCGCCGCGGTGCCGTTCGCGTTCGCGTGCGTGGCCACCACCGACCCCGCCACCGGCCTGATCACGGGCGCGATCAAGTCCGATGAGCTGCCCCTCGGCGACCAGGAGTTCGCCGCCGCCGAGTACGGCGGCCCCGACGTCAATCTGTTCGCCGAGATCGCCGGGCGGACGGTGCCGGTCGGCGTGCTGTCGGTCGACACGGGCGGTGACCCGCAACGGTGCGCCCGGCTGCGCGACTACATGACGCCCCGGTTCGGATTCACCGACGAGATCAGGCTCGCCTGCCGCTCCCGGGGCGCGGTGTGGGCGGCGCTGGGCCTGTACCGCCGCGAGGGCGAACCACCTTTCACTGCGCATGACGGAGCACTGGTGGCGGCCGCCGCCGAGCCGGTCGCCGGCGCCGTCCAGCGGGTGCTGTTCACCCGCTCACCGGTCGTGGGCGATGCCGGTCCGGCCGTCCTGATCGTCGACGCGGACGACCGGCTGACCGACATGTCGGCTGCTGCGGAGGCCCGCATCGCCGAGCTCGGCGGCTGGGACCACGGCGACCTCCCTGCGAGCGTGCTGGCCGTCGTCGCGACGGCGCGGACGGGCGGCGCCGCGACCCGCACCGTCGTCCCGTCCGCCTCGGGCCGGTGGTTGACCCTGCAGGCGCTGCCGCTCGGCAGCGCCGACGGTGCGACGGGCCCGCGCCCGGTGGTGGTCACGGTCGAGCAGACCGCGCCGTCCGCCGTCGGCCGGCTCACCCTCGCCGCGCGCGGGCTGACCGGCCGCGAGCAGGACGTCACCGACCTGGTGCTGCGCGGCACCTCGACGAAGGACATCGCCGCCACGCTGCACCTGTCGCCCCACACCGTGCAGGACCACCTCAAGGCGATCTTCGCCAAACTCGAGGTCAGCAGCCGCCGCGAGATGATCGCCCGCCTGGTCTCGGGCTGAGCCGACGCGGTTCCCCAACTTTCTGGGATGGGACGGCCACCCCGGTGCGGCCACCGTGGTCACCGGGACCTGCGCCCTCACCGCGAACCACCAAGCCGGCGGCAAGAAAGCCCCAACGCGGTCGTCCGACGCTCGGTCCTGTCCCGCCCACCTCAGCGACAGGAATCGTCATGACCACAGCAACCCGTACGTTCCGTTCCCTCGCCCTCGCGTCGCTGGCCGCGACCGCGCTCGGCGCCGTCACCCTTCCGGCCGCGTCCGCGACCCCCGTCCGGACGACCGCCGCCACGCGGGGCACGTCCGGCACCATCGTGTTCGTCCGCGCCCACAACATCTGGGTCGCGAAGGGCGACGGCACGCACGCTCACGCCGTCACCCGGTCGGGGACGGCTGCCCGTCCGTACCACTCCCCGTCCGAGTCGGACACCGGCATCATCGCCGCCGCCCGCGGCACGGTGATCGTGCGCATGACACAGCGGGGGAAGGTCCTGAACGTCATCGACCCGCCGGCACTGCGCAACTCGGCGGGCGAACGCATGGACGGCGCGGTCAACGACGTCGCCCTCTCGCCGAACGGGCGCACGATCGCCTGGTCCTTCGTCCGCTACAGCTGCCCGGTCGGCGCCGACTGCCTGGTGCGGTACGCGACCGGCTACACCGCGTCGACCCGGCGCACCCACGCCGGCCGGTCCACCTATTACCGGCAGGCGTCGTGGGTGACGAGCGGCCGCACGCTGCAGACCGGCGGGTACGGCTCGCAGGTCATGCTGCAGGACGTGACGGGCGCGCCGCGGCACTGGTTCGACGACCACGACTACGCCTTCCCGAGCGAGGACCTGTCCGACGGGGAGCTGTCGCGCAACGGCCGCTGGCTGGCCGAGGTTCGCGGTGACAAGGGCAGCCGCGCGATCATCTGGTACCGCGTCGGTCGCAACGCCCGGGCGGGGTCCCCGCCCGCCGTCCCGACCTACACCTGCTACACCAACGGCGAGGCCGCGCACGCGTCGCCGACGTGGTCGCCGGACTCGACCGCACTCGCGTGGGCAGGCTCCGGCGGCATCTGGGTGAAGCGGTCGGCCGGCACGTGCAGCTCCCCGGCTCCGCGGCTGCTGATCCGCAACGGCTCGGCGCCCGACTGGTCGCCCGCCGGACTGCGTTGAGGGAGGACGCGCCATGAGCACACCGGACGCGAGGTTGCGTCCGCTGCGGGAGGCGGACGACGCGGCCCTGGTCGCGTTGTTCGCCGATCCCGCGGTCGCGCTGTGGAACCCGGGGCCGTCCCCGGCCGACGTCGCCCGCTGGCGTCGCGAGAACACCGAGGTGTCGGACGACTTCCGCACCTGGGTGATCACCGACGGCGGGGACGGCCTGCTCGGGCTGGTGTCGCTGTTCTCGATCGAGGACGAGGGGCACACCGCCGAGGTCGGGTTCCGCGTGGCCCCGCATGCCCGCGGCCGGGGGCTCGCCCGCGCTGCTCTGGACGAGGCCCTGCGACGGGCGTCCGCCGAGCGGGGCGTCTGGGTCGTCGAGGCCTGGCACGCGGTCGGCAACACGGCCTCGTGCCGCGTGCTCGGCGCCTGCGGGTTCGTCCTCGACGCGGTGCTGCCCGCGAACCACGAGTACGGCGACGGTCGACTGCACGACGAGCACCGGCACCTGCGTCGGCTGTGACCGTCGGTCGCGAGGTCCGACCGGCCGACGGCACCGCCGGGTTCGTGCGCGATGCGCCGTCAGATATGCGCAACACCGCTCGAACACCTGGTCGCGTGCCGATCGTCATCGGAGGCGGCGGCCCTGCGCGTCGCCTGACCGTCACGCGGGTGGGTCCGCGGCGGTGCGGGCACGCTCGGCGAGCCCGTATCGCCCGCCGGCTTCCGCCTCGCGGGCGAGCTCGAACAGGGCGTCCGCCGTCCGGGTGGCCCCCGGACCGGCGGCGTCTTCGGCGTGGTCCCAGAGCGCGGCCTCGACCCGGCAGTGCAGGGCCGCCCCGGCGCCTCCGGTGCGCTCGCAGAGATCCTGGGCGGCGGCCAGCAGTTCGCGCGCCCGCACGGTGTCGCCGAGCAGGCGGGCCAGCCGGGCCGTCGCCAGGGCGACCGGCCCGACCGTCCCGCACTGCCCGAAGGCCGCGAGGCAGTCCTGTACCGGGGTCAGCACGTCGAGCAGGACGGGTGCCACGTCGACCAGACCCCGGTCGCACACCACGTGGGCGAGCACCGTCGCGCGCCCGTGCGAGGTCCATACGTCGGGCTCGGGGCGCAGCACCTCTGCGCGCAGGCGTGCGTCGCCGCCTTCGGCATCGCCCGCCGCGGCCACGACGGCACCGAGCCAGCGCGACACCATCGGGTTCGTCGTGACGGCGGCGGGCGCGTCCGCGAGCCGCCCGGCATCCCAGGCCATGGCCAGCGCCGCGAGCTCGAAGGTGCCTGCCTGCTGCAGTTCGCTGCGCCGGTGCGCGTGCTCGGCCTCGGCGTAGAGCTCGGCGGCACGCTCGCGGTCCCCGCGCCACAGCGCGAGGCCGGCCTCGAACCACCGCAGCTGCACCCGGCTGATGACCATGCGGTGCACGTCCGCCCCCGCCACCCCGCGCCGCCACGCCGCCTCGGCGTCGGGCAGGCGGGCCAGCGTGATCGCGGCCATCGTCCGGATGTTGTCCGCCAGCACCTGGTCGGGGCCGGCAAGAGCGTGTTCGAGCCCGGCCAGTCGGTCCAACAATCCCACCGACTCGACCGCGTGGCTCGCGACCCCCGCGTACGTCAACGCGCGCCCGAGCAGGGCGTCGGCGAGCACCTCGGTGTCACCGCTGCGACCGGCAAGGTCGATCGCGCGCGCGCTCATGTCGTCCGGTACGGCCGGGTCGGGGTCGTAGCACCGGCCGATCGCGGTGACCGCCAGTACCCGGGCGCGGGCACCGACGTCGGCGGTGAGCACGTGGTCGAGTCCCTGCAGCGTGGTCATGATCGGTGCCGGGTCGGACCCGAACACCGGCCACGGCCACGCCCCCGACATCCGCAGCAACGTGGCGGCCAGTCGTCCGGCCGCGGCGGGTCGACCGGCGCGCACGGCGTCGAGCACGGCGGCGTCCAGCAGGTCGAGCAGTGCCTGGCCGCGCCCCTCGCGGGCGAGGGACGCGGCGTAGGCGACGACGATGCCGTCGCGCGTGTCGGGTCGCGGGTCGTCCGTCCCGCGGTCGAACGCCGCCAGCGCCGCCGCCCACCAGCTCGAGGCGGGCAGCCACTGCCGGTCGAGCAGCTCCGCGGCGGCGCGACAGGCGTCGACCACGGCGTCGGGGTCGGCGAGCGCGCCGGCGGCCTGCAGGTGCGCGGCACGGCGCAGCACCGCGGTGGGCGACGGGCCGGCCGTCGCGGCGGCGGCGTCACGGTGCCAGCGCCGCCGCCGGCCGTCGGCGACCTCGGCCACCAGTTCGTCCCGAAGCAAGGCGTGCGCGAAGGTGTAGGCGGCCCCGTCGAGCGACGGCTGCAGCAGATCGGCGTCCGCGGCGGCGTCCAGCGCGTCGACCACCTCGGTGACGTCGCGGCCGGCCACGGCGGCCGTCACCCGCAGGTCGACCGGCTCGCCGAGCACCGCGACGACCCGCAGCACCTCGTGCACACCGCCGGGCAGGGCGGCGAAGCGCCGGCGCAGCGCGGTGCGGACGGCGTCCGGGGTGCGCTCGCCGTAGCGTTCCGCACGCGGCAGCCGCGCGTACTCGACGACCGCGAACGGACTGCCCCCGGTGCGGTCGGTCAGCTCGCTGGCCTCCATCCCCGTCGGGCGCTCACCCGACACCGACTCCACGAGCCGCGCGACATCCGGGGCCGCGAGCGGGGACAGCGCGATCCGGCGGCCGCCCGGTCGCCGCGCCACGATGTCGAGCACCCGCTCGAGCCGCTCACCGGTGCCGTTCGGCCGGGTCGTCAGCAGGACGGCGAGGCCGGGTTCCACGGCCGTCTCGGCCAGCACACCGAGGAAGCGCAGGGACGCGTCGTCCGCCCAGTGCAGATCGTCGACGACGACGGCGAGGGGCGCCTCGGCGGCGCGACGGCGGACGAGGGCGACCGCATCCTCGACGACGGCGAAGCTGCCGCGGTCGGCCGCCGCGGTCCCGTCCCGGTCGGGCGGGAGGGCGAGGGGCTCGCCCAGCTCGGCGAGCAGTTGCCGCACCGGCCACCACGGCGGGCTGTCGTCCAGGTCGGGACACCGGGCGCGCGCGACCGGCCCGGGCCACCCCCGCACCACCTCGTCCACCAGCCGGGTCTTGCCGATGCCGGCGGGCCCGGCCACGACGACCCACGCGGGGACGTCCGCAGACACCGCGCGGGCGATCGTCGCGAGCTCGACGTCGCGTCCGACCAGCTCCGGGACCTCGGGGCCGGCGTCGGGGACGACGTCCGGACCGGCGACCGCTGCCGGGGCGGCGGGACCGGGGGACGTGGGGTTCCGGGACACGGGTGCCGTGCTGACGGCCGCCGCGGGCGGGGGCCACGACATCAGCGACGGGTCGTGCCGCAGCACCGCCGTCTGCAGCGAGCGCAGGTCGGGGCCAGGTTCCAGACCCAGTTCGTCGTCGAGGCGCACGACCACGGCCCGCAGGGTGTCGAGCGCGTCGGGAACCCGTCCGGCGCGGACGAGCGAGAGCACGTGCAGGCGCGCGGCCTCCTCGTCGAGCGGCCGCTCTGCGAGCAGGACCGTCGAGCGGGCCAGCGCCTCGGCCACGTCACCGGTGCCGAGCAGCGCGGTGACGAGATGTTTCTGCACGCCGGTACGTCGCTCGACCCACGGCGCGGACGCGACCCGCACCCACTCGGCGTCGGCGACATCGGCGAGGAACGCGCCCCGCCAGAGGGCGAGCGCCTCCGCGCCCACCCCGACCGCGTCGGCCCACGCCCGGCGGGCGACCGCACTCGCGCACTCATCGGCGAGCGCGGCGAAGTCGGCGACGTCCGATCGCGCGCGGGACAGGTCCAGGGCGTACCCGGCGCCGCGGCGCACCACGGGCGCCGGCGCGGCGGCGTCGGCACGCAGCAGCCGCCGCAGCCGCGAGATGTGGGCCTGCAGTCCGGCCTGGACGTTGGCCGGGCGCGCCTCGCCCCACACCGTGTCGACGAGGCGGTCCACGCTCACGACGGTGCCGGCGGCTTCCGCGAGCACGGCGAGGACGGCCCGCTGCTGGGGCGGGCCGAGCTCGAGCGGCTCGCCGTCGCGGTCGACGGCGAGCGGCCCGAGCAAGCGGTAGTGCAGCACGGCGTGATCGTCACACCGACGCGGCGGGACCGACAGCGGCCGAACGGACCGCGTCGCCACCGGTGAGCACTCCCGCCGGGTCGTGGTGGGCGACGAGCCCGGCCAACGCGGCCAGCCGCTCGGTGCCGAAGCACCGCCGCGCCGAGGCCGCGGTGAGGGCCCCGCCGAAGTTCGGCAGGCCGCCCGCGGCCAGCCACGGCCCAAGCGCTGCGGCCAGCGCATCCGCGTGGGCGGTCGTGGGCCCGACCAGCGGCGGGACCCCGATGCCGATGGTCAGCAGGGCGAACGGGGCCTCGCGGTGGGTGACGACGTCGCCGTGGCGAGAGGGCGTGGCGACCGCGCCCCCCAGCTGGCGCACCTCGACGACGACCTGCGGGTTCTCGGCCCCCGGGCCGACCAGGGCCAGCAGCGCGTCGATGGTGCCGGTCTCGACGTCGGCCAGCAGGTGGGCGGTCTCGGTCACCGGCATCGGGTCCTCGGGGTCGGCGTGGATCGCGCCGATCCGCTCGGACGGCAGGTGTCCGACTTCGCCGAGGATCACCGCAGCGACGTCGCGCATCGGGGCGAAGGCCGCCTCGCCCGCCGCCTCGTCGCCGGTCCACGCGTACCGGACGGCCACGGTGCAGCGGCCGGCGAGCGGCGGCGGCACCGCGGGCAGCGGCGGCAGGTTCAGCACCGCCACCGACGTGGTGGCCGCCGCCGGCAGGGTCGGCGCCCAGCGGCGCCACGCCTGCAGCACCGCGGCGGTGTCCGCGCCGTCGAAGTACAGGCAGCCGCCGTAGACCGACGGCAGGGGCAGCAGGTCGATCTCGACGGCGGTGACGATCCCGAGCGACCCCTTGCCGCCGCACAGGCCGCGGAACAGCTCCGGCTCGGCGTCCGGGGTGACGCGACGCAGCACGCCGTCGCCGGTGACGAGCTCGAACGCGCGGACGTGGTCGGAGCCCAGGCCGTACGTGCGCGACAGCGGACCCACTCCCCCGCCCGTCAGGAAGCCGACCACCCCGACACCCGGCGCGGACCCGCAGACCGGCGCGAACCCGTGCTCGGCCGCGGCGGCGAGGACGGCCGACCAGCGAACCCCCGCCCCGACCCGCGCCCACCCGCGGGGGTGCACGACGAGTTCGTCGAGGTCGCCGGTGTGCACGAGCAGGACGTCCGGGCCGACGGGTGCGGCGCCGTGCCCGGTGGCGCGGACGTCCACCCGCAGACCGTGCTCGGCCGCCGCGCGGACCACCGCGGCGACATCGGCCGCGTCGGCGGCGACGACGACCCCGGCCGGCACGCAGGGAACGGCGACGTTCCACGGCGTGCTGCGGGCGAGGTACTCGGGATCGCCGGGGACGAACACGCGCCCGGTGATCGAGGCTGACAGTTCCGTGACCCAGGCGGGGCGGACGGACGGGGTGGCGGTGGTCATGGTGGCTCCTCGGTGACGAGCCGGTCGCCGGTGCGGCGGGCCGGAGTGGGGACACCGTCCGCCCCGGCGCTGGTCGGCTTCTTGGCGCGGGCGAGCGGCTGTCGCCAAGCCGGCGCCAAGGGCATGCCAGGCGGCTGCGACGACGCTCACCGCACCGAGCCCGGCCACCGCGGCCGGGACCCGCCGAGAGGATGCGCCATGACCGCCACCACCGTCCCGACCTCGTCGACCCTGCTCGTGCGCCACGGCGACGTCGTCACCCTCGACCCGTCGCTCGGAACCGTCGCCGACGGCGACGTCCTGGTGCGCGACGGTGTCGTCGTCGCCGTCGGTCACGACCTGCCGGCGCGACCCGGGTTGCGCGAGCTCGTCGACACCGCCGAGACCGTCGACGCCCGCGGCACCGTCGTCGTTCCCGGTTTCGTGGACGCGCACGTCCACGCGTGGGAGGGCGTGCTGCGCGGACTTGCGCCCACAGCCGACTTCGGTGCCTACCTCGGTCTCACCGCGTTCGGATTCGGGCCCCACTTCACGCCCCGAGACGTGTACGCCGGCACGGTCGCCACCGCGCTGTCGGCCCTCGACGCCGGCATCACCACGATGGTCGACAACGCGCACTGCGACCTCACCCCCGACCACGCTCGTGCCGGCATCGACGCGTTGCGCGACACCGGCATCCGCGGCGTGCACGCCGTCGGTTCCCCCTTCGGCGCCACGCTCGAGCACGTGCCCGCCACCGCGGCCGCGCTGCGCGACCGCGGCGCCGGCCCGCTCGTCGGCGTCCGCCTCTTCGACATCGACCCGACACCCGAGCTGTGGGCGTTCGCCCGCGACGCCGGCCTGTGGGTGTCGAGCGAGACGGGACCGCATACCCCCGACCTCGAGGAGCGGTTCGAGGCACTCGCGCGAGCGGGGCTGCTGACCGCGCAGCACGCGCTGAACCACTGCTACGACCTGCCCGACCGCGTCTGGCAGCTCATCGCCGACAGCGGCGCCACGGTCAACCTCTGTCCGCGCTCGGACGCTCGCTACGGACTGGGCTCTGCGATCGCTCCCGTGGGCTCCGCGCTGCGCCACGCCGCCGCCGTCGGCCTGAGCAACGACAACGAGACCAGCTACCGGCTGTCGATGTTCGCCGAGATGCAGGCGCTGCTGCTGCGCGACCGGGCCGAGCAGTTCCGCCGGGCGGCCGCCGGTCTCGACGCCCGACCTGACGCCCTCGACCCGGAGCAGGTCCTGCGGTTCGCCACCGTCGGCGGCGCCGCCAACGCGGGTCTGGCCGACACCGTCGGTTCGCTGTCGCCGGGCCGCCAGGCCGATCTGCTGCTCGTGCGCACCGACCGGGCCGCCCAGGCCGCGGGAGCCGACCCGGTTGCGGCCGTCGTCGAGGCGCACCCCGGCCAGGTCGAGTCGGTGTTCGTCGCCGGCCGCGCCCGCAAGTGGGCGGGCCGGCTCGTCGGGGTGGACGACGCCGCCGTGCGCGAGCTGCTGAGCGCGAGCCGCGACCGTGTCGGGGCCGCCGCTGCCGTCCCGGCGTGACCGAGTTCGACCTCAGTTGCGGGAGGCGTCCTCGGGGTAGCTGGACAGCAGTGACAGCGGCGGCGCCTGGCGGCGCAGCACGTCACGCCACAGCGGGCGCGGCTGCTCGCTGAACAGGTCGTCGGCGCTGCCGTCGACCACCCACCAGGCCCCCTCGTCGAGCTCGCCGTCGAGCTGGCCGGGCGACCAGCCCGCGTGCCCGGCGAAGACCCGCAGCCGACGGGCGTGCGGGGCGATGACGGTGACGTCGCCGTCGAGGTCGATGGTCTGCACGCCGTCGACACCCTCGGGACCTGGCTCGTCGACGTCCGTCGACAGCTGCGCCCCCTGCTCGTCGAGCTGGCCGAGGCACAGCGCGCCGTCGGGCTGCACCGGACCGCCGGCGAACACCACCGCGGGCCCGCTGGCGGCGTCGTGCCACTCGGGCAGCACCTGCCCGACCGGCGTGTGGCTGGGACGGTTGAGGACCACACCGACCGTGCCGCCACCGTCGTGCTCGAGCAGGTAGACCACGGTGCGGCCGAAGTGCGGGTCGGTGAGCAACGGGGTCGCCACCAGCAGGCGGCCCGCGGCCGGGGGCAGACGCAGGCCCGCGGGCAGATGCGTCCAGTCCGGCAGGGCCATGTGCACATCTTGACGGGTCGACGCCGCCGCGACCATGTGAGCCGGGCCCCGGCGGGCGATTAGCCTCGCCGTCATGCCCCGGCGCCGTCACCTGCTGGACGCGCTGCGCACACCGCAGGCCCGGCGGCTGCTCTCCGTCCGCCTTGCCGGACAGTTCGGCGACGGCGCGTTCCAGGCCGGGCTGGCCGGAGCGGTGCTGTTCAACCCCGAGCGCCAGGCGGACGCCGCCGACATCGCCGCCGGTTTCGCGGTGCTGCTGCTGCCCTACTCGCTGCTCGGTCCGTTCGTCGGGGTGCTGCTCGACCGGTGGTGGCGACAGCGCATCCTCGCCGTCGCCAACGTGGCGCGCGCGGGGGGCGTCGTCGTGTTCGCGCTCGGCATCGGAGCCGGCCTCGACGGCCCCGGCTTCTACGCCTCCGCCCTGGTGCTCATCTCCGTCGCCCGGTTCCTGCTCGCGGCGCTGTCGGCCGCCCTGCCGCGGACGGTGCCCGCCGCCGAGCTCGTCACCGCCAACGCGTTCTCGACCACCGCGGGCACGGTCGCCGCGACCGTCGGCGGTGCGGTCGCCGTCGGGGTACGGGCGGTGATCGGCTCGGGCGACGGCGACTACGCCGTGATCACCGCGGGTGCCGCGCTGCCGTTCCTCGTCGCCGCCGTGGTCGCGACCGGATTCGGGCGCACCGTGCTCGGGCCGTCCGAGGAGCAACGCGCCGGACGGGAGACCATCCGCCAGATCGCGCGCGGCCTCGCGGCCGGCGTGCGGCACGTGGCCGAGCGCCGCCCGGTGCTGCGCGGCCTCACCGTCATCACCGTGCACCGGCTCGGGTTCGGCATCACCACCGTCTGCACGGTGCTGCTGTACCGCAACCGGTTCGCCGACGACGGCTTCTTCCGGTCCGGTCTGGCGGGGCTCGCGCAGGTCGTGGCCATGATCGCCGTCGGCGGCGCGCTCGCGGCCGCCGCGACCCCCCTCGCGTTCCGCCGGCTCGGACCGGTGCGGTGGCCGGCGGCGCTGCTGCTCGCGGCGGCCGTCGTCCAGCTCACCTGCACCCTGGCCTACCGTCCGCCGCTCGTGCTGCTGGGCGCGGCGCTGCTCGGCTTCGTCGCCCAGGGCGTGAAGATCAGTGTCGACACCCTGGTGCAGCAACAGGTCGACGACGACTTCCGCGGGCGCGTGTTCGCGGTCTACGACACGCTGTTCAACCTGACCTTGGTCGTCGCGGCGGTGCTGACCGCCGCGGTGCTGCCGGCGGACGGCTACGCGCCGGCGTCCGTCGTCGTCATCGCCGCGCTCTACCTGGTGGCCGCGGTCGCGTACGCGCGGTCTGTCAGGCCTGGTGCGCGGTCCACCACGACCTGAGTTCGGCCTCGGCGCGCTCGCGACCGAGCGGGCCGTGTTCCATGCGCAGCGCGAGCAGGTGCTTGTAGGCCGCGCCCACCTCGCGTCCCGGCGCGATGCCGAGCAACGCCATGATCTCGTTGCCGTCGAGGTCGGGACGGATCGCGTCGAGCTCCTCCTGCTCCTGGAGCTCGGCGATGCGCTGTTCGAGCGTGTCGTACGCCCGGCTCAGGTTCTGCGCCTTGCGCTTGTTGCGGGTCGTGCAGTCGGAGCGCACGAGCTTGTGCAACCGGGGCAGCAGCGGGCCTGCGTCCTGCACGTAGCGCCGCACGGCGGAGTCGGTCCACTCGCTGGTGCGGTAGCCGTAGAAGCGCAGGTGCAGGTAGACGAGCCGGCTGACGTCCTCGATCAGCTGGTTGGACGCCCGCAGCGCCTTGAGCCGCTTCTTCGCCATCCGGGCGCCGACGACCTCGTGGTGGTGGAACGTCACCCGACCACCGGACTGGAACTCCCGGGTCGCGGGCTTGCCGATGTCGTGCAGCAGCGCCGCCCACCGCAGCACGAGATCGGGCCCGTCCTGCTCGAGGTCGATCGCCTGGTCGAGCACCTGCAGCGTGTGCGCGTACACGTCCTTGTGCTGGCCGTGCTCGTCCGCGGCCATGCGCAGCGCGGGCAGCTCGGGCAGCACGACGTCGGCGAGGCCGGTGTCGACCATCGCGGTGAGCCCGGCACGGGGGGCAGCTCCGCCGAGCAGCTTGGTCAGCTCGGCGAGCACCCGCTCGGGCGTGATCCGGGCGAGCTCACCGGCCAACTGCTGCATCGCCGTGGCGACGTGCGGGTCGATGGAGACGCCGAGGGTGGAGGTGAACCGGGCCGCGCGCAGCATGCGCAGCGGGTCGTCGCGGAACGACTCCTCGGGCGTGCCGGGCGTGCGCAGCACCCCGCGGGCGAGGTCGGCGAGACCGCCGTACGGATCGGTGAAGGTGCGGTCACCCGTCACCGACACCGCCATCGCGTTCATGGTGAAGTCGCGACGGCGCAGGTCGTCGTTGAGCGAGTCGCCGAAGCGGACCTCGGGGTTGCGGGTGACGCCGTCGTAGGCGTCGGCGCGGAAGGTCGTGATCTCGCACATCAGCGACCCGATGCGCGCGCCGACGGTGCCGAAGCGGATGCCGGTCGTCCACGTCGCCGACGCGAGGGGCTCGACCAGCTCGAGGATGCGCTCGGGACGGGCGTCGGTGGTGAAGTCGAGATCGTCGGACGGCCGGCCCATCAGCGCGTCGCGGACCGGGCCGCCGACCAGGTGCAGTTCGTGGCCGGCCCCCGCGAACGCCTCGCCCAGGCGCCGTGCCCCGTCCGGCAGCGGCACCAGCTCACCCGGCGACGTCAACGGACGGTCCTCTCGGGTTGCGCTCTCGGGTGATCCCACGGACGGCCAGCGTACCGAGCCACCGCGCCCCGCTTGACCGGGTGCGGCCAGGTACGACCGTTACCATCGGGCCATGTCCCAGGGCCCGTCCTCCCCGCAGGACGGCGAGGGGACGGACGGCACGCCCGACGGTCCTGTCGACGGCGCCTCCCCGCCGCCCGGGCAGGGCCGCAGCCGCAGCAGCCGGCGCCGCCGCAACCGGCGCGCCCGGCAGCGGGCCGAGCGTGCCGCCGCCTCGGGCGCCGGCATCGATCACACCACCCCGGACCGGCCGGCCGACGGCTCTCGGGCGTCGGCTCCCGCGGCCGCGGCGCCCGACACCGGCGCCGCCCCGCCCGTCCGCCCCGCCCCGCCGGTCCACCCCGCACCGGCCGCGACCCCCGGGCCGCCCGCCTCCCGCGCCGGCGACGGCCCGAAGCCCCGTCCCGGCCCGCGGCCCACGCACCGGCTCGACGGCAGCACGAGCAAGCAGTCCAAGTCCGCCGGCCGCAAGGGCGGCGGACGCCGCGGCGAAGGCACGTCCGGTGGGTCGGGTGGTGCGGGCTCGTCCGCGGGCTCGGCGTCCGGCGGACGGCGCCGGGGCGCCCGCCGGTGGATGCGCCAGGTCGACGAGTTCAGCGCCGGGGGCCTCGTGCTCGACCTCACCGGCGACGTCCCCCTCGGTGCCCTCATCGGCCGTATCGACCGCCAGGGCCGGCTGCTGTGGTCGCTGCCCAAGGGCCACATCGAGGCCGGCGAGACGGCCGAGCAGGCGGCCGTCCGCGAGGTCGAGGAGGAGACCGGCATCGCCGGCGTCATCATCGGCGAGCTCGGCGTCATCGACTTCTGGTTCGTCGCCGAGGGACGGCGCATCCACAAGACCGTGCGGCACTACCTGATGCGCCGTACCGGTGGCGAGCTGTCCGACACCGACATCGAGGTCGACGAGGTCGCGTGGGTGCCGCTGCCCCGCATCCGCGAACGGCTCGCCTACCCCGACGAACGCGGGTTGGTCGACACCGCGGGCCGGATGCTCGCGGAGTCCGCGTGACCCCAGCGACGGCGCCGGCGCGGCGCCGCACCCGGCGGGCACCTTGCCTCGCCGCCGTGGGCCTCGCCGTGCTCACGTCCCTCGGTCTCGGCGGCCCCGTCGTCGCGCCCGCCCTCGCGCCGGCCGCGGCCACCCCGCCGATCACCCCGGACTCGACCCCGGCCGTACCCCGCACGGCCACGACGTCCGGTACGAGCGCGCACCGGGCCCGGGCGACGGCGCGGGCCACCACCCCGGTCACGATCGCCGTGGCGCGCATCAGCCCGTCCACACCGACGACCCCGAAGCGCTCGTCGTCGACGCAGAAGCTGCGCTTCACCCTCAGCGTCACCAACAACGGCGACTCCACGATCCGCGGCGCCCGCGTGCTCGCCTTCCGCGGCGAGCCGATCGGCAACCAGGCCGCGCTCGAGCAGAGCCTCGCCGACACGTCCGCCCCGAAGGCCGAAGGCCTCGACATCGCGCCGACGGCGCGGGTGCGCGTCGACCTCACGCCCGGACAGCTCAGGACGTTCGTGTTCACGACCACGGCCGGGCTCGCCAACGGTCCCGGCCTGTGTCTCTGCGACAACAAGATCTACCCGATGACGTTCGCGGTGCGGGCCGACGACGGCGCCGGGGACGTGCTCGGCACCACCCGCACCTACGTCCCGTCGATCTACCGCGCGGTCGAGCCGACCCGGGTCAGCTGGGTGTGGCCCCTCATCGACCGCCCGCACCGCATGCGGTCCGACACCGTGTTCACCGACGACGCCCTGGCCGCGTCCGTGGCCGAGGGCGGCCGGCTCGATCGCGCGTTGCGGGTGCTCGAGGACGTCTCCGCGTCCGGGGACGGGGTGCCGGTCACGATCGTCGTCGACCCGGAACTGCTGGACGAGCTCGCGGTGATGGCCACCGGCAAGTACACGGTGCGCACCGGCTCGGGCAAGTCCATCCGCGGCACGGGCGAGTCGGTGGCCACGGCCTGGCTGGCCCGCTTCACCGGCCTGCTCGGGTCGGACGACGCCATGCAGGTCTCGCTCACCCCCTTCGCCGACCCGGACGTGCAGGCGCTGGCCGGCACCCGGATCGACTGGACCGCCGGGCTGCCGGCCGAGATGGCGGCCCGCGTGCAGGACCTGCTCGGCGGGCGCGAGCCGCTGAGCGACGTCGCGTGGCCGGCCACCGGGGCCGTCGGCGCACGGGCGCTGGCGGACCTGGTCGCCTCCGGCGCGTCGACCGTGGTCCTGAACTCGACCGGCATCACGCCGAGCACGGCGGACAGCCTGCCCGTGGCGGTGTCGACGCTGCGCTCGGGTGGCACCCGCGTCACGGCCGCGGTGATCTCCAACCAGCTGCGCGCGACGACCGCGGCGGCCGTCGGGCCGGACGACGGCGGGCAGGCCGACCTGCCGCGGCTGGTGTCCGAGGTGGCGATCCGGTCCATCGAGGCCGACGACACCCCGACGTACGCGGTGCTGGCGCCGCCCCGCTACGTCGACCCCGACCCCGACCGGGCGTCGCGCGCGATCCTCGACACCAGCGTCAGCCCGTTCGCCACCGCGATACCGCTGCGCTCGCTGGGGCGCTACCGGCCCGAGGCGCTGAGCACCCTGCGCGTGCCCCGCAGCACTGTCGGGTTGCCCGGCCCCAACCTGTCCGCGGCGGCCGACACCGATGCGGCACGCCCGACCCTCGATTCGCTGCTGGGCACGTCGAACCGGTCGGCCGATGCCGAGACGTTGCTCGAGTCGTTGCCGCAGATCGTGCAGCGCCTCACCTCGTCGGCCTGGCGGCCCACCGACGACTCCCCCTTCGACGACGGGCTCGGGCCGCAGATCGCCACCGGGGTGGCCCGTTACATCACGGGACTGCTCACGAGCGTGCGCATCGTCCGGCCGTCCTCGGGCACGTACACGCTCGGGTCCGAGGAGTCGCGGTTGCCCATCACCGTCGAGAACGACTCCAGCTACACCGTGCAGGTGCAGGTGCTGGTGCGCTCGCAGGACGACCTGCCCGGGTACTCGATGACCGAGAGCCCCGAGACCCAGCAGATCCCGCCGAACTCCAAGCTCACCGTCCGGGTCCCCAGCAGGCTGGACCGCACCGGACGCATCCCGATCGAGGCGCAGCTGCTCACCTCGACGGGTGCGGCGCTGGGCGACGAGGTGCCGCTGTACGTCCGCGGCACCGTGTTCGGAACCGTCGGCGTGATCATCACCGTCGTCTCGGGTGGCGTGCTCGCGCTGGCGCTGCTCGTGCGCTTCGCCCGCCGGGTGCGGCGGCTGCGGCGCCAGGCCGCGCAGCGCCGGGGCACCGCGTCGCGCAGCAGGGCCGCCGCAGGCGCTCCGGGCGGGCGGGCCTAGATGACGCACCACGACGGCGGCGACTGGAGCGCGCCCACGATCTACCATGCGCGGCAGTACGTCGAGCCGCGGACCTTCACCGAGGCCGACCCCATCGGCTCGCTGTTCGTCGAGGATCTCGAGCCCGGGGCAGCCTCACCCCGCTCCCGGCGCGGCGACACCGTCGTGGCCGAACTTCCCGGCGGCGGCGCGGACGCCGGGGTCTGGGGCAGCACCACCCTCGTCGGCAAGCCTCGGCGCGAGCGCAAGAAGAACGCCGCTGCGACGCCACCGGTCGACGAGGCGGCGACCCCCAGCACCACCCGGGTCGCTCCCGAGCTCGATTCCCCCACCAGCGCGGCACCGGGCACGACGGCCGGACCCGACCCCGACGCGGCACCCGCCGAAGCACCCGCCGAACCCAGCGAGGACACGTCGAACCGCCGGTTGCTCGCCGCCAGCGGGTCGATGGCGGTGGCCACGCTGGTCAGCCGGCTGACCGGCTTCCTGCGGACGATCTTCATCGTCGCCGCGCTCGGCGTCGGCGGGGTCGGCAACGCCTACAACTCCGCCAACACGTATCCCAACCAGGTCTACGAGCTGCTGCTCGGCGGGGTGCTGTCGAGCGTGCTCATCCCGCTGCTCGTGCACGCCCAGACCGAGGACGAGGACGAGGGCGTCGCCTACACGCAGCGGCTGCTCTCCATCGCCGCGGTGGCGATGGGCGTCATGACGATCCTGGCGGTGATCGCCGCGCCGTGGATCTCCGCCGTGTTCGTCGACGCCGGCCCGCAACGCGACCTGACCACCATCTTCGCGACCCTGCTGCTGCCGGAGATCTTCTTCTACGGTCTCGGCGCGATGTTCATCGCGGTGCTCAACATCCGCCACAGCTACAAGGCGGGCGCCTGGTCGCCGGTGCTGAACAACATGATCATGATCGTGACGGTGGTCGTGTTCTGGCTGCTGCCGGGACCGGCGACGCTGAACCCGAGCACGATCACCACGCCCCAGATCGTCGTGCTGGGCGTGGGCACGACGCTCGGCATCGCGGCGCAGGCCTTCGTGCTCGTCCCGTCACTGCGCAAGGTCGGCTTCCGCTGGCAGTGGCGCTTCCGCGCCCAGCCGAACGAGGTCGGGCGGCTGCGCGAGGTCGGCGTTCTGGGCGGATGGGTGCTCGGGTACGTCGCCGTCAGCCAGCTCGGCGTGTCGGTGATCCAGAAGGTCGGCAACAGCAACGGCGGTTACACGGTCTTCACCAACGTCGACCTGTTGTTCCAGATGCCGTACGGCATCCTCGTCGTCTCGCTGCTCACCGCGATCATGCCGCGGCTGTCCCGGGCCGCCATCCGCGAGGACAACGAGGCCGTCGTCGCCGACCTCGGACTCGGCGCCCGGTTGTCGGCGATCGGAATGCTGCCGATCACGGCGGGGCTCATCGCCCTGGCGCCGGCGATGGCGGTCACCCTCTTCTCCTACGGAGCGAGCTCCGCCGAGGGCGGCCGCCTGATCGGTACGGCGCTGGCCTGGTCGGCGTTCGGGCTGTTCCCGTTCGCTCTCGTGATGCTGCAGCTGCGGGTGTTCTACGCCATGCGCGACGGCAAGACGCCCACGATCATCAACGTGTTCATGGTCGCTGCCAAGGTCGTCCTCGTGCTGGTCTCCAGCGCCGCCTTCGACGGCGACCGGGCCATCGAATGGCTCAACATCTCGACGTCGCTGTCCTACGTCGTCGGCGCGATCGTCGGCCACATCGTGCTCACCCGCCGTCTCGGCCGGCTCGGTTTCACGGCCGTGGCCCGGACGGCCGTCCAGATCGGCATCGCGTCCGTCGCCGGTGGTCTGGCGGCGTACGGGGTCGTCCGCCTCGCCGAGTCTGCCCTCGGCGAGGGGCGGACGGGGGCGGTCACCGGGTTGATCGGCGGTTCCGTCGTCGGGCTCGTCGTGCTCGCGGTGGTCGCCTGGCGCCTGCGCATCCCCGCCGTCCAGCAGGCGATCGCTACCGTCCGGGGGAGATGACGGGCGCGGAATGCGCGAGGTCCCGGTCCCGTTCACGCAGACGTAGAGGCACGACGAGAGGTTCGGCAGTGACAGAAGAGCACCGCAACGTCATCATCATCGGCTCGGGCCCGGCGGGGTACACGGCCGCGCTGTACACCGCGCGCGCCGACCTGAAGCCCCTGGTGTTCGAGGGCTCGCAGTACGGCGGCGCGCTCATGAACACGACGGACGTCGAGAACTTCCCCGGCTTCCCGGACGGCATCATGGGCCCGCAGCTCATGGAGCAGATCCGCACCCAGGCCGAGAGGTTCGGCGCCGAACTGGTCGCCGACGACGTGGTCGAGGTCGACCTCACCGGCCCCGTCAAGAAGGTCCGCACCCTCGGCGGCGGCTACACCGCCGACGCGGTGATCCTCGCCATGGGTTCGGCGTACAAGAAGCTCGGGTTGCCCCGTGAGGACGAGCTGTCCGGGCACGGCGTCAGCTGGTGTGCCACCTGTGACGGCTTCTTCTTCCGCGACCAGGACATCGCGGTCGTGGGCGGCGGCGACACCGCCATGGAGGAGGCCACGTTCCTCAGCCGGTTCGCGAGGTCCGTGGCGATCGTGCACCGCCGCGACTCGTTGCGGGCCAGCGCGATCATGGCCGAGCGGGCCGAGTCCGACCCGAAGATCACGTTCGTCTGGAACAGCGAGGTCGCCGACATCCACGGCGACACCGCCGTCACCGGTCTGAGGCTGCGGGACACCGTCACCGGCCACGAGCGCGATCTCGAGGTCGGCGGCCTGTTCATCGCCATCGGTCACGACCCGCGCAGCGACCTCGTCCGCGGCCAGGTCGAGCTCGACGACGAGGGCTACGTGCTCACCGGCGAGGGCACGCTCACGAACATCCCGGGCGTGTTCGCCGCCGGCGACCTCGTCGACCACACCTACCGGCAGGCCATCACCGCCGCCGGCACCGGCTGCCAGGCCGCGCTCGACGCCGAGCGCTACCTGGCCGCCCTGCCGCAGCGCACCGAGTCGAACACGGCCCAGGCGCAGCACGCGGTGTCGCCCACCGTCGTCGCCGGGTAGGGCACCGCCAGGAATGTCGGGGGCGGTCAGTACGTTCTGACCTCGTCCCAAGGACGTCAGACCATCACCACCACACCTACAGGAGACACCATGGGCGCTCACACCAAGACCGTGACCGACAGCAGCTTCAAGGCCGACGTGCTCGGCGCCGACGAGCCGGTGCTCGTCGACTTCTGGGCCGAGTGGTGCGGTCCGTGCCGCCAGGTCGCCCCGGTGCTCGACGAGATCGCCAGCGAGCAGCAGGGCAAGCTCACGATCGCCAAGCTGAACATCGACGAGAACCCGCAGACGGCTCGCGACTACCAGGTCATGTCGATCCCGACGATGGCCGTGTTCCACAAGGGCGAGCTCGTCAAGACCATCGTGGGTGCGCGTCCCAAGGCCGCCATCCTGCGCGAGCTCACCGAGTTCACCGCCTGATCCGTCCGGGCGCGACCGTCGCTGAGACGCGGCGAAGAGATCGACCCAGGGCCGCCCGGCAATCGCCGGGCGGCCCCGTCCGTTACCGGTCCTGCGCCCGACGTGAGGCAGAATGACCGGTGGCCCGCTGCAGGCAGCAGGCCCGTGACCGACGCTCCCGACCGATTGGCCCGTTCCTGATGCAGCCACTGCGCCGTGGCATGACCGGCAGTGCGGTCGCCGAGGTCCGCGGGATGCTGGCGACCATCGGGTTGCTCAACAACACCGACCCCGCGGCCGGGAACCTGTTCGACGAGGGCACCGAGCTCGCGGTGCGCCACTTCCAGCAACGTCGCGGCATCTCGGTCGACGGAGCGGTCGGGGCCGAGACCTATTTCGCACTGCGCTCGGCGCACTGGAAGCTCGGTGACCGCCCGCTCGCGCACGAGCCCGCCCATCCCCTCACCGGCGACGACGTCACCGAGCTGCAGACCCAGCTCATCGAACTCGGGTTCGCGCTCGCGAAGGCGGACGGCGAGTTCGGTCCGGCCACGGCCGAGGCCCTGCGGGCCTTCCAGCGCGACTACGGCCTGATGTCCGACGGCGTGTGCGGCCCGGCCACGATGCGTGCGCTGCGCCAGCTGGGCCGGCGGGTCGTCGGCGGCCGTCCGCAGTTGCTGCGCGACATGGCCGCGGTCGCCGAGGCCGGTCCGAACCTGCTGGGCAAGCGCATCGTCCTCGACGCCGGCCACGGCGGCGGCGACACCGGGGTCGTGGCCGACGGCATCACCGAGGCCGATCTCGTCTGGGACGTCGCGTCCCGCCTCGAGGGACGGCTCGCCGCGCTCGGCGTGCAGTCGTGGCCGACCCGCGGTCCGGGCAACGGCCCGTCCGAGGCCGACCGGGCGCGCCTGGCCAACGAGCTCGGCGCCGACCTCGTGCTCTCGCTGCACGTCGACGGGTGCGAGTCACCACGCGCCCACGGTGTCGCCGCCTACTACTACGGCGCCGGCGAGTCGACGTCCACCATCGGCGAGCGGTTGGCGGAGCTGGCCCTGCGCGAGGTCGTCGCCCGCACCGGTCTCGGCAACAACCGCATCCACACCAAGACCTGGTCGTTGCTGCGCATGACCCGCATGCCGGCCGTCCGCATCGAGCTGGGCTACCTCACCAACCCGCTCGACCGCACCCGGCTGCTCGATGCCGCCGTGCGCGACACCATCGCCGAGGGGCTGCTGGTCGCCGTCCAACGGCTGTACCTGCCGAAGGCGGACGACCCGGAGACGGGCGTCATGCAGATCTCCGCCATCGCCTGAGCGCCCGCGCCCGTCACCCGGACGGGGCCGGGCTCGCCCGTTTCTTCAACACCCGGGCCACCGCGTGCTCCACGTCCTCGCGCCACGTGGCGACCGAGCGCAGGTCCATCCGCAGCCTGGGTGTCGCGAGGTGCGGACGTACCGTCCGGAACCCGACGGCCAGCAGGAAGTCCGACGGCAACAGGCATCCGGAGCTCACCGCGGCCGGCCCGTGCCGTCCGAACACCTCGATCGCACGGATGCCGCGCCGCAGCGTGTCCCGGGCGACGCCCTGCACGAGCATCCGGCCGAACCCGTGACCGACCAGGTCGTCGCGCACGCGCACGGTCGTGAGCAGCACGCTGTCCGGCGAGGCCGGGGCGGTCGCGAACGCCTCGGCGCGCGGCACGTAGGCGGCGGGCGCGTAGAGCGCATGCCCGACGGGATCGCCGTCCACGTAAAGGATCTGACCGCAGCTGCCCCACTCGCGCAGCGTCTCCGAGACCCAGCCCGACTTCGCGTCGACGCTGTCCGACAGCGAGTCCGCCGGCGTGGTCTGCCAGAAGGAGCAGGCATGGCACCGGCCATCGACCCGCGCGACGTCGCCCAGCCGGTCGAGGGTTAGATTTTCCAACCGACGTGCCATCGTGGATCAGAGGTCGCCGCGGTACCCGGACAGGAATTCGGCCAGCCGGCCGATCGACTCGATGAGATCGTCCTTGTACGGCAGCGTCACGATGCGCAGGTGATCCGGCTTCGGCCAGTTGAAGCCGGTGCCCTGCACGACGAGCACGTGCTGGGCGCGCAGGAACTCGAGCACGAACCGGCGGTCGTCCTCGATCGGGTACATCTCCGGGTCCAACCGCGGGAACACATAGAGGGCGCCCTTCGGTTCCACGCAGCTGACCCCGGGGATCGCCCGCAGCGCCTCGACCGCCGCGGTGCGCTGCTCGAGCAACCGGCCGCCGGGCAGGATGAGGTCGCGGATGCTCTGCCGCCCACCGAGGGCGACCTGCACCGCGTGCTGCGCCGGGACGTTCGCGCACAATCGCATGTTCGTGAGCATCGTGATGCCCTCGAGGTAGCTGGCGGCGTGGCGCTTCGGACCGCTCACCATCATCCAGCCGGAGCGGAAACCCGCGACGCGGTAGGCCTTCGACAGTCCGTTGAAGGTCAGGGTGAAGATGTCGGGCGCGATCTTGGCGAACGTCGTGTGCGTCGCGTCGTCGTAGAGGATCTTGTCGTAGATCTCGTCGGCCATGACCACGAGGCCGTGTTCGCGCGCCAGGCCGGCGATGCCCTGCAGCACCTCGGTGCCGTAGACGGCGCCCGTCGGGTTGTTCGGGTTGATCACGACGATCGCCTTGGTGCGCGGCGTGATCTTCGAACGGAGGTCGTCCAGGTCGGGCTGCCACCCGTTGCTCTCGTCGCACAGGTAGTGCACCGGACGTCCGCCGGCGAGTGACGTCGACGCCGTCCAGAGCGGGTAGTCGGGCGCGGGGATCAGCACCTCGTCGCCGTCGTCGAGCATCGCCTGCAGGCTGATGGTGATCAGCTCGCTGACACCGTTGCCGAGCCAGACGTCGTCGACGTCGATCCAGTCGACGCCGAGGGTCTGGTAGTGGTGCACGACGGCGGTGCGTGCCGAGAGCAGGCCCTGCGAGTCGGAGTAGCCCTGCGCCGTCGAGAGATTGCGGATGACGTCGACGAGAATCTCGTCCGGGGCCTCGAAGCCGAACGGTGCCGGGTTGCCGATGTTGAGCTTGATGATCCGGCGACCTTCCTCCTCGAGGCGCTTGGCCTCCTCGAGCACCGGGCCGCGGATGTCGTACAGGACGTTCTCGAGCTTGCGCGACTGCGTCAGGTCCACCTCGCCACGATGACACATCCCGTCGACGGCGCACGACGGCATTAGTGCGTTGGACAGTCCAACCGAGTCGTCGTCGGCGCGATGGGGCACGATCGACAGGTGGAGTTCGCAGAAGTGGTCCGCAAGCGGCGCATGGTGCGGTCATACGATCCGGACCGGATTGTCAAGCGCGACGTCGTCGAAATGCTCCTAAATCAGGCTATTCGGGCACCGTCGGCGGGCCATACCCAGGGGTGGGCGTTTCTTGTTCTCGATGACATAACGTCGCGGTCCCGCTTCTGGTCGGCGACCGCCGAGGGTCCGGCCGACCCGTGGCGCACTCGGATGCAGCAGGCGCCGGTGCTCGTGCTCTGCCTGTCCGACCGCGAGGCCTATCTCGAGCGCTATGCCGAACCCGACAAGGGGTGGGGCGACCGCGACGAAGCGCGCTGGCCGGTTCCCTACTGGCACGTCGACACCGGAATGGCTGCGATGATCCTCTTGCTCGGGATCACCGACGCCGGTCTCGCCGGCTGCTTCTTCGGTGTGCCTCCCGAGCGTGCGGCAGCGGTCCACGCTGCGTTCGCCATTCCCGATCGGCTCACGATCGTGGGTGTCGTCAGCATCGGGTACGCCGCACCCGACCGTCGCTCCCCCTCGTTACGGCGTAGGCGCCGTGGCCTCGACGAGGTCGTGAACTACGGCGCGTTCGGGTCCTGACGCCGGCGCTCGGACGAGAGCTGCGGCGCCATCAGCGCGACCAGGCGCTCGAGGTCGTCGATCGAGCCGAACTCAACGGTGATGCGGCCCTTGCGCCGACCCAGGTCGACCCGGACGCGGGTGTCGTAGAGGTCGGAGAGGTTGGCGGCGAGTTCGGTGACGCCCGGGGCCGAGAGCTTCGGACGGCTCACCCGCTTGGCCGGCACCTTCTGCTGCCGGGCGAGCTGCACCAGCTCCTCGGTGGCGCGGACGGACAGCCCCTCCGCGACGATGCGAGCGGCCAGCTCGTCCTGCGCGGACGGGTCGTCGAGGCTGAGCAGGGCCCGCGCATGGCCGGCCGAGAGGATGCCCGCGGCCACCCGGCGTTGCACCGGCACCGGCAGGTTGAGCAGCCGGATCGTGTTCGACACCTGCGGACGGCTGCGACCGATGCGCTGGGCCAGTTCGTCGTGCGTCGTGCCGAACTCCTCGAGCAGTTGCTGGTAGGCGGCGGCCTCCTCGAGCGGGTTCAGCTGCGCCCGGTGGATGTTCTCCAGCAGCGCGTCTCGCAGCATCGCGTCGTCCGATGTCGACCGGACGATGGCCGGGATGACATCGAGGCCGGCCGCGGTGGCCGCGCGCAGGCGCCGCTCCCCCATGATGAGTTCGAACTCGGTGGCGGTCGCCTCGTCGGCGCCGTCGGCGGGACGGACGACGACCGGCTGGAGCACCCCGAACTCGCGGATGGAGTGGGTGAGTTCGCCCAGCGCCTCCTCGTCGAACACCTGTCGGGGCTGCTTGGCGTTGGCCCGGACGCTGTCGATCGGCAGCTCGCGGAAGCTCGCACCCGGCACCGGCAACGGCGCGGTCGGGTCGTCCACCGCGTCGGATGCCCCTGCGTCGGGTGCCCCTGCGGCCGGTGCCTCGGACGTCGGTGCGTCGGTCGAGTCCGCAGGCTGCGTCGTCGGCGGCTGCGCGGTGTCGCGGTGATCCGCGTCGGCACCCGAGGGCAGCGATCCGGGCACGTCCGCCGGTGAGGCGGCGACGGTCTCGCGGGCCGGCGGTGCGGTGGGGATCAGCGAGCCGAGGCCGCGGCCCAGGCCTCCCCTGCGGTTCTTGTTGCTCACGGTGCCGGCTCCAGCAGGGTGTCGTCGTCGCGCGCTGCGCATGGGAACGGTGCGGTGCTCATTCTGACGGGTGCGGTTCGGACGCGTCCCCGGCGGTCGGTACGCCGGTGACGCCGCGCTCGGCGAGTTCCCGGGCCGCCTCGACGTAGCCGATCGCACCGCGCGAGCCCGCGTCGTAGGTGATGACGGTCTGCCCGAAGCCAGGTGCCTCCGACACCCGCACGTTGCGCGGGATGGTGGGCGTCAGCACGAGCGGCCCGAAGTGCGAGCGCACCTCGGCTGCGACCTGGTCGGCCAGCCGCGTCCGGCTGTCGTACATCGTCAGCAGCACGGTCGAGACGGCGAGATCCGGGTTGAGGTGCGAGGTGACCAGCTCGACGGTCTTGAGCAGCTGCGCGAGTCCCTCGAGCGCGTAGTACTCGCACTGGATGGGGATGAGCATCTCCCGTCCGGCGACCAGCGCGTTCAGGGTGAGCAGGCCCAGCGAGGGCGGGCAGTCGATGAGCACGTAGTCGATGTCGTGGTCGGCCAGGTAGGGCTCGAGCGCACGTCGTAGGCGGTACTCCCGCGCGACCTGGCTGGTGAGCTCGATGTCCGCGCCGGCGAGGTCGAGCGTGGCCGGCACGCAGAACAACGTCGGTGCGAACTCCGTCGGACGGGCGACCTCGGCGATCGTCTGGTCGTGCAGCAACACGTCGTAGATCGACGGGGTACCCACTCCGTGCTCGACGCCCAGGGCAGTGCTGGCGTTGCCCTGCGGGTCGAGGTCGATGACCAGGACGCGCAGCCCGTGCAGCGCCAGCGCCGCCGCCATGTTCACGGCGGTCGTGGTCTTGCCGACCCCGCCCTTCTGGTTGGCGACGGTCATCACGCGGGTCCCGGCGGGCGACGGCCAGCGCTCCTGACGGACGTTGAGGACGCGCACCGCCTGCCGGGCCTCGCGGGCGATGGGCGTGTCGAATTCCGTTTCACGTGAAACGCCGTCGCTGCCGTCCGTGCCCGGCTCGGTTTCACGTGGAACCACGGCTTCGCTCGAGCCGGGCGCCGTTTCACGTGAAACGGCTGCCTGCCCGTCGCGGGGTCCGTCCGGAACGGACTGCGCGTCCTGGTCGCTCAACGTCGTCCCCTTGTCCTCGCTCGCGGCGCCGCCTCGATGCGTTCGATGCGGATCACCCACGTGCGGTCGTCGCCTGCGCCGATGCTCACCACTCGGGGCGGGGACCCGCCCGCTCGGACCACGGCGCGCTCGTGTTCGGTTGCCTCGTCGGCCGCGCGCTCGCCCTTCAGGGCGAGTAGCACGCCGCCCGGTCGCAGCAACGGCAGACACCATCCCACCAGTCGATCGAGCGGGGCAACCGCGCGGGCCACGACCCAGTCGTTGTCCGCCCGGTCGCGGCGGATCCCGGCGTCGTCGGCGCGACCGCGCACGACCGACACCCGATCCGACAACCCGAGCTCCGTGACGGCGCGATCCAGGAAGCGGGTGCGCCGCGACATCGGCTCGAGCAGCACCGCCTTCAGGTCCGGGCGCCGCAACGCCATGGGCAGCCCCGGCAACCCGGCCCCGCTCCCGACGTCCACGAAGCATGCGCCGTGCGGAAGCAGGTCCGTCAGCAATGCACTGTTCGTCAGGTGCCGGTCCCAGAGCCGTGGCACCTCGCGCGGCCCGATGTGACCGTGCGCCACACCGTCCCCGGCGAGCAACGCCGCATAGCGAGCGGCGTCGGCCACGTGGTCGCCGAAGACCGCCAGCGCGGACGGCGACGGATCGGGTGGCACGACCGGCTCAGTAGCAGGTGGGACAACCGTGCCGGTCTCGCTCGCGCGTCCGGATCCGGCGCCGTTCCCGGCCGGTCCGGACGTCCCACCGTCGGGCGCGTCGCCGACGGCGTCGTCGGTCACCGCGCCGGCGTCACGACGACTCGCCGGTTCGGCTCCTCGCCCTCGGACTCGCTGGTCACGCCGTCGATAGCGGCGACCGCGTCGTGGACGACCTTGCGCTCGAACGGGTTCATCGGCGACAGCCGTGCCGGCTCGCCGGACTCGGCGACGCGAGCACTGGTGTCGGCCGCGAGCTTCTGCAACTCGTCACGGCGCTGCGCGCGGTGACCACCCACATCGAGCATCAAGCGGCTGCGCACCCCGGTCTGCTGCTGCACCGCGAGGCGCGTCAGCTCCTGCAGCGCGTCGAGCGTCTCGCCGCGCGGGCCGACCAGGCCGCGCAGGTCGGCACCGACGATGGCCACGGCCGCCCGACCGTTCTCGACGTCGAGGTCGATGTCGCCGTCGTAGTCGACGATGTCGAGCAGCCGCTCGAGGTAGTCGGCCGCGATGTCACCCTCCTGCACGAGCAGGTCCGAGCCCGAGGGTCCGTCCCCGGTCTCGCCGGCGGGCGTCCCGGTCGTCTCGTCGGTCGTCCCGTCGGTCGTCTCGTCGGTCACGGTGTCGGTCTGCACGTCGGTGTCGCTCACGGCAGCAGGTTCCTTTCGCCAGGTGTCATGCAACAAGGTCGGGGTGCGCCGCAGCGCAGGGGTGGTGCCGCTCAGCGCCGCTTCTTGGCCTGGGTCGGACGCTTGGACGGAGGCCGCTTGCCGCTGCCGCTGCGGGCCGGCTTCTGACCGGGTCGCGGCGTCGACGATCGCGTCGCCGCACTCCCGCCGCGGGCGGCGGTGGAGCCGGTGTCCTCGTCCGCGGCGTCGGCATCGTCAGCCTTGCCCAGGTCGACGGTCTTCGTTCCCGCCTTCGCCGGGCGCTGCGGACGCTGGCCCACCTTGGGGGCGAGCGTCTTGCCGAGCTGCCCGGCCGGGGCGGCGGGTGCGTCCTGCTCCGGTGGGTGGAACCTGATGATGTAGGCCTGCTGCGCCAGGGTCCAGGTGTTGCTGACGAACCAGTAGAGCAGCACGCCGAGGGGGAAATTGAACAGCAGGCCCGAGGCGAGGACGCCGAGCGGGATGATCCACAGCATCAGCCGCTGCACGGTGGCAGCGGTGCCCTCGGGGGTGGTGGTGGCGTTCGCCCGGGCGAGCAGCTGCGTGGCCAGGGTCGCGCCGGCGCTGATGAGCAGCAGCGGCAGGATGATGAACTTGGTGGTCGTCGCCGAGCCGTCGCCGCCGCCCAACAGTGCGGTGATCACCTTGTCGCTGTCGCGGAAGGCGCCGGCCAGCGGTGCACCGAACAGATCGGCCTTCGCTCCGTCACACGTCTGCTGCGGGGTGAAGGAGTAGAGCGACAGCAGGTCCGAGCTGCCGGGCTTGCCGCCCGGGCACAGACCCTTGTAGCCGTCGGCGATCTGCGTGTTCGCGAGGTGCCGGAGCGTGTGGTAGAGGCCGATGAACACGGGGATCTGCAGCAGCATCGGCAGGCAGCCGGAGAGCGGGTTGAACCCTTCCTCCTGCTGGAACTTCATCATCTGCCGGTTCATCTCCGCGCGGTCGTGCTTGTACTTCTCGCGGATCTTGGCCAGCTTCGGCTGCATCTTCTGCATGTTGCGCTGGTAGTGGATCTGCTTGACGAACAGCCGGAACAGCAGCAGGCGCGCCGTGATCACCAGGAAGACGATCGACAGCACCCAGCCGAGGCCACTGGCCTCGTCGAAGCCGAGCAGCACGAACAGGTCGTGCCAGCGCAGCAGCACCCACGACACTGCCGTGTACAAGAAGTCAAGCACTCAACTACTCCTGACTGTCTCCGCGCCGGCGCACCGGCACGGGGTCGAGACCGCCGCGGTGGAACGGGTGGCACCGCGACAGCCGCCGCACCGCCAGCCAGCCACCGCGGACGAGGCCGAATCGTTCGATCGCCTCGACGGCGTACGCGCTGCAGCTCGGCGTGAACCGGCACACCGGTGGGCGCAGCGGACTGATCGCCACACGGTAGCCGCGGATGGCCGCCAGCACGCCCCGGGTCAGCGGACCGCGCCGTCGTGAACCGACGGCGGGCAGGTCCGCCGGCGCCGTCGCGGCCGGGTCGGTCAGCACGGCGCCACTCACCGCGGGCTCGTGCGGGCCAGGCGGGACAGGGCCCGATCGAGGTCGCGACCGAGGGAGGTGGAGTCGGCGGCGGACGCGGGCGGCAGCGCCCGCACGACGGTCGAGCTCCCGGCGGGCAGCGCGTCGAGGCGGGCCGCCAGCTGGGCCCGCAACCGCCGCGACACGCGATGGCGCTCGACGCTGTTGCCGACGGCCTTGTTGACGACGAGACCGACCCGGGCCGGCGACGGCGACCCCGCGGCTTCGGAGCTCTCGGGCGAGCCGGGGACAAGATGGTGCAGCACGAGGACGCCCGAGCGGGCGCGGGCACCGTGACGTACCGCTGCGCCGAACTCGGACGAGCGGGTCATGCGATGGGCGCGGGGAAGCACAGCGTCACCGGTGCACAGGGCGGCGTGCGGACGGCCGGGTGAACCGGTCGCGGCACCTCAGGCCGACAGTTCGCGGCGTCCCTTGCGGCGACGCGCCGACACGATGGCGCGGCCGGCACGGGTGCGCATGCGCAGCCGGAAGCCGTGCGTCTTGGCGCGGCGGCGGTTGTTCGGCTGGAAGGTGCGCTTGCTCACGGTTCGGGCTCCAACTATCGGTCCTGCAGGGCACGGGACCGCGGACAGGGATGAACCACCTGTCGGCGGACGACACCGCCACGGTACGGATCGCCCGGCGATCAGGTCAAACCAGCCCCAGGGGCAACCGACGACCGTACGGTGGCCGCCCGGTGAACCCGCAGCGACACGCCGCTGCCTATTGTCGGCCCGCGAGCGCCGCTGTTAGGTTCCTGCCCCGTGTCGCCCGGAGGGGTGGCGCGGGTCCGGCACCGCGATCGCGGTGTCGGCACAGCTGTATTCACATCCTGTGGACAACGTTGTGGATGTCCGGGCGTGGACGCAGCGACCTGCCGGCCTGTGCCAAGCTCGACGGTCGGACGGACCCCACCGGGACCGTCCGCCGACCGGCTGGCAGACCCGCAGCACCGCAGCATCGCGTTACCGCGCGACCCTCGCGACACCTGGAGTGACCCGCAACGTGGACGACAGCGCCGAACTCCTGGACGTCTGGCACCGAGTGGGCCCCAAGTTCGACGACCCGTCGATCAAGCCTCAGCAGCGGGCCCTGATCCAGCTGACCCGTCCGCTCGGCATCCTGCAGGGCACCGCGGTCCTCGCCGCCCCGAACCTGTGGGTCAAGGACTTCCTCGAGACGCGGATGCAGTCGTTCATCGCGTCCGTGCTGAGCCAGGAGCTGGGACGCGACATCCGCGTCGCGGTGACCGTGGACGACTCCGCCACCGCCGATGCCGCCGACGGCCCCGGACCGGCGCCGCGCGACGGTCACGACCCGAACCGTGACGGCGGCCGCGACCTCCCCCGCGACCTCCCCCGCGACCTCCCCCGCGACCTGCATCGCGACGACGAGCGGGACGACGTCCGCGACACCTTCCGGGACGGCTACGACGACGCCCCGCCGGACAACCGGTACTCCGGCCCGGGCGGGCCCGCCAAGGCCGACGACCGTGACGCCCCCCGTCCGATCGAGTCGGCACCGACCTACCGGGCCCGGCACTCCACGGACGAGCGCGAGCGCGAGACGCGGCTGAACCCGAAGTACACCTTCGACACCTTCGTGATCGGCTCGAGCAACCGCTTCACCCACGCTGCCGCGGTCGCGGTGGGCGAGGCGCCGGCGCGCGCCTACAACCCGCTGTTCATCTACGGCGACTCCGGCCTGGGCAAGACGCACCTGCTGCACGCCATCGGCCACTACGCGCAGTGGTTGCAGCCGGGCCTGCGCACCCGGTACGTCTCGACCGAGGAATTCACGAACGACTTCATCAACTCGGTGCGCGACGACCGCATGCAGGCGTTCCAGAACCGGTACCGCTCGGTCGACCTGCTGCTGATCGACGACATCCAGTTCCTCGAGCGCGCCGAGCGCACGCAGGAGGAGTTCTTCCACACCTTCAACACGCTGCACAACCAGAACAAGCAGATCGTCATCAGTTCCGACAAGTCGCCCCGCCAGCTCAGTTCGCTCGAGGACCGGCTGCGCACGCGCTTCGAGTGGGGCCTGATCAGCGACGTGCAGGCGCCCGACCTCGAGACCCGCATCGCGATCCTGCGCAAGAAGGCCGCCCAGGAGGGCATGGACCCGCCGCCGGACGTGCTCGAGTACATCGCCACCCGCATCCACAGCAACATCCGCGAGCTCGAGGGCGCGCTCATCCGTGTCACGGCGTTCGCGAACCTCAACCGGCAGGTCGTCGACATCGCCCTGGCCGAGATGGTCCTCAAGGACCTCATCGCCGAGAACGACGCCCCCGAGATCACACCGGCGATGATCATGGCGGTGACCGCGGACTACTTCTCGATCAGCCTCGACGACCTCGTGGGCCTGTCGCGCAGCAAGGTCATCGTCGGCGCCCGCCAGATGGCCATGTACCTCTGCCGCGAGCTCACCGAGCTGTCGCTGCCCAAGGTCGGCGAGAAGTTCGGCAATCGCGACCACACGACCGTCATGCACGCCGAGCGCAAGATCCGGCGTGAGATGAAGGAGAAGCACGCGATCTACAACCAGATCACGGAGCTCACCAGCCGCATCAAGGTCCGGGCCCGCACGTGACCGTCGAGCCGGCGTCCGCAGCTTCCGTGCCACTCCACACCTGTGGGTCCAGTTGTGGATATCGCCGTGGGGTCGTGTGGACGTCGTCGTACGGTCGGCGGCCGTCCACCGCACGTCCTACGAGCGGAGGACAACCGACTGCCGGTCGTCCACAGGGCGCAGGTGGCCACGGGCTAGCGTTCACCGCACGCGACGGGACTTGTCCCCACCGTCCACAGCTGCGAAGACGACAGACGAGAATCTCAATCTCGAGGGGATGAACGACAGGAACTGAAGCCCGGTGAGATCTGGGGACAACCGCCGTCACCGAAGGCGCGTGGTACCCGTCACCCCGGGGCTGGTAACACATCTCCTCGACGACGGCACGGAGGGCCCCACTTCCGTCCGCGGCACGCACACCGGCACCATCGGCACACTCAGCACGCAGGGATTGGTGAATCAGTGAAGTTCCGGGTCGAACGCGACGTCCTGGCCGATGCGGTCACGTGGGCTGCGCGCAGCCTCGCCAGCCGTCCCACCCTGCCGGTGCTCGCCGGTCTGCTGCTGCGGGTCGACGACGACCAGCTCACGGTGTCCGGCTTCGACCTCGAAGCCTCGACCGAGGTCGAGCTCGAGGTGACCGGCGGCGAATCGGGCACCGCGCTGGTGTCCGGACGGCTGCTGGCCGACATCACCCGCGCGCTGCCGCCGCACCCGGTCGACGTCGTCCTGGACGGGTCCCGGTTGACGATCGCCTGTGGTTCGGCGCGCTTCAGCCTGCCGGGCATGCCCGTCGACGACTACCCGAAGCTGCCGGTGATGCCGACGACCGCCGGCACCGTGCCGGGCCCGGAGTTCGCCGCGGCCGTCGCCCAGGTCGCCATCGCCGCCGGTCGCGACGACACCCTGCCGATGCTGACGGGCGTCCGGCTCGAGATCGACGGCGACCGGCTGACCCTGGCGGCCACCGACCGCTACCGCCTCGCGGTGCGCGAACTCGGCTGGAACCCGGGCGACCCCTCGGCGGCGAGCGCTCAGGTGCTCGTTCCCGCCCGCACCCTCGCCGACGCGGCGAAGAGCCTGGCGCACAGCGACGAACTCACGATCTCGCTGTCGGCCGGCGGCAGCGGCGAGGGCATCATCGGTTTCTCCGGCACCACCAACGGCCGGGCCAGCCGCGCGACCACCCGCCTGCTGGACGCCACGTTCCCGGCCTACCGGTCGCTGCTGCCGAACGAGTGGGCCTCGAGCGCCGAGCTCGCGGTCGGCCCGCTGGTCGAAGCCGTTCGGCGCGTCGCGCTGGTCACCGACCGCACGGCGCCGGTGCGGCTGGAGTTCGCCGATTCCGCGGTGTCGCTGACCGCCGGCGGTGACGACGAGGGCCGCGCCGAGGAACAGCTCGAGGTGTCCTACGACGGCGACGGCATCACCACGGCGTTCAACCCGCAGTTCCTGCTCGACGGCCTGGGCGCGCTGTCGAGCTCGACCGCCCGCATGCTGTTCACGTCGCCGACCAAGCCGGTGGTGCTCAAGCCCGCGGGCGAGGCCGCCGCGGACACCGAGTCCGACTACACGTACCTGATTATGCCGGTGCGGCTGCCGGGCTGACCGGCCCCGCCGCCCGCTCCGCATCCGCACCGTGCACGTCCGCCATCTCGCCGTCGCCGACTACCGCAGCTGGGTCAGTGCCGATCTCGAGCTGCCGGCCGGTCCGGTCGTCCTCGTCGGGGCCAACGGACAGGGCAAGACGAACCTGGTCGAGGCCCTCGGATACCTGGCCACCCTCGGCAGTCACCGCGTCTCGTCCGACGCACCGCTCGTGCGCGCCGGCCAGGAGCGGGCCCTGGTGCGCGCGGCCGTGGTCGCCGACGACCGCGAGCTGCGCGTCGAGGTCGAGATCAACGCCGCCCGCGCGAACCGGGCTCGCCTGAACGGGTCCCCCGTGACCCGCACCCGCGACATCCTCGGCGTGCTGCGGACGGTGGTCTTCGCTCCCGAGGACCTCGCGATCGTGCGCGGCGACCCCGGGGAGCGGCGACGCTTCCTGGACGAGCTCGCCACCGCGCGATCGCCGCGCCTCGCCGCGGTGCGAGCCGACTACGAGCGCACCCTCAAGCAGCGCGCCGCGCTGCTGAAGTCGGCCGGCGGACGCTCGCGCGGGGCCACCCGCGACCTGCCCACGCTCGACGTCTGGGACGGGCATCTCGCCGAGCACGGCGCCGAGCTGCTGCGGGCCCGGCTGTCGACCCTGGCCGCGCTGCGTCCGCACGCCGCGGCCGCCTACGCGGCGGTCGCGCCCAGCAGTGCCGCGCTCGCCGGCCGGTACTCCAGTTCGCTGAGTGCCGACCTGCCCGGGCTGGGCGATGCCGGCCCCGACGACGTCCCCGACACGCCGACGCTGCGCGACGCGTTGCTCGCCGGCCTCGCGCAGGCGCGGACGGCGGAGTTGGATCGTGGCGTGAACCTCGTCGGCCCCCACCGCGACGACGTCGAGCTGCTGCTCGGCGAGCTGCCGGTGCGCGGTTACGCCAGTCACGGCGAGGGATGGTCGAGCGCTCTCGCGCTGCGGCTCGGCAGCTACGAGTTGCTGCGCGCCGACGCCCTGCCCGGCGGTGACCCGGTACTCGTGCTCGACGACGTCTTCGCCGAGCTCGACACCGACCGGCGCGAGCAGCTGGCCGTCGTGGCCGCACGCGCCGAGCAGGCGGTGCTCACGGCAGCCGTGGCCGGCGACGTGCCGCCGCAGCTCGCCGAGGCGGGTGCCGCACGCTTCGACGTCGCGGACGGACGGGTGCACCGTGCCGCGTGATCCGCGGCGCGACGCGTCCGACGTGTCAGCAGCGGACGTGACCCAGGTCCCACGGTTGTCCACAGGAGACGGTGGACAACCGGCCCCGGCTGTGGACACAACCGACCGAGGTCCCGGGTCACGGGCTGCCAATGTGTCACACGCCACCCAAATCGGGCATCAGCCTGTGGACAAAGCGGTGGACGAACGCCCCGATGCTGTGAGCCACGCCGACGTCCGCGATCCCGACGGCGGCACGAGCGGCGACACGAGCGGCGACGACGGCGGCCGCGGAGAGACCGATCCCGCCGCGGTCGACGGGGAGACCGACCTCGCCCGCTCGGTGCTCGACGCGGTACGGGCGAGTTCGCGGCGCCGCGGGCCCGGCCGCTCGGCGCGCTCCCGCACCCGCCGCGAGAACCTGTCCGGCCGCGCCTCGCCCACCGGCCGCAACCGGGGCGGCTACTCCGGCCCCGGGCCCGACCCCGAGCGCGATCCGCAGCCGATCGGCGCCCTCGTCCCGGGACTCGTCTCCGACCAGGGCTGGGAACGACCGCTCGCGGACGCCCGTGTGTTCTCCGACTGGGAGCACCTCGTCGGCGCCGACATCGCGGCGCACGCCCACCCGCAGTCGCTGCACGCCGGCGAGCTGCGCATCGCGGCCGAGTCGACGGCGTGGGCGACCCAGTTGCGGTTGCTGTCCTCGCGCCTGCTCGCGCGGCTGGTGGCCGAACTCGGCCCCGACACGGTCACGAAACTGATCATCACCGGTCCGGCGGCACCGAGCTGGCGCCACGGCAACCGCACCGTGCGCGGTCACCGCGGCCCGCGCGACACGTACGGCTGAGCGGCCCGCCGCACGGCAACGTTCGTCCGTGAATCCCCAGACGTGCCCTTGAGGGTTGACAACGCGCGCTGATGTGGGCTCCCCCGCGCCAGGGGCTCGAATCGCTCAGTGGCGCTCTCAGCGCGCGTGGCGGGCCGTTTCGTCGGCGTGGGGGACTAGACTGGGATCCGACAATCCTCGGGGTGCGCGCTGCGACTCGCGTCGCCGTCCGCCCCGGGTTCGTGAGACGCGGGCAGCTGCCGCCCGCGAGAAGGGCAAGGTCCCTTGACCTCCGCTGCCGACCCGCAGAACCCGACGGCCCCGACGGCTGCTCCAGCCGCGACGGCCCCGGCCCGCAAGTCCACCAAGGGCGCACCCGCGTACACCGGAAGCTCGATCACGGTCCTCGAGGGCCTCGAGGCGGTGCGCAAGCGTCCTGGCATGTACATCGGTTCCACCTCGGCGCGGGGCCTGCACCACCTGGTGTGGGAGGTCGTCGACAACTCCGTCGACGAGGCCCTCGGTGGCCACGCCGACCGCATCGAGGTCACGTTGCTGGCCGACGGCGGCGTCCGGGTCAAGGACAACGGCCGCGGCATGCCCGTCGACATGCACCCGACCCAGAAGAAGCCGGCGGTCGAGGTCATCCTCACCGTCCTGCACGCGGGCGGAAAGTTCGACGGCAAGGCCTACGCCGTCTCCGGTGGTCTGCACGGCGTCGGCGTCTCGGTCGTCAACGCGCTGTCGCACCGCCTCGAGGTCGAGATCGAGCGCGACGGCTTCGTCTGGTCGCAGCCCTACGTCGACCAGAAGCCGGCCGAGCCGCTGAAGAAGGGTGCCGCCAGCACGAAGCACGGCACCACGGTCACGTTCTGGGCCGACCCGGCGATCTTCGAGACCACCGACTACGACTTCGAGACGATCCGGCGCCGCATCCAGGAGTACGCCTTCCTGAACAAGGGCCTGACGATCGTGCTGCGCGACGAGCGCGTCGAGAAGATCGTCGAGGAGGACGACTCCCAGATCGCCGCCGGTGGCGAGGCCAAGGCCGCCAAGCCGAAGCAGGCCCGCGAGCTCACCTACTGCTACAAGGAGGGCATCGCCGACTTCGTCCGGCACATCAACCGGACGAGCGACAAGGAGCCGATCCACAAGGACGTCGTCTACTTCTCCGAGGAGGACAAGGAGAAGGCGATGTCGATCGAGATCGCGATGCAGTGGAACAAGTCGTTCGCCGAGAGCGTGCACACGTTCGCCAACACGATCGCGACCATCGAGGGCGGCACGCACGAGGAGGGCTTCCGCGCCGCGCTCACCGGCGTGGTCAACGCCTGGGCCATCGACAAGAAGATGATCAAGGACAGCAAGGACGACCGGCTCACGGGTGACGACATCCGCGAGGGCCTGGCCGCGATCATCTCGATCAAGCTCGGCGAACCGCAGTTCGAGGGTCAGACCAAGACGAAGCTCGGCAACTCGTCGGCCAAGACGTTCGTGCAGCAGGCGAGCCGCGTGTGGCTGGAGGACTGGTTCAACCGCAACCCGTCCGAGGCCAAGACCATCGTCACGAAGATGACCCAGGCCGCGCGGGCCCGCAAGGCTGCGCAGCAGGCGCGCAAGTTGGCGCGCAAGAACGCGCTCGACACCTTCGGCATGCCGGGCAAGCTCGCCGACTGCCGCTCCACCGACCCCGGCGAGAGCGAGCTCTACATCGTCGAGGGCGACTCCGCCGGCGGGTCGGCCAAGTCGTGCCGCGACTCGCAGTTCCAGGCGATCCTGCCCATCCGCGGCAAGATCATCAACGTCGAGAAGTCGCGCATCGACCGGGTGCTCAAGAACAACGAGGTCCAGTCGCTCATCACCGCGCTGGGCACCGGCATCCATGACGACTTCGACATCACCAAGCTGCGCTATCACAAGATCGTCCTGATGGCGGACGCCGACGTCGACGGCCAGCACATCACGACGCTGTTGCTCACGCTGCTGTTCCGTTTCATGCGGCCGCTCATCGAGAACGGCCACGTCTACCTCGCCGCGCCGCCGCTCTACAAGGTCAAGTGGACGAAGGGCGAGCCGGGTTACGCGTACTCCGACCGGGAGCGCGACGCCCTTATCAAGGACGGCCAGGAGCACGGCCGCAAGCTGCCCAAGGACGAGACCGAGCGCATCCAGCGCTACAAGGGTCTGGGTGAGATGAACGCCAAGGAGCTGTGGGAGACGACCATGGACCCGGCCAACCGGATCCTGCGCCTCGTCACGCTCGACGACGCCGCCACCGCCGACGAACTCTTCAGCGTCCTCATGGGCGAGGACGTCGAGGCGCGGCGGTCGTTCATCATCCGCAACGCCAAGGACGTGCGGTTCCTTGACATCTGATCCGGCTCTGGCCGGACGGGCCTCGTCGTTCGCAACCACCCCTCGCTTCGCTCGGGGGGCCAGTCCCATCCACGCTCACGACGAGGCCCGTCCGGCCGCCGCCTCCGCTGTGGTCACCTCTGATTGCGCTGCGGACGCCGTCGTCAGCGCGCGACTCGAATGGAAGATGGCTAGCCGATGACCGACACCACCGAACCGCCCGGCACTCCTTATGACCGGGTCGAGCCGGTCGACATCCAGACGGAGATGCAGCGCAGCTACATCGACTATGCGATGTCGGTGATCGTGGGCCGTGCGCTGCCCGATGTGCGGGACGGTCTCAAGCCGGTGCACCGCAAGATCCTGTACGGGATGTACGACTCGGGGTTCCGTCCCGACCGCGGGTACGTGAAGTGCGGGCGCGTCGTCGGCGACGTGATGGGCAACTACCACCCGCACGGTGACTCCGCGCTCTACGACGCGTTGGTGCGCATGGCGCAGCCGTGGTCGCTGCGCTACCCGCTGATCGACCCGCAGGGCAACTTCGGCTCACCGGGCAACGACCCGGCCGCGGCGTACCGGTACACCGAGTGCCGGTTGCAGCAGCTCGCGATGGCGATGCTCCAGGACATCGACGAGGAGACCGTCGACTTCGTCCCCAACTACGCCGGCAACACGACCGAGCCGACGATCCTGCCGGCGCGCTACCCGAACCTGCTGGTGAACGGGTCCGAGGGCATCGCGGTCGGCATGGCCACCCGCATCCCGCCGCACAACCTGCGCGAGGTCGCGGCGGGCGTCGCGTACGCGCTCGACCACCCGGACGCGTCCGACACCGAGCTGCTCGAGAAGCTCATCGAGCTGATCCCCGGTCCCGACTTCCCGACCCGGGCGCTGATCGTCGGCCGCGACGGCATCGAGGACGCCTACCGCACCGGCCGCGGCTCGATCCGCATGCGGGCGGTCGTCGAGGTCGAGGAAGACGAGAAGCGCGGCGGCGGCACCCAGCTGGTCGTGACCGAGCTGCCGTACCAGGTCAACCCCGACAACCTCGTCGACTCGATCGCGCAGCTCGTGAAGGACGGCAAGCTCGCCGGCATCCGGGCGATCGAGAACCACAGCTCCGACCGCATCGGCATGCGCCTCGTCATCAAGCTCTCCCGCGACGGCGTCGCCAAGGTCGTGCTCAACAACCTCTACAAGCACACCCAGCTGCAGACGACGTTCGGCGCGAACATGCTCGCGATCGTCGACGGCGTGCCCCGCACGCTGCGCATCGACCAGTTCGTCACGCACTACGTCGAGCACCAGGTCGAGGTCATCGTCCGGCGCACCCGCTACCGGTTGCGCAAGGCCGAGGAGCGGGCGCACATCCTGCGCGCTCTGCTCAAGGCCCTCGACCAGCTCGACGCGGTCATCGCCCTCATCCGCAGTGCGCCGTCGGCCGACGAGGCCCGCGGCGGGCTGATGCAGCTGCTCGAGATCGACGAGATCCAGGCCGTTGCGATCCTCGACCTGCAGCTGCGCCGGCTGGCCGCCCTCGAGCGGCAGCGCATCATCGACGAGGCCGCCGAGATCGAAGCGCGGATCGCCGACCTGAACGACATCCTGGCCAAGCCGGGCCGGCAGCGGCAGATCATCCGCGACGAGATGAACGAGATCGTCGAGAAGTACGGCGACGAACGTCGGACGAAGATCATCCCCCACGACGGCGACGTGTCCATGGAGGACCTCATCGCCCGGGAGGACGTCGTCGTCACGATCACCCGTACCGGGTACGCGAAGCGGACGAAGACCGACCTCTACCGCTCGCAGAAGCGGGGCGGCAAGGGGGTGCAGGGTGCGGCCCTGCGCCAGGAGGACATCGTCCAGCACTTCTTCGTCACCTCGACGCACGACTGGATCCTGTTCTTCACCAACAAGGGCCGGGTCTACCGCGCGAAGGCGTACGAGCTGCCCGAGGCGAACCGCAACGCGCGCGGCCAGCACGTCGCGAATCTGCTCGCGTTCCAGCCGGACGAGCAGATCGCCGAGGTGATCACGCTCAAGAACTACGAGGTCGCCCCGTACCTCGTGCTCGCCACCAAGCACGGCCTGGTCAAGAAGACCAAGCTCAGCGACTTCGACACCAACCGCTCCGGCGGCGTCATCGCCATCAACCTGCGCGAGGACGACGAGCTCATCGACGCCGCGCTCATCTCCGCCGACCAGGACCTGCTGCTCGTGAGCCGCAAGGCCATGTCGATCCGGTTCACCGCCGACGACGACACGCTGCGGCCCATGGGCCGGGCCACGTCGGGCGTGTTCGGGATGCGGTTCAACGACGGTGACGAGCTTCTCGCCATGGAGGTCGTGCACGACGAGAACGCCGAAATCTTGGTCGCCACTGAGGGCGGGTACGCCAAGCGGACGCGCATCGAGGAGTATCCCGTCCAAGGCCGCGGGGGCAAGGGCGTGCTGACCGCGCGTATCGTGTCCACCCGAGGGGGGCTCGTCGGCGCTGTCGCCGTGGGCCCGAAGGACGAGATCTACGCCATCACCTCCGATGGCGTGGTGATCCGCACGAAGGCGTCCGAGGTGCGTCGCGCACAGCGACAGACCATGGGCGTCCGCTTGATGAACCTGCCCGACGGCGTGAACGTCGTTGCCGTCGCCCGCAACGCGGACGAGCCGGACGGGCAGGAGTAATCGCCGAAGGGACGCTCACGACATGACGCACTCGCCCCAGACCGGGCAGACGGCGCCACGCTCGAACGGCTACGCCTCCAGCGACACCGCGGCAGGGTCGTCCGGGTCATGGTCCGGCAACGGCCGCTCCGGCGGACCCGTCGCCCACGACCCGGCGTTCGGCGGCCCGGTGCAGGCCGACGCGCCCACCGGCACCATGCCGGCGCTGGCGACCGGCACCGCGGTGAGCGGCTCGCGGGCCGACGCCCCGACCACGTCGACCCCGTCCGCGGGGACCTCGTCCGCGTCGGGCAAGTCGTCGCAGGGCGGGGGCCGTTCGCGCAACCGCGGTCCGCGGCGGGCCCGGCTGCAGCTGCGCCACATCAATCCGTGGACGGTCCTGAAGTTCTCGTGCGTGCTGTCGATCGCGCTGTTCTTCGTCTGGCTGATCACGGTCGGCGTGCTGTACGGCGTCCTCGACGCCGCCGGCATCGTCGGCAAGGTCAACGACGTGCTGGCCACGCTGAACGGCGACGGGTCGGCCTTCCAGCTGACACCGGGCCTGATCTTCGGCGGCGCCGCGGTCATCGGCGTCGTGAACATCGTCCTGTTCATTGCCCTGACGACGGTCGGCTCGATCGTCTACAACCTCTGCGCCGACCTGGTCGGCGGTATCGAGGTCACGCTGTCCGAACGGTAGTACCGGCACGCCGGGGCCCCGCCCGCCGTCGCGCGCGGCAGGGGGTATCCGGTGTGCACGACGCAGGACCGAGCGGATAAGCTCGATCCTCGTCACGCGGGCCTGTAGCTCAGGCGGTTAGAGCGTTCCCCTGATAAGGGAGAGGTCGGAGGTTCAAGTCCTCCCAGGCCCACCGCGTCCCGGTGCCTCACAGGCGCCGGCGGCTCGACGGCGGTACCGTCGAGCCGTGCATCTCACCAAGCCGCTCCTGCTCGTCGCCGCCGCGGCTGCTGCCGCGGCCGCTGCCGTGCGGAGGCGACAGGCACAGACGCACACCGAGGCCCTCTGGCGTGAGGCGACTGCCGACGCCTCACGCTGAGGTCCACCCCGGGGACGTAGCTCAATTGGCAGAGCACCGCCTTTGCAAGGCGGGGGTTAGGGGTTCGATTCCCCTCGTCTCCACGCGTGAGTGAGCCGAGTGATGCCGAGCTTGCTCGAGCATCCGAGGCGATTGAACGCGTCGCAGGCGCGCAGCGCCGAACACAGATGATTGAGCCGAGCGACGCCGAGCCTGCCCGACCTCCCGGTCAGCTCCGTCGACCGAAGCGCTTCTCCGCCCGCCACTCCGTGCCCGACCAGGCCCACTGCACGCCCACGCGGTTCTCCGTCGTCTCGCACGCCGCCACCGGCAACGACCTCGAGCAGCGCTGTGTGGTGAGCACCCCGCCGGCCAGGCTCACCGTGCGGAAGATCGTCGAGGTGGGGGCGCCGGTGCGCAGGACCGATCCGGTGGCGCCCACGAGTCCGACCGGGCCCCAGTCACCGTCCGCCGACCGGGTGTAGACCAGCGTGCCGAGCCGTCCCTTCGTGAGGATGCCGCCGAAGGTGAACGTCGAGTGCTGCATGCCCTTCAGCGGCTGCAGCGCGCTGCCGCTCAACGTGTAGGTGTCCAGGCCGGTGCCGGGGACGTAGGGGAAGTTGTCGTATCCGCTGTAGGACAGGCCCTGCGCGTCGGCCGTCCAGAACTCCAACCGGCCCAGCTCGCCGGACGGCTCCCCGGCGATGATCATGGTTTCGCTGCCGCCGGGAAGGAACGACGTCGTCCGGTCGCCCGTGCCGACGAAGCGGCTCAGCAGGGTGTCGACCTGTCCCGGGTCGAGGGTGACCTGCGACTTCGCCGGGGTCGCCGCCGACCCGGTCGCGCCGGACGTCCGGGTGAAGTCGCCGGTGCACCCCGGCGGCACGAGATCGGGGAACGTCGCGGCGCCCCACACGTCCGAGCGCAGGGTGTCGGCGGTGACCTTGGCGTCGCTGGCGTTGAACCGCACGACGTAGGTCGGCAGCGCACACGTCACGGTGTCGATGGAGACCGGGTCGTCGAGGGTGCGCGGCGGCGGTGTCACGAGCGTCAGACCGCGCGCCACACCGTTCTGACCCCAGGCCTGCGCGGTGTAGCCGTCGGTGCGCAGTTCGTCGCGCAGGTAGGCGGTGACCTGCTCGGCGGTGCCGAAACGTCCGACGAAGAACGTGTTCGTGCCCTGTGGCTTGGCGCATCGGACCGCCTCGATCAGGCCGGCCGGGTCGTCGCTCGTCCGCGGGCCGAGCCTGCACGTCGCACCCTGGAAGGAGCTGGCGGTATCACCGTCGCGGGTGCCGAGCAGAGCCGAGAAGGACGCGAAGTGCGCCCAGCTCACGGACGTCCCGCTGCCGGTGACCAATCCGCTCGAACCCGGCGACGGGCGGCCGCTCGTGAGTCCGGAGCGGGACGGGCCGGCGCTGGGCGACCCGTCGTCCGGCAGCACGACGACCAGCAGCACCGCCAGCGCCAGTGCGAGCACGGCACCGACGGCCAGCGCGACCCGCAGGCCGCGTCCGCGGCGGGGAGGGGAGGGTGGCGGAGGCGGCGGGGCCGTCCAGGGCGCGGAGTACGGGTCGCCGATGCCCGGCGACGGGGGCCGGGCGACGGTCGGCGGTGCGGCCATCGGTCGTGAGCTGGGGCCCGGGTGCGTGACCGGCACCGGCGGCCCGCCGTACGCCGGACCCGTCGTGGCGGCGCGAGCGGCGTCGGTGGCTGCGCGGGCGAACGCGCCCGCGCTGGGGTACCGGTCGTCGGGACGCTTGGCCATCGCGGTGCGCACGACGGCGTCGAGCTCGGGCGGGCAACCCGGTACCTCGGGCACGATGCTCGGCACCGGCTGGGTGACGTGTCCGGTGAGGACGGCGTAGATGTCGCCGTCCCAGGGCCGGCGGCCGGTGACCAGTTCGAACAGCACGCAGCCGAGCGCGTACACGTCGGCGCGCGGGTCGCCGGGTTCGCCGCGGATGCGTTCGGGCGCGAGGTACGCCGCGGTGCCGAAAGCGCTGCTGGAGGTCGTGACGGCGCTGCCGTCCGTGCCGATCGGACGGGCGATGCCGAAGTCGACGAGGTACGCGAAGGGCCGTCCGCCGGGCACGCCGGTGAGCAGCACGTTCGAGGGCTTCACGTCGCGGTGGACGAGACCGCGCTGGTGCGCGGCGTCCAACGCCGACGCGACCTGGTCGACGATGTCGAGCGCCTCGTGCAGGGGCAGTCGACCGCGCCGCTTCAGGTGTGCGGCGAGGTCGTCGCCCTCGACGAGGCGCATGTCGAGGAACAGCCGTCCCTCGATCGAGCCGAAGTCGTGGATCGGAATGATGTGCGGGTCCGCCAGCTGCGCCGCCACCTGCGACTCGCGCTCGAAGCGGGTCTGGAACGTGCTGTCGGTGGCCAGCGCCCCCGACAGCAACTTGACCGCGACCTCCCGCCGCCGGACGGTGTCGTACGCGCGGTAGACCTCACCCATTCCTCCCCGGCCGAGCAGCGCGCGCAGCTCGTACCGTCCGAACCGGCGCGGCAGCAGGTCGGGGTCGGGCTGTGACACCGGCCCGGGGTCGGGCTGTGACACCGGCCCGGGGTCGGGCTGTGACACCGGCCCGGGGTCGGGCTGTGACACCGGCCCGGTGCCGGGCGGCGCGACGGGCCCGGTCGCGGGCTCGTCGTCCCCCGGGGGCGGGATCGTGCTCAGCGCGACGGCCCTTCGCGGCGGGCCAGCGCGAAGTCGGACCCCGTCCAGCGCCAGTACTTCACGATCTGGTTGCCGGGTCTGCCGCACTCGGCGATCGCGGCCCGTTCGGAGCAGTCGGTGGTGACGAGCTGCCCACCCGACAACCCGAAGTCGTACGCCAGCCCGATGCGGTTGTCGCCGACCGGCTCGCCGGACGGAGCCAGGTTGCCGTTCGACTCGGCCTTCACCACACCCCACCCGGCCTGCGGGCTGTAGGCGAACGCCACCGCGTTGCCCGAGCTGTCGCCGCTGAAGACGCCCTTCACGACGAACGTCGCGTGCGACATGCCGGTGAGCAGGGCCGCGGACGTGACCGACGCGTCGGGCGACGCTCCCAACGACGTGTCGTACGGGTACCTGCTGGCGCCGACGCGGACCAGCCCGCTGCGTCCGGACGTGTAGAAGGTGATCGCGCCCTTCTGGTCGTAGGCGGCGAGGTCCGAACCGCCCCTGATCGGGACCGACGACACCTGCACGCCGGCACCGGTGCCGCGCAGCAGGGCCTCGGCCGCGGCACCGGTCAGCGGCGCCGTGGTCTTCGCCTGCGCGCTGCCCTGCAGGGCGGGGCCGCTGGAGCCGGAGAAGTCGGACGAGCACGCCGGAGGGACGGCGTCGGGGAACGCCGCGTCGCGCCACAGGCCGGCGACGTCGGCGGCGGACGGACCGGCCAGGCCGTTGCCGAAGCGGACGAGGTACGTCGGCAACCCGCAGACGGTGCTGACGACGTCGGCGGCGGCGCCTTGGGGGGCGGTGTAGGTCAGGCCGCGCGGGCTGTCGCTGCCCGAGACCGCCCAGCTGGTGAGCGCGTAGCGCCGTTGCGCCAGTGCTCGTACCCGCGCCTGCGCGAGCTCCGCGGTCCGGTAGCGCGACAGCCCGAAGGTGGTGGTGCTGCCGGGAAGCGTGCACTTGATCGCGCTGACGTACCCCACCGTCGCAGCGTCACCGGGGACGAACAGCCGGCAGTCGGCTTTGCCGTAGGCGTGTCCGGTGTCGCCGTCGCTCGTGCCGACGAGCTGCGAGAACGACCGGTAGTCGGCCCAGTCGGCGGTGGTCCCGGTGCCGGTGTGCAGGCTGGTCGACGCACCGTCGCTCGGGAAGTCGCCGCCCTGGGAGCCGGTCGTCCGGACGGAGGACGAGGGGTTCGGGCCGGCGCTGGGCGAGTCGTCGCCGCCGAGCGAGAGGGCGGCGACGACAGCGGCGACGACGACGGCGACCGCCACGGCCGCGGCGACGGCGAAGCCGCGCTTGCGCCGTCCGGACCGGCTGCCGGTGTCGGGCCGCAGCGGCAGCGGTGCCGGAGTCGACCGGTGCTCGGTCGCCGGGCCGAACAGCGGTCGGGACGGCGGTGCCGGACGCGGGTCCACACCGGCGGCGTGGCCGGCTCGGGTGGGCGGCTCGACGTCAGGCCCGGCGTCGGCCGGGGCCGGCGCGGTCCGGGGCGGGACGCTTCCCGGCCGGCGTCCCGGGATCTCGAGCGGCGGCACCGGGGTGGGCTCGTTGCGCGGGGGCTGCGGCACGGGCGGTGGTGCGAGCGGCACGGCCGCCACCCGCAGCGCGGTGCGCAGGTCCCGGACGAACTCGCCCGCCGTGGGATAGCGCTGGTCGGGGTCCTTGGCCATCCCCCGCCGGACGGCGGCGTCGAGCCCGGGCGGGCAGCCGGGCAGTTCCTGCAGCAGGCTCGGCGGCGGCTGGTTCACGTGGCCGTACATGATCGCGAACAACTCGCCCTCGAACGGCTTGCGGCCGGTGAGCAGCTCGTAGGTCATGCACGCCAGGGCGTAGACGTCGACCCGCCGGTCGCCGACCTGACCGCCGATGCGCTCGGGCGCGAGATAGGCGGCCGTGCCGAGCGTCGTGGTGGTCGAGGTGAGCTGGGTGCCCTCGGACGACGTGGCCCGGGCGATGCCGAAGTCGACGAGGTAGGCGAACGGGGTGTCGTCGGCGTCGGTCCGTCCGGTGCCGCCGAAACCGGTCAGCAGGACGTTCGAAGGCTTGACGTCGCGGTGGATCAAGCCGCTCTCGTGCGCGGCGTCGAGCGCCGACGCGACCTGGCCGAGGATGCCGACGGCGAGATCGGCCGGCAGCCGTCCGCGGTCGGCGAGCAGGTCGGACAGGTCCTTGCCGCGGACGAGCCGCATGTCGAGGAACAGCCGTCCGTCGATCTCGCCGAAGTCGTGGATGGGGATGATGTGCGGATCGGACAGCCGTGCCGCGATGCGGGCCTCGCGCCGGAAGCGCGTCGTGAACGACTCGTCGCCGGCGAGGTGGGCCGGCAGCAGCTTGAGGGCGACCTCCCGGTCGCGGACGGTGTCGTACGCGCGGTGGACCTCGCCCATGCCACCGCGCCCGATCAGGCCGCGCAGCTCGTAGCGGCCGAAGGTCTCGGGCACGGTGCTGCTCCCTGTCACGGGTCCGGGTCGTCGGGTTCGTCGGTCGGTGCGCGGGGGTGCGCCCATGGTCGCACGCACCGCCCGGGCCGCGCCGGGAAGCGCTCCCCGTCGGCAACTCGTCCGCCGGGATCCCGAACGTCCCGAAAGGTCCGAAAGAAAGGGCCTTCCGGAACCCTGAGAGTTGGATAACCTCCGCGCTACGTCGACCCGGTTCGAAGGACGCCGGATCAGTAGGTGGGGAGTCGCACCATGTCGTACCAGCAACCGCCGGGCAGCGCACCGTTCCCCGGCGGTCAGCATCCGGTGCCCCCTCCCGCCGCTGGGCCGGGCGGCCCGCAACCCGGCTACCAGCCCGCACCGCAGCCCGGGTGGACGCCCGGCTGGGCACCCGGCCAGCCGCCGCCGCAGGCCCCGCCCGCGCCTCAGGCCCCTCGTCCGCCGCAGGGACAGCAGGCCGGCCCGGGCGACCTCACCGACGAGCTGCTGCAGTCCGACTGGTGGTCCGACGACATGGTGCAGCGCGCCGGCATCCCGATCGTGGACGTCCCGTTCGTGACGGTGGGCGGCGGCATCGGCTCGTTCGTGACGGTCGACTACCTGCGCATCGCCGGGGTGCCGGTCGACCAGATCAAGATCCTGTCGAACATCGACCACCCGTGGCAGACGTACGAGTACCTGACCCGCGTCTCGCAGATCCCCCGCCCCGAGCGCATCCGGTCGGACTCCGCGTCCCGTCCGGACAACATCTGGGGCTTCCCGTCGTACGCCATCGAGGAGGCGTGGCGGGACAAGTCGCTCAAGCAGGCGATCAACGTCTTCCTCGAGCCGATGTGGCGTGACTTCTACACGCCCAAGGCCGGCATGGTCTTCGGTCACCTCGAGCGCGAGGCCAGGCGCATCCGCTACTGGGACATGCTGGTCAAGGGGCAGGTGCGCATGGTGCGCCGCCGGCAGGGCGGCGGCTACTTCACCGTTCTCACGCCGCCACAGGGCGCGACACAGACGAAGCGCATCATCTACCGCTCGCAGTACGTGCACATCGCGATCGGCTACCCGGGGTTGAAGTACCTGCCCGACCTGCAGGCCTTCCGCACCGAGCACCAGGACTTCCACCACGTCGTCAGCGCCTACGAGGACCACGAGCACGTCTACAACCAACTGCGGACGCGGCCGGGCACCGTCCTCATCCGTGGTGGCGGCATCGTCGCCTCCCGCGTGCTGCAGCGACTCATGGACGACCGGGAGAAGTACGGGCTGCAGACGACGATCGTCCACCTGTTCCGCACCTACATCACCGGTTCGCACGGCAAGAACGCGTGGAACCGGCGCAAGGGCGGCAACGGCTTCGCCTACCAGGGCTTCAACTACCCGAAGTCGGTGTGGGGCGGCCAGCTGAAGTCCAAGATGCGGCGCCTCGAGGGCAAGGAGCGCGCGGTCGCCTACGACGAGATGGGCGGCACGAACACGCCCTGGCGCCGCAGCTGGCAGGCGCAGATGAACAAGGGCCGCGCCGAGAACTGGTACCAGACGCTGCAGGGCACGGCCGAGTCGATGGAGAAGATCCCCGACGGCCGCATCGTCACGAAGGTCAAGACCGACCGCGGCGTCTTCGACATCGCCGCCGACTTCGTCATCGACTGCACCGGCCTCGAGGCGGACGTCGCCGAGCACCGCGTGCTCAAGGACCTGCTCGACCACGGCAACGCCGGCCGCAACCCCAAGGGCCGCATGGACGTCGAGCGCAGCTTCGAGCTGCGGGGGACGGCGAGCCCGCCGGGTGCGATGTACATGTCCGGGTCGCCCACGCTCGGCGGTTACTTCCCCGGCGTCGACACGTTCCTCGGCCTGCAGGTCGCCGCGCAGGAGATCGCCGACGACCTCGCCCGGCGCGGGTTCTGCAAGAAGATCGGTCCGGCCCGCTCGGTCAGTCAGTGGCTCAAGTGGGCCAAGAACAAGCAGATCTAGGAATCGGACGATGCTTCCCACACTCAACGGACGGATCCAGTCCCGGATCTTCTTCCTCGCCACCATCGGGGCCTTCTGGACCTTCGTGATGGCCTCGATCCTCCCGGCCAGCATCAACGGGCAGGACGTGCCCTGGAAGTACCGGCTGCAGGACGGCTTCGTCGCCCTCATGTGGGTCGCGATCCTCGGCGTCGTCTGGGAGGTGATCTACCACTTCCTGATGCAGTGGCGGTGGGAGAAGGACTGGCCGACGTTCTTCGGCTTCATCACGTTCCTGCCCGAGGGCATCGTCGTGTACCTGCTCAGCAACGAGGGCGTGCTGCCCGGCTACGCGGGCCGCGAGGAACTGTCCGATGCGGGCATCGGCGTCACGCCGTTCTGGTTCTTCTGGCCGCTGTTCATCGTGGTGTGGATGGCAGTGTGGATCTTCGTGAACGGTCCGATGCGCGTGTTCAACATCCATTGGCGCTTCTTCGGTGGGCGGCTCGTATGAGCGAGGCCTGCCGAGCGAATCAATGTCATCGCGCGCAGGGAGTCTCGTGCGCGCACGGAGCGAAGCGAGTACGTGCATGAGCCTCAGACCCGCTCCGGGCGACGGCGCCCTCGCGCGTGCACGTGACCTCGTCCTCCTCTGCGCCGCCGGAGACCTCACCGCCGCTGCGCTGGCGGCGCACGCCGAGGCCGGGCGGACGGGCGGCGACGGCAACGACCTCGCGTCCGCCGTCGAGCGGGCCGTCGGCCAGGCGCCGTTCGCGGGTGTCACGTTCGGGCCGGCCTCGACCGGCGGCACCGCGGTGGCCGTCTTCGGTCACGCCTGGGCCGACATCACCACCCAGTACGGCGAGCAGCGGCTCGCCCTGCGCCAGGACGGCGGCGGCGTGCGCAGCATCCTGCCCGGTGACCTGGTCTCGGTGCGGGCAGGGCTGGGCGACCCGTCCGAGGTCGCGACGTCCGACTGGGCGCGTCTCGACGGCGGGGTCGTGCCCGCGGCCGGCCTGGTCTACGTGCCGGACGGCGCCCCGGGACGGCACGTCGCCGCTCCCCCGTCCGTCGCGGCTGCGCCGGCGGTCGCGGAACCCGCCGAGGTGCAGGAACCTGCGGCTGCGCCGGAGCCCCCGGCCGCGCCGGAACCCGCCGTCGCGGGGCTCGTCCCCGTTCCCCCGCCTGCCCCGTCGACGACGGGTATGGGCACCGACCCGGCTTCGTCCGCCGACGGGTACACCGACGGGTACGTCGACGGGTCGGAGCCCACGCTCGCCCCGCCGCCCGAGCCCCCGGCGCCCGCTCCGGAGGAGCCGGCGTCCGCTCACGCCGCCGGGGCGTCACCCGCGGACGAACCCGAGACGATCCCCGAGCCCCCGCCGCTGCCCGATCACCTGCGTGAGCCGGTGCCCGCTGCGGAGCCTTCCGTCGAGCCTTCCGTCGAGCCTCCCGTCGAGCCTTCCGCGCAGCCTCCCGTCGAGCCCGGCCCGGCCGCGCAGGTCGATCGCAGCCAGCCGTTCGAGTCGGTGTCGCTGTTCCCGGCCGCCGCGCCGGCCGTCGAGCAGCGTGCCCCGCTGCCGGTGGTCGACGCACCGCTGCCGCCCCCGGCCCCGGACGTCGCCCCGGCGGCGCACCCGGTGGCGGACGAGGGCGTCAAGGTGCTCGGCGTCTACTGCAAGAACGGGCACTTCAACGATCCGGCGGCCCGGTACTGCGCGGTGTGCGGCATCTCGATGGCGCAGCTGACGTTGATCCCGCGGCCCGGACGACGGCCCCCGCTCGGGGTGCTCGTGCTCGACGACGGGACGATCTTCAGCCTCGAGACCGACTACGTGATCGGGCGCAATCCCGACCGCCACGACGCGGTCACGTCCGGGTCGGCCCGTCCGCTGCGGGTCGACGACCGGCAGGGGACGCTGTCGCGCGCCCACGTGCACATCCGCCTCGACCAGTGGAACGTGACCGTGGTCGACCTGAACTCGGTCAACGGCACCGGCATCCTCGTGCCGGGTGAGCAGGCCTGGCGGCGGTTGCCCCCGGGCGTGCCCGTGACCGTCAAGCCCGGCACCGAGGTCGGGTTCGGTCAGCGCCGCGTCCGCTACGAGTCGCACACCAACACCTGAGGCGCACGGCCATGTTCGACGTCACGCACTTTCTCGCCGTCCTGGCGCTGATCGTGGTGCTCGCGCGCATCTTCGGCGCCGCGGCCCGCCGTCTCGGCCAGCCACCGGTGATCGGCGAGATCGTCGCGGGCATCGCGCTCGGGCCGAGCCTGTTCGGCACGTCCTTCACCGAGTCGCTGTTCCCGCTGGAACTGCGGCCCACCTTCTCGGCGGTCGCGGACGTCGGCCTCGTGCTGTTCATGTTCATCATCGGCTACGAGCTGGACATCAAGCTCATCCGCGGCCGCGAGAAGGTCGCCGCCTCGGTGTCCATCGGGTCGATCGCGTTGCCGATGGTGGGCGGCTTCCTGCTCGGCCTGTGGCTGGCCACGCGCCACGACCACGAGGGGGGCGCCGTCGCGTTCAGCCTGTTCGTCGGCGCGGCCATGTCGGTGACGGCCTTTCCCGTGCTGGCGCGCATCCTCACCGACCGGGGCATGCACCGGACCCGCCTCGGCGGCCTCACCATCGCCGCAGCGGCGGTCGACGACATCACGGCGTGGAGCCTGCTGGCCGTCGTGGTCACGGTCGCCGGCAGCCACGGCGACGACCAGTGGCACGTGCTGCTGTCGCCCGCGTACCTGATCGTGATGGCGCTGCTCGTCCGTCCGCTGATGAGCTATGTGAACACCCGCTTCCGCGAGGCGGCGCGGCTGACACCGGACCTGCTCGCGATCGTGCTCGTGCTGCTGCTCGCGTCGTCGGCCGCCACCGAATGGCTCGGTGTGCACTTCATCTTCGGCGCGTTCATCATGGGCGCCGTCATGCCCCGCCAGGACGGCGAGCAGCTGCGGCACAGCATCCTCGAACGGCTCGAGCAGCTGAGCGTGCTGCTGCTGCTGCCCGTGTTCTTCGTGGTGGCGGGCATCAAGGTCGACCTGCGCACGATCGACGTCGCCGCCGTCGTCGAGCTGCTGGCGATCCTGGGCGTGGCCATCGGCGGCAAGTTCGTCGGTGCCTACCTCGGGGCCCGCGCCTCCGGCATCAGCGGACGTCCGGCGGGCGCGCTCGCGGCGCTGATGAACACGCGCGGCCTGACCGAGATCGTCATCCTCACCGTCGGCGTCGAGATCGGGGTGCTGGACGAGTCGTTGTTCTCGCTGATGGTCGTCATGGCGCTGGTGACCACGGTGATGACCGGGCCGTTGCTGTCGGTCATCTACCCGAAGCGGCTCGTCGAGCGCGACATCGCCGACGCCGAGCGCGCGGCTCTCGCCGGAGACAGCCGCTACACCGTCTTCGCCGTCGCCGCCAAGGACGACCGTCCGGAGCGGGTCGTCGACGTGGCGCTGGCCATCGCCGCCGCGCGGGGCACCGCCCGCGTGGTCATCGCGCGGGTGCTGCCGCAACAGCGGCAGGCGCGGCTCGAGGTCGGCACCGGCATGGGCGCCGATCTGCTGGCCATGACCGCGAACATGACCGAGCTGCACGACCTCGCCGCGCGCGCCGCGGCGTTCCCGGGGGTCGAGACATCGGTGCACTCGCAGTTCGGCGACGACCCCGCCGGGGACCTCGCGCGACAGATCCGCGCGGCCGATCCGGACCTCGTGGTCGTGCCGGCCGGTACCGCGCTGCCGGCCGACGGGCGCCTGCCCCGACGGGTGTCGGTGGGTGACGTGCCCCCGGGCACGCCCGCGGGCGTGGCCGTCCGCGCGGAGGCGGGGGCGGACGGCGCCACGGCACTGCAGGTCGCGACACACCTGGCCGCGGCCCACGGCGTTGCGCTGCACCTCGTCGGCGGCGCCCGCCGCGAACGCGGAGTCGCGGCGGAGCTGGCCGCGCGCGGGGTCGAGGTCGTCGTCGGCGCGGAGGCGCCCGCGGGTGCCCTGCTCGTCGGCACCGAGGGCGACCTCGCGGTCCACCTCGCCGCGCGGGCCCGTCCGGACGACACCGCCGACGACCTGTCCGACTGGGTGCCGTTCGTGCACGGCGCCGCCGCGCCGCCGTCCGGCGCAGACCGTCCGGGCGGCGACCGCCGTCCCGTCGATGCCATCGAGAGGCAGTCATGACCACGACCCACGGCAGTGCGGGCATCGCCGACTACGACTTCGTCCGGTCGCTCGGGCGGGGCAACCACGGCGAGTTCTTCGTCGCGCGCAAGCCGGATCGGTTGCCCGTCGACGTCGAGTTCGTCGCCGTGAAGGTGCTGTCGGGGCCGACGTCCGAGGACGTCTTCCGCCGCGCCACGCGCGAGCTCGCCGCGTTCGCCGCGGTGCAGTCGCCCTACCTGGTGTCGCTGTACGACGCGGGCCAGCAGGGCAACTCCTTCTACTACGCGATGGAGTACCTGCCGGACGGGTCGCTCGGCGCGATGATCACCGCAGGACACGTCGACCGGGCGCGGGCGATCGCCGCGGTGGCGGACGCCAGCCGCGCGGCCCACGCGCTGCACGAGGCCGGGCTGGTCCACCGTGACATCAAGCCCGAGAACGTGCTGCTGCACGAGGGCGGGGCCAAGCTCGCCGACCTCGGCCTGAGCCACGTGCTCGCACCGGGCGTCACCGTCACCGGCATGGGCGAGGTGACCTCGATCGAGTACACCGACCCCGCCCTGCTGCAGGGGGCGGCGCCGTCACGGGCCACCGACATCTTCTCGCTCGGCGCCACGTTGCACCGCGCGCTGTCGGGCACCGGCCTCTACGGCGAGCTGCCGTCCGGCGACGCGATGCTCGCGCTGCGCAAGGTGTTCTCGCAGCCGCCGACCGTCGACCCGGGTCTCGATCCCGCGGCGGCGGAGCTGGTCGGGTGGGCGATCGGCGGCGCCGCGGCCGACCGTCCGAACACCGCGCTGGAGTTCGCCGAGCGACTCGAGACTTTGCGCTGATTCACGTGAAACCCCTGACCGCGGTCAGGGGGTGTCGGTCGACCCGTCCGAGCTCAGGTGGGCCAGCAACCGTTCGATGCGCACGATGCCGAGGAACCGTCCGGCCGTGTCGGTGCAGGCGAGAGGGCCGAACCGGGTCTCGCGGGGACGCGCCATCGCGCGGGCGACCGTGTCGGCGACCGGTGTCTCGACGGGCACGACGAGCACGTCGTGGTTCGCCCATCCGGTGGCGGAGTGCTCCAGCACGGCGGTGGGCCGCTGGTCGCCGTCGAGGACGACCATCACGTCGAAGCCGATCGTCCCCGGCTGCAGCGACCCCGCCGCGACCGCGTCCCGGGTGGTGTACGCCTGCTCCAGCAGCGGACGGAGCCGATCTCCGCGCGCGGTGGTGAGCTCGGGCAGCGCCCGGCCGGCGAGGACGTCGGCGGACGGCCAGAACCGCCGGCCCTCGCCGACGAGCGGGCCCTGGGCGAGGGGCACCCCGAGCCCCGCCAGCGAGCGGAGCTCGGCGGTGGTCGTCACGCCCTCGGCGAGGATCCACGCGTCGAGCTGGCCGGCGAGCTGGCCTATGACCTCGACGGCCGAGCGCTTGGCCTCGGAGCTGTCGACACCGCGGATCCAGTCGCGCCCGAGCCGCAGCAACGAGGGCTTCAGCCGCACGATCGACGTCAGTTCCGGTTGCGCCGCGCCGTTGCCGCCCACGGCGATGCGGGCGCCGCGCTCGCGGTACTCGGCGAGGGCGAGTTCGAGATCGCCGACCGGACGGCCGGCGCTGAAGCCGGTGACGTCGAGGATCACGCCGGCGAGCGAGTCGCGCGAGGCCAGTGCGTCGCGCACCGCGGGTCGGGCGGCGACGTCGGCTCCGACCGGCAGGGTCAGGAACGTGTGCTTCGGCAGCGTCGGCACCGCGGCGAGCGCGGTGCGGATGGCGTGCGCGGTCGTCTCGCCCGAGCGATCGGGCCCGGACGGGGCCACCGGCGGGCCCGACGGTGCCGGGCGGCCCGGGTCGGTGTGCACCTGGGCCTGGTAGCCGGCAGCGACCCCGCGCTCGACGTCCAGGATCGGTATGTAGCGGACCTCGGGACGAGGCGGTGTCGGCACGCCGTCCCGGGCGGGACCCGGGCGCGGGCGCGCGGACCGCAGTGCGGGGCTGTTCGTGTCCATGTCGGTGACGCTCACCCGAGCGTCACCTCGCAGCGGTCGACAGTCACGGCGTCCGGCGCGTGCACGTCGCGGTCACCGCCCTCGAGGTCACAGGTCCGGTTCGCGTCACGACCGAGCACGCCGCGAACACAGGCACATGTCTTCACTGTCGACCTTCCGTCGCCGAGTCCACCCACACGGCCGACCCCCCCGCCGTCCGGAACACGCTAGCGAGGTCGTGAAGGCGTTGTAAAGCAAATCTCTTACACGGAGGCAACATCTTGCCGCGTGCAACAACGTGCACGGCACGAAGTGGACAGCGAGCGCCGTCCCGTACGCCGCAATTCCGACTTAGCGTCGTGCGATGTGCGTTGCGTAAGAGACGCACAACAATCGGATGTGGAGGAGCTTCATGCACAAGCGCGGCATCACCGCGGGGATGGTCGCCGTCACCACGGCGCTCGTCACCTCGGTCACCGCCACGGGGGATGCATCAGCAGCGGCGTCGCCCCAGGCCGTACCGCACACCAAGCCCGCCTGGACCGCCCACGCGCGCAGCCTGGGTCACGCGAGCGACAGCGCCCGCGTGCACGCCCGGGTCTACCTCGCGCCGCGTGGTGGTCTCGACGCCGTCAAGCAGGTCGCCACCGCGGTCTCGACGAAGGGCAACGCGCAGTACCACCGGTTCCTGTCGAGCGCGCAGTACCACGCTCGCTTCGACCCGACGGGGGCCACGGTCTCGAAGGTGTCGTCCTACCTGCGCGACAGCGGCCTGAAGGTCGGCGCCGTCGGCGGCAACAACCGGTACGTGACCGTCACCGGCAGCGCGAAGGCCGCGCGCAAGGCCTTCGGCGCCCAGCTCGACCGGTTCCGCCACGACGGCCGCACCGTGCAGGCGCCGACGAAGAGCCTCACCGTCCCCGCGTCGCTGCGCTCCAGCATCCTCACGATCAAGGGTCTGGACACCACGCCCAGGCGGGTCAGCCCGAGCAGCAAGCAGGCGGCGCCGCCGTCCGCGGGCTTCCGCAACGCCCGGCCGTGCTCGATCGCCTATGGCTCGGTCAAGGCCACGTACAAGGCCGACTTCAAGACCAAGCTGCCGAAGTTCCGCGGCCAGACGCTGTCGTACGCGCCGTGCGGCTACACCGGCCCGCAGCTGCGTCCGGCCTACGAGGGCGACACGACCCTCGACGGCACCGGCGTCACCGTCGCCATCACCGACGCCTACGCCTCGCCCACCGCGAAGAAGGACGCCAACACCTACGCCGCGCGCCACGGTGACGGCACGTATGCGGCCGGCCAGTACTACGAGACCAAGGCCGCCAAGTTCACGCACCAGAAGGACTGCGACCCGTCCGGCTGGTACGGCGAGGAGACGCTGGACATCGAGGCCGTGCACGCGATGGCACCGGGCGCCAGGATCCACTACTACGGCGCCGCCAGCTGCTTCGACGACGACTTCCTCGACACGCTCGCGCAGGTCGTCGACGACGACGACAGCCAGCTGGTGACGAACTCGTGGAGCGACCTCGAGGCCAATGAGAGCGCCGACAGCGTCGCCGCCTACGAGGCCGTCTTCCTGCAGGGCGCGACCGAGGGCATCAGCTTCATGTTCTCCTCGGGCGACAGCGGCGACAACCTTGCCGGCTCCGGCGTCCGCACGGTCGACTACCCGTCGTCCGACCCGTACGCCACCAGCATCGGCGGCACCTCGACGGCGATCGGCCAGACCGGCGCGATCGACTTCCAGACCGGCTGGGGCACCACCAAGTACACCCTGTCGTCCGACGGCAAGAGCTGGACGTCCGCGGGGTACCTGTACGGCGCCGGCGGCGGCCAGTCGGCGCTGTTCAACAAGCCCGACTACCAGCAGGGTGTCGTGGCGGGCCCGTACCGCAACACCCCGGACGTCGGCCTCGACGCCGACCCCAACACCGGCATGCTCGTCGGCCAGACGCAGACGTTCTCCGACGGCGTCTACTACGACGAGTACCGCATCGGCGGCACCAGCCTGGCGTCGCCGCTGTTCGCCGGCGTCACCGCGCTGTCCCTGCAGCAGGCGGGCGGTCGGGGTGCCGGGCTGCTCAACCCGACGATCTACAGCAGCAAGAAGGCGTTCACCGACGTCAAGGGCAACCCGCCGCAGGCCGGCGACGTCCGCGTCGACTACGTCAACGGCGAGAACGCCGACGACGGGCTCACCTACTCGGTGCGCACGTTCGGCGAGAACGGCAGCCTCGCGACCACGAAGGGCTACGACAACGTCACCGGCGTCGGCGCCCCGAACCCCGGCTGGCTGAAGGCTCTCGCCCCGGCCAGCTGATCCACCGCACCTCGGCGACGGGGCGCGTCACCTCCGGGTGGCGCGCCCCGTCGGCGTCCGGGGCCCGATCGGTAGCGTCGTCGCCATGCAGGTACTCGCGGTGTGGCTGGGCAAGCTCACGCTGCTCGCGCTGCGGCTGATCGGCCGCCGTGGCAACGCGCTGCCCGGCCTCGTGGTCGAGAAGGTCTTCCCGCGCTTCCTCGCCCGGGCCCTGGCGGGACTGCCCGAGGGCGTCGTCGTGGTGACCGGCACGAACGGCAAGACGACCACCACCAAGATGGTGGCCACCGTCCTCGGCGAGAAGCTGCGGGTGCTCACGAACGACACCGGCTCCAACTTCGTCCGCGGTGCCATCACCGCCACCGTCGAGCATGCGAGCTGGGGCGGACGGTTGCCGTACGACGTCGCCGTCTTCGAACTCGACGAGGCGTGGGCGGTCCGCTTCGTCGAGCGGGTGAAGCCCCGGCACTGCCTGCTGCTCAACGTCATGCGCGACCAGCTCGACCGCTTCGGCGAGATCGACACCACCGCCCGGTTGCTGGGCAAGGTCGCCGCGGCGACCACCGAGCACGTCGTGCTCAACCGCGACGACCCGCGCATCGCCGCGCTCGCGGCGCAGACGTCCGCGGCGGTGTCGTACTACGGCGTCACCGGTGCCCTGCGCGAGGCCTTCCCCAACGACGAGGAGCTCTACGGCGGGCCGGTGCACGTGTCCGACCTGCCCGCGGCCGTGGAGCTGCAGCGACTGCCGTCGGCCGAGCACCCTGCCCTGGCGCTGCGCGTCGGCGACGGTCCCGAGCACGAGCTGGTGCTGCGCGCCGAGGGGCCGCACAACGCCCAGAACGCCTGCGGCGCCGCCGCCCTCGCCCTCGCCGTCGGCCTCGACGAGGCGACCGTCGTCGCCGGGCTCGCCCGCGTGCAGCCCGCCTTCGGACGCGGCCAGTCGTTCACGGTCGACGGACGGCAGGTCACGCTGCAGCTGGTCAAGAACCCGGCCGGATTCCGGCAGTCGCTGCGCACCCTCGACGCCGGCGCCCCCGACGCGGTGGTGGTGGTCATCAACGACGACTACGCCGACGGCCGGGACGTCTCGTGGCTGTGGGACGTCGACTTCCAGGCGCTCGCCCCGCTGCCGTCGCGCCGGTCGACCTCGGGCACCCGCGCGGCCGACATGGCCGTCCGGCTGCGCTACGACGACGTCCGGGTCGACGAGGTCGAACCCGACCTCGAGAAGGCGTTGCGCTCGGCGGTGCGGGCGGTCCCCGCGTCCGGCCGGGTCGTCGTCTTCAGCACCTACACCGCGATGTGGGCGCTGCACGCGGTGCTGCAGCGCATCGGGGAGGCGGTCTCGTGACCACGCCCGTGCTGACCCTCGTGCACCTCTACCCGCGCGAGATGAACATCTACGGCGACACCGGCAACGTGCTCGTGCTGCGGCGCCGGCTGCAGTGGCGCGAGCGTCCGGTCACGGTCGTCCCGGTCAGCGTCGGCGACCCGATGCCGTCCGAGGCCGACATCGTGCTCGGTGGCGGCGGCCAGGACGCCGCGCAGGGCGACATCGGCACCGACTTCCAGCAGCGCGGCGCGACGCTGCGGGCGATGGCCGACGACGGCGTGGTCATGCTGGCGATCTGCGGCAGCTTCCAGATGCTCGGGCACGAGTTCGTCACGCACGAGGGTCGCCGCATTCCGGGTGTGGGCGTCCTCGACGTGGTCACCCACGGCGGTCCCGAACGGCTCATCGGCAACAACTGGGTCGACACGTCCGACGGCATCGCGGCCGGACGGTTGGTCGGCTACGAGAACCACAGCGGACTCACCACTCTCGGCGCCGGCGTGCAGCCGCTCGGCAGCACCCAGGCCGGACGGGGCAACAACGGCACCGACCGCACCGAGGGCGCCGTCCGCGACAACGTGATCGGCACCTACCTGCACGGTCCGGTGCTGGCGAAGAGCCCGGTGTTCGCCGACCAGCTGCTCGAGCGCGCCTACGCCCGCCGCGGCGCCGACACCGCGCTCGAACCGCTCGACGACTCGCTCGCGCTGCGAGCGGCCGACGTCGCCGTCCGCCGCCCGCGCTGACCCTCACTCCTGTTCCGTGGCGCGGAATCGCGGTCTGTGGCGCAGAATTTCGCGCCACATAACCGCGTACCGCGCCACCCAACAGGAAGGGCGGGGTTTCGCTGCCTAGGCTGCGGGCGTGAAACGCGTGGTGATCGTGCTGCTGGTCGCGCTCGGTGCGCTCGCGGGCTGCACGTCCGATCCGGCGCCGACGCCCGGGCGCACGAGCACGGTGATCGACACGAGGACGCTCACCCGTCCGCCCACGTCGGGCGCACCGCTGGAGTTCGGGTACGTGCCGTCGTTGCCGCCGGGCACCAAGCCGCCGGCGGGCGAGCGTGACGGCACCTGCCCGTACATCAAGGCCGGGGTGGACATCGAGCCCACCGACGGTCCCAACCTGGCCGACCTCGAGGGCAACCGGGTGGGCCGGGTGACGGTGCTGACCCGGCACAAGCCGGTCGGGTGCCGGTTCTACTTCTACACCGACTTCCACCCGGTCGCGGACATCATCCCCACGACGTACCCCTCCGCCGCGGCGGCGCACGCGGCCCTCGTGGCGACCGGCGAGGCGGGCAGGAACGCCCGCGGCTACCGCAACTTCGTCAAGGGCGTCGACGGCATCAACTTCCGCACGAAGTTCTACTCGCAGGACGGGGGCAACGACTGGGCGTGGGCCTTCGCCAAGGGACGGGTCCTCGTGGTCGTCCGCACCGATCAGAACAAGGCCGGTACGGCCTTCAACTCCCGCTACGTGGCCGAGGCCATCGTCGGGAAGTTCTAGCGTTTGGCAGGATTGACCGCATGGCCCAGACCGCAACGCTGCACACGTCCCAGGGCGACATCCGCCTGAACCTCTTCAACGACCACGCGCCGAAGACGGTGAAGAACTTCGTCGACCTCGCGACCGGCGCCAAGGAGTGGACCCACCCCGGCACCCGGACGAAGACGAACGACCCGCTGTACGACGGGACGATCTTCCACCGCGTCATCGCCGGCTTCATGATCCAGGGCGGCGATCCGCTGGGTGAGGGCTACGGCGACCCGGGTTACAAGTTCGCCGACGAGTTCCACCCCGAGCTGCAGTTCGACCGGCCCTACCTGTTCGCGATGGCCAACTCGGGCCCGAACACCAACGGCTCGCAGTTCTTCATCACCGTCGGCGCCACGCCGCACCTGAACCGCCGCCACACGATCTTCGGCGAGGTCGCCGACGCCGACAGCCGCGCGGTCGTCGACGCCATCGCCACCACGAAGACCGGTCGCAACGACAAGCCCGTCGAGCCGATCACCATCAACTCGGTCACCGTCGACTGATGCATCCCGGCGGCAGCGGTGTCGCGCACTGCTACCGCCACCCCGACCGGGAGACCGGCGTCCGCTGCGTCCGCTGCGACCGTCCGATCTGCCCGGAGTGCATGCGCCCGGCGTCCGTCGGCTTCCACTGTCCGGACGACGCCCGGGAGGGTGCCCGCTCGATCCGGGCCCCACGCACCAGCGTGGGCGCCCGGATCACGGGCGGCACCCCGTACGTCACGTTCACGCTCATCGCGCTCAACGTCGCCGCCTACCTCGCCACCGGCACCGGGGCGGGCGCCTCGCTGAACGACCCGACCGGGTCGGCGCTGTTCCAATCGTGGCAACTGCAGCCGTACGCGATCTGGAACGCCGACGCCTACTACAGGTTGATCACCTCGGCGTTCCTGCACCTCAGCCTGATCCACATCGGCGCCAACATGCTGTCGCTCGCCTTCGTCGGACCGGCCCTGGAACGGCTGCTCGGGTGGTGGCGCTTCCTTGCGCTCTACCTGATCAGCGCGCTCGGCGGCAGCGCCGCCGTCTTCGCCTTCGGCGACCAATTCACCCCGACCGCCGGCGCGTCCGGCGCCATCTTCGGCTTGCTCGGCGCCTGCCTGGTGCTGGTGCGCCGGCTCGGACTCGATCTGCAGTGGCTCGTCGCCATGCTGGTGCTCAACTTCGTGATCACGTTCCGGGTCGACGGCATCTCGAAGGAGGGGCACATCGGCGGGTTCGTGACCGGCCTGCTGTGCGCGCTCGCGATCGGGGGCATCCCCCGCGTCTCGACCCGGCCGTCGAGCACCGTGCAGGCGTCGGGGCTGGGCGCCGTACTGGTGCTCGTCGTGCTCGTCGTCGCGGTGCGATCGGCGACCTTCAGCTGACCCGCGGGTCAGTGCGCGGCGGACGGAACGCGTTCACCAGGGCCAGGGCGTCCTCGGGTTCCGTGCCGAGCGCGCGGCGGCTGAGCACGATCAGGGTCTCGCCCGCGTCGACCTCGAGCGTCACGCTGCGCCGTCCGAGGCGGGGTCGTTCGTCGAGGCGGACGGCGTCGATCTGCGACCACGGCAACCACGCGCGGGCCAGGGGCGAGCGCACCCGCACGCCGGCGGCGTCGGCCTCGAGCCGGGGCGAGAACACCAGGTCGCTCAGGGCGAAGGCGAGCAGGACGACCACGGCGACGGCGAACAGCAGCCGGCTCGGATCGTCGGTGGCCAGCAGCGCGAGCAGGGCGGCGACGACCGCCCCGCCCGCCGCGAGACCGGTCAGTCGGCGGTCGGGGACGAAGCGCACGCTGGTGCGCCGGGAGATGTCATCCACAGGGTTGTCCCCAGATGTGCAGAACTACAGCCGTGTAATCACAGGCGTGGAAAACCATGTGGACGGCCGGTGGCGGCCGTCCGCACGGTCATCGCCAGCGCACCGCCATGACCAACCCGAGCAGCATCACGCCGAAGCCGATCGCGAAGTTCCAGGCGCCGAGGCCGCCCATGACCGGCACCTCGGGGTCGGTGCCGCTCGCGGTCAGGTAGAACACGACCAGGTAGGCGAGGCCCAGCAGCAGCACGACCGCCATGGCGATCGGGTACCAGGTGGGGCTGGGGGCCAGCTGCCGGGTGCGGGTGGAGCTGCTGGTGGCAGCCGGACGGCTGGGGCCGTCGCTCTTCTTCCGGACCTTCGACTTGGGCACGACAACCTCTCACGGACTCGACGGCACGGGCGTACGGACGGCGCGGTGATCGCGACACGCCCGATCGGCGCGGATTCTGCCGACTAGCGTAGACGCCGGTGCTTTGAGGAGGCAGCGTGCCGATGCGCGAACGGCTGACCCGGCTGCGGGCAGGTGGCCGCTGGCATGCCCTCGTCCCGGTCGTGTGCCTGGTGGCCGGCGTCGGTTTCGCCGCCAGCGCCCGGGACTCCGGCGGGGAGGACCTGCGCACCCCCGGCATCACCAGCCTGGCCGACACCGTCGGACGGGCCGAGGGCCGGGTCCGCCAGCTCGACACCCGGGTGAGCGAGTTGCAGGCCGAGGTGAGCCGGTTGACCCGCGACGCCGGTGCCGGCGACTCGGCCGTCGCCCGGCAGCAGCGCCGCGTCGCCCCGCTGCTGCTGCCCGGTGGCCTGCGGGCGGTCCGGGGTGCCGGCCTCGTGGTCGTGCTCGACGACGCCGACACCGCCGACGCGTCGAACGACCAGAACGACGGCAACGGTGGCAACGACGGCTCGGTCGACCTCAACCAGCTCGTCGTCCACCAGTCGGACCTGCAGGCGGTCGTCAACGCGCTGTGGGCCGGCGGCGCCGAGGCCATGACCATCGCGGGCCAGCGCATCATCCCGACCTCGGCCGTCCGCTGCGTCGGCAACACCCTCTTGCTGAACGGCGAGGTGTATTCGCCCCCGTACCGGGTTGCGGCCATAGGCCCGTCGCGGACAATGCTGGACAGGCTCGACGCGTCGCCCGGGGTGCAGCTGTTCCGGGGCGCGGCGAGCTCGTACGGCCTCGGCTACACCACCGAGACCGACGACGACCTGACGTTGCCGGCCTATCGCGGCTCGATCACGCTCGGCTACGCCCGGGCAGGGAAGTAGACGGAGACACGATGGCGGACGACACGCTGGTCGCCGACCCACCGCCGCAGCCCCGGCACGCGGCCGGCGGCGGCTCGACGCTCGGGGACAAGGTGCGCTTCGTGCTGCGGGGCATCGGGCAGACGCTCATCACCCTCGGCCTCGTCGTCCTGCTGTTCGTCGTCTACGAGGTCTGGATCACCAGCATCTTCGCCCGGTCGGACAACGACGCCATCGCGCGCAGGACCGAGACGCTGTGGGCGAAGGGTGAGGACCCCACGCTGCCCAGCAGCGGCAGCGGCACGATCCCGCTCGGCACCGGCGTCGCGAACATCTACATCCCGCGCCTCGGTCGCGACTACCACTGGACGATCGTCGAAGGCACCGGGGACGCGCAGCTCGAGGAGGGTCCGGGCCACTACACCGGCACCGCGCTGCCGGGGAAGGTCGGCAACTTCGGCGTCGCGGGTCACCGCGTCGGCAAGGGCGAGCCGTTCCTCAACCTCGACAAGCTGCGGGTCGGCGACACCGTGATCGTCGAGACGCAGAAGTCGTGGTTCGTCTACGCGGTGCTGGGCTCGAAACCGGGTTCCGACCCGCAGGGCAACATGTCGGCGGTGCGCACCGCGGGCGGCGACACCGTCGACGTGCCGGGACGCGAGATCGTCGACCCCGGCGCCGGCCGCGTGCTCGACGCCGTGCCCAACCATCCCGACCTGCGTCCGGTGCAGAAGCTGATGACCATGACCACCTGCCACCCCAAGTTCACGGCCGAGCAGCGCATGATCGTGCACGCGCGGCTCGTCGACCAGGTGACCGCGGTCGATGCGCAGGGCAAGCACGTCAAGGCGATGCCGGCCGCGGTCTCGCGCTTGTACTCGGAGGTGACCGGCTGATGTACGTGTGGATCTGGCGTCACCTGCCCGGCAACGTCGCGCTCAAGCTGCTGCAGACGCTCGTGCTCGTCGCCGCGGTGTGCGCGTTGCTGCTGTTCGTCGTGTTCCCGTGGGTCGAGCCGAAGCTGCCGATCAACGACGTCACGGTTCCGGGTAACTGAGGCATGGGCGCGCGCATTCTCGTCGTCGACAACTACGACAGCTTCGTCTACAACCTCGTGCAGTACCTCGCCCAGCTCGGCGCGGACGTCGAGGTCCGCCGCAACGACGCCGTCTCGGTAGGAGATCTGGACTCACTCGAACTCGACGGCGTGCTGCTCTCGCCCGGCCCGGGCACCCCGGACGACGCCGGTGCGTGCCTGTCGCTGGTGCCGGCGTGCGCCGAGCGCCGGCTGCCGCTGTTCGGGGTCTGCCTGGGCCACCAGGCCATCGGGCAGGTCTACGGCTCGCCGATCGTGCGGGCACCCGAACTGCTGCACGGCAAGATCAGCGACGTCGTCCACGACGACGCCGGCGTGCTCGCCGGTCTGCCGTCGCCGTTCACGGCCACCCGCTACCACTCGTTGGCGGTGCGCGAGGACGCGCTCGCGTCCGAGATCGTCGTGACCGGACGGACGGCGTCCGGCGTCGTCATGGCCCTGCGCCACCGCGAACTGCCGATCGAGGGTGTGCAGTTCCACCCCGAGTCGGTACTGACGCAGGGCGGTCACCGCATCGTCGCCAACTGGCTGCGGCAGTGCGGCGCCGACGTCGACGACGTGCTCGTGGACGAGCTCGAGGCGGGTGTCGAGGCGATGCGGGCCGGGGCGTTCGCGCACACCTGATCCACCTTCACCTGCGCGGTGCCGGCGGTTCACCCGCGGCCGCGACCGTGGACGGCGTGAGCAACCACCTGGGTCCCGTCCGCGGTTGGCGTCGTCTCGTCCCGGTCGCCGGCGCCGGCATCATGGGCGTGCTGTTGGGCATGACCGCGTTCCTGCGCTACGAGCAGGACGCCTTCGGCGCCGCCGGCGGTCCGCAGATCGCCGACTGAATCACCCGTCCGCCGCCGCTTTCGCCGCGGCCTTCTTCTGCTGCTTGAACTCGCGCACCTTCTGCAGCGACGCGGCGTCGACGACATCGGCGACGGAGCGGTAGCCGTCCTTGGCGTAGTCACCGGCCACCTTCTCCCACCCGTCCGGACGGACGCCGAGCTGTTTGGCGAGCAGGGCCACGAAGATCTGCGCCTTCTGCTTGCCGAAGCCGGGCAGGGCGTTGATGCGGGTGAACAGCTCCTTGCCGGTGTCGACACCGCTCCAGATGTTCGCGGCGTCGCCGTCGTAGTCGTCGACGACCATGCGGGCGAGGTCCTGCAGCCGGGCGGCCATCGAACCGGGGAAGCGGTGGATCGCCGGAGGGGTGCTGCACAGCGCCTTGAACTCGTCCGGGTCGGCGGCGGCGATCGCGGCCGGATCGAGGGTGCCGAACCGGCTCAGCACCTTCCACGGCCCGCGGAAGGCGTGCTCCATGCCGTACTGCTGGTCGAGCATCATGCCGACCAGCGGGGCGAACGAGTGACCGTCCAGGACCTTGTCCGCCTCGGGCTCATTGGCGATGTGGAAGCTCATGCACGTCCTCGCTTCGCTCCGGGCGCGCATGAGACTCCCGGCGCGCTGTGCCCATGGTTCGCTCGCTGGCGCTCGCTCACGCTCCGAGTCTGCCAAAGCCGTCGTGGTGCGGCAGCCTCCGAGCAGGACGTCGGCGACGAGGTCGGCGTAGGCGTCCGCGTCGAGACCGGCGTGGGCGTCGAGGTAGCCGAGCATGCTGTCGACCGCGCCCTGGTAGGTCACCGCGAGCAGGCGCGGGTCGAGGTCGGCGCGGATGTCACCGTTCGCCTGTCCACGCCGGAAGATCGCCTCCTGCGCGGCGAACGTGTCGTCGTAGTCGTCGAGCGACAGCACCGATGTCCCGTCCGGACCGCGCAGGTTCATGATGATCTCCCGCATCGCGCGACGTTCGTCGTCGTGCGTGTGCCGCAGCGACACCGCCGCATGCAGCGCGGCCCGCACCAGGACGGGCACGGGCGCGTCGAGGTCGATCGCCGACCCGACCGCACGGCGCAGGATGGCGACGGTGCGCAGCGCGGTCTCGCGCATCAGGTCACGCTGGTTGCCGAAGTAGTGCCAGAGCAGGCCCTTCGACAGGTCGGCCTCGCGGGCGATCACCTCGGCGCTCGCCGCGGCGAACCCGCGCGACGCCAGCACCCGGACGGTAGCGGCCATGATCTGTTCGCGGCGCTCGGCGGCACTCAACCGCTGCCGCGGTCGGGCGGGGTCGCGCCTCACCGGGCCGGCACGGGACGCCGCGTGCGCGCGGCGGTCAGCGCCACGGCTGCCATGAGGACGGCGATGCCCACCATCTCGATGCGCATCCACGCGGGGAACGTGCCGGGGATCGCGGCCTCCACGACGTTCACCACGACGAGCACCGTGGCGATGATCGCCACTGCGCGGAGCGCTCCGGCATTGCCGTGTGCGGCCGAGCGCAACCGCAGCGGCAACAGCACCGCGAACGCGGTGACGATCGCGGCGTGCACCCACGCGTCGTCGGTGGCGAGCGAGGGACGGACCGCGCTGAGTACGGCGAGGGCGACGAGGGTCGCGACGACGATCAGGACGTACCCGGTGACGAGCCGGGACAGCAGCTTGTCGGCCATGCACCTAACATGATCGGCCGAACGGCCAATAGCAACGCCGTTCGCGCGGCGGTTCTCAGCCGTTGACGCCCGTCCGCTCGACGCCCTGGACGATGTAGCGCTGCAGCGCGACGAACACGACGAGCAGCGGGACGATCGAGACGATCGCCGCGGCGAACAGTTCGTGCAGGTTCACCGACTGGGCGGTGATGAACGTCGACAGCGACAGCTGGACCGTCCACGAATCGGGGTCCTGGGCGATGATCAGCGGCCAGAGGAACTGGTTCCAGCTGGCGATGAACGCGAGCGTGCCGACGGCGGCGAAGATCGGTTTGCTGTTCGGTACGACGATGCGCCAGAACGTGCCGAAGTAGCCGAGCCCGTCGACGCGGGCGGCGTCCTCGATCTCGGACGGGAACCCGAGGAACGCCTGGCGGAACAGGAACGCCGACACCGCCTGGAACAGGCCGGGGACGATCAGCCCGCGGTAGGTGTCGAGCCAGCCGAGGCTCGACACCACGATGAAGCTCGGCACGAAGGTGACGGCGGCCGGGATGAGCAGCGTCGCGAGCAGCAGGCCGAACACGGCCTTGGCGGCGCGGTGCGGGATGCGGGCCAGCCCGTACCCGGCCATCGAGCAGATGACCACGGTGCCGAGCGTCTGCGCCACCGCGACGACCACCGAGTTGACGAGGCTGCGGAACATCGGCACCGACTCGTCGTCGAACAGTTCCGAGAAGTTGGACCACTGCAGGTGGCCGGGCACGACCTTCCAGTCGGGCGAGGTGATGTCGGCCTCGGGCGACAGCGCGTTGCGCACCAGCAGGTAGAACGGCGTCAGGAACAGCACGGTGCCGACGACGAGCAGCACGTAGCGCGCCACCGACCCGACCTGGTCGCGCTGCGAGCGGGCGATGCTCACGTGGTCACCGTCCGCTCGACCGTCCGCTTCGCCGCCCGGCGCTCGCGGCGCGCGTCCTTGGCGGACGTCTCGCCGAAACCGACGACCCGTCCCTGCAGCAGCGCGAAGACCGCGATCAGGGCGGCGAGGATGACCGCGCCGGCGCTGCCGTGCCCGAGGTCCTGCTGGCTGCCGAGCGCGATGTAGTACAGGTACACCAGCGGCGGCCGGGCGTACGGCGGGTAGCCGCCCGCGGACGCGAGCAGGTTGTAGAACTCGTCGAACGCCTGGAACGCGTTCACCAGCAGCAGGATCACCACCGCCACCGACGTGCCGCGCAGCTGCGGGAACGTGATGTGGCGGAACGTCTGCCACCCCGAGCGGGCGCCGTCGATGGCGGCGGCCTCGTACAGCGACGGCGAGATGCGCTGCAGGCCGGCGAGGAACAGGATCATGTAGAAGCCGAGTTGCAGCCACAGCCGCACCGAGACGATGACGACCCAGTAGTAGGGCGGGTGGGTGACGCCCAGCCAGGCGATCGGGTCGTGCCCGACGCTGCCGAGCAGCTGGTTGGCCAGCCCGAAGCGCACGCCGGAGAAGATCGACAGCTTCCAGATCAGGGCCGCGACGACGTACGAGCACGCGACCGGGATGAAGAACACCGAGCGGAAGAACGCCTTGCCCCACCGCGCCCGGTTGACCAGCAGCGCCAGCGCGAGCGAACCGACGAACGTCACCGGCACGATGAACAGCGCGAACACGATGAAGGTGACGAGGCTGTCGGTGAAGGCGCCGTCCTCGAACAGGTCGCGGTAGTTGCCGAAGCCGACGAACGTCGTCGGCGTGACCGTGTTGTACGCGTCGAAGAACGACAGGTACACCGACCAGCCGATCGGCAGCACCACGAAGACCAGCAGGCCGGCGAGGAACGGGCCGACGAAGACCCAGAACCAGAGGTTGCGGTTCTGCGTCCCGAGCAGCCGACGGCGCAGGGTGGGGGCTGACAACCTGCTACTTGCCGATGCGCTTGAGCTCGGCCTTCGCCGTGCCGATCACGCTCTTCAGCTCGGACGACGGGTTCGCGCCGTCCTTGATGATGCGGCTGACGGCGTCCTGGTAGGCGGTCATCGACTTCGGCGTCCACAGCAGCGGGGTCTGCGCCTTCGCGTACTTCGCCACGAAGTCGGCGGCGTCCTTGCCGATGCCCGACTGCAGGCCCTTGGCCCTGGGCGCGAGGCTGCGCCGGGCCGGGATGTGGAAGCCGTAGCTCTGCGCGAAGTCGAGCTGGTCGGCGGTGTTGTCGACCCAGAGCCACTTCACGTACTTCTTCGCGGCGTCGACCTGCTTGCTCTTCGCGTTCACGCCCGAGCCGTACGCACCGATCGGCACGCTGGGCGCACCGACGGACGACGACAGGGCCGGGTAGGGCGCGACGCCCAGGTCGTCACCGAGGGCCTTCTGCAGCACGGGAACGTTCCACAGCCCCGACCACTGCATGGCGCACAACCCCTGCTGGATGGCCGACGGGTCGGACCAGTCCGACGGTGCGCCGAGCAGCAGGGACTCGTTGGCGAACATCGTGTGGAGCGCGGCGAGGGAAGTGGCGGCCGCCGGGTCGTCGAAACCGATCTCGTTGTCGGCGTCGAGGTAGTCGAGGCCGGCGGCCCACAGCGCCGGGCCGCCGAGGACGGTCACTCCGCCGTCGTTGCCGGCGAACAGACCCTTGACCTGCTTGGTGGTCAACGCCTTCGCCGCCTCGACGAGCTCGGGCACGGTGGCCGGCGGCTGCACGCCCGCCTTCTCGAGCAGGCTCTTGCGGTAGAAGAGCAGCTGCATGTCGATGGTCTCGGGCACGGCGTAGAGCTCGCCCTCGTAGGACATGCGGGCGATGATCTGCTTGGTGAAGTCGGACTCGGTGTCGCCGAGGATGCCGGTGAGCGGCACGACCTGCTTGGCGCGGATCTGGTCGATCGTCGGGCCGTTGGCGAGCTCGAGCACGTCGGGGCCGCCGTCCTTCAGCAGCGCCGCGGCCGCCTTGCGGTCGTAGTCACCGGTGGTCCAGACGACGTCGACGTCGGCGTCGTCGTACTTCGAGGCGTAACGCTTCACCGCCTGTTGCGTGCCCGCTTCGCCGTACTGGTGGTACCACTGCACGAGCGTGCCGGAGCCGCCCCCGCGGCCGGTGTTGGAACCGCAGGCGGCGAGCAGTGCGGCGGCGACCGCACCGCCGCCGAGCGCGAGGAACTCGCGGCGGGATCGAGCTCGTGGCATGGCTGCCTCCATGATCGGGCGGACGGTTCGGACAGTAACCGTCCGGGACGACGGCATCACGCGTCGGACGACCGGGCGATGGTGGCCGACGCCCGACGCACCGCCGCGTGCTCGGCGGGCATGACCTCGTCGACGAACGCGTAGCGCTCGGCGCTCGCCGCGGCGGTGGTCGAGCCCGCGGCCGCGCGGCGTCGGACGGATTGCAGCCAGTCGGCGATGTCACCCCACCCCGGGGCGGCGAGGGAACCGCCCACGTACTGCACCGACAGGGCCGCGCAGAGGTTGGCGAACGCGAGCCGCCGCGCCAGCGGCCAGCCGTGCTTCGTCCCCAGCACGAAGGCCGCCCCGAAGACGTCGCCGGCGCCGGTCGGGTCGTGTGCGTTCACCGGGAAGGTGGGCACCCACTCCTCCTCCCCGGTGCCGGAGTCGATGGCGATCGCGCCCTCGCCACCGCAGGTCACCACCGCCACCTCGACCCGGTCGGCCAGCGCGTGCGCGGCGTCGTGCGGGTCGTCGGTGCGGGTGTAGGCCATGGCCTCGACGCTGTTGGGCAGGAACGCGTAGTAGTCGTCGAGCTGCTCGAGGATCTTCGGCGACCACTCCTCGACGGGGTCCCAGCCGACGTCCGCGAACAGCTTCATCCCGTCCGCTGCGGCGTGGGTGACCCAGGCCTGCGGGTCGGGTTCGAGGTGCACGAAGCCGAACCGGGCGGACGGCCGCCGTCCGATCATGGTCGTCGGCGGCAGCGGCGACGGGTGCGCGTGCGTCAGCATGGCGCGGTCGCGGTCGAGCACCATCGACACCGTCACCGGCGAGTGCCAGCCGGGGAAGCGCTGCGAGTGCCCGAGGTCGACGCCCTCCTGCTCGGCGAGGGTGCGCCAGCAGAAGTCGGCGTACACGTCGTCGCCGAAGGCGGCGGCGAGCGTGGTGCGCAGACCGAGCCGGCTCGCGGCGATGGCGAGGTTCGCGATGCCGCCGGGACAGGACCCCATGCCGGTGGCCAGCGTCTCGGCGCCCCGGGCGGGCGGCGCCTCGAGCCCGGTGAAGACGATGTCGAAGAACACCGTCCCCTGCAGCACCAGGTCGAAGTCGGTCACCGATCTTTCCTACCGGACGGGTGGGCGCAGCGGTACGGGCGACCGCGACGCAGATCGGTTCGCGGCGCAACCGGTACCGGGCCGTGCCGCTGGGTACGTCACGGAGGTGACCGAGCGACGCTGGCTGTTCGGCGACCAGGTGGGTCCGCACTTCCTCGACGAGCCCGACCAGCAGGTGCTGCTGATCGAGGCGCGCTCGGTGTTCCGCCGCCGCCGGTTCCACCGCCAGAAGGCCCATCTCGTGCTGTCGGCGATGCGCCACCGCGCGGCCGAGCTCGGCGACCGGTGCCGCTACGTGCGCGCCGACACCTACGGCGAGGTGGTCGGCCGCACCCGTGACCGGCTCACCGTCTGCCACCCGACGACGCACGCCGCGCTCGACCTCGTCCGCAGGCTGGAGGCGGACGGGAAGGTCGAGGTGCTGCCGCCGCGCGGTTACGCGACCACGCTGGAGGAGTTCGCAGCGTGGGCGGACGGCCGCGGCAAGCGCCGCCTGCTCATGGAGGACTTCTACCGGGACGCGCGGCGCCGGCTCGACGTGCTCATGGACGCCACCGAGCCTGCGGGTGGCACGTGGAACTACGACCACGAGAACCGGGAGCCACCACCGAAGCAGCCGACCCTCGGCGTCGACGAGCCCTGGTGGCCGCAGGAGGACGACGTCGACGACGAGGTGCGGCGGCAGCTCGACCGCTGGGAACGCGACGGCGACGTCGCGTTCGTCGGCGAGGACGGTCCCCGCCGATTCCCCGTCACCCGCGACGAGGCGATGGCGTCGCTGCGCGACTTCGTGGCACACCGGTTGCCGCACTTCGGGGCGCACGAGGACGCGATGCTGCAGCAGGACGACTGGATGGCGCACTCGCTGCTGTCGGCGCCGATGAATCTCGGTCTGCTCGACCCGCTCGAGGTGGCTGCGGCGGCCGAGAAGGCCTACCGCGACGGCGATGCACCCATTGCGTCCGTCGAGGGGTTCGTCCGCCAGGTGATCGGCTGGCGCGACTACGTGTGGCACCTCTACTGGCAGCAGCCGCGTTCCTACCGGCGCCGCAACGAACTGAAGGCCACGGGCACTGTGCCCAAGTGGTTCACCGAACTCGACCACGAGTCGGTCGACGCGGCCTGCCTGTCCGACGTTCTGCGCGGGGTCGCGCAGAACTCGTGGGTGCACCACATCCCCCGGCTGATGGTTCTCGGCAACTACGCGATGCAGCGAGGGTGGCGTCCCGCGCAGGTCACCGACTGGTTCCATCGCTCCTTCGTCGACGGCTACGACTGGGTCATGGTGCCGAACGTCGTCGGCATGTCGCAGTACGCGGACGGCGGGGTGATGGCCACCAAGCCCTACGCCGGCGGCGGCGCCTACATCGACCGCATGAGCGACTACTGCGGTGGGTGCCGCTACGACCCGAAGGTGCGGGTCGGCGAGAACGCGTGTCCGTTCACCGCCGGCTACTGGGCATTCCTCGAGCGCAACCGGCAGCGGCTGCAGGGCAATCAGCGCATCGCCCGTGCGCTCAACGGACTGGACCGCTTGAAGGACCTGGACGAGCTCGTCGTCCAGGAACGCGAACGAGGATCGAGGGCGCCCTGATGACGGACGCGAACGACGCGGCGATCGCGGTGGTGGGCGCCGCCATCGTCGACGGGGACGGGCAGGTGCTGGCCGCACGCCGCGCGGCGCCGCACCGGCACGCCGGCCGGTGGGAGTTCCCGGGCGGCAAGGTCGAGCCCGGCGAGGACGCGCAGGCCGCCCTGATCCGGGAGTGTCACGAGGAACTCGGCGTGGCGGTGCGCGTCGGGGTGCTGCTCGGCGAGGCCGTCGGCGACGGCATCCGGCTCGCGCTCTTCGCCGCCACCGTCGACCAGGGACTGCCCACACCCGTCGAGGACCACGATCAGCTGCGGTGGCTGGCCGAGGACGAACTCGGCGACGTCGAGTGGTTGCCCGTCGACCGGGATCTGCTGCCCGCGGTGACCGCGCACTTGCGTGATCGGGCGGGCGGAGGCAGGTTGTAACGAATTCGTCACGGGGGTGGGAGTTCGTGGAGACCGTCCGGTTCGACAGCCGCGGGAGCGCATGCGAGGGCTGGTACCTGCGCGCGATCAACGACGACCTGACCACGACCCGCGGCCGGCCGTGCGTCGTGATGGCGCACGGATTCGGCGCCACGCGCGACGCGGGCCTGCTGCCCTTCGCGCAACGGTTCGCCGCCGCCGGCTGCGACGTCCTCGTCTTCGACTACCGCGGCTTCGGTACGTCCGATGCGATCCCGGGCGTGCCGCGCCAGGACGTCGACCACCGCCGGCATCGCGAGGACTACCACGCCGCCATCGCCTTCGCCCGCACCCGCAAGGGGGTCGATCCGGCCCGCATAGCCGTCTGGGGCTCGTCCTACTCCGGGGGGCACGTCGTCGCGGTCGCGGCCGCCGACCCGAGACTCGCCGCCGTGGTCAGCCAGGGGGCGGCCATGGACGGTCTGGCTGCGCTGCTCGGCACCCGTACCGAGTCGGGCACCGGCAAGACCGTCGCGCTCACCCGGGCCGGGCTCGCCGACGCGGCCGGCCGGCTGCGCCGCCGCGACCCGCTCATGGTGCCGATCGTGGGTCCGCCCGGTTCGGCCGCGGTGATCAGCGCGCCGGGTGCGGAGGAGGGTTACCGGGCGATCATGGGACCGACCTTCCGCAACGAGATGTGCGCCCGCGGCATCCTGCGCATCGCCCGCAACCGTCCGGTCAGGCATGCCGCTGACGTAGGCTGCCCGCTGTTCCTCGTCGTCGCCGAGCACGACAACATCGCGCCCGCGTCGTCGGTGCATAAGGTCGCGGAGAAGGCGCCACATGCCGAGGTGCTGTCGTTCCCGTGCGGCCACTTCGACATCTACGTCGGTGAGATCTTCGAGAAATCGGTCGTCGAGCAGACGGAGTTCCTGCGCCGTGTGCTGGCCTGACGTCGTCCTCTGCACCGCACTCGTCGAGGCGTCGCCGTCGGGGTGAGCGCTTCTCGGCGGTCCCGACACGACCTCTGTCGAAAACAATTGAGTGGGCTTCACGAGTGGGCTTCACGAGTGGGCTTCACGAGTGGGCTTCACGAGTGGGCTTCACGAGTGGGCTTCAC